>JBIIKO010000005.1:0-284286 GCA_044233125.1 Luteolibacter sp. | reverse complement strand
CTGGTTGTAAACGGTAACATCTCGTCGAGCAGCCTGACATCCGTCGCCTCTGGCGCGACGATCGGAGGTTCCGGAACGGTTGGAGATCTGACCGTGTCATCGGGAGGCTTCATCAATCCAGGCAACAGCCCCGGCATCCTCAACGTATCGGGTGATTACACCCAAGCCGGACTCTACACCGCGGAAATCACCGGCCTCACCGCCGGCACCGAGCACGATCAAATCAACGTGACAGGCTCGGTTGATATCACCGGAGGCAGCCTGACCGCGTTGTTCACCGCCGGCACCTATGCGGCCAACGACCTGATCTTCATCCTTCTCAACGACGGAGTGGACGCGATCACCGGCACCTACAGCGGCTTTGCACAAGGAGCGACGGTGATAGAATACGACGGCTTTGACTGGAAAATCAGCTACACGGCCAATTCCACGACCAACAGCTTCACCGGTGGTAACGACATCGCGCTCATGGCCATCCCTGAACCAAAAGCCGCACTGCTCGGGGGTCTCGGCCTGCTGCTCCTGCTGCGCCGCCGCCGTTGAAGCTTAAACTCTAAGCCCTGAGGAAGAGCGGAAGAAGAGATTGGGATATTTTCGGTAGGGTCATTTTGATAAAATGACCGCCTCCTTGATGATTCATGACTAGCTATCCCTTTTTCAGTAACACTTTCTCCCACATTTTTTTCTAGGAGCGAGGGAGGCACATGATATTTTTTAAAAAATACGTTTTAAATCAAACAAATAGACCAAACGAGTGTCCCCGAGTGCTCGATCAAAATCCAGCCCATGAAAACCAACTGGCATCTCCGCTATCCACTTGCACTCGCTGTGAGTATGTTGCTCGCGAATTCTTTCACGTTCGCGCAAACCACCTACATTTGGGGAAATTCCAATGTCACCAATACTTCCACCACTCTCGATTGGTTCACAGGCGGCTCCAACACGCAAGCCACTTGGACTGACGGTACTCCGCTAAGCAGCAACCTCAATACGATCCAGTTCTTTACGAACACGGCTACCGCCGTCCCAAACACCACTACGGTTACCCTAGGATCCAACCTCAATAATGGTGGAAACGCCTTCCAACTGGGCACCCTTACTCTCAGTGGCCAGGCTCCGACTCCAGCGAACCAAGATCTAACGATGAACCTGGCGGGAGATGCCCTCAATTTTTCGGGCGCCAGCGGGACGATCAATCTGGACTCTGTGGATATTTCCGGAAACAGTCGCAACATAACTTGGAACGTGAGCAACGCCATCCAGCTCGGCACGGCCAGCTCGGCTTCGACGCTCACCTTGGCGGGCAGCGGCAGTAGCGCCTACAACTTCAGCGGAGGCTTCACCGAGTTGCAAGCCGGCGGCGGCAGTAAGCTGATCAAAAGCGGCTCCAGCCTCGCTACCCTCTCGGGTGCGGTCACCGTTTCCGGCGGCCTCGAGCTCAATGCTGGCACTCTTCGCTTGATGAATGCCAGCAACGCCATTACAGGGGGAATCACCCTCAATGGAGGCACGCTGGGAGATAACAACGGCAGAATCACCACCCAGACCCTCAACAACAACCTCATCACCGTCAATGGTGCGGCCAGCCTGGGTATGGAGGGCGGCACGACGACCAATGGCGGAATCACCTTGAATTCCGGCGCTAATCTCACCCTAGCCACCAACGCGAGCAGTGCCACCGTCAACGGTGACGTCACGGGCGTTGGTTCCATCAGCATCGGACAACTTGGCGGCGGTAGCCACACGCAGAACCTCAACAGCACCGCCAATACCTTCACCGGAACGATTTCTTTTACCGCTGCAACCCATGCTGCCACTCTCAATATCAATAGCTTGGCGGATTCGGCCTCACTCGGCGCGGGCAACATTCGGTTCGTGGGATCGGCGGGATCGAACGCCCACACCTTCGCCTTGGGGAGTGGAGCCATTGCTCCGGTCACGCTGAATAGCCGCCGGATTGAGATCGTCTCCGGCAGCGCCGCCGCCTACACGGTCAACAACAACAGCTCGCAGGCCTTTACTATCAATACGGATCTATTGGTGGGGGCCACGGGTGCCCGCACTCTGACACTGGGCGGCACCGGCACCGGCCTCAGCACCTTTGGCGGTATCATCGGAAACGGCAGTGGCACGGTCTCCATCAGCAAGGCGGGAAGCGGCACCTGGCTTTTCTCCGGAGATAATACCTACACTGGCACAACAACAGTTACGGCCGGTATTTTGAACATGACGAAGGCGGCGGCATTGCCGGGTTATAACAGCGCGGCCAAAGTCGTTATCAACGGCGGCACGTTGGGCGTGCAAGTTGGTGGCAGCGGCTGGACCACGGGGCAGGTGGATACTCTGCTTACCAATGCCACTAAAACCAGCGGGGCACTGGGCATCGACACCACCAACGCCAACCTCACCCAGTGGACGGCATTCACCACCACCAACCTCGGCTCCACACTCGGCTTAACCAAACTTGGTAACAATACGCTGACGCTTGATCAGAGCAATACGTTTGCAGGCGCCCTCACCATCAGCCAAGGCGCGGTTTCCATCGGCACCATCAACAACGCCAGCAGCGCTGGCGTGCTCGGAAACAGTGCCAACGCCGTGGTGCTCGGCTCCGTCGGCAACACCGGCACGCTCCTCTACACGGGTACGACTGCCAGCACTACCAAGACCTTCACCGCGGCCACCAGCGGCACGGGCGCTTTCAATATTCAAGAAGGTGCCACCAACCTCACGCTCAGCGGTCTCATCAATGGCAGCGGAAACATCACTAAGGAAGGAGCCGGTATTCTCACCCTTGGTATCGCCAACAGCTACAGCGGCGCTACCACCGTCAATGGCGGTCAACTCCGCTGGGGCATCTCCGACGCGATTGCCGGCGGCGCTCTCAACATCAATGACGGCGGCACGGTGAACATGCAGACATTCACCGACACGGTCGGGACCCTCACCATCGCCAAAGGCGGCAGTATCACCGGCACCTCTGGTGCCCTTACCTCCGGTACGTTCATCTCCAATAACGGCGGCACGATGACGGGGGCCACCTTGGTGCTGACCAACAATGGCAGCGTCAGCTACAACAGCACGGGTCCCGGCAGCTCAACCTTCCAGATCGAAAAACTCAGTATCAATGATGCCGGCACCAATGTATTCAACATTGCTGATGGCGATGCCGCTGTGGATTTTGACATCACAGGGTTCGTGAACAATGGAGGGAACAACGTCGGCAGGACCATCACCAAAACAGGTGCCGGAGCCCTGCAGTTCAGTGGTAGCACAATGGGCGCCGCCGGCCAGAACAGCATCTCTCTCAACATCAATGAAGGTATGGTGCTGATGAATAGGTCTGCCAACACGGCGTTCGTCCCAGGTGGCGATGGTACCATCACGGTTGGCGATGGCGTTGGCTCCTCCGGCTCCGCCATTCTTAAATTTGCAGACACAGGTGGGAATGAACAGATAGGCAACCGTCCTATTACCATCAATAGCGATGGCCTCTTCGATCTGAACGGAAAGACCGAGACCATATCGGGCGCGTTGACCATAAACAGCGGGTCGGTCATCACCGGTGCTGGTAATCTTACGCTCAGCGGCAGCGCTGTGACCAGCATGACCCTTGGCGGAACGGCCAGCATCAATGGCACCACCACATTTTCCGGTGCCGCTGGTGCCGGCATCACTGCAACCGGCACCACTTCCATTGCAGGCACAGTCGCCTTCGGCTCCAATGGCCGCACGATAGCCGTCAACACAGGCAGCGATGTCCTAACGATCACGGCAAACATCACCGGCAGCGCCGCTCTCACCAAGAACGGAGCTGGAACGCTGCAGATCGGCGATGGAACGACCGCCGGAACCTTGTCCAGCACCAGTGGACTGACCATGGGCGGTGGCACTCTCGCGATACTCGCCCCCGCCTCGGGTAGCAGCACCCAGACAATCGCCAGTTTGGCGACCACAGCCTCCACCGGTTCGACCATCCGGATCACTCCCGGTTCCAGTGGCAACACCACACTCACCATCACTAGCTCCACACTCTCGACTGGGGCCGGTTCCTCGGTGAATTTCAATTATACCGCCGGGACGACGGTGGGAGATACCGTCGGCAACAACTACGTAGTTTGGAATCCAACCTTGACGGGCGGTATCATCGGAGGAGCTTACACGGTTACCGATACAGGTGGCACCGGCTTTGCCACCAAAAGCGGCACTCATATCGTTCGCCTCACCGATTCCGGCACTGCCGGTCTCCCAGTCAGCACAGGTAGCGCTACGGGTTCGTATTTCATCGGCAACGTTTACAGTACGAGTTCCACGACCACACCTGGTAGCTTGGTGCAGGCACTCTCTGGCGCGCTTGCTGCCAGTAACCTCACGGTGAATACCACAGGACTGGCCTCCGGTGCCAACCTAGCCCTGGGCACGAATCTGCTCACGCTCGGTGCCGGCATAGTATTTGATGGTTCTAATGCCTACGAAATCACTGGCAGCGGCGCCGGCGGGCTCGGAGCGGCCTCGGCAGGGGGAACCATCAACCTCTATAATGCGAATACCAACACAGTCACCATCAGTGCTCCCATCGCCAATAACTCGGCTAGTAGGCTGACCATAGACGGGCCTGGCACCACCATTCTCAGCGGCTCGAACGCCTATACCGGAGCGACCGTCCTCAATGGCGGCATCACCCGTTTCTCCGGCACCATGGCTGCCAGCGCCGTGACGCTCAACAACGGCGCCGTCGCGCAGCTTGGCGCAGCCACCGGCCTGACTTCCAGCAACACCGTCACCTTTGGCGCTGGAGCGACCGGCAGCCTCCAGCTCCTCGGCAATAACCTCACGATTGGTGCCCTGAACAGCAATGCTACGCTCGGAACACCCATCATCACCAACAGCGATGCGGCCAATGCCACGCTCACCATCGACAGTGGGTCGGGCAGCACCTTCGGCGGCGTGATTCAGGACGGTGCAGGCGGCGGGACTCTGGCTCTGGCCAAGTCCGGCGCGGGCACGCTGACTCTCACCGGAACCAACACCTACTCCGGCGGCACGACGATCAATGCGGGTATCCTCTCTGTCACATCCGATGCCTTCCTTGGCAACGCCAGTGGTAGCGTCACCCTCAACGGCGGCAGGCTGTGGACTAACGGTGCCAATCTCAATACGGCGCGCAACATCACGGTCACCGGCACGGGAAGTTCGATCGTGGTCAATAGGAACAACAATTTTAGTACTTCGGGCACACTGACCGGCTCCGGATCATTAGGCTTCGCGAACCCTGGTGGAAGCGGCACCACCTCCATCTACAATTTCACCTCAACCGGCAACACCTTCACCGGCGCGATGTCACTGGACCTTGCGGACGTTCGCGTGAGCAGCCTTGGCGACGCGGCGGGTAACAATATTGTTTTCACTACGACAGCTGGCAGCACCTTCAGTCTGAATAGCACCGGAGTCACTGCCGGACTGATCTTCAACCAACGTGCGATTGAACTTAGCAATGTGGGTGCCACGGTCAGCAACAACAACACTACCCATGGCATCACCATCGGCAGCAACCTCGTTGCCACCGGTGCGGCCGCTAAGACTCTCACTCTCAGTGCTGCAGCAGGCCCCACAAACGTCTTCTCTGGCAGCATAGGCAACGGTACAGGTGGCGGCACGGTTGCGATGACCAAATCTGGGACAGGCACGTGGGTGCTTGATAACAGCGCCAGCACCTACACCGGCCAGACCACCATCTCAGCCGGCAATTTGGTCGTAAGCAAAATGGCCAATTACGGCGCGGACAGCTCCATCGGTAAGGGGACCAGTGGCACATCCATCGCCATGGGTTCGGCAGCATCCCTCGTCTACACGGGAACTGGTGACAATACGGATAGGTCGATTGATTTCACTTCAGCAGGAACAGGAGCGAGTAACAGCGTCAATGTCGTGAACAACGGCACGGGTGCCCTGAACTTCACGGCCGCAACATTCAATACGGGTGCTAGTAACTCCAACAACCGCTATTTGACGTTTGGAGGCACCAACGGCGGCACCATCAGCGGAGCGATTCGCGACACTGGTACTGGCGTTAATCCCAATTATGGCTACATCCAATTGATCAAAAATGGCAGCGGCACCTGGACCATGGCTGGCGCAAACAATATCATGGCTGACACCACCCTCAACGCTGGCACGCTCAAGCTGGATTACACTACCAACGATAATTCCAAGCTGGGCGATGTATCAACCGTTGGATTTCTTAGGCTCAACGGTGGCACGCTGGAACTTGCCGGAGGCACCCATCAGGAAACCGTGCTCAGCACGACCATCACCAACGGCACGACCTTCATCAAGCGAACCGGCGTAGGTGCTACCTCCAAACTGTTGATGGGAGTGATCACCTACACCAGCGGAGCACTGGATTTCTCAGCAGCCGGGATTGCCAATGTCAGCACCAGCGCCGTCACAAACGGTATTCTGTCGAGCACAGCTGGAACCGCCCGTGTCACCGTCGGCGGTGCGGACTGGGCGGCAAAGGACGGTTCGAACAATGTCATCGCCTACACGGGATACACCTCCTTCACTGGCGGTGCCACTTCGGCAAACATCAACTACAGCAGCGTTGGCGATGTCACTCTCGGCGCAAACCGCGGTGCCACCAGCAATACCTTCAAGATCACTACCTCGGGCACAGGCCAGTCGATGAAGTTGAACAGCAACTTCAACCTCACGCTGGGTTCGTTGCTGTTCGCAGGTGCGGACAACTACAGCATCGCAGCCGAATCGGGAACGGGACGTATCGATACTGGGTTCCTCCTTCACAACTACGGGGCCGGAACCCTGACCTTGGGAGCGACCAACGGCACCATCACCCAATTTGGAACCGGCAAGACCGTTCTCGCTGGCAACAATGCATCCAACGTCGGTATCAACATCTTCGGCGGCACGGTCCAGTTCAGCAACAACCTGCAAATCGGCTCGAATACGGGCGTTCAAGCGATTACCCTGAACAATGGCACCCTGCTGGCCGACACCAGTAGCACAGACATCGCTCTCAACAACGGTGGTCTCAACTCACGCACGGTCACTCTCGGCGCAGGTGGCGGCATGCTTGATATCATTGGCGGTGGCACGCTTGCCGTTACCGGTGTGATTTCCGACACCGCCGGTCAATTTCCCACGTTGACCATTGGCAGCGGCACCAGCAGCGGCACGATCGTACTTTCCGGTGCCAACACCTATACAGGCAGAACCTTCATCTCTGGTGGCACCCTAAGCGTAGGCACCATCGGCAACGGCGGAGTTGCGGGCAACCTTGGTCAAGCAAGCAGCCTCGCATACAACATCGTCTTCGATGGTGGCGCGCTGGCATACACCGGAGCTGATGCTACCAGCAACCGTGAGTTCACCATCAATGCTGGCAAAACAGCAACGATTGAAACATCCAACAATCTCTCTTTGGTCGGTGCGACTGGTGCCGCAACGAACGGCGCACTCGTCAAAAGCGGTGTAGGCACTCTCACACTCACCGGCACGAACACCTACACCGGCAGCACCACGATCAGTGCCGGCATGCTGGCCATCACGGGCACCGGCTCGATCAATGCCTCTTCCGGCATCACCGTCGCGTCGGGCGCGCATTTCAAATACAACTCCTCGACCGCACTTACCGCGCCCCTCACGCTCAGTGCCGGCAGCACGCTGAGCGGCTCGGGTACGGTCAGCGTCGATCTTGCCCTGAATTCCACCGCCCAAACCCTCGCGCCCGGCAACAGCCCTGGCATCCAGACGCTCGCCACCACGCAGAATTGGTCATCCTTCACCTACGAGTGGGAGACCAATAACTTTATCGGAACGACGGTGGGAACTGACTTCGACCAAATTGCCATCACCGGCGATCTGAATCTTACCGGAAACACCGCCGGCAGTTACGTTCTGGATATCCTCTCACTCACCTCCGGTAATCTCGCAGGAGGTGTCCCAGACTTTGCTGAAACCAGCCGCACATGGAACATCCTCACTACCACGGGCAGCATCAATAGCTTCAACGCCGCGTATTGGACGCTCAACACAGACGGCTTCACTTCCGATCCAGCATGGCAAGGTGATTGGAGTATTGGTCTGAACGAAACTAACAACGCGCTTGTCTTGAATTATAGTGCCTATGTCATCCCCGAGCCAAAAGCCGCACTGCTCGGGGGTCTCGGCCTGCTGCTCCTGCTGCGCCGCCGTCGTTGAAGCTCGGACAGCCAGCCCCGTTTTCGCTGAGAGATTCTCAACCTTGATGGTTATACCGATCGAAGAGACAACATAGCGAAGATCGGTCCTCACCCAAGCTTTTTGATTGAATCCATGGCGGCTGCATGCCCTCACTCCACTGTCACTTTTTCGAATACAGTTGCTTCGTACGATTTATAATTTCATTCGAGAGATTGTCGTCAACCTGACTGTAGTTCCAACACGCGCCGACGAAACATCTCCAATCATGAAGTTAAAACCGAAATTCCTGTCTACCATTCTCGCCATGTCTCTTCTTGCGCCCGTCGTCTGCGCTCAAGTTGAGCCATTGAAACTTCATGCCATTTTTGATAGCGACATGGTGTTGCAACGCGGCAAGCCTATCGTGATTTGGGGTTGGGCGAAGCCCGGTGAGAAAGTCTCGGTGCAGCTCGGCAAGGACAAAGCCGAAGCCAAGGCCGCCGCTGTGAAGGGTCGGTGGGAAGTGACGTTTCCCGCCCGCGATGCCAGTGCGGAGCCACAGACATTGACGGTGACTGCCGGAAGCGAAAAAGTCGAAATGGGCAACATCGTCGTTGGTGATGTCTGGGTCATGTATGGCCAGAGCAACATGGCCTTTCCATTGAAACAGGTGACAAACAGAGACACGGAATCCGCGCAGGCAAATCTGCCGAACCTGCGGTTGTTTTCCATCACCACCAATGAGCAGCCGGATCTAGCGGAGGACATCGACCGCGAAAAAATCGACACCAAGGGCTGGGTCGCTTCCACTCCTGAGGCTGCCCTCGAATTTTCCGCCATCGGCTTTGTGTTCGGCAAGCAGCTTCAGCTTTCAACAGGCATCCCCATTGGTGTGATCAAAAACTCCCGCGGTGGCGCTTCGATGGAGGCCTTGGTGCCCATTCAGAAGTATCAAGAAATCCCCTCCGGCAAGGCACTTGTCGAATATATCAACACTCAGCGCGCCAGCTTTGATCTCCAAACAGAGTCTCTGAAGACTTATGAAAAAGAGCTGAAACAAGCCAAAGACAAGAAGTTGCCCGAAGAACAGTGGCCAAAAAAACCGGTTAATGGTGAAAATGTGCGATCCTGGAATATTCCCGGCAAAAGCCCCAGCCACCCCGCCAGCGTCTATAACGGCATGTTCGGTGTGTTTAAAGGCTACAACATTAAGGGTGTGCTGCTCCATCATGGCTATAACAATGCGATGACAGGAAACTGCCGTCCGAAATTCTACCGTTGGATGACCAAAGCCCTAATCGAAGGGGTGCGTGAGGATTTTAAAGATCCGACGATCGCTTACGGTGTGATTGGTTTCTGCGCCGGTGGCAAACCGCAGACCGAGGAAGACTTCGAACTCCAAGCACCGGGCCCTCCCTACATACGCGAGGCCCAGCGACTCGGGGTGGAGGATCTTAAAGATCCGCTCATCAACGGGTTCATCCCCAGCTACGATGTCCAGGTGCCGGGACTCCACCCCAGCAGAAAAGTCGAGCATGGCCAGCGCGCGGCTCGTTGGGCACTGAACAAATTCTACGACAAAAAAGCGCTATGGGACGAAGCGAAACTTGTATCCGTGAAAATCGAAGGAGATGAAATGATCCTTACTTATGACAAGCGCATTCATCCCTACGATCAGTCACCCATCATTGTAGGCTTTGCCCTCGCCGGTGAGGATGGGAAATATTACAAGGCTTATGCGCGCCACTCGGGCACAGGTGATTTCTGGACCGCCACCAAAACCGTCCATGTCTGGAGTCCGCTGGTGCCCAAGCCCGTTCACGTTCGCTATGCATGGGGAAACAGTCCCATGGGCAACCTCTATGTCGGTGGTCATCAGGAAATGCCCCTTCCTGAGTTCCGGACGGACAACTGGGATCTTCCCGAGAGTGAGGATTTAACCGACAAAGGCCTTACCCGGGAATTTTCCAAACAATGGAACGACGACGGCACGGCCCGTATCGCATACCGTCGCAGCGAGGAAGCCAAGCGTGCCCCCGAGATCATCGAACGCCTCAAAACCCTCGGCAAACCCAAGCCGTGAACGAACCTACAACATCGAACATTACGTTTGACAGGTCTCTCCGCCATTTCGGCATTCCCTCTATCATTTCCCAACTTCTGACAACTCCACCACTCGAACCATCTCATCCAATATCATGAAACACCCATCCTACCTTGCAGCAATATTCAGCGGGATCATCCTGATCTCGGGACAAGCGGACGCCCAGTTCCCATTTCCAAATCTTGGCGCACACAGTAGCAGGTTCTCGCCCCCTGTGGTGCTGACCGACAGCGGTAAAGCGCTCGAAGCGAAATACACTTCTTTACTGGCTACTCTTCAGGCGGAACTTGATCAGACCATTCCCAAGCTCGACGAAGCGAAAGTCGCTGCATGGCTGCAGGCCATTCAAGCAGAGGAGGGGCCAGAAAAAGAGGCCGTCGCCAAGGCTAAGGAAGTCGAGAAAATGCAGGGCGCGGAGGGAAGACTGCGCGATCTGGAGGATCAGTTGAAATACGCTCCCCAAACCCTTGAAGACGCCCAGGAAGATCTCGCGCGTGCAAGGGCCAGAGGCGAAGAGGATCCGGAAAGAATGAAAATGCTCCAGAGCGCGGAGAGCTTCCTGAAAAGCCGGCAGGGTGATATTGATAAACTCAATGCCGCGATCCAGACGGCCAAGCAGGAGGTGGAAAACGCCAAGGTGCAATTGCCAGAAACCATCAAGGCTGCTGCAACCGCCAAACAAGCACATGATCAGGCTCTGGCCAATACCTGGAAAGCCATGGATGCGCTGGGTATCGCCGGCGTCCTCTCCAGCGATGCGCTTGATGCGAAGCTGGCTCAGTATACGATTCTCAAAGATGCGACACCTGCCGTCTTGGCCGAATTCGCCCAGCAAAGCCCGGAGAATCAGAAACTGCTCGACCAACTTTTCTCCAACAAAGACCTCATGTTGCAAATGGTCCTCAACGACGGTGCGGAGCATGGCAGATACGGCCAGGCGATGAAAATCTATAGCAATATCCAGAAAGCCAGCCCGAAGTCCAAAGAGGGTGTCTACCAGCGACTCGCCATGGCGACCAGCCTGACTCACGCAGTGCCGATACTGAAGCGGGGCAGAGCTACAGGCGATGTCGTTAACGTTACCCCGGAGATGAAAAATGACTCTTCCTTGTTCATCGATCCTGTGCAGCGCTATTTAAGCTTCGAAAAATGGTATGATGCCGGCGAACTCAACGCGTGCTTCAAAAATCTTAACGTCTGGAACCTCAGAAGGGTCGTGGATTCCGGTGATCCGGATGAGATGCTGGTCTGGGGCCGCCAGATGATGCGCACTCTGCGCCCGGATTGTGTTCCGAGCGATGACAATAGCCTGGTGTTCGTGAATGTGACGGACCATGAAATCGCCTATGGCAGCGGCGGATTGGTCAACGATCTCCCCGACAAACACTTCATGCAGAACATCCTCGCCAACGGCGGCATCTGCGGACGCCGCGGTTTTTTCACCCGGTTTATCCTTCAATCCTTCGGCGTGCCCGCCATTGAACGCGTTGAACCCGGTCACTCGACCGTCGCACTTTGGCATCCCACCGGATGGAAAACCGTGCTCGGCGGTAACTTCGGCAAATCGAATCGCGGATTTTATTCCAAAATGGGTGGGGGCGGCGGAAACTACGGGGCGGATGTCAATTTCGTGGCCAGTAGCCAGGCCCGTGAACATGAAGCCGCGTATCTGAAAGTGAAGCGAGCTCAATGGATCGGCAGCGTTGTCGGCGAGTTCTGGAAACCGGGCCTCATCACCTTTAGTGGCAAGAGCAAAGGACCAGCACCACTCAAACCAGGTGAAGTCGCGCCAGCATCCACTTGGAGCGACATCGCGCTTCATGAGCAACGCCGCATCATTTCCCAACTTCAATCCACCAAAACCGCCCCAGCCGTCGCCAAGTTGGAACCCAAAGCCACAGGCAAGGCTAGCGTTGATCCTAAAGGCGTCATCACCATTCCAGCGGCCGCATGCAGCAGTCCGACCGAAAGCAAGAGAGTCCTCTACAAGGGAAGGCAAGCCGATCTGGTCGTGTTCCTCAACAACAAGGAGGGCAAAACGGTTCTGCATATGTCGCGCTATGCCAAGGCGGGAGACACCTTCGAATACACCTTCGATGCGCCCAAAGCTGGAAAATACCAACTTGTTGCCGACATCGCGACGCCGATGCCGAACCGCAAGCTGTTCGCCACAGCCAATGGCGGCACACCGGTCGAAATGGCACTGCCTTACACCGTTGGCCTTTGGGGCAAAACCGAGCCGGTCGTGGTCGAGTTGAAAGCAGGCAGCAACGTCCTGAAATTCAGCGGTCCGGCACGCGCCACATTCGACCAGTTCACGCTTACACCGAAAAACTAACAGTTGTTAGATTAAGTAAAACCAACCGCGGAGACACAGAGAACATAGAGGTCACGAAACACCGCCACCAAGTGTTTCGTGTGCTTCTCAAAACTCTGTGCCCTTCGTGTCTCCGTGGTAAAGACCACCCATCTTCATTTCCCATGAAAATCAAAACCATCCTCATCTCCCTCCTCACCATCTCATGCCCTTTTACGGCATACGCTGAACAGAAATCCAAGCCCCTGAAAGTCTTCGTCTTCGCAGGTCAATCCAACATGACCGGCATGGCTCGCACCCGCACGCTTGAACACATCAAGATGTCTCCCGAATCCGCCAAGGAATACGCGGATGTCTTCGACAAGGACGGCAAACCCAAGACCCTCGAGGCAGTATACGTCACGCAGTGGAAGGACAAGGAAGGCGGCAGGCTCGAACCCAAATTTGGTGCTACCGTGAAAGGGCAAACCTCATTTGGACCGGAATATGGTTGCGGGATCTACCTTCACAAGGAGCTCAACGAGCCGTTTCTCATCATCAAAACTTCGCAAGGCGGAAAATCGCTCAACTATCATTTCCGTTCGCCGAGCTCCGACAAGTGGACGCCACCTCCAGGACATCCCGATCTGATCAAGCCGGAGACGGAGGAAAAGAAAGCCCCTGCTAAAGCCGTGCCAACCAAACTCGAAATCGCGAACGATTGGGTACCGGAAAAGGCACACTCTTTGCGCAGGCGACATCTGGGATTCGATGGCTTCAAGGGCGCGGAAGTCGGCAAGGTCGGTGACGTCTATCCGATTTACATCCTTAGTGCGACTGCGGGTAAAATCAAAGGCGACCCTTTTCAGGCAGGTGATCTCATCCTCGCTGTGGATGGTGCCGGCTTGGGTGAAAATCCTGTCGACCAGTGGCGGGATGCGTTTCATAGCTCCAAGACCCTCGATGGCGACTGGATGATCAACATCACCCGTTGGCGCGCAGGCAAAATCGAGACCTTTGATTTCGACATCTGCGATATCCTCATGGGTGGGCGGGCCAGTCTTCCCCAAGAACTTGAGAAAATGAAACAGACGGCCATCGAGTATGAAAAACAACGGGGCGCATTCTATAACGACATGATCACCCACGTGAAGTCGGTGCTGAGCGATGTGAAAAAACATCATCCTGCTTACGATCCCGCCGCCGGCTACGAACTCGCAGGCTTTGTCTGGTTCCAGGGATGGAACGACATGATCGACGACGGTACCTACCCGAACCGCGACAAGCCCGGCGGATACGATCAACACACCTGGTTGTTAGAAAATCTCATTCGCGACGTGCGCAAGGATCTCAACGCTCCCAAGATGCCGGCGGTGATCGGCGTGATGGGAATCGGCGGCGTGAATGCCGAAGGCAACATCGGAAACTTCCAGAAGGCGCAGGCCGCGGTTGCGGAGAAACCGGAATTCAAAGGCAACGTTATCGCGGTGGAGACCGGCAAATACTGGGATCACAAACTCTCCGCCCTTGCCACAAAGTCAAACGAGGTCAATCAGCACATGAACGTGTTCAGATACGACCAAGGTCTCGAAGGCGAAGCACTGAAAAAAGCCTGTGCCGATTACCGAGCCAAGAACATCACTCCGGAAGAGGAACTAATCCTCAAGACAGGCACGTCGGACGGCGATTTCCATTACCTGGGCTCGGGGAAAATCATGGTCGGCATCGGCCGTGGATTTGCAGAGGCCTTGGCGAAGATAATCAAGAAATAAAACGTTTTTGCCTCACTGCCTGCTCATGAAACTTGGATTGCTCTTCCTGACAGCATGGCTTCTTCTTCCGCTCTCCCATGCAGGGGCGAAGTCGAAGGTATTCATCCTTTCTGGGCAGTCGAACATGAGTGGTGGCGGCCATGTCGTTCCGGAAGGCCTTCGGTTTGATCCTGTCATCGGCGACAAGGTCCGGATGTGGGATGCCAGCGATGTATGGAACAAACGCGGAGTTCTCGGAAAATGGGCAAGCCTGAACGAGCTTCAGGCAATCAAAAAAGAGATGGGTATGGACATGATCGGCCCCGAGTTCGGTTTTGCCAAGGCCATGTCCGAGTTGTATCCCGCCGAAGAAATCCATTTGATCAAAGTCGCAAAGGGCGGCACTCCTATCAACTTTTGGCTACCCGATGCTCAGGGCAAGGCGAACGGCCACACGCAATTGATCGCAAACCTCAAAAACGCCCTAGATCAAATCGGTGGGGATTACGAGATCGTTGGCATGTTGTGGATGCAGGGTGAAAGCGATGCTAAGACGCAGGCGGATGCGGAAGCCTATCAGAAAAAGCTGGAGCAATTGATTGCCATGATCCGTATGGAGACGAGCAAGCCCGAACTACCCGTGGTGATCGGTAGAATCAGCAGTAAGATTCTCGAATCGCCCAAATTCAAAATGCCTTTCGTCAGAACCGTGCAAAGCGCTCAGGAAGCTGTGGCCAAAACTGAAAAAAACGTCTTTGTCATCGATACCGACGATTTGAGCCAACGCGCAGACCTCGTGCACTATGACCAAGCCGGTCAGTTGGGCCTCGGCAATCGCTTTGGCGAAACGATGATCAAAACACTCAAGAAGTGAACCAACACAAAATGAATTTTTGCCCCAAACCGCTCATCTCTAGGCCTTATCTCTGTAACTTACTGTTAACAGCCGTGACCCTTTTGCCGTTCGCAGCGTCTTCGGCAGCAGAACCCGCGAAGCCCAACATCGTTTTCATCATCGTCGATGATCTGGGTTACCGGAATCTCGGCTGCTACGGCAGCAAGACGATCCAGACTCCGAACATCGACAGGATGCGCGGCGAAGGCATCAAGTTCACCGATTGCTATTCCGGCGATTCAGTATGCGGCCCCGCGCGCAGCACCTTGATGACGGGCTACCACATGGGCAAATCTCCTGTTAGAGAAAACAGCGGTGGTGTTCCGCTTCTTCCCGAAGATGTCACGGTCGCATCCGCTCTCAAAAAAGCTGGTTACGTCACGGGCGGATTCGGCAAATGGGGATTGGGCAACCAAGGCAAGCAGGGCGCTGCGGAGAAGCACGGCTTCGACACGTTTTTCGGCTACTACAATCAGGTGCACGCCCACGATTACTATACCTCACATCTTTTCCGAAACAGCGAACGGGTGGACTTGGAAGGCCCAGCGCATGCCGTGATTTGCAATGGCGAAAAAGCCGAGCGGAAAGGAAAATACGCCCACTACGCGATCCACGAGGAAACCCTTAAATTCATCCGCGAAAACGCCAAGGGCGGAAGGCCTTTTTTTTGCTACGCGCCATGGACACCGCCCCATTCCAATCTGATCATCCCTGAAGAAGATCCCGCCTGGGCACTCTACAAAGACAAACCCTGGCACGGTCGCGCGAAGACCGTTGCCGCAATGATGTCAATGGTTGACCGCCACGTAGGCGACATCCTGAAACTTCTCAAAGAGCTCAAAATCGATGATAATACGATCGTTTTTTTTACTTCGGACAACGGCTCATCCCGAAACTGGGAGGGCGTTCTTGATTCCTCCGGTGAACTCAAGGGAGCTAAAAGATCTAAGTATGAAGGCGGCATCCGCGTGCCCTTGATTGTTAGATGGCCCAAAAAAATCAAAGCTGGAGCGGAAAGCGATCTGCCCTGCTATTTTCCGGATGTGATGCCAACCCTTACAGAGCTTGCCGATGCTTCAGCACACGTTCCAAAAGACATCCATGGCATCTCCATCGTTCCAACTTTGCTTGGAACCAGCGGACAAAAGAAACACGAGTATCTTTTCTGGAGCGGCGCAATCCGCATGGGTCATTGGAAAGGGGTCGGCAGTCCCGGAAAACTCGCGCTCTATGATCTCTCAAAAGATGTCGGCGAAACAACCGACCTCGCCGCACAGCAGCCTGAGATCGTGGCCAAACTCGGCACTCTCATGCAACAGGCATGGACCGAGCCGCGCAGCCAGACGGACGACGGCTCCTATGGCGCAGCCGAGAAACCTGCGGAATAAAACCCATGCATAAATGATCTAAGAGCCTGTCTTAAAATAAGGGAAAATGAATTTCTACCTCAGAGAGCACAGAGCCCTTCTATGGATATCTGTGCTTGAAACCAGCACTTCTGTGTCTCTGTGGTCAGATTCCTTAAATTTGATTTTTTCAGAAAGCATCTAACAGAAAATTAGAATGAAATATGTAATCTACCAGCTCGCGCTCACCGCGCTCTCTATCACCAGCTTGCAAGCCGAGGTGAAACCCAACCCGCTTTTCTCAGATGGCGCCGTGCTCCAACGCGGCCAGAAAATACCTGTTTGGGGCACAGCCCGCGACGGCGAGAAAATCACGGTCGATTTCCAGGGCCAGAAGGTCAGCACTACGGCGGTGGCAGGAAAGTGGAGTGTCCAGCTCGATCCTCTAACAGCCGGCGGGCCGTTCACCATGACTCTCATCGGAGACAACACGGTGACCATCAAGGACCTCTTGGTTGGAGAGGTCTGGCTGGCTTCAGGTCAGTCCAATATGAATTTGACGCTCGCGCAGTTGCCAACCCTCAACGAGGAGGCGCCGAAGGCGAACTACCCGCAGATCCGCACTTTCAAGGTGAAGGTCACCGTCTCCGTCACGCCGCTCGACGATGCAGTCGGAAGCTGGATGAGTTGTTCTCCGGAGACGATCAAAGACTTTTCCGCCGTCGGCTACTACTTCGCCCGCGATCTTCATCGCCAACTCGGTGTGCCGGTCGGGTTCATTCACTCTGCCTTGGGTGCCACACCCGCTGAATCATGGACCAGCCTTGAAGGCCTGGAATCGCAACCGGAGCTGAAAGAATATGCTGATGCTGTGAAACGGAAGCTGGCGAGCTACGATGCCGATATCGCCGCCTATCCGGCGAAACTCGCGGAGCACCAGACCAAGCTCGCCGAGTGGACGGCAACCGTCGGCAAAGAACATGAGGAAAAACTCAAGGCATGGAACGAGGCGGTGGCTAAAGCCAAAGCCGCCGGTGAAGCCCCGCCGAAACAGCCGCGTCCGTCATCGCGCCGGCCTAATGAACCGCATCCGCCCGAGGGACCACCGACTTCTCCCGCCGTGCTGTTCAACGGCATGATTCATCCGCTCATTCCCTACGGTATCACGGGAGTGATCTGGTATCAGGGAGAATCCAATGCCAAACAGGCGAGTTTATATCGTACGCTGTTTCCCTCCTTGATCAACGATTGGCGTGTGCGTTGGAAGCAGGGCGACATTCCGTTTCTCTATGTCCAGATCGCGCCCTGGGGCGGAATGACGCCGGAAATCCGCGAAGCGCAGTTTCTCACATTGGGCAAGGTTAAAAACACAGCGATGACCGTCACGACCGATGTCGGTGATGCAGATGATATCCACCCGAGGAAAAAGGAACCGGTCGGCCAAAGATTAGCTCTTGCGGCGCGCGCGCTTGCCTATGGAGAGAAGATCGAATACTCCGGTCCACTCTACGAATCAATGACTGTGGCAAAAGGAAAAATCACCCTGCATTTCCGCCACGTCGGCAGCGGACTGGTCGCCAAGGATGGACCGCTCAAGGGATTCTCTATCGCGGGTAAGGACAAGACATTCTCTCCCGCCCGCGCGGAGATCCAAGGCAACACCGTCGTCGTTTCCGCGGAGGGAATCGCAGATCCGATAGCCATCCGCTACGGCTGGGCGAATGTCCCCGATGTGAACCTTTTCAACAAAGAAGGTCTGCCCGCCTCACCGTTTCGCACGGATGTGGAGTGAAAGACACAGGACTGGAATGGGTTTCATGGACCGCGTGAGGCCAATCGCGCTCCATCGTCTCTTTGTTCTTAAGCCCGCGGCGTCATCTGGTTTTTATCCGTATCGATTTCCTCCTCAGCTCCTTAACTTCCTCTCTCCTGTTAGAAAAAAGCTTGAATCATCCAGCCAGTTCCCGATTTACCTCACCACTTGCTTCAAAACCGTGGAGACCAGCGCGCAGCGGATTTCCGCTTTTGGATAAATGCGACTAACCGCAGCACGGTAGGATTCCATTTGGGTCGCGTAGCGCTCTCTCAGTTCTGCGGCGTTGAGGACGCGGTCGGTTTTGAAATCGATGATTTCGACGAGGGTTTCATCGGCATGGACATGAAGTCGATCGATCACGCCGCTCATCCATTTGTCATTCAGCACGGCCTCGATCCGTTGCTCGCGGTAGAGGCGGATGGATTTGTCGTTTCGTGAGAGCAGAGCACGTATTTCCGGTGCGGCAAGTATATCGTCCATGACATCGGAAATGTCGGGGGAAAATTCCAACACCTCTGCGTCATCAAGCCAGCCGATCTTTTCGAAAGCACGATGTATCGTGATTCCTTTGCGTCGGGCCACTGCATTGCCGGATCCGGTGATTAAGACTTTTTTCCCGCTACTTGGAGTGGTCCGCGCTCGTTTCGGGATCGCGCTGGGCATGCGTGGGATGGTGGGCGGGATTTCAGCCACGCGTTCCTTGACGGACGTATGCCATTCTCCAGAACCGATTTCAAACACCTCGCCCAGCTCGCGTCCCATGCCCAAGCTGGAGCGCAGCCAATTTCCAAAACTCGGTTTGTCAGGTTCTGAATTTTTCGATGGAGGACCGATATAAACATAAAGGCCGCGTTTCGCGCGGGTGAGCGCCACGTAAAACTTACAGAACGCTTCGTAGGTCTGTTGATTCACCCATGTTTCCTCGGCTTGCCGCAATTCAGGAATAAGTTTTCTGACCCATGAAGCCGGCGCATTCGAGACCCATTCATCGGTTTTCACCGTGTTGTAATGCGTGAAAGAGGGAATCTTTTCGTCACTTACGTTTGGAAGAATGACGACATCAAAACCGAGGCCTTTCGATTTGTGGATCGTCATCACCTGCACGGCCGCAACGCCCGGGCTTTGTGAAATCTTCATCCGGCCAATCCATTCCGCTGCGTCTTTTAAAAGTACGGTGCCTTGGTCATCGAGTTCTTTGAGCGCTTGTAAAATATCTTCGAGCCGACGTTTTCCAAACGCCTGCCAGGTTTCGGAAATGGGTTCTAACAGCTCTCGAATTGCTTCGCAAAAACCGATTTCGGCAAATCTTGTGCTGAGCGCGTCCCAAGTGACTTGGAAATTCTTGCCATAGCGACGCGTGAAAACCTCGCCGAGCGGTGACATGAGAACGACTTGTTTTGCGAACGTATCAGATGGATCCGCCAACCAACGCAGCAGTTGCCAGATCATTACGCCGACTGGATGATCCCGACCCGGTTGCCGCACGCCTTCTTCCACCACTTGAAATCCTTCCTCACGCAGGGCATCCGCCCATTCCCTGACCTCGTCGTTTTTGGAAACCAATATTCCACAGGAGAGTTCTTTCGTGCCTATCCCGAGCTGCCGGAGCTGGGAAACGACGCGTTCCTTGAGCTCTTCTCCATCCACGATCTCCACCCGGGCGTGTCCGGCCTTATCCGCGCTGGACAGTGATTTTGCTGCGACGTGTTTCTCCCAACCGCTGTTCCAAGCTATGGCTGATTGACCGAAAAGCTCTGTTATGGTTTGCGCATCCCCACAAACTTGGTTCACCAATCCCAGCACTTCAGGACAAGACCGCCATGACTCCGCCATGGTGTCGATTTGGAGCGCTAATGGATGGTCTTTGGGTCCGCGATATTTTTCGATCAGTTCATCGAAAAGCCCGACTTCTCCGCCACGCCAAGCGTAGATCGCCTGCTTTTTATCGCCGACGACAAACACGCTGGATTCCTGATCCGTGAGTGCCTCGTCGATCCAAGGCTGCAGCCCGTTCCATTCATCTTTGCTGGTATCTTGAAATTCATCCAGCAACCAATGCTGGCAAGTGGCATCCAGCCGATAATCGATCGCTTCGCGCCTTAAACGGGCATCTTCGGTTTTGATCCACGCGCCCATCAAGCGCTTCACGTCATCAAAACCCAGCCGGCCTCTGCTGCGGAGTTCGCGTTCCATCAATTCATCGTAAGAGCGAATGACCTGATGGATTCCACGAGTGCGGGAAAGTGCCGCCGCGAATTCGCACTGAGCGGCCAGTGTGATGAGCTTGCGTAAATTCTGCGCGGCGACTCCCGTGATCGTAAACGGTTTGTAAAAAGAAACTTCGATTGCGCCCTCGGAATCGCCCACCGCATTCAGGGTTTTTTCCAAAAGACTCGTCGCTTTATCCAACGAACCGCTGCCAATTGTGTGATGCTCGAGAGAGTTCATCATGCTTTCGAACGCCGCTTGCTGGCGCCTGTCGGTCATCACCACATTCGGCCAATCGCGGCGGATCGATTCAATCAATTCCAGCTTTTCTTTCTCCCAATCGGCGATCACGCGGGGCGAGAGAGCCGCCGGGCCCCACTGAAGCTCGTCGCTTGAGTCGTAAAACGAATGCCAGTTATTGATGAACTTCCTCAAATCCTCGAGCACCAGAGAGTTTTCCTTGCCCGCAGTAGCACGGCGGAAAATCTCCACAAATTCCTCCTCGAAAGCCGCGTCCAAGCCGCCGTCCAACAGGTTTTCCATCAGTTCATCCTGGGCGGCGATCGCGACCTCACCCTCGAGAAGCTCGAACTTTCCGCCCGTGATTCCCAGTTCGTATTGGAAGCCTTTCACAATCCGCGCGAAAAACTTGTCCATGGTGCCAAGGGTCAGCTTCGGCAGGCTTTTCACCAAGGTTTCTAAAAGCTTCACAAAATCGACGTTTCCCGCAGAGATACGCTCCGACAGCTCGCGGCCGCTTTTCGCATCATCGGCAGCATCAGCCAGTTTTTTGAGAATCGCATCCGCGAACTCACCCGCGGCCTTGCGCGTGAACGTAAGGGCAACGATTTTTTCCGGCGCAACGCCCATGGCCGCCAAAGCGATGATGCGGTCGCTCAGGCAAAAGGTTTTACCAGAACCCGCGGAGGCGAGGACCAAGAGATTTTTCCGAAATTCATCCATGATGGGACGGAGATGAAATTGGCGTGCCGGATTGGATTGTCACGCCTTTCTTCAGTCGCACTTGCCAAGATTGATTCAGAAGGCGGCAAGAGGATTTTAACCACAAATTGCGCGACGCGTGGTCAGAAACTCTTCATGAAGTCTTTCATATTTGATCGCAGCTATTCTGTCCAAATTTCTCAGGTTCTGTATAAAAACTTCGGGATTTCCGGAGGTTTTTGCCAAAAATCGTTTCTTGCGCGTGCAAGGATTATGGGCTAATTGAAGAGCGATTTCTGTAGCGTATTTCAAAAACATTCTGCGCCACCGACAACCTTCAATTAAAAAAATCATGTTTCGCATTCCTTTTGACCGCGTGAATTGGGTCACGTCCAGCTTTCTGATCGGTACTGCTCTCATCGCACTCATCGGCGCGCCCATTTATCTCTACCATTTCGGCATCGATTGGTTCCAGTTCAGTATGTTTTTCTTCTATCTCTGTGCGACGATGATGAGCATCACGGTTGGGTATCATCGCCTATTTTCCCACCTTTCTTTCAAAGCAAAGACCCCGGTAAAATTCTTCACCCTGCTTTTCGGTGCCTGCGCTTTTGAAAATTCCTGCCTCAACTGGTCTTCCGACCATCGCCGCCACCACAAGCATGTCGATCACGATGAGGATCCGTATGACATCTCCAAAGGTTTTTTCTGGGCGCACATCGGCTGGTTGCTTTTTAAACTCAATCCCGAGCCTCCCATCGACAACGTTGCTGATCTCCGCAAGGACAAGCTTGTGATGTGGCAGCACAAATACACCCATTGGATCGGGCTTGTGCTCGGGCTGATCGTTCCTGCCGCTTTGGGTTATGGATACAACTCATGGATGGGCCTGGACGCCATGCAGGGGGCGCTCGGCGGCTTCCTTATCGCTGGTGTGACCCGCATCGTGATTGCCCAGCATTGCACGTTCTTCATCAACTCGCTTTGTCACACCGTTGGCAAACAACCCTATTCCACCAAGCACTCCGCGCGCGATAGCGCAATCATGGCTCTGCTGACTTTCGGTGAAGGCTACCACAACTATCACCATGAGTTCCAACATGACTACCGCAATGGCGTGAAACCATGGCAGTGGGATCCATCCAAATGGACGATCTGGACTCTTTCCAAGCTCGGTCTCGTCGAAGGCCTGAGACGCGTGCCGGACAGTAAAATTCTCCTCGCGGAAATGGGTGAGGCCCGCCGTCTTGCCGAAGCCCAGCTCAGCCGTATTCAAGCTGCTCCAAATTACAGCCAGCGTACGGCCGAGATACTTACGCAAGTCCATGACAAACTGTGTGAGAACTATCGTGAGCTCGAGAAGGCCGTCGCCGATCGTGTGCAGCTTTCCCGTGACGCCCTCCAGACCTGGCAGGACGAGACCCGTGCTCTCATGCGTGAGTTCTCGCAGCTTGCCAAGACGGCATTGGCGTAACGCGTCATGGGAAATTCAAACATGGAAGGGAGGCAGGGATGTCTCCCTTTTTTCATGTAAAGCACCGCAAGATCCTGAGCTATCTCAAATTCGAGATCGTTTGGAAGATCGCCGTCATCATCAGGTAGGCGAAGGTGCCGATGAGTATGGCCATGAAGATGAGAACCGATGGCATGATCAGTGCCATGACACGTTGCAGGTCTTTGTTGAGCTCCTTGTCATAACGCTCGGCGGCACGACGCAGAGAGAGATCGATTTTTCCGGTCTGCTCGCCCACGGCGATCATGTCGATGAGAAGGGGAGGAAATGAGTCGGTGCGTATCATGGCTTTTGAAAAGGCCCGGCCATCTCCAACCTGATGGATCACCTGATTGAGTTGGTTGCGTATCGCAAGGTTTTGGGTGGCGTCGCGCGAGAGTTCCAGCGCTCTCAGGAGCGGCAGGCCGTTACTGACCAAGTTCGCCATGGTTTCGAGAAACTGAACGTAAAATCGTGAGGAGATCACATCTCCGATCAATGGAATTTTCAGTTTCATTCTGTCCCATTTCGGACGGTTTTCCTCGTTGTCCTTCCAAGCTCTGAAGAACAAGGAGCCGCCCACCAACGCGAAGAGAATGACCAGCCACCAGGCTTTGATGAAATCAGCAACCAGCATCATCCCGTTGATTGCCCAAGGAAGTTTCCCGCCCGGCGTGTTTTTGATGAGTTCCGAGAGTTGCGGAATGAGCATGGTGACAAACACAACGCCGACCCCGAGCCCCATGAGCACGAGAAATGACGGATAGATCAATGCAAGGATGAGTTTGCTTTGTAGCTCGGAAAGCGTTTTGAGGTAGTATGCCTGACGTTTTAAAATCGTATCCAGTGCGCCTGAAGCCTCGCCTGCTGCAGCCAGTGAACTATATAAAGGGCCGAAGCTCGGGCTGACTTTTTTCAAAGCGACCGAGAAGTTCACCCCATCTCTCACAATATCCCGAATCCGCCGGGATACTTCCTTCAGGCTCCCGAGCTCTTGCCGGTTTTCCATCGATTTGAGTGCGGGCTCCAATTGCAAACCCGCACCGAGCATGTCTGAGAGCTCTTCGGTAAAAAGAATGATCTCGGCACGCTTCAATCTGATCATGCCGTCAGAGGATGCTTCCGTTTTATCGCCTGCGACTTCTTTTTTCTTGGGTTTGGCGGGCTGCTTTTTATCCGCCACCTTGGAAGATTCCTTGAGCGTTACCGGTTGCAAGCCGCGCTTGTCCAACGCCCGCAACGCTTCCGAGCGATCCGATGCCTCAATTTCACCCGTTGAGACGGTGCCGTTGCCGGATAGTGCTTTGTAAGAAAAGGAGGCCATGAGAAAAATGATTATTCCACCCCGCCGATTTCGAGAGATGTTACGGCAATGACTTCTTCGATGGTTGTTTCACCCTGCATGACTTTGTGCCAGCCGTAGGTCCGCATCGGCACGTAGCCGTCTCGGAACGCCTGATTTTTCAACTCGGCGAGCGGGCGGGAATGTGCGACAAGTTCCTGCATTTTCTGGGTGAGGATCACAACCTCGTAAATCGCAAGACGACCCGAGAAGCCGGTCATGCGGCAGCGATCACAACCTTTTGGCGCGTAAATTTGCCCAGTGACGTCGCGGGGAATTTCCAGATCGATGATGTCTTGAGTGGAAATTTGACGAGGCACTTTGCAATACGGGCAAAGTCGGCGTACCAGGCGTTGTGCAAGGAAGGCGCGGACTGCGGCGGAAACGAGGAACGGCTCGACACCCATGTCCACCAAGCGCGAAATACCGCCCATCGCATCATTCGTGTGCAGGGTGGAAAATACGAGGTGCCCGGTCAAAGATGCGCGGATTGCGATTTCAGCGGTTTCCAAATCCCGAATCTCACCGATCATCACGATGTTCGGGTCCGCACGGAGGATGGAGCGCAAGGCGGTGGCGAAGGTCAAGCCGATCTCCGATTTCACCGCAATCTGCATGACACCTGAAAGTTTGTTCTCCACGGGATCCTCGACCGTAACGATACGTTTCTCAGGGCTGTTCACTTCACTGAGGAACGAGTAGAGACTCGTGGATTTACCGGAACCCGTGGGCCCGGTGATGAGAATGATTCCATTGGGGAGATGGAGCAAGCTCTCGATCTTGTTTCTAACAAATGGCTCGAGGGCAAGTTTGTTCAAATTGAATTTCTCTTGGTTGAGAAGACGCAAGGAAACGCTTTCGCCCTCGACCGTCGGCACGGTGGCAACCCGGACGTCGATCGTGGCGCCTTCAAACTGGAGGTTGATCCGGCCGTCCTGCGGAACACGGCGCTCAGCGATATCGAGACGCGCCATGATTTTTAAACGCGCAATCACCGAGCTCTGCAGGGCTTTGATATTTTCTGGCACCGCAATTTCCAGCAGCCTGCCATCGATGCGATAACGGATGCGAAGGTTGTTCGCCAGCGGCTCGACATGGATATCCGTAGCGCGTTGGTCGAGCGCCTCGCGGATGATCTGGTTCACGAATTTTACCACGCTGGCCTCTTCGTCCTCATCCGCATCGATCACGTTGGCTTCGTCTTCGGAATCGGAGAGCTGATCGTAGTCCAGATCGCGACCATCTAAAATTTGTTCGAACGTATCTGCGCCCACCCCGTAAAGGCGACGCAGCGCCTCGTGAATCCGTTTCCGCGAGGCCATTCGCCATTCGAACGGGAGGGATAATTCCTGAGCGGCTGCCTGATGAGCGACGAGGTTGAAGGGATCGAAGGTTGCGAGAATGAGCTTCCGCTCTGCGCCCTCTCCCTCGATGGCCACGGGCAACAAACGATGCTTGAGAGCCACGCGAGGTCCGCAGGCCTCGCGCAGGGGTAAAGTGTTTTCCTCCGTGGGAATGCTTGCCAGCCAAGGGATATCCAATTCTTGGGCGAGTTCACGGAGGTAGCTTTCCTCATCCACTACCGCAGCATCCAAGAGATCATCGATGGGGGATCGCTGACGCAGGGCAGACGTTTTGATCAACTCGCTAACCGCTGGCAAATCGTTACATCCGGATTTCCGGGCAGGCTCAAGTAAAAGTTCAGTCATGAATTCTCAGATAATCTGTGCCTAATAAAGCCAGCAAAGGTCGATTTGTCGCTGAAAATCTTATTCCTAAAGCTTTTCGAGGGGTGGGAGTTAGTAGGCTTTGTGGCATCTCAAAATGCTAAAATCCTTTTTTTGCGTTTCCTCTGCGACCTTTGCTGCTCTGCGTTGAAGTATTTTTTTTATCTCGCTTCAGCCTTCTTCTTCGCTTGCTCCTCTTTCAATCCCCCGAGAAAAAGCAGAACGGCGGCGATGCAGATGCAGGAGTCCGCGACATTAAAAGTTGGCCACCAACCGCCACTGGCAGGGACAATTTTGTCGTAAAATGGCAGCCTGACGGAGATGAAATCGACCACATAGCCTTGCGAAAGCCGCTCCCAGAAGCTGCCGTCTTTGGTTTGTTCCAAGAGAAAACCCTGCACCAAGCGATCCGTGAGATTTCCGAAAATTCCGCACAGCAGAAGAGCGACCGCCAATCTTGATAGCATATGCTCGAATGCGCCTTTTTTCCAAAACAGGCGGATGAGGAACAGGGCGATGATGGGAACCAAAAGAAAGATCACGGGAGCCCAGCTGGTGCCGTTGCCCAAACCGAAGGCGACGCCTTGATTGTGAACGCGAATCCAATGAAACCAGTCCGGAATGATCATCCATGGCATATCATTGGAGCCAAAGCTACCCAATGGCGGCTCGGAAAAATGCCTTACCGTCCATGCCTTCGTCGCTTGATCGAGGAGGTAAAGCGGCAGGGTGAGGAACAGAAGCAGGCGGGGCAGGGACACAAATTTTAAACTTTAAATTTTAAACTTCAAAAAAGAACTATGCGACCACTTCATCACATCTTGCGCAGAGACCGGACTCAAGAACTGGCTCATGTCTACGGCAGCGGGGGCAGAGTGGGAGCTCAGTTTTTGCGGCGGTGGCGGAGAGCTCGGTTCCTTGGGTCACGTTGAGTTCAGCGATGATAAAGAACTCGGTGGCGAAATCGCGGTCGTTGAGTTTTTCTAACAAATGGGCATCGGATGCGGGAACTGTGAGGGAGATCGCGGCTTCGTTGTTGCGGGTGAATTCCTTGGCTTGGATCTTCGCTTCGATCGCGGTTTGGATCACGGCTTTGATTTGGAACAGTCGCTCCACGTCTTTGCTGATTTGGCTGGGAGCATGGGCTGGATTGGCAACCGGGAAATCCTGCTCATGGACCGTGTTTTGGGTGAAAGAAGCGTGTTCCCACGCTTCGTCCGCCGTGTAGGCGAGAATCGGCGCGAGCAAACGGGTGATGCTACTAAAGATCTCGTACATCGCCGCTTGCGAGGCGAGGCGGCGTGGCGAATCAGCGGCATCGCAATACATCCGATCTTTCAATGCGTCGATATAAACCGCGGAAAGATCCGTGGTGCAGAATTGGTTGATTGAGTTGAAGACCTTGCGGAATTCATAGGATTCGTAAGCCGTGAGGCATTCTTTGACGACGATGTGGAGGCGTTCCAAAATCCATTGGTCAAGAAGAGGGATTTGAAATTTGAAATTTGAAATTTGAAATTTTGAAGGATCGAATCCATCTAGATTTCCTAACAGAATTCTCAGAGTGTTGCGTAGGCGGCGGTAAGGCTCGGCAACTTGTTTGAAGAGATCCTCGCCGAAAGGAACTTCGTTCTGCCAATCGACGCTTGAGGCCCAGAGCCGGACGATGTCCGCGCCATATTGGTTGTAGAAATGGGCAGCATCTGTGGGTTTGCCTTTTTTCTGATCATCGGATTTGGAGGTTTTTTTGCCCGTATCTTTGTCGACGACGAAGCCGTGCGTCATGACGCTCTTGTAGGGAGCGTGACCGCGGTAGGCGGTAGAGAGCATGAGTGAGCTTTGAAACCAACCGCGATGTTGGTCAGTAGCCTCAAGATAAAGGTCGGCAGGGCAGTGAAGCGCCGGATGGGTATCCAGGACGGCAGCGTGTGAGCAACCGGAGTCGATCCAGACATCGAGCGTGTCTTTGCCCTTTTTAAGGCCGGGTGGTAGGCCGAGTTTCGCGGCGAGATCCGCATCGGAAGTTTCGAACCAGACATTGGTGCCTTCTTTTTCAACGAGGTCCGCTACTTGGTTGGCGAGCTCGGCGGAGATGACGGCTTTTCCGGTCTCATCAAAGAAAACAGGAAGCGGCACCCCCCATGTGCGCTGGCGGGAGATGCACCAATCGGGGCGTGATTCGACGGTTCCGTAGATTCGGTTACGGCCCCATGCCGGCATCCATTTGACCTTGTCGATTTCCTCGAGCGCCTGCCCGCGCAAGGTGTCGAGCGAGATGAAGAATTGTTCAACCGCACGAAAGATGATCGGCGTTTTCGAGCGCCAGCAATGCGGATAGGAATGGTGGTATTCTTCCTGACCCAGAAGATGTCCGCTTTCGTTGAGGATCTCGATGATGCGCCCGTTGGATTTGAAAACGTGTTTGCCAACCAGTTCGCTAAGGCCGGCTTCCTCGGTAAAATTGCCTTCGTCATCAACGGGCGAGAGAACGTCCAAACCGTTTTGTTGTCCCGCGACATAGTCGTCCGCGCCGTGTCCCGGGGCAATGTGTACCGCACCGGTTCCGGTTTCCGTGGTGACGAAATTTGCGAGAATGATTTTTGACGTGCGATTGAGGAAAGGATGTTGTGCCTCGGCGCCTTCGAGCTCTTTGCCTTTGATTTCGGAGAGGATTTCTTTAAGTGCGTAGCCTGTCTTGGCAGCGAAGGCTTCGAGCAGTTCGCGGACGATGACGAAGGTTTCCTCTTTTTCTCCATGGAAAAATTTACCGACGACATAAGTGAACTCTGGATGCAGGGCGATGCCGAGGTTGGCGGGCAGCGTCCAGGGAGTGGTGGTCCAGATCACCATGTTGATGTCCTGGATGTTGGATAATGCGGGTGGGACGCCCGCGCTCCCGTTGAGGGGAAATTTCACAAAGATGGCTGGAGAGACCTTGTCGGCGTATTCGACTTCAGCCTCGGCGAGCGCGGTTTGAGCGCCATAGGACCATTGAACCGGTTTTTTGGATTGGTAGATTGAGCCGTTCTCCACGAGTTTTGCGAAGACACGTAGGATGTTTGCCTCGTAGGCAGGATCCATCGTGAGGTAAGGATTTTGCCAATCAGCGAAAACGCCAAGGCGTTTGAAAGAGGCGCGTTGAATATCGATGAAACCAGATGCAAACTCGGTGCAGCGCCGGCGGATTTCCGCCGGCTCAAGTCCTGCGGCCTGTTTGACGACCTTGAATTCGATCGGCAAGCCGTGGCAGTCCCAACCCGGGACGAACGGTGCGTGGAAGCCGGCCATGGTTTTGGATTTCACCACCATGTCTTTGAGCAATTTGTTGAGAGCGGTGCCCATGTGGACATCGCCGTTTGCAAATGGTGGTCCGTCATGGAGGATGAAATCCGGTGCGCCTGCGGCTTTGCGCGCCGCGGTGATTTTTTGATAAAGTCCGCTTTTCTCCCAAATTTCCAGGCGCTTCGGCTCGTTTTCGACCAAGTCTCCACGCATGGGGAAACTCGTCTGCGGCAGGGTCAGCGTGTCTTTGTAATTTGGGGCAGTACTCATGGCGGGGCGCGGAAACTAGCAATCCGCAGGCGCGGGGTCAACCCCATGGGAAGGAGATCCGAAAATCCGTAATTTCGCTCATTCAGGCTCTTCAAGTCCTTTCATCTCCTGCCGAAAGTAGCCGCTGCGAGTGGCGGCCAAGACTGGCACTTGCCGAAAGCCGTACCGGATGGATAGTTTTGCGACATGTCGAGCAAGCAATACAGGGCGGTCCGTGGCGGCGGGATGCTGGACCAGCTTACGCCGATGGTAAAAGCATTACTGATTTCTAACCTCGTGCTCTATTTTGCCGACGTGTTGTTTTTTGATTTCGCGATCCGCGACCGCGGCGCGTTCTCGATAGGCGATGCCATCTACAAAATGAAAATTTGGGAGTTCGTTACATTTCAATTTATCCATGGCAGTGTGGGTCATGTGCTGGCGAATTCGATCGGGTTGTTCTTCTTCGGGCCTTACGTGGAGCGTGGCTTGGGATCATTTAAATTTTTGGTTTATTATCTGACCTGTGGGGTTGGCGGTGCGGTGTTTTTTGTTATGTTGGCTTATTTGGGAATTCTTCCCTCGCTCAGCATGGAATCGTCCTTGGTCGGAGCTTCGGCCGGGATTTACGGAATGATCGTCGCGGTGGCGGTCCTTGCTCCCCAAATGCGGGTCGCGCTGCTTTTTCCGCCGATTACCTTGACGATGCGAAACCTCGCGCTGGTGGTGATTGCGATTGCGGTCGGAGTGATTGTTTTTGGTATCGGTGACAATGAAGGCGGCGAGGCCGGACACCTCGGGGGAGCGATCGTGGGCTATCTTTTGATCAGCACGGTGCCGGCTTTTGGAGTTGAAATATGCCGGGCTGCGGGGCGGTCGAAACGCCGTTTCGAGCCCAAAATCCGCCCGCGAACCGAGATGGATTTGCATACGGTCTCCGAAGTGGATTTGATTTTGGATAAAATTTCACGTGAGGGATTTCAGAGCCTGACAGATGAGGAACGGGACTTGCTTCAGCGTGCAGCAAACAAAGAACAGGATTGAAATATGACAGATGACGAGATGATACATTGCGATGAGTCGGGCAAACAAATCGAGCGTTTGCGCGCAATCATGCACCGCCTGCGTGCGCCGGGCGGTTGTCCTTGGGATGCGGAGCAGACGCACGAATCCATCATTTCGAACATGATCGAAGAGGCTTACGAATGTGTCGATGCGATACGCTCTGGCGACGACGCGCACATGCGTGAGGAGCTGGGCGATTTGTTGCTGCAGGTGGTTTTCCACTGTGAGATCGCCGAGGAGCGGGGTGGGTTCGATCTTTATCAGGTGGCTGCGGAAATTTCCGATAAATTGGTGCGGCGGCATCCGCATGTTTTCGCTGAGACCTCCGCGGAAGATTCCGATCAGGTGCTCAAGCAATGGGACGCGATCAAGCGCACGGAAAAGGGTGAAAAAGAAGTGCCCTATCTACATGGCACAGGCAAAGGTTTACCGGCGTTGATCCGCGCCAACAAGCTGCTGAAAAAAGCGTCAAAAGCCGGCTTTGATTGGCCGGAAGAAGCGGGTGTGATTTCAAAAATCCGCGAAGAACTCGGTGAACTGGAATCCGCGATTGCTGGTAAAAGCGCCAGCGAAGTGGAAGAAGAGCTTGGTGATTTGTTTTTCTCCGTGGTGAATCTGGCGCGATACCGAAAAATAGATCCCGAAGTATTGATGGCGGCAGCAAACCAAAAATTCGAGCGTCGCTTTGGGGCAATGGAGCTGGAATTGAAGGCTGGAGGAAAGAGCCTGGAACAATCAACACTCGCAGAAATGGAAAACGCATGGCTGACGGTGAAGGAGCGGGGAATGTGAAGCGAACTTGGCTTCTTGCTTGAGATTTAAAGTTTAAAATTTAGAATTTCGAAACCCGTCGGCTTCTTTTCGGTTGCCCCAAGCCGAGGGTTTGGTAGCTTCTCAGCGTTTTGCTGGGAAAGGATATGAGCGAGCCTCTTGAATTACCTGTGCTGGTGCTGAACCGCTATTGGCAGCCGGTTCATGCATGCTCGGCGCGACGTGCCATCCACTTGCTTTGCTTGGGACATGCGCATGTGGTGCAAGTCGATGGGGATGAAAAATTCACGACTCACGATTTGGTTTCATGGATCAGTCACTCACGGCAGAAGGCGGATGATGAAATGATTCACAGCGTGAAAGTCGCATTGCGGGTTCCGAAAATCATCGTGCTGGGAATTTATGACCGCCTGCCACGCCTCGAGGTCAAATTCACACGGCGCAATGTTTTCCTTCGTGACAAGTTCACCTGTCAATATTGCGAGAAGGTCCTGCCTGAAAATAAATTGAACCTGGATCACGTGATTCCACGAGACAAGGGAGGAAAGACCACTTGGGAAAATATCGTGGCCTCATGCGTGAAGTGCAACACCCGCAAGGCGAACAAGTTGCCCCATGAAGCTGGAATGCATCCGGCTGGTAAGCCGTTTGCCCCGCGTTGGCGTCCGCTCTATGGCTTGCAGGAAAACGGTTTGGGCGATGAAAGCTGGGATCACTTCCTGCATTTTGAAAACAAGGATCTCAAGTCGGCTTGAGTGGGAAAAGAAATTTAACCACGAAAAACACGAAGAGCACGAAAGGAAGAATTTATTCCTAATGGCTTCGTATGTTTTCTGAGTTTTTTTATCACCAATTTCACGGATGGAAGATCTGTTTTTCTGATGATTTCGTGCGCTTCGTGTTTTTCGTGGTTAAACTCTTGTGGCAACCAAAGCCTATCAATTCCTGCAATTTTTCAGCAGCGATTCCAGGAAATGTGTGATCTGGAGCAGAGCGCTTTTGTAATCGGACTCTGGCAGGAAAGCGATGTCTGTGCGACAGCCTTCCAATAGATCCACCGCAGTTTTCACGGCGCTTGCCAGCGCGTCGTCGTATTCGGCAAAACCTGTTAGAGTTGGGATATCGAATTCCTCCTCGGCGAGAATGCGACGGTTGATTTCCTGGCGCTGTTGCTCGGAGGATGCTTCCAGCAGGTTCAAAATCGGCAGGGTGAGTTTTCCTTTTGCGAGATCGGTATGCAGCGTTTTCCCAACGATCTCTTCGGAGCCGACGAGATCCAGACAGTCATCATAAATCTGATACGCGGTTCCCAGTTTCATCCCGTAAGATGCCAGTGAGGCTTCCTGTTCTGCGCCAAGGCCAGAAACCGCTGCAGCCAGCCCTGTGGCGGCAGCGAAGAGAGCGCCGGTTTTCATTTCAATGACTTGGAAATAATCTTTTTTTGACAAAGTGAGATCAAAGCGGCGTTGGGTTTGGATGATTTCTCCCTGACATACCTCGCGCGCGGCTTGCCCGACTTTTTTGCAGATTTCGATGGAGTTGAAATCCGTTGCCAAAGTCAGCGCATGGGAAAACAACGCATCGCCAAGCAACACGGCCAGGGCGTTGCCCCATTTTGCATTTGCTGTCGGCATCGAGCGACGTGCCGTGGCACCATCGATGATGTCGTCGTGGACGAGGGTCGCCATATGGATGAGCTCAAGAATCACGCCGATTTTGAGATGGTCTCCCGTCACTTTTCCGTTCGCACCGCCGACCAAAATTGCAAGTGCTGGGCGGATCCGTTTTCCAGCCGTGTTACAAATATAGGTGATGTAAGGCTCAACGGCGGAGTCGAAATCCCGAACCTGGGCACGGATCGCGATTTCGACTTTTTCCAAGTCGGGACGGACCAACTCGAAGGGAAACTGATCGTTGTTAGGCGAAGTGGCGGTGAAGGTGGCCATGGTGTGCCGGAAGGTAGCCACGCTTCCGGCCAGTGAGCAACCAGCTTTCACGCATGTGATGAAAAAGAATCTTGAAAGTTTCGGGGATGAATGGCGGTTTTATGCCATATGAAGTTGAACAAAGGATCGTTATTCACGGGATGCTTGCTAGTTTGCGGATCAGTGCTGGCAGAGGAAAAAGTTGTGGGCTTTAAGGATACACCCATCATTCCGGGAACGAATTTCCATGTGCATGATGGCGATCGCCCCCAACCACCTGTCGTTGAAACCGCTGGAGCCGTGGTGATCAAGCCGCCTGCTGATGCGACCGTTTTGTTCGATGGAAGCAATATTGACGCATGGAAGTTCAAAGATGGTCCGGCCCTCTGGGAAGTCCGAGATGGGGCAATGATTGCCAAAGGTAGAGATATTCTTACAAAAGAGGAGTTCGGCGCGATTCAGATCCATCTTGAATGGCGACTACCGGAAGGTCGTAAAGTCAATGGCCAAGGGGGAGGCAACAGTGGAGTCTTCATCATGGGGCTTTATGAAGTTCAGGTTCTGCAAAGCCACAACAACAAGACCTATCCGGATGGCCAAGCCGGCTCGCTTTATGGCCAGAAGCCCCCACTGGTGAACGCAACCTCTCCTCAGGGCGAGTGGAACAGCTATGACATGACATTTGAGCCACCCGTTTATGAGAATGGAAAAGTGAAAACTCCTGCCAAGGTCACCGTCATTCACAATGGAGTCATTGTGCAGCATGCCGAGCCTTTCCATGGGCTCTCGACTTACCGGAAACTTGCCGAATATCCCGCCACCCATCCTGAGAAAGGACCGATCAAACTCCAATTTCATGGTGACCCTGTAGAATATCGCAATATTTGGGTGCGGCCACTTGGCGCGCGCACCAAATAGCATAAAAACCGCGAAAACGCGGTTCCTGGCGAGTTCGTTAGATTGACGGCGGGGTTTGTGGCGCTATGTTGCTGGCTTCATGGATAGGCAATTCTCCAATTTTTTAAAAATCTCCGCCTGCTTGGTTGGTTTATGCAGCTTTGCAAACGCGCAATTGGCGACCTCTATCAGCGTCAACAAGCGTGAGTTCATCGCCGGCGAGGCGGTCATTGCGGAGGTGATCATCACCAATCACACAGGCCAGGAGTTAACGCTGGCGGGCAGCCGACAGCAGCCATGGCTGACGTTCGTTGTGACGAATGCCCAAGGAAATCCGGTAACAATCCTGAAACCCAATGCCTTTGGGGCAATGAAAATCAAAGCCGGTGAGTCTCTGGCCAAGCAAGTAAACCTTGCGGAGTATTTTCTTCTTAACAGCCAGGGAAATTATGCCGTCTCCGCCGTCATCAGGGATACGCAGAAACGATTCAGCGGTGCTTCGACCAATCGGGTGCTTTTCAACCTCAATCCCGGTCGCCTCTATTGGACTCAAAAAGTAGGTGTATCGAGCGACGGTAAAGCCGCCAAAACCCGCGAAATGAGGCTTCTCACCTTTTCCAACGGGGAAAACCATCAAATTTATGCTCAGATTGCCGACGGAGCCTCAGGCGTTCCCCTGCGGACTTTTTTATTGGGAGACGCTCTCATGCTGCGCAAGCCCATGGTGACTCTCGACGGCGATAGGCGCATGCATGTCATGTTTTTGGGCACTCCGTCTATGTGGGTGCATTGTCAGGTGAGCGCGGATGGCCAGCTGGTCAAAAGGGACCTCCACAAATCCCCTCCCCAAGGAGATCCGGTATTGATGGCCTATGGCGATGGCTCTGTCAGAGTTGCAAACAGTATTCCTTACGATGCGGTTGCGGCGGCAAAAGCGCGTGACTTGATTCATAAAATCTCTGATCGTCCGTGATGCCATGATTTTGGAGGCTTAAACCCATTCGATTTTATGAAAAAATCTTTACATTGCCTCAAAATTACTCAACAAATCTTAATGATTTTTGGCGCAACATCATGAAACGTATTTTCATTACAGTTTTACTCGGACTGGCGTTTACCCTGGTTGCGAGCGCATACAATTTCCGCACGGTCATTATCGATGCGGGGCATGGTGGCCATGACAAAGGCGGACAGTGGGGGCGGGTCTACGAAAAGCACCTCGCGCTAGATACGGCAATCCGTCTGGAAGCCCATTTAAAAAAAATGGGCTACAATACGATTCTGACCCGCCGCAGCGATTATTTCGTCTCCCTTCCTGGCAGGATGCAGATGGCGAACAAATATCGTAATTCGATCTTTATCAGTATCCATTACAACTACACGTGGAAGCAGCAGGTGAGCGGCATCGAAACTTTTTATAACAGTCAGCAAAGTTACGATCTGGCCAAGGATGTACACAAAGGCATGATGAGTCGGGTTAAAGTCGTGGATCGCCAGGTCAAATATGCCCGCTATTATGTGATCCGGAATACCAAAATGCCCGCGATTCTGGTTGAAGGCGGGTTTGTCAGTAATTCCAATGAACGCAGCAGGATGAAAACCGCATGGTTTCGGGATGCGATCGCCCGCGGGATTGCAGATGGAGTGCAAAATTTCCGCAGGGGAAATTGATTGGGCAAACGAACCAAGGCCACTGAATAGGGATCACTCCTCAGGAGGTCTAACAATCACGGTGGCTTTGCCATCTTTTGGGGCGCTGGTAGCGGAGCGTAACTGATCATCTTGGGGCAGGGTCAACATGTCTGGAAGACGCAAGTTACCTGCGGATTGAGTTGGTTTTGTAAGACGGTTGGAGGGCTTGTCCACAGCTACTGGCTCCTTCGGAGCCTCTCTTGGTGCCGGCGGTGAATCTGGAGCAGGCTCCTGAATGGCGGCATATTGAATGTCTTTTGCACAAGATGCAAAGACCAGCGCGGCTAGCGATAGCGAGAGGTATTTCATGGCTCTAACGAGATTCTATGGGAGGAACCGGGCTGAGGGTTTTGGGTCCGGTATAGAGAGTGAGCGGACGGTACAAGCGGTTATCACGAAGCTGTTCGAGGACGTGTGCGGTCCAGCCAGAGGTGCGGGAGATTGCGAAGATGGGAGTGAACAAATCGGTCGGGATGCCGAGCGAGTAGTAAACCGTGGCGGAGTAAAAATCGACATTTGCTTCGAGACCTTTGCGCTTCCGCATGATTTCTGCAATCCGCTCTGACATCTTGATCCACTTGGGTTCGCCAAGCTCCTCGGTGAGTTGGATCGCGAGCCTACGAAGGTGGGGGGCGCGTGGATCGAGCACTTTATATACTCGGTGTCCGATTCCCATGATTTTTTCCTTACGCTCCAGTTTTCCTTCGACGAAGGCATCGACCTTATCGAGGTCTCCGATTTCCTGCAGCATGTGAATCACGCCTTCGTTAGCGCCGCCATGGAGAGGCCCTTTGAGGGTTCCGATGGCCGCGGTGATGGCGGAATACATGTCGGAAAGAGTCGCAACTGTGACCCGTGCGGAAAAAGTAGAAGCGTTCATGCCGTGATCGGCATGAAGGATCAGAGCCACATCGAGGATGCGCGCAGCGTTGTCACTCGGGACTTCGCCGTTGATCAGGTAAAGGAAATGTTGTGCCTCGGAGAGATCAGTGCGGATCGGAGGCAACTCGAGACCGTTGCGGAAGCGGTGGTAAGCGGCAACGATGGTTGCGGATTTTGCACAGAGTGAGAGCGCGATCGCGGCGTTGGCTTCCATGTTCGGGTCACCGATCGTGGCTCGCTTGTCATAGAGGCCGAGCATGGAAACGGCGGTGCGCAACACGTCCATGGGCGAAGCGTCCTTGGGCGCGGTTTTTAAAAAGTCAATGACAGCTGCCGGCAGATCGCGGTCGGTGCGGAGCTTGGTTGAAAAATTTGCCAGCTCTTCTCGATTTGGCAGGCGGTTGTAATGCAGCAGGAAGATGATTTCCTCATATCCACAATTTGCGACAAGATCATCGATGTGGTATCCGACATAACTTAGTTCTCCGATATCTCCGATAACATTGCTGAGCGATGATTCATTGGCGATGACCCCTTCAAGGCCGCGTGCGTATTGTGACATAATGAGAGTGGTTTGATTCGACTGGTGGGAAGGAAGCGTTTTGTGGATGGGCGTGCAAGGGAGAATCAACGAAGAAGGATCACAAAATACCGAAGAGGGGCTGAGGGAAACTCAGCGTTCTTCAATTTGTTGGATCGCGCGCTTGGTGAGCAAGCTGACTTCGGGATCTGCATCGTCGAGGGCTTTGCGAAGTAGAGGAAGACTTGACCTGGTTCCAACCTCACCAAGCATTTTGATCGCCGCCCTACGCAGGGGCGGCTGTTTGGAGTTGATTCGTTCAAGCACGAGGGGCTCGATGGCGGGACCGAATTTTACCAGTTCCTTGTCCCAGATCACCGTGTTTTTTTCCCAAATGGAAACCATGATTGGAATGGCTTGGGGGTCCTTGTGATCCGCAACCAGCCTCACCAGATGCTCGGGCGGTGAAATTTCCTGTAAAGCATAGGATTCCAGAGTTTTGAGGCCGGCTTCCGCTGCAGGACCCGGGTCATCGGTCCACTTCAGGAGAGCACGGGCTATGGAGTCATGAAAGGTGATACCCGGTTTTTGCAGAAGTTTGATCAACACGCTGCTGATATCGCTTCGCAAGAGTGTGGCATCCGAATCGGCAAGTCGTTCGACGGCTTCTTTGATTCGCTCCGGATCGATGCTTTCAAGTTCGCGGCGGTTGAGTTCGTAGAATGCCGGATGCGACCGATCGTTGAGCTTTTCGGTGGATCCGGCGACGAAAAGCCCATTATCGACCTGAACGACCATCAAATCTATTTCGGGATGAGTTTCTGTGACTTCTCCTAGCGTACCGGCAACTTGCGCGACTTGATCGAAGTTCATGTCGGTTTCTGTCAGAACCAGAAGGTGGTTTTTATGATTCCGAGGGTAAGGATGGGAAGATTCTCCTGCCAGAGTTTCAAGCACGAGGTAGTCCCTCGCCGTGAGCTTGTTGCGGTCCAGTATGCCCACGAGGTAGATGCCGTATGCCTTTTTGTTGCTTTTGCTGGATTTAAGCCGTGCTTGTTCATTTTCCAGGGGCTGCGTCAGGAAGCGCGCGCGCAAGGCCCGGGCAGGGTCCGCGGCCATATTGTTGGATAGCGTAGGATCAGATTCGGCTGGTATGCCGTATTTTTTGCCAGTCTTCAGGGGGCCTTGCTTGACGAAGATGGGAATGGCAAATACCCCTGCGGCAAGCAGCAGGCCGAAAAAGCTCGCTTTTAATTTGGCTCGTGGATTGGCATAACGCAAAAACACCAGACCAACCAGAGAGGTGAAGCCGCTGACGATGAATTTTTTTTCAAACGCCATACCGCCGAAGGGAGAGTCCGGCTTGGAGGAGATCAACAGCAGCAGTGCACCGAAGAGCATGATCGAGACGCCGAAGATTCCCGCGATGACTCGTTGGGGTGATGCCGGGCCAATGGGTTCGGCATGATTAGGCTCCGAATGATGGTTGTTCGGCAAGTCTTTGGACGCGCTGTCGGAATCAATGGGAATCCGGCGAAATTGATTGATCTCCGCTTCTTTCTTTTCTCCGGGGTAGACTTTTTTGGAATGCATCACCACCTCCTCGGTGATGCGGAATTGAGTATCACACCCGCCACATTCGACGATCCGGTTCATGAGCACTGGAGCTACTGAAAAACGTAACCGACAGCCTGGGCAGCGAATACCCAACGTTTCCGAATCTGTTTTGTCCTCATCCATCTATTGGTAAAACTGGCTTATATGCCTGAGAATTGCAACCCTGCGGAATGAAAGTCATTTTAATTAAGTTAACTTGGATATTGAAGTAACTTAAGTTTTGTGTTAAGCCTTACACACTTCAAATTGAAATTCCATGTCTGTCCCTCTGATCGACTCACTGCAAAAACTTTCTGGCGAGACACAAAAATGCCGACTTCGTCAGGAAGGTTTCATCGATGAGGCGCTGGTTCATCAAATGGTCATGGGAAATGCCCATGGAAACGGGCGGACCTGCCACAAACACATGGCAATTTCTTCAAGCGAGGATGATTATGCGGGTTGGGACCTGCCGGCCAATACCTCATTGGGTCGGGCAGCCTGAGAACCTGATTCGAATTGTGTGTCAAATTTGGCTCGTCACATGCGGCCGATTGATTTGAAACTCCCCAAGTGATTCATCCTACCGCTATCATTTCGCCAAAGGCAGAACTTGGAAAAAATGTCCGCGTCGGCCCCTATTGTGTGATCGGCGCCAACGTCACGCTGGGAGATGAATGCGTACTGCACAGTCATGTGGTGTTGGAGGGGGTCTCGACTTTTGGCAAACAGAATGAGTTTTTTCCTTTCGCTATGGTGGGTGGGAAGACGCAGGATTTGAAATACATCGGCGAGCCGACCGCGCTTGAAGTAGGAGATCATAATGTTTTCCGTGAAAACTGCACGGTACACCGCGGCACCCATGAGGAATTGCCGACCCGCATCGGCTCGCACAATTTGTTTCTCTGCTACTCGCACATTGCACATGATTGCCAGCTCGGCAATCACATCATTCTTTCTAACAATGGTAGCCTCGCGGGTCATTGTGTGGTCGGGGATCATGCGATTGTTTCCGGCCTTGCTGCTGCCCATCAGTTTTGCCGCATCGGAGAACATTCCATCATCGGCGGACTGTCAAAAATCGTGCAGGACGTGCCGCCGTTCATGATCATCGATGGCAATCCCGCCAGCACTCGCGGCCTGAATTTGGTCGGCCTGCAGCGCCGTGGATTTTCCGAGGATGATATCCGGGATCTGAAATCCGCCTACAAACGTCTGTTTCTCAAAAAAGACATCAGCCTAGCCAATGGGATCAGCTCGCTAAAAGCCACCGCTGCCGCATCAAATCCACACGTCGAGCATCTCATACATTTTGTAGAGAACTCGCAGCGTGGGGTGACGCGTTGATCTAGGGGTTGAGAACCTGCTTCGCAGCTAACAGTTTTTCCCTAAGAATGGGGTAATCCACGTTCTGCGCGCTGGTCTTTTCATCCATCGCCAAACCAGCAGCGATGGCTGCGCTTTGTGAAAGAACCATGAACACGGGTTCCATGCGCATCGATCCGTGGGCAACGTGTGAGGCGGAAAAACAGATAGGGGAGAACAGGTTTTCGCACTCGCCTTTTTTCGGAATGATGGATCGGTACGAAATATTGTAAGGTTTTGGCGGCACACGCCAGATGACTCCGTCGTTTTGGGCGTGGCCGGATTCCGTCACAAAATGCTGCACGCAGTGGGAATCCATGCCGAACGATCCCAACCCAATCGGATCCGGCGCGTGACGTTTGCCTTCGCAGTCGTGTTGGGTCATGACGTAGTCGCCGATCATGCGCCTTGCCTCACGAATGTAAATCATCCATGGCCAGCCACCGTTGTCGGTGAACTCATCCTTCGACAGCCCGTATTTCGAGGCTTGTTTGCGGATCGCTTCTGGCACGCGTGGGTTGTTAGACAAGGTCCACAGGAAACCGCGAATATAAGTTTGATGTGCCTGCTCGATCTCGATGCGTTTTTCGTAACTCGCTTGCGGATACTCCCAGTTTCCTCCCGCAAGGTCTGAACCCACGGCATGCATGTTGTTCCAATCCACCTTTGAGCCAGTACCCGCAAGCGGCTCGATGAGAGCGGGCATTCGCAGATCTCCCGCTTCGAAATTTCGCAACAACAACTCGTGGTCCAGCTCGTTGTAGCCCTCGGGTTTTTCGATGGGGATGTGGAGCTTCGGATCGGTCGTCAGACAAACACGATAGTTGTATGCCTGGATTTTTTTATCACCTTGGCCGTTGGTTAGATTTTCAATTTTGTGAATTTTAGGCAGCAAACCGCTTTCAGGCTTTCCGGGAGTGATGTAGGGATCGACTTGTTTGATGAAATGATCTTTGTCTCTCTGCGTGTAGTGAAGACGCGGTTTGGTGTCTCCGCGGCGCACGCCTGCCATGTCTTCGTTGTATTGGCTTTCCGGCTCGCGACCCACGGTGTGGCTTACGCCAGCAGCAGCCATGAGATCGCCGACGTAACTCGCATCGATAAACATTTTCGCACGGTAGGTTTTTCCACTCAAGGTGGTGATCGCCTCAATTTTTTTGCCACTCATTCCCACCCCTTTGCCTGGCGCGCGGTCGAGTCTTTCGTTGTAAACGACATCGACCCCAGCATCTGAGATCATTTTTTTGAAAACCCGCAACCCGACCTTTGGCTCGAAGCTGCGCACGTATTTCTCGCCGTAAGCGGCGGCGATCGCATCGTAAAATTCCGAAGCGATACCGCCAAACGTGTTGCGTTTGCCTAGAAAATCTGTCGCACCGAGACCGCTGGAACTCATACCACCGGGAAATGAAGTGGGGTTCAGCCAGATCACCGAGCGACCCTCGCGTTTCGCAGAAATCGCCGCAACCGCCGCGCCTGAGGAGTCACCGTAGACGACGATATCGTAGGTTGGCTCTTCAGCTTTGGAGGTGGAGGTGAAAATCAAAGCTGCAGCGAGTGAGAGAAAAGGTGACCTTAATGAAGTCATCGGCGGTAATACGCGGTTTCTTTCTTAATTTAAAATGGGTTCAGCGGATTGTGATAATTCAGTCCGGGAAAACGCAGGAAATCGGTATCATTGCTGTGAAGTGCGGCTTTCTCTTGTTTGGCTAAGGAGGCGATCTGCGCATCGGTTGTTAGATTTACTGCCGTACCAAGTTGGTTTAGCAGACCGAGCACATCGGATACATATTGAGGTGATGGCTCAATCACGCGAACGTGGGGCTGTTTAAGCCATGTTTCCACCCTGGCACTCGCTTCCGCGATGGTGAGAGGGGTTTGGAAAACTTTGGGATGCGTGGAGAGTCGGACGAATCCGAAGATTACCACAGTGGCCAAGCCGATTTCCTCGCTTCCTAACATGCAATGTTTCCACCAAGTCGCTGCTTTTTGATGCTGCGGCGAGCTGGAGTCGTAGGCGTAAATCAGCAGATTGATGTCGGGAACGATCATTGAGAAGGGGGGGAGGATTGTTTGGAAAGGAACGTTTCCGCCTCAAGATCATCCAAGAGCGTGTTTAGTTTTCCACCATCGATCCCTGCTCGGAGGCCCATGGGTTTCGCTTCGATCACAAAATCCCTCTGCGCGGTTGGTTCATTGACACGACCCAAACCCAGGCGCACCGCATCATTAAGCGTTTCCTTGAAACTTTTGCGCGTCCGGCGTGCATAATCATCGAGCATGCGTGCCACATCAGGCTCTAGGGTGACGGTGGTTCTCATTTAGACATCATGATGCTTAAAAAATTGCTGTCAAGATGCTACTTAGGAAAGGACCCGCGATTTTCAATCGCGACCTCGTAAGCGAAATATCTACGGGCATCGCGGCGGATGCAGTCGCGATTGGAATTGCCGACATGCTGGAGTAAAAAGGGTCGGCTATCTCCGCTGCGCTTCGATTCGCGGTTCTTTTCCACTAATAGGGCAAGGGAAACGCGCGGTTGAAAGCGAACACCTTATCCCTTAGCGCATGAAGCTTCTTGATATTCGTATGATCCGCGAGAGCCTCTGCGATGAAGTCGGCGACTTGCTCGACGTCTTTTTCCACCATGCCGCGGGTGGTGACCGCCGGAGTTCCGATACGGATGCCAGATGGCTTCATCGGGCTGCCGGTGTCGAAGGGAATACCGTTTTTGTTGACCGTGATGCCGGCTTCATCCAAGGCGTGCGAGGCGTCGGTGCCGTTCAGGTTTTTATTGCGGAGATCGACGAGCATGACGTGGTTGTCAGTGCCTCCGGAGCAGATGCGGAAACCGTGATGTGTGAGACGGGCCGAGATGGCTTGGGCGTTTTTCACGACCTGTTGCGAGTAAGTTTTGAACTCCGGCTTAAGTGCCTCACCAAAGCAGACGGCTTTCGCGGCGATGACGTGCATCAGCGGGCCACCTTGGATACCCGGGAAAACTTGCGAGTCGATTTTTTTCGCGAACTCTTCTTTGCAGAGAATGATCCCGCCGCGAGGCCCGCGCAGGGATTTGTGCGTGGTTGATGTGACGAAATCCGCATGGGGGACCGGGCTCGGATGAACGCCAGCAGCGACGAGTCCGGCGATGTGTGCCATATCGACAAAAAGGTAAGCGCCAATCTCACGAGCGAGTTTGCCCATGCGTTCGAAGTCGATAACGCGCGAGTAAGCTGATGCTCCAACAGTGATCAGAGCAGGATTGAGTGCGCGGGCGGTTTTTTCGAGTTCATCATAGTCGATGCGTTCGTCGTTAGGGGAAACGCCATAGTGAGTGACATCATAGAAACGGCCGGAGAAGTTTGCCTTATGGCCGTGAGTCAGGTGTCCTCCGTGTGCGAGGTCCATGGTAAAAATCTTATCACCCGGCTTCAGCACGGAGAAATACACCGCGGTGTTGGCTTGTGAACCGGAGTGCGGCTGCACGTTGGCGTGATCGGCTCCGAAAAGTTCTTTGGCGCGTTCGATCGCGAGAGTTTCGACAATGTCGACGTATTCGCAGCCGCCATACCAACGCTTGCCCGGATATCCCTCAGCGTATTTGTTGGTGAGCAAAGATCCCTGCGCTTCCATCACGGCTGGCGATGCGAAGTTTTCCGAAGCGATCAGCTCGATGTGATTCCGTTGGCGATGCTCCTCGCCAACGATCGCCTCATAGAGCACCGGATCAGTCACTGCAATGCGGCTGCCGGAAGATTTGCAAACGCGTGCTTCATGGCGGCCGCCTTCAAATTCCGTGGCGAGGAAAGCATCGGCCATTTGCTTGGCGGTCTCGATATCGATATATTTTCCGGAAAGGCAGAGTATGTTCGCATCGTTATGCTGGCGGGTGGTGACGGATTCTTCCACATCACGGACATTGGCGGCGCGGACGTGATGAAAACGATTCGCGGCAATCGCCATACCGACTCCTGAAGTGCAGGCGAGGATGCCGAAATCAAACGTGCTGTCTGCAACATGGCGCGCCACAAGATTTGCGAAGTCCGGATAGTCCACCGACTCTTTACCGTTTGTGCCGAAATCTTCGACCTCATGTCCCGCCGCGCGAAGGTGGGCGACGATGGCGTTTTTCATTTCAAAAGCGCCATGATCGGCGCCGACGGCGATGCGGAAGGTGGATTTACTCATAAGCTTGTCGAGAAGTTGGCATTGAACGCTGGGAAGTCTCGCTTGGAAACCGGAAATTTCAGGAAAATTGTCCACCTGTCAGCCCAAAGACGTATTTTTACGCTGCCAGTGCTACAATATTGTCTTGGCCACGACAATAATTCTAAGGCCAACGACGGGGGAAAGCTGATTTCGGGGGGTATATACGGTGTTGGAGGCTACATTTTAATTTTTTGAGATTTCATTTATTTGTGCTTTCTGCGGCCTAGGGTTCGCGCTTAGAAAGGTCTTCGCATCCAAAGAAACCCACAAAATTTACCATGAACAGCATTGAGATTATCTTATTCATTGTCGCGGTCGTTGGCGTGATTGCACTCGGTATTTGGAAAAGCCGAGACGAGGTCACATCTGGCGAGACTGGAGCTTCGGATTATTTCCTCGCAGGTCGCGGACTCACTTGGTGGTTAGTTGGTTTTTCTTTAATTGCCGCGAACATCTCAACCGAGCAATTCGTGGGTATGTCGGGCTCATCTGCTAACTGGCTTGGCATGGCAATCGCATCCTATGAATGGATCGCGGCCGTGACATTGGTATTCGTGGCTTTTTGGTTCCTTCCACGCTTTTTAAAAGCCGGCCTTTATACGATTCCGGAGTTCCTTGAATACCGTTTTAATGGCGTCGCACGTCTTGCCATGGCGATTCCGGCCATCATCACCTTGGTTTTTGTCGCAACTTCATCGGTCATCTATTCCGGCGCTAAGTTTATCTCTGAGTATTACAATGACGTGCCAGTGCTGAACAGCCTTACCGCCATGTGCTGGCTCATTGCCATTTTCTCGGCGCTCTATGTTTTCGTCGGCGGCTTGAAAGCATGTGCATGGACAGATCTTATCTGGGGTGCGGCTCTTATTCTTGGCGGCGTTGTGGTGTTGTGGTTTGCAATGACTGAATTGGGTCAGCGCCCAGCATCCGAGCTCATTCAGACCAAAGTGATCAACTCCACAGCAACCGTTCAAGATCTGGAGAAAGCTGGCGCATGGGAACGTCTAATGTTGCTAAACGATGGTAAGGATGGTGAAGCCGTTGTGTCCGATGGGGCCAATCTATCGGGCGGTAAAATGCATATGGTGCGCCCCAAAGAAGATAAGGAAATCCCCTGGACTGCCTTATTAATTGGCTTATGGATTCCGAATCTTTTTTATTGGGGACTCAACCAATATATCGTCCAGCGAACCTTGGGCTCAAAGTCGCTCGCTGAAGGTCAAAAAGGTATTGTTTTCGCCGCCTTCCTGAAGCTCATCATTCCATTCGTGGTGGTGGTTCCCGGAATCCTTGCGTTCAACCTTTTCTCCAAAGATCTTAACGAGGGTGCCATCAAGGGCAACAAAGAGCTTTTGGCAACCCATGGCGAATCAGCGCTTTATAAAGTCGATGTGGATTACGTGAAGCTCTATCCTGCAGAAGCTGCGAAGGTGTTGGAAACGAATGCGAAAATCCTTGGTGGAGAAGTGAGTATTCCAGCCGATGCCACGCCGGAGCTAGCTGCTCAAGTCATCAATGATTTGGCCAACTCAGGCGTTGAGAAGGACAAAGCGCTCGTGCCCGTCGGTACGCTTAAAGGTTATGATTACGATTCAGCTTTTCCTGTGCTGGTGCGTAACCTGATCAAACCCTACCCGCTTATCTCATGGTTTGTTCTCGCGGCCTTATGCGGTGCGGTCATCAGCTCATTGGCTTCGATGCTCAACTCGGCATCAACGATTGCGACCATGGATCTTTATGCGAAATTCACTGGAGTCACGGATTCCGCGAGACTCGTTTTCCTTGGCAGGGTCTTCGTTGTGATCTTTGTGATTCTGGCAGCTCTTGTTGCTCCGGCACTTTCAAACTTCTCATCGATTTTCTCCTACATCCAAGAGTTCCAGGGCTTCATCTCACCGGGTATTCTGGCCGTATTCATTTTCGGTTTCTTCTCTCCAAAGACTCCACGTTGGTTTGGTGTTGTCGGAATCGTTACCAACATCATTGCTTACGCGGCGTTCAAGTGGTTGATCGGTCCATGGATCGTCGCCAACGAATTGTGGTATGCCTCAGAAATCGCGTTCCTTGATCGTATGGCGATTTGCTTCTTCATCGTCATTATCATAGGTATCGTGATCACTATACTTAAACCTCTCGCGAAGCCCGTCGTGCTGCCTGTGAACGATCAAATCGAGCTCACGACTTCGTTGGGAGCTAAAATTGTGGGTGGTATCGTTGTCGTCCTGACCATCGCTTTATACGCCGTATTCTGGTAAATGATCACCACCTCGATTTGACACATGCTTTCACCCAACACCCCGATTGAGTCTTTAGCGCAGAAGGCTGGCGATATTTTCCACGCGCATTTCGGTAGCGATGCCACGCTCGTTGCCGCCGCTCCGGGGCGGGTGAACCTGATCGGGGAACACATCGATTACTGCGATGGCTTTGTGCTGCCATTTGCCATTGAGCGGACAGTCGTCATTGCTGCCGCACCGAACGGCACGGCCGAAGCCAGAATCGCCACCGACTTCGATCATGAGCCCGCAAATTTTTCTGTCGGATCTGATCAGGAGATCGGAGACCCAAAATGGTCAAACTATCTGCGCGGTGTGGTTCAGGGCTTCCGTCAACGCGGGATCGATGTTCCCGGTTTCGATGCCTTTATCGTTTCCAGCTTGCCGGGCGGTGCGGGGCTTTCTTCGTCCGCCGCACTTGAGTGCGCGACAGCAACCTTGTTGGAAAAGCTGACGGGTGCAAGGATTGAGACTCGCGAAAAAGCCCTGCTCGCGCAGAAAGCCGAACATGATTTCGCCGGCGTGCCGTGTGGAATGATGGATCAGTTCGCCTCTTCGTTTGGAAAAGACGGGCAACTCGTCCTGATTGATTGTCGCTCCGGAGAAACCGAACTTGTTCCGTTTGCGGATCCTTCGTTAACCCTCCTCGTTTCCAACACCAAAGTGTCGCATGAGCTCTCCGATGGAGGCTACGCAGCGCGCCGGAAAAGCACGGAAGATGGTCTGGCTGCGATCGGCAAACCGAGCTGGCGCGATGTCACCCCCGCCGATCTCGAGCTTGCTGCGACTTCGATGGACCCTATCACTTTTCGTCGCGCGCGCCACGTGGTTGGTGAAATCGCACGCACGATCGGCGCTGTGGAGGCGCTGAGAAAAAACGATTTCCCTCTGCTTGGCAGACTCATGTATGAAAGTCACGTTTCACTTCGGGACGATTTCGAAGTTTCCTGCCCTGAGCTCGATCATCTCGTTGCCACAGCTTCCGAAATCGGCACCGCTGGCGGGGTGATCGGCGCGCGCATGACGGGTGGTGGCTTCGGCGGTTCCACGGTCACCCTTTGCGAAACTGCAAAAGCGGAATCCATCGCCGCCGCTCTGGTGAAATCCTATGAGGAGGCTTTTGGCTTCGCACCGGAAATCTTCGCTAGCCGCCCTGCGGAGGGTGCGCGGATCATTGTGGCGTAATCATCGCAATCGCGCCGCAGGCTCTGGACTGCTGGGATTCCTATTTTCAGCTCTCGGGGTTTATTTGTTAGAAAAAACACGCGGTATATTTTCCCTCAGTCCAACAACTTAGGGCCAACCCAAAGAGCTGCAAATGATTGCAGCAGTCCAGAGCCTGTGGCGAAATCACTCCTCCCGCTCCTCCTTGGACATGTTTGCCAACTTATCCAAGTAAGCATTTTTTGGACGGGGTTTTACGGGGCGAAGTTCTTCTGTGAGCATTTGGTCCACCCTTGGTCTGCTCGATCCGATGAGTTCATCGATCAGCTCGGCTTCGGGGAGGTTTTTCCAATATCGTTTCGGCATTTCGGTTTGCATGGCTTTCACCTTGAGGCGAGCGGGATTGAAAATGCTGCGGTAGTAAGTGAGCCATGCGGCTTCGATTTGATCGGGGTTGGCGATGGGGTTTTTCGCGATGCCGGGTGTGAAGATCAAAGATTTTCCATTCCAATGCGCACAGCCTTTCGGGGTGATGATACTCCAGTCCATATTGGAAAATCGTTTTTTGAAAAAGACCGATCCCGGCTCGACGATGTAATGATCTGGCTCGAACCATGCGGCATAGTGCTCGCGGCCGCTTTCCGCATCGCTATCCATCAGGCGAAAGCGAACGAAGGCATGCATTTTGTGGATTTCGCGTCGCACGGATTTTTCCATCAAGCGCGCTGCGGTGATATCGGGATCAATGGCGATGGAAGTGAGATGACGCTCTCCGCCATGCGTGACGCGCCAGAGAATTTTGTAAAGCAAGGGCCAACGGGTAGGATCGTTGTGATACGAAACCGTTTGAGCGAGATCGAGAAACGCCGCAGGAACTTTTGGGACGGCGCAAGGTTGCGCGGTTTCGTGAACCACGGCAGAGCCAAACAAGCCACCCGTTTCCCATAAAACATTCTGCGGAGCCACGCGTCGCTCTAACAAATCACGCGCGGCTTTGCGCCATGAGCTGAATGTTTTTCCGGGATCAACGCATTCCATGGCTTAAATAAAAAAGAGCATATCAACCGCAGATGGACGCAGATAGACGCGGATCATAAAAATACTTGAATCTTATTTTCTGAATATCTGTGTCCATCTGCAGTTCAATTTTATGATGTGATTTTAGAAAAGTTCGAGCTGCACAGGCTTGGGTAAAAAGCGCGCACGGAGTTTATCCGAATCCAACAGCATCGTATTCGGATGATGATCCGCGGTGATGATGAACGGCTGGACTTTTGAGAGTGACACACGCAAGCGCGCAAGATCGGTGAGACGAATGCGTGTGTAACGGCGAATGTGGATGATGCGGTCGGCATTGCGCACGCCGAGGCCCGGCACACGCAGGAGATTTTCACGGCTGGCGGTTTGTATATCCACGGGAAAATCCTGACGGTTTCGCAAGGCCCAGGCGAGTTTCGGATCGAGATCCAGATCGAGGTTCGGCATTTCTGGAGTGAGGATTTCTGAAGTTTTGAAACCATAGAAACGCATCAACCAGTCTGCCTGATAAAGCCGGTGCTCGCGGATGAGCGGAGGTGCTTTGAGCGGCAGGATTTTCGATGGCTCGGGAATCGGGCTGAAAGCGGAGTAATAAACGCGACGCATTTTGAAATTACCATAGAGATCGTCCGAGCGGGCGAGGAAATCGGCATCGGTTGATGCGTCAGCGCCGACGATGACCTGCGTGCTTTGGCCGGTCGCGTAACGCAGTTTTTTATCGCCGTTTTTGCGTCGGTCATGCGCTTCATCCAGTTTGTGACGAATCTTTCCCATCGCTAGGCGGGTGCGTGTCAGGCTTTTTTCCGGAGCCAATAGATCGAGGCTTTTTTGCGTGGGAAGTTCCAAATTGATGCTGATGCGGTCGGCGTAGCGCGCGGCGGTTTCGATCAATTCCGCGGATGCCTCCGGGATGGTTTTCAAATGGATGTAGCCACGAAAATCATGAACCTCCCGCAAGGTGCGCGCGACCGCGATGACTTGTTCCATCGTGTGATCCGCATTGCGAATGATACCCGAGCTCAGAAATAAGCCTTCGATGTAGTTTCGCTTGTAGAAATCCAGAGTCAGTTTCACCACCTCCTCTGCGGTAAATGCCGCCCGTCTGACATTGCTCGAGCGGCGGTTGATGCAGTAGTGGCAATCGTAGATGCAGGAGTTGGTAAGCAGGAGCTTGAGCAAAGAAATACATCGCCCGTCTGGGGCGTAACTGTGGCAAATACCCGCCCCGCCGGTAGACCCGACGCCCTTGCCGTTCAACGAGTCTCCACGCACCGCGCCCGAGCTGGCGCATGATGCGTCGTATTTCGCGGCGTCAGCAAGAATGGCGAGTTTCGATTGCAGCTCCATAAGTTCTTTTGAACAGTATTCGAAAAATTTCGAATGCCAACGGAAAATTGCCGGCCTATTCGCAAGGGCAGGATTTCGCCCAGCTGCCAGCTTCGCCTATGGCAAGGGTTTGAGTCCCTGCGTGACAAGTTTTTGCAGACACGAAATGGGATGCTTAGCAGAGGAGCCGATGACTAGAAGGGATCATGGGCTGAAAAAACCGCTTGTGCGGAACGCCAGCGTTTCCGAACCTTGGGTAGGTTATCTGCCGAGATTCGTGGGTTACCGCATGTTGCCGGGCTTGGGCTCGGTGGTTGCTTCGTACCTGATCGCCTAGAGGATTGTTTGCAAAACCCCCGTTTATCCCAAAAATTCATTGATTCAAACTTCAAAACAAACCGATGAGCTTCTCGAGGCGTCCAAGCATGAGGCGAAAGCTTCGGATGAGAACGTCCGTGCGATCGAGTGCTGGTGCCTGCACGGTGCGGTGGGCGCGGCTTCCGATTGGCGCGAGCTTGCCTCCGGTTTGGCCCAGCGCGGAATCTCCACCCGCGCGGTCGATCTCTGGCGTTTCCTCCAATGCGAAAGCGTCACCATGCCCGAATTTGGGAAACGCCTCAACGCAGATGCCGAAGGCGAAGTTTGCCGTAGCGATCGCCGCATTTTGGTCGGCTACTCAATGGGTGGCCGTCTCGCCCTGCATGCGCTGTTAGAAGGCGGACCATGGGATGCGGCTGTGATCATTTCCGCAAGCCCGGGCCTCCGCGAACCTCAGGAAGCCATCCAACGCCGCAGTCAGGACGCGCATTGGGCAACCCGAGCTCTGACGGAATCATGGGCGGATTTCCTCCAGGAATGGAACAGCCAACCCATCCTCGGCGGGGCGATGCGCAACGAACGCGAGGATAAAAAACTCATCCAACGCCGCCGTGAAATCGCCCGCAGTTTTGTCGATTGGTCACTTGGGAATCAGTTAAATCTATGGGATCACCTGACGGAAATCAAAATTCCCGTGCTCTGGATCGCTGGCGAGAACGATGAGAAATTCTCCACCATCGCACGTGAAGCCTCGGAGAAATCCCCTCATTTCTCCCTGGCAATCGCCCCTGCCACAGGCCATCGTGTTCCGTGGGAGAATGAAGAATGGATCAACAAAACCCTTCATGAATACCTTGCCGCACCATGAGCAGAGGATTCAAAGTCACGTTGTTTATCGGTCTGGCTGTCTTAGCCGCGGTCTTTGTCATCGTGTATGCTCGGCCTTGGATTGGAGCGTGGTATCGTGAACATCAAATCATTAGCAAACAGGAGGTTGACCTGAAAACCGTCCTTGAAGAAAAAAAACTGAAAATAGGATCGCCGGTATTCATCCGCGCCTTCAAGGAGGAACGTGAACTCGAGTTGTTCGTGAAAAACGAATCGACTGGGAAGTATGACTTGCTCCGCACCTATCCGATCGTTGCTGCGAGTGGTGAGCTTGGTCCGAAGCTCGCGGAAGGGGACGGCCAGGTTCCGGAAGGCTTTTATTTTGTGGGCCAGCAGGCGATGAAACCCGACAGCGCTTACCACCTCGCATTCAACATCGGCTATCCGAACTCCTACGATCTCGCGCACCAACGCACCGGCTCTTTCATCATGGTGCATGGCTCAAATGTTTCCATCGGTTGCCTTGCGATGACCGATGCGAAAATTGAAGAGATTTACACCCTCTGCCAAGCCGCGCTCGATGGCGGACAATCGTTTTTCCGCATCCACATTTTCCCCTTCCGCATGACCGAATCACGCATGCGACAAGCCGCCTCCAGTGAGCATTTCGATTTTTGGAAAAATCTCAAAACCGGCTATGACCTCTTCGAAAGCACGCGCATTCCACCCGACGTGAAAGTGAAGGATAGGGAATACGTTTTCGAATGAATGATCATTGAACCCAACATCATGTCCCATCAAACCCATCCGCTGATTACAGCGATCACACAACCCCTTGCGGACAATGCGGAGATGAGTCTCTCCGCGGTCCAAATCCTGGAGCAAACTTTTGATCCGGATCATCCAAGCGTGCAGCAAATGTTGGAGCGATTGGAGGCGCGGGATAAGAAGAGGTTTCCTTGGCTCGGCAAAATTGCGATTTGGATTTTGGCGGTGACGACGCTTGGATTTGGAATTCATGCGGAGAGGTCAATGTTAGAGACTGTTTTCAACTATCGGGGTATTTATGGTTTTGATCCGCCAAAGCCTTCGGCCCTGCCGAGCGACCTAACCAAGCAAGAGCAACTTTTGTTAGGCGATCCGCAACTTGACGAGTTTACTCAGAAACAACTGCTCTTTGAGAGCGATCCGGAGAATCCCGCCTATTTTGCGGAGTATGTCGGTTCATTCAAAAGCAAACATGGCAAGATGCCTGACGGGTATCTGGAAACGGCCAAGCGTATTGACCCTTTGAACTCTTATTTCCCTTATTGGGCCGCAGGCGTTATGGGTAATGATGCGGTCGAAAAGAAGCCGGTGAAACATGGCAAGCATTCTGGAGGCGGCACGATTCCGCCCCCACGCTATGTGAATGGAGCCAAATTAAAACCGCTACCTGTCGAACAGGAATATGTCATCAGGGACCAGGCCGCCTATGACGAAGCGCTGAGGCTCATTCGTCAGGCGGGGGAGCTTCCAAATTTTGATCATTATGAGATCCTGATGATGAAAGCGAGAATGCGTCTCGTAAGCGGACACGATACGGTACCTGGTTTCATGCGAGCTCTGATGGTTCAATACGCTGCGCCATCTTACGGCCTCATGTCGCTTATGAAGGTCTCCCAGATCATGAACGCGCGCGCCGAAGAACTTTCCAAAGGCGGGCAACGCGAGGAGTTTCTTTTGTTGGCGGCGCAACGGGATGCTCTCGCTTCCAGATTATCCCGTAGCGAGCAGGGCACTTTGGTGCACGAGCTGGTCTTTTTTGCCTTGGCATCATCAACCGCCACAAATTTTCTAGCAGCCGCAGAACGGCTTGAGCTTACAGAATTGGCGGAAACGTATCGCAAGCGGAACGACAGGTTTATTGAGGAACGCGATCGTCGGGAGCTCAATCGAAATTCCAAAACCGCAGATCTGATTCAAAAAAACGGCGCCAGTCTGAGCCGACTCGCACTTCCCATGATTGAACATCAGGTCAAATCGCCGCCGTCATTGACGGATGACGACTTAAAGCCTTTACGCATGGCTGAACATGAAGTGTTAGGCCGTTTGGGCATTCTGTGTGCGGCTTTGATTCTTCCAATCGCCGCACTGTTCCTCTTCCTCTTCCGTTTTCTCGTCAGTTTGCCGATTCGAAATACCGCCAAACGTTTCGCTTGCCTGCTCAAGACATCCGATTGGATCTGGATTGTTACCTTGGGCGTCATTCCCTCCATCCTTTTCTTCATATGCATCAGCCGCTTCTCACCCGTGAGCGGAAGAAATGTTGGATCCTCTTATTTTCTTTTCATTTTCCCGGGGCTTCACCTCAGCGTTTTATTGCTGAATCTGCTCCTCGCTCCCGCGGTCGTCACCCGTTGGCGGCTGAAGCGTCGTACCGCGGCTTTCAAGTTCGGATCGCCGCTCGATTTGCTTTCTCTGCCCGTCTTCGCGGTGATGTTCATTTATTCGTTCGCGGCATATCCTGTCTTGCTCAAATTCAACCTCATCTTGCCAGTTCAGATCGCTCTGGCGGCTCCTTTGGCTGGCTGGGTTGGATTCGTATTTTTCAACGGCCTACGGATTTTCCTCGGTAGCGCGCGCTCTCGTCTTATCCAAACCGCCACCTCCATGGCAGTGATTCCCGCTTATCCGTTCGCCATCTTAGCGCTCTGCCTTGTCTTGCCAATGTATCATGCGGGTGAAAAATATTGGCTGCCAAAGGACAAGCTCCACCTCGTCGATCCCGATGCCCCGGATCTGGGGGCATATGAATTCAAGATCGCTGCCCTGAAGCGCAAGGAAATCAATGCGATCTTGGGCCTCGACTGACTGGTCGGATTGATTTTCAAAAATCGGAATCCAAAAACGAACCGGTTCACCCGGGGTCATCGGGAAAATTCCTTGACGCTCAAACATCCTTACCTAGTCTCCCAAGCCTGCTCTTCTTTGCTTTTAGTCGTTGTTTCAGTCGTACGGATTCTTCGATGAAAGTCTGGCAGATCAAGCCGCGTATTGCCTGTGACCCCCCCAAATTTCTGCTTTCCACCGCTTCACTGCAGCCCACTTTATGCATAGATTCCACCGCCTCATCCTACTACAAATCTTCGGCACTTGGTTCATTGCGTCGGTTTGTGCCACGGCGCAAAACCAGGCAGGTCAGGAAATTCTCTATCCCAGCGCGGCATTTTCAAAACTGGACACCTTCGAGGGGGTCAATTTGGAAGACGCGGACAAACTCTTCAAAGCTCTCGATTTCCAAGGCGCTTATGCGGCTTACAAAGCCTATTCGTTCGAGTTTCCGAAAAGCAAGGCTATGCCTTACGTCCTCCTCCGCCTAGGCCGTTGCCTCCACAAACTCGATAAGCGCAATGCCGCCATCAAAGCGTATCAAGATGTTGTCGATTACTATCCTGACGATATCTCTTACGCCGCCGCCGCGCTCTACCACATCGGTGAATGTCACGGTCAAAACGGGGAAGAAGACAAGCAAACCGCTGTCTGGGCACGCATGGTGAAGGACGATGGCTACGTCACCCAGCCTAATTCTGGCACTGCACTCACCCATCTCGGTAATGCGATGGAAAAACTCGGAAAACACGAGGAAGCCGCCGAATACCAATGGCGCACGGCTGTCGCCTTCCTCCAGACCAATCACGCCGCCGCTGCTGCCGCCCGGGGTTCGGTTCTCTTCCACTACGCGGCTCGCAGCCCAAACCACGAGAAGCTGAAAGAATTCTATATCGCTGCAAGTGGCTTCGACGGTAGGGGCCAAAACATCGATAAACCCGAAGAAGACGCGCGTTATTGGCATGCTGTTTTGGATACCATCCTGAATCCGAAAATAGAAACCGCTGTCCGCGAAAAAGCCTGCGCTTACTGGACGGCGAAACTCGGGGAGCGCTTCACTGATAACGATGAAATCCGTCGCCTTTGGTGCGATGCCAATCTTGTCCACGAGAAAAAACCGGACGCTTGGAAAGCACGGCTAGAAAAGCAATTTGCCCTGAAGCCAGCAACCGTGAATCGCTTGATACAATGGTGCGGATATTTGAGACCCGATCCCAAATTCCGCTCCGAATTTTTCGCCAAGCACGGCAAAGCGCTACTTGCAGGCCTGAAGCCGGTTGAAATGATGGGGTTGATGGCCGGGCTCAATCATCCTCATCAAATGCACGAGGAGGCACAGGTCGTCATGCGCGCCATTCGCACCGACGCGATGACCGATGAGGAAATTAAGCGTTTCGCCATGCTCTGTGCCAACTACCAGACGGAGGAGGAGGTTCTCCGTCATCTCAACCGCATCAAGGACAAGCTATTTGCGACCAAAGCGCGCTTCGATTACTACATTTCCAAGAGTTATCGGAATGCTCCCTTCATGGAAAAAGCACTCGCTGAAATTCCGGAGCTTTCCAAATCCCCCCAATATGCCGACGGATTGACCTGGACGAAAGCAACTCTTCTTCAAGGCCTGGGTCGCCACGAAGAGGCTATCGAAGCCTTCCGCTCCGCCAACAAGCAACCCGATTCTACCTTTGAAATCGGCAACTGCCTAGTCGCCCTCAAGCAATACCCGCAGGCCATCAAAACCGTCAGCGAACTTGAATCGGTTGGCGGCGCCGTCGCTTCTGCAGCCAGCCTGAAAGTCGCGGATATCTACAAAATATCCGGAGACAAGGCCAATGAAGTCTCCCAACTCCGCACCGTTCTGCGCCGATATCCCAAAACCAAGGAATCTGCCACCGCTCACGATCGCCTTGAAAGCTACGGAGTCGCCCTCGTTGGTGGCGAAGCCGAAGCCAAAAAATAATCCGCGCATCAAGAAAGATATCTCCTGATTCACCTGTATCCAACAAGTTCCACCATTCGCCCAAAATCACCGGCATGAAGTCCACAACCCCTTTCCTCACAAGCGCCACCGCCACGCTCGCCTTGGCCACCATTCTTTTGCCGGTTCTTGCAACCGCTCAGAATGAAAAACCGACCGAACGCGCTCGCGTGTCCGCCGCAGAAGTCGATCCCCAGGCGAAACACCTTTTCGACAAGGCCATGGAGCTCATGGACTACAAGCAATATGAGCGCGGTCTCGCCATGTTGAATTCCATTGTCCGTGATAACCAAGGTACGCTTCTCGCCCACCGCGCCCATATGGCGATGGGTAAACACTACCTCGAGCAACGTGCAACGGCAGACGCTCTAAACCATTTTATGCTACTCACCCGCGTCCTCGCTCCGGTTCCGGGTGAGAAGCAATCTGAAGACGAAATTTCGCTCTATCAGGAATCCCTTTTCCAATCCGGCTTCGCTCAATACAGCGCCGGCCAATACGCTGCCGCTTTCCCCATGTTCCGCCGCCTCACAGAAGTTGCCGGAAAAACCACTTGGGCCAACCAAGCATACTTCTATATCGGCATGAGCCACTACCACATGGGTAACTGGAACAAGGCCATCGATTCCCTTTCTCTCGTCGGAACCGAAGTCGCAGACGCCGAAGGCGATGACCTCGGAAGGATTGAAATCGGCCAGCGCTTTTACGCGAAAATCGTCGATGCGGATGTCCCCGTCATGCGCAAGCTTAACCAACCGGTCCAGGCCATGGTCAAAGTCAGTAGTGGTGACTCCGAAGTCATTACTGGCGTTCCGGTTCCCGGAAAAGACAACGAAATGCTCGCCTCGGCACCTACCGCGCTTGGCATTTCAAAACCCAACGATGGTGTGCTCCAAATGGTCGGTGGCGACACTTTGGAAGTCACCTATGTCGACGATAGCACGCTTGACGGACAAAAAGGCGTCTCCCGCAAGGGGAAAGTTCGCGCGGTCAGCACCGGTACGGTCGGTTTCTACCTGGGTGACAACTCCACCCCCGCCTACATCGCCTACCCCGGCCAACCGCAAGTTGTCATGCTTCGCGATGCTGATCTCGATACTTCGCCCGCCGCTCAATCCGTCACTCTTACGGTAAAATCCTTCTTCAAAGCCGAGGCAAAAGACGCTGCCGCTGGAGAAGAGCTATTGGATATCTTTGCCCTGAAAGACGATGAAAAAGATCAATGGGTCGAGCGTGACAGTATCACGATCAACCTGACGGAAACCGGTGATGGCCCGGAGATCCGCACGGGGGTCTTTTTAGGAAAAATCCCGCTCGCGCCTCTTACCGAAGGTATGGAGCCAACCAATAAGGATCAAATTCTCCACACCGCAGAGTTGGACGAACTCTCCATCTCGTATACTGATGCAGTCCACCTCTATGGGGATGATCCACGGGATTCCGAATCCCGCATCAAGGTCTCCGGATCAGTCAATTCCGGCGTGACTGCCGACCAATACGTTGTCTTCGAGGAACTCCTCAAAGCTCGCAAAGGATCAGTCGAGGCCGAAGCGCTTGTCGGTCTCGGATCCATTTACAAAGACATGGGCCTCGACCAACGCGCTGCAGAACGCGCCAATGAATCCCTCAACAAAATCGATCCCATCATCGTCAATCGCCAGAAACTTCCCGGTGACCTCGTCGAGCAAGCTTTCAAACTCAAATGGGAAAGCGAACTTCTTAAAAACGATTTTACCTCCGCGATGGCGACCTGCCTTGCCTTCAACCGCCTCTATCCCGAGTCAGTTCTCGCAGATCAAGCCCTGATGACCTTGGGCCGCAGTCTCGCAGACCGCGGTGAATACAAACAAGCTGTCGATGTTTACGGCCGGGTTTTACAACTCGAAAACCCGATCTCAGCTGCGGAAGCCCAGTTTCGCATCGGAGAAGTCCTTGCCAAAGAAGCTGAGGAGCTCACAGCCGCGGCTGACGAACATAACAGCAAATGGGGCAAAGCCGGCCTCAGCCCCGCCACCGCTCTGCAAGCCCGCATGGCCCCAGCTATCAATGCTTACCAAAAAACCTATCAAACCTATCCGGAAAGCTCCTACGCCGCTGAAGCCCTCGGGCGTGTCGTCCGTCACTATGTCGAAACCGATAGCTTTGCCCAAGCCGCCGGTTTGTTGGAAAGTGTTTTCGCAGAATATCCAGACGCCGCGTTCCTCGATGAAATGCTTCTGCTCTGGGCAGAAGTTGCCTTCCGCATGAACGACACCGCCACCGCTAAGGCGAAACTTCAACAACTTCTCTTCGACTACCCCAACAGCAAATACGTTTCCGAGGCCAGCAAGCGAATTGCCGGTCTTGAAGGAGAAGCAAAACCCAAAGAAGAATAAAAGACGGATCCGTCCTATCCGCCCTCCCGCCTGTCTCATCTATCCATCAGAATTTTCCGTGGCCAAAACACTCTCATCAACCCAATATTTCATCGCTCTAACAGCCCTTCTGCTGTTGGTTCCGCGCCACATTCACGCTGCGAGTTTTGAGGAGCAACGTGCCGCTGTGGCTGCTGCTGTCGAATCACAAACCGAGGATGCCATCCTCGCCCTGCTCACTGCCGGTATCACGGAGAATCGCCCAGCTCCTGCCGTCGCTCTCGCGAGCGAATGGCTGCGCCGCAACATGCCGAAAAAGCCCGCCCTTCTTTTCCAAGCCGCACGCGCCGCCGAACTCAGCGGCGAACTGAAAAATGCCATCGCTTTCCACCAGCAAGCTCTGAAGCTCGCCGACCCGAAGTCAGCCGAGGCCAGTGAATCCATCACTGCCGTTCACACCCTGCTCATTCATCGCCTCAACGATAATGCAGGCGCTTACGTCTTTTCCCAAAACGAAGCGGAACGCCTCTCGGTCAATCCTGCCTTTCGCCAGTTCGATCGCTGGTTCCTGAATGAGGCAGTCAAACGAAACGACCCTACTGGAATGGCCAAGCGCCTGAATGCATGCATTTCAGGTGGAGTTTCTGCAGATCTTCTCAACGTCGAATACAGCAAGTATTTCATTTGGTTGCTGGAATCGGTCGATGGTTATTGCGATCGACCAGTAACGGCACAGCTTTCACAGGATCTATACGATGCGATCAAGGATCTTTGCGATGTGATGACGCACAACGACGAAATGAAACTACTCCTCGATTGGGCGGTTTCCGTAAAGGCTTACAATCTCTCCAGATTTGGCGATCAATCGAAAGGCAAGGTCGGCACCCGCGGTATGAACAAGAAGTCGGCCGGCAACAAGCCTAGCAATAAGCCTAACAAAAAAGCTCCCGAAGGCGGAGTGGTGGAAGAAAAGAAGTTAGAAGTGGGGGACGGCCTCGCCACTCCGATTGCAGAAGCTTCCGCGCTTCTCGAAAAATATCCTCAATATGCAATGTGGGTGATGATCGGTTGGGCTGGCGGTGGAAATGGTCCGCATTACCGCGGCGATTTCAAAAAATACTGGCCGCATGATGCCGATGCCAAAATGGCGCCAATCTTGGTAGCGCTTAGCAAGTTGCCTCCAACTGAAGCAGTGGAAGTATTGTCTGCCGCAGCCAATGGCGGTTACGTCGGCAGCCCCGGAATTTTGGAACTCAAATCGGTGCAGGATTACTTGAAGGCAAATCCGGCCATTTTGAATGCCCGGAGTGGGTTGGTGCTTTTAGAAAAAGAATGGAACAAATATACGCCAGAAGAAGCTCAGAAAGTGGCTGTCTCGCTGGCGCAAAGTTCCCATCCGCTCGCATCAGTCGTGCGCGCGATCGCAGCAGGCGGTAAAGATTACGACAAGGTCATGACGGCTTTCCTTGGATCCGAGGCATGGCGTCTCGGCCCCAACGATTTAAGTGGAGCCTCCGCTGATCAGCTCTGGCATTACTGCGACCGCCCAGGAGGAAGTGCTAAGCGGGATGAATGGATCAACAAATCCAAAGCGCTAGCAGCAACCCTCGCAACGACTGATCCGAAGAAGGAAGATGCCGCGGACAAGCGCATCGCAGCATTCAGGAATTTATGGGCGGATTACAAGTCGCTCCAGCCGAAAATTCCGGCTGTGCGCTCTCGCGCACTGGCTGTTTTGAAACTCACGCCCGAGGCTATTACGGAGCTTCTCAAAGATACGCATCCTGAGGCCCAGGGCTTGGTGCGCGATGCGATTGCTGCTGGGATGGAGGACGATAAAGGACCCATGGGGATTGACGGGTCTGCAAACGGCGTGAGCCTCAGCGTGTATAATCCATGGTTCTACAGGATGGCTCAAGCCACATACGGTGGACTGAACAGGTATAAGGACGACAAACTACGGTATAAGCCCCATCGGCTAGAGCCAGTATTGCGCGCCGCTGTGACACAGCGATTGGCACAGGGAAAAATCGAGCCCTGGCTTGCGATGGCGTGGATCAACGTGCAGTTCCCAGAGAACAATGCCGAGCAGGTCAAGTTGATGCAGGAGTTGTTCAAGGCACCTGCTTGGGCTGGACTGCCCTTCCGGGTGCAATATGCTGCCCGCGAGTGGTTTGGCAAGGAAGCAATGACCCCAGGGCAAATTGCCATATTCGATGCCACGGACCCTGCACTGCTTTTCAAAAAACTGAATGAGCTCACCAAAGAATCCGATGCGGCTATCGCTATTGCAACTCTCACTGCGGCACTTGAAGGAGTGCAAAAATCTCCAGTCTTTTATGAAATCCAAGGAACGGAGAAACTTGCTGCCATTTCTGAAGAGGCCTTCGCGGATGACAAACTTCAGGCTCTGATCATCGACCTTATCGACAAACGTCTCATCATCGAGCCGACCCCAACCTTCGGCCAACGAGTTTTTGATGCTCTAAAAAAAATCAACAAGCCTGCCGAATATCTCCGCACCTCAGGTTATCTCTGGCGGAACGTCGCTGTCCACCACCGCACTTACCCAGCTATGCTCACTCTATCCGAGTCCATGCTGGAAACTGAACCCTCCGTATCATACGCCTTCGCCAATGATGGTCTGGGTGTGATCGAGCGCCACGTTGCCGGACACACTTGGTTCAAGGCCGATACGGATATCCCTCGCCTTAAATCCATTCGCAGCAAAGCCGCCACCCAACTCGGGCTCATTTCGATTCCCGTTCCGCCAACCCATCCGGCTTACCCTGTCTATCAAGCACAGGCCGAATGGATGTCCGGAAACGAGGATTCCGCATGGAAACTTCTGGATGCAAATTGGGAGGTTTTCACCACCACTCACCGCGAACTCACCATCCCATTCTTGATGTGGGCGCTCCAACGCACCATCTTCGGTCGCGATGATGCCCGCCAGGAATTTCTCGTCAAATCCCTCATGACCTGGGCCGGTGAAGCAAACTCTCCTCTGACAGCCACTGAAAAAGCATCGATCGAGCTCTCATACGGCGATATCGCCCTGCAACGCGGTCAGGTTCGCCAAGCTCACGAAATCTATACCCGCACCCGCGAAAACCCCGCCTACGCCGAGCTTCCGATCCGCCATCAGGCGGCCCTCCGCCGCGTCCGCGCGGAACGCATCTCCAAAAACTACGATGCCGCCTTACAAACCCTCACGGATCTGGAAATGGAACGCGTTCCGGAAATCTGGACGGAAGTCCGCTTCGCTCGCTCCGAGGTGTATTTCGACCGCGAAGACTTCGACGAAGCCAAAGACGATGTCGATTCAATCCTTGCCCGCGACCCCAACCATGCCGACTCACGCATTCTGTTAGGAAAAATCCAACTCAAGCGGCAAAAACTCATGGAGGCCACCGAGGTCGAACTTGGCTCCACATCAGCTCAGAAAAACATCGTTCCTGGTGAGCGGTTGAAAGTCACTCTCAGTGATCCCACTCTTGCGGTCTCCGGGGCTGGCACCGAAATCGAAGTCGTCGTTTGGGCTGTCTCCGGCGACAAAGAAACGTTTTTCCTCCGCCAGTTTGGAGATGAAAAAACCAAATTCCGTGGCGAGGTTCCGACCGCCCTCGGCGCTCCTGCTGCCGGCGATGGAATTCTCCAAGTCATAGGCGACGACGAAGTGTTCTATGCCTACTCCGAAGGCTTCCGCGCCAAGATGAACAATCTCGATGAAAAACGCGGCGGTCCCATCACCATCGCTTCAGACGCCATGCTCATGGCTTCCGCTCGGAAACTCCTTACAGAGGCCGAACAACGCAGCGCGGATATGGAGCTGGTCATGGAAACGATCGGCAAGGGGGCGAATACCGAAGCCGCCGCCAAAGCGAAAATTGCCACGGGTGAAATCAAGATCGATCACGAAAAGCATATTTCCACGATCGTTAAACCGGGCAACCCCATCCACGTCAGGGTATCCGATCCCGATCGCAGCCGCACGCCAGACGTCGATGAAGTGAACGTCAGCGTCAGTAGCTCCAGCGGCGATTCCGTTTCCCGCGTTACACTCAAGGAAACTTCCACGCACTCCGGCGTTTTCGAAGGTCGTATCCCGACCACCGGAGCTCAAGCCAGCGCCTTCGCGCAAAATTCCGAGCCCGGCCGCTCGCCGAACATGGTGATCAGCCCAAATGCTGAATACCCAGCATGGCGTCCAGTCGCGACCAAAGGCACTACCCCTGATTTTACCATTGATCTCAACGATAACCTCCCCCTCGGCGAACTGACGATCACGGCCAAAGAACCCGGAGCCAAGCTCAAGCAGTTTGTCATCCAAACAGGAATGTCCGCGAGCGACATGACCACGGTGGCCGTCTACCCGCGCAATCTGATCCATATCGAGAAACCATGGCATCCGTCCGTTACCATCATGAATGACGCGGATCCATTCCATAACAACAACGAGCGATCCGTTTATTCCCTCTCCGATATCCAAGCCCACCTCGATCGCGGTTGGATATCCCAACAGTTTGCGGCGGGCGTTGGGGAAAATGTCGCGGGGCCATCGGAAGCCATGACCGCCACCATTCCCGCCAAGGTCAAGTGGCTGCGCCAGAATATGTTTCCAAATTCCCATGTCATTTATCGCTTCCGCGGTTATTTCCACGAGCCGGCCGATGTCACACGCCGCTTCAAGGTCGCTCTGGGTCCATATCAATTGCCTGCAAACACCCATCCCAGCGTTTCAAACCCTCCTCAGTTCCTGCTGGCTGTGAATGGCAAGCCGATCACAAGCAAAGATAAAATGGACCAGTTAGAGGGCGAGATCGCTTTGCGAGCGGGTGTGCACCGCTTTGAAATCTGGGCAACCGGTTGGGATTGCACGATTGGCTTCGGGCGCACCGTCAAACTGTTTACAAATTCCGCAGATACCAACCAATGGGTCGATTGCCCCGATCAGTTTTTTGATCCGGCGGGATTCCCAGCGGATGCGATTGATCACCGCAATGGCCCTGCTCAGTTGAAGGCTGATAACGATGGAACGACTTTCACCGCGACATTCGCCAAAGACTCGCGCGCCCGCCTTATTCGTCTCCTCATGATCAGTAACGAGGGGACAGTGCCGGCTCTGAACAAACTCGCCCTCACCCAGCCCGATGGTAAGAAAATTCTCCCCGTAGCCGAGGACTTTGCCAAACTCAATAAAAACGACACGCTGGAAATGCTGACCGGTGACAAAATTTCCGTCCGTTATACGGATGACCGCTACGTCACCAAGACCCGTGAACGCCACGAACGTTTCCTCGATGTCTCTTTTACCGACGCACGGGCCGAGTTTGCCGACATGGAGCCGCGTTTCGACATTGGCCGTAACGAAGATAGGCCCTATTATGAAAAACTCCTGCGCTTCGTCCATGACAAGCCCCTGTCTCTTGCCATTCACGACGCCGACATGGACTCCACCGTGAAGCCGGATAAAGTGAAAGTCTCCGTTGAAACATCCGCGGGAACCAAAGACTTCGATGCGGTCGAAACAGGTGACTCCACGGGCGTTTTCAAGTTGGTCATTAAGCCTGTGACCCGCGCAGCAAAAAAAGCTGATGAAATTCAAGTCCCGGATGGCGGCGTCATTACCGCGCGTTACTTGGATGAGGAGAATAACCGCCCTGGTGTCCCAACCGAGCGCATCGCAACGATTCGACATGCCTCCTTTGTCGAGCCTGAAATCCGTCTCTCTCATGCCACGGTTACGCCATTACCAGGGCCAGGAAAATCCTCCACGCTATATCATGGTTTCGAGCGTTTGCCTGAACATGAAAAACCCAGTATGGCGGACGAAAAAATAAGCGCCGCTTGGGATATCAAACACCACATGTATTCCAGCAAACAGGCACCTGAAGGCGGTTTCAATGCTGTGCTTGGGCAAAAATTATTCGTCGAAGTGATCGCTCCTCAATTGGCTCTGGGCACTACATCTAAAATCGAGATTTTTGCTCAAACCGATGAAGGCCGCCGCGCCGCTGGCGGAGCTGCGACTGAAGGATACAACAAAGATGCCCCAGGCACATTGCTGCTGGAGGGCGGGCTTGATTTATACAGGGCTACCATTTCATGGCAGGGAATTCCAGAACTGCCCATTTATCAAGGGGCCATCGCTCCGGCTTTTGGTGAAAATACCGAATACGATCGTTTTGCCGTCAATGTCCCGCTCATTCTTGGCACCCTGCCAAATCATGGCGCACTTACTGATGCCGAGCGATACGAGTTGGCGAAAGCTGCGCGTAATTCCCTGGATGGCTCGGAGGTTGATTACTTGCTGAACGGTCTCGTCGTTCGCCCGGGTGAAAATGTTCACATAGGATTTCGCTACACCGCTGCGGATGGTAGCCAAAAATGGACCACTGCCAGTGCCAAGGTTGTCACCCATCCGGTATTTGATCTTCTCACGGAAGATAACCTTTCAACCATGACAGCCGCTTATGTTGGGGAGAATCTCAATCTGCGCGTCGTTGATTTGGGTGCCGATCTCACCGATTCCCCGGATACGGTCAGTGTGCTTGTTCAGGCAAAATCAGGAGCCAAGCATTCTCTTGTGCTCAATGAAAGCGGACCGCACACGGGCATCTTCAAGAGCTCTTACCCGCTGGTCTATGCGGGCGCCCCAGTAGCAAAACCCGAAGACGGTGCGCAACCCGCCCCTTACGATGTCCGCATCAATGGCTTTCCTGTGACATATGGCGATACTATCGCCGCGCGATACACCGCCGCCAATGGTTTGAAAACTGACACTCGAATGATCTCCATCAGCAAGGGCGCGGATGGCACGATCGAACCATTTTCCAAAAAATATGAAGATGCCGAGATGTCTATGCGCACGCAGTTCTCGCTTGCTGAAGCCTACCTCGAGGTTGCCAAGCGTCGCCGCAAAATGGGTGAGCACGAGCTCGCAGATCTCGATTACCAGACTGCCAAGCAGCTTCTTTCCAGTGCCGTGGATCAGTTCAACGAACCTTCCACCCGCGCGCATGCCGAATATCTGTTAGGCAGCCTCACCATGGAAGAGGCCGAAGCAGCGCAGGACGCAGAGATAAAGGAAACCCGATACCGCGCCGCACTCACCCGTTTCATCAACGTGACCGGTTCATACTCGGAAACTCTCCATGCCTCCAAAGCCCAATACCAAATCGCAACGATTTATGAGCGCCTGAAAGAGCCTGACATCGCCGCGCAAGAATACGTCAAGCTCGCCTACAAATATCCGGATTCGGAATATCTTGCAGTGTCCATGGCACGTCTTGGCACGCATTTCCTCAAAAAGGCCTCCGAATACGAAGCCAAGGCCAAGCCGCTGTTAGAAAAAGGCCCAGAAGACAAGGATGCGGCATTTGAGGGTGAGGCAATGCAAAAAATGGCCGTCGCTGAATATCTCAAAACCGCCCAGATTTTCGGGCGCCTCCAGGAACGTTTCCCTACCGATCCTCTTGCAGGTCAAGCCGGACTCAGTGCGGGTCAATCTTTCATGCGCGCCGGAAAAAACCAGGAAGCCGTGGATGCCCTGAAACGCGTTACGGATGAAGTTTCGTATGACGGGCCGACCATCCGTGCCCAAGCCATGTATTGGTCAGGCATGTGCTATCAAAAACTCAGGCAGCCCATGGCGGCTTACTCGCACTTCAAGCGTTTGACCTATGATTTTCCGGAGAGTGAATGGGCGGCCTTCGCCCGCGGACAACTTTCTCAAGACAGCATGTTGGACCTTGAGGACAAACTTGAGTTGGAAAGATTGGAAAGCGAGAAATGATGAATTTTGATAAAATGAATTTGCAAAGAATTACTCGGCACACGCTCGTTTTGCCGCTCTTGCTCGGTTTGGCCAATGCCTCGCCTTTGGACGATCGGATTCAAACGTTTCGCAAGGCCCAGACTCAAAAAGAAGCCGATGTTGCCGAGCTTTTGAAACTCGGCATCCAAGAACAACGCTGTGCCGAAGCCTTTGCCGCAACCCGTGGATGGCTGACATCCAATCAATCCGAATCCGCCGAACTTCTCATGCAGGCCGCGAAAGCCGCCGAATACGCGAGTGAGTGGAAAGATGCTGTAAGTTTCTATCGAAAATTACTCAAACAGACCAACTTGGACGCTACGGTGGCCGGCGAGGCTGTTACCGCCACCTACCGTATTCTGATCAATCATCTCGGCGACCCCGACGCCGCCTATCTTTTCATGCGCGAGGACGGCAACCGCCTCCGCAGTTACGGTCGTGCCCAACAGTTTGATGCATGGTTTATCGCTCAAGCCAAGTCTCGCAATGACGTTCCTGCACTTTGTGGCCGCCTTGAAGCGCTTATCAATACCGATGCCTCAAATGCCGTGAAATATGGCGCGGATATCGAATGGCTTTGCAAGACGCTGGAATCGTTTGTGATAGCGGACAACTCCTGGCTCAAGGCCGCAGCTAAGCTCGCGGCTTTGCCAAATCTGCCAGTTCCCTACAAAGCGCGTATCAACTGGGTCAGCGAAATCGTTCCTTTTAGCAAGCAGGCAAATGAGCTGTTCAAGGCGAACAAGCCGATTCCAGACACATTGTTCGACAAACCCCTGCAAGCCGCCGAGGCACTGGTGACCGCTTTGCCCTACGAGGGATCGATCCTTGCAGCCAAAGGGTGGATGAATTACCGCGACGGGCACACGCCAAATCTTTGGAAATATACGAGTCCGCGGCGTGATGCCAAGACCGCTCCGCTGCTCAGGGCATTTGCCAGTTTGACCCCGCAACAGTTGCAAGCCGTGCTTGCCGCCCCCGGTTGTCCGCAGGGACGCCCGGTTTCGTTATTGTTCTCTCCCGCCCAGATGCGCGCGCTGGTTGTCAAATCACCATTGGTTTTCAATTCTTTGGAAGCGCCAAATGTGGCGTTGTATGAGCTGACACTGAACGTCGAAGAGGCCAAAGCACTCTCTCCTCTGCTCGCGCGCAACCCTCATCTGGATGCGGCAATCGTTCGGGCTTTTGCAGTGAACGGAACGCATAAGTTGGGCAGTATTCTGCCTGCCATCACGAAGTCCGAAATGTGGCGGTTTGACGCTGTGAAGCCGGTTATCGATGCTCTGTGGAATAGCGGTATGGATCGGGAGGGGCTGGCAGCGGAAAATCTTCAAAAACAATATGCCAATCTCGGATCTCGTTACGATCAACTCGCCAAACAGGTCGGCAAAGCTGCCTCTAGCCAAGATCGAATGGCAGCCTTTACCGCACTCCATCAGGAACTGCAAAGCAACAACCCCACAACGCCGGGTTTGCTGGGCTTATGGAATGAACTTTTCAAAAACACGCCACCCGCTGACGGGGACAAGATACTCCAGAAACTTGTCGCTGATTTCATCTCGGCACAGCCAGCGGCTTCAGAGCTGTCCAGATCTTTCCTGACGCAGGCTCTGGCGAAGATCAGATTCGGCAACCCCTATTCTGGCTTGGCTTTTGGTCCGGAACTCCATCCCGGATGGGATAACTGGGGTTCGGTCAACGTTCGCGCCGGTGTGCCGGGGTTGGCCGCAGAGTTGACGAAGCTCCTGCAGCAGCAGATGGCGGCTGGGATCCTGTCCGAACCGGTTTTTGGTATGTGGCTTCACTGCGTTGACCCAAAAAAACCAGAGGCTAAAGCGCTGTTTGAGGCATTGGTGAAATCACCGGCCTATGAGAAGATGAAACCCGCTTACCACACGATGGCAGCTCACAAGTTGCTCTTTGGGGAGGCAGCTTTGAAACTCTCGCCAAACGATCCGCGAACGCTTTGCCGCGAGTTGTTGGCTTTGGCGAAAGATGCTTCACCCGCCGCCGTTGAAGCGGCGCTCAAAGTCGCATTGGACCGTGCCGCTGCAGCTCCATCCGTGACTCCCATTGTGGGCCTGCAATCCGTTGCGGCCTTGCCCGAGTGGTCCGATTCCATGCGTCAGCTCGTTTTCTCGCTTTTTAAGGAAAACGCGCCGCTCGGAGCGGTTGTCAGGGCTCCTGGCGACGAGTTGCTAGTGCAACGTGTGCTTAAGGAATTGCAGCAGAAAAAACAATGGTCCGCTGCTGAGCCCATCGCTGCCGGATTGTGGCATGCCTCTGGCGATATCACCTATTTCCAGAACGCTGACGCACTCTCCCTCTTTGCAGAAGCGGCACTCGCTGCCGACCAACCCTCGGTGGCAATGACGCTCGCGCAGGGCGGTATCAGAAGCGCGGCAGGCAAAGCATTGGCTGCGCAGAGCTCAAATCCCAATTATGCGAAAATCATCGGCAGGCTCAAACAGGTTGCTGGCAAGGCAGCTACTGAAGTTGGCGCGGTTGAGATCTCAGTCGATGAAACCAACCCGGCGTATCCCATTTACAAATCGAACGCCGAGTTTGTGTTAGGAAATGAGGATTCCGCCTGGGAATTGTATGTTGCCCACTCCGAGCAACTCATCCCCGTCATACGCTCCCTTTCCGTGGATTATTCGTTTTGGCTTCTCAACCGTAACATTGCTTCTAGCCGGGATCAGGAAGCCGAAAATCTTATCAAAGAACTCACCATTTGGTCGCGCCAGGCGGAGGGCACTTTCAGCTCTGCTCAAGACGCCCAGCTCAAAATCGCCTATGCCGACCTCGCTTTCCGCAAAGGCGCTCTCCCCACCGCCCGCGCATGGTACCGCAAAGTCGCTGAAGCCGCGGAGTATGAGGGCACCGAAGTTCATCTAACAGCCGCCCTCGGATCGGTCACGGTCGATCGCGTGTCGAAAAATTTCGGGGCCGCCATGACGGAGCTCGATAACCTGATGAAGATCCAGAATGAGGAATTCCGTAAAAAAATCCGTTATGCGCGCGCAGAGGTCTTGATGGATCAAGAAAGTTATAAAGAGGCCTTGGATGAAATCGAACAAGTCCTTCGCCAAGAGCCGAAGCACCCGGATGGCCTCATTCTTCGCGGTAAAATTCACTATGAAATGCGGAAACTCGTGGAGGCCAGCGAAATCGAACTCGGGCCCTCTCAGGAAAAAACCGTGATTGTTCCGGGTGAAGCGGTTAAAATCAACTTGCGTGACCCCACTCTCAGTGTGTCGGGTGCCGGGTCGGAAATTGAAGTGGAAATTTGGGCCAAGTCCGGAGATCGCGAACGGGTTCTCCTCTATCAGCTCGGCGATAGCAAAGAAAAATACCGTGCCGAGGTCGCAACCGCGATCGGGGCACCCGTTGCCGGCGACAAAGTCTTGCAAATTCTCGGCGAAGACGAAATCCGCTTCGGTTACTCCCAGCGCTTCAGGGCAAAAATGAAAGATCTTCCTGCTGATCCGGACATCGTGATCGGAGTCGCTTCGGATGCGTTTCTTTCATTTTCTGCCGGAGCGTTTCCTCCCAGAGAAGGTGAACGCCGTCTTAACATCGAAGAGCTCGGCATCTCCTCCGCTCAAGCTGCTCTCGGCACCCGCACGGTTCGTCCCGGTAATCCAGTTTACATTCGTGTCACCGATCCTGATCGCAGCCTCACGACGGGCATCGATGAAGTCACCGTCGGCCTGCAAACCTCCAGCGGTGATGAAATCCGCCAACTCTCCCTCAAGGAAACCTCGCCCTTTAGCGGCGAGTTCCAAGGCATAGTTCCAACCTCTGGCGCACAGGCCATCGCCTTCGCCTCAGAGAGCGCTCCGGGTCGCGATCCTAACATGGCGATCAGCTCACGCGATTATCCCGGCTGGCAGGGCAACGTGGGAGACGCAAACAAGTCCAGAATTTTTGGTATCGATTTGAACGACAACGTTGCCATTGACAAAATGTCCGTCGATATGGGTGACGATACAACCCGCCTCAAGCGCTTCGTGCTGCAAACTTCACTCGATGGTAAAACTTGGACCACTCGCGCCCGCTATCCGGAAACCACCCCTGTTTGGGAAGGCAAACCTCTCGTTTCCTCGTTCCCAACCTACGGTGCAGCCAGCCTCACCGTCACCAAGCCAGAGAGCCGAGAGCTACCAGCGGATTGGTTGGAGCTGATGGATCTCGCTTCCAACCAAGAAAAAATCAAATACCTCTCTGCCAGAGTCGCAGGCTTGTCTGCGGCGGAATTGCCTGTCGTTGACACGGGTCATCCGGATTACAGCGGTTTGATCCGCTACCGCGCTCTTTTCCATCAACCCGCTGCCGCCATCCGTCGCTTCCAGCTCACCGGCTATCCGGATGATGGCAACACGATTTTTCTTATCAATGGCATACCCGCTGCCGCGGATGCGGAGAGCGGTTTGCTGATCGAACGTGAACTCAATGCGGGTCTCCATGAAATCCAAATCTGGCGACATGATTCACGTGCCAAAATTCTCACATCCAAGCCGGTCCTTCTGTGTGATGACAATGGAAAGCCGAATCTTGTCCCTTGCCCGAATTCCATGTTCGACCCTGCGAATTTTCCAGAAAATGTGAGAAATTCAATTCCGCAAGCCGCTGCAATTACTCCCTCCGGTAATGCAAAAATGGAAGTCGCCTTTGGTGATCAGACCCGCGCGCGCATCGTTCGCTTGGTCATCAACGGTTTTGAAGGTGTCGCGCCTACGATTAAGAAAGTCACGATCAACAATCGTGAGGGCAAAGCACTCATTCCGGTGGCTCAGGATTTCATGGAGCTGCGCCAAAACACCCAGCTTGAAGTTCTGCCCGGTGACAGTATCAGCGTCCGTTACCAAGACCCTCGCAGCGCAACTCCGAAACGTGATCGCCACGAGCAGCGGCTCAATGTCGCTTTCAATGACGCCAAAATCACCGCTTCTTTCCTCAATTACAAAGAAACGAAAACAGGACGCGAACTTCTGCTGGAGCCCATCCGCCGCTTCCGCTTTGATGATGCGGTTGCCATTGTTATCGATGATCCGGATATGGACGCCAGTGCCGGAAAAGACATGATCGAAATCGCCGTCACCTCCTCGTCTGGCGGTAAAGCGACCATTCAAGCGATCGAGACGGAGGAACACAGTGGTCGCTTCCTCGGGCGCATCTTCCCTGTGACGGGGCAACCTGCTCGCGCATCCGAAATCCAACTCAACGAAGGCGGAACTCTAACAGCGGTTTACCGCGACACTGAAAATCTCAGCCCTGGAATTCCGACGGATCGCGAAATCGTCATCCAACACGCGATCTACTCAGAGCCTACGCTTTCGGCCTACAACACGTCGACGAAACCCATCGCAGTTGTTCCCCCGAATCCAGAGACGCAGAAAAAATCCGATACGCCAACCCGCACGACAGGGCCGGAACTTGTTACGGAACGCAGAAGTCTGCATTTTGATCACAGCGAGCCTTCTAAATCTCTTGTGGCTGTCCTTGGCTCAAGTGTTCGCTTCGATGTGGTTTTCCCTCACCTTGCCTTGGCGGAAAGCAGCACGGTCAATGCTTATGTCCAAACCGAGGCAGGGCGCAAAGCCAAACAAACCGAACTTAAGCGGCCCTTCGATGTCGCAGCTCCGGGAACCCTGAAGCTTACCGGTGCACTCAGCAGCGCGGATGTGGTTGTTCCAAGCGGCTATCAACTTGCTCAAAAGCCTACCGCCCCAAGCAATGAGCCACCGCTCGAAGAGGGTCGCTTCTCTTTCTCCATCCCACTCATCCTTGGAGAAACTCCCGATCGCAGCTTCGCCACCAAATCAGCGGAATCCCTCCCCGAATCATCCATCCCTGAAGGCCTTGCGGTCAAAGCGGGTGATACCGTCCATGTCGGCTTTCCTTACAAGGATCCTTCAGGCCAAATCAAATGGATTACCGCAAGTTTCATGGTTGAGAGTCATCCGTTTCTCGATGTGATGAATGCCAATTACACCGAATCCCTAACTAAAGCATTCGTTGGAGAAAAAATACATCTGCGCCTCATCGATCGCGGCCTTGACCGTGGGCCAGCACGCGACATGACCTCAGTCACTCTTAAGGCTGGATCGACATCCGTAAGCTACGAGCTCCAGGAGACCGAAGGCCACAGCGGCATCTTTAAATCGACTTTCGCTATTAGCTATGCGCCGGATAAGCTTCCCGCAAAACTTCCGCCTGTCGCGCTCAACGGTTTCCCAGTCCGCTATGGCGACAATATTGAAATTTCCTATAGTTTCAAAGACGAGATCCAATCTCATGCGGTCTCAGTCAACAAAGGAGCCGATGGATTTATCGAGCCTTTCAGCAAGCGTTTCAATGGTGATGAAATGGCTGTCCGCACCAGCTTCACGCTCGCCGAATGTTTCTTCGAACTCGCTAAAAAACACCGCGAACTCGATCAGGAAAGTCTCGCGCGCCGTGAGATCGCCCAAGCCAGAAAACTCCTCGCTGAAGCGATCGCCACGCATCGCGATGACGATCTCCGTGCTCATGCCGAATATTTGTTAGGAAACCTCGCCCAAGAATACGCCGACCTCGCCAAAAACGACGAATCCAAGCTCCCGATGTATCAAGACGCTCTCGCGCGGTTCTCAAAAATCCCCTCTGACTACCCAGAAACCGAATTTGCCCCCAAAGCCCAGTTCAAGACCGCGTTGGTTTATGAAAAAATGGGCGAGACGCAAAATGCCGTCGAGGAATACGTCAAACTCGCCTATAAGTATCCGAAACACGAACTCATCCCTTCGGTGATGTCGCGCCTCGGTGCCTACTTCCAACAGACCGGCCTAGCTTTTAAAAAGGAGGCCGATGCCCTGCGCGACAAAACCGACGATGCTTCGAAGTCCGAAGTTCTTCGTCTCGATCAACTTTCCTTTCCTGAGTTCCTGAACGCAGCCATGGTTTTTGCGAAACTGGAGGAGCGCTTCCCAGAAGATCCTCTCGCTGGCCTCGCCGGTCTGCGTGCAGGACAAAACTTCATGCGTTCCCACCATTATGCCAAGGCATTCGCCCTTTTCACCAAATGCCACGCTAACGAAAAATACGATGACCGTGAGATCCGCTCCCAGGCTCTTTACTGGAGTGGCATCTGCCAGGAACGCATGGCTGGGCTCATGTCAGAAGACAACTATAGAGGACGCGGAGAGGCCATGGAAACCGCCTATCAAGTCTACCGCCGCGTGACTTTTGATTTCCCGGACAGCATCTGGGCTAAATACTCTCGCGGACGCCTCGCGGATCCGGCCTTCGAAAAACGCGTTGCCATCGAAAACGAAGATCGCGAACGCATGATTGAATCCCTCAAGGAAAGCAAGAAGAACAGACGATGAATCAACTTGAGACAGCGTTGCTGGATGAAATTACGGAAGGACGAGAACCCGAGCTTCTCCTTCGCAGCCGCACGCGCATCGATGCCGGGCGCTGGTGGCGGCGCAACTCTGTTTGGATTTGCGTCACAAAGTCCGAACTCATCCTTTTTGCCGTTGCGCGCCGTCGCTATGTGGAGCGCCTTCCTCTTGCGGATTGCCATGAGAGCCATTACGTGGCCGCCACAGGTGAATTAGTGATCGACTCCTCTGACACATTGCGTATCAAGCGTGTCAAACTTACTCCCCGTGAAGCTCTCAACGTATTGGATTTTCTAACAAAAAAGTAACCGTTTTCCCCAACAACACCTCAAAACTATGATCGAACAAATCCTATTAGGCGGACCTCTGATGATTCCCCTGATGCTATGCAGCCTTGTCGGCATTGCCGTCGTCTATGACCGCTGGTTTTCCTTCCGGCAAAACCGCCGCATCGACATCCGCTCCCTTCGCGCCAAAGTGCAAGCCCGCCTGAGCGAGAAAAACATTGCGGGTGCCATCAGCGAGTGCGAGGCAGCCGGCGGTCCGGTCGCATCTGTTCTTCTTGCAGGGCTGCGCTCATATAAGCAGCTTCGGGATAAAAATGAAGGCACCGAGACCATGCGTCTGGTTGTTGCCCAAGTCATGCAAGACTACAGCGCCCAAGCGATGAGCGTCGTCAACAAGCGCCTCGATGTCTTGACCACAATCGGTATGGCCGCGCCTCTTCTCGGAATGACCGGTACAGTGACGGGTATGATCGCTTCTTTCGCGGGTCTTGCGGAAGCGGGCAGCTCAGGCGGCGGCGGTGGTGCCGTTGCCAACGGTATCGCGGAAGCCCTTATCACCACAGCTGCAGGACTTCTTATTGCTCTTGCCGCTGTGATTCCCCAGAGCGTCTTCTTCCGCTGGGCAGATGAGATCGAACTCGAAATCGAGGAAAGCACCTGTGAGCTGGTGGAATTCATACTCACAAATCACTAAAGCCAAAAAGCCACATCCAAGTGAAAAACCGCCGCTCCAGTGATATTCCCGTCGATTCGTTTTCGGATATCGCGTTTCTTCTCATCATCTACTTCATGGTGGCGACCACACTTGTCAAAGTGAAGTCGGTTACAGCGGATCTTCCCGCCGGTGAGAAATCCACTCAGGCAAAATCAGAAAAGACCCCCATCATCAATTTGCGCGGCGGTGAAATATTTTTTAGCGACAAGCCTGTGAAAATGGACGAGCTCAACGAGCGCTTGGCCGCCCTCGATCTGCCAAACCAAGATGGTGAAAAGCGGGTGATCATGTTGGAAGCCGCGAAGGGCACTCCTTACCAAAATTATTTCCAGGTACTGGCCTCCATTAGCGCCAATGGCGGCGTGGTTGCCATCGTCGAGGATGAATAGCCCATGAAACGTTCCAGGAAAAAGAAACGTAAAACGATTCCCATACCCGTTGCGAGTATGGGTGACATTGCTTTCTTGCTCATCATCTTCTTCCTCGTTTGCAGCGAGAGCATCAAAGACAAAAGCAATCTTCCGGTCGAACTTCCGACTTCGGAGCATGTCAAGAAACCGGATATCAGCGTGATTGCATATGTGGTGATCGATGAAAATGGCGAATTGTATTTCGACGGACAACGGGTCGATAGCCCCAAAGACATCGAGTGGGGAGTGCGTGCACTCCTGACAAATTCCGTCTCCGACGACCAACGTCACGTCCAACTCAAATGTGACAAATCTCAATCCAAGGAAGTTTTCCAACCCGTCCTCCAAGCCATCGCCGAAGCCGGCGGCATCATCGAAGCCGTAGGCGAAATAGAACAGTAATTCTCCCCCCGATTAAAAAATGATCAGCCACGAAAAACACGAAAAACACGAAATTCTCATATTCAAGGAGGAGTGCTATGCCATTCAAGGAGCTGCTTTCGAGGTGTATAGAGAAATGGGTTGTGGATTTCTTGAAGCAGTACATCAGGAGTGTCTAGAAAAAGAACTGCGCCTACGCAATATCCCGTTTGTTGCTCAACAAGAACTACAACTTTTTTATAAAGGCGAGAAACTCGATCAAACCTACAAGCCAGATCTTATTTGCTACGGTCAAATCATCCTCGAATTAAAATCGGTCAAATCCATCGCCCCAGAACATCGGGCCCAAATGCTAAATTACCTGAAGGCTACTGGCTTGCGGCTTGGACTCATTCTTAACTTTGGTCAACATCCCAAAGTAGAAATCGAACGCCTTATCCGCTAAAAACACGAAACATACGAACCATATAATTATCTCGAAAATGAAAATCTCAATCTGCATCCCTTTTGTGTTTTTTGTGCTTTTCGTGGTTAAAAAATAAATTTCACCCATTCATCATCATGTCCAAATCAACTCAAGAAATCACCCCTGATCAATTGTTAGAGTCCTTTCGTGGACGAAGCCTCAAGTCCGTGATCCTTTTCACCGTTATCATCCACGTTGTGATTGTTGGCGGCACGAGCATTCCCTATCTGATGAAATCGATCGCTGGCAAATCCAGTTCCAAGCTCAATGAAGCCGATCGCACGGAACTCGCCGCACGCGAAGCGACTGCGGCCTTGCGTGATATCGCCACCAAGCACGGCATCAAGCCACAGGACCTCAGTTCCCGTATCGCCGGCGGTGCCGCACCCAAGGCAACTGTTGAAAAAGAAGAGGAGGCGCCCCCAACAAAAGAAGAGCCAGTCACTCCAGAGACCCAGCCGACAGTCGAGCCGGAGAAACCCAAGTCCGCGATCGAGAAGGAACTGGAAGAGAAGCAGGAAGGTCCGAAGGTGCCGGACATCAAGGTCGAGGAAGCAACCGAAGAAGATCTTTTCAGCAAGTAATGATCGTAAGTTTGAAATTTATCTAACGGTTTAGCATGATCTTCAACAACGATACGACGCTCCCCACGGTCAAAGTGGATGAGATTCCAACGAATCCATCTCCTCTGAAGGGACGTGTCGTATCGATTGCTGTCGCTTCTATTTCAGTACTCGCCGCCGCCGCCTACTACTGGCTGCCCCCAGCGTTCGCGGCCTTTCTATCAAACAACGCGGAAGTCCAGATTCTTCTCCAAAGCAATCATACGTACGCATCCCTGAAGCTTGCCTTCCAACTCTTCGGCCTGCTGGGCATGATTTGCGCCGCGGGCGGAATCGCTGGTTTTTTCCGCAATCGGATCACTTGGAAGATTCTCCACATTCCTCTTTACGCCGTTTATCTTGTCGTCGGCTTCTATGTATGGGTCACATGGCAGGCATGCTTTTCCATTCTCGACAAAGGGCTCAAGATTGGTGGGGAAGAACAAAACAATGCCACCATCATTCGTCTGTGGTGGAGTGTCTCGTGGCCGGCTCTTGGTATGGTCGCGTTCGCTGTCTGGACATATGTCATGCTCCGCAGTCGTTCGGTTTTCGCTGCGTTCACCCGAGAAAAAGGTGCCGCGATGGTGGGGGATAGGGTGCTGGAAAATTTCCGGACCCACGGCGCCGACCCACGCAACCGCCGCAGCCTCTATTTGAGTGCGCTGACGCATTTCATCATCCTCATTTTGATTCCATGGATCATGACTTTGGGGGGTTGTGTGGAAGCATACAAGGTCCCCAAAGGCAGTGGTAATCCTGTGGTTGCCATGGTCAAAATGACCAAGCCGAAAAAGAAAAAGAAACAAACGCTCTCGCTTCGACCGAACTCCGCTATCCTCTATGAAGTCCCAGATCTTGATGACTCGCAGGTCGATCAACAGATGGAGGAACAAACCCAAGCGACGTACGCGGCAAACAATGCAAAAGCCGGCAAGATGGGCAAGGGCGGCGGTAAGGATGGCGGTTGGCCGGAAGGCATGGACAAATACAAGATCCGTTTCATTCGCCTCGAGCACAGTGGCGCGGGTTGGGACGATGGCATGGACGAGTCGAATGCCGATATCAATTTCCTTCGCTCTTTTGCTGAAGCGACAGGATTTAAAAAAATCGCAAACAAAGGCGAGAGTCACTCCATCGCTCTGTTGAAAAAATATCCCAAAGACGGCTTTCCTCCCTTTGTATTCCTAACAGGAAACGGCAGCATGGGTAGCGTCAGCAATGCGGATAAAAAGATCCTGCGCGATTACTGTCTGAATGGTGGCATGCTCATTGCCGATGCGGGTAGCGTGCAATTCCACAACTCCTTCATGCCATTCATTCGCTCGGTGTTTCCAGACAAGCCCCTCATCGACATCTCCGATGACGATATGCTCTATCAAGTGCCTTACACCTTTCCGGATGGAGCGCCGCCTTTCTGGCGCCTCGGCGGCACCCGCGCCCTCGGCATCAAACACGAAGGTCGCTGGATCGCCTTCTATCACCCCGGTGATATGAACGGCGCATGGAAATCCCAAGGCTATACGGATGTCACTCCTGAAATGCGCGAGGCGGCCATGAACCTAGGCATCAATCTCGTCTATTATTCGTTCAATCAATGGAACGATGCGATTTCCAAAGCGAAAAAATGAATCTTAACTCTTTCAGTATCCTCGGCTATCTCAGCGTGCTTCTCTGGCTCGCTGTCCCAGTCGTTTGGCTGCTTGCCCGTCGTTTCAAGTTACCGGGTTGGTTGGCTCTTGCATTGGCAGGCCTGGCCTTCGTTTTTGCCAAGGTCAATTCAAGCAGCCACGTCGATCGTATCGAAGTCAAACAAGTCGAGCAAAACGTCAACCAACTCGAAATCGCGGCAGCAAAACGCAAGGCCGTTGAAGAGGCGCGCGCCGGAGAAGTTGCCGATGTCCGCTTTGCTGAAGATGGAAATGACGATTTCATCGACAAAGCCGGCATGGAGGATGCCGATAAGAAATATCTCGATAGCATCGATAAAGCAGCTGATCCCGCTTGGAAGGGAAAAAAGAAAAAGCGCGGTGAAACTGAAAAGGAAAGTGGCGATTTGGAGGATGAGCTCGGAGGCGAAGAACCTGTATCCGGAGTTGAATCGGATGCCATTCCTGTAAAGGAAGAACGGGAACCCATTTTCATGTCGCAGGATCACATGAATATCGCCCAGAGACTCGATAGCCTGAATCTCGACGCATGTCGCTGGGCTATAGTCTTGGGCTTCATCATCCTGATCCTTGATTATATGAAACGTGTGAACTCCTACGACCGTTCGTATTTCCCGCTACCTCTTCCCGCTTCATGGAGAAACGCTTTCACACCCGTAGCGCCGTCATTTCACCGCCCCGTTTCCGCGCGCCGCTCCCTCAGTCAAGAACTCGCATGGCTGGTTCGTCGCGGCGATATCTTCATCTGCTTTACCAAAGACGCCAGCGTGGTGCCAACGGAACTCCCTCGCTTGGCAAAACTTGGCAAATTCAGCAAGCCTATCGATGTGCTCCACGTGAAGCATGACGACCGCATGTCCGATGAGCTTATCTTCGAGTCCCTATGGTATGGGCGAAGCTGCTTTGTGGTGGATTCCGTGGATCGTATCAACCAGCTCTTTGGCTCGATCTACTCTCAGCTTCAGCAACGCCATGTCGCGCGCGCTCGTTCCAACTTCAACGTCCACATCATCTGGAACATCGACCAAGCGCTGCATGAGGATGACATCGCCGATTTTGAGGCTCTCGGCGGTCCCGCCGGATTTTCTCTGTTCATCTGTAACGACAACTCGATATGAAATTCACCACATCTCCCTTCTTTGCCCCTCTGCGCCTCTGCGCGGGTATTCTTTTTTTATTCGCCATTAACAGTCAGGCCCAAGACCGTGAGACATCCGAAGAGCAGCAGGCGGCCATCAAAAACGGCGGTGAAATCGTCGTGGAACCCATCCGCCCCCAGAATCTCCCCGACCTCACCAAGGGTCAACCATTGCCGCCGTCCAAAAATAAACCCTTCCTCTATCACCTAGGACCAACAGGCATTTCATGCTATATGTCCGGCGGTGCGGTCGGCGACCAGCTTCTTGTGGAGGGCACCATTAAAGGCTCGCCCGCCGATGACAAATTTCTAAAGGGGGATGTTATCACTGGAATGAACGGCGTGAAATTCAAAGCCGGTGGACACCTCGGCCAGCTGATCGGCTATGCTATCATCGAGGCGGAAAAAGAGGAAAACGGGGGTAAAATGGTCTTTCAGGTCTGGCGTGATAAAAATTACCTCAACCGCACCGGTGCTAAAAATATCGCCGGAACGGATATTGACGAGCTCATTAACCGAGTCGAAGGCGACAACAGCCTCTATGATTGGAAAAAGGATGAAGAACGCAATGAGGAAGTCCGCAATATCGACCTGGACAAGTTTCCCATCGACCCCGTCACTCTCGACGTTGAAATCAAAATCCGCACTTTCCCCGCCTACTCGGATAGCTCTCCCTACGATTGCCCTAAGACAGCCAAGATTCTGGAAGAGGCATGGAAAAATCTGGAGTCACGCTTCGTAGCGGATCCGAAAAAACCGAATTCAGGCAAGGGCGGCATCCTTGAGGCGATGGCGCTCGTTGCTTCAGGAAAACCTGAACATCGCAAACTTGTTCACGACTGGGTGCGCACCAAAAACTGCCCGTGGCAACCGCCAACCCAACCGATCGGCGAGATGTTCAAGCCCGGCTACAAAGGCTACATGGGGACTCAGACTTGGTATCACGGTTTCGTCGGTCTTCAGTGTGCTCTTTATTACGAAGCGACAGGTGATGAGTATGTTTTGCCCGCGCTTCGCAAATACGCCATCGAGACGGCCATGGGCCAGAGTAAAGCCGGCACATGGGGTCACACCTTTGCCTTCCCTCAATTCAACGGCGGCAGACTCCATCAAATGAATCCCGGCTATGGCGGACTTAATGCAGCTGGCAACCGCTGCTTTTTCCTGATTGCCCTTGCCAAAAAACTCGGCATAGAACACCCGGAAATCGATGCCGCCATCGCACGATCCCACAGGTTTTTCGGCTCTTTTGTCGATCAAGGTGCGATTCCTTACGGTGACCATGGCGCTGCCGCCACCGATGACAGCAACGGCAAAAACGCCGGAACAGCCTTCGCCATGAAACTCATAGGCGATGACTATGCCGCCAAATATTTTGCTATGATGTCCGCTCACGCGTCCTTCACCCCGCGCGGCGGCCATGCTCACGATTACTTTACCCAATGGTCCGCTTGGGGTGCGACCTTGTGCGGTCCAGAAGTCCGTGTCCTCGGCGAGCGCAACATGCGCTGGCGCCGCACCTTGTGCCGCATGTATGACGGTAGCTTTGTCTACCATTCGCCCAGCGAAAAATACAGGACCCTGCACGATCCCACCGCCACCGAGGTTTTCAATCAGGTTGTCATCCACAAACAAACCCTGATCAGTGGCAAAGACGCTGATGAGAAAATGTATCTTAACGAACGGGAAATGAAGCAGCTTCTAACAAGCGCCGCAGGTCAGTTCAATGATGACTACCTCAAGAATCTTGCTGGCAAACCCTGGCCGGAACGATCCACGGATGAACTGTTTGATCTGCTGGATATGTTCATGCCCAAGACCCGTAATCAGATTGCTGCGGAGTTAGGCAAGCGTTTCAAGGCTGGGGAAGCCGCAATCGCATCTCGCCTCGTAACACTTTTGAGCCATGAAAACGCACGTTTCCGCCATGGTGCATTGCGCGCACTCGATGCCTGCGGTAGCGATGTGATGCTCTCGAATCTTTCCAAGATTATACCCATGCTTGACGATCCGAAGGACTTCGTTCGGATCACTGCGATTGAATTGGTTTCCAAGGCGACTGATGATAAGGAGGCGCAACTCGCCATTCTCAAGACGACGGTGGCGGAACAGCACACGGAAGCTCCAAACAGTGTGCGTAACTCGGTTCAATCTAATTTGTTCAGCTCGAAGGTGAAATCCGCAATCTCCGATTCTCCGTTCAAAGCCGGCTTCGACGACAAGCTTGTCGAGCAAACGCTTACCAAACTGATTTTGGAAGAAACCGGTGGTGGGCCATTGGTGCAATCCAAGGTGAAAACATGGGACAAGGACACCGTCATTCGTTTGGCCGGACCTCTCACTTTTATCGCCGAGGAAGAACAGGTCTACGATCAGATGTTTGGCGCGAGAAATGGGGCGGCACAAGCGATGCTTGGCAAATTCGGCTATCTCGAGGGTGTGCATACCAATGGCTACCGCCTTATGCAGAAAGCGAATATTCCGAGACATATCCGCGCGGCTTCCGGCTTCAAGGATCCCATGGTCAATCCCGATGTGGTTTTCAAACAACCGGGCGTTTTTGTCGACTACGTGGATGAGCTCAAAACCATCCTCATCGACAGCCCGTCCGAGATGATCACGATCAAGGATGAAACCACCAATTGGATACCGGTAACCACTCCGCTAAGTAAGGTGTTAAAAGCCATCGAGGCGAATAAAACGCCCGCAACCCTGCCCAGTATTGCGGATGATGTGCGCAAAATGTTTCAATCCGAGTTGGCTGCTCTTGATGGCACGGGTGCCAAAATGAAGTTGTGCCGCGATGCCTTGGCGGATCCACAGAGCATGCAAACCTTCCGTCAGATTGCTGCGATGGATGCTCTGGTTGAACTGAGCGGTCCGGAAGCGGTGAATGATCTTCTTCCGTATCTCGGTCATGATTACTGGCGTTTGAGCGAGCACTCACGTCGCGTTGCCGCGGATCTTGTGAAAGGCATGCCAGCCGCACAGATCAATAAATTATTTGCAGAGGCCACCCATACTTCGTCCAAGACGGGATTCCTTCAAATGCTGGCCATCAGCGGGGCAAAAGGTGGGATGGATACGGCTAAGCAAGCGATGACGCACGAATCTTCATCGGTTCGCACGGCAGCCATTGGTGCGGTTTCCGCTCTCGGTGGCGGCGCTGTCACCGAGGATATCATCAAATTCCTCCAAACCGCGGAATCGTTGGAAGAATGTCACGCTTGCGAAGACGCGCTCCTGTCTCGCACGGGAGATGTTTCAACCGCCGGTCGTATTCGCGACCGCCTCATCGCCATGAAGTCCGGAGCTTCAACCATGCTTCTCGACAGTGTTTACTATCTTTTGGCTCGCATCGGTGACGCAAAATCCATCGAGGTTCTGCGTCAGGTGGCGGCCACGGAAGATCCCAAGGAATTTGCCCGAGTCATGTTCGCTCTTTCCTATTCGCCTTCCCGTGAAGCAGACAAGGTGATGCTGGAAATTGCCGCCAAGAACCCCAAGCGTGCCGCGATCGTGGGTGTCTACGGTGACCGTCGCATGGTCATCGGGCCAAAGGGCTATGGCGACATCGAAAGCAAAGACCGGATGGACTTCGCCGAAGCCATGCTCAAGCTCACGCTCGAGCCTCGTATCATCCAGCTGCTCGGCACCATCCATGAAGCGCGCGCGCTGCGTGCCCTGATGTTCTGTTTGGAAAAAGGCGTTGGATCCGCCGCTCAGAGCATTGTCGCAAATGCCGAAGGCATGGAAAAACTCAGCCTTGCCGATGCGAAAATCGCTGCGGAAACCCTGCGCCAGCTCATCGAATATATCGAGGTCTCTCATCTCCGCGGCGGCATCAAAGCTCACATGGGTAAGGATGATAAATACACCGAGTGGAAATCCCTCCAAGCTCGTGCCGGAAAGTCATTGCTTAAGTTTCACAAGCCCGAAACCGCGCCCATCCCAACATTCGATGGGTTAGATTTGGATCGTTAAAATGAAATTCAGATCAATAGATGATGAAGTCGCTACTGTCTCTGTGTCTGGGTTGGCTTCTGTCAGGATTCACAGCGTTAGCTGAGAATCCTCCCAACATCGTCATCATTTTCATGGATGACATGGGCTACGGCGACATAGGGCCGTTTGGCGCAACCCAACAAAAAACCCCGCACCTCGATCGCATGGCGAAAGAGGGAATGAAGCTAACATCGTTCTATGCCGCGCCTGTGTGTTCGGTTTCGCGCGCTCAACTTCTAACAGGTTGTTATGGCGTGCGCGTTAATGTGCCGTGGGTTTACATGCCGGCAAGTCCGCAGGGATTGAATCCGGAGGAAACAACCATCGCGGAACATCTCAAAAAACTCGGTTATGCGACGATGTGCATCGGCAAATGGCACCTGGGCGATCAACCCGAATTTCTTCCAACCAAACAAGGCTTCGATCATTATTTCGGGATTCCTTATTCCAATGACATGCAGCGCACTTCGACGGAATCTGGACTTCGTGTCACTCCGCTCCTGCGGGACGACAAGGTTCTCGAACTTCTGACCGATGAAGAACAATCCCGCATCGTTGAACGCTACACCGATGAAGCGGTCGGCTTCATTTCAAAAAATCAAAACAAGCCGTTTTTCCTTTATCTGCCGCACACCGCAATCCACACGCCGATCTATCCGGGAAAAGCCTTTCAGGGTAAATCGGAAAACGGCCGGGTCGGAGATTGGATTGAAGAAGTCGATTGGAGCACCGGCCGCATTCTCGATACTTTGCGTGAACTGAAACTTGCCGAAAACACACTTGTGATTTTCACCAGTGACAATGGTCCATGGCTGATCAAGGAAAAAGACAGCGGAACCGCCGGTCCTTTGCGTGGCGGCAAAGGCAGCACTTGGGAGGGTGGCATGCGCGTTCCAACCCTTGCTTGGTGGCCAGGAAAAATCAAATCCGGCTCTGTCGTTGATGCCGTTGCCGGAACCATCGACCTCCTTCCGACAGCTGTCACCCTCGCCAGCGGAGAGGTTCCTGAGCTCCCCGTCATCGATGGCCGCGACATTTCTCCTCTGCTGTTTGGTAAGTCGACCGTTTCTCCGCGTGAAGCTCATTATTATTTTTCGGGATACGCTCTTCAAGCCGTGCGCCAAGGACCGTGGAAACTCGCCATATCTTCGCAGCAGGAAACTATGGGTCGCTCGAGAAAACCTGATGCGCAAGGTCCTGAGCCACGCCTCTACCATCTCGATCAAGAAATCGGCGAACAAACCAACGTTGCCGCCAACCATCCGGAAATCGTCGCGAAACTCTCGGCTTTGGCTGAAAAAATGAAAGCCGATCTGGGTAAACCTAATGCCCCCGGCTCCCGTCCTGCCGGTAAAGTTGACAATCCTCAGCCACTTTATCCATCCGAAGGCCCCAAGCTTAAAAAGCCTGCGGCAAATCAATAATCAAAAAGTGGTCCCGTCAGGAATCGAACCTGAAACTACGGCTTCGGAGACCATCGTCCTATCCATTGGACCACGGGACCTAATTTTGGTGTGAGGCGGCAGTATGTCCTGCTGCATGGAAGTTTCAAATCTCAAATTTCAAATTTCAATCAAAGCGTCCGAAAGTCTGAAGGTCTGAAGGTCATTTTTCAATCGCACCAGCGATGCAGGCTTGGACTTTCGACTTTAAGACATTCCGACCTTTGACCTTTAGTTTGCCTTGCCCCTTGGCATGGATTCGGCTACCCAACCCATCGTTATGCCTATCGCAACTCCTGCCCAATACGCCGCCATGCTCGATGCCGCCCAGAAAGGCGGATATGCCTACCCGGCCATCAACGTCACGTCACTCACCACGATCAACGGTGCGCTCAAAGCCTTTTCCGAGGCAAAATCGGACGGCATTATCCAAGTATCAACGGGTGGTGGCGAGTTCGCCTCCGGCACAGCGGTGAAAGACGCTGCCTTCGGTGCCATCATCCTCGCAGAGGCGTGCCACCTTCTTGCGGAGAAACACGATGTGCTCATTGCCCTTCATACCGATCATTGCCACCCGGAAAAAGTCGAGAGTTTCCTCAAGCCTCTCCTGAAAGCCTCACGTGAACGCATCGCTGCCGGCAAAGGCCCGTTGTTCCAATCTCACATGTTCGACGGCTCAGTGGTCGATCTGAAAGAAAACCTCCGCATCTCCAAAGAGCTACTCAAAGAGTGCGCCGAGCTCGGCATCATCCTTGAAGTCGAAGCGGGATGTGTTGGCGGTGAAGAAGACGGCCACGACACTTCAGGCCTGCCCATCGAAAAGCTTTACACCACACCGGAAGACATGGTGGAAGTTTACGAAGCCCTCCATGGTATCGGCCGATTCATGTTCGCAGCGACTTTCGGAAATGTTCACGGTTCCTACAAACCCGGTGCCGTGAAACTCAAGCCCTCCATCCTCCGTGACGGACAAGCAGCAGTCATCTCCAAATACGGTCAAGCCGCAGAAATGGATCTCGTTTTCCACGGCGGTTCTGGAACCTCCAGCGAAGACCTTCAGGAAACTCTCGACTATGGCGTGGTCAAGATGAACATCGATACCGATACCCAATACGCCTTCACCCGTCCCATCGTCACTCACATCTGCCAGAACATCGAAGGCGTCTTGAAAATTGACGGTGAAGTGGGCAACAAGAAGCATTACGATCCACGCTCCTACCTCAAAAAAGGCGAACAAGGTCTCTGCGATCGCATGAAACAAGCCTGTGACGAACTCCGCTCCACAGGCAAAACGATCTACAAGAAGTAATCAAACAAAACATGATCTCAATCAAACCGGCGCTTCACCCGAGGCGCCGGTTTTTTATTTTAAACCACTTGGATACGGGAGAGATTTAACCACAGAGGACACAAAGAACACAGAGATAAGAAATAAGTGATGATATCGCGTTACAACAAATCTCTGTGATCTTTGCGTCCTCTGCGGTCAAAGACATCAAAGCAATTCTAGTCTTGTGTCTTGTGTCTGCAAATCTTCTGTCTAAAAGTCCTTGGACTTTTCCATGCAATACCCGCTCACCTCCGCCACCCGCCTGACACTCCCGAACGGTCTCACGCTCATCCTCGATCCAGATCCCTCGGCTCCTGTGATTTCTGTCCAAGCATGGGTCGCCACCGGCAGTATTCACGAAGGGGAAAAGCTTGGCTCCGGGCTCTCGCATTTTCTTGAGCATATGGTTTTCAAAGGCACGCGCGACTATACGGCCGACGAACTCGCCCAAGCCGTTCAGGCGGGTGGGGGACATTGGAACGCCTATACCACTTTCGATCGCACGGTCTATTACATCGATGGACCGGCGCATTCTCTAGAGACGTTTTTGAAATGCCTCACTGGTTTGGTGTTCTTTCCGAACATTCCGGAAGCGGATTTTGAAAACGAAAAGGACGTCATCCGCCGTGAGATCGATATGGGCTTGGACGATCCTGACACCGCTTCAACCCGCTTGTTGCTATCTACTGCGTTTATCGTAGATGCGCGCCGCCATCCGGTCATCGGTCATCGCCATTTGTTTGACGGGATCTCCTACGCGGATCTCAAAAATTACCACCTCAGCCGCTACACCCCAGACCGCGTCCACATGGTGATCTCCGGTGACTTCGATGCGGATCAGGCCACGGAACTTGTCACATCGCTGACAAAAGACTGCTATATCGTTTCCGGTCCGGAGCCATACATCCAGCGCGATCCCCAACAGCTGGGTCCACGAGAAGATTCCGATACCTTTGACATTCCCACCAGCCGCCTCTGTTTGTCATGGAAAACTCCCGCCCTCGGACATCCCGATGTTCCCGTCTACGATGTCCTCGCCGCCATTCTCGGGCGAGGTCGATCCTCTAGGCTTCATCGGATCTTGCGCGATCAACGCGGGCTTGCCCTTGAAATATCCGCATGGACCTGGACCGGCCCGAACGAGGAAGGCCTCTTCGCCATCTCCGCGGAAGCTCACCCGGAAAGACGTGATGAACTCAAATCCGCGATTCTCGCCGAGCTTCAGGTGCTGCCAGGCTCTGCGATCGATGATGAAATGGCGAAGGTAAAACGACAGATTGCCGTCTCGCAATTTCGTACTTTGACCACCGCCTCAGGCCGCGCCTCGGATCTCGCTTCAAACTGGCATGAAGCGCGCGATCTCAATTTCACCCGTGCCTATCTTGCAAAAATTCAAGCAGTAAATGCGGCGGACATCCGTCGCGTGTGCCAGAATCTAACAGAAGATTCGCTCACTTTCACCTCGCTCGATCCATTGGGAGCCGCTCCGAAAGCCGCTGAGAAGCGGCAGGCGCTGGGTCAGGCGGAGATTACGACGCATACGCTGTCGAACGGTCTGCGCATTGCCTTGCTGCCGGATCGTCGCGTGCCGTTGATTCATTTCCAAGCCGCCATCGGCGCCGGCCTAAGCTCGGAAATTCCCGATAACAATGGATTGAACCAGCTTTTTGCCTCAACCCTAACCAAAGGCACTGTTACCCGCTCCGCGGATGAGATTGCGCTAGGTTTGGAAACACTCGGCGCATCGATTTCCGCATCCGCTGGAAACAACGCCCTGCTGCTGCAAGCGGCTGGCCTCGCCCCCGATGCAGAGGAAATCCTGCGGATTTTTTCGGATGTCCTGCTCAATCCCTCTTTTCCCTCAGATGCAATTGAACGTGAAAAAGCCTCTCAACTTGCCGCCTTGGAAGAAGCACTCGCCGATCCCCTGCACATCTGCTTTCACCAACTTCGCCATGCGCATTTCTCTGGTAAAGGTTACGGGCTCGATTCGTTGGGCTCGCTGGAAAGCCTTCCGCGCATCGATCGTCTCGCGCTTGCCGCACATCACTCGCTGCTCTTCAATACCGCCAACCTCACGATGGCGATCGCAGGTGATTTTGATTCGGTGAAACTTCTCGAACTCCTCGAAGTCCATCTCAAGAACCTGCCGTCCGGTGCCGCATGGAAAGCACCGAAATCCGACATCACCTCAGGAAAATCCGTTGAGGCGAGCTTGCCGAAAAAACAAGCCGTTCTCGCCATGGCCTATCCCGGCAGTCACATCAACGGTCCGCATCGCCATGCGCTCGCGTTTCTCCAGGAATATGCTTCCGACATGGCGGGTCCGCTCTTCGGCCGCATTCGCGAAGAGCTAGGCCTCGCCTACCGGGTCGGTGCCAGCCAGTTCCTCGGCTACGATACGGGAATGTTCTTTTTCTACCTCGCCACCTCACCAGAACAAATCGAACTCGCCCGCAATGAGTTGCTCCGGGAGATCGAAAAAATCGCCACCCAAGGGATCCCTGATGCGGCCTTTGAGCGCGTCCGCTCCACCGCACTCTCCGGCCTAGCGATCCAACAGCAATCCCCGTCCTCAAACGCCCGCCACGCGGCCCTCGACCTCCTCTTCGGTCACCCCGCAAACACCTATCTCCTCCTTCCAAAAATCTACTCGGAACTCACGCCCGGGCAAATCCGAGAAACCGCAAAGGTTCTCCTGAGTGTCCCGCCGACGATCTCGCTCGTCCTCGGCAATGCCCCATAAGATGCTTGGTAGGGTTGCTTCGATGAAGCGACCGCATGGAATGAATCGCCAATCCAAAAGGGCAGGACCGAATGACATGAAGATAAAAAAAACCTCGCTGGAAATATTTTCCGGCGAGGTTCTTGGGATGGTGAAATAACCTTATACTAGAAATGGATCGCGTGGCCTTCTGCGGCGAGGGTGGCCTCGTGGATTACTTCCGACATGGTGGGGTGGGCGTGGATGGTCGCGTGGATTTCATCGATGGTGAGCTCTTGGTCGAGGGCGAGTCCCATTTCAGCAATGAGTTCGGTGGCGTTGTCGCCAATGATGTGCGCGCCGAGTAGTTCGCCGTGTTTTTTGCCATAAAGGAGCTTGGTGAAACCATCGGTCTCCGCGGCGGCGACGGCTTTGCCAATCGCGACAAAAGGAATTTTCCCAACCACGTATTCGATGCCGGCTTCCTTGAGTGCGCGTTCCGTTTTTCCGACGGAAGCCACTTGCGGATGGCAGTAGGTGCAGCCCGGGAAATTTTTCACTTTGCGTGGCGTGTAGCCGTCGACGAACAAGCCATCGACGCATTGGAAAGCCTCGAAAGACGCGACGTGTGCCAGCCATGGCGGGCCGTTGATATCACCGATCGCGTATACGCCGGGGAGATTGGTTTCGTAACGATCGCCGATTTTGATGTAGCCGCGATCCGTGAGCTCGGGTTGGGTGCCGCCAGGAAGCACCGGCTGGATGCCGATGGCGACGAGGCAAACCTCAGCGGAGAGAGTTCCGGTTTCTTTCGGTCCTTCGACGCTGATTTCCACGCGATAGCCGAGATCTTTGGTTGCGGTGACCTTGGTGTTGGTGAGGCAGCGGATACCTTGTTTGGTGAGGGATTTTTCGAGTGCTTCGCCGACTTCGGTGTCCTCCACTGGCAGGATGTTGGGCAGCATCTCGATGATCGTGACCTTGGTGCCGAAGGCATTGTAGATGTAGGCGAACTCAACGCCGATCGCACCTGCGCCGATGATGATCATTTCCTTCGGTTGCTCGGCAAGAACCATGGCTTCTTTGGAGCCGATGACTGATTTGCCATTGAATGGAAGGGGTGGCAGCGGGCGGGAAACACAACCCGTCGCGATGATCGTGTTCTTGGTTTCGAGAACCTGGGTCGAGCCGTCGGCTGCCTTCACTGCGACTTTGCCTTGGCCTTCGATCGAGCCGAAACCGCGGAAGTAGTCGACTTTGTTTTTCTTAAAGAGGAACTCGATGCCACCTGCGAGCTTGTCGGAAACTTTGCGTGAGCGGCCGATCACGGCTGACCAATCGTAGGACAGGCCTTCGATCTTAAGGCCCATTTCGCCAGCTTTGTGGGTGAGTGTCTGGTAAAGCTCCGCATTTTTGAGGAGGGCTTTGGTCGGGATACAACCCCAGTTGAGGCAGGTTCCGCCGGCGCGGTCCGCTTCGACGCAGGCAACCTTTTTTCCATGTTGTGCCGCGCGGATTGCAGCGACATATCCGGCAGGGCCGCCACCAATAACAATGAGATCGTAAGCCATAATGTTTCTAAATGAGAGTCGCGGGGAGATTGATAGTCCTTGGCGTGATTGTCAAAGAGTGAAACGAAGGAAAAGCAGCATCGGAAAATCCATCAAATCACGCTGTCCAGCCAAGCGAGCATTTTTTTACGATACGCCCCGTTATCCCGTGATAGCGAATCGCCGTGTCGCCCCTCTTTGACGTCAAAGAGGGTTTTGGGCTCGTTTGCCAGATCGAACAATTGCTTGCCTTGGGCAAACGGCACTACTTGATCTTTTTTACCATGAATGACCAGCAAAGGCGTGCCGGTGATTTTTGAGATCAAATCCTTGGGAGAAAATTCATCGGAAATCAGTTCTGCCCCGAGATCCCCCGCGGCCAGTCTCGCCATGGTCTGGTAAGATGAGAACGCACTATCGATGACGATCGCCTTCAATCCCACAGGGCGGATCTCCGCAAGCGCAGCCACGGACTTCGCACCGCCCAAGCTGTGACCATAAGAAACGATTTTACCCTGCTGTACGTCCTTTCGTTGGGAAACGTATCGAAATGCGGCCTTCACGTCCTGCACCATGCCGTCGCGATTCAGCACGCCGCCGGATTTTCCAAAGCCACGATAATCATACATGAACACCTGATACCCGGCCTCGGCCATCCACATGACAAATCCCAGATGATAGCCGAGCGACCCTGCATTGCCATGGGAGAAAACCACGGTCCCTTTCGGCTTGTTGCCTTTTGCTTTCACAAACCAGCCGTGAAGATTCGTGCCATCCGCTGATTTGAAATCCACATCCTCATAAGCTAATCCCCATTTCGCAGGCGTCGCGGGTTGGTCATGGGTCGGGAAATAGAAAAGCTTATTCGTATCGCCGGCGCCGATCAACTCATGCTTCAGTTTTGAGAGATCGCCGGTTTCATCCTGAAGCAGGCGCCGGACATCATCCAGTTTGATAGATTTTTGCTCAGTGGCCGTCTGCGCCTTCAGGCACAACGCGCTCAATAACCATCCGATATATAACAACCCCTTCATTCCGAAAGACACATAACCCATTGTAACGATTTGTCCAGACGGCAGGGTTTGGAGGTTTCACCCGTTGCCAGAATTTTTTCCCGAAACGCGAAAAGGAAGGGGGTGGCAAGGAGGGGCCGGATTCATCCCGAGACCAACCGGTGGACTTCTCGGTTTTGGCGTTCAGGTGGAGTTGAGGATCTGCGGATTGGAAAGATCTCGGCTTCAGAAATCAGGATGTTGCGGGTTGCATGGGGGGCGTCCGTGGGTAATATACTTTGCCGATAGCACGGAATTAAGCTCCATTTCATTCACCCGCATGATCCGCCTCGCTCTCAAAATGCTTTTTGGTGACAACGCCAAATACCTGATGCTCGTCGCGGGCTTGTTTTTCGCTACCTTCCTGATTGTGCAGCAGGCGTCGGTTTTTTGCGGCCTCATGCGTTGGACGACGTCTACGTTGAAAAACGTCGCCGCCCCGATCTACGTCGTCGAGGAGCGCGTCGAGCAAGTGAATGAAACCAACCCGATGCGGGATACCGATGTGGCGCGCGTGCGCTCGGTTGCGGCTGTCCGCTGGGCGATGCCGCTTTTTTCCGGCTTGCAGCGTGTCCGACTTGCGGACGGCAGTTTCAAGACCATTCAACTTTTGGGCATTGATTCCGCCTCTCTGGCTGGTGCGCCGGGGCGGATGGTTGAGGGTAATCTCGAAGACCTGCGCTTGCCCAACACGGTTGTCATTGATGAGCTTGCCACCACACGGCTGTCTTCGGATCCGAGTGATCCTTCGAAAAAAGTCAAAATTGGCGATCAATTTGAAATCAACGATGTGGAGGCCCGGGTCGTCGGGATCTGTGAGGCCATGCGCTCTTTCACGGGAGGCCCGTATATCTGGACCACCTATGAGCGCGCTCTTCTCTACACGCCAGGCGCGCGCAAAATGCTCACGGCCGTGATCGCCGCGCCGGTTGAAGGCATGACCGCCAACCAAGCCGCGGATGAAATCGAGAAAGCCACCGGTCTTCGCGCATTTGTCAATGAAGGCTTCGGCTCGAATCCGCGCGACCGTATGACCCCCCAGGGCGAGCATTACGGCGATTTCAACACTTCCACCATTTGGTGGTATGTGAAAAACACGGGTATCCCGATTTCTTTTGGCACGACAGTGGTGATCGGATTTATCGTGGGCGTCGCCATTTCCTGCCAGACCTTCTACGCCTTTGTGTTAGATAATTTGAAGCATCTGGGGGCCCTGAAAGCGATGGGCATGTCGAATTTTCGCTTGAGCATCATGCTTGTTTTCCAAGCATTTACCGTGGGCCTGATTGGCTTTGGTCTGGGTCTGCTTGCTACCTCCGGCTTCGCCCTGGGAGCCATCAATAATGGCCAGCCGCCGTTTCACATGCAGTGGCAGATTCCCATCGGGGCCTTTGTCGCGATCCAAGTCATTTGCATGCTCGCCGCTCTCATGGGCATCATCCGTCTGAGTCTTTACGAACCCGCCATGGTTTTCCGTGCCTGATCCCGATCCATCATCCCGTATCGTCGTTGACGTCCGCGCGCTCGAAAAAAGTTTCGGCGAGGGGCCGAACCGCATCCATGTCCTCAAACAGGTAAGCCTGCAAGCTAACACGGGAGAAATCATGATGCTTGTCGGGCCATCCGGCTGTGGGAAAACCACCTTGCTCAGCGCCATTGCCGGAACCTTGAAAGTTGAAAGCGGCACCATCCATGTCTTTGGCAGTCCGCTTGAAAAAATGTCTAACAGCGCGCTCACGGACTTCCGCGCCAAGAACATCGGTTTTATTTTCCAACAATTCAATCTCATCCCCACGCTTTCCGTTGCCGAAAATGTGGGTGTGCCTTTGCTAATTCAGGGGTATTCCAGCCGCGTCGCCATGAAGTGCGCGCGTGAAATGCTTGAGAAGGTCGGCCTCGGGGATCGTTGGAAAGAGCGCCCCAATAAACTCTCCGGCGGCCAACAACAACGCGTTGCCATCGCCCGCGCCCTGGTCCATGAGCCGCCACTTGTCATTTGTGACGAACCCACCGCCGCACTGGATGCGCGCAACGGCGAGATCGTGCTCGATCTTTTCCGCGAAGTCGCGCGCTCGGCGAACCGCGCCGTGATCATCGTCACTCATGACAACCGTATCCTTTCTTACGCAGACCGCATTGCCCGCATGGACGATGGCGAGATTGTTGAAGTCATTGAACAAAATGATCAGCGCACCCAACATTTCATCCATGAGCACGCGCACTGACCCAGAGACCTGAAACCCTTATGTCCATCTTTTCCCTCATCCTCCGCTACGGTTCCATCGCTGCCGCGATATTCGGCGTCGTGGCCATCATCTTCGTACACCAAACCCAGGCGGAAAAGCAGATGCCCGCGCCGGGAAATCCTCCCATCATGCCTCCGCAGAAGCCCTTTGTTGAGTCGGTTGCGGCCACGGGCATTCTTGAATCCTTGAGCGAAAATGTCGCCATCGGTGTCCCGATTCCCGGCCTGGTTGTCGAGGTACCGGTCAAGGTGAACGACAAGGTCAAAAAAAACCAGGTTCTTCTCAAGCTGGACGATCGGGATCTGCGTGCCGAGGAGTTGTCCGTTCAAGCCCAACAAGAAATTTCCAAGGCTCAGATCAAAGTCAGTGAAGCGCAACTCGCCAAGCTCCGATCCCAGCTTGAGCGCCTGACCTCCGTGACCGATAGCCGGGCTGTCAGCCGCGATGAACTGGAAAACCGCAAGCAGGACGTGGCGGTTGCCGAGGCACAAGTCGCCGCCGCCAGAGCACAGCTCGCCGCCGCGGAGGCATCGCTCAAACGCATTTCCTTACTGATTGAGCGTCTGACCGTTTACGCCCCGCAAGACGGAACGATCCTTCAGGTCACCGCCCATGCCGGCGAATACGCCGCGACCTCGCCCAAATCTCCGGCAATGATCCTCGGTGACATCGACCGACTGCAAGTCCGGGCTGACATTGACGAGCAGAACGCGATCCGTATTCGTGCGGATCAGAAAGCTTACGGCTATCTCAAGGGCGATCCGAGTGTCACCTTTCCATTGGAGTTCATCCGCTTGGAACCCTATGTCATTCCGAAAATTTCTCTAACAGGATCAAGCACCGAGCGGGTGGATACCCGCGTGCTGCAAGTCATCTACTCCCTCGAGCGCCCGAGTGATCCTCCGCTTTACGTGGGCCAGCAGGTGGATGTGTATATTGAAGCCCCCGACCGCCACAAGTCACCATGAAAGCCCGCATTCTCGCATTACCTGCCGCCCTCTTGCTCGGTTCCTGCATGCTCGGACCGGACTTCAAACTCCAGGATGACACGGCAGGCTTGAAATGGAAAGCATCCGATTCCGTCGCCGGAACCCGTTTGCCCGATAACTGGTGGAAACTCTTCCATGATCCTGAGCTGAACCGGTTGGTGGAGCGATCGCTCGCCGCAAACAACGACCTCGCTGCCGGCAAAGCCCGGGTCGATACTGCCCGCGCGCTCGTCGGCGTGGATCGTGCGCGGCTTTTCCCTTCACTGGATCTAACAGGTGCCGCCAATGCCTCGCGCGGCTCTGCGGATGTGATTCAGGCAAACATGCCGCCAGGTGCGAGCGTTGATCTGACATCCCGACATTACCGCAGCACTTTTGATCTCGCCTATGATCCTGATCTTTGGGGTCGCAACAAGCGCGCCATCGAAGCGTCATCCGCCCAAGCTGCGGCTGCCCAAGCCTTACTCGATTCCCAGCGCTTGGGCCTCGCTGCTGAAGTCGCGCGGCAATACTTCCTACTCCGAGGTCTGGATGCCCAACACCTTATTCTGACGGGCACGCTGAAAACCCGCCAAGACTATCTTGATATGCAAAACTCCAGAGCCGATGCCGGTCTGGCCGATGGCATCACCACCAGCCGCGCCAAGACGGAAGTCGAGCGGGTGAAGGGAGACATCGGTTCCGTTGAACGCCAACGTGGAGCGGCTGAAAATGCGCTTGCCGTGCTGTGCGGCAAGAGCCCGGCGGATTTCAACATCTTATCCACGAATTCCGATCGAGCCTTGCCTGTGATCCGGCCCGGGCTTCCCGCAGCGGTCCTGTTGCGCCGCCCGGATGTGCGTGCCGCCGAGCAAGAACTCCGCGCCGCCAACGCGAAAATCGGCATTGCAGAAGCCGCGTTCTATCCGAATTTCTCGCTCTCTGGCGGGGGTGGATTCGAATCCACCGATGCCTCGCAGTTCTTGAACTGGCAGAATCGCGTCCTTGCCATCGGTGCCGGTGTCGCCATGCCACTCATCGATGGAGGCGCGAACAAAGCGAACTATTCCGCGGCAAAGAGCCGTTACGAAGAAGCGCTTGCGAACTATCGGCAGGCCTTGCTCATCGCCCTTCGCGAAGTGGAGGATGCCATGGTGGATCTCAAAGGCTTGGGAAAATCGAGGTCCGCTCTTGAACTCGCTTACAAAAGCTCACAAGAAACCCTGAGACTGACCCGAGATCGTTTCGAAAAAGGTCTGACCAATTATTTTGAGGTCGTCGACGCCGAGCGTGACACGCTCCAATTGCAACTCTCGCTCAGCCAGATCCATGCGCAGGAGCGCATCACGCTCGCGGCCCTTGCCAAATCACTTGGCGGGGGATGGGGCGGGGATTGAGCTTGTTTTTGGCGGGACATTTGTGAGATGCGCGCTTTAAATTCGGGGCGGAATCGGATACTTATCAGGAATTATTTTATGGCGACTGTCACCAAACGCGAACTTGTGTTGAGAATCACGGACCAGTTGGGGGAGAAAGGCATGATTTTCACGCAAAAGGATGTGCATGAAATCGTGCAAAGTTTCATCGATGGGATTACGGAAAGTTTGACCCAAGGAGATACGGTGGTACTGAGAAATTTCGGGGCGTTTCAGGCAAGAGAAGTGGCTGCAAAAGTCGGTCGTAACCCCAAGCAGCCGGGCAGCAAGGTGCTCATTCCCGCGAGGGCATCGGTCAAATTCAAGCCGGGCAAGGAGATGAAGGAAAAAGTCGCTACGATCCTGCAGTTGATCCGCGAGCAACAATCGTCCGACGCCTGATTCCCCCTCGCGCAAGTCCTGAGGGCACGCTTTATTTTTCCGAACAAGCGCGACGCGGGGCTTGTTTGATCCGAACTTGGAAGTCAAGCTCCGCACGGAAAGAGCCATGAAGGAACGGATCGACGAGCTGGAGCAATGGGGGGCGGATGTGATTTTCGGTCGCGCCCGCGGCTTTCGCGCCAGCCTTGCTCGGGCTTTGATGCTTGGTTTGTCAGGGCTTTTCAGAGTGTTGGTGCAGTTACGCATCGCGCTTTTTCGCAGAGGTTGGAAGGAGCAGCAATATTTTGGAGTCCAGGTGGTATCCGTTGGGAACATCACCGTTGGCGGGACTGGAAAGACTCCGGTGGTCGAGCTGCTCGCGAGATCGCTCCGCGATGAAGGCCGTAAGGTGGCGATCCTGTCCCGCGGCTACAAAAGCAAGAAGCTGGATGAAAAACAAAAATGGAAGGATGCGAATCAGCGCCCCATTCCCTCGAGCGAGATGCCAAAAGTGGTCTCGACGGGAAGCGCCCTGTTGCTTGACTCCAAGTTTGCTGGCGATGAGCCGTTCATGTTGGCGAAAAATTTGGAGGGGGTATCGGTCATCGTTGACAAGGATCGTGTCAAAGGAGCGCGTTTTGCTGTTGGCCAGCTTCAGGCGGAGACCTTGATTTTGGACGACGGGATGCAGAACTTCAATCTGGCGCATTCCATCGATGTGGTGTTGGTGGATTCACGTTCGCCATTTGGAACCGGCGCGTTGTTGCCGCGCGGCACCTTGCGCGAGCCACCAAAAAATCTGCGGCGCGCGAGTTTCATTTTGATTACAAAGTGCGACGGCACTTCCAACGCCGAGCTGATCGAGCGGATCCGTAAATACAACAAAACGGCGGATATCATCGAGTGCGCGCACGGGCCGAAATATTTGGAGAACCTGTTCACGCATGAACAAATGCCGCTGGATTTTCTCCAAGATAAATGGGTGGGGGCAATCAGTGCGATCGCGGTGCCGGATAATTTCGAGCGCTTACTGACCAAGCTCGGCGCGCGAGTGGAAATCAAACGCCACTTTTCCGATCACCACCGCTTCAACCGCCGTGATGTCGATCAATTCATGCAGCGCTGCATCGAGCGTGATATGGAACTCATTTTGACTACGGAAAAAGACGCGGTGCGTTTCCCGAGGCCAACGGAAATCAATGTCCCGATTTATTTTCTGCGCATCGAAGTCGAAATCCTCTCCGGCCAAGAACATTGGGACAAACTTATTCGTCTGCTCTGCGACCCAAGCCCGATCAAAGAATCCGTGTTGAATCGGGTGGGGTGCTATCGTCCGTGAGTATGAAATGGTAGGGCGGTTTTGATAAAACCGCCGCGTGTAACTTGGGGAAGGTAAATTTCTCATTGGCAGATTTGGATCATCTCATGCCATGCGGTGCTTTGATCAAAAGCACCCTCCCATCCTGATTTTTTGCGTATTTTGTGTTTTTCGTGGTTACTGCATCGGAAATCGGTTTAAACCAAAGCCATGCTCACCCTAGGAATTCTTGGCTCAGGCTCAGGCTCGAACATGCAGGCGATCCTGGATGCGATTACCACGGGAACTTTGGACGCAAAAATCGCTATCGTGCTCTCGGATCATGCGGATGCGTTGATCCTGAAGCGTGCCGCAAACCACGGGATCCCGCATGCGGTGATGGATTGTGAGGGTCATAAAAGTAAGTTTCCGGATTCCGCTCAAGCTCGGACGGCGGAGATTTTGAAAAGCGCGGGAGTCGATCTCGTCTGCCTGGCAGGTTTCATGCGTTTGGTGAAAGCGCCATTGCTTGATGCGTTTCCCTCGAGAATTCTCAACATTCATCCATCTCTCCTGCCGGCATTCCCGGGAGTTGCCGCTTGGGAGCAGGCGGTTGCGGCCAAGGCAAAAGAGACGGGCGTTACGGTGCACTTGGTGGATTCCGGCATGGACACTGGTCCGCTGATCCTGCAAGAAAAGCTCGAGATTCTGCCCAATGAAACGGCAGATGCCTTGCACAAGCGCCTGCAGGTGATCGAACACCGGATATATCCGATGGCGATCACCCGTTATGCCAACTCGCTCAAACCATGAATGCCTCCGCTGTCCAACCTCTTCTCAAGCATCTTTCCTCCATAGTCATCGGAGCGGAAAAACCTGCGGAAATGCTGCTCACCGCCTTGCTTGCGGATGGTCACGTCCTGATCGAAGGGGCTCCGGGCATAGGGAAAACCACCCTAGCAAATACCCTTGCCACCTCGATTGGTGGAGTTTTCAAGCGTATCCAATTCACTCCCGATCTGCTGCCTGCGGATCTCCTCGGTTACAATCTGTATCGAGCCGATCAGGGGAGTTTCGAGTTCATCCGCGGTCCGGTTTTTTCAAACTGCTTGCTTGCCGATGAAATCAACCGCACCTCGCCGAGGGTGCAATCCGCATTATTGGAGAGCATGAACGAAGGTCGGGTGACCATCGATGGGATCAGCCATCGTCTTCCCAAGCCGTTCATGGTTATCGCCACTCAGAACGACACTCACAGCTCCGGCACGTTTCCTTTGCCTGAACCGCAGCTTGACCGGTTTTTGCTTTCCTTGCGTATGGCTTTGCCTGACGCCGCGACGCAAACCGATATCCTTCTCGCTCACGCCACGAAAAACATGGCGCACCCTGAGCCGCCGGACTTGGGAGTGGATGGTGAGATGATTCAGGGGCTCCAATCATTTGTCAGCAGTATTCCGGTTTCCCGATCGGTTGCGCAATACATCACGGATCTTTGCGAAAGCCTGCGTAAAATGGCGGGCTCGGAACACAGCGTTTCTGTTAGAGCGGCTCTTGCCTTGCTCCGCGCGGCAAGAGCCAACGCGTTTCTGGAATCAGCCGCCGCAGTTTATCCGGACCACGTCCAAGCCGTTTTTACAGCCGTCATGCGGCACCGTATCCTTTCCGACCAGGATCTGGATCCGATCGAGCTGATCGATACCGCTCTCGGCAGAACCCAAGTGCCTTGACTCAGGCCAATCCACGTTCCGACACTTCGTCTTCATCCCAGCCGAGGTAGTGCCCGAGCTCGTGAAGAAAGGTCGTGCTGATTTCATCGAGAAAATCCTGCTCATCCATCTCCACGTATTCCCAGATGTTTTCCACGAAAAGCCGGATGCGCGGCAGGTTTTCCGGATCAGGCTCATCGATCAGGGAGGCCCCTTCAAAAACTCCGAGCCATTCCTCTGCATCGCTTCCGGCAACCGGCTTGGAATCGAAACAGACCGGACAGTTCAAGGCGTGAGCTTTGATGTCATCTGGTAAAACTTTGATGATTGCGGCGATTTCCTGTTCCGCCATCGATACCAATTCCGTGTGATTCATCTGCATTTGATAAAGAATTCTTATTGCTCGAGCGGCTTGATTGGAGGAGCCGGATCCACGGGAGGCAATCCGCCCGGCTCCACAGGAGGGGCAGTGCTTGGATCGAGCACGGGCAACGGCACGTCACCATCAGGATTGATGATCGGAGGCTGGTTGTCGGTGTTTCCGTTCAAGGGTGACACATCGGCTTCACCGTTAGAAATCATCACCGATGGGACAAATCCAACTTCGCCGCTATCGAGTTCGACTTTTGTATAGGTTCCCGACAAGGCGACGATTTTCATGGGGGTGCCTTGCTCAAGCAGCTTGTCCGCGGCTTGATCTTCTTTCGGCTTATCCTTGTAGAACGCGGTGTTGTTAATGGCCGCAGTGACGAATTGTCCCGGTCTGAGCCCAGTTCCGTAACTGCCGTTGTCCACCTGAGCCGAGGGAGGACGCAGGGGATCGATGCCGGATCCGTTCAGGGATGTGCCCGTCGGATCACAGGCGGTGAAGGCCAAGGCTAGAGGAGCGGCGATGAGAAGTTTCGCATTCATGATTTAGCCATGCTGACATGCTAGAGAATTGGGGTCAACGTGTTTTGGCACGGTGGTGGCATTTCCCGCTTTTATAACCGCCAAACTGGTTTTAACTCCATGCATGCGCGTTCTCGCCATTGATCCAGCCGTCCGCAATACCGGCTATGCCATACTCGAGGGCGACCCGCGCAAGCCTTCGGTTCTGGGTTATGATGTGATTTCCATTCCGAAAAACATTCCTCAATCCGGCGCCCTCTCCGCAATCCGCACCCACCTTGTTCATCTCATCCAAAAACATCAGCCGGAGGAAATCGCGGTTGAGGGCATTATCTATGTCCAATCCCACCGCACCGCCATTTCCATGGGAGCCGCACGCGCGGCGGCCATGATCGCGGCGGCGGATCACGGGATTCCGGTTTACGAATACTCTCCGAAAAAAATCAAAATGGCAGTGGTCGGAAAAGGGACAGCGGACAAGGCACAAGTCGCTTTCATGGTTCGCGCCTTGCTCGGTCTTGCGGAAACTCCGTCTTTCGATGCAGCCGATGCCTTGGCCATCGCCCTCGCCCATCTCCAAGCCTCCGATCCCATCCGCGCCAAGATGTTAGATCGGAGACTCATTTGAAAACATCATGACGGATTGGAACCAACGCTACGAACTTGGAGATACTCCATGGGAAAAAGGCCGTGCCGCGCCTCCCTTGCTGGAGCTGTTGGAAAAAACAGATCCGTCCATTTGGGGCGAAGGCCCTGTGCTCGTCCCCGGCTGTGGCACAGGTCACGATGTTCGCGTGATCGGTGCACTCGGACCCAAAACTCTCGGCCTCGATCTCGCGCCACTCGCCCTCGAAAAAGCCAAGGAGTATCCGAGCATAGGCAAGGTATCCTACGAACTCGGCGATTTTCTTGATCCAGTTTGGCGCAAGGCAAAAACCTTCACCGCCATCTGGGAACACACGTGTTATTGTGCCATCCATCCCTCGCGCCGAAACGACTACGCTGCCGCCTGCAAGGATTTGATCCCGCCGGGTGGCCATCTCATCGGCGTGTTTTTCCTCACGCCCAACGACCCTGGCGAAGAAGACGAAGGCCCACCGTTCAACGCCTCGATTGAAGAACTCGACACCCGCTTTGCCCCGGAATTCGAACGCATCGATTCATGGGTTCCGAACCGTTGCTACCCCGGAAGAGAAGGCAAAGAATGGGTGGCGATCTATCGGCGAGTGAGTTTTCTGGATCAGTCATTTGGGGCCTGGCAGCGCGACGAGAGCTCGCAGGAAACGGTCGAGGCCGCACGTGCGGCATTCCAGAAATCTTTTGAGAGACGCCGCCAATGAAGGATGTGGTGGTGATCAAGGCTTTGTGAAACACGAAACCCCCAACTGTTCATTCCAAGAATTAAACCTCTCTTCTTTTCGTGTATTTGGTGTTTTTCGTGGTTAGAACTCTTTTTAGTTAAGGCAACCAGCAAGCCAACATGAACCCTCCTCCTGAAATCATCATCTTTCCCAGTCCCGTGAGTTACACGGAAGGTCTGGAAATTCAGGAAAAAACTGTGGCGGAAATTTTAGCAGGTAAAGCCCATGATCAGATTCTCCTGTTAGAACATGAGCCGGTTTATACGATAGGGAGGCTGCGTGATCAGTCTTCGCTGCGTTCGCCTGACTTACTTCCTTATCCGATTTTTGAAACGAATCGGGGCGGACAAGCGACCTACCACGGCCCCGGCCAGTTGGTCGGTTATCCTTTGTTAGATTTGAATCCTCGCGGTCGTGATTTACATGCGCATCTGCGTTCCATCGAAGACGCACTCATCGCCGCTTGTGGAGATCTCGGGGTCGCCGCAGGCCGACGCGATGGTCTAACAGGTGTGTGGGTGGAAAACCGGAAGCTGGCCTCCATCGGCGTGGGGGTGCGGAAATGGATTTCCATGCATGGCTTCGCCATCAACATCACGCGTGAATCGCTGCCGCCTTTTCTCGCCATTACCCCTTGCGGGTTGGATGGAGTTTCCATGACCTGCCTTGCAGCTGAAACGGATCGGGAAATCACGATGCAAAAGGGCATCGATGCGATTTCCGCAAGACTGATCGAGAAGTTGTCAGTTGCCGGGTAGAGAGATATGAACTGAGAACAAGCAGTTCTTGAAAAAAGATCTCTTTACAGAAGGTAACGAAGAGAACGAAGGAGCTACGCGCGCAAATTTTCGATTTTGGAATTTTGGTTAATGGGATGTGATAACAGAGCTGTCCTGGCCCTTCGTTGACTTCGTTACCTTCTGTAAAAAATTCCGATAAGTTTTAATAGAGGATTTCACTTCGCAGACAGCTCCTTGATCCGCAGATTGCGCCAGCGCACGCTGGTGGATTGGCCTGAGTGAACTTGCATTCCAAAGAAGCCCTCTGGAGTGAAGTTGGCCTCATCTTCGTCGGTGAAATCCACGCGCTTCTCTCCGTTGAGGAAAATTTGGATGTGTTTACCTTCGCAGACGATACGGATTTCATTCCAATCTTCCCATTTGAAAACTTGGTTGCCTTGTTGGGTGAAGGCTGCGCATTGCTCTTTGTTCGCTTTGTTAGGAAACAACCAGCCGCGGCGAGCTTCGTCATAAAGTCCGGCAGTCCAAGAACGCTCCTTGCCGTTGTCGTGTTCGCACTGATAGCTGTGCACGCGTCCGTTGCCGTCCTTGGATTCCTTTTGGAGGCCGCGGAACATCATGCCAGAGTTGCCTTTTAGCGTATCGAACTTCATCTCGAAACGGAAATCAAAGTCTTTGTAGGTTTTCTCAGTAATCAGGAAGGTGTTTTCTTTCACCTTTTCGCCTGTGCCGATGATCTCGCCGTTTTCCATTTTGTACTGACCGTTCCCGCCAACGACCTTCCACCCGCTCAGATCTTTGCCATTGGTAAGTGGCACAAATCCTTCCTCGACTTCCGCAGCGAACAGACATGGGGCGAAGGCGAGCAGCGCGAGCAAGAGTTTTTTCATGGGTTTGATTTACATGCATCTTTACGAAAGGGGAAGCAGCTTTCTTACCCGTATTCCACAGGTGATGCTTTGGCAGCTTGATGTTAAAAAATGTAATATCCTACCTGGACGTTTTGCGCGGGGGCTAAGCCGGGCTGGTAACGAGTCGGTGCCGGTTCTTGTGACGGGCTATCACTTTGATCCGACAACCGGCTTGAGTGTGAATTCCTTCAAGGCAACGCCGGATTGCGGAGCCTGATCGCGCCAGAAGTGCAGCTTGTTCTTGCCTTGCTTGAGTGTAAGCGTGACCGACTCGCTTGGGCTCCATTTACCCAAGGTGAAGGGGAGTTTGAGAGTTGTAGGGGTGCTGGCGTCATTGACGGCGAGTTGGAGGGTTTGATGGTAATTCGAGGTGCACACTTTAGCGGTCAGGATGTAATCGCCGGCCTTGGGGGCATCGATGGAGAATTCCATGTTCGAGTAGGTGCCAAGGCTCGGCCCGATGGGATCAACTTTTGGGCCTTTCGCGTAATAGTCTTCCTGATGTTCATCGCGGACGAATTCGGCGATGTTTCCATACATGTCATAAAGTCCCCAGGGGTTAGGTTTTTTCTGACCCACCGGATGGGATTTGCCATCGGCGTTGTCCTTGAACCAAGCGTATTCGCCGAGCTTCGATGCGTCGTCGCCAAAGAACCAACGGGTGGAGGTTCCGGCGCGGGCGGCGTATTCCCACTCGGCCTCGGTGGGTAGGCGTACTTCTCTGCCAATCTTGGATGAAAGCGTATCGCAGAGCAAGAGCGCGCGCGACGGTTTGACCCCGTCCACGGGATGGTCCGGGCCTTTGGCGGAACTACCCTGTTCCTTCGCCATGACCGCCGCATATTGCGACTGGGTCATCTCATATTTTCCCAAATAAAAACCGCGGGTCAGGGTGATCTCGTGCTTCGGGGTGTCGGCGAGGATGTCGCCTTGTTTCTGCGCGCGGTCGCCGCCCATGATGAACTTGTCGGGTGGAATGTAGACGAAATCCATGGTCACGCCATCGGCCAGTTCGATCTTAAATTCCTTGTCCGTCTGATCGCCGTCCGGAGTGATCGCAAGGCGCAGACCGCGCATGGGAAAGGAGTTTTTCGGACGCCGACCTTTCCAATGGCGTGTCGCGGACTCGCACAGGGATGCCTCATGCTTCCATGTGCCGCCTCGCACTAAGATGGGTTGTTGCCGATTGAAGTCCGGGAGGAAAAGTTGCATGCCGCCGCCAAAGCTTTTCATGGCGATGATATCATTCGATTTTTCTTCCTCATCCTCATTGCCGCCTTTGGTTTGCGTATAAGCCACCGCCGGAATGGTGATGGTGCCGTCCGCACCAAGGGTGATCTTGCTGTCCTCGGGTTTGACGGTCGCAGCAATGACTCCATCCGCAATATTGGGACCATTGGCTTCTCCAAACTCCGCGCCGAGCGCATCGAGTGTGACGGCTTGGGAATCTTCGATGATTCGTCCTTGGGTCGCCAGCGCAACCGCATTCCAGAAGGCTGGGGCGGTGCGAATGTTGCGCTCGCCGAGGGTGCGGGCTTCTCCCATCACATCACCGATCCAGTAAGCGCGTTTCACTTTCAGGAATTCGCCTCCGCGCGCGCGGGCTTGGGTGGTCGCGAGGAAATTGAGGTCGGAGCCGTAGCGAGTGCCGGTACTGCCACTTCCCCAGCCCGGGCCTAAGACGACGACCCAACCCTGGGGCGTCCAGCGGGCAGAAGCGCCATGGCCGCTGCTCGGACGTGCGGTGGCTGGAATCCCGAACGCCCGGCAGATGTAGCGTGCGAAAAAGGCACGGCGGCCGCAAATGCCTCCGTTCATCAGGATGTTTTGCATTCCCGCTAATTCAGGTCGGTCATTTCCTACGTTGATCGATCCGTATTGGACATCGGTATTGACGAGGTTCGCGTAACGCCAACCCTCGTTATCCGTCGTGACGTGATCGGGCCTGAAGTTACGCAACATCTCACGCCCCCAAGCAAGCACATCATCGCGTTCCTTGGCGCAGACGACAAATCGCAGCTCCCAGACGCTAAGGATATCAAAGTTGGTATCCAGCTCGCCCGCTTCGTATGCCTTTTCAAAATGCAAATAACGCTTCACCGGATCGATGGCCGTGGAGATGTCCGGCTTTGGAGCATCGGCGTCTTGCTCGTCCGCAGGTTGCTCTGCCGATCCACCGAACTCAAGACTCACAGCAAGTGCAAGACGCCGGAGCACTCCCGTTTTCGCCTTGGGACTGGTTTGTTGGATCGTGGTGTAGATCTCCATCACCTTGCTATACTGTGGCGGGGCCTTGTCCTTCCCGCCGTGCATCGGTAGCGCGCCGTCGGCAACAGCGATTTCTAACATCAGCTTCTCGTCCGCAAGCAGGACATCGATGAGTTTTTTCTGTTCCTCACCCTTGGCGGCGAAATCCGAAAGGGCAGCTGGCGTCGCTTCGTTGAGAATGAAGAACTTTGCCAATTTGGCATCGAGCCCGGTGTTGGAAAGTAAAGCATCCAACGCCGAAATCTTTCTAACCGCTTCGATCCTGGCCTTCGCGTCCTTGGCCTCAACGATGCTTTTGCGCGATGCTTCATCGATGGTCGGCAACTTCGCGGTGATTTCCGGACGGAGTTGCTCTAACATCTCCGCGTAGGAATCCTTGGCCTGGACCTCGGATAGGTAAAATAGGGAGGTGGCCATGGTCAGCGTGTTAGCGAGCGGCCGAATTAGGTTTTTCATAAGTGTGATTTACAGTTATGACTACTTACTGAAAAGCCGCTTTCTTGCTTGCCATATCGTATGGCCCCGCTTCAGTTAGGTTGTTCAAATGATCACTAAACTGTATTCAGCGGCGTTGCGGGGCGTAGATGCCTTCGAAGTGGAAGTGGAAGTCAACGCTCGCAACGCGGAAAATCCCGGCGTCATCATTGTCGGTTTGCCGGATGCCGCCGTGCGCGAGAGCTCTCAACGCGTCACTTCCGCGATCATGGCTTCCGCGCTTAAACTCGATGTCGGCATCAAGACCGTGAATCTCGCCCCGGCCGATCTGAAAAAAGAAGGCCCATCGTTCGATCTGCCCATCGCCCTCGCCATGATAGGCGCGAGTGGCAATGACGCTCTGGAAACTCATCATTTCTGCGTGGTCGGCGAGCTTGGGCTCGACGGTGCCGTTCGACCTGTCAAAGGCGTTTTATCTATCGCCCTCAAAGCCCGCGCCTGCGGCAGGAAATTTCTCATCGTCCCTGAAGCAAACGCCGCAGAAGCTGCGGTCATCCACGGTATCAGCATCATTCCAGTCCGCAACCTTCGCCAGGCTTGGGAATTCATCAGTGGAGAAAAACGCATCGCGCCATTTGTGTTAGACCGACGCGCTTTTTTTGAAAGTCATCGTAGCTACCATGTCGATTTCAACGAGGTCAAAGGTCAACATCATGTCAAACGCGCTTTGGAAGTCGCTGCGGCCGGCGGTCATAATCTCCTCATGGTCGGCCCGCCGGGAACGGGGAAATCCATGTTGGCGAAACGCATCCCGACCATCATGCCAGAAATGACCGAGGACGATGCGATTGAAACCACCAAGATCCATTCCATCGCCGGCACCTTGGACACGAAAAAAGGATTTCTAACAACTCGTCCGTTTCGCGCACCGCACCACACGATTTCAGATGCGGGCCTGTTAGGCGGAGGAACCAATCCGGGTCCCGGCGAAGTTTCACTAGCGCATCATGGCGTATTGTTTCTCGATGAGCTTCCCGAATTCCGCAGGTCAACCCTGGAAGTCATGCGCCAACCTTTGGAGGACGGTGCCGTTTCGATTAGCCGTGCCGCAGGCACGGTAGCCTTCCCCGCACGCTTCATGTTAGTTGCCGCAATGAACCCTTGTCCGTGTGGATTTTATGGCGATGTCAAAAGGCAATGCCGCTGCTCTGTTAGACAGATCGAGAACTATCGCCAGAAAATTAGCGGACCGCTGCTTGATCGGATTGACATCCACGTCGAAGTCCCACTGGTCGATTTTAAGGAGCTCACATCTGAAAAACTAACCGGAGACTCCTCATCTGAAATCCGCGCCCGCGTTTCCGCAGCACGGGCAATTCAAGTTGCACGCTACAAATCCGCCAAGATCACCACGAACGCAGCGATGGGAGCTAAGCAAGTTCGAGAGTGTTGCCGCCTCGATGCCGAGTCACGCGGCTACCTAGAACACGCAATGGAAGAAATGAATTTCTCCGCACGCGCTCACGACCGCATACTCAAAGTCGCTCGCACTTTGGCCGACCTTGGAGGCTCAGAGTCCATACGCCCCAACGACATTTTAGAGGCAATTCAGTTCCGCTCGCTGGACCGGAAGCTGTTTTCCTGATGACAACCACTAGATCTTCAGGCGCACGCGAGCGAATGCTTTAGGACGGATTGGTCTAATGCGATGCATTGGCAATTTGAAATTTGTCTAAGGCATCCCATAGCGCTTCAGGTGATTCCGCGTTCATCAAGGAAGCTCTGGACGCCTGATTGTCGCAGAACCTAGCCACTTGCCGGAGAAGGGCCAACTGTGCCTCCGGTCTCTCTGCGGGAGTCACCAGCAAAAATAGAACACGAACCAGTTCGCTTTGCTCGGCATTATATAAAATCCCTCCCTTGGAGTAGCCAATGACCGCTAATGGCGCGGCTAAACCTGGGCAACGCGCGTGAGGAATAGCGATGCCGTTGCCCAGATCGGTCGTAATTTCCTCCTCGCGTGCGAAAACCAGTGCAGCGAGTTGTGTAGCATCCATTCCAACTGGGAGGCGGTTTGCTGGAATGATCGATACCAGTTCATGGATGGCTTGGTCTCTCGTGGTGGATTCCATCGGCATCACGATGCCTCCGTGTGTCACGGTGTCCGTTAAGAGAATCGGCTTTTTACGGCCATCTTCATCTTCGAGCTGACCGAAGACTTGCTCTAGGATTTCCTCAAGCGTGATGAGACCGAGAATCACGCCAGCATCTTCGATCAAGTAGAGACTAGCGCTTTCGCCCTGCATGCGTGTGAGGGTGGCGTCAATGCCATCATCCGGATGAACGGACTTCAGTGGCCGGATCAGAGCGGTCCAGTGATCATCTCCCGACTGAGCGATGAGATCCTTTGCGAGTAGATACCCAATCGGCCGCCGAGTCTTGGGATCCACCACCGGCCATCGCGAGAACCGTTCCTGTGCTATCTGTTGAAGGACATCAGGCCTAGCTGCCGAAGCAGATAACCACCGAACCCGAGCCCAAGGAACCATAACGGAAGATACGTGTTGAGAACGGATGTTCGCAAAGTTTTCGGTTATCAGCTGAAGGCGAATGTCCTGCAGCTTCCGCTCGGCGGCCTGCCGATGGACTCCAGTATCGGCAAGTACCAGTCGGGCAAGCGCCACCGCGGCCTCGGCTTCCTCAAAGACTGCTGCGGAGGCACCGCTGCGTTCAAGTTCCTCGCGTTCGCGGAGGTAGTGGGCACGGACCACAATGCGCACGGATTCACTGATAGCTCGGCCAGCTGTAACCACTGCAGCTCGATGCGAGGCATTGGGCAGAGTGACTACGAGGTGTGATGCTCGGGCCGCGCCTGCCTGTTCGAGAACTCCCTGGTTGGATGCATCTCCGAAAATCGCCGTATGCCCCTCGGCACGCAATGCAGTGACAGTGTCCATGTTCATGTCGATGATGACGGTGGCGAGGCCAGCGTCCTGCAATACCTTGTGAACGGATCGGCCAACAGGACCGTATCCGACAACGATGGCCAGACGCTTTCCTTCTGCGGAGGAGTGTTCAGGACCGGCATCCATGAGATTCATAGCTGCCGCCTTGCGTTCAGCGCGCCCATTGAGCAGATGCCATAGTCGAGGATATTTTCTCAACCAATTCTCAACCTTCGGCAAGGAGCGGAACAGGAGGGGATTCAATGTGATGGAGATAATTGCTGCCGCAACGAGCACATTGTGGCCGGATTCGGGCATCAGTCCGTGTTTGCGTGCAAGCTCGGATAAGATAAAGGAGAACTCACCGATTTGCGCCAAACCGATGGCCACCGTGAGCGCGGTGCGGACAGAATGACCGAGCACCGCCACGATCAGCAGCGCTGCGAGTGGCTTGACGACGAGAATGATGCCAAGTGCCGCGCTCACCATCAGTGGCTGCTCGATGAGAAATGCCGGATCGAATAACATGCCGACGGATACGAAAAACAACACGGCAAAAGCATCACGCAGCGGCAATGCATCCGCCGCCGCTTGGTGGCTGACCGGTGATTGCGCCACCACCATGCCCGCCAAGAATGCACCGAGTGCCATCGAAGCACCAAAGAAAAAATAGGATGCTGCGGCAATAGCGACAGAAAAGACGAGAACGGTTAGAGTGAACAGCTCTCGTGATCGCAAGCGGGCCACCCGGACCAGCACCCAAGGAACGATTTTCGCCCCGGCCACCATCACGATAGTGACAAGCACTACGAGTTTTACCAGGGCCACACCCAGCGTCCACCAGAACGCTCCGGGACCCGTTACTGTTTGCGCGGCTTCCCCGTCTGCCGCGCCTATGGTCTCGGCACCTAACACCGGAATAAGCACCAGCAGAATTACCGTGAAAATGTCCTCTACGATAAGCCATCCAACTGCAACGTGTCCTTGCCGCGAATTCATAACATCTGCGTCCATTAGCACGCGCATCAGCACGACTGTGCTGGCCACCGCCATCGCCATGCCGAGCACCGCGCCCGTCTTGAGAGGCATCCCGAATGCCGAGAAAACCGCCATCGCCACGAGAGTCGCGATCAGGCTCTGGCCGACCGCTCCGGGTATGGCCACGTTTTTAACCGCAATAAGGTCTTTCAGGTGGAAATGAAGGCCGACGCCGAACATCAAAAGAATCACTCCCACCTCAGCTAATTGAGTAGCGAGATGAACGTCGCCAACGAAGCCGGGGGTATGCGGGCCGATGAGTATCCCCGCCAATAGATAACCGACGATCGGGGAAAGCCTTAGCCACTGCGTCAACAACCCAAGTATCCACGCCGCTGTGAAAGCGGCGGCAATCGTAGAGATGAGAGGTAAATCATGCATGAGAGTTGTCAGTAGCCATACTTGCGGATGGTGTCTAATACAAAGCGACTCATCTACCGATCTCCTCCCATCGGGCAACCTTTCGACGCCCGATTTAGACGGTCAATATTTCTTAATCATGAACGATTCTTCGAAAGTATAGCGTCAATCATTTTTAGACAGACAGCGATCGTAACGAGACGCATGATCACCTAGCTGTCAAAAGTATGGCAAAGACAGCCCGAGCACAAACCCTATAGCCTAAAAGAAAAATCCCCGAAGTAGTGAAACCCAACAACCATCTGAAGATTCACATGTGACGATATCTCGCGCCGCCGGATCTCTGACTTTTCCAGCCCGCTTCATGCTCGTCGCTGCCATGAATCCCTGTCCTTGCGGTTTTTACGGAGATATCAAAAGGCAATGCCGCTGCTCCGTGAAACAAATCGAAAAATACCGCCAACGCATCTCCGGTCCGTTGTTAGATCGCATCGATATCCATGTCGAAGTCCCGCTCGTCGATTTCAAAGACCTCACCTCCGATGTGGTCACCGGAGAGTCTTCCGAAACCATCCGTCAACGTGTTTCCATGGCCAGAGAGATCCAAGTAAGCCGATTGAAACGCGACAAGCTCACCACCAACTCCGCAATGGGTGCTCGCCAAGTCCGCGATCACTGCAAGCTCGATGCGGAAAGCAAAGGCTACCTCGAACACGCGATGCAGGAAATGAACTTCTCCGCGCGTGCCCATGACCGAATTTTGAAAGTTGCCCGCACTCTCGCCGATCTTGCGGGCAAAGATGACATCACCGGCAGCGAAATGCTGGAAGCCATCCAGTTTCGCTCGCTGGATCGGCAACTTTTTGTCTGAATTCAACCCTACGAATACCATGTCACAAATCTCGCTCTTTGAAGAAAAACAAGTCCGCCGCGTTTGGAATGCGGAAAAGGGGAAATGGCTATTTGCCATCGTCGATGTTGTCGCCGTTCTGAGCAACAGCTCAAATCCACAAACCTACTGGCGCGTCATGAAAAAGCGTCTCGCGGATGAAGGAAATGAAACCGTTACAAATTGTAACGGTTTGAAAATGATCGCTGCCGACGGCAAGCAGCGCATGACTGACGTCGCCGATACCGAACAACTCCTGCGCATCATCCAATCCATCCCGTCCCCCAAAGCAGAACCCTTTAAACTCTGGCTCGCCAAAGTCGGCTATGAGCGGCTTGAAGAAATCGAGAACCCCGAACTTGCCGCCAAGCGCATGCGCGAGATCTACGAACAAAAGGGTTACTCGGAAGAATGGATCGAGAAACGCCTGCGCGGCATCGCCGTCCGCGACGAACTCACGGACGAATGGAAAAACCGCGGCGTCAAAGAGGGTCGCGAATTCGCCATCCTAACCGCAGAGATCAGCAAAGCTACCTTCGGTATGACCCCATCCGAATACAAAGAGTTCAAGGCGCTTTCCAACCCCAAGGAAAACCTCCGCGACCACATGACCGACCTCGAACTTATCTTCACCATGCTCGGCGAGGCATCCACCACGGAGATTGCCAAGAAACGCAACGCCCTTGGATTCCCGGCAAACAAAAAAGCAGCCAAAGACGGCGGATCCGTCGCAGGCAAAGCCCGCAAAGATCTAGAAAATCAAAGCGGTAAGCGGATTTCCACACGAGAGAATTTTAAGGAGCTACCTGAATCCCGAAATCGCATTCCAAAAAAATAAGAATCTCACCACCAACTCCGCCATGGGCGCACGTCAGGTCCGCGATCACTGCAAGCTCGATGCGGAAAGCAAAGGCTACCTCGAACACGCGATGCAGGAAATGAACTTCTCCGCCCGTGCTCATGATAGGATTTTAAAAGTCGCCAGAACCTTGGCCGACTTAGCAGGTAAACCTGACATCACAAGCAACGAGGTTTTAGAAGCCATTCAGTTCCGTTCGCTGGACCGGCAGTTGTTTGTGTGAGAGTTAGGTAGTTTCCACTTTCCTATTAACCTCTATTTTCAATCTGTTCCGGATAAAGGACTCTTACAGCTCCATTTCATTCGCGATTGGATTTCCGGCGATAAGCCTGACGTGATTTTATCTATCGTTCAGGTTGTGGGCATGCTTGGGTTTCCCAGAAAGGTTTGTTCCAGATAGTTCTGTAGGATTTTCAGTTTCGACTTTCGAATTCGAGCGATTGGGATGGCGTCATAGAGCTTCACCTGAGCGAGCTTCATTCCCTTTTGGAAGTTGGTCTTTTTTGAGGCGGCATGGATGCTTTTGAGGAAGCGCATAATGTCGCGTTGTTCGCTTTTTGACTCGGGATCGCAATTAAGGACTAGTTTCTGGAGGTAGTTGTGAACGATAGGAATGAGGAGCTGCAGGTGTTTGATGTCGTTGCGCTTTTCTGTGGGTGAGTCCTGTTCAAGAGTTGCGCAGTTTTCGGCCTTCGCGATGAGAAGCGTGGTTGGGTTGATTACGAGGTATGGACTGTTGTCCAAATCGATGGCGTCTTCGAATACTCGGTCTTTTTCAGTGTGAATTCCATTGATGCTTCGCATGACATCGATACGGGTATCGGGCATGTCGTTAGGCATGATGGCGAACTGGATGGGTTGGCGGCAGTCCGCGAATGTTTTCAGTGAAAATCCTTGTGATTTGTTCGCCAGATTGACGATTTGCCGTTGGAGTGCCTTGGTGATCACGAGGTCCATGTCGGCAGACATTACGTTGCCCCTTCCAAGTAATTTTTCCAATTGACCTTCAGTGAGGAATACGGCCGCGAGCAAATTGACTGCCTGCCCTCCGCAGATGACTACCTCTCCTACGGCTTGCGGTAGTTTTTCGAGAACCGGAAAAAACTCGTGGGGTTCGTATTGTGGGCCGTCACTCATCTTGCGTCGGTTACTGCGTCGATCCATTTTTCCCTGCCATGCAGCCGCCATTTACGGATGGGGGCAGTTGTGACGACAAACGCATTGCGCTTGCGGATTTCCATGGGGGTGGCTTCTTTTCGTTTCACCACCAGTTCATCCTGCAGCCGCGATATGGTTTTCTCCTTTTGGATTTTCTGGAAGGTCATGGGCTCCTCGCCTCGTGCCAGTGCTAGGAAAAGATCGAGCGTGTGTAGCTCGGTCGCGATCCGGAGAAAATTCTGGAGGCTGGTCCGGCCAGTTTGTTCGAAATATCGGATGGTTCCCAGAGGAATTCCGGCACGTTCGGCCAATTCCTTTTGGGTCAGATTCAAGCTGTTTTTGCGCAGGGCTTTGAACCAGCTCGCGAGCTCCTTTTCAGGTTCGGAAGGCTTGGTTTTGTGCGTCTGCGATTGTTGGCGTTTTTTCATCGGCTTTAAAACTAAGAACATTTTATTACTTTTTTTGAGGATGTCAAGTTGGAGACTGCCATCCTCTTGTGTTATTTCTCTCATGGTTTTCTTGATCTCTTCCTCAGGTAGGCTTGGCGCTGGAGTTCCCGAGAGCGGGGGTTACAGGCATAGTTCGGCCATGATTTGTTTGTTTGATTGGAATATGTGCGACTGCTTCACCGGATCACCGGCTTGTCCTTGGCTCTGGGTTGGCGTCGTTCCGTAAACAAGAACTGTTTCGCCTCAAGACTTAATCCGTCGTAGATGACTCCGGTAAGATCCCGAAGACGTGATGCGACTCTGGACTTGGGATTCCAGCTATACACTAGCGTTCGTCCCTGACGCTTACAAACAAGCGCTCCCGATCGTTCAAAGCGCTCAAGTTGCTTCTGGACTCCATCCAATGACACCCCAAAATCTCTGGCAACCGCTCGACCATATGCCTCCCCATGATGAAACAGGGACAAAAGAACCGCTTCAGCTGCTTTTCCCCCAAACAAATCTTGTAGTGCAGTTGAAATCATGACCGATAAATAAGGTTATATGAACGATAAAGTAAGTCAATAATCCCAACCATGCAAGCACCCAACTGGAAAGAATGCATCGAGCATTCTTGAGGATGTCCTTGATTAGCCCTAGGTGAACGGGTCAAAGCGTGGATTGGACAAGGATGCGATCTTCTGGCAGTATCCTCATGTTTTGTCGCCATCGTCATCATGAATTCAGCGGTTTTTGAAATTTCCCTCGTCCTCATTCTCCTCATCGCCAACGGCGTTTTTGCCATGACCGAAATAGCCATTGTTTCATCCCGTAGGGGATTGCTGCAATCTATGGCGGACAATGGCAGTAAAGGCGCGAAGAGGGCACTCGCCCTCTCGGAGAACCCGAATCGATTTCTCTCAACGGTTCAGATTGGCATTACTTTGGTCGGTATCGTTGCCGGGGCCTTGGGCAGTGGAACAGTGGCAACCCGGTTGGCCGAAATCTTGGAGGTGGTTCCCGTGATCGGCGAGTATGCGAAGCCCATATCGCTCGCCATCGTGATCGGCATCCTCACCTACCTCTCGCTGGTCGTGGGCGAGCTGGTTCCGAAACGGCTGGCCATGAAATTCCCGGAAGCAATTGCCAGCGCGATGGCTTCGCCCATGGCCAAGCTTTCAACTGCGGCGTCACCGATGGTAAATCTTTTGTCATGGTCAACGGGCGGATTATTGAAGCTTTTCGGTGTCCGAGAAACGCAGGACAGCGGCATGTCTCGGGAGGAGCTGACCGTACTTGTCCGGCAGGGCATGATCACCGGGTCCATCAACCAAACCGAATCCCGTATGATGCAAGGTGTCATTGGATTCGAAAAACTCGTGGCCTATGACATCATGATCCCTCGCTCAAAAATTGTCTGGATCGAGCGGGATGCCAAACACGAGGACCTGTGGCCGCAGATCATGCACAGCACACAAGGCGTATTTCCCGTCTATCAGGGGCGGCGCGAGAATCTCGTGGGAGCCGTGGCGATCAAGGACATCTACGGTCAGCTTGCGGCGGGAGAGCGCGTCTCGTTTTCCGCAATCATGCGTCCTCCACTCCTAGTGCCAGAAACCCAAAGCGCAAGCGCACTGCTGGAGACATTCCGCACGTCTGGGCAGCGCGCGGCTTTCGTGCTCGACGAGTTTGGTAGCGTCATGGGCATGGTCACACTTATTGATTTGATGGAAACCATCGTCGGGGATGTTCCCTCGTTGGAGGAGCGGCTTACCATGCCCGTTAAACAGCGCGAAGACGGCACGTGGCTCATCGACGGGCTTTTCGAGATCGAGAAACTCCCGGAACGCCTCGAAGGCTTCGTCATGCCCGAGGGCGGTGGGGATGATTTCCAGACCGTTTCCGGATGGTTCATGAATGAGCTTGGCCGTGTGCCTGCGGAGACCGACCGGATCTCCACTGGAGAGTGGATGTTCGAGGTGTTAGATATGGATAGCACTCGCGTGGATAAGGTGCTAGCGACGCGGAATATAGCGCCATCATCTCGTGGGTGAAAGGACTGTGCGTCCCGCAGGATTGTATGGTTGTGAAGTCCACCAATCGTCTGGCAATGGTTTTATAACGATATCTCGCGGATCTCTGACTTTTCTGGCCCGTTTGATGATGGTTTTATTTGAGGCTCTTGGGATTACGAGGTGAGCGTAGTTTGCAATTAGGAAGACTGTTCAGCTCGGAATGCGGCGTGTTCACGCAGGTAGCGGCTCGCGCAGTCACTGATCGCATCGGCGAGGTCTTTTTTCACGGACTCAGCGGATGTAGTCTTTTCCGGCAAAGCTGGTTTTTACACTTTCACGCCATGCTTCGAGTTCCTTGAGGATTTGCTGCACTTCTTGCTGATGTTGTGCCGCGATGTTCTTTTCTTGTGTAGGGTCAGCGATCCTGTCGAAGAGCGCCACGGAATCGGTTTTCCGCCGCTTGTTGGGCGAGTCGAGGCGGAGCATGTGCTTGCCGTCAACCCATGCGGCGCCGTTGAATTCGCAAAGCGTCAGATCGTTCTTGCTGGCATAGCTGCCGGAGAGAAAGCCCAAGGGCTTAGGTCGACTTTGCATTTTGCCGTCGAAAAGCGGCAGCAGGCTGATGCCATCGATGACCGGCTGGTGCTTCATGCTGACACCGGCGATATCGAGCACGGTGGGGTACATGTCGATGTGGCAGACCGGGATATCCGTTCGCATGGGCTTGGGGATTCTGCGCGGCCATTCGAGCAGCCCGACAGTGCGCGCGCCGATGCGACCTTTTTTCTCGATGCCGGATATCTCGGAAATTCCGCCATTGTCGCTGACGAACCAGAGCAGCGTGTTGTCGGCGATGTTGAGTCGCCTTAGTTCATCCCGTAGTTTTCCTACAGCGGAGTCCAAGCCTGAAACTTCACCCCAAAAGTTTCGTTCGTCCTCCGAGAGATCGGGGTAGAGCCGCTTGAATTCCTCGGCTGCCTCATGGGGAGCGTGCGGCGAGCCAAAACAGATTTGCGCGAAAAAGGGCTTCTTGCTCTGCGCGCGTTTGCCGATGAAATCGAGTGCGATTTCCATGATGGCCACCGAGGTGTCGCCGGTGGTTTTGACGGGTGCATCCTCGCGCTTGTCACTGTCGCCGACAAAAAATGCGGCACCGAGGTCATAGTAGTTTTTGCTCCATACGGCCTCATCGAAACCCACCTTCAGTGGATGGGTGCCTTCCCGGCCGAGTCCCCACTTGCCAAAGTGTCCGGTTGCGTAGCCGGCGGTTTTGAGTGCGGCGGCGACGGTAACCTCCCCCTCCTGCATCGCCCCGACCGTTGTGGTCATGCGCGCGCGCATCGGCGTGCGACCTGTTAAAATCGCCATCCGTCCCGGCGAACAGGTGCCGCCGGCTGAGTAGAAGTTGTCAAAGCGTAGTCCCTCTGCCGCCATGCGATCGAGGTGAGGGGTTTTGGCGATTGGATTTCCGCTGTGGCCGGTGTCCATGAAACCCATGTCATCGGCGACTACAAAGATGATGTTTGGGGTGGAAGGGGAAGATTCATTCGGAGCAGACGCGCTAGCCACTGGCAAAAGACTACAGAGCAAACAAAGGATGGATAGAATGCGACAACGAGACATCGGATGCATCCGCGTGGCCCAGAAATTGCGGATCATGAAAATCGGTTGGTCGCACTTTTTCATATTTAGCTACTTCTACGAGGTCGGTATGGAATTCCTTCCGAAAAATGCCGCAGGCAGGACGATCTCGCCAGTAAAGGACAGATCATCGGTCTCGATGGAGTCCAATGAGACATCCGCTCAAAGCGTCGATTGTATCTTTAGGAGATTTGTTTGAGCGCTTTATAAGATTCGTAGGCCATCATCCCCATGAAAACGGGCAGAAGTATGCCGAGTTTGAATGTCAGAGACAGGACTGCGATTGATATGGCAACCACCATCGAAATCTGAAGCGTTAGGCGGATTCGCTCCGGGCCAAGGATGGTTTCCAGCAACCGTCCCCCATCCAAAGGCAGCACAGGCAGAAGATTGAGCAGTGCCCACATAAAGCTGATGAGATAGAGGATGGTGAAAAAATATCGTCCATGTTCACTGAGGCCTACCAGATGCTCAGTTAGCAGCCATACCCCAAAACCCAACAAGATCTGTATCGCCGGACCGGCAGCTGTGATCGCCAAAGTCTGCATTTTACTCAAACGTCCGCCACCGCTGTAAGCCGCATACCCACCAAAGGCTTGCAACACGATCTCCACTCGCTTGCCAAAATGTTTCGCCGTCAGGGCATGGCCGAGCTCATGGACAAGAATGGAAATAAATCCCGCCAACATAAACAGCAGCATGCCAAAAAGCGCTTGTTTGGAGTCCGCGCGAAGCGCCCCACCGATCAAAGCCAAGGTGATCCAAAACCATGGCAGCACGCGAATCGGAATTTGAAATAGGGAAAACTGTATCATCCGATGCACAGGTAGTGCAGAAATATGCTTAACGCAACAGGGATACGCCGCAGGCCCTGGACTGCTGGGATGGATCCCAGCTTTTAGGGTTACACCCTTCTGGGGCAAGGCTGATTAAATACCAATTCGCCCCCTGAAACATTTTCACTACGAAGGCTGCGTGTGACCGCAGATTTCCAGGGCCTGCGACTGAAAATGCATCATTTCGCTAAAAGTTTGCGATTTTACAGTAATTAAGATCGTTAATTTACCTGATTTGCGAAAATTTACTCAATTTTCGATTGTATATTTATGGGAAATCATCCAACTTTCCTCTCCAATTCCAATTTTATGAGCAAGCAACAACTCGACGGTGCGCAAGCCCTTATCAAAACGCTCGACGATCTCGGCATCGAATACATCTTCGGTTATTCCGGTGGTGCGGCCATTCCCATTTTCGATGCTCTTGAAACCATCAAGACCAAGATGAAATTCATTCTTGTCCGTCATGAGCAAGGTGCGGTTCACATGGCCGATGGTTATGCGCGCGCCACGGGCAAACCGGCGGCGGTTTTGGTGACTTCCGGACCGGGAGCTGGAAATACGGTGACAGGCCTGATGACCGCGATGATGGATTCCGTGCCGATGATCGTGATCTGTGGTCAGACCGTGACATGGATGTTGGGTAAAGACGCTTTCCAAGAAGCCGATATTTTCGGCATCACCATTCCGGTTGTGAAGCACAACTGGTTGGTGAAAGACACCAACCTGCTGCCAAAAATCGCACGCGAAGCTTATCATATTGCGACAACCGGACGCCCCGGCCCTGTGCTGATTGACATTCCAAAAGACATTTCCCAAGGACCGTTCACGGGGGATATGAATCCGAAGATCAGCCTACCGGGCTATGATCCGAGCTCGAATTTTGATATCTGCCCGAAAGGAATCAGGGAGGCGGCGGCATTGATTGCCAAAGCGCAACGTCCGGTCATTTTGGCGGGTCAAGGTTGCATGATTGCGCGTGCTGACAAGGAGCTCATGCATCTCGCAGAGACACTTGACTGCCCGGTGACATCCACCTTGCTCGGCAAAGGTGTTTTTCCGGAAAACCATCCGCTTTCCCTTGGTATGCTGGGCATGCACGGCACCGCCTATGCCAACAAGGCGATGATCGAATGCGATCTGCTCATCAATGTCGGCTCTCGTTTCGATGACCGCATTATCGGACAGCCAGCGAAATTCTGCAAAGATGCGAAGATCATCCACATTGATATCGATCCCGCCGAGGCAGGAAAAATGATTCGGCCGGACGTCATGATTGTCGGCGATGCGCGTGCGGCACTGGCTGAAATCAATGAAAAGATCGCACCTCAGAAACATCCGGAATGGAATGCGAAGCTCGATGGCTATCGCAAAAAATATCCGCTGACCTACAAGAAACAAGGCGGCCTGCGCATGCAGCAAGTGATCGACGAGCTCTATCACCTTACCAAAGGTGATGCGATCGTCTCCACGGACGTAGGCCAGCATCAAATGTGGGCGGCTCAGTTTTACAAAAACCACGAGTCCTATCATTGGCTCTCCTCCGGTGGTGCTGGAACGATGGGCTTCGGCTTCCCGGCCGCGATCGGAGCCCAACTCGCGCATCCGAAAAAAACCGTCATCTCCATTTCCGGTGACGGCGGTTTCCAAATGACTTTGTTCGAGCTCGCCACCGCCGCGATCCATAAATTGCCGATTAAAATCGTGGTTCTCAACAACCACTACCTCGGGATGGTTCGCCAATGGCAGGAGCTGTTTTATGAAGACCGCACCTCCGGTGTGGATCTCGTTGGTAACCCTGACTTCTGCAAACTTGCCGCCGCTTATGGAATCCCTTCGGTCTACATCAAGCGCCCTGCGGATGTGACCAAGCAGTTGGAAAAAGCCCTCGCATACAATGATGGGCCGATCCTCATCCATGCGGAATGTGTGAAAACCGATAACGTTTTCCCGATGATTCCCGCCGGCGCCGCGCTGGAGGACATGATCACGGAAGCGCCAAAATCCCGTATGGCAAAACCTGTCGGTTCCACGTGATCTAACAAAAAAATCTCAATCTTTCACCAAGCTTCCAGATGAAAACCATCACCACCACAGACACACCTGTTGCCGCAGTCAACAACGGTTCCGGACACACCCTTTCCATTCTCGTGAACAACGAGCCGGGGGTGTTGATGCGGATCTGCCAAGTTTTCTCGCGCCGCGGTTTCAACATCGATTCACTCGTCGTCTCCCAGGGCCGCAATCCATCCTTCTCCCGCATGACCATCGGCATCACTGGCGATCCGCTGGGTCTCGATCAGATCATCAAGCAAGTCGGCAAACTCATCGATGTGATCCACTGCTTCGAGCACACCAGCATCGACTCGGTCACCAAGGAAATGATTTTGATCAAAATTCTCTGCTCGAAAGACGAGCGCTCCGCCGCCTTGCAAATCACCGAACATTTTGGCGGAAAAACCGTGGATCTTACCCCCAGCTCGATGGTGGTGATGATCAATGGCGACAGCCCGAAAGTCGACGCCGCCATTGCCATGTTTTCGCAATACGAAATCATTGAAACCGTCCGCACCGGCAAAGTTGTCATGGCTCGCGGTGAGCAGCCCACCTGAACGTCATTTTTTCAACGATGCTCCTACCCATCGTCCAATACGGTGATCCCGTTCTGCGTCAACAGTGCCGTCGGGTCTCTCAGGTTGATGCTGCGATCCGTGAGCTCGCGCAAAACATGATCGAGACCATGGTTGATGCGAATGGTGTCGGTCTCGCGGCACCTCAGGTCGGCATCGATCTTCAGCTCGCGGTGATTGATGTCTCGCATGATCCTGAATGCGTTTCGTTTCTCAAAGTGAACGGGAAACATGCGGAGCTTGCCGAAATCATGCCGCTCATTTTCATCAACCCGAAGCTTGAGTTCGGGCAGGAAAAGGAAGTCGATTTCGAAGGTTGCTTGAGCATTGAAGGCATTCGTTATGAAGTCCGCCGGCCTGCTGCTGTTAAAGCCACGCTCGAACAACTTGACGGCAGCACCTTGGTCATCGAAACCGACGGCTTGTTATCCCGCGCCCTTCAACATGAGATCGATCACCTTAACGGCATCCTCTTCGTGGATCGGCTCTCTGCTGTGGGAAAAGTCAGCGTGAAGAATCGGTTGAAGAGGTTGCTGGGGGAAAAGTGAGGAGAGGGGATATCTGGACCGCGCGACTCCAGTCGCGCATTCTGATCAAGCGCGACTGGAGTCACGCGGTCCCTTTTTTCTACTTCGCCGCTTCTTTTAGTTCTCTGAAGCGTGTGCGCATTTCCGTGAGTTTTTCACGAAAAAGCGGATCTTTGGCCAAGTCGTTTTCTTCATGCGGGTCTTCCAGAATATGGAACAGCTGTTCGGTTTTGAAGTCCGGCCAGTAGAAATATTTCCAGTCTTTTCTCACCAAGGCCTCGGAAGCGGGGATGAAATCTTTGCTTTCAATGGTCGGATCCTCGCTTCGGACGGATGGGTGCTCGTAAAGAAATTCCGTACGCCAATCGGTGATGCCTTGGCCGAGATAGAGTTCGGATATGTCTCGGCCTTGCATGACTTCAGGCGGATCTATGCCCGCGAAGCGGAGGATGGTTGGCGCGAGATCAGGGTTGAGAGTGAAATTGTCGTTGGTCGTTCCGCGTTTGCTGGCTGCCATGCGTGGATCTCGAATGATGAGAGGTACCCGAATACTTTCTTGATGCGGGTACCATTTGTCCGCAAGACCGTGTTCAGCGTGAAAATAGCCGTTATCCGTCGTGAAAATAATCAGAGTGTTTTCGTAAATCCCCTGGCGCTTGAGTTCGGCAATCAGATTCCCGCACGTTTCATCCACTTCACTGGCGAGGCGGAAATAATTTTTCATCATGGTTTGAAATTTTTCCGGCGTGTCAAAGCGCCATTTCCAGCGGTTCCGGCTTTCATTGTTTTCTCCCTGCAGGAAAAAAGGCAGTTTCCGAAAGGACGCTTCAGTTGCATTTGCAGGAACTGGAATAGTCACATTCTGATAGAGCGATAGGCTTTTTTCCTGTGGTAGATATTGCAGAGGATTACGGTCTTCCGCATGAGTTGCAAAAAACGCCAAGGTTAAGACGAAGGGTTTGTCAGCTGGGCGGGTTTTTAAAAACTCCATCGCGTCTTTTTCGTTTTTTTGGGTGACATGAATCTTCGTGCCGTCCTTGTTTTTGATCCAATGTTTGCCGAAGTAAGCACGACCAAAGTCGAAATTATCCTTAGAAAATTTGCCATTATGCCATTTTCCTACATGTCCTGTGTGGTAACCCTTGGCTCGCATGATTCCCGGATAGGTGTCACCCCAGGGTTTTCTCAATTCTTTGAAATCGGTTGCTCCATGGCGTGACATCCATTGGCCGCTCAAAAGCGTAGCGCGACTGATGCTGCAGATCGAAGTCGTTACGCAGTTGTGAGTGAAACGAATGCCGTCTTTGGCTAGCGCATCAAGGTTCGGGGTTTTCACTATGGGGTGTCCGGCCGCGCCCAATGTATCGTGACGCCAGTCATCGGCGAAAAGAATCAAGACATTGGGTTTTTCAGGCTCAGCATGAACACTGCTGAGAATGAGTAATGCGGCAAGAAATGAACAAGATTTCATAGAATCAGATGTGGATTTCACGGACTCCTGCCGTGTCTTTTGTCGAGGCTAATAGGCCAGTCAGTGTTTGACCATCCGCTTTATCGGTTCCGACTTTGATCGTGTATTGACCATCGGCGTAGACCTTTGGCTGAAATTTCCCTCCTTGGGCGCGGACGGTATAAAGAATTTCGCCACTGGATTCGGAGATGACCTGAACCACCGGATTCTGGGCGCCTTTGAAAACCAGATTCGGCAAATATCCGGCGATTTTTCGACCATCGTTTTTCTCCATTTCAACGGTGATCGGCCAGCCGGGGAACTGCGCTTGATTGCCTTGTTTCGCATCAGAGAAACGGGGCCAACATTCGAATTTAATCGTGCGCGCCTGCTTGTTGAACCGAACCACTCCATAGCCATCGGCCCGCAGCTTTTCATCTTTTATGTCCGGCGGATTCGCATAGGCCATCATCGAGATTTTGTTCCCAAGTCCGTCTTTGAAATCACCGGTCCAAGGCAGCGGGCTCTTTTCAACAGGATTCGGCCCCGCCTTTTCATCAAGCGGATGCCACCAACGACCATAGATCGTATTGACCAGTGCGGGACTCGTGAACTCATACGGGCCGTCGCCGAAATCATCGATACCTTGCTTGGTGACAACAGCAAGATGCTGATCCCCGCAAAGGTGCACGGCCCAACAACGACGGATGGCTTCAAGTGCCTTTTTGCGTGGAGTTTGCGGCCAACCATTGCAATCAAGGTCCGCCAGTAGCCGGTCATTCCGGCCACCATGCATGTGAACCGCGCCGCAAAATGCGGTCTGTGAAAGCACGGCTTTCATTTCCGCTCCGGTCCAATCCTGGCTCCATTGATTGAGAAATTTTTCCTGACGTTCGCCTAACAACTGGAGTCCCGGAAGATCGATGGATTTCGGATCATAGGCAGGATCCACGATATGATCCGGTCGCGGTCCCATTTTGGGAATGTTTCCAAACGGGCCGGATTTGAATTTCCTGTCCTCGAGGATCGCGAAATCGATCCCGCCGATGTTGAGATGGGTAAAATAAACGCTTATCCCGCTCTCGACAGGGGCTGGATCGACGGGATCCGGCAGGTTCCATGTCTGCTGGCGCTGAACCATGTTCACGTATTCCACGGGATAAAAATATCCGCCATCAGCGCCGTCTCCGCGTGCGGATTTTTTTCCTCCGGCTCCCCAGAGATTCGGCTGCCCGACATCATGATCATCGGGAATGCAGATGGTCGGGCGGTCACGCATCACATCGCGGAACTGCAAACCGAATTCGATCCAGCCCGCGGTATGTTCGGTGTGACGGTAGGTTTGATCGCCGGCGAAAAAGAGCAGATCTGGGTTGTGAAACATGAGGTGCTCGACAATCTCGGGTCGCAGGCCTGTGGTGCGGCTCGAGTTGCATGACATGTTTGCAATGACGATCTCTTGTTTGTCCTTGGGATCTTTGCGGACAAGGCCTTCAAACATCGCTTTCTTGCCATGGCGGACGCGGTATTTGATGTCTTTCGTATCGTCCCAATTTTCGATTCGAAAATGTCCGCTCCAGCCCGGCAGCACGACTTCCGTGACGGCTGCCTGTTCCCATTTGCCATTGCGTTCGAGTTCAAGTCGAACTTCCCGCACCTCGTCCGGCATGAGGGGGAATAACTGAGCGGTCATTTTCATGACCCCGCGATCCACGGTGTAGAGAGCGAAAGCCACCACTTCATCGCGTGGGACTTTCATCGGTGGCGGCGGCGCGCTTTTTCCTCCGGGAATTTTTGTCCACCACTCACCTGATGCCAAAGAATCCAAAGTGGCGTATTTTTCTCCGAAAGGTTGGCTGGATTCCGCAGCGGCAGCCAAAACTTGAGTCGCGGTTCCTTTTAAAAAAATGAAAGGAGAGATTTTAAGTAGAAAACGCCGGGAGAATTTCATGGGTCTTTGAGATATGGAGCTTAGTCTTACTCGAGGGTTTTGCGATATATTTCGATTTTTCCCAAACCAAACCATGCCTGTGAAATTTCGCCACTCGACTTGGTCGAGGACCGGATCCATTTTTCCATCATGAATCCGTCGATGCCGAAACTCCGCGAAGCGATTGCCTATTGGCTGAGGCTTGGGCTGATCAGCTTCGGCGGCCCGGCAGGGCAGATTGCCATCATGCATCGGGATCTGGTGGAGAAGAAAAAATGGATTTCCGAGAGTCATTTCCTGCATGCCTTGAATTTCTGCATGCTCTTGCCCGGCCCGGAGGCGCAGCAACTCGCGACCTATCTCGGTTGGAGGTTGCATGGTTGGAAAGGGGGGCTGGCGGCGGGAGTGCTGTTTGTCCTACCCTCCGCCTTCATTCTTTTCGGGCTGAGCTGGCTCTATATGGCGGGCGGAGATTTGCTATTTTTGAAAGCTATTTTTTACGGACTCCTGCCTGCCGTGATCGCGGTCATTTTCTCTGCGGTCATTCGCATCGGCGGGAAAACGCTGCGCAGCGGGACGCTCTGGATGATCGCCGTCTTGTCATTTGTCGGAATCTTTTTTTTCAATATCTCGTTCATCCTCATCATTTTCGGAGCGGCGTTTTTTGGTCTAATTGGACATCGTATCTTTCCGAAACAATTTCCCGCAGGCAAAGGTCACGGCGCTTCGCATGAAGAAAACGAAGAAGGATGTCTCACCCTGCCGCCCTCGCTGAGGCCGACATGGCTGCGGAGTTTGACGATTCTCTTGGTGTGCGTTCCTCTGTGGGTGTTGCCGGTGCTTGGGCTGGGCGCATGGCTCGGCTGGCAGAGCACGCCCTTCGCTCAAGGTGTGTTTTTCAGTAAAGCCGCGCTGGTCACTTTTGGTGGTGCGTATGCGGTTTTGCCTTACGTTGCCCAACAAGCGGTGGAGAATTTCCAATGGCTCACCCATCCGCAGATGATGAGCGGGCTTGCCTTGGCTGAAACCACGCCGGGACCCTTGATCATGGTGTTGCAATTCGTGGGCTTCGTGGGGGGTTGGCAGCATCCAGGCGCATTGAGCCCACTCGCCGCTGCAAGCATTGGCGCATTCATCACTACCTGGGTAACCTTTGTGCCGTGCTTCCTACTCGTTTTCCTCGGAGCACCACACGTCGAGGGCCTGCGCGAGATGCCGCGCATCGGTGCCGCGCTGACCGCCATCACCGCCGCGGTTGTCGGGGTGATTCTCAACCTCGGAGTGAAATTTTCCATCCATGCTCTCTGGCTCGGCAAAGGAGACTTCGACTTTTTCATCGCCCTCCTCGCGATCGCTGCGTTCCTTGCGATGTGGCGCTTCAAAATACCGTTCACGATCGTCCTCGGTGCTTGTGCTTTGTTGGGCTTGGCTTCGATGGGGTGGAGGTGAGCCCGAGTTTGGTTCGGGCGTTTTTCTTAAAGGGAAAGAGGAGTTGGTGGAGACGAGGAGAGTCATCTTTTTGGGCGAGTGAGCCCTCTACAGGCAGGATATCCATTTGACATTTTATAGAATAGTAGCGCAGTCATGTTATGAAATCACATATTAGTGCTACGATTGATCAGGAGCTTTTGGGAGAGCTTGATAAGTTTGGGCAAGAGGAGCGCCGAGCAAGGAGCCAGATTATAGAGATGGCTTTGGAGGAATTTTTACGGAAACGCAGCAGAGCCAGTGATGAAATTGTTACCTCACAGGGTCGTTTTGTGGGTCAGTTCAGTCGGGAGGAAACGTATGCGCGCTGATGATCTGATTGGCCGAATTTTCGTGGATACGAATGTCCTCATTTATGCCACTCTGTCAGGCGATCCGCGGCATGATATTTCAAGAGAGATATTAGCTCTCCGACATCGCCAAGATGTAGAGTTGTTTATTTCCATACAGAATCTCTCGGAAATGTATCCAAATCTGACGGGCCCAAAAAATCAGCCACCCGACAGCCCTGCCATCGCACGGGAAAAAATTCTTTCCATATCCGGGTTGCGCGGACTCACCGTTCTGCCGTTGACGTTGGAGACTACGCGCCATGCACTCAATCTTTGTGTGGACGGCAGTGTGACTCGTAAAAATTACTTCGACCGCCAACTTGCCGCGTTGATGATTCGAGAGAACATTCCTGTTATCATCACCGAAAACACATCGAATTTTTTTGGGATTCCCGGCATCAAGCCAATCAACCCTTTTGAGTGAATCCCCAACAAATCTCAATCCGCCTAATCCGCCAAAGGAGCATGAATCCAAATCTTTCCGCCACTCTGTTTCGGCAAAGATTTCTGGCAATAGGTCTATCTCCTTGGGGTCTAAAATTTAAAGTTTAGAGTTTTCTTGGTAGTTGAACTTTGAAACTTGAAATTTAGAGTTTACGCATGCGCACGCTCATCAAGCACGTCCTCGCCCGCACGGAACCCATGGATCCTTTGGTTGTTGCGGGATGGGTGCGCACGCGGCGGGACTCAAAGGGTTTTTCATTCATTGAGCTCAATGACGGCACTTGCTTGGGAAATCTTCAGATCATCGCGGATGCGGGGATTCCGGGTTACGAGGATATTTTCATGATGGCGACTGGTGCCTCGGTACAGGTTACGGGAAAACTCATCGCCTCGCCGGCGCAAGGCCAGGATTGGGAAATGCAGGCAACCGAGATCCGGTTGATCGGCGAGGTTCCTGAGGACTATCCGCTTCAGAAAAAGGGCCACTCACAAGAATTTTTGCGCTCGATTGCGCACTTGCGGCCACGCACCAATCTCTATGGCGCGGCATTTCGGATTCGTTCTCGAATGGCGTTTGCGATCCATCGGTTTTTCCAAGAGCGTGACTTTGTTTACGTTCACACACCCATCGTTACCGCTAGCGATTGCGAGGGCGCAGGCGAGATGTTCCGTGTCACCACGCTGCCAGATGACAAAATTTCCAAAGACGCCGAGGACTTCTTCGGCAAGCGTGCCTATCTCACAGTATCAGGTCAGTTGGAGGGAGAGACTTTTGCCTGCGCGCTCTCTAACATCTACACCTTCGGCCCCACCTTTCGGGCGGAAAATTCCAACACCTCGCGCCACGCCGCAGAGTTCTGGATGGTGGAGCCGGAGATGGCTTTCTGCGATCTCGCTGGGGATATGGATTGTGCTGAGGAAATGATCAAATTCCTGGTCCGTGAAGCGCTCACCGATCCTGACCTCTCCATCTTTGAAAAATTCATCGACAAAGGCCTGCGCGCGCGGCTTCAACACGTCGTCGAGAAACCCTTCCAGCGCATCACTTACACCGATGCGGTCAAATTGTTAGAAAGTTCCGGCAAGGAATTCCAATACCCCGTCAAATACGGACTCAACCTCCAGTCCGAGCACGAGCGTTGGCTGACGGAGGAATATTTCAAACAACCCACCACCGTTTTCAACTACCCCAAGGAAATCAAACCTTTCTACATGCGCCTCAATGAAGATGGCCAAACCGTCACCGCGATGGATCTACTGGTTCCGGGGATTGGGGAAATCATCGGCGGTTCGCAGCGCGAGGAACGTTACGATGTGCTGTTAGAAAATTTCAAGCATCACAACATCGATCCAGAATCCTACTCCTGGTATGCGGATCTGCGGAAATACGGAACCGTTCCCCATGCTGGCTTCGGCCTCGGCTTCGAGCGTTTGCTGATGTTTGTCACCGGAATTCAAAACATCCGCGATGTGATTCCGTTCCCGAGAACGCCGGGGCATTGCGAGTTTTGATCAGAAGAAATGGAAGATCGTTGTTAGCGGCTTGCCTCGCATCATGATTCTTCAAGTCAACGTCATTCTCAAAGTGACGGAGAATCACACACTTTGCCTTTCGATCCGCCAAGCCAGATCCACTTTATTGCGGATTTCTTCAGTTGGACGGTGTCGGGCGAGAAAATCCGCCATGGAGGATTCGATGGCTGCGGTTTGTTCCAAGGTGAAGGCCATGAAATTAAACGATCGGTTTTTCTAGACCTCGTATTCATGCATCAGGCGCCTCACATCCTGTGCTTTACCGAAAAGAACCAGAATATCATCAGCTTCGAAAACGCGGTCGGGTTGCGGAATTCCCAAAACCTTGTGAATGGAGGCGTGGGTTGAAGCGGAGGAGGTTCCGCGACTTTTGCCGATGGTTACGACGTTGAGCTGGTATTTGTCCCGCAGCGCGACTTCCTGAAGAGTTTGTCCGACCATCTTCTCGGGCGCGTTGATCTGGGCAATTTCATATCCCCCACCCAGTTCCAACGTATTCAGGAGATCGGGGGTCTTGAGTGAGCGCGCCAACCATGCGGCAGCCATCGCTTCCGGGATGACGAGCTCATCGATTTTGAGAAGTTTGAGCAATCTGCCATGAAGCGGATTGATAATCCGACTGATGATTTTTTTCGCACCCAGTTGCTGGACGTTTGAGGCAATGGAAAGCGAGGCTTCGAAGTCCTCACCGATTGCAATAATCACCGCATCACAAGCATCGATGGGGATTTCATGAAATGCATTCATATCGGTGCAGTCCGCTTGGATTAAAAACTCGATTTCATCCTTAAGCTGGTTGATGTGTGCCGGATCATTGTCCACAGCCACGATCTCATGGCCCTCTCTACTCAACTGCCGCGTAAGGTGAGTGCCGAATGTTCCAAGGCCGATAATACAGAATCTCATGATGATTTTGGAGGTTAGTTTAGCAGAATGTCTTCGTGTGGTTTCCCTGAGGCGGGACGTGTGTCTGGAGGAATCAAAGTCGCCATGACGGTTAGGAGACCGATTCTTCCAACGAACATATTGAGGATCAGGAGAGATTTACCGCCGTCCGAAAGCAAGGGAGTTAGATCAACGGAAAGTCCGACCGTTGCGAACGCGCTGATCAGCTCAAACAGTAGGCGGATGTCCGAAATGCCGTTTTTCGCCTCAAGGAATTGGAAGACCATGAAATTTCCAGTCAGCCATATGAACGCCAATAGAATGAGACCCAAGGCTTTGCTGCCGGATTCGCTTGGAATGGTGCGATTGAACGCGACCAAGCCCCGTTTTCCCATTCGCAGCTCATTCCATAAATAGCCGAGACCGAGGGCAACCACAGTGGTCCGGATACCACCGGCCGTGCCGCCGGGGGATCCGCCGATCAGCATGAGAATCATCAGCACATTGAGGGTCATGGGAGCTAGCGCGCTCATGGAAACCGTGTTGAAGCCCGCGGTCCGTGCGGTGACCGAGTGAAAAAACGCGGTCATGATTTTCCCTCCGTTTTCAGGACCTTTCCATAAAATGAATTCGGATACGAGGATGGCCAGCGCGCCGCCAACGATCAATATCGCAGTTGATACCAGAACGATGCGGGTATGGATACGCAGGCGGTGGAAAGCATGTTCTTTTTTGAAAAGCTTGCGATAGCGCGACATCAACCACTGACAAAGATCTTCAATCACAAGCGAGCCAAGTCCGCCGGTTGCAATCAGCAGCATGATGCAGACCTGCCATATTCCGTTGCCATGAAGAGGTTTGCTGGCCAGTCCGTCCGGAAAGGTCGAAAATCCCGCGTTACAGAATGCTGAGACGGAGTGAAATATGGAGTGAAAAGCCCTTTCCTTCCAAGGCATCGCAGCATCCATACCCGAAAAAAGGACAAAGGCTCCGGTTAATTCGGCAACCAGTGTGAAGACCACGATGAATGTGAGTGTTTGGCCGATTCTGGAAAGCCGGTTCTCGGAAATCATACGACCTAACAACAAGCGGTCATGAAGGGAAAGGCCTTCGAATAACACCACCGCGGCAAAAAAGGTAAGGGTCATGATGCCAAGGCCGCCCACCTGAATCAGCATGAGAATGACAATCTGACCTGTCTGGCTGAAAAAAGTCGAAGTGTTTTGGACGGACAAACCCGTCACACAAACCGCACTGGTGCTGGTGAATGCGGCATCCAGCCAGGAGCATGTCTCTGCCGCCACCACGCAACGGGGCATTTTCAGAAGAAGGGTTCCTATGAGGATGATGGCAAAAAAGGAGCCGATCAACATCATACCGGGATGGAAAGTGCGTGCCGTGACCCGGGTTTGGTGATGAATCATGGAGGCGATTCCGGAGAACAAAACCCCCAATTGGACAAACACATGCCAGCCTATGGAGTGCGAATCGGCACCTCGGAACTCCCGGATCAGCAGGCCCATCGATACGAGAAATACCAGGACCGCGATGGTTTCATGCATGATCATCCGCCGGCGCTCCTGACCGCGGGATTTGATCCCCCACATCAGCCAACTGCGTTCCAGGGCAAAAACAAAGCCTATGGCCAGAGTCAATCTGTGCTGCCACTCGGTCACAAAGCCCGTCCAGCCAACCAAACCGAGAAAGCAAACCATGGCGGCCAGCATCAAAAGCGGATGCAATACTTGGCGGCATATTTTCAGCCCGGTGGCGATTTCGCCAGACTCACTTGCTTGATTCATGCCGGTGTTTTTTTTATAACCGCACGGGATTGATGGAAAGACTAATTTCCAAGCCTGTCTGACCATCCATATGAAAATTTTGAGTGGTCAATATGGATCACTTCATCCATAAGCCACACATGATTTGGGCTTGGGTGATATTTATCGGTTTTGTGTTCATGATGCTGGCTTTGGATCTGGGTGTGTTTCATCGCAAATCGCATGTGGTGGGTTTTAAAGAGTCTCTCGGATGGTCGGCCATTTGGATCACGATCGGCTTGTCGTTTTCGGTGATCGTTTACTTTGCCTATGACCGGCATTGGTTTGATTTGGGATACTCGGTAGACGCCGTCGATAAAGCGCTCAACACGGGAAAGTTGGCGGCAACCAAATATCTAACGGCTTACGTGGTGGAGAAATCACTGAGCGTGGACAATATTTTCGTCATCGCCATGGTTTTCAGCTCTTTGGCAGTGCCTGCCCGTTATCAACACCGAGTTTTGTTCTGGGGCATCATCGGCGCACTCGGGATGCGGGGAGCCATGATCGGACTCGGCGCGGTATTGGTGCAGAATTTCCATGCGATCCTGTATTTCTTCGGAGTATTCCTTATTTTCACCGGTATCAAAATGTTGGTCATGGAGGAAAAGGAAGAGCATCCGGAAAACAATCCGGTGGTCCGATGGATTAGAAAAATATTTCCAATCACCAAGCATTTTCATGGCCAACACTTCATGGTCCGAGCCGGCAGCAAGTGGTCCCAAGAAGCTGCCGAGCCGGGGATGGAATCCAAAGCCGATCCTGTCGTGGAGGCCGCAGCTCCAGGAAAATGGCTGCTCACCCCTCTGGCGGTCGCTCTTATATTGGTTGAAGTCACGGATTTGATTTTCGCGGTCGATTCCATTCCTGCGGTTTTTGCCATTACCGCGGATCCGTTTCTGGTTTTCACGAGCAACGTTTTTGCGATTCTCGGATTGCGCTCGCTCTACTTTGCATTGGCGGGTTTGATAAGTAAGTTCCGCTATCTCAAGCCGGCCTTGTCACTGATCCTTGTTCTGGTCGGGGTGAAAATGCTTGCCGCAAAATGGCTTAAAATCTGGTTGGGTGATTCGTTCAATCTAACCATTTTGGCGGTCATCATCGCTGTTCTCGCCACCGGAATCATCACATCCATGATTGTAGGTCAAAAGGAAGGCGAAGATTCCGCCAGCTAAATCCAAGCAACTCCCATCATGCAGATCCTTAAAGATTTTTTAGATATCATGCTCCATCTGCAGGATCACTTGCATGATTTCACGCGCCAATACGGTGTCTGGGTCTATGCTTTGCTGTTCCTGATTGTTTTTTGTGAGACAGGATTGGTTGTAACTCCGTTTCTCCCCGGGGACTCGCTATTGTTCGCGGTGGGAGCGATCGCGGCGGATCCAGACTCGGGTCTCAATGTTTGGATTGCTGGAATCCTTCTTTTTGTCGCAGCCATTTTGGGAGACACGGTGAACTATTGGATCGGGAATCGATCCGGCAGTTGGGCGATTCGGAAATTTCCTAGGATCATTCGGCAAAGTCATCTTGATAAAACCTCTCAATTCTTTGCGCGCTATGGAGGCAAGGCGATCATCATCGCACGCTTTGTTCCGATTGTGCGCACCTTTGCACCTTTTGTCGCTGGTTCAGGATCCATGGATTACAGGAAGTTCATGAGCTTCAATGTTATCGGTGCCTTGCTATGGGTCGGCTTGATTCTTCCGGCAGGCTGGTATTTCGGTAACTTTCCCGTCGTGAAAGAAAACTTCGAGCTCGTGGTTTTCGGAATCATTGGATTTTCCATTTTGCCGATGCTCTTTGAGATGGCACGGGCAAAATGGAAACGGTAACGGCCGTCGGGTGGCTGACCGGATGACCTAGTGACGTTTCACTTGGGTTGCGGTCGATGTCAGGCGGTCAATGTAAGCGAGCAGCAGGGCGGAAATCACAAAAGTCATGTGGATGGCCACTTGCCATAACAGCACTTTTTCCGAAATCCGATCGGCTTCGATAAAAGTTTTGAGCAAGTGAATCGATGAAATGCCGATGAGAGCGGTTGCCAGTTTCACTTTGAGAATTCCGGCGTTCACATGAGATAACCATTCCGGCTGATCCGGATGTTTTTCAAGATGAAGCCTTGAAACAAAGGTCTCGTATCCGCCAACGATCACCATGATGAGCAGGTTTGCGATCATCACCACATCGATCAGACCAAGCACCGTGAGCATGATTTCCGTCTCTGTGATCTGCGTGGTTTTTTGAACGAGATGCCAGAGTTCCACAAGGAAATGGAAGACATAGACCGCCTGAGCGATGATGAGCCCGAGATAGAGTGGTGCTTGTAGCCAGCGGCTGAGGAAAATGAGATTTCCAAGAACGCCGTGGAGAGGTTGGGTGTCGCGCTTGGGGGAAGGGTTGATTTCGTCCGAGTTGTCCATGAATGCCTGTAGGTGAATGAACCGATGATGTTCGTGGGCGGAAGGCAATCACAAAGCCGCCTCAGCGTCCACGGAAAATCCAAGATGCAAAATCGGTATCATCAGGCTCCCCGGTGCTTTCTGTTGTCCGCACTTGCCGCATCCGCCAAGCAAAGCCTAAAGTAAAGCCCATGACCCGCAAACGATTCATCATCTCCCTCGCATCTCTCATCGCCCTGACATGTTCCCATGCGCAAGAGGCGCCACAAAACATGAAACTGTTTCTTCTCATCGGACAGTCGAACATGGCTGGACGCGGAAAAATCGAGGAGCAGGACAAAGCCACCAACCCTGACATTTTCATGCTCACCAAAGACCTCAAGTGGGTCATCGCCAAAGATCCGGTTCATTTCGATAAAGCTGCGGCAGGTGTGGGTCTCTGCTCCGAATTCGCGCGTGATGTTTTTAAAGCCGATCCCAAATCCCCGATAGGCCTCATTCCTTGTGCGATGGGTGGCTCATCCCTCGATCAATGGCAGCCTGGCAAACCGCTTTATGTGACGGCGATCTCACGCGCCAAAGAAGCCGTGAAACAAGGGAGATTGGCGGGCATCCTCTGGCATCAAGGGGAGTCCGATGCGAAACCCGAATCGATTGCGACGTATCCCGCCCGTTTCGAAACGATGATCACCCAGCTCCGCAAAGACCTCGGCGCGGAAAACGTTCCTGTGCTCATTGGCGAAATCATTCCCGGCCACGGCAACCACGATGCGGTCAATGTCGCACTCGCTGAAACTGCGAAGAAAACTCCCAACGCCGCGCTCGTCAGCTCCGCGGATCTCGGGAAAAAGCAACTTCACTACGACTCCGCTGATTATCGTGCTCTTGGCAAGCGTTACGCAGAGGCGTTTTTGAAATGGGAGAACAAGTGAGGGAAATACTCCAAACTCATTTGAACAAAAAATAGCCCATGATCGCCAAAATTCCGAACCAGCAAGACCATACCTGCGTGAGATTCAGGGAGCGTCCCCCGGTTGTCTCCGCTGGATCATCCGCGTGGTAACCGAAAAGCCCTTCATATTTCACAAGCATCCAAGCCCCCAACCCAAGCCAAAAGATGATGAATAAGGCCAATGCGATTTTGGTAAGGATCATGATGAGGACGCCGGCAAAGATGGAACTGGGTTTGCGATACGTCAATGGCGCGGCACGCGCTATTCACAGATTTCATATTGCGATTTGACTCATTTAGAACTGCGGTGCTAAGTTAACTCAGTTTGAATACGATGACACAAGTTCTCCAACACGATTACGGGAAAAGCAAAGTGACCTTGGTTCAAATTCGTAGTGCAATCAAGGCGGTTAAAAAAGAGCGTGGAAAAGTTGTGGCTTGTGGCCATAAAGCCAAAACTACTGCTGTCAGGAAATTAAGTTCAACACGTTGCAAAAAGACTAATAAGTGAGCTTAAAGATCTCCAAGGCCTACGCGCGGCAGGTCTTTCTCAATTGCCCGTTTGACGAAGCTTATCGCGAGATCTACGAGGCCATTATTTTTGTGGTCGTCCATTGTGGTTATGTGTTGCGTTGCGCTAGAGAGCGCGATGACTCTGGAGAAACCCGTATTTCGAAAATTGTAGAAATCATTCGAGATTCCCAGTTTGGTATCCACGATATTTCACGGGTGGAATGTGACACGAACAGTGGATTGCCACGGTTCAATATGCCCCTGGAGCTAGGGCTTTTTCTCGGGGCGAAATCTTTTTCTGACGAGCCGAAGCAGAAGAAAAAACGTTGTTTGATCTTGGATAGTGAGCCTTATCGTTATCAGAAATTTATATCAGATTTAGCAGGTCAGGACATTAAATCTCATGGAGGCAAAGCTCTTACGGCCATGAAAGAAACGAGAAAGTGGTTGGCGAATGTCAGCACTCGTCCATTACCGGGATCTTTGGAGACTGAACGCCTTTACGGAGAATTTCGCAGAGATCTGCCAAGTATTTTGGTAAAGCTGGGATTGCGGCACGAAGATGTTCAATTCGTCGAGTATGTGAAAGTGACCATGGAGTGGCTCAGAGATCGCCAGAAAAGCGAATGAGCGAGAGGTCATAGAGACTATGTTGGGAATGGTGTTTTCGCAGTAAAAGCTAGCGCGATACCTCAATGACGCGGAACGAGAGGGATTGACTCCGCTATGCTCCGTCCCTGCGGGGTGCGCTTTGCGTTGGTAATGAAAATTCGCTAGCGCGAAATTTGCAGTCAAACCCTGTTGCCGTAGGCAAGGGGTTCTCGACCCTCCCTTTAAACGCCATCACCCCAACCCCGCTGACGGGGTTGGGGTGATGGCGGAACGAGAGGGATTGACTCCGCTATGCTCCGTCTAGGCGGAGTGCAGAATCCTCCTCCGGATTCTGGAAGGAATGAATTGCTCGCTACACCTCGCGTGGCGTTCGAACCCAGATTTCCTCGCTTCGCTGCGGATAGGGATTCTCGGCCCTCTGGTTTCGGTAGTAAAAAAGCTCCCGGTTGGGAGCTTTTTTAAAGTGGCGGAACGAGAGGGATTCGAACCCTCGGTAGAGTCACCCCTACGTTCCCTTAGCAAGGGAGTGCTTTCGACCACTCAGCCATCGTTCCGTTGAAATCAAATTAGTCGACCCGCTTTGAACCACAGGAAGCGGTGCGCGTCAAGGTCGGCTTGGAGAAATATGTCCTGAAACCGCAGCGGATTTGTCACTTCCTCCTCTTCTTTGAGGTTTAGAGTTTAAAATTTAGAATTTAGCGGCGATATCGCCGCACGGTGAAAGTCTCGTGAGACTCGACGATTTCCACATTCGGAAAATCAGATTCAAAAGGAGCGAGGTAAGTATCTCCTTGGTGGGTTTCGTGAACGTGGCTGACCAACCATTCGTCAATTTGTGGGGAAAGGGCTTTGTAAATTTCCGCACCGCCGATGATGAAAATTTTCTCTCCAGAATCAGGGATCTCCGCAGGGCTGTGGATCACCTCGACGCCTTCATGGCTCCAATCCTTATCCCGGGTCAGAACCATATTTCGGCGTTTGGGAAGAGGCCTGCCGATGGACTCGAAGGTTTTCCTGCCCATCAAGATGGGATGGCCGAGCGTGGTTTTTTTAAAGAATGCGAGATCCTCGGGAAGATGCCAGGGAAGGGAGCCGTTCGCGCCAATCAGGCGGTTCGGATCCATGGCGACAACGGCGATTAGCATGATTTTGGATGAAATGTTAGATGGAAAATTAAACCGCAATCGGAGCTTTGATGGTTGGATGCGGATCGTAGCCTTCGAGAGAAATATCGTCGAAGCTGAAGTCGTCGATGGATTTGACGTCGGGATTAAGCCGCAGGGTGGGGAGTGGACGCGGTTCGCGGGTCAGTTGGAGGCGGGCTTGGTCAAGATGGTTCTGATAGAGATGCAGATCTCCGAAGGTGTGGACAAAATCACGAGCCTCGTAATCACAAACCTGAGCGATCAGATGTGTGAAGAGCGCATAGGAGGCGATGTTGAATGGCACCCCAAGGAAAAGATCCGCACTGCGTTGGTAAAGTTGGCAGGAGAGGCCCGGCTTGCCGCCCGCCTTGGGCTCGTGGACATAGAATTGAAAAAGCAAGTGGCAGGGAGGGAGGGCCATGCGATCGACATCGCCAACATTCCACGCGGAGACGATGTGGCGGCGGGATTGTGGGTTTCCCTTCAGACTGTCGATCAACAAGGCAATCTGGTCGATCACACGACCATCACGAGCCTCCCAAGCACGCCATTGCTTGCCGTAAACGGGGCCGAGCTGGCCCTCGGCATCCGCCCATTCATCCCAGATCGTGACGTTGTTTTCCTTGAGGTAAGCAATATTGGTTTCACCTTTGAGAAACCAGAGTAGCTCGTGAATGATGGAGCGCAGGTGAAGCTTCTTGGTCGTGAGGCAGGGAAAGCCTTTGCGTAAATCGAAGCGTGCTTGCCTGCCAAACAAAGAGAGCGTGCCGGTGCCGGTGCGGTCGCCGCGCTCCTCGCCGTTTTCCAAAACATCGCTCAATAGGTCGTGGTAGGCTTTCATCTGGGGAAAACTCTAATTTTTAAACTCCAAACCTCAAGGAATATTGGAGAACCAAGCTGCGCAAGATGGTCCATTCATGCCGATTTTTCGCAAAGGGTTCAGGGTGGTTGCGAATTGCGCACTTCAGAGTTAGGTTTTTGGCATGAGCAAACGAGTGGTGATCTACGGTGCGAGCGGGTTTGTCGGCAAAGGCCTCGCCAGCATGTTGAGTTCGGAGGGCTGGGAAGTCATGGGAGTCAGCCGCAAAGGCACGGGGGCTGCTCCGGGCGTTTCAAAATGGACCACCCCTGCGGAAGCCGATCTTTCCGATTGCGATGCCGTGGTGAATTTGTCCGGCGAGCCCATCGACCAGCGCTGGACCGGGGCGAGCAAGCTCGCATTTCATTCCAGCCGGGTGGGAGTGACGAATGACATCGTGCAAAAAATCTCGGCCCTCTCTGAGGAGCATAGGCCGAAGGTTCTGATCAATGCATCAGCGGTCGGCTATTACGGCGGACGAGGCGATGAGATTTTGGATGAGCATGCGGCACATGGAGTGGGCTATGCAGCGGAGCTCTGCGTGGAGTGGGAAAACGCGGCGATCAAGGCAGAAGCCTTTGGCGTGAGGGTGATCAGACTCAGAATAGGCGTGGTTTTGGGCCGTGGCGGCAGGGCCTTTGAAAAACTCATGACCGTTTTCAAAGTCGGCATCGGCGGTCGTCTGGGAAATGGCAAACAATGGATGCCTTGGATCCACGTGGACGACTTGCGCCGCGCCATCGTCTTTTCCCTAAATCATCCCGAGCTGCAAGGCGCAGTAAACGGCACCGCCCCCCATCCGGAAACCAATGCCGCGCTGAGCCGGAAATTGGCAAAGGCCGTGCATCGCTGGGTGTTCCTGCCTGTCCCGGGATGGATCCTGAAACTGGCTTTGGGAGGCTTCGGAGGCGCCTTGCTCGAAGGCCAACGCGCCCTGCCGAGCCAATTGCTCAAAGCAGGTTTTGAATTTCGATACGGCAAACTGGAGGACGCACTGCAAGATTTGGTCCACATATAGGGACAAACAAGAATAGCCAGTGATGAAGCAAAAAGGCAGGGACGCGTGTCCCCACGCGTCCATATCTGACAGCCCTCATAACGAAAAGAATTTGATGGGCTATGAAGTGCCGTCAGATATGGACCTTTAGCCCCGACAAGTCGAGGCTGCCCAATTCACGAAATACACCTTAATCACGTGCCATTCGGGACAGCCAAAAATTGCCATGAAAGATTCCCTCAAGCCTGTTTGGGTCTCTCAGTGGGTTTTATCCGCGATTACGCCAGTAGTCGGGATGACGGCTCAAATGGGCTACAGCCACAATGAGGATCTCCTCGTCCTCGATGCGGTAGATAATTCCATATGGAAACCGTGAGAGAAGTTTCCGGCGGTATCCTCCACCGACATTTCCCCAAAACTCCGGGAATGCTGCAATTTCGGAACGCGCCCTGCAAAATTCAGCGTAAAACTCTGAGGCGAGGTCTCCTGCTCGCTCATGGTAAAATTGAACAGCTTCGAGGATCTCTCTTTCCGCCCCAAGCAGGTGATGAATCCTCATGCGCTCAGAATCGCATGGACTTTTTGATCAAGCTCCTCGCTGCTCGATGATGCTTCCTGGCCATGTTTCCAGTGACTGACTCTCTGGTCATATTCGGCGATCACCTCAGGGCAAAGCTGATCCGTTTCCAAACTCTGGATGAGTTTGGTGGCCAAGTATGAACGATCGACCAAAGGCAAGGCAAGGGCGCTTTCGATCACATCTGTAACAGTGGTCATGCATGCAATTTACAGCATGAGGACTGTCTTGTCTTGCTCAAATTTCTGCCCCGTTTCTACCCCATAAGCTCATTAGGGTTGGGCCCTCGGATGACGGGATCGTATTTAGGGACAAACAACGAATGCAAATAGATAGGGCGCCGCGTTTGTTTGGGCTCAAGCTCCGAAGCTGCCGGCGAGACCAAACGTATCTCGCCTGGAATGGATGGATCAGATTCTTCAGGTTTTTTTCAGGATAGCCCCGCCTTTGACCCACCCCCTTGCTTAGTTTCTTTAAAATAAAAATCTGATCAATGAGCTTAGTTTACATCATGCACGGGGACAGACTCATTCAGGAAATCAGTCCATCTTTGTCGGCCCGATCCATTTGGCGAGGGTTCGCAGCCAAGCGCGGACCTCTTCCTGCCGTGTTGCCTGGAAATTCAACCATTCCAAAATTCTGCGGGTTTCCGGATCGATCACAGAATAGTCCGCCTCATCCTCTTGTAGGATCAGTGGTTTTTTTTCCTTGGACACAAAAAGCATGTCTTGCGCCTCATCCGGCAAAAAATCGCGCATGGCGGCAACATAGAGCCTGCGACGCTCGGCTTCGGGCAAATGGCGCGATATTTTTTCCAAGGTATCTCTGGTGATCTCTCTTGTGCCAGCACAAAGGCGTGAAACAGAAGCTGCTGTCATGCCAGAAACTTCCGCAAAATCGCTCTGGTTTCCGCCTTGAGTGACCGCGATCACCTTGCGCAAAGCTGAGGGAAATTCCCTGTAGATTCTCATAAGGTTACGTAGGGAGTTCATCATACCCCTAAAAAACCGATATTCCAGAATTATATCTTGCCAGATCATACCTTTAAGGTAATTTTACCACATCGGTATGATTGAACTTCTTAAGGCCAAGTTGGATTTGCTTTCTGTCGAAATGGAAACCGTGACGCTGCTGAGGAACACCGCGACCAGTGATTCACCTCATCACTTCGTGGCGACGGAACGGCAAAAAGAACTCACACACGAGATCTCCCAGCTTCATGCAAGCCTTGGGCAGGTTATGCCGATGACGACGGCGGACTCTTATCAGCTTCAAGAGATGGCAACACAAAGAACCGAGCCTAATTGACTCACGACCCCCTTCTATTCAGAGTGAATACGTCCCATGCCGAACCTGCTCATGACGGGAAACAGAAAAATTTTGACTATCTGCGTGAATGCATCCGCCAATACGCCCTGAAAAACGGAATGAGTCCGAATGATGCTGTCTGTCATGCTCTGGCGCTCGGCCTCAAGGAACTTGAAAACGGGCAGGCCACCACCTCACCCGAAGATCTGGAGGATATGTCCGCCCGCCAGCGAGCAGTCTTGGAAGCGTTGCGAAAAGGTCAGGCGGTTAAAGAAATCGCAGACAGCCTGAAAATATCCGAAGCGACGGTCAGAACGCATATCCTAAGAATCCGCACCCGTCTGGACTGCCCAGATCTTCTGAAACTCCGTATGCAGTAATCCGAATGGCTTGCCCCATGAGGTATTTGATATGTCACAAGTTTTCACACTCCAGGTGGGCATTACTTGCTATGACCAGCACCTCAGCTGCCTAAAGAGGATATCCAGAAGCTAAGACAGTGAGGACGCTGATGAAGTTTTTCTCAGCACTGGAAACCTGCAAGCTCAGACGAGGTGCAACCCGCCGTTTCCGCATGGACTCACATCCAGACTGCCTGCACTGGAAATATTATCTCGCAGATGCCATCCACAGAAAATGATTTGATACTAAATATCTAGTAATAAAGAGATTCAACAAGTGCTTAATAACTAGATATGAATTACATACAATCTTCCGGCGCGCACTTTCGCTATATAGAAACGACCCGAGATAATCTGTCACGGGCATCACATGCGTATGAAAGTTATCTGGTCTGAAAGCTTTTATCTATCAAAAGCAAGCAAGGTAAAAAATGCATGAAAGCCTAACATTTTTGATTACAAAAATAGGTAACACATATGATGACAAGCGCGAGCTTTTCATATGTCTGTCGATGAATACTGTCTGGCTGCCTTATGAAAATAAACAAACACACACCACTTCTAACAATATTGTTCGCCTCCGGGACACTCCAAGCTGCTCCAATCACCATCCCTCCAGGTGATACGCCGGTTACCATCCAAGGAAACGTAGAAATCAAGTTGCCAGACGCACCGCCATTATCAGAGGGCACGGCTCCCGCTCCTTCTACTCCAATCTTGAACGAAGGTCCGGGCGCAACCACTCCTGGCATTGCTGGGCTTATCCATACCTACTCCACGAACGGCGCAGGCACACAAACCGCAGTTGAAACCACGAACGGAGGAATCCTGGCTGAGGCAAATGGAAATCTTACCCTGAACGTCACAGAAACAACAACTTCAACCGCTTCTTATACGATAGAGACACGCGAGCTGAAGGTATCAGATCCAGCAGGATTTACTGATGTGGCAGGGACATACGGACCAGCTGGCACCGTCTACCCGAACGGAAGCACTCTTCCCGGTTCCGCAGTAAACGTTGCGACCGTTCGCGATGCGGATGGAAAGTTAGTCTCAGTCATTTCTGATATTCCCGGCGTAGGACCTGTGACCGCTGTGGACCTCAGCGGATACCCAATCCTGTCTCCTGCTCAGATCACTGCCGCCGTAACTTCCGGTTTGGCCCCTACAGGCTTCTTCGATGCAGCTGATCCCGTGGTCACTCCCGGAACTGGAAATCTCTCAGTAGAGGGCGATGCCGATGTAGATGGAACTCTCTCAGTCGGCGCAGTAGCTGATGTCGAAGCAGCACTTGGCAGTCTCCAAACTGAAATTGACGCTGAAGAAGCCGCCCGCATCGCTGACGTGAACGCTGAAGAAACCGCGCGCATCGCTGCAGACACTTCGATCCGCACGGATTTTGCGGCTGCCGATACTTCGATCCGCACGGATTTTGCGGCTGCGGATACCGTTGAGCGTAACGCACGCATCCTTGCAGATAACTCCCTCGGAGCTCGTATCGACTCGGAAGTTTCTGACCGGATTGCTGGAGATGCAGCGCTTGGTATTCGTATCAATGATGAGCAATCTGCTCGTATCGCCGCAGATAATGCCCTTGGCTCACGCGTGACCAACGAGACGAACGATCGCATTGCGGCCGACAATGTGCTCGGCGCACGCATCGATGAGAACACCCGCGGTATCGCGATGGTTGCGGCAATGACCAACACCCGCGTGGAAGCTGGTAAGACCCATGGAGTTGATTTCAACATGGCTCAATTCCAGTCTGAAACAGGTTTCGCATTCGGTTATGCAAATCGCCTGAATGAGAACGTTCAACTCCAAACCTCAGTTGCTTCTACAACCGACTTCGATGAAAGCGTTGTCCGGGTGGGTGTCGCAGTTCAGTGGTAATTCATAGTTAAGTTGTTGACTAACTGGTAATCCAACTAAGCCCGCTCCGGAAAAAACGGTGCGGGCTTTTTTGGTGAAATCTCAAATTGATATCAGATGATTTAGATACGATAAAATGAAATTATTCATTTCTATGATGGCGCTGGCCATCGCCGTTTCCCAGATTTCATGCACGGCTGGTGGTAAACCATCCCAAGATCAAAGGCGCGTTATGTTCTCTTATGAGGCGCTGGCCGCCATGCAGCCAAGAGATATACCCACCTATGTGTATGTGTTTCCTCCCTTGCAAAGCAACAACGGCGGCAAACCCGTGGAGAAATTGACAGCTGTATCTTCCGCATCGGGGTCTGTGATCGGTTGGAACAACTCATCGGCGCTATCGATGTCTTTGAAGCCTAAAATCGAATCCCAATTGGCACAGGCCGGCTATGAGATCGTCAGTTTCGCCGATCTTGTATCCGTGAAGCGGCCTTATGCGGTACTCGTCGTCAGTACATTCTATACCCTTCCCTATGATGTGAAGAACGATGCCGGAGAAATCACGGATAGGGCAACTCTTGTCTTGATCAAAGGGGCGCTTTTTGATGGCAACCTGGATCCTAAAACTAAAAAAGACATCATCAAAGTTGATGGCGTGACCAAAATACCTGTTGGCAGGAATTTCCCCGATCCGGTCAACCGCACCGTGAAGCAGGCGTTCTCTTGGTTTGCCGATAATTCTTCAGGTTTGGTTCTCATGGAATGACCAAGATATTTCAACCGAGCCATAAACCATGAATTCCTCGAATCGAAAAATGAGCAGGCTAAAAATACCCAATCCAATGAAATGGGGTTTTGTCGGGCTTTTGCTGCTGATCGTAGCTGTGTCAACCATATGGCAACCGAATCTTCGTAGGATGATCCATGGTGAAACAACTTCGAAAAGTCAGGCGCCACCTTTACCTGAAAGAGAAGAAGTGGTAGATCATGATGCAGCCATTCATGAGAAACTCCGCCTAGAATATGAGAAGAGGTTGCAATCAGAATTGGCAATTGAGCTAAAGAAATTGAAAGCCAAGGGCATGGATCATGAGGAACCAAAGCCACCATCTTTCATTTTCGAAAAGCCAATGGGAATTGTCTCGGATATCACCAATCTAAGTAACGGAATTCCTCTGCGAACAGAAGTCGTTTATGGTGATGGTGATATTGCGCTCGGGGAAATACAATCTCATGACAGCTACACGGCCACATATCAGTTGAAACTGCGCATCCCACGTCCTGCAACCCGCATCACTGAAATTGAAAAAGCAACTCCCGGACTTAGAAAAATCCTGCCGGGCTTCGAATCATTGTTTCCACTCGGTTTCGTTTCTCCATGGCATCAGAGACTATACCAAAATAAAATTTCCCATATCAGGAATCATTCAAAGCAGCTTGGCGAATTATTATCGAAAACCAACGTCTACGACTGCAATACGATCCTGCACCTACGGTCCGAAAAAGGACGAAAAGTATTATTCATGCAGGCAGACCTTGACGCCACGCTGAAGGGAGCCGACGGAGACCGGCTTGCGCAAATACCCGCTGCCCAAATTAACTCGATGCATTATGATCCGTTCACGGCATACCATTGGAAAAAAATAAGCAATCGTCCGAATCCAATGATCGCCGGATGGGAACGGCGAATCGCGATAGGTAGGAAAGAACTAGAGGAGCCGAAACTTTCGACAGAAAGAAAGCTGTGGGTCGAGGAAAGGATCGCCATGCTACAAGCTGGGATTACCGCCATGAAACAGCGTTCTTATCTCATTTCCGCCTACGACCCTTACATTATGTTGCCTCTGTCAATGCTCAAGGACGCCAAAGACCCCTACTCGCCGAAGATCGGCGACTATGCTCTCGTGATTCATGGAAGCAGAATCTATCCATGTATTGTCGGCGATAAAGGCTCGGATGTTAACATTGGGGAAGCTTCTGCCAGACTCGCCATGCAGATGAACTCCGATTGGAAGGATGGCCAAAAGGCAGTTAAGCTACCTGTTGTAAGTTACCTCGTATTTCCGGAAAGCCGTGATATGGAAACCAGCGTTCCGAATTATGGAAAGTGGGAGCAAAAATGCTTGATGCTCTTGAATGAAATTGGAGGTCTTGGCAGTGGTATCGAGCTGCATCAATGGACCGACCCATTCCCAAAAACAGAGAGTGTACGACCGAAGTAATGAGAGCATTTCGCTCAGATCGGTAAGCGTAGGATTTTATTCATAAGCAGAGAACTTGTGCATCTCATGCATGGGGACAGACAAAAATGAGACGAGACTGTTCACATTACGGCGAAGTCAACCTGACATGAAGCATGTAACATAAATGATGACAAATGCAGCGTTGTTCGATGAGCTAACAGAATATTATAAGATAAGTATTTTATAATAGCTATGAGATTTAATTCATATTTTACCAAGCAATTGGAAAAAAATGTCAGATTTGCGATGCAATGGATGATTGTAACGATATCGACTTTTTCTTGCATCCAAGCAGCTGATTCCGATTTTGATGGATTGGATGATGCTGTGGAAACGAATACAGGATTGTATGTGTCAGAAAGTGACACTGGAACCGATCCATTAAATCCCGACAGCGACTCTGATAATCTTGGTGACGGATTTGAAGTAGCTAAAAAGCTCAATCCAAACGCCACTGCAGGATCAAGTTCTTGGAAATTAAAAAGGGAAAAAGTTCTTAAGCCAACCAGCCTTGGAGATTTCTCAAATATAAAAGAAATTCAACTTTATGGTAGTAAACTTGCTGCTTGGGAATCTGTAGGAAACGGCAGGATCCATTTGTTCGATTTTACCGAAGGCCGATTGACATATAAATCATCCATCGATGCACCGGACACAAGCTTTGATTGGCCAGCATTTGGTAGCAGAATTTCCATATTAGATAATCGATTGATTACAGGTGACCCTATAACATGGATGAGTGGTATACACGATGGCCGTGGTTACCAATATGATATTCAAGATATAACTACGCCAAATTTTTCTTATCGACTCGAAAGAGATCCGCAAACTGCTACTTATATTGGCGGAAATGTTCTTTCTGTTCGTGGTTTTTCATTGTTAAGTTCTACAGGATCGTCAAATTATGGAACACAAAATAAAATTCACATTTTCCGAGAAAATGGAGATTTTTACGAAACTTTAACGGACGGATATGATAAACAAATCGAATTTGCTAGAAACTTAAATAACGACTCATTCATCACCGCGAGAACTGATTTTTTGATAAATGGGGTTTCAGGAAATACGAATGTTGATTTTTATGACGTGGTTGATCAATCTATCAGCAAACGTTTCGTAGAGCAGTTGTCTTTTATATTTTCTTACGATGATTCAAATATATTAAATCATAGTAATAATCAGCATGCCTATCATAGATTTGCATATGATGGTGAAAGTTTATACGTAGTAGATAATAATCATCTAAGAATTTTTGACCGTAAAATTGACACATGGCAGGAAACTTCTATCGATTTAACAAAATATATCAAAGGTGCTAAATTTTCATCGACAAATATTTTACTAACCAAAGATTTTTTGCTAGTCAGTTCCCCAAATGCGGAGATTTCTGATTCAGTGAAAGGATGCGTTTTGATTTTTGATCGGATCACATCTCAAAAAAGCCTCAGATTCAGAGAGGTCATTACCAATTTGAATGAACCCGTAGAAGGAGAATTTGGATCTTACATCGCTGTCGATGAGCAAAGTGGGCGCCTTCTGGTGAGTACGGAGTATGGTTCAAGCCATGCTTGGGATGTCATAAATTCGAACAATGGTAATTGGATTGTTTATGAAGGTCTTGCAGAAGGGAAGCTGAGGTTGAATTCTTTAGCCATAAACAACGGCGCCTTAGAGGGGATAGGTAGGTATGAACCCGGCGCAACTGCGACGCTCACTGCTACATCCAATCCCGGATACCTATTCACCGGTTGGACCGGCGATGCATCTGGCTCGATTAATCCGACTACCATGCTGATGGATGCCGATAAAACCGTCGGTGCGACGTTCGCGGAAGACACCCGTGATCCAGACAGCGATGGACTTACGAACTATCAGGAAATCATTACACATGGTACGAATCCCGACCTTGCGGATACGGATGGTGACAGTTACTCGGATGGATACGAAGTGCAGTTTTCAACAGATCCTAAACTTTCCACTTCGGTGCCAACGTTCATTTTAACCTTGAGCAACAATGGAACAGTTTTAGGCGGAAGTTTCGCGATGTCTGGTAATTTGGCGCACGGCACCAATGCCACCGTGACAGCCACACCTCAGCCCGGTTATCTCTTAGGCTCTTGGACCGGCGATGCTGCTGGCTCGACCAATCCGACCACCGTGCTGATGAACTCGAACAAAACCATAGGCGCGACGTTCGTGGAAGATACCCGTGATCCTGACAGTGATGGACTTACGAACTATCAAGAAATCATCGTTCGTTTCACGAATCCCGACCTTGCTGATACCGATGGGGACGGAATCAATGATGGTATGGAAGTGCAGGAGGCAAGAAATCCTAATGTTGCCGAGGCTGTGGTGTCGAATTTGGTGGTCACCCAGCGCACAGGGACGAAGTTTTTTGATATCACCTATGACCTGACATCGACCACATCGACGGTCAAGATGTCCTTGGAAATCTCCAGCGATGGCGGAGCTACATATGCCGTTCCAGTAACATCTGCAACAGGAGCAATTGGAGAGGGGATTGCTGTCGGAACTGGAAAATCAATCACATGGAATGCCGAAGTGGATTGGGACGAAAAACTCAGTTCAGAAATGCGGTTCCGATTGATCTCGGATAATCAGGTTATTGAAGGGCTCTCGCTTATCCCTGCAGGAAGTTTTACTACCGGTTTGATCATTGATTTACCAACGAGTAACGACAATTTTACTGATCACTTTATTCTGACTGCTGATAGTAATTCGACTACTGGTACTAACCGTAATGCCACTCAAGAGAATTGGGAGTCACTCAATCATCCTCTGGCGGGGGGGCGTTCAGTTTGGTGGAAATGGGTGGCAAGCTACAGCGGCTCTGCAACAATTACTACTGTGGGTAGTAATTTTGACACTACCTTGGCGGTCTATTCCGGCAAGGGCAGTATTGACTCGCTCAATATGCTAGGCGCGAACGACGACACAGATGGTTTCGCAAGTGCGGTCACGTTTGATGCCACTGAAGGCAAGTCCTACTATATACAAGTCGATGGATACAAAGGCGCGGTTGGAGATATTCAATTGAATTACCCAACTGCAGGAGGCCAGCCGATTGACTTAATTCCTGTTACGGTTAGTATTAGCGAATTTTACATTGGCAAGTATGAAGTAAGCAAAGCCTTATGGGATGAAGTTCGTATTTGGGGCTTAGCTAATGGTTACACGGATCTCGCGGAAGGAGACGGCAAAGCTGAAAATCACCCCGTGCAGACCATCAGTTGGTGGGATGTGGTGAAATGGTGCAATGCACGAAGCGAAAAAGAAGGTCTCACTCCCTGTTACACGATCAGTGGTGCGGTGATGAAAACAGGCACGATAGAACCCACAGTAAACTGGACGGCGAATGGCTACCGCTTGCCGACCGAGGCCGAGTGGGAAAAAGCGGCAAGCGGTGGAGTGAGTGGTAAGCGCTTTTCATGGGGGACAGATACGATCAGTCATGGCGAAGCGAATTTTTACAATATCGGCTTCGAATCGTATCAATTTGGGACAGCAGGTCACCATCCTAGCTATGCAGATGGTTCGGAGCCTTATACTTCTCCAGTCGAGTCGTTTACAGCAAACGGCTACGGCCTTCACGACATGACTGGTAATGTTTGGGAATGGTGCTGGGACTGGTATGGAGCAACGGCATACGTCGAAGGTACGACCGACCCGCGCGGTCCCGTATCTGGAGATAGTAGATTGCTACGTGGGGGCAGCTGGCAAGGTAGCGCGTTCGACTGTCGTATAGCTTTTCGTAACAAAGTTACCCCCTTGTATCAATCTAACGACGTTGGCTTCCGCATCGCACGCAGCTCCGGAGTCGGCGCGCTTGCATCAAGAGTCTCAGCGGATACCAATCTCGACACGAGAATATGGACGCTCAGCATATCACCTACTTTGACTGGCGCTCTAACAGGTGGAGGTTCGTATCTCAGTCAAACCAATGCAACGATCACTGCCACGGCAAACTTAGGTTATTTGTTCGATAAATGGTCAGGCGATGCCTCGAGCACCGAGAACCCGCTGACGATCATCATGGACTCCAACAAAACCGTCGGCGCGACGTTTGTGGAAGACGCCCGTGATCCAGATAATGATGGTCTTACGAACTATCAGGAAATTATTACACACGGCACGAATCCCGACTTGGCTGATTCGGATGGGGATAGTTACTCGGATGGATACGAAGTGCAGTTTTCCACAGATCCGAAGCTTTCCTCTTCGGTGCCGAAGTTCATTTTAACTTTGAGTAACAACGGCACCGTTGTGGGCGGAAGTTTCGCGAAGTCTGGCAACTTGGTGCACGGCACCAATGCCACCGTGACGGCCACACCTCAGTCCGGTCATCTCTTCGGCTCTTGGACCGGCGATGCCTCGGGCGCTGAGAACCCGCTGACGATCATCATGGACTCCAACAAAACCGTCGGGGCGACCTTCGTTGAAGACACCCGCGATCCTGACAGCGATGGACTTACGAACTATCAGGAAATCATCGTACGTCTCACGAATCCCGACCTGGCTGATACCGATGGAGATGGTGTCAAAGATGGCCAAGAAGTCACAAATGCAACGAACCCTCTCCGTTTCGATACGGATGGTGACGGTCTCAGTGATGGTGAAGAAATAACGCGCGCGACCAATCCGCTGCTTGCGGATAGCGATGGGGATGGATTGGGAGACGGGGATGAAATAAGTATCACAAAAACCAATCCTTTGTTGGTGGATACAAATGGCAATGGCATCAACGACGCTTTGGAGGATACGGATGGTGATGGTATCTTAAGCGGTCGTGAGGTGAATGAGCTCGAAACGAATCCACTCCTAGCCGACACGAATTCCAATGGCTTGAGCGATACCTACGAGCTGGTTTACCAGGGAGATTCGGAACCCTTCAAACCGCGCGTCGGAGATCGGGTGCGCTACGATTTCAATCGCCTGGGTTTCAACGGTAGATACAGCTTGGTTGGCAAGCTTCCTACGGGTCTCACATTCAATGCCGCTACCGGAATCCTTGCAGGAAAAATAACAGGCAAAGCGGGCACCAGTTTGTTGACGATCCAAGTATACAGCGGCACGACGCTGGTGCGTAGCATTCCTCTGAGTTTGCCGGTTTTGGCTTTCCCTGCATCGCTTGCAGGAAGTTGGCAGGCATTGGTGGAAAATGAAGATGGACAGCCGGAAGGTATGATCAGAGTGGTGATTACATCTCCGGGATTATGGAGTGCCAGTTACGATGGGATGGGGACACGGACGGCACGAACCGCAACGGGCCAGGTGGATTTAACGGCAGCCGCAGAACAAGCGACTTGGAATATAACATTTCCTCCGACGAAAGCCAGCAAGACTGCGCCCAGCTTACCCGCAGTAACCATGACCATGAGCATCGATGGCGCCACTGCACGGGCCGAGGGTGAACATGTTCGTGGCTCGTTGAGAGGATTCCGTCTCGCGCGCGGAGCGGAACTGCCTGCGGCGACTAAAACATTCACCCTTCTCATCGACCATGGAGTGCAAGATGGATTTCAAATTCCTGCAGGTATGGGAACGGCCACGGGAACCTTGAGCAATAAGGGTATTATGAGCCTTACTGGTCAATTCGGTGACGCACAAATATTCAAAGCCAGCTTCTCCCTCGGTGCAACAGGGCAAGCGTTGATCTGGCTCAAACCCTATAAAAACGCCAACTCTTACATCGGCGGATTGATTTCACTCAAAGAAGCCGGTTTCTTGCCGCCATCTCCACTGCACGACGAAGAAAGCGGGTTGGTCTGGTATCGCGCTGCCGATGCGACAGAGCTTGCTTATCCGGGTGGCTTTGCGGCTTTGAATGCCTCTGTGGGAGTCAGGGAACACAGGGTGCCGGTGAGTTCTATCGCTTTGTCGCAGAACCTTGGCCTGACTGAACCAGTGATCCGCGGAGTGGTCTTTGATGGTGGCGGCTTACCCGATCTAGGGGCGCAGGCCAAGTTGCCCGAGTCTTTTGCCATGGATGCAAAATACAATTTGATTGCTCTACCTCAGCCAGGGAGCGTGTTGGCATCATGGAAAGGCATTATAGCTGCTAAAACGGGTGGGTTCAGCGGAAGCTTGGGGCTTGTTGCAAGCAATACAGGGATCATGACCGGAAGCGCTCCTGTCAGCGGCGTTCTTTTCCCGACGCTGGGTCGCAAGACTGTAGGAGCAGGATTGGTAAAAATCCCCATCTCAGGCCGTGTAGGCGAATTCCGGACCGGAGCCATCATTCTAGGTGCTGATGAGTAAACGCAAAATCATAACCAATGATCGTGTATGGGGATAAACAGCCAATCTAAATAGGTAGGGCGCCATCGCCGAGGGCGCCGCGTTTGTTAGGGCTCGATTTTTAAAGCTGCCATGGCAGCGTTTGGGGGTGTGAGTGAAAAGCGCCCTGCATATGTAAAGCGTAGGGCGCCCATGCTGGTCAGGAATGGGCGAAAACGGAACGATTTTTTCATCTCTCGATTTGGCGTACTGAAGACCGTATCTCGGGATTTACTCGAATGGGCGTATTTTTGTCTTTGCAATACCGCGGGGGTGGGCTAAGCGTGTCGCCCGCCTATAACGGTGGTCGTAGCTCAGTTGGTAGAGCCCCGGATTGTGATTCCGGTTGTCGCGGGTTCGAGTCCCGTCGATCACCCCACTTTTCCCCTCGATTTCGGAGCGCTTTCCGGGTTCGTGGCAAGAAGTGATCAACTGTCATTTTCTGAATGCAACCGCTGGAAAGCCGCATCCAATATAAGTTTCGCAATTCGCTTTTATTAGCGGAAGCGTTGACGCACCCGAGTTTGGCTTATGAGTCCCAGCGGCCTCATTTTGACAACCAGCGTTTGGAATTCCTCGGGGATGCCGTGCTCCAACTCGCGGTGACGGAGGCGCTTTTCAAACTTTTTCCTGACGCCTGTGAGGGGCATTTGACCAAGTTGCGTTCCCGGGTTGTATCCCGCAAGGCATTGGCGCGTTTCGCGACTGCGATTCAACTTGGCGATTACGTGTTGCTCGGAAAAGGCGAGGAGTCCACAGGTGGCAGGCGGCGTGTCTCTACCTTGGCTGATGCTTTTGAGTCTTTGATTGGCGCGGTTTATATGGATACCGGTTTGGAATCCGCCAAAGAACTCATCCTCAGGTTGTTTGCGAATGAAATCAAAGGCATGGTGGACAGCCCGGACGAGCGGAATCCAAAAGGAGAGCTCCAAGAATCCCTGCAAGCCATCCATCCCGTCGCGCCGGTCTACCGCATTGTCGGAGAGAGTGGGCCGGATCATCGCAGGGTGTTTCAGGCCGAGGTGACTTGGCAGGACAAACTGCTCGCGACCGGCAAGGGAAAGAGCAAAAAAGAAGCCGAAGCCAGAGCTGCGGCGGAGGCATTGAGGCTGCGTAGCTGGGAAAGTAGCGTTTAACCGCGAATGAACGCGAATCGGATTCCTATCATGATGTAATTCTGTTCGGAAATGAAGTTCATCGCTCTCCAAAACTCATTTGATCTTCCTTGCCTAATCATTGCCAAAAATTCGCGTCCATTCGCGTCCATTCGCGGTTCCTCTATTTGAAATGTAACTACCCGCTGAGTTTAAGGTTGCGAGTTGGGTGTAACTGCGTTTGTTTTCTCTCGCTGTCAGGGGCCGTGGAGGTTTGGCAAGCGAACCCCGCCAGGCCTTAATCGGAGCAACGGTAGTTTGTCCATTCTTGCCGCGGTTCCCTGGCGGCACTTTTTTGCTAGATGAGAGCCGTGCATGCAGACGGCTTGGACGTTTGGCAACCCGTCGAAGCATTCAGCCACACGACACGTCACCTTGTTTTGACAGGAAATTTCAATGCGTTAGCCTCATCCTCATGAATCGGAGATCTTTCGTCGCCAAATCAGCGCTTATCGGAATGGGAATGATGACGGGCAACCAAGCCATGGGCGGCGCACAAGTATCCATGCGCGAGATCGCGGTGTTTACCAAGCCTCTCAAAAAAATACCCTTCGACGAACTTGCGGCAGCCATTGCAACGCTGGGTGTGACAGGCTTGGAGGCGCCCTTGCGGAAAGACGGTCATATCGAGCCTGAAGCCATGGTGGAACAACTTCCGACGTTTGTTGAAGCTCTCGCCAAAAAAGATCTCAGTGTGGTCATCATGGCATCAAGCATTGATGGTGTTGATAAAAACGGCATGGCGGAGAAACAACTCCGCTCCGCAGCGAAAGCCGGGATCAAGCGCTATCGTTTGCAGCATCTGAGATACGATCTATCCAAGCCGATCAAACCCCAGGTCGCGAACTTCAAGGCACAGCTAGCGGATCTCGCCGCGCTCAATAAGGAAATCGGTATTCAAGGCCTTTATCAAAACCATAGGGGCAAAGACTATGTTGGCGGTCCGATCTGGGACATGGTAGGTATGTTGGAAGAAATTGACGTCAAGGATCTGGGTATGGCCTTCGACTTTGCCCACGCAACCGTGGAAGGTGCCAACGCATGGGAAATGAATTTTCATCTCGCGCAGCCACACATCGGCGCCGTGTATTTCAAGGACTACAAACTCGTCGGCAAGCAATGGCAGGCTTGTCCCATCGGAGAAGGCGCGGTCAATCCACTTGCGGGCAAACTTGTCTCACAAAAATTATCCAAAGATATCCCTATCTCTATTCACATCGAATACGTCAGTGGCGATGATATTTTAGGGAAAACTGTCGCTGCGGTGAAAGCGGATCTCGCGACGCTCAGCAAATGGCTTGATTGATTTCAGCATCAAGCGGCAGACATCCGCTTCATTTTTTTCTACGATAGATAGAGTAGAAAACCCCAGCGATGAGGATTGCTAGCAGCAAGATGCCTCCGCCTATCGCCAGCCACGGGATAGGAAGCGGCATGATGAAGGATTGGTTTAGCGGAGCGCGAAGGGCGCTAGCAAGTGGAGTGGTCCAGATGAGGGTCTTGCCGGAATCTTCGATCGTGTCGGCATTGTGCGAGGTCGCGGCTCTTGGCAGATGCATGACCGTGGTCAGTGTGCGACCTTTGAGTTTTTCGTTTGGAATAAACATGGATCCTGGAATGGACTGGGTGAGATCGATCCGGCGTTTCAGGCTGACATTCGTGCCGCGGAATTCCATGTTCGCATGCCCTATCAGATCGGCAGCCGCAGCGGGCAGATTTTCATAGGCGGAACCTGAGCTTAGATTGATGAGATGGAGTGCGTTATCGAAAGTCATGTTGATATCGATTTTTAACTGATCTCCCGACACAGCGGTCTCAACCCTATGACTGGTAAAAGCTGGGGTGGACTGCAAATAATCCCTGATCCGCGCCCGGATTCCGTTTTCTCCGCCGTGAATTTTGGCCGCTTGCAAGGGGAGCGTCATTCTGACTTGTGCTTTCCCGGAAGCATCCGGGTTCAGCCAGACTTCTTCATGACAATCAAGACATGAGGTGAAGAGCAGCGCGGCCAGACAGGGGATGAGAAGACGGAGCATATGAACAAGTCAGGCAAGCTGATAGGCGAGCGAAGCTAAATATCCCCGATTTCGATTTAGGTTGGAGCGGATGCTCATCATCAATGGTGCGTCATCCTCAGGCCGGAGCATTCGGATACCTGCGCCGGTCACGAGATAGGATTGGCTCGTTGAAGCATTCATAGAAAACATGGAGCGCGTCAGCTCCGGTGGGAAGTGTTTGCCAAATCCGCATTTTCTGCAAACAAAGCCTCCAGATTCGGCAAGTCCGAGGCACTCCGAGCAGGTTGGGACGCGACGACCTTGCCCTGGAAAAACACAAAGACGCCGGGCATTTGCAACCCATCGCCGGCGAGGTGTCCCACGCCGCAGCCTTTGAAAATGGCGAGCGCACCGCGCCACCAAACCCGCGGTCCAAAGATTTCATAAAAACCACCCTTGCCAAGGCCGAAGGCGCGGTAGAGCTCGCAGCGGGGATCGGCAATTCGATCGATATCCGGGTTCTGCCCGAGGTAATGCATTTCCTGTCCCGACTGAAGCATGTGGACCAAAACCAAAGATGCATGGTGTTGCTTGGCTTGATTTTCCAAGTCCTGCAGCCCTCGTAAAATCTGTCGCGTGAACGTGCAGCCGAAATGCCTCAGGAACACCAAGACCAGAGGTTTTTCCATGGATGCGTCCTTGAGTTTTCTGCCGTCGGAAAGTTCGTAGACTGAGGCCGCCTCATCGATGGAGTAAGGTTGAGTGCGCGACGGGGGAATCCCCGTATGTGCACGTAGCGCGGCCCAGAGGATCAGCCCGAACGGGGGGAGCCAGATGATACCATTCACCACAAGGATGAGCAGAGCCCTGACCGGAAGTTCTTCCCTGTATACTGCGCAGGCCGTCAATGTGATGGCGATGATGGATCCGGCCAATCCAAGCAGCACAATCGGCCAGTGCCGGATTGGATTTTTTGAGGCAATGACCAAGCCCAGCCCGAGAATCGCGGAGATCATGCCAAACGTCTGCCACAAGACGGGCTGACCTTGACCCTTGCAATCCAACAAGCCAAGGACATGCATTGGACACAAAATCGTCCATGCCGCAAACAAAAGATGATAAAGCCCGCCTGCGGCCAGAACGATGCGCATCCATCTGACGATGCCGCATGTTTCGCCATGGCAATGAAAAATCATCGCTTAGGTTATCGGTGAAATGAAATCGCGCAACGGAAGATTTTGCCATGTGTGCGGTGAGAGGTCATTTAGCTCTCAATACTTGATCATTTAGTGCGCTTTGTGTTTTCAGCGATTAAAATTTCTTCTGCACTTCTCCGAACAAAACCTCACCTCATCCCAATCCTTTTCCCACTTTTTACGCCATGTGAATGGCCGGTTACACGCAGCGCAGGGTTTAGTGGGGAGATTGGCTTTTTTCACGTGTTTCGGCATGGGGCAAGATCGGTTAAATGTTGAATCGCGCAAATCCCGTGCACTTTTTAGCAGGGCCATTCCATACTCACGGTCGTTTTGTCAAAACGACCCTACCCGCTTTCAGCATGCCGCAACCCGCGGCGACATCGATGCCACGGCGTTGGCGGAAAGTGCAGGGGATGCCGGCTTTGCGGATGATTTTTTGAAACTCCGCTCCGCTCTCGCTGGCGGCACCCGCGAAGCCATGGGTCGGGTTCAGCGGTATGATGTTCACGTGGCTGTCGATGCCTTGCAGAAGCGCGACCAATCTTTCCGCGGTCTCCGGCGAATCGTTTTTTCCAGCAATCAAGGTCCATTCGAAAAAGATCCTTTTGCCTGTGGTGTCACAGTAATCCCTGCAAGCTTGGATCAGGCTTTCGAGATTCCATTTCTTGCTCGTTGGCACCAGGGAGGAGCGCTCTTCTTCGGTTGAACCATGGAGGCTAACAGCCAAACGGTAGGGTCGGTTTTCCTCAGCCATGCGCAGAATGTTCGGCACAAAACCCACCGTGCTGATCGCAATTCTGGATGGTCCGATCGATGCGCCGCGGACATCGGAAACGATATCCATCGCCTTCATCACGGAGTCGTAATTGTGGAGCGGCTCGCCCATGCCCATGAGCACTATGTTGCGCAGGCGCCTGTGCGGATGACTCTGTGCCAACATGCGCCTAACGTGGCGGACTTGGGCGACAATTTCGCCAACGGTCAGATGGCGGACAAAGCCCATTTGTCCCGTTGCACAAAACACGCATCCCATCGCGCAACCCGCCTGTGAGCTCAAGCAGGCGGTGAAGCGACCATCGTATCCCATCAGCACGGTCTCGATGACTTGGCCGTCTTGGAGGCGCAAAAGATACTTTCGCGTCAATCCATCGTTGCTGTGAACTTCCTGCTCTTGCCCGGGGAAATCGATGAAATAGGGCTTTTCCTCACCCACATTTGCGGCGACCCATTTTTTAAGCGGAGGTGAAAAGTCAAGCGAAGCGAGATCCATCGCGTGATCCCGATGCAAGGCACGCCATAAGGCTTTGGCATGATGTTTCAGGACCCCGGCGTCAGAGAGGGCGATTTCAATCTCGGAGAATGAGAGGCCGAGCAAGGATTGTTGGGCAAGATTCACGGCTCAATGGGGACAGCTCTGGGCACGGCGACAGGCGCATCCTCTTCGACCGGCAAGGCAAGGGCAGGAACCGCTTCCGCTCTCGGCGGCTCCACGGGCCGTGCTTGCGGAGGCTCGGGTTCCTTGGGGTGAATCGCATCTAAGTTGGGCTTTACCAAAACCGCTCTGGGGGGTTCAGGGGCGACTTCAACCGCACGGGCTCTGGGTGTTTTCCTGATATCGCCTGTGGGTGGTGGGGTCTTCCGCATACGGATCTCGACGCGCCGATTGGGAGCTTGTGCTTTCTGATCTCCCGATGTGATGAGTGGCTGCAGTTTTCCAAAACCCCGCGTGAAAATCCGCTCCGAATCCAAACGCAATGATTGAACCAGATAGTTTTTCACCGCCTCCGCTCGAAGCTCGGACAATTTGAAATTCGATTCGTCAGAACCGATCAAATCGGTATGTCCCTCAATCCAACAATACAGACTTGGATTTTTATCGATCAACAAGGCGAGTTTCATCAGCCCGACTTTCGCGCTTTCGCGTAACTCGGCGCGATTGAACTCAAAGAGCAAATCACTGGGCAGAAGGGTTTTTTTGGAAAGCAGAAGATTCGCGGGAAGATTAAGGAGTTGGTCAAGCGATTCAACGCCATCTAGCTTGCCTTGATCGACCCCTCCTTGACTGCCCTGTTTGATCAGCTGATCGGTGAAATTGGCCATCTCGCCATCATCCACTTTGACAGCACCCGGATCGACGATGATTTGTCCAACCGCGGCAGGCTGAAGCTCGGTGGTCATTCTTCCGAACTCAGGGAGATTGGCTTCGAGGTCGAATTTCGATGAGATCTCATTGACCGTCTGACTGATCTCTCCACTGGCGAGTGGATTGGACATTTTGATCGCGTATTCCGGATCGACGACATTTGGCGAAATATCGATATCCACCTCTTTGGGAAGCATTTCCAGCAAATCGATTTCATCCAACAAATCCGCCGTGTCATTTGGCGGAGTGAGAAGGGTTTCAACGGGAGGCAGGGATTCTTCCACGTAGGGCTTTACCTCGACCCGCCGTATGTCGACGGGCTCGGTGATGAGATCGTCGGCCGGCGTGATGCCGAAGGCGATTTTCACTTTGTCCAAAGATAAAAACAGCGCCACATGGAGCAGTACAGACACAACCATGGCGACCGCCGCCCAGCGCCCGAGATGATCGGGGCCGGGGAGTCGGTAACCATCGGCATCGCGCGCTGCGCTCCAACGAAACTCCTGTTCCATAATTGCCATCATAAACCATGCTTGCGGGCTGGCAATCCCGGAAAAAAGGGCTTATGTTATAAACGGCACCAATCCTGCTGAAATCGAATTTAACTACCCTATAAAACGATGCCTGCAAAGAAAACGACCCCCAAAGTAGCCGCAAAAAAAACTGCGACCCCCGCTCCCCCGAAGAAAGCGCCTGCCAAGAAAGCAGCGAAACCAGCTCCAAAAAAAGCTGCAAAAAAAGCCGCAAAGCCCGTAGCCGCAAAATCGTCCGCGAAGAAGCCCGCAAAGGGTAAATCGACTGCCAGTTACGACGCCATCGCGCATGCGGCCTATTTGAATTACCGACGCCGAATGGATCTCGGTCTTCCCGGTGATCACGATACCGATTGGCTCGAAGCGGAACGCTCAACCCGCGGTTGAGCATGCTGCGATCTTTCAGTTCTCGGGCACGGATTGAAAAATTCCGACCTGATTCATTTAGCGATTGTCATCGCAACGAGTTTGTCGATGATCAAGATATCTTGATTAAAAGTGTCGTCAGCAGGCCGCCTTTTGATGGCGTTGCCGGGATCCTTTCAGATCCTGTGAGTTTTTTCTCCTTTGAGAAAAATACCGCACACACTGACACCGGAAACTTTTCCGCTCCTAACCGTACCCGTCATTTGAAACCCCATGAACCTAACCAACGAGTCCATGCAACCCGCCCTTTTTGATCAAACCAACGCCGCAGCCCCCGCTACAACCGCGCGCAAAGCCCGCCGCACGGCCAGCAAAGCTGTGGAGGAATTCGGACTCAAGGCTCCCTCGCCGATGGGGAAAAACTATGTGCTCGATACGAATGTCCTGCTCCATGACCCGGGTTGTTTGGAACGGTTCAAGGAAAACCATATCTGCATTCTCGTCGATGTTCTCGCCGAGCTCGACAAATTCAAAAGCGAGCAATCCGAGCGCGGCGCCAATGCACGGCGCGTCCACCGCCGTTTGACCGATATCTTTGCTACGGCAGCCGTAGTAACTGCCGGCGCGCCCACCCAAGGGGGAGGAACAATTCGGCTGGTGATTTACGATCCCATCAGTTGCCCAGACAACTCGGAGCAACTCAAGCAGTTCTATCGGATTTTTCCGGATCGCGAACGGGTCGACCACCGCATCCTTGCTGCCTGTTTCCTTCTCAGGCAATTCAATCCTGACGGACAAGTCGCGCTGGTTACCAAAGACATCAATCTTCAGCTCAAGGCACGCGCGGTCAACATCGAGTGCCAGGACTATCTGAATGACAAAGTCGATGCCCGTGAAGTTTCCAACTACGATGTGCGGCGGGTGGAAGTGGACCCGTCCGAGTTGCATCGTTTCGCCAGCAGCGGTGAAATCGAACTGCAGCAAGAGAGGTACGAAGGCATTGCGATCAATGAATATGTGCTGCTCTGCAGTGGCGAAAAACAAACGATTCCGGCGCGCCTGCAATTCGATAATCGCTTTGTGCGCCTGGACATTCCCGAAGTTTTGAAAATCCCGGATGGGCAGACGTTGAAGCCCCTGAATCTCGGGCAGCGCTGCTTGATCGATGCCTTGCTCAATCCGGACATATCCCTGGTCACCTGCTACGGCCATGCCGGAACCGGCAAGACCTTGGTGGCGGTCGCTGCCGGTTTGCATGAGATGTTCAACCGCAAATACAACGGCATCACCGTGAGTCGCCCGGTTGTTTCCATGGGAGATCAGCTCGGATTCCTGCCCGGTTCACTCGATGAGAAAATGCGTCCATGGCTCCAACCCATTCATGATGCCTTGGATCTGTTGATGCGCCCCAATGTGCCTCTTGGTCCGAAACGCAAACAGCAGAAGCCAGCCGCAAGCGTCCTGGCTGCCAAAAAGCCTTACGAGGTTCTGATGGAGCAGGGTATTTTGGAAATTGAAGCGCTTTGTTACATCCGCGGCCGCTCGATTCCGAATCGGTTTTTCATTTTGGACGAAGCCCAACAACTCACTCCACAGGAAGCGAAAACCATCGTGACGCGCATGTCGCGGGATTCGAAGTTGGTGTTGGTGGGAGATCCCGCGCAGATTGACAATCCCTATGTCGACAGCCGGAGCAATGGTCTGGTTTACACCCGCAATCGGCTCAAAGGTCAGCCCTTTGCCGCACATGTCGCACTGAACCGTGGCGAGCGTTCCGAACTTGCCGAGGCTGGCGCGCAACTCATGTAATTCATGCGAATTTCCACTTTCATCACGGGGTCACTCGCGCCGTGCCTGTTGTTCACGACCGCTATGGGTGGCGAGCTTATCACCTTGCCTGCGAAAAATCTGATTCTGGATCTGGACGCGGCCAAGGGGATCGAACTCGCTGATGGTGATCGGGTGGTGGCATGGCGCAATCAGGCGCCCATCGAAACCCAGCTGGTTTTCGAGCCTCAGGACAAGGGTCGCAAAGCAGCGGGTAGTGGCAGACCGACCCTTCGCAAATCCGCTTCAGGGATCCATGGGTTGCCGTCGGTTGTTTTCCTCCAACAAGAACTCGTTTGCAAAGACGAGGATTTCTTTGATGGATTGACGCAAGGAAAAGGTCACACATGGATTGCCGTCATCGCCGCGCATACGCAACGCGTTGGATTGAAAAATGTGAACTCGTTTTTCGGGAACCTTCGTAACGGGGGAAAATACGAGGGAGTCTGGGGGTGCTTCAACGATGACAACTCCGTCTGGTGGGGCGGGCGAAACGGCCGGAGCTTCGGGCGGTTTGATCAGAACAATCCGCAAGTCCTCGGGCCGGTTTTGGAATTGGAAAAATTTCATGTCGTTGCAGGGCGCATGACATCGGGAAATGAAACCGCTACCCTTAGCCTTTATGTTGACTCAGCGAAACCCGTCGCGGAAGTCGCTTTCCCCGTGGATCCGAAAGCAAATCCGTCACGTATGGTCATCGGGCAAGAACGCGACGCCATCGAACATCCCGGTTTCGAATCCTTTGATGGGGAAATCGCGAGATTCCTGATTTGGGAACGCCCGCTGGATGAAAAGGAACTCGCGGCCTCAATCCAACTTCTACAAAAGACCTATCTCAGCGCCGCAAAGGATTGAGATCTGAAAGGAACCGCGATTTCCAAATCGCGATCTCGTAAGCGAAACAACTAGCTCTAACAAAACCGTTGCAGGCGCGATTCCAAATCGCGGTTCCTTTCAGCGCAGCCTCGGATTAAGGGCGATTTGTGCGAGATCCGCCAGAAGGTTGGCTGCGACAATGAGAAAACCGTAAAAGAGAACGAGCCCCTGAATGAGGAAAAACTCGCGGTCGGTTGCCGCGTTGACAAAATGCTGACCCATGCCGGGGACTTGGAAAATGGTTTCGATCACAAACGAGCCGGAGATCATCGATGCGAATGCGGGCCCGATGAATGCGACGGCGGGAATCAATCCTCCGCGCAATGCGTGGCGGATGATGATTTTGTATCCCGGCACGCCTTTGGCTTTCGCGGTGCGAATGTAATCCTGATTGAGCACATCCAACATGCCGCCGCGGGAAAGCCGGGCGAGGTAGGCGGCATTGATCATGCCCAACGTCACGGCAGGAAGCATCCAATCCGTTGGCGAGCTCCAGCCCGCAACATGGATCGACTCAAACCGGAGTCCGGCGAACACGGCCAGCAGAGGTCCGATCACAAAACTCGGCAGGCAGATGCCCAGCATGGCAAACGAAAGGCAGGCGAAATCGACGGGAGTGTTTTTTTTCACGGCGGCCATCACGCCCGCGGGGATACCGACCATCAATGCGATAGACATCGAAGCGAGACCGAGGGCCAGCGAGACGGGAAAGGAATCACGAATCACTTCGGAGACTTTCACCCCGTCTTTCTTGATTAAATCGCCGAGATCCTGATGGATGATCAGGTTTTTCAAATATTGCACGTACTGCGCGGGCAGGGGTTTATCGAGTCCGGTATAGGCTTTCATCCGCTCAAGCACATGGGCGGGCACCGCCTTTTCCTCGGTGTAGGGACTTCCCGGCATCGCGCGCACCAGAAAAAAGGTCAGTGTGACGAGGATGAACAACGTCAGCAAACCTTGAAAAAACCGCGATACGAGAAGTTTGAACATGATCTTGTTAATCTTTTTTCCGCGGGACGAGGCGAACGGATGTGTACGGGTGACAATCGAGAAGCAATGGATTCCAACCTTTGACGGACGGATGGATGAGATAATTTTTCGATCTCCATGCGACGGGCGCCATGGGGGCCTCTGCCAGCAGGATTTGTTCCGCTTGCTTCAATTTCGCATACCTCTCCGATGGATCCGTGAGCTGGAAAGATTCCGCCAGCTTGTCCGCAAATGGCTGGCTGACCCAACCTGTATTGTTGTTGCCGTTGCCTGGGGACCACATTTCTAGAAAGGTCAGTGGGTCGATGTAATCTCCTATCCAGCCTCCCGAGCAGATGTCAAAATCCAAAGACTGCATGGCGACAAGATAGGCGGTCCACTCCTTGTGTTCGATTTCGATTTCCACTCCGAGATGCTGACGCCACATCGCTTGAGTGGCCGCACCGATCGTCGCCGCAGCTTCACGGGATGAGACCAGAAGCTTGAGTCTGGGAAATCCCTTGCCATCTGGAAAACCGGCCTCGGCGAAGAGTTTTTTGGCCTCGGCAATATCAAACTTCACATCTGCCGGCGGCTGGTAGTCTCGGGTTGGCGGAGTCAATCCGTAAGGAGGGACATAGCCCCGGTATACGTTCTCACACAGCGCTTGACGGTCCAATGTCATGCTGAGCGCGCGACGGACCTTGATGTCATCCATGGGCTTTCGGGTCGTGTTAAAACGAAACAGGTCGGTTCCGAAATAAGGTTCCTGGCGCAGCACGGATGGGTGATTTTTTTTCATCATATCCACCACCTCAGCCGGTGCCGTGTAAGTGACATGAATCTGGCCATCGCGAAACATCCTTGCTTCCGTGTATGGATTGTTGATCGGCAGAAAGCGGATGCCGTTGAGAGAAACATTTCGTGCATTCCAATAATACGGGTTGCGCTCAACCTCAATGTGATCGGTCCTGCGATATGACTTGATTCGAAACGGGCCATTGCCCACGTGGTTTGCGGGCTTGGACCATGGATTGCCGATTTGGCCAATGGTGCCGTGCTTGAGAACCACATGTTTCGGAACCGGATACCAGGTGTAGTGCTTGAGTAATTGCCTGAAGTAAGGCGTTGGGCCGCGCAACGTGATCGTGAACGTCCATTTGTCGATGATGTTCAAACCAACGGAGGAAAAGTCTTTGGTTTCCCCCTTGTTGAACGCCTCGGCCCCTTTTACGAAATAGAGCATCTCGGCGTATTTGGCAGCGAGATCCGGCGTGAGGATGCGCTCGTAGGCAAATGCGTAATCCTCTGCCGTGACTTCGTGGCCATCCGACCACTTCGCATCTTGGCGGAGTTTTACCGTCCAAACCGTGCACGTTTCATCCGGAGTGACCTCTAAAGCCGAGCCCGTCGGGGTCGCGAGATCATCGGATGGATGGAACTGAATCAAGCCCTCGAACAAGGCGCGCATGACATTGCTGTCCAAAACGCCGGTAACGACCTGGAGATCTAAGCTTTTGGGGTCGTTTGCATTCCCCATGATCAGGATTCCCTCACGGGTGGCTCGATCCGCTTGGCTCTCCTTTTCGCAGGCAATCAGGCAAACACAAAGGGCTGATACAGTCAGTTGGCGTAGCATCTCTGTGGGGAACATGTCATAAATGTGCTCAGAGGGCAGAATAAATTTTACCAGCCCGACATGACCCAGAAGAGCGCCAGAGCGAGGTTCGGCTAGTTGGAATCAAGTTCTTCTTCCTCCTTGGCTTTGAAATCCATGAGTTTTTTATACTCAGCGGGCATCTCCTTGATATCGTTAAAATATTTTTTGTAGAGTCTGGCCAGGGCGCCGGCCTCCAACAATTTGTTATATCCTGCGGAGCCTTTTTTTTCCAAATCCGTACCCCAATCTGTCATCGCGGTTTTGACGGCTTCATCCTTGAAATAGATATCGAGCAGACTCAGCGCGGCCTTGGAGACCAAGCCTTCCGAGGATGCCGCATCCGCCGTGATCACCATATTGTAAACGCCCATGGCTTCCTCAAGACGGTTCAACTTCTGTAAAGCCAATGCCTTGCAGTAAAACACTTGGACAAGCTGATCATCCGGCATTTTCTCTTTTTCGCGCTCGGTGGCAATGGCCAGCGCACGATCCCAGCTTTCCGATTTGATGGCATCCCACATGACATAGAGATCAAGCTGGCGCAGTTGATTCTCACGGGTCAGTTGTTGCTTGGAAAAGCCCTGCAGAGCCTCGGCAAGACCTTTCAAGTCTCCCATCTTTCTCAGGCATTCGAGCTCGTAAAAGGCGGCGAGGACATTATAATTTCCGGGAAGATTCGCGACGGCTTTTGTCTGGTCCTTGTATTTTGCGAATTGCGCTTTTGCGTCCTCAAACTTGCCGGATTCGTAAAGATCCATAGCGGCAATGTATTCCGTAGGTTCCAAAAAGAAGATCGTCTCGAAATCCTTGATGGCCGATACGGTGGTTCCGGGTGCCGTGATGGGGTTGCGATATTCGATCTGCGCGGCATTTGCGGCAACAACGGCACCGACAAAAGGTCTGCTGCCCGGTTCTTTGGGGACAAACGCGGCCTTGATCATGAATGGCTCTTGCGCGAGAGCGGAGAGCGCGAATGCGGGAATGAGTGACAAAAGAAGAAATGGTTTCATAGTTCTGAATGATTTGAATGTTGGAACGTGGACAAGTGGCGTTGGGGATTACTTCTTGTTTTCTTTCTCCTTCTTGATTTCTTCCATGGATTTTACATTGGGATCGGCAACATACTTGGCGGTGAGTTTTTCAACTTCCTGCCAGAGCTCGAGTTCGGCGGGTGTCAGCTTGTCTTTGAAGCGGCTGGTCAGCTCGATGAATTTGTAACCGCCTTCGTAGGCACCTTGCCTGTCGGACGGAACATTGGGATCGTTGGAGATGTTGTTCCGTTTATAGGAAAGCTCCATCCAGGAACGGATCGCAGGAGCGGAGACTTTGATGTTCCCCATGTAGGTGGACCAGACTTTGACATACATCTGGATCGCATCCTCGACCATGTCCCGCTTCTCGAAGGTTTGTGCGAGAAGGTATCCCATTTCCGCGCTGTATTTGCTGAATGCAAGAACCGGTCCTGCGGCCTCGTCACGGTTCAGATATTCGTTTGCGCGCTTGGCGGCCCCTGCGTAATCGCCTTTTTGCATGAGGACTTGAACAATCCGGTAGAGGGAGAATTCCCGCTGGCCCTTGTCACTGGAATCCGCAAAGACCCGCTCGAAATCCTCGATGGATTTGGCAAGTTCGTCAGGCTGCTTGGATTTGCCGTAAACGTCAGCGCGACCCAACAGGGCATCGAAACGGTAAGCTTGATCCTGGCGCGAGAGCGCTTCGTTGTAATAGGGCAGGGATTCAAGCGGGGCGGAGGTTTTGGTGCGCAGATAGTCGCCAAGTTTTACCAGAATGAAATTCGAGAGCTCCTTGACATCAAATTCGGTTTTTAGATTTTGGAACAGGACTTGAATCATGGCATTGATGTTGCGCTTCTCACCGTCGTCTTTCGCCTTTGTCAGGAGATTCTCATAGACGCCGATCACAGCGATGCGCAGGAGGGCGCGTGCCACCTTGTCGCCAACCTCGATTTTCGGGAAATTGAAGAAGTGCTCCTTGAGTTCTTCAGGCTTGTGGGTTGCCAGATAAGCCTCGGTGTAGGAGTTGATGGCTTCTTCCAATCCGTAGGCTTCTTGCAGTTTTGCCATTTCCGAAATGATTTCCTGAAGGCGTTTCAGGGCTTCTTCACCGCGTCCCACCGCCATCATCGCCGGCATAATGGCGACGGAAACTTGCGCGCGATAAGGCGAGTCTTTCGAATATTTCTCCCAATATTTTTCAGCATAAGCGACCGCTTTCGGAAAGCGGGTGGCGGCATCCTCATCGCTTTTCTCACCGGACAGCAGAGAGACCAAGTAGTAGAGCGCTTCTCCGGCAATGCCGTCATTGCCCTTGCTCTCTGCTTTTTCTAATGAAACGCCGTAACATTCGATGGCCTCGGTGATTTTGCCTTGTCCCTCGAGCACATTGCCTTTGAGATTCAGGGCTTGGTTAGCACTTTGGCTATCGGGGAAGTCTTTCAGCAGTCGATCGATTTTTTCCACGGTCGCTTCCATCTCATCCTCGGCATAATGGACATTTGCTCGATCCAAGAGAGCGAGCGGGATATAGCTTTGGTCCGGATCCGCTTTGTATTTTTCGAGAAATGCGTCGAGAAGTTTGGCGGATTCTTTCCATAATTGCAGGCGTTGGGCATTGGATGCCTGGAAGTAGGAGACGTGCATCGCGAAGCGGCTCTCGGGATAGGTGGCAATGTGTTTTTCCAGATATGGAGCGGCGGTATCGTATTTGGCCGTGTAGAAGTAAGAACCGCCGAGCACGAACAGTGCGAGATCATGTTCTGGCGAAGGCGCTTTGAGTTTTTCTTTCGTGATGAGGTCCGAAGCGATTTCGATACAGGTTTCATAGTCTCCGTTGAAGAACAGGGAGGAGAGCATGAGTCTCATGATCGCTGGTTTATGCTTTGATTCGGGGAAAGTTTTCAGGAAAAGTTCGCTGTAGGTTTGCACCTGATCCATCTTGCTGAGGAGAGAGGCGGTGCGGATGAGGCTGAAGAGGTTGTCCTCGCGTTTCTCAGATCTCGAATACAGGGTTTCGAGCTGCAGATAAGCCGCATAGGCAGCCGGCACGTAGCCTTGTGCTTCGTAAATGTATGCGGTGGCCGCGAGCTTGATCATTTCAAGCGACTTGTTGCTAGTGAGTTCCGCCTTAAGGGCGGCAAGGTCGTTTTCCATCTGTGCCCGGTTCAGCTTGGCGGATCCATCAGTCAATACCGGCACTTTACCCATCATCTTGATCTTGGCTGTCAGGTCATCAATGGCGACTTGGGTTGGAGGAACGAATTGGTAAAGAACCAGGGCGGTCTTGACTTTTTCAGCGGCAATCGCATCACCCGCAAGCTTCATGAAAACCTTGGAAAAGCGCTGCATTTCGAAAGGCTCGATCATGAGAACCCCTTTGTTTTTCGACAGGAAATCAAGGAACGCCTGTTCGTTTTCCTCTTTGAGCGATACAGAGACCAGGACTTGGAAGCCTGACACGATGGCCGAGTTCGGAGTGGCGAATGCGGCTTTGTTTTTGATGGCGATCTCCAAGTGCTCATTGCCTTTGGCGATGTTGCCAACGTTGTATTGGCAGATGGCCATATTCACATGGAAAAGACCTTGGGGATACTTGTCCTTCGGGGTGCGCTCTTTGATGAACTGATTCCATTGGTCGATGGCGACCTGATATTTTTCAGCTCCCATCGCTGCTTCACCCCATTTCAGCAAAGCCATTTTGTTGAATATGTTGCCATCTTTCTCGGGAGTATTTGGGAAATCCTTGTAGGTGGCTTCGAAGGATTTCATTGCATCGTCAAATTTCTTGAGTTGGAGTTCGCAAACGCCTTTGCGGAACCAAATCATACCGAATTGCGGTCCGTATGTGTCCAAGGCCGCTTTCTTGTCCTCGCCATGTTTTTCGATGGCCTGCGCATTGAGGGCGAGGGCTTGTTCCCATTTGCCCTCGTTCATGGCCTTAAGTCCGTCATCGACAAGTGTGGCCAAGTCTTGGGCAGGAAGAAGCAATGAGGAAGTGAGCAGCAATGTTGCGGATAAAATGAATTTTTTCATGGCTGTTTGTGGTTGATTTGGAGGTTGGAAGGGGGATGTTGGATGTGTGGAAAAGGAAACGCCGAGAGGCTACCCTTGCAGGAGGTAACGTGCGCCGGCGTTAAAAAATTGGCTGAGATTTTCTTTTGCGGTAAATCACTCGATAAGATCCGTAAAGGTAACCGATGAAATTCCAACCGCGGCAAGTGCGTTCAGGACATCAATAACCCGTTGTTGGGTTGTGCCTGGATCTACCCAAATCTGGACGAGAGGATTGTTTCCCGCACTTTTGGCGGCCGCAGAGTAAAGTTGTAGTTGGCTGTTGAGCAGTGGCAACTCGCGAACCGATGCATCCGTATCAAGGGATTGTTGGGCATCACCCGCACCCGTGAAAACCGCACCTGCCGCATCGACCTTGATGAACATCGGATCGATCTTTGGCTGCGTGCTGCTCGGCGGCGAGTTTGCGGGAAGAGCCATCCCCAGATCCTGCTCCCGCGGCGTGATGGTGGAAGTAACGATGAAATAGATGAGGAGTAGAAAGCAGACATCGATCAGTGAGGAAATATCGAGTTCTGGCATTCCTTCTTCCGGGACGGCAGATTTCTTGTGACGGGCCATGGGGATTTTTTACTGAAGGTTGCGAATTGGGGGGTTTGGAAATTATTTTGCAGACTTCAGGCCTTTGTGGGTTTCATAAACCGCAAAAACCACTTCTGTTACACCTGCTTCCGCCGCTGCGCTGATGGCGGTTCGGCAATATTTGAACATAGCCGCTTGGTCTCCGCGAAGATGCAATTTCGGTTTCAATCCCTCGGCATCCATCTGTTCTTTGCGTTTTTTGACGATCTCAAAAATGGATTGTTTGTCTGGGAGGATGACAAATTGCTCGTCTGTGAATGTTCCGTCCTCACGCACGTTAACAACAATACGACCTCGTCCATCCTCTTGCCTTTTTGAGTTCTTGGCTACAGGCGGCAAAACCTCGGGATCGGTCTGGACGATAATCGCAGTCGCGTTGACGATGAAGAAGATAAGCAGAAGGAAAACCATGTCGATCATGGGCGACATGTCGATTTTCGCTTCTTCATCATCTATCCCGGTGTACCGTTCTTTTTTAGCCATGGTATAGGTTTTCTCGCGAGTTTGGAAAGCGGGTGCTTGCCGAGCAATGGGCAAGCACCGCAGTTTGGCAGCTTAAACGGCGATACCCTCCGGAATCTTGGCATAGAGTGTGTCCGCGTTCACCGTGGAAATGGCCGCGTTGAGCATTTCCTCTGCCGCATGGACAGAATCCGCAACGAGTTGATTGTATTTGTTTTTGTAATAAACGAAGCTGACGATTGCGGGAATTGCGTTGATCAGACCCCAAAGTGTGGTGAGAAGGGCGACCGAGATATCACCTGCGAGTGCGGAAGGATCCGCGCCACCGGAGGTTTGGAGGGTGCCGAACGCGCTTACCATACCCATAACGGTTCCGAGCAGTCCGAGCATGGGGGAAGCTTGAGCGCAAAGTGAAATGTAGTTCACCCACATAAGATTCTTGCGCGCTTCATTGTTGGTGAAGTCCGCCATCGCATCTTCAACCTGGTCGCGGCCCAAGGTTTCCGGCTGGGTCGCATCAATGTTGGGGAAAGAATAGGCAACAAGGCGGCCGAGATACGAGGGATGGGTTGCCGCCAGCTCGATTGCGGAACGCACGCGGCAGTTGACCATGTGATCCATGAGTGCCATCTGCAGATCCGTAGGACAGAATTTTGCTTTGGTGAAATTCATCGAGTTGTAAACCGAGAGTGCGATGTAGGCAACGACAGCGGCGCCGATGAAAAACATGGTAGGGCCACCGTCGATCACCCAACGATCAAGAAAGGTTTTCTGCGCGACCGGAGCGGCAGTCTCTTGCGCAAAGATTTGGGGAGCGCTGAGTAGTGCGAATACAAAGACGGTGAGTGAGGATACACGGGGGCGGTTTTTGACTGGATGGATCATGAGTTTACAAGTTTGCTCGGATAAGTGTGGAGTTTGGAAATATAACAGGACTCGGCAAGGAAGAATTTACGGAAAAATGAGTGATTTTTCAAAAAATCAGCTCACCACTTTTCGAAGTTGCCTTCGAAGTTCGGGTTTTGTGCAAACGAATGTGCATGGCTGTTCTTTAGATATAAATCGATTTTTTTTCCGAGTTGCCCGACTCGCTCAGGTTGGTTCGCAGATAAGTCCATGGACTCTCCGGGATCCGACTCCAGATCGAATAGCTCCGTACGCGCCGGCCATGCCCAACGAATGAGTTTCCATTTGCCCTCACGCACGGCGGTACCGGGCGACCCACCTTGATTGCCCCAGTGAGGGTAATGCCAGAACATGGGACGCCCCGATGGGGGTGATGACGGCTTCTGTAAATATGTTAGAAACGACATGCCGTCCTTGTGGTGATCTGGAAGCAGGTCATGGCCGGTTGCGGCGAGGATGGTTGGGAAATAATCCGTGGTGTAGACAGGCTCGGCACAAGTCGTGCCGCCGTTGCCGGTGGGAGGATTGCGGACCAGCACGGGGACGCGGATGCCGCCTTCGTATAGCCAGCCTTTTCCGGCGCGATAGGGTAGATTCGAAGTCGGAGAGCCTTCGGAGGTGGAGAGTCCGCCGTTGTCTGAAGTGAAAATCACCAAGGTATCATCGGCAAGGCCCTCCGCTTCGAGCGTATCGAGCACTTGCCCGATCGCCGAGTCCATGGACTCGAGCATGGCCGCGTAGACCGCATGCGATTGGGTGGTGCGATTCATGCGCGGCGGCTCCGGGGCGAATTCATCCTTGAGGCCTAACTTTTCGCGTTTGGCTTCGTATTTTTTTACCAATTTTTCCGGCGCCATCAGGGGGGTGTGGACCGCATAAAATGAAAGGTATGCCAAAAAAGGTTTGTCTTTGTTGGCTTTGATGAATCCCGCCGTCTCGCTGCCTAGACGATCTGTAAGGTATTCGCCGTCCGGGCCATCCTTGATTTTGGGATTTCCGTAAGGAGAAAAGTATTTTTTTCCGGTATAAGGACCGCCGCTTTGATTGCCGCCGATGTTGATATCAAAGCCGTGGTCTTCGGGTAAATTCCCCTTGTGTCCGAGGTGCCACTTGCCGGCGAAAAACGTTGAGTATCCCTGGTTTTTGAGAGCTTGCGGTAGAGTCATCGTGCCTTTGGGAAGGTGTCCCAAGTAGGGTGCCGGCCAGAGCGGATATTTTTCGCGACCCTTGTTGTTTTTGTGGGTTTTCAGGAAATCCCGGACGGGATGGTAGTCGGCTGGGATTTCTTCAAAAAACTCGTTGGGAGCGCCGAAATAATCGGTGTTTCCAGTCCTGGCAGGAGCTTGCCCAGTCATCATGGCGGAGCGCGTCGGAGAGCAAACCGGGCAACTCGCGTAACCATTAGTGAAATTGACAGCGGTCTTTGCGAATTTCGCAAGGTTTGGCGTTTCGTAAAATGGATGGGCTCCGTCCAGATTGATGTCTTTGACGCCCAGATCATCGGCGATGATCACCACCACATTGCGAGATTTCTCCGCAGAGTGAACCAGCGCGGCCATGGCTAACAACAAAAACGGAATTCTCATTGCTCCTGAGAATGGCGGGTGAGCCAGGGTTGTCAAACTGCCAGACTCAAGATTTTGCGATGGATGGAAAAATTGGAAGTGTCAGGGTAAACACGGCACCGGATCGGCCATCTGTTCGGTTTTCGCAACGGAGCTTGCCGCCCATCGAACGCGCGAGGCGGTTCGAGAGCGCGAGGCCTAGACCCACTCCCGGCTTGGTCTCTGCCGCCTGCTTGGCAGATTTATGAAACGGACGGAAAATCTTTTTGCACTCGGTTTGGAAAATGCCCGGGCCGTGGTCGGAAACGTTGATCATAAAGCCATTCGATTGGGTAGCAGTTTCGATGCTGACCATGGCAGGCTCCGAGCCCGTTGCATATTTCGCGGCGTTATCGATAAGATTGAACAAGATGTGTTCAAGCGCGTTGGAATCGATCGAGCAACGGAACGAACTCTCAATTTTCATCTCCAACTTCAAATGCGCGGAAGTCAAACGCGCTTCGAAACGCTCGCGCATCGATTCTAACAATTCACCCATGTCGTGTTCTGAAACCGAACTGCGCGCGCTACCGCGTTCGATTTGAGAAAACGCGAGAACGTTCTCCACCAGGTGAGAGAGGCGATCCGCCTCACGGGACAGAGTGCGAAGGTAGGCGGGGCGTTTCTCCGCGCTGACCGCATCGTTTTGTAAAATATCTGAATAGAGCCGGAAAGTTGTTAGAGGAGTCCGCAGCTCATGTGTCACAGCGGAAACAAACGAGGCGCGGCGCTCGCTGAGTTTCATCACATTGGTGATCAGGAAAAACGCGGTGACCACCGCGATGAGCGCGGCGAACCAACCCGCGAGAAGCGAATTCATGATGCTTTTCGGAATGGATTCGGGTGTTAGGTTTATGTTTCCGGGAATCAATCTCAAGGGAAACGAAGCAAGCACAAATGAATCATCCGCATCTTCGATGGGACGACTTAATCTGGCATTTGGCAGATACAATTTTGCCTCGTTTAAGAGAAGTTTTTCAAGCGCCGCTTGGTCAACCATGATTCCTTGGGCAAAAGATGTTAGAGTCATGCCTCTACGAATCATCAGCAGGGAATCTTTGAACCACATGGGCTTGAACTCCGAAAGCGGGTTATTGACCTCAAGGCTCGATGAGATTGCCGCGGCCTCATTCAAAACAACTTCTTGTTGTCCAAACGCATAGGAATTTTGCACATTCTTGCTCATTAACTGCTCCCGACTCGCCTTCTCGTTTCGGTTAGACCATGCTTGGGTCTGCTCATCTTTGTAGCTGCGGTATTTCGTTTGGGCTGATTGAGTCGTCTGTTCCAAATTCTCTGGGCTGATCGTGTCTTCTTTTTTTAAACCCGCGGAATCATGATCTGCAGCTTCTTGATTCGCTACCAGAGTTGGCAACCAAGTGCCGCATATCTGAAGTTGCTGCTCGCTTCCCCAGCCATTGATGGTCACACCATCCGGAGTCTCGAAACGAACGGTTGCTGGGAGGGTTCGATCCAGTTTTGTTAGAAAATTTTCACTTGAGATAGAGTTTTCTTCTAACAACAAAGAAGTACCTAGTGTATCCATCCTCCAGAGAACCAAACGCACTCGCTCCTGTTCCTCCGCCCGGATTTCCGCATGCGCTCGGTTTTGCTCGGTTTGGATCACGCTACGTGTCAGCCAAAGCATGGCGCCGATGACCAAGCCTGCGCATAGGGTGAAAGCGACCCAAACAAGGGTCGTGGATTGTAGGCGAGTCCAGTTCATTTAAGTGTCCGTGGCTTTGATGAAACGATAGCCTTTGCCTCGCTCGGTAACAAGGCGAGGAGCGAGGTTGTTTCCGAGTTTTGCGCGCAAGTTTGCCATGTGCATGTCGATTGTGCGGGTTTCGATTTTATCTGGATCGAGATTCCAGACATGGCGGAGAATTTCGTTGCGCGTGAGGATGCGGCCGTTGGCCTCGATCAGATAACGCAACAAACAGCTCTCCCGCTCGCTGAGTTCGGTGACGGTTCCGTTGGGAAATTTGATTTTGTTTTCTGTTAGGTCGATCTCCGTGTCGTCAAATGAGAATTTTACGGATGGAGCGGAGCGCTCATGGGTGCGGCGCAGGACCGCATCGACGCGCGCAAGCAGTTCTTTCATGCTGAAAGGTTTGACGACATAGTCATCCGCCCCGCCGACGAGGCCCTTGACCCGATCTTGTTCCTCACCTCGAGCGGAGAGCATGATTACCGCCTGACCTGGGCGAGCTTTTTTCAACGCGGCAAGGATTTCAAATCCGGAAGGACCCGGCATGACAATGTCCAACAAAAGCAGCCGGTAATTCGCTTTCAGCGCCATTTCCATGCCCGCGTGGCCGTCCGGAGCCTGTAAAGTACGATATCCACCGTATTCCAAGGTATCAACAATTCCCGTGCGGACGGCAGAATCGTCCTCAATGACAAGAATGGTGGGAGAGTCGATCATGATTTAGGGAAGATAGGCAATTGAGGGCTTCACGCCATCACAATGTTTTTATATCAGAGTGATCTAGTTAAAAATGAAACTGGAGTTATTTGATAAAAGTTGAACCGCAATGGAACCGTAGCGGACATAGATGAAATCGAACACTAAATCTCTTCATCAAATTGCACGAATCTCACGAATTCTCAGAACTAATATATTCTGGCTCAAAGATTTAACTCAAAAAATTCGTTTCATTCGTGCAATTCGTGAGATTCGTGGTTGAAAAAATTCTTAACTAAAACGGGCTTCAGTTTTTGAAGGTATATCCAACTTTTGAGGCTTGGGTTCGGGTCGCTTCGATCATGGCTTGATCGAGAGACTTTTCACCGGAGTCCGTTTGTTTTTTCAACGCATCGGCAATGTGTGCTTCACGTTCTTTGCTAAGAGCCTGGATTTCTTTCTGAATCTGCTCGCGCTTGGCTGTGGCATTGGCCACCAATTGCTTAATCTCATCCGCGGTCTTGCCGCGCAAATTTTCGGGAAGCTCATCTTGTTTCAATTTGGTGATGTCGATTTTCTTATCTTTCACCGCATCGCATAGATCCCAGCTGGTATTTGAATAGTTCTGGCTGGATTTGGTGATAGCGCGTTGCACATGCGCGCCCTCTTCGCTGTTCGCAATCGCATCCACATCGGCCTGCACTTGCCCGATTGCAGCGCGCTCACGCTGCGCACCATAACCCAAATAGGTTTCGTTGAGTTTTAAGCCAAGATCGGCAATACGCTTGTCTTGTGGGGCATCGATGTGAGCGACGACTTTATCCTGATCGATCACAAGAAAATCTCCGCCACCCAGAGCTGCACCATCGTGCCAGGCACCGTTGATGCCATCCTGGCGGCTTCCGCAGTGAATCGTGTTGATGATGATGCCCTTGGCCAAGGCTTCTTTGGAAACCGAACGAGCATCGACACGGCCTTGCGTGAAAGGCTCATTGCCCGCGATGAAGATCGCCTTGTAGGTTTTCTTATTGTCATCCCATGCGAGATCGCCGAGCGCGCGCTGCATGACCGCACCGCAATACTCCTCACCGCCATTGGTTTTCAGGGCGAAAAGTTTACCGCTGAGATCATCAAGGTCACGGGTCAGCGGACTGACCAAACGTATCCAATCGTTTCCAACGGCGTTGCCATTGTTTCCGTATTCGTAGAGAGCAACTTCAACAAACGGCTTCAGGCCGTCACGCTCGGCATCGATGAACGTATTGACGACTTTCCATAATTGGGTTTTTGCCTGATCGATCAATCCGTCCATGCTGCTGGAAGTGTCCAAGAGCAAAGCGATTTGGATTTTATTTTGGCCATCGACTACAGGTTTCGCCGGAGCATCGACGGTTGCTTTGTCTTCAGGCTCATGAGCGACTTTCGCATGTGCTGGCATCTGACTGGTGACGATGGTGGCAAGAGTCGCTGCAAGCGCTAGGGTATGTATGGGAGTTGTTTTCATAACAATATCTTTTTAGACCTAGCTCAGATGTCTGTCCGTAAAGACTCTGTAAAGAATCCTGCGAGGGATATCGAAGTCGCGTGCAAAGAAAGATGAGGTCTCTTGGTTTATCTTTTGATTTTTTTGAGTTTCACGTCTTATTTCCTGCGATGAAATTTCTCGGTCCAGCAAGGCTAATGGTGCTTTTCACTCCGGTGTGTTCGTTCATGTTATCAGGCGTGTTAAATGCTGATGAAAAAGCTGCGCAAACATTCCGCACGGCGTTGATTTACGATGATATATTCCTCGAACACGATACCGGCCCGGGATTTCCGGAGCATCCGGATCGGCTGCGGCGTTTGACAAAACATCTCAAGGAAAACGAGATATCCAAACGATTGATGTGGATGAAGCCGGATGAAAAAATCGATCCGATGCCGTGGATTCACGAGATGCATGACAAGAAATACGTGGCTGAGCTGAAGCGGGCTTGCGAAGCCGGCGAGAAACGCATGCATGAAAGCGGTGATACACCCATTTCCAAAGGCACTTACGAGGCGGCGACGCGAGCGGTGGCTGGGGCCTTGACGGCGGTGGATCTGGTGATGGAGAAAAAAGTAACGAATGCCTTTGCAGCCCTGCGTCCGCCGGGACATCACGCGATGCCGGATCGCGCGAAAGGTTTTTGTTTTTTCGGGAATGCCGCAATCGCCGCTCGATACGCACAGAAACATCACAAACTCAAACGCGTGATGATTGTGGATTGGGATGTGCATCACGGTGATGGCACCCAAGAGATGTTTCTTGAAGATCCCACCGTGTTCTTTTTCTCCGTGCATCAATATCCGCTGTATCCGGGACCCAGCGGCTCACCGGACATCAGGGGCAAGGGCGCGGGCGAGGGCTTCAATTTGAACGTGCCTCTGCAAGCCGGCAGCGGTGATGCCGCGGTGATCAAAGCTTTCGAAAACGATCTGGCGAGGGAGTTCCGGAAATTCAAACCGGAGTTGCTGATCATTTCCGCAGGCTTCGATGCACACAAAGACGATCCTTTGGGCGCGCTCGGTTGGTCGAGCGAGGTGTATGCGAAACTCACAGAAATCCTGCGTGGGCTTTGCCGCGAACAGGGCCACGAACGCATCGTCTCCTTGTTGGAAGGCGGATACAGCGAAGGCGGAATCACCGAAGGCGTGCGCAGACATGTCGAGGCGCTTGAGGCTGGGATGGAGAAATAACGTGTGATTTAACACGGAAAGACTTACATTTTGACATAAAAGCATAAATATGTCTAATCTAGGTTCATGAGAACGACGATTGATCTGCCCGACCCGCTCTTTCGCGAAGCCAAAACTCGTGCCGTGCAAAGTGGGATGAAATTCAAAGATTTGGTGGCGCAATACATTGAACAAGGTTTGCATGGAGAGCTTGCCTCCGCTGATTCAAGGCGTCGCGAGCAAGTCTCTTTGCCGGTTTTCCGCAAGACAAACGGCCCTCCAATCCCAGCGAGGTCAAATGCCGAGCTTTTCGAAATCCTTGAAAGGGAAGAAACACTTGATAACTCACCGTCATGAGTGCGCGCGTCGATCTCCCTGATGTGAATGTGTGGCTTGCGCTGACGGATGAGCGACATGTTCATCACCAAGCGGCCCGACTTTACTGGAATGAGGAAAGGGCGGATCATATTGCCTTCTGCCGCGTTACCATGCTGGCGCTGCTTCGATTGGTGACCCATCCGAAAGTCATGTCAGGAGCTCCTTTCACGCACGACGAAGCTTGGAACATCTACCAGACTTACCGGAATCTACCCATTATTCGTTTTCTTCCCGAGGCAAAAACTTTGGAAACCACTCTCGAATCCCTAACAATAAATCCCGACCTCCCTCACCGACTCTGGACAGACGCCTATCTGGCTGCCTTTGCCATTTCTAACGGCAATCGCTTGATTTCATTCGACGCGGATTTCAAGCGCTTTTCGAACTTGGACATGTTGATTCTGAAGGATTAAATCAGAATCCATGCGTGGATTTACCGCAACAAATTCCAAGCGGTGACCAAGGCTTTCAATCCCGCCATTTCAATCGATGGATCAACACCCGCGCCCCAGAGGATGCGGCTGTCATCGTGTTGAAGCTGGACGTAGGCCGCGGCGCTTGCATCCGATCCGCCGCGAACGGCGTGGGAACGGTAATCGGTGACTTTGAAGTCTTTCAGGCCAACCGTATCCAATGCATGCACGAAGGCGTTGATCGGACCGTTGCCATCGCCTTCGATTTTCTGGGTTTTCCCATCGAGTGAAATCGTCGCCTTGCAATGCACATTTCCGCCACCGGGTTGGTGGATCAGCTCGTATTCTTTAACGCTTAGGTGGTTTTGCTGATTCACAAAGTGATCGAAAAACGCATCGCGGATTTCATCGGCGCTGAGTTCACGACCGTGCTGGTCGGCAAGGTCGTAAATGTATTTTCCTACGATAGGGTGCATCGACTTGGGTAGATCAAAACCGTGTTCGCGATCTAACACATACGCGACTCCACCTTTTCCGGATTGGGAATTGATGCGGATGATCGCTTCGTAGGATCGGCCAATGTCTTGGGGATCGATGGTTAGATACGGCACGCCCCAAGAGAGATCCGGATTGTCCTTGGATTCTTTCTGGCGTCGGTCCAAGCCCTTCTTGATGGCGTCTTGGTGGGATCCGGAGAACGCGGTGAAAACCAACTCGCCTGCGTAGGGTTGGCGTTCAGGAATCGCAAGACGGGTGAATGTTTCGTATTTCAAACGGATATCTGTTAGACCTGAAAAATCCAGTCCAGTGGGAATACCGTGGCTGTTCATGTTCAGCGCGAGGGTGACGATATCAAGATTTCCGGTGCGTTCGCCGTTTCCGAACAGCGTGCCTTCGACACGATCCGCGCCGGCCATCAGCCCGAGTTCGGTCGCTGCGACGCCAGTGCCGCGGTCGTTGTGGGTGTGAAGGGAAAGGATGATCGAATCGCGCTTGTGGAGATTTCTACCCATCCACTCGATCATGTCCGCGTGAATGTTAGGAGTCGTCCACTGCACGGTGTCGGGCAGATTGATGATCATCTTTTTCTGCGGAGTCGGCTGCCAGACATCAATGACCGCGTTGCAAACTTCCGCGGCGTAATCGAGTTCCGTATCGGAAAAAGATTCCGGAGAATATTGCAACACCACTTCGGTTTGCGGAATCGTTGGAACGAGTTCTTTCACCAACCTTGCGCCATCGATTGCGATCTGTTTGATCGATTCCCGAGAAGCATCGCCAAAAGTCACGCGACGCTGCAGAGGCGAGGTGGAGTTGTAAATGTGAACGATTACGCGCTTCGCGCCGGCTATGGCTTCGAAGCTGCGGCGGATGAGTGGCTCGCGCGTCTGCACCAGAATCTGGATGGTGACATCATCTGGGATGCGGTTTTCCTCAATCAAACGACGGCAGAAATTAAATTCCGTATCGGCCGCCGAGGGGAAACCGATTTCGATTTCCTTGAAACCGATCGCCACCAGGAGCTGAAAAAATTCTAGTTTTTCCTCGATCGACATCGGCTGTGGTAACGCCTGATTGCCATCGCGGAGATCCACCGAGCACCAGATAGGGGCGCGGGTAATCATCTGGTCCGGCCAGGTGCGGTCGGGCAGAGAAACCGCTGGAAACGGGCGGTATTTTGAGAGGCTTTGGGGTTTCATGGCGTAATGCGGAAAGCGTGGTGGGGTGGCAGGTTAGTCAAAAAACGGGAGATGTAGCAAGGCTGGCGTCAGGGTGATTTCCAGAAATGAACCGCGATTTCTAAATCGCGGCTGCAATGGTTATTAAAGCACATGGTATTGCGCTTGCGAGGTCGCGATTTGGAAATCGCGGTTCCTTTCTCCGGATTTTCAAGGCTTTGCGGCTCATTTCCGCCACAACCAGCGCATGGCATCTGGGAAAATGGCCCCCATGTGTTTGCTGTTATGGCCGTGTTTCCCCCAGACGTATTTGTAATCGTAACCTTTGAATTTCAGTGCCGCCTCCATCTGCATGTTGCCCAGAGGCCAGTTGCCGTGTTCGTTGTCGAGGTCATCGATCCCTTCCTCGAAAAATGCCCGAATCGGTTTTTTCTCCGTCTTGCGGATCATACCGGGATAGGCGTCTCCACCGCGAATATTTGTGAAGGAGCCGATGGATGAAACGACTTTTCGGAATTGATCCGGACGCTGCCAGGCAACGGTCCATGCACAAATGCCGCCAGAGCTCGCGCCACAGATCGCACGCATTTCAGGATCGCTTGTGAGTTTGTATTGTTTCTCAACAAGGGGCAGAATTTCGTCGATGAGAAACGTCGCATAATCCGCGGACAGGGTATCGTATTCAAAACTGCGATTGTTTTTCTTCCATGCGGACTCTGGTGGCGCTTCGCCCTTGTGTCCGGGGTCGATGAAAATCCCTATCACCGGCGGTATCTCCTTGGCGGCGATGAGGTGATCAAAAACCGTCGGCACTCTGAAGTCCCCCTTCGGATTCACATAGGCATGTCCGTCTTGAAAGACCATCACTGCGGTCGGCTTGGTGGCATCGTGATTCGCTGGGACATACAGGTGAATCTGGCGTGATGTGCCGGCAAATACTTTGGAATCTTTGAAGATGAAATTCGTGACTTTTCCTTTTGGAATATCCGGTTTCTCCAGGGAATCCGGGCCCAATTTCGGTTCTGGTTGATCAGGCAATGTAAGTTTCGGCGAGTTTTCCTGAGCGCCAAGGGCGCCCGTCATCACAAGCAAACAAGTAAGAATGGGTTTCAACATGGAAAACAAACACTACGAACCTTGTGGAATCTTTCAATCCGGCATATGAAATTTCCAGCCATGCCTGCCGACTACCACACGCACACGCCGCTTTGCAAACACGCCACGGGCACTCCGGAGGAATATGTGGCGGCGGCGATCGCCGCTGGGCTGACGGAATATGGTATTTCCGATCACGCCCCGTGCCGACCCGAGCCTTTCGATGATTGGCGAATGTTGGAAAGCGAGCTACCGGAATATTTTGATTGGATCGCGCGGGCGAAACAAGCAGCTGGGAATAAAATCGCCATCCGTTCAGGACTGGAGTGCGATTGGTTGAAAGGCTGCGAAAGTTTCATCGAGGAACTCGTAGCCAAATCGGATTGGGATTATTTGATCGGTTCCGTACATTACCTTGGGGATTGGGATTTTGACAATCCGGTTTGGTTGGGCAAGTGGGCGGAGACCGACGTCGAGGATGCTTGGAAAACCTACTGGAAAGCCTACGCGGAGATGGCGGAAAGCGGTTTGTTCGATATTCTCGCGCATCCGGATTTGATCAAAAAATTCTCCTACGTTCCAGCAGGCGATCTGGATCGGTTTTATGATCCAGTCATTGAAGCGATCGCTGCCAATGGCTCGGTGATCGAGCTGAATACCGCCGGCTTGCACAAGCCCTGTGCGGAGGCATATCCCGCACCCCGTTTTCTGGAGCTCGCTGCCTCAGCTGGGATAGGCTTGGTGATTTCCTCGGACGCGCATGCGCCTCGGGAAGTCGCGAGGGAATTCACAAAAGCCCGCGAGCTCGCCAAATCCGCCGGATATCGCGAAACCCAGTTATTCGAAAAGCGCAAGCGGACAGGAGAGCCGGTCTAAACGCCCAACATGAGAGAAATGTGTTCGGCGGTCAGCTCGCCCATGGATGTGCAATCGCTAAAATCCGAGGTTCCATGCATGCGGTTGAGATCAAATGCCAACCTTCGGACATGCGCTTCCGGCGCAATCTGCTCGCGACGCATGATTCCAAGTAATGAGCGGAGACGGGTCGACTCCACCTTTGCCCTTCTTGCCATCTGGGCGTGTTCTTCATTGACGTATTGATCAATCGATTTCCGGTTCAGAACTTCAAAGGCGAGTCGTGTCACCGGGCGGTTAGAGTTGAAACGGAACGCCAGGTAAATGTTGCCGTTTCCCTCATAGGATTGCTGGTCAAAATCGATGGGTCGGACGCGATATTGGACTTCCTCGAAGTCCGGAGTGATATCCACGACATAGTTCACGCTGCGCATGTCGCCTAACAAGCGAATGAAAGACCGCTCCGTGAATTTCGTAAATTCTTTGGCGATACGGACTTTGTTGAGCGAGGGATTGTTCAGATAGTCCCGCATGAACATGTCACCGGGAACTCCGGCGATGTGTTCTTCGATCAAAGTGTTTCCGCTCATGATGTAGTTGATGCGGTTTGGAGAAAGAATGTGTTCCAGCTCCAGTCCATAGATCCGGGAGGCATCTGCCTGCTTCACATAAAAGTAGTCGGAGTTGTCGTTGAAAAGATTTGTCACGCGAATCCGGAACGGTTTTGAGTTTCCGAAATCCCCGAAGTCGATGCGATCGACCAAAAGATGCTCGTGCTCCTGGGCTGCCGCATCGCGCCCGATTTTCAACTCGCTATAGATGCGGATCAGCCCGCGCCGCAAATCATCGCTGACTTCTTGCGGATACATGACCGTTAGCCAGAGGGTTTCACGGCCTCGCGCATCCTCATAGGGCATTGCGCCCGTGAAACGGGTGAGATCCTGATAGAGATTTGGAATCTCCCGCAGCCTGTCAAAACGGTAGAGATATTGCCGCAGGCTGGTCGAAACCTCATACATGATCTTGCGTGCGGGAATCATATAAAAAAGTGAATTTGGAATCGTGAAGAGTGAAAGGTGCTATTCTAACTTTTCGTCATTCACTCTGCGCTATTTAAAGCGGCTTCGCATAGGTGTCGCAGCGTTTGTGCCAGCCTTCGAGCCAGCGGGCTTCACCGCGCTCGGGAGGGGAGTTGCCAATGCGACGCGAGAGGATGCGCTTGGAAGAAGCGGCAAATTCCCTCGCGGCGGCAGCGCCGGAATTGACTTCCCGCATGCCACCAAGAACTTGTAATAATCCCCAACCTTGGCCTTTGTATTTTTCGGTTTGGCTGGTGCCGTCACCTTTGAAGTTGACGTAGTCGATCAAGGCGTATGTGCCCTGCGGAGTGGTTGCGACCTTTTCATAGTTCGCCTTGATTTTCGAGCGCTCAGGAACGGGAGCGGCAGAGAGTATTTTCGGTAACGCGGCATGTGAGCGGTCCACGATAAAATCTGTCTGCAAGTTTACGGTTGAGGCGAGCCAGTCGCGAAGCCTAATCATTTCAGGAGATCTGAAATCTTTGAAAAATTCATCCCGTGTGTTCCATGGTGAGTTGGCGACTTTGGCGATCGTTGGCGGGTTGACTCCTTTGCTTTTTGCGTAGGCGATGAATTCCGGCCAGGTCTCTCTGAAGCGTCCGTTAAAGCCGGCCGGATACCAGATGAAGTGTCCGATACCGAGTGAGGGAAATTCCTCTCCCACGTTCCATGCCGTCAAGCCATCGATCTTTCCGCCGGATTCGTTTTGCCAGATTTTTTTACCGATCGTGGCCTTCTGTGCGGCGGTGAGATGACTGCCTTGAATGTCAGCACGAGGATTGCCGGGAGCGCAGGCGGATAGCCCAAGTGCGATCAAGAGGATGGGATAATGGAGTTTCATAAAATGGTGGATGTTGGAGACTAGTAGGTGAGGCGTTTCTCGATGTCATCGAGTACCGCTTTGGTGTGAAGCATGAGCGGGTGCAGGGCCACGTTGTATGAGTGGTTTTCGGCGCGCTCCCAATAGGAAGATTCAGCGGGGATAATGACCAAATCGAGGGGAGTTCGATAGGAAACAATTGGAATATCTTTCAAGGTGTTTTCCGATGTTTTGAGTTTTTGGAGGAATTCGCTTCCAGGGCGCATCTGTTGGGCGCCTTTGGATGGGTAGGCGTGAGCGACCTTCGTACCGTGGTGCGGAGTGGAAATTGTGATGAGCGTCTCACAGCGCTCCGCACCACCGAGTTCCTGCAGGTAATAACGGGAAACCAGGCCGCCCATGCTGAAGGCAACGATGCCGACGGGCTCTTCCTTTCCAAACTTCGTATCGATGTCCTGCTTGAGTCCCTGAGCCAGATTTTCCAGGCCATCCCTCGCATCGGCGGGTTTCAATCTGGGCACATAACATTCGATGCCGTTGTATTCCAGACGTTTTTTCAAAGAGTCAAACGCTTTCCCGTCCTCGAAAATCCCGTGTACTAAAACGACGCGCTCGACTTTGGGTCTGGCGGGTTGGGGATGACATGAAACGGCGGTCGCGCAGATGCCGGTGAAGAGTTGGAAAAATCTTGCGGTGAGCATGGGAACTAGCCCGGAGGCCAGGTTAAAGGTCTGCCACCTAGCAGGTGGACATGGAGATGGGGAACGGTCTCGCCACCGTGAGGGCCGTGGTTGATCACCGTGCGGAAACCCGTTTGATCGATTCCCTGATCGCGCGCGATTTTTCCTGCGGTAAGCAGCAAATGCCCGAGAATTTCCTGATCCTCGTTGGAGGCTTCGCCAATCCTAGCGATCGCTTTGCGAGGAACAATCAGGATATGGGTGGGAGCTTGTGGGGAAATATCCCTGAAGGCGCAGCAGATCGCATCACGGTGAACGATGTCCGCAGGAATTTCACCATCATAGATCTTTTCGAAGAGCGTTTTCACTTTGAGCGCAGGTTAGCGATAAAAACGGGTATCGCAAGCTCGGGGAACAAATGATGTTTCTTCTCATCCGCCTTGCAAAAGCGGGGTAAATCGATTTAGGCAAAGGGGTGCCGACGACTCAAAGCCGAAAATTGAATCCGGGTTCATGGAAAAAAACCCTCATCCGAGTGGTGATGGTCTGTGCCGGATCGGTCGCGATTTTGCTGCCCGCCTGGTTACCTAATAGACCGGGCGCGCCTCTCGAGCGTGGAACGGTTGAGTTGTTGCAAGCCGCCTTGCTCGCCGCCTCAGCCGCGGTGATGATTGGAGCGATGGGGCACTCGGGCCACCGACGCAGTGTCTGCCGCGTTTTGGCTTTTGGCTTGGCGGCGGCATTGGTCGGTGAGATCGAGGATTTCATCGTAGGAATCATGCGATGGCCCTTTCCGGATGTCTGGGTGATAGGCGTGCTTTTGTTGAGCGCGCTGATCACCGTCCTGCGGCACAGGTCTGTGATGTTGAAATTTTTTTCCACTCTGGGGCACCATGCGGGGGCCGGCTTCATCGGGGCGGCATTGTTGATCATCTATGTTTTCAACCGAGTGATTGTCGCACCGCAATTTTGGCAGGCTTCTTTGGGAGATGCGTTTTCGCCTGAGGTTCCCAAGATTTGTAAGAGCTATCTGGAGCTCTTGGCATGTTATTTTATTTTTGTGGGATCGATCGGACTGGCGATCACACTCGGTAGGAGAGAGGAACTGGATTAGATGATTGTGACTTTCGGGAAAAGAATCAGCTGGCGGTTGGAGGCTTTCGGGCATGCGTTGGTGGCTGCTCTGATGCGGCTTTTGCCTGCGGAGACGGTGTTTCGGATCGGTGAGCTTGTTGGAAGATTGCTCTGGCCGATCATGAAAGGGCGGAGGCAAATCATTATCAGAAACTTGCGGATCGCCTGTGCGCCGTTGGAGTTCGAAATGGCGGAAAAAATGGCAAAGGAATCGTTTGTCCGAAGCGTGGCGAATTTGCTGAGCTCATCGGTCTCGCCCAAAGCAAAGGGAGGCGGTATCGAAGACATGTTGGTGATTGAAAACCCCGAATTGTTAGAAAGTGCGTGTGCAGAGGGAAGGGGGGTGGTGCTTTTGTTGGCTCACATGGGGAACTGGGAGCTGCTCACACGCATGAATCATTTTTTTCCCAAGGGAACGAAGAGCGGTGCGTTCTACCGGCCGCTTAACAATCCGATTTTGAACGAACGGGTCGTGAGGCTGCGTGAGGCAGATGGCACCCGCTTGTTTTCCAAGCGAAACAATTTGCATCAGGTTGGTGGATTTTTGAGAGATAACGGCGTGATTGGAATCCTGGCGGATCAGCGGGTTGGCAAGCAAGGTGAAGTGGTTGGTTTTTTCGGACGGCTGACACGTGTGAGTCCGCTGCCAAGTTTGTTGGTCAGGAGATGCAAGAGTGAAGTATTGGCTCTATCGCTGCGCACTCTGGCGCCCGGAAAATGGAGCGCGCGTTATCACAAGGTGGAGAAGCCGTATCATTCGGAGAACTGCATGAATGCTTTGGAAATGGCAATGAGGGTCTCTCTTCCGGATGTGTTCTGGCTGCAAGAGCGCTGGAAAGTTTATATGCGTAAATCTCTCAATCCAAGAAGTTGGCTCGGGGATAATGGATTAAGAGGAGACAAGCCCCATCGGGCCTTGTTCTGGAAGATTTCGAATTCCGAGGAGACCAAGATCGGAGATAAATTTTTGCATGCTGATATTGAATGGGAGTTCGTTACCGGCAGGTATCCTCAAGAGCTTGAGGAGATCGATCGGGCGAAACCCCTGCCCGTAGATTTCATTCTCACTCCAAAGCCGAACAAGGAGCTGGCCAAGGCTGCCGAAAGGCTGGGGATTCCGGTTTTCGTTATGTGAATCTTTAAAAATCATTCCCCGCCAACCTGAGCGGTGGTTTTGAAATGCAGTTTCGCAAATTTGCCCAATGCTTCCGCGCCGTGGGTTTTTACAAGGGTTTTTCCAGCTGCCACAACCGTGGCTGAGGCACCGAGCGGAATTTTGAAACCCATTTTTTTTGTCGCGGCATCCATCCAATCGATGAATCGTTCGCGCGCAAGAATCGATGCGGCGGCGACGGCGGTGTCGGATTCGCCCTTGGTGCGCTGTTCAAGTGTGAGAGTGATGTTTTTTTGTTTCAAGGCGCGCTGTAAAACTTCCGGCTTGGCAAACTGATCGGAAAGCGCGCGCGGGCAGTCGGGGCGTTTTCTGACGAGTTCTTCAATGACTGTGGCATGACCCCAAGCGAGCATACGATTGAGGTTTTTGAACGAGGCATAGAGTTCGTTGTATTTCTCGGGACGAAGTGCGATCACGTCGAACTCGATTCCCGGCGTGGTTTTGATCACCGCTGCGAGCTGGCGGATTTTCGCCGCCGTGGTGATTTTTTTGGAATCCGTGATTCCGGCCTTGATGAGGTGACGGGTGATTTCCGCATTCGTGTAAACGCCAGCGATGACGAGCGGACCGAAGAAGTCGCCCTTGCCGCTTTCATCGATTCCGAAGTGAGGAGAGAAGTGTTCGGGATCGGTGATTTCCTCGTAGCCCAGCTTCGCCTCGCCAAGGACCAGCGGTTCCAAAGTGAAGCGGATGAAATCTTCGGTCTCCTTGCCTTGAATCAGAACCTTTGGCCCTTTCTCGTAAACGCTTACGTTCAGCTTGCCCTTTTTTGCCGAATAGAGGGTGTATGCCTTTTCAACAAACTCGAAACCCTGCTCCTCAAGGATTTCCCGAAGTTTTCTGGCCTGTGCGGCAGTTAGAGGCGTGGTATGGGAAGTCATTGAACAAATCGGGACATCCATATTTCTAATCGAAATACGATCTCTCCAGCAAGTGGATAGTCGGCGTTAGGGCTCAGGATCAAAATCGTTCGCTCAATCCGCTTTGCGAGTGGGCATGATGGGCGATTCCCAGCCAGCCAGATCTGTTGGCTTGACTCCTTTTGCATGTCCGCCAAACGAGAAGGTGCTGGGTTGATAGGGTCCAACGAATGAGATGTTCGAATCCGGCTTGATGATGGATTCCATGCCGATTGCCCAGAGCGTGCCGTTGATAATCAATCGACGATAATTTTCGTCCAAGATATCCTCGGATGCTCCCTGGGTGGAATGAAAGACCCGATGCTTGTCTCCATCTTTGTCCGTATAGCTGCGAGTCCATGTGCAAGGCATGGGCGGCTTTTGGGTGTCTGGTGCCGCCTTGGGATCCATCGAAACCAGCGGTTGCGAATGGGTCAGCACGGTGAAGTCGGGGCCCGGCTTTCCGACATAAGCGCCCGCATGGCAGAAGGCGTTGTCTCCTACACCCGTGAGAATCACGTTTTGTTTTTGCGCCGCATCAATCTGTATGCGAGTTCCCTGTTTGTGATTTTGTCCGTAGTGACCCACCCACGTATTTCCCAAGATCTGATGTCCGAAGCCGTTTTCAAAACCGTTTGCTTTGGATTTGAAGTCATATTTCGCATAAGTCGAACCGCTGGGTATCTTGAAAGCATGGGAGGATGTGCGTAGTCCGACGACCGGTCCGCCACGCTGGAGATAGGCTTCGATCTCCGCCATTTCCTCTGCGGGTGGATTGAGAAAGCGGGCGAATATGAAAAACAGATCGGCTTGTTTCAGTGCGCTCAATCCGGAAATCTTCGAGGAACCTGCCTCGATGCAATCATTTGCATCCACACCAAAGACGACGGTGCATTTGAAGCCGTAATGTTTGGCGAGAATGCGTGCCAGGGCCGGACAGGTTTCTTCGGCGCGGTATTCATGATCGCTTGCGAGGAACACGATGTGTTTTCCGAAGCCCGGCCCGGAAGCGCCCTCGTAAACGACGGATGTATTGGCCAGCGCCATGCCGGAAAGCAGCGAGATCAGGATGAGAAGTTTTTTCATGAAATACGTTATGATTTGGGGTTATGGCAATCTGAATGCCTATTTCATCGGGTGCTGCTTGAGCAATTCTTCCGGCTTCCAGAAAATGCTGCGGTCTTTTGTGGCTTCGCGGACTTTTTTGATGGTCTCTGGTTTCACGGCATCGGCCTTATTGCCCCAAGAATTTCTAACATAGGTAAGTACCGCAGCCGTTTCCTTGTCATCGAGCAATGAGCCAAAGGCGGTCATGGGAGGAACACCTTTGTTCGGATCGTATGTTTTGCCATTGACCTCGATTTTCCCCCATAATCCGTGAAGAGTCAATTTGGCCAAACGCTCCTCATCTCCGGTGACCCACTGGCTAGCAACAAGTGGGGGGTAAACTGGATCCATGCCTTTACCATCCGGCTGATGGCATGTGGCACAGTGGGCATCACGGTGAAAGACTTCCGCGCCGAGGCGATAGGCCGCGGCATCTTCCTTGGACAGGTGACTTGGAACCGTCACTGCGATTTTTTCATCCGGAGGCGCGACAGGGCTGGGCTTCTTGCCTTGGGTGGGATCGGCAGGTCCCCAGAAATGTTTGACCGTGGCGGCAGCTATGCGCGCATGAGGTTCTGGTGAGTTGAGCACCATGTTGAGCAAAGCTTCGTTGCGAACGTCGTGCTGCTGATACTGCCAAAGAGCTTCGAGCAAGTGGTGGGCATCCTCTTTTTTGTTGGCATCGAACTGTTTCACCCACTTGTCCACGGCAGCGATGACCGCTGCGGGATCACGTTCAGATAACTCAATTCTGGTGCGGTGGCGCACTCCATCAACCGGATGTTTGAGATTTTCAAGCAAGGCTTCAATAGGCTGGCCATCGATGGCAACGGGTTTTTGAAGCGGGCGATCTTTAAAGATCATCCGGTAAATGCGTCCATGTTTTTTGTCGCGGTAAGGGTCACGGATGTTGTGCTGCATGTGACCTATGATGATGTTCTGCCAGTCAGCAATGTAGAGAGCGCCGTCCGCACCGAATTCCGCATCGGTTGGGCGGAAGTTCTTATCATCGCTAAAGAGAAAGTTGTCAGTTGGCGTGCCCCATATTTCTCCTTGTTTGTAGTCAATCTTGTCATCCTTGTAACCGTCACGATGCAATTTATACCGTTTGATTCCCAAGTATCCAATCGTGTTGCAAACTAGGAAATCCTGTTGCATGTCATCAGGAAAATTCGAGCTGGAGACGATCGCATCAGCTGGGACTGGGCGAACTTCCTTGTTCACAAGAGGAAACATCTTGAAGCCATTTTTGTCCGGGCGAACCTGATAGGATCTGCCGCCTGTTCCGTCGTTTGCGAAGAGGTAACCCCAGTAGTCGAAGCTCGTACCGTGCGGATTCGGGCTGTTGCCGGCGTGAAAGGTAAGGGTGTGGCGGCGGGGATCAAAACGATACATGCCGGATGCGGTTGTGGCGAGCGAAGGTCCCCACGGATTTTCAAAGTTGTTCTGTAAGAAGATACCGCTTTGCCAGTAGAGCGCACCGTCCGGTCCGATGACTAAATTGTTTGCTGCGTGGTGGGTGTCTGCTGATCCGATACCCTGTATCAATACGATGCGAAGATCCGCCACGTCATCACCATCGGTATCTTTCAGGAAAAGGATATCCGGCTGGGAGGTGACAATCACCCCGCCGCCCCAGAATTCAAATCCGAGCGGGTTGTGCACCTTGGCGAACTCGATCGCCTTGTCCGCTATGCCATCGCGATTTTCATCAGGAAGAATCAGGATCCTGTCGCTCATTTCTTTGAGAGGCTCCCACTTGGGATAAGTGCTCCAGCAAGCGGCCCAGAGGCGTCCTTTGCCATCCACCTGCATTTGAACCGGGTTTGCCATAGCGGGAAACATCTTCTCATCGGCAAACAGATTCAATTTGAAGCCCTCGGGAATGTGGATTTTTTCGATTGCTTCCTCACCGCCCAAGTAATCCTTGCTGCCTTCTTTTTCGGCACTCGAGCTCTTGCTTTGGCCGCCGACGTTCGAGATGACCTCGATGGGTTGGGGGACGTTTGAATCGTCCACCTTGTATTCCTTGCCCTTTGCCGTGGCCCAAATCTTGGGATCGCGGTTGGCGGTCATCACGTCAAGCATGGTGAGCTCATGCTCCAGGACTTCGCGGTTGGTCTGGCCCTTGACAAACTTCAGTCCTGCCCGGCTACCCCAGATGTCATTTTCATCGGTGGCACGATAGCGGTTATGCCAATGCCAGTTCTTGTCCAGTACGGCTTGGCGGAGCGATTCCAGCTTGGCGGTTACTTCCAATTTTTTACCCGTCAGCTCAGAGGCGATCACACCGGCAAGCTGGCGATTACCCTCGGGAAGGAGATGTACGCCATTCAAAGTGAGTCTCTCTTTTGATTTGGCATAGAGCGCCAGCGTTGGGTTGAAAAGATCGACGAAGCCGACCTGCTTTTCATCGGCCACTTCATGAATCGCGCCAGTATAAAGCGCCAGGTTGATATTGTTTGCCTTGCCGTCTGGAAGCAAGGGGCTGCGGTGATCCTCATGGGCGATTGGCGAGAAAAGAACCAATCGTGGAGCTGACTCACCATTGAAATTCGTGGCCTTGTATTGATCGACCATCTTGCCGAGATCGCTCTTAAAATTGCTTAGTCCTTTTTCGCCGGCGAAGGACTCATTGTAGCCAAAAAATACAAAGATGACGTCCGCCTGAGAGAGTTTCAGCCAATCTTCAGGCAGTGGCACGCCCTTGCTTCTTGGCCGAGAAATCACAGTATCTCCGGTGACAGCCAGATTCCGAAAAGACAGTTTCTTATCGGCCATTTCGCTTTGAAGCGCCGTTTCAACCCATCCGTCATGCTGCATGCGATCCGCAAGGCCGTTACCGATGATGCAGATGGTGTCTCCCGACTGCAGGGGGAGTTGTGCGCTTGCAGTCATTGGGATCATGGCCGCGAGCCCTGATGAAATTGCGAGACAACGGCGGATTGTTGATGAAATGTTGGTGGGTTTTTTCATGGGAAAGTTTGAATACGTTATGTATTAGCTGGCCTTTACATGGACTTTCTTAATTTTGTGATTTCATGGAAGAGAGCCCCGTTATCCAGCATCCAGTCCGCCTAAGAAGCGAATTTTCCGTAAATTTAGGATCGGCATCTGATGATATCTGGTGAAACATGAATACGAAACCCAAGGATCAAATCAACATGAAAGCACTTCTTCCTGCAGCTACATTGGCAGTCATCGCGGCCTTGGTCGTCGCCTACAATCCCGCCAAGGAACAGCCACCGGCGGGTGCCGTAGAAAAAATCAAGGCATCGATTCCCGCCGAGGCTTATGCCAAGCCAACGAAGCCCAGAAAGCTACTTGTGTTTTCACGTACCAATGGTTTCCGCCATCAATCCATTGTCACAGGTAAAATCGCTCTCGAGGAAATGGGTAAAAAGACGGGTGCTTATGAGGCGGTGATCAGCGATGAGCTTTCAAATTTTGAAAAAGACAAGATCCATCAATTTGATGCCATCTGTTTTCTGAGCACGACCATGAATCCGTTCTCACCGTTCAAGGATCAGTGGATGAAGATGTCTGCGGAGGAAAAAGAGGCGGCAACGAAGTATGAATTGGAGCTCAAGGAAAGCCTGATGGCCTTTGTCAAGGGTGGTGGCGGATTCATCGGGATACATGCCGCGACCGATACGTTTTACGAGTGGCCGGAGTATGGAGAAATGATCAATGGCTATTTCAATGGCCATCCATGGACCGCCGGTTCCCAAGTGAATATTTATGTCGAGCCGGGTCAGGAGAAACATCCGCTGGTGGAAATGTTCAAGGGTCAGCGCTTGGATTTCAAGGAAGAGATCTATCAGTTCAAGGCGCCGTATGATTCATCGAAAGTACACATGTTGCTTCGCTTGGATCCTGAGAAATCCGCTCAAGTCAAAGGCATGAAGCGTGAGGATAACGACTATGGAGTCGCGTGGGCAAGAAACTGGGGCAAAGGGCGGGTCTTCTACTGCTCGATCGGCCATAACCACGATATGTTCTGGCATCCTGAAGTGCTGCGTCATTACCTAGCTGGAACTCAGTGGGCGATCGGTGACTACAAAGTCGAGCTGGACAGAGGGAAGTGAGCCGAACTCGCACCAAAGTTTTTAAACCACCAATTTCACGAATAACACGAATACGAAGACAGATTAGTTGATGTTCATTCGGAAAGGCGATTTATCAGCAACCATTCGTGTTATCCGTGAAATTCGTGGTTAATCGCTTCTGTCCTTCCGAAAACTAACGACTCACTGCAGCCGTCGCCTCCGCGACTTTCATTCCGTCGAGTGCGGCGGAGACGATTCCACCGGCGTAGCCTGCGCCTTCGCCGCAAGGGAAAAGTCCCGATATTTCCGGATGTTCGAGGCTCACCGGATCGCGTGGGATGCGTAGAGGGGACGAGGTGCGGGTTTCAAAACCTAACAACAATGCCTCCGATGAAGCGTAATTTTTTATCTGGCGGTTAAACAGTTTCAATCCTTGGCGGATGCGGCGTGTAATCGGCTTGGAAAGCAGCTCGTGGAGGGGAGCGGAGTTCAGTCCTGGGAAGTACGAGGTTTCTGGTAGGTCTTGGGAAATCTTTCCCGCCAGATAATCAGCGGCGCGCTGTGCCGGGGCAACTTGTCCGAGAGTTTGGTTTCCTCCCGCGTGTTTTGCGGAGTGCTCGATGCTTTCTTGAAACGCAATGCCTGCTAGGATTCCGTGTTGGGGTATGAGATTCGCAACATCCTCGGGTTCGATGGTGGTGACCAAACCGGAATTGGCGAAAGGGGAGTCGCGGCGGGAAAGCGACATGCCGTTCACGACGACTTGTTCATCAGCAGTCGCCGCCGGAACGATCCAGCCACCTGGGCACATGCAGAATGAATGCACGCCACGATCTTCGATTTTCGTGGCGAGCCGATAACGCGCGGCGGGCAGCAGATCCGGACGTGGTTGACCCTCGGGAATGTGATATTGCTGGCGGTCGATAAATGGTTGCCTGTGCTCGATGCGGAAGCCGATAGCAAAGGGTTTGTGCTCCATCAAAATGCCTTTTTGAGCCAGGAGTCGATACATGTCTCTGGCGGAATGACCCGTGGCAAGAATCGTCGCATCCCCGGCAAACTCGCGTCCGTCGAGCGTGGTGACGCCGTGGATTTTTCCATGGGAGACAAGGAGGTCATTCACTTTTGCGTGAAAATGAACTTCGCCCCCATGGTCGATGATGGATTGGCGTATCGCTTTGACCACGTTTGGCAAAAGGTTCGATCCAATATGGGGATGCGCATCGGTCAGGATTTTTTCAGGAGCGCCATGGGCAACGAGAACCCGATAAACTTCAGCGACCGGGCCGCGTTTGGTGGCTCGGGTGTAAAGTTTTCCATCTGAAAATGTTCCGGCTCCGCCTTCGCCAAAGCAATAATTGGAGTCCTCGATCACACGACCTTCACGGAGGATAGGAGCGAGATCGAAGCGGCGTGCGGAAGCATCTTTGCCGCGCTCTAGAATGATGGGTTTCTGGCCGAGCTCAAGACAACGCAGGGCGGCGAACAATCCGGAAGGACCTGCGCCGATGATGAGAATTTTTTTGGCATTGGCGGAAAGGGCGGGCGCTGACCAAACAGGTTTCGGCTCTTCCGGCAAATCTTCATCCACTGAGACTTCGATCCGCAGTTGCACTTTGACCTGCCGTTGTCGCGCATCAATGGAATGCTTGCGCAGGCGAATGCCTCGAATCCGTGAGGAATCGATCCCTAACATTTTCGCCGCGGCAAGCTTGCGAGCGGCATCTTGTTCTGAGCTCTCAAGCGGAAGGACGATATCAAGCGTGTGAAGCATCTTGTGAAATCAGATGGCTCGTTTCTCGCCTTGGTCGTTCACCGAAACGAAAGTGACCTTGGTTTGAAAAATAGGAATTTCAGAAGTGTTTTTCGCGTCGGTCACGATGACTTGGTAGGTGACGGATGAATTTCCTTTTTTCACGAGGGTGCAATTGATTTTCAGAATCGTCCCATCACCGGCTCCTTGGCGGAATTCGACTTTATCCATGCCGATCGTGACGAACTGGCAATGTGGAAATTGGGTGGAAGCTGCGATCCATGCCGCTTCGTCAACCCATGCCAGCATGCGACCTCCAAACAATGAACCGTAATGATTCAAGTCTCCCGGCATGACTAGGCGATGGGTTTCCAAAATGTTAAATATGAGAAATTACCAATTCCGGCGGCGATCCTTGAGTATCGACGCATCGATAGAAAAAGAACCCGCGCCAGTGAGCAGGAGCGCGATGCATGGAATCAAAAACAACAGAGCGGGTTCTTTCGCGCCGTTGCCACCGCTCATGAACCATGGGCCAGCCGCATGGATGTTGAAAGCCGCGACGGTCATGGTGAAGGCGAGGATGAAAGCCGCGGGGCGGGTTGCTAAACCGAGAACCAGCAAGGCAGCGCATCCGACCTCAGCACCAATCGTTGCGGCCAAGCTCATGGAGGGAGACAAGTATTTTAGAGGAAAAAAATCAGGTACGGGAAACTCTTTGGATTTTTCTGCAAAGCCCTGAAGTTTTGATATGCCATGGCCCAACAGCATCAACAGGCCGGTTCCGACCCGGAGCACAAGCAATCCAAGGGAAATGCCGTCGTCTCGGGTACCGCAATCGAACAAGAATTTTTTCATGGCTGGGAAGCGGGCTTGTTTTTCGGAGAGATTGTAATGCGCTTGAGCCTGTCCTCGCCGGCAGGTGATGTGGCGGAAACCTGGTCATCGGCCGCGATCACGTTGTATGCCAAGCGTCGGTAATAGGCATTCAGCGGCCTGACTCGGTAGGTTTTCCCTTGGGTTTTTACCAACCCGATCAGATCGCGGATTTCCTGATTGAGCTGATCTTCCTGCATCGTGCGGAAATGTTCGCAATCCACTTTGACGCGTTCGGCATCCGGCATTTGGCGGCGTAGGATGCGATTGACGAGGTATTGGATGTCATCGAGGCGATCTCCGTGGTCGCCAATAATTGCTTCTTTTTCCGAGGAGAAAATTTGCAAACAAGGGCCCTCATCCGTGTCTTGGATCTGAATTTCCGCTACAATTCCGAGGTGACCCAGCATGGCATCGAGAATTTTTTGGGCAAGTTCTGCAGCTTTCATGGCGTAACTTTAGCGAAAAGCGGCCAACGGTCAACTTTCGTGCATTTTATATTGATGGTTCGTAAAAGTGGCGGAAGATTTCGGCCATGTCCAACCTGCCTTGGTCCGAAATCTTGTCATTCAAGCTCTTTGACATCGTCAAAGTCCTCCTGACGGCGGTCATTATCCTGTTTGTTAATAAAGTGCAGCTTTTAAGCGACAAGCTTTCCGCTCTGCTTATCGCCCTGCCTCTCACCTCTCTGTTGGCCATGATCTGGATGTGGCAGGGCGGGCAATCCAACTCAAGAATCGCCGGCCATGCTGAAGGGACGTTTTGGTTTGTCCTGCCTACCCTCCCGATGTTTCTCATTTTGCCATGGATGTTACGGCACGGTTGGTCGTTCTGGAGCGCCCTCGCCGTCAACTGCGCGCTCACGACGGTGTTTTTCTGGATGACGGTGATTATCCTGAGGAAATTCGGCATCGATCTGATGCCGTGAAAAGAAAACCATGGAATGCACGGAATACACGGAGTGGGTGCTATCGCACGCAATATTCGCTTCAGTTTTCATTCCGTGAACTCCGTGCATTCCGTGGTTTGAATTCATTTTAGGTAAATAACCCTTCCTAAATCGCTACTTTGAAATACTTGCCAATTCGCCCTCAGTGGCTCTCGATACGCCCATCGTTCTGATCCAAACCTTTAACCATCCTAGAAATGAAGAATATCCTCATCATCGGCGCCGGCGGAGTCGGCAGCGTGGTCGCTCACAAATGCGCGATGCTCCCCGAGACGTTTGGCGAAATCACCCTCGCGTCTCGCACGGTTTCCAAATGCGATGCGATCGCCGCATCCGTCAAACAACGCACCGGCAAAACCATCGCCACCGCGAAGGTCGATGCGGACAACTCCTATGAAACCGCCGCGCTCATCAAAAAAACCGGCGCGGTCCTGCTGATCAACGTCGCTCTCCCCTACCAAGACCTCAACCTGATGGATGCCTGTTTGAAAGCCGGTATCGATTACCTCGACACCGCGAACTACGAACCGCTTGATGTCGCGAAATTCGAATACTCCTGGCAATGGGCGTATCAGGAAAAATTTGAAAAGGCAGGTCTCTCCGCCTTGCTGGGCTCTGGCTTCGATCCAGGTGTGACCAATGTTTTCACCGCATGGGCGCTGAAACATCATTTCGATGAAATCCATACGCTCGACATCATTGATGTGAACGGCGGAGATCACGGCCGCGCGTTTGCCACGAACTTTAATCCGGAAATCAATATCCGCGAAGTCACCGCTGAGTGCCGTCACTGGGAAAACGGCAAATTTGTCGAGACCGCCCCGATGTCGAAACATCAGCCGTTTACCTGCCCGCAACAAGTCGGCACCTATGAAATTTATCGCATGTATCACGAGGAGCTCGAATCGCTCGTTAAACATATCCCGACGATCAAGCGCGCCCAGTTCTGGATGTCGTTTTCTCAGAACTATCTGAAACATTTGGAAGTGCTCCAAAACGTCGGCATGACCCGCATCGACGAGGTTGAATACCAAGGCCAAAAAATCGTCCCGCTGCAGTTTCTCAAAGCCGTTCTCCCAAACCCCGGCGATCTCGGTGAAACCACCAAAGGCAAAACCTGCATCGGCAACGTCATCACCGGCATCAAAGATGGTAAACCGAAAGCCATCTACGTTTACAACATTTGCGATCACGAGGCATGTTTTGCTGAAGTCGGCTCCCAAGCGATTTCCTACACAACTGGTGTCCCGGCGATGATCGGTGCGAAACAAATGTTAGAAGGTGGCTGGAACAAGCCCGGCGTCTGGAACATGGAACAACACGATCCTGATACCTTCATGGCCGACCTCAACGTCCACGGGTTACCTTGGCAGTGCATCGAGCTCACCTCGGAGCAAGCTGCCGGATTTGTGGTGGCTTAGGAATTTATGAGGAGTCGGGGTGACGCTCGGCTCCATCCGGATCGTTGAAATCCTAACAAAAAACCCGCCTCATATGTCACTGAGCTCAATTTTTTTTCATGCGCCACTACTTCTCATTGCGTTTGGATTTCAGACTTCGCTCGTTGCGGCCGAGAAGCCCCATGTGATTGTGATTATGGCGGATGATCTGGGTTACGGAGATGCGTCCTGTTATGGAGCAACAGCGTTAAAAACTCCCAACATCGATCGCTTGGCCGCAGGTGGACTCCGTTTTACCAGTGGCTATTGCTCGGCATCTACCTGTACACCGACACGTTATTCCTTACTAACAGGCACTTATGCGTTTCGAAAAAAAGGAACGGGTATCGCGCCTCCGAATGGCAAGCTGACGATTGATCCGGAAACGACCACGCTTGCGGACCTTGCCAAGAAAGCCGGATATCATACGGCCGTGATAGGAAAATGGCATCTGGGCTTGGGTGCCAAAAACGGTCCCGATTGGAACGGAGAGATCAAACCCGGCCCTCTGGAGATCGGTTTCGATCATGCCTTCCTGTTGCCCACCACCAACGACCGTGTGCCGCAGGTGTATGTAGAAAATCATCGGGTCGTCGGCCTTGATCCGAAAGATCCGCTTTGGGTGGGCGATGAAATTCCCGAAAAAGACCATCCGACCGGCATGACCCATCGCAATACGCTGAAAATGGATTGGTCGCACGGTCACAACGGGACGATTCATAACGGCATCAGCCGCATCGGTTTCTACACGGGTGGAAATGTGGCGCGCTTTCGTGATGAAGACCTTGCAGACAAGTGGATTGAAAAATCAAACGCATGGATCGAAGCGCATCTGGACAAGCCGTTCTTTTTATTCTTCGCGGCACACGATATTCATGTGCCGCGCATGCCGCATGAACGTTTCCAAGGAAAGAGCGGACTGGGATTCAGAGGCGATTCCATCCTGCAGTTCGACTGGTGTGTGGGCGAAATCATGAAAACCCTGGACCGGCTCAAGATTGCGGAAAAGACCTTGGTGATCCTTTGCTCCGACAACGGTCCGGTATTGGATGACGGTTACAAGGATGGAGCGGTGGAAAAACTAGGTGATCATAAACCAAGCGGCCCGTTGCGTGGAGGCAAATACAGTGTTTACGAGGGCGGCACGCGCACGCCGTTCATTGTCAACTGGAAGGGGAAAATCCGACCCGGTGTTTCCGATGAAGTGGTCTGCACGATCGATATCGCAGCGAGTTTTGCGGCACTTACCGGAACGCCTCTGCCAGAGGGTGAGTTTCTCGACAGCTTCGATCTTTCTGATGTCCTGTTAGGAAAACCTGAGGCCAAGGGCCGTGAGCATCTAATCCAGCAAGACAATGGCTCTGGAAAGTTCGGTTATCGTGCCGGTCCATGGAAGCTGGTTAGCTCCGGCGGCAAAAATCAAAAGTTCGAATTGTTCGATCTCGCAAAAGATACTTCAGAGAAATCCGACGTGATCAAAGGGAACTCAGAAGTTGCAGAGAAAATGAAAGAGCGGTTAGAAAAATACATCGCGGATGGGCGGAGTAGGGGGGAATGAATCGTACATTCACGATTTCTTCTTATCTTTTATTTTCTTAAAGATGAGCCAGATACCAAGTGGCACCTCCATAATGGTCCATCCACCGATACAGGCTGCGTAACTACGCTAGGTTGTATCATTCTAATCGACGCCAAATAACTCGAAGAATGTAGGCATAATCCAAGCTGCGATCAGGAAAATCGGGACTATCTGATAGAGTGCGACGACTAAAATTATTTTTCTGCTCAGGCGTCGCATCAATGGATTTTTCTGTAGTATCTCAAAAGTTAGGGCGCCGCATGCGCTGCCTATCCTGCCTTATTGGCTTTCTTTTTGGTTTGTTTGGTCTTGTCACGTTCCAGATGCTCTCCAATCCAGACCTTGATGAGGGACTGTCTAGGCACACCAAGACGACCAGCCTCACGATCAAGACGATCAATCATCCACACAGGGAAATCCACATTGACCCGTTTTTGTTCCTGGCCGGGCCGGAACGCTTTCGTGAGATCCAAATAGTCATTGATGTCGATTTCCCCATCATCGAAAATTTTATCTAAGTCCTTAGCTTTCATATAAATTCCTTTCGTTGGTTCTGGCTCTGCGGGTCGAAATGATCCGTATCTTATCATCCCGATACGTATAAAATGCGACCCACAATTTTCCTTTAAGCATCGCCAGAAGGGCGAAACGGTCTTCATCTTCTGATTTTGCGGGAAATCCGATGCCGTCCGGGTCATTCCACAGTGCTTGCGCCTGCTCAAAGTCAATGTTGTGCTTGGCTTTGTTCAATTTGCTTTTCTGCGGATCAAACTCGAAATCCATCTAGGTATAGAATCTATACCCTAATCTAAGCCCGTCAAGTATTCAATCAGGGAGGTGAGCGATAGAGGGAGGGTGGCGCAGGTAGAATGGCGAACGAGGGCGACCTGGCGCGCGACTAGAGTCGCGCGGTCCATGTAGTTGCAGGGATCACTCGGCACTAGCAACTTACCCGAGATTCGTATAAACCGCTTGGACATCATCGTCATCCTCGATCTTGTCTAACAAATTCTCGACATCTTCGATCTGGGTTTCCGTGAGTTCGATAGGTTGGGTGGGGACGCGTTGGAGACCGGATTTGGTGGCGTGGATTCCTTGGGCTTCGAGAGCGGAGGTCAAACTTGCGAAAGAGGTGTATGCGCCGAAAAGGGTGACGACACCTTCGTCCACGGTGAGTTCTTCGAGTCCGGCATCGATGAGCTCGAGTTCCAACTCTTCCAAATCTCTATCCGCAGGAACGGGAAACTCGATGACGGTTTTTCGCTCGAACATGAAATTCAACGCGCCGCTGGGGCAGATTTCACCGCCGTTTTTTCCGAGGATGACTTTGAGATTTCCGATGGAGCGGTTGGTATTATCAGTCGCGCATTCGATATAAAACAACGAGCCATGCGGGCCTTTGGCTTCGTAGTTCACCTCGGTGATTTCGGAAGCATCTTTGCCGGCGGCGCGTTTGATCGCGTTTTCGATATTCTCTTTGGAGAGGTTTGCGGCTTTCGCGTTTTGGATGGCGACGCGCAGTGGCGCGTTGGATTCTGGATCCGGACCACCGTTTTTCGCGGCAAGCGTGATGGACTTCGCCAGCTTGGGAAAAATTTTCGACATTGTCGCCCAACGCGACTCCTTCGCCCGCCGTCTGCACTCAAACGCTCTTCCCATGGCTTCAGACTTAGTTGGTCACGCGCATTGGCATGAGGACATAGAGGAAAGAACCTTCGATACGGATGACGCCCGGGCTCATTTCATCGATGAGATCGAGATAAATGTTATCCGTATCCAGAGCGCGAAGTGGAGCTTGCAGGAACTCGGGATTGAAAGCGATCTGCATGTCCGGGCCGCTGTAGCTGACTTCGAGGGTTTCTTGGGCTTCGCCGACGTCGGGTGAGTTTGCGGAAACTTCGATTTGGTTTTCCGAGAAAATCAATTTCACGGAATTCGACTTATCGGAAGAGAGGAGCGAAACGCGGCGGACGGTTTCTAGGAGTTGCTCACGGGAAATCACCACACGCTCATTGCTGTCGCCCGGAATGACTTGGCGGTAGTTCGGGTAGTTGCCTTCGATGAGTTTGCTGGCAAGCAGCGTATCGCCGACCGTGAAGGAAATTTGGCTGTCGCTGAGTTTCACTTCGACATCTCCGGAATCACCTAGCAAACGCTGGATTTCTTGAACGGCTTTGGAAGGGATGATCACATCTGTTTCGTGTGAAGCAGGAAACTCGAGATCCATATCCGCCATCGCCAAGCGGCGACCATCCGTTGCGACTAACGCCAATTTACCTTCGCGGAAAGAGGCGAAAATTCCATTGAGCACGTAGCGGGTCTCATCGGTGGAGATGGCGAATGAAGTTTTTTTCAGGCCGTTTTTCAATTCCACTTGTGGGATTTTGAAAGTCTTTGCGCCTTCGAAGTTGGGAAGGGGAGGGAACTCGGAATCGCTGAGTCCGATGATTTTGAACGTGGACGGACCGCTTTTGATCGTTGCGTAGTTTTTCCCATCCACCGTGACCTCGACCTCGCTGGATGGAAGTTCACGCACGATGCTCACAAGGCGTTTGGCTGGAAGTGTTGTGGCTCCTTCTTTTTCAATCGATGCCTCAACCGAGCCGGTAATGCCTACGTCAAGGTCGGTCGTGGTGAAAACCAAACGGCCACCTTTTGCGACGAGTAGAACATTGGAAAGGATGGGCAGGGTGGTCCGGGAACTCACCACGTGCTGAACTTTTTGCAAACCTTCCAGGAATACTTCTTTGGAGATACTGAACTTCATAAGTGGATTGGCATGGATGTGCCTTGGAATGAGTTTCTTTTTTCGCCTTGGCTTGGCAAGCTTTCAGTCACGAGATTTCCAGAAATCTTTCGTCGGCATCACAAGATGTGGGTAGTTCTTTGGAATATGCCACATTTTGTGGCTTTCTCAAATCCGACTCAGGAAAATACGATATGCGGAAATTTCGCCTCGCCCCCGAGGCCGCTTACTGACTAGTTTCCCGCATGAACCGCTTCCTGCCACTGGCATTGTTTACTGTATTGGTGATTATCTTTCGCTGCATGGGTAGCGCATTTCCGGAAACGCTGCCGAATTTTCAGCCGCTTGCCGCCTTATTCTTTTGTGGCGCGATCATGGCCTCGGGATGGAGGGGTTGGGCAATTCCCATGGCCGCATGGCTTGTGAGCTACCCCGTGCCAGCCATTTTTTCAGGAAATTTCCAAGATCTCGGTTTCGCGGAATTCCTGACTACGGCGGTTGCATTTGTCGCGGTATATTTTTTCGGAAAATTCATGGCACCCAAAAATCTCGGCACCACGCTTGCGGGGGCGGTTGTCGCTGCGCTGATGTTTCACCTCATTACCAACCTCGCCGCATGGCTGGGCAACCCGATGTATGCGAAAAATCTCGAAGGTATCATTCAATCTCTCTGGACGGGTCCTGCCGGAAGTCCGGTTCCCTCATGGGTTTTTCTGCGCAACATGGTTGGCGCGAATCTGATCTTCACCACCATTTTCCTCTCGGCACGGTTTGCGCTGCCAAGTTTTTCTCCGGCTCCGTCAGCGACCCCAGCAAGATAAAACTTGCCGCCAGTCCCCGCTACCTTTACGCAGCACCCGATTTCACCAACTGAACTCTCCACATGTCCGACCTTAACTTCGCAACATCGCCCATCAACCAATCCCTCACGCCTGAGAGAAAAATTGAGCTCTACACTCAGATGGTGCGCATTCGCCGGTTTGAACAGGTTGCTCTGGCGAACTATCAGAAACCCGGTCGGATGGGGGGCTTCCTGCATTTGTATATCGGCCAGGAATCCGTGGCGGTCGGCACGCTTTCTCTCGCTGGCGAGCATGATCACAATATCACAGCCTATCGTTGCCACGCCCACGCGCTCGCATCCGGCATGTCGATGAACGAGTGCATGGCGGAGATGTTTGGAAAACAGACGGGCTGCTCGAAAGGCAAGGGTGGCTCGATGCATTTCTTCGCGCCGGACAAAAATTTCTGGGGTGGTCACGGAATTGTGGCCGGCCAGACTCCGCTCGGTCTCGGTCTTGCCTACGGTCTGAAATATCTCGGCAGGGAAGGTTGCTGCCTTTGCTATCTGGGTGACGGAGCGGTTAACCAAGGCGCCTTCCACGAATCTCTCAACCTCGCTGCGCTTTTCGATATCCCCGTTGTCTATGTGATTGAAAACAACGGTTACTCGATGGGCACCTCGCAGAAGCGCTCTTCTTCCTACACCGGCTGCCTTGCCCAACGCGCCGAGGGTTATGCGATTGAATGGGATGTCATCGATGGTTCGGACATCTATGAAGTCCGTGCGAAAACCCACATCGCCATGGAGCGCGCGCGCAAAGAGCACAAGCCGACAGTTCTTGAGATCGATACCTACCGCTACTACGGCCACTCGGTCGCGGATGCGAATTTTAAAAAATACCGCACCCCCGAGGAGATTGAAAATTACAAGAAAAACCACGACCCCATCCATGTTTTCAGGAGCAAGCTTGTTGCCGAAGGCGTGCTCAATGATGAGTTGATTGAGAGCATCAATCAGCGCGCCAAAGATGAAGTCGAGGCATCGGTCCAATTCGCCGAGGAATCCCCAGCACCGACCATCGCGGACATTGCAACGGATGTGTATTGGGAAACCGACAACCAAACCGAAGCGTCAAAAATCGGCCATCACTTTTTCGCCTAATTTTTTCGCACTCAATATCCAATTTCCCAATCTCCAATCTCTTTTCTAAAATGCGCACCCTGACTTACCGTGAAGCCCTCCGCGAAGGACTCGATGAAGAACTTGCCCGCGATGAAAACGTCGTCCTCATGGGCGAGGAAGTTGCCCAATACAACGGCGCATATAAGGTCACCGAAGGCCTCTGGGCGAAATGGGGCGACAAACGCATCGTCGACACCCCGATCTCGGAAGCCGGTTTTATCGGGATGGGAATCGGCGCCTCCATGCTCGGAGTTCGTCCGGTGATGGAACTGATGTTCTGGTCCTTTCATTCCGTGGCTTTTGACCAACTCGTCAACAACGCCGCCTGCGTGCGCTACATGTCCGGTGGTCTCTGCAACTGTCCCATCGTGGTGCGCGGACCGGCTAATGGCGGCACGAACGTCGGCGCGACCCACTCACACATTCCCGAAGGTTTGTTTGCCGCGTTTCCCGGCTTGAAGGTTTGCGCGCCCGCCACTCCGGCAGATGCGAAAGGTCTGATCAAAGCTGCGATCCGTGACAATGACCCGGTTTACTTCATGGAGAACACTTTGCTTTACGGAAACGTCGGTGAAGTGCCGGATCCAGCCGATGGCGATTTCGTGATCCCTCTCGGCAAAGCCGATATCAAACGTGAAGGTACAGACATTTCACTTATCGCTCACGGTCGTTCGGTCATTCATGCGCTTGCCGCTGCGGAAACCCTTCAGGCCGAACACGGAATCAGTGCCGAGGTCCTCGATCTCCGCTCGATCCGTCCGCTTGATGTCGACGCGATTCTCGCCACGGTTGCCAAAACCCACCGCGTGGTCTTGGTCGATGAGTCCAAGCCCTTCGGCGGAGTTTCCGCGATGGTTTCCCACCTCATCCAAGAACACGCCTTCGACGAGCTCGATGCGCCGATCAAACGTGTCTGTACCATCGACGCACCGGCGATCTATTCTCCGCACATCGAAAACGAGCAACTCCCGAATCCAGAGCGGATTGTGGAAAAAGTGCTTTCGATGGTTTGAAATTCGATTGCGTGATTTTACCCTAGGCGTTGTGCCTGGCGTTATTTTTTCTTGCTCTTGAAGTTTAGAGCAGGATATCCGCCGTGCAGAACTTTGACCGTTGGCCCGAGTTGCAACTTGCGGATTTTTTCGGCGATTTGCCGACTCGTGCCGCATGCTTGGCTGGCGCAGTAAACGACCACTAAGTTGCTCTCAGCGATTTTAAAAACGGCATCGGCTTCCATTTTCAGCGCGTCTTCTTTGGGATCGAGATTCCACAGGATGGAATTTGGATATCCGTTTTTTTGCCATTCCTCGCGTGATCGGGCATCGATCCAAAGCACCTTTCCCGAGACTTGATCAAAACAGATTTCGTCGGGTTTGAGTTTAGCAGGATCGCAATGCACAATGAGAGCGGGATTGGAGTTCGAATCTTTCAGAAACCATGTGATGCTGGCTGCCGAAACAGCGATCGCGACCACAATCGCAATTTGAAAAACGGACTTCATGGCTCGGCAGTAGGGCTCAAGATCCTTGCGTAGGCCTGTTGGGAACGGAACCTGTCAATTTCGATATCGTTTTGGATGAGGATGGCCGAAAGCCCTCCCTTTGAAGTGCTTTTTGGAGTGACGCGAACCTCGTAGGATTTACCCTTTTCGATCGTCACGATTTCAGTGGAAATGTTCGTGTCCGTGGTTGTCACCGAGGTGATGTGAACGGGTTTGTCATAGTTCATATTGACCCGTATGGATTGGGTTTTCGGTTCGGAGCCGACATTCCAATTCAATGTTTTTGTTTCGAGCGAAACGGCGATAGGGATGTGAATCCGAAAAGTGACCATTGTGGACGGTTTGTCGTCCGGGTCGGTAGCGAGAAAGACGGCAATGGGCTTGTCAACGGTTCCCTGGCTATTGTCGAGTTTGAACCTCACACGCATGACTCCGGATTCACCCGCGCCATAGGTCGCCTTGCCGTTTAAAAATTCCACAGTGATGCAACTGCAACCCGGTTCAACATGTTTGATCCTAATGGGCTTTTTGCCGGTATTGCTGAATTTGAAATCACTGGTGACTTCGGTATCCATGAAACCAGCGCGGGCTTCATGGATGTCTTTTTCGAATTTCAAATCTCCAGCCTGCAAGACGGCTGTTAGAGAAAGAAGCAACAGGGCGAGACGGTTCATGGGTTGGCTTTTTCAATTTGGAGATTCTTCGATGCGAGCTCGATGGCAATGATCAACCTGCCGCCTCTCCACTCTGGGCCGAGAACATATAGCGGCTGCCCGTGTTTGAGGGAGAGATCGGATTTGAGAATTTTTTTCCGGCTCAGCCAAAGTTCGATGTTCAATGGCACCTCGTGCTTTGTGGGCTCCATGCGGGTTTCAAAGCGGATTAAAATTTCATCGGATGGATTGAGGGGTTGTGCCCAGTTTTCGTAGGATCGGAAAATGGTTTTGGATTCCCTACCCATGGTAAGATAATGATTGAACCGAAGTTCCGCAGTGGCTTGGAGTTTGTTTTTGGTGGTCTCGGAAACCTGTTCCCGGTTCGCTCCCGCTGCAGCAGGATCCCCGTCGGTTCCATAATAGACGGTCACATCGAGCGTTCCGATTTTTTTGCGTCCTGGATCATCCTGCGCCTGCACGCAAGCCGCTGAGATAACAAGCAGCGCCATCACGGACAAAAAATGCCTAAGATAGGACAAGGAGGGTCTCATTGGGTGGATGTTTCGGCAGAGCCGGATTCAAGTGTCGCGGTTCGATCGGATTCTCCCGTTGTGGGAACGTATACGGTTTCGGAAAAACCGGTGGAGTCCGGAATGGCGGGAACGCCTTTCAGCAAAATGACCGAAGTATGGTTTTGTGGGCTCGGGACCCACTGCGCAAACACACCTTCCTCCGGTGTATAGACCATGGGGGCGGCCATGGTTTGCGAGGCCTCTTTTTTCCCAACCGAATTTTCCCTGACACCGCTTTGTCTGCCTATTGAAAAGGCGAGAACCATGCCAGCGCAGGCGGCGACTGGCATGAGCCATGATCTCCAAAAGGATCCTGCGCAGGTTTTGGCGGCGGGCGGCTGGGAGGCCGCTTCCATCTCGCGGATTCCTTGATTGATGCGAGTGAGGAAAAAATCCGGATAAGGAGGTTCTTCACTGGCGGGTAGGTTTTCAGCGAGCATTCCGCGGAATTTCCTCAGCCTCTCGCGGGCAGCCAACTGCTCAGGATGGGTTGCGGACCAAGCATTCATCTCCGCGAGCTCGGTGCCGCTGAGTTCGTCATCCAGCCACAAGGCCAGTTTGGTTTCATCGGGATTCATATTCATCTTTGAGCAAGGTTTGGAGTTTCTGGCGTGCGTAAAATAAGCGACTCATCACTGTGCCGAGCGTGCATTCCATGACATCGGCGATTTCCTTGTAGGAGAGGCCTTGGACATCTTTCAGGATGACGACCTCGCGGTGTTCCGGGCTGATTTTTTCCAGAGCGGCGCTGATCTTGATGCGGAGCTCGGAGTTGGCGAGCGCCTCATCCGGTGATTCGATGAGAGTTGGCGCGGTTCTGGCGGAAAGATCGATCCGTTCCCGGTCGAGAATCCCTTCTTGCAGCTCGCCACTGTCTTCGATTCTGCGTTTGCGAGCCCAATCGTAGACCACATTGTGGGAAATCCGGAACAACCAGGTCGAGAAGCGGGAGCGGTTCTCGAAGCTTGGAAGAGCTTTCCATGCTTTAATGAAGACATCCTGAGACAAATCCCAGGCATCGGCATCGTTTCTGACCATATTGCGTATCATTGCGTAGATTTTTCCCTGATGGCGTATGACAAGTTGGTTGTAAGCGGCCATATCGCCCTGTTGCGCAAGAGCCACGTATTGGATATCCTCGTTCGGATCCTTCGCATCCTCACTTGGCGATCCAATAGAATCCTGCCGAGCATTGGACGGCGTGGCGCTTGGTTTATTCATGCGAATTTTTCAGAGAAAGACTTATCGGAGCATGTCGCGTCTTGGACGGGTGCGCAATCCAAGAATCAAAGTCCCATTCTGGTTGTCAGGGTTTACATTTCAGGGCTGAAAGCTATACATACGCCTTATGGAGGTCGAAATTAGGCAAAGGCTTGATGATTTCATTCGCCGCAAAGGGTTGAGAAGAACCGTGCAGCGCGAGCAAATTGTTGAGGTCGTGTTTTCTCGCGACGAGCATTTCACAGCCGAGGAGCTCTTCGAACGAGTGCGCAAAGTGGATACCGAAACCTCGCGTGCCACGGTCTATCGCACCCTCGGATTACTGGTGGAGGCGGATCTTTTGCGGCAGATCGATCTCGGAGAGAATCAGGTGACTTACGATCCCAATTTTTTGAACAAACCCTCCCATAATCATCTCGTGTGTATCGATTGTGGGAAAGTGGTTGAATTTGAGGATCCCAATGTAGATATCCAGACTGGCTGCGTGAGTCGGCGTCTGGGTTTTAAAACCGTCCGCCAATCGATCAAAATCGAGGCGAATTGTGAGCAACTGAGATTGAAGGGGCGTTGCCCAAATCTCATTGCCACCCGCCTGACCGGAAAACGCCTTCGTAAAAAACGCTGATGGACAGGCTAAAGCCGCGTTTCGAAGCATCTCCCTTGGCTGCGAAAACGCAATTTCGCAAAGCACTGGGGGATTGGTTCGCAAAGGTTGGGAAAGATTATCCGTGGCGCCGGACTCGGGAGGCTTATCCGATTCTTGTTTCGGAAATGATGTTGCAGCAGACGCAGATCGCAACGGTTTTGGGAAAAGGTTATTACATCAGGTTTCTTGAAAAATTTCCTGATTTGGAGAGTCTCGCAAAAGCGGATGACGAAAGTTTGCTGAAAGCCTGGGAAGGGTTGGGCTACTATCGCAGGGCGCGCATGCTCAGAGAGACAGCGAGAGCCATCCTGACAAATCATGATGGGGTTTTCCCGAATGACGAGGCGGCTTTGCTGGATCTCCCCGGCGTGGGTCCTTACACGGCGGCCGCTCTATTGGCATTTGCTTTCGGAAAACCATCCGGCTTGGTCGATGGAAATGTTTCTCGAGTTCTTTCACGTATCATGGCGGATTTTTCTCCGATTGACGGACATGCGGCGATCCGTAGACATCGCCAATGGGCGCTTGAATTATGTGATCCCTTGAGTCCCAGAATTCATCATCAGGCGATCATGGAGCTGGGACAGACGATATGTCGCCCGGGTCGCCCTGCTTGTGAGATTTGCCCCCTAGCACCGTTCTGTGAATGCACGGAGCCAGAGAAACTACCGATCAAAAAGCCCCCGGTAGCGATCACATGCCTCCATGAATACGCAATATTCTGCCGCGATTCAGAGGGGAGGATCTTACTTCATCATGAATCGGGAAAACGTCGCAACGGACTTTGGAAATTACCCCTGCGCTCTGCTGCAGACTTTGCAAAAATCGAGCCGGTCCATCAATCTGAATACACGATCACCCGTTACCGCGTGTTCTTGAAAGTTTATCTTATCGAAGAGGCAGATTCTATCCGTTTGCTCGATGGTGATGCGTGGATTCATCCTGAGCGGTTGCATGAATTGCCACTGGCGGCTCCCTTTAGGAGATCGCTCGATCATTTTCTAGGTGCCGATTGAAAATCATGAGTGGCATCACCGCCCGATGCCGGTATGTTTGCAAATCGTGCCGAAAACCCTCGTCAGAAAGATTTGCCGAAAAGGACAGAAAAGTCCGGATTCCAGTTTGCCCATATGGCGTTTGGGCAAGGCCGTCATGTTCTGCACTTGGGAGAAGATTTCCCGCAAGCGGACTGGCTTTGTTGCCATGGTGTCATGCGTGATATGGATTTCATGCTGCGCACCAACACAAAACGCAGCATCGTCAGCCCCATCGTCATGGCGAAAGCATACTCATCAGATCATCAAGGAGAGGCTAACAGCGGTAACGGTTACAAAGCGAAGCAAGCTAGAAAATTTTTCAAAGGTGAATTCCTCGGTTATCAGAGATCGTAGAAATTTGGATGGAGGCTCTGCCACTCCGATCTCCCAAGACGGCTATTTCATCACGGCAAACCACGTTTTGGCGAGAGCCGGCGGGAACCATGTTTTCATCATCTATGCAAATGGCAACAAAACCATCACGAGCCGGGCGAGGATCGTATGGCGTTCGGATAAGGACGATGTGGCAATCTTACACATACCTGCAAAAACGCCCTACTACTATCAATGGTCCGAGTCCGATTTTCCCATGATACTGGGTCATTCCGTCATGCAGGGCGGAGTTGTAACAGGAGCCAACCGAGGCCAAGGCAAAGTCATGAGTAAGATCAAATCTGATGGCTTGATGGCGAAGAGTGGCACTTTCCACATGGACATGAAGCTGCAGCCCGGAGACAGCGGAGGACCGATTGTCGATGTCGATGGCCATTTGGTCGGCATTAATGCCAAAGTTGAATTTCTTACTTCTCTCCAAACGGAAATATTTATCGAATCGGAGGCGATTCGCCCCAACATAGGCGGAATTCAAGCCGTTATCGACAGAGACAGGGGGTCGCTTTAGCGAAATTTGAACGCACATGGGTCGTTCCCTTAAGCCCCATCTGGGTAAAAGCCCATGTGACCGAGGTGTGGGGTTATGCTTTGCTACTATCCCATGTTTTTGTTTCGATCTTCAATTTTTTTCATTTTCCCCATGTTGTTCGGTTTTTGTTCATGCTCCGTCGGGTTTGCTCCTGCCTCCAGTCATCGCCTCTCCGGGATGGATGAGGGTATTTTCCCAGTTCAACAAGAATCATCCACGCAGGGCTACCGCATGATTTGCTCTTTGTCGGGAAAATATCCCGAACTCGATTTATTCCTGCAAACCCGCGGGCTGCCCGGTTTCGTGGCCCAGACCGCCCATCACAGCAGCCAATATCTCATCATGTATTATCTGAAAGAGCGAACAGCTTACGTTTGCAAAGGTGAAACGGCATTTCCACAGCATGCCAATTTGATCGGGCCTTTTCCAATCAAGGATGGCGAGATTGAAATTTTGAAAACGATAGAAAAACGCCATCGTTGAGCAGGTATGGTCCACGGGCTAACAGCTAAGCATTATGCGGATAAAAACTTATGTGACGGATTTGTCACTCTGTGCTTGTATAATGTGCGATGGGTGATTGGTTGGGAAATTTTGGTATCTTGTGTTTGCTGGGAGCGAGTGCGGCGTGTTCTGTGCAAGGACCTCATCAGCTTTATGGCCAGATGCCCGACAAGACCACGAGACAACTGGCCAAAGAAAGATTGTGTGCGGTGGTTGTAACCGCAAGCGAGGACATCAGCGCATGGACGCATGGAGAGTTTGCCACCGCCAGCGCGCCCAAAGATGCCGACGGAGGGTCCGCTGCTCCCATCAGCGAGGATGGATATTTTCTAACAGCAGATCACGTTCTGGCCGATGTCGGTGATAAAAGTGTGTATGTCATCTATGCCAATGGCGGCAGGGTTGTCACACATCAGGCCAGGATCGTATGGCGTTCCTCCGCGGATGATCTGGCGATCCTGCATGTTCCGATTAAAACTCCTTATTATTATCAATGGTCGGATTCGCAACGGAAAATTTTCAAGGGACATCCCGTAATCCATGGTGGAATGTCAACGGGATCCAAATCAACTTCCGGCGTATTGCAGACCACCCTGGCACCAGAGGGGTTCTTAACCGGTAACCGTGCATTCAAAATGGATATACCGCTTGAGCCCGGAGACAGCGGAGGGCCGGTGATTGATGCTTATGGAAATCTGATCGGGATCAATTCTGCGGTTGAATTTCTCATTCCCATGGAGACAGCCATATTCATCGATTCGGAGGGAGTTCGCCCAAATACCCAACGGATCGAGAAACTCATTCAAAAAGACAGGGATTCACGGAAAAGCCATTGATTTCGATGTTCATGCCGCGCCTCTATTCCTCACTCCTCGCTTGCGGCTGCCTCATGGTTGCGGCTACCAGCTCATGCGAATCTCTGGAAAATTCGAGTTATCTTCATCAGACGGATGCCACAGCGCATGACCACATCATGTTGGTAGAGGAGAGCCCGCCTAGCTTTGGCTACGAAAGGCTTCGCGCGCTGTCCCGATATTATCCGGACCTTGGAGAATTTATCAAAAAAGTGGGGAAACCCGGATATTACGCGGAAACCACAAATAGCGGTAGCCGTTACTTGATCCTTTATTATCCAGAAAGCCGCGAAGCCTTTGCATGCCGCAGTGCTCCTGCGTCATCCCATGCGGTTGAGTTCTCCGGTCCCTACCCCATCACCAAAAACGAATTGACCATCCTCCACAGGCTCCAAACCGGTGCCGACCAGGATCTCAATGCGGAATGAGTTCAGGAGGCGGGGGTTGTCCACAATTAGCTTGCAACGCCCTGCCGAAGTCATATCTTGAGGCAACGTCAGTTGATTCACTTCTGATATAAAAATCAGGCATTTGCCAAACATAAAAAAGATAAGCCCAACACATAATATGAAAACTAAATCAACCCTCCGACAAGGCTTCACTCTGGTGGAACTCTTGGTCGTTATTGTGATCATCGCCTCCTTGGCTGCTCTCTCAGCTCCCATGATCATGGGACAGGTGAAGCAAGCAGCTAAAGCAGAAGCGATTTCAAACTCCAAGCAGATCGGTCTCGCGATGTTCCAGTTCGAGAACGATTACGGCTCCTACCCGGATGCAAGCACCCTCGAAACGCTTACAACAGACTTGCCGGATGCGGAGGTTACTGGTGAAGCCGGTGAGGATTCCAATGGATACTTCAAGCAACTCATGCATGCTGGCATCGCTCAGTCCGAGGATATGTTTTATGCAAAAGCCTCCGGCACGGTAAAACCCGATGGCGACATGACAGGAGCAAAAGCTCTCGACGCGAAGGAAGTCGGTTTTGGCTACATCCTCAATGGCACCGACGCCATGAACACCTCAGGTAACCCTTCCCGAGTGATTGCTGTCACTCCTCTGGCGGAAGATGGCGAAAACTTCGATGCGGGTCCGTTTGCCGGCTTTGCTGTTCTCCTCAAGATCGACCAGAGCGCCAGCGCTCTCAAGATTTCTGCCGATCCTGCAACTGGCTTCGGGCCTGTCAAGATTGGTGGAGAAGAACTGAAAGACGCCAAATTCTGGGGCACTGTCACACCAACGATCAAAGCACCTAAAATGTAATCGTTTTGAGATTCATTCCAACCGGGCGACTTTCGGGTCGTCCGGTTTTTTTATTTGTGGAATGTGTGTTCCTCGTCGACATACATTGAGCTCAACCATGTCTTCAGAAAAAATTTCCCAAGCCTTTTTGCCTTATCCGGTTTCAACCCTGAGTCCGAGGATCATACCCACAGACCTCAGCTCCTTCAAATCCCGCGGTATTTCCGAGGTGGAGCGGGAATTGCAGCAAAAATTGACGGAAATCCGTGAGACCTATCTGGCTGCGATTGATCATTTCAATTGGAACAAGCTAATTTATGAGGCGGATATCAATTTCGAGCCTATCATTGGCCAAACCTATCACCTTTATGAGGTCCGTGGCCGAAAGCTGCTCTCGATGATTTCGCCAGACCAGTGGCATCACAAACACCTCGCTACGGTAAGGCTCAATATCGACAGGCAATGGAAACTGGAGGTGATTTCTGAAGAGATCGATCAGCAAGCCTTGTTTGGCGTTTAGGAGCTTGCGAAACTTTCGGATAAGACAGGCATTTTTTACAAGGAGGGAGGAGGTTTTGGAGGAGAGGAGTAAATTGAATAGAGATATGATTTCTTTGCTATCAGAAGAATAAGCTACTCAGTTGATTCTCCTCCTCTCCCCATTCTCCTCCCTCCTTGTTAAAAATGCCCGAAACATCCTCCAAGATAGTGAGCGACACAAAAAAACGCCTCAGGAAAACCCGAGGCGTTTTTCAAAGATAACTGAATATGAAACTTAGTTTGCAGCGATCACGTTGACGCGGCCGCCTTCGCGGTCGAATTTCACCTGACCGTCGGTCAGAGCGAAGAGCGTGTGATCTTTACCACAGCCAACACCCACGCCTGGATGCACTTTAGTGCCCCGCTGGCGAACGATGATGTTACCGGCAACAACGGCTTGTCCGCCGAACTTCTTTACGCCGAGGCGCTTGCTGCGTGAGTCGCGTCCGTTTTTGACGGAGCCTTGTCCTTTTTTATGGGCCATGAGAGTAGATAGGTTGAAATGGATGAATTAGCCAATGGAAGTAATCTCCAACTTGGTCATGTGACGGCGGAAACCTTTGGTTTTGTGAAAACCTTTGCGGCGTTTGAATTTGAATGCGACACCTTTGGGACCACGGAACTGATCAATCACCTTTGCCGTGACGCTGCCGCCTGCGATGAATGGGGTGCCGATCGTCACGCTGTCACCTTCGCCGCGAAGGAGAACCTCGTTGAATGTGATTTCTGAATCGACAGCCGCTTCGAGTTTCTCGACATCGAGTTTGTCACCTTGTTTGACGCGATATTGTTTACCGCCTGTTTTGATTACTGCGTAGGCCATGGCCGTTTAGGGAAAAGTTATTGTCCGCTATTGGAGCGGGCGCGGAATGCACCATGAATCGACCTCTCTTGCAAGGATTTTTTGACTCTTTTTAAAAAACTTTCCAAATCTGACCGTTTTGATTTAGGATGAGCGGCCATAGGCGGTTCTTGGTAAGAAAATCATCGATATAATTAGAATAGTTCTTGATCAAAATAGGAATGATTCTAATTTGCCGCTGCAATGATGACCCACGGCTTACAAAATCGACAAACGGCCATTCCGGAGGAGATCAATGGCCTACGTATGACCCGGCAGCGCCAGGAAGTTTATCGTTTTCTGTTGGGGGAGCGGACGCACCCAACCGCAAACGAGGTTTTCATGAAAATCAAAGAAGCGCTTCCGAGTGTCTCTTTGGCGACAGTTTACAACTGCCTGGAGGCACTGGTTCAGCATAAAATCATCCGCCAAGTGAACTTTGACCGTGAGCCTTCACGTTATTGCCCGAATCTGGATGAGCACGGCCATTTTCATGATGAGACCACTGGGACGATTCATGATGTCAAATTCAAGCCCGGCATCAATCTCACCGATATTCTCGATCTCCCACCCAACACCGTGATCAAAGACATCGAAATCACCCTCCGCGGCCAACTCGCCTAAACTTTAAATTTTAAACTCTAAACTTCAAATAAAGTAAGCCCAACTCTGCGACCTCCGCGCCTCTGCGACGAAAAATTTTCTACCATTTTCCCAACACATGAGCCTCAAAATCAATAACCTCCACGCAACCCTCGAAAACGGAACCGAAATCCTCAAAGGTGTTAACCTTGAGATTCCAGCCGGTGAAATTCATGCCATCATGGGCCCCAACGGTTCTGGCAAATCCACCCTTTCGAAAGTCATTTCCGGTCACGAATCCTATATCGTAACTGCTGGCAACATCCTTCTCGATGGAGTGGATCTATCTGAAATGTCGATCGATGAGCGTTCGCGTGCGGGTGTTTTCCTGGCATTCCAATACCCAAACGAAGTTCCAGGTGTTTCGAATGCGAACTTCATCCGCGCGGCTCTTCAGGCCCGTTTGCCAAAGGGCGAGGAAATCGATGCCGTTGCCTACTATAAATCCCTCTACGAAAAAATGGACCTCCTAGAGATGGATCGCAAGTTCACCGGACGTGCGGTGAACGAGGGCTTCTCGGGCGGTGAGAAAAAACGCAACGAGATTCTTCAAATGATGATGCTCGAGCCAAAATACTGCATCCTTGATGAAACCGATTCAGGACTCGATATCGACGCATTGAAAATCGTCGCCAAAGGCGTCAATGCGATGCGCTCACCGGACCGTGGGATGTTGCTCATCACCCACTATCAGCGGCTGTTGGATTATATCAAACCTGATCATGTGCACGTAATGTCGGAAGGCCGGATCGTAAAATCCGGCGGTCCTGAGCTTGCTTTGGAACTTGAGGAAAACGGTTACGATTTTCTCAAAGAGCCTGCCCTCTCGTGAAAACTCCGGCGTCACCCTAGCTTCACCCAACCATCTTCCAACTCAATTCCATGTCATATCAAGAAACAGCTACCGCCCTCCTCGATGAGGAAACGCATGATGCGATCAATGTCGACCGCACCAAGGGCGATTTTACCTTTCCGGAACGCAACAAGTTCGATGCGGGATGGGGGCTTTCCTCCAAGACGGTCGATTACATTTGCGATGTGAAACAAGATCCCGATTGGGTTCGCGAGTTCCGCCACAAGGCGCTGGCTGTTTTCGAAAGCAAACCGATGCCGACCCATTGGGCGACCGAGGATTTGAACAACATTCATTTCGATAAAATCCGTTATTATCTTTCGGATGGAGAGAAGCCGAAACGGACATGGGATGAAGTTCCCGCGGAAATTCTTGAGACGTTCGAGCGCTTGGGAATTCCCGAGCAAGAGCGGGCATTCCTTGCCGGCGTTGAGGCTCAGTACGATTCGGAGGCTGCCTACTCAAACATGAAAGAGGAGTTGACCAAGCAAGGGGTCATCTTTGTGACGTCCGCGGAAGGACTCAAGGAGCATGAGGAGATTTTTCGCCCATGGTTTGGAAAAGTCATCCCGACGGGCGATAACAAATTCTCAGCTTTGAATAGCGCGGTTTTTTCCGGTGGTTCGTTCATTTACATTCCGAAAGGCGTGAAGCTCAAACAACCCCTGCAGGCATATTTCCGCATCAACTCGGAATCGTTCGGCCAATTTGAACGCACGCTCATCATTGCGGATGAGGGAGCCGAAGTGATGTATATGGAAGGTTGCACCGCGCCAAAGTTCGAGACCGCAACCCTGCATTCCGCCGTGGTCGAATTGGTTGCATTGAAAGGTGCGAAAATCCAATACATCACCGTTCAGAACTGGTCATCCAATGTCTTCAACCTCGTCACCAAGCGTGGCCTGGCGATGGAAGACGCGGAGGTTCGCTGGATTGATTGCAATATCGGTTCACGTCTCACGATGAAATATCCAGGGGTGGTCATGAAGGGCGAGCGCGCGCGCGGTGAGGTCATTTCCATCGCCCTTGCCAACACCGGCCAGCATCAGGACACCGGCGCAAAAATGATTCATGCCGCGAACAACACCACATCGAACGTGGTTTCAAAATCCATTTCGGTCGGTCAAGGACGCTCGACCTATCGCGGCCAAGTCCACATTCCGAAGCATCTTAAAGGATGCAAAAACAACACGGAGTGCGATGCGTTGTTGATCAACAGCAATTCCCGCACGGACACCTATCCGGCGATCACCGTGAAGGGCAACCGCCACGCGACCCAGCATGAAGCTTCGGTTTCACAAGTCTCCGAGGAGATGTTATTTTACATGCAGCAGCGGGGGCTCGATGAGGGCCAGGCGATGTCGCTTGCCGTTAACGGTTTCATCAACGATCTCGTCCGTGAGTTCCCCATGGAATATTCGGTCGAGTTGAAACGACTCATCGACCTCGAGATGGAAGGTTCCGTCGGTTAATCATAAAATATTTACAGATCCATGACTTCCGTTCTTCCCGCCTGGCTCCAAGCTCGCCAGCAAGCCGCTCAAAAACGCTACGAATCCATCCCAACGCCGAAACGCGGCGATGAGGCCTGGCGTTTTGCGAACATCAAACAACTTAATTTCCAAAATCTGTCCGGCACCGCTTTAGCTACCGATCCCGCGGATCTGATCTCGCGTTCGGTCGGGCTTGAAAGTCCTACGGCAAAATTCGTTTTTTTGAACGATGAGCTGGTTTTTTCCGAAAGCTCGCTGCCGGATTCCGTCATCTGCCTGCCCTTGGCGGAGGCTTTTGAAAAACATTCTAGCCTCGTTGAAAAACATTTCATGAAACAGGAGACCCGTCTCGGTTCCGCGAAATACGCCGCCCTTCATGAGGCGTCTGTTAAAAACGGTTTGTTTGTGCACGTGCCTGAAGATCAAATTGTTGAAGGCGCAATCGAAGTCCACCACTGGATTTCAGGTGGTGTGACTGTTTTCCCTCACACGCTGGTGGTGACCGGAAAGTCTTCGCAAGTCCGTGTGGTGGATGTTTTTCACTCCGTGGATGGAGAAACCGCAGGTCTTGCGATTGCGTTCAATGACCTTTGTGCCGGCCAAAACTCCAGCCTGGATTACGTGGCACTGCAGGATCTCAACGAGGTCAGCCGGATGATTTCGATCAACGAAACTTCCACGGCCCGCGATGCACGCGCCAGAGGCTTTATACTAAACACCGGAGCAGCGTGGGCGCGTAACGAGTCTTTGTCGCGCCTGGAGGGTCCCGGGGCTCATTCCGACATGCTCAGTGTGTCGATTCCGGACCGTGAGCAAGAATACGACCAACGCACATTTCAGCATCATGTGTCAGAAGGCGCTTACTCGGATCTGCTTTATAAAAACACCCTCTACGGACATTCCAAAACGGTATTCTCCGGTTTGATTTTTGTGGATGAAAAAGCGCATCATACCGATGCCTACCAGACCTGCCGCAATCTTTTGATGACGGATGACTGTGAGGCGAACTCCATGCCCGGTCTTGAAATCAACGCGGACCAAGTCAAGTGCTCGCACGGTTCCACATCCGCCCAGATTTCCGATGAAGAGATTTTCTATCTTCAGGCACGTGGCATCGATCCGTCGCGCGCGCGCCAACTCATCGCCCGCGGATTTTCTGTGGAGGTCGTCGCGCGCTTGGATGACGAATCCATCGAAGCGCTTATTTTGAGCTACATCGACAAGAAGTTCAACAGCATCTCCAAAAATTGATCTCGAACGCTTGCGAAAAAAACGAAGCAACCCATATTGCCATATGCTCCATCGAATTTTGATCCCGACCATCTTTTTAACGGCTTCCGCCTTCGCTGCGGACATTTCCAACATTCCGTTCAAAACCGCAGAGGGAAAGGAAACCCGCTTGTCGGCGTATGCGGGGAAAGTGATCCTGTTGGTCAATGTGGCTTCCAAATGCGGCTTCACCAAGCAATACACAGGACTTCAGAAACTCTATGAAGACCATAGAGAAAAAGGCTTGGTCATCATCGGATTTCCTTGCAACAACTTTGGCGGACAAGAGCCGGGAACTATCGCGGAGATTCAGGATTTTTGCTCCACGAAGTTCAACGTGACTTTTCCGATCATGGATAAAATCGACGTGAAGGGCGAAAACCAGCATCCGCTTTATGCTGCTCTAACAGGTAAAGACGGTGCTTTTCCTGGAGATATCAAATGGAATTTCGGCAAAATCTTGATCGGCAAGAACGGCAAGCCTCTGGCTCGTTTTGATTCCTCCACCAAACCTGAAAGCAAAGAATTGGCCGATGCCATCTCTGCCGCATTGGGGAGGTAAGCGCCGATACGGAATAAATGGCATGGTGATGTCTTGTCAGTTCGATGCCTGGAGAATTTTCCAAACAAATTCTTCTTGCTGAAAGTAAGAAAAACGAGCAATTCAACGCCCGTAAAATATGTCAGGCAATCTCTCAAATCGACGCGTCAGCTCTAGCTCTTCATCCCGTGCCGGTAAAAAATGGATCGCGTTTTTTCATGGCTTGGGCTTGGCGTGTGGCTTGATTCTCTCGAGTTGGTTGATTGTAAATCACTTTCGTAAGTCAGAGGATGTTTCAAGTCATACACCGGATGTTTCCGTAACAGATCGCCCTGACGCGCTTCATGTGCGCGGACCTTGGGGGAATCTCATGGTGGAAACCATTTATACGGAAAAACCCGCTCATTTCATCGATGTCGCTCCGCTGCAGCGATCTGAGGAAAAATGGCTCTTTCCCAACATGGACCAGGCAGGGGTTCGCCAATGGATGTTAGAAAATGGTTTTTCTCAGGAAGCAACGGAAGAGTTGGTGACTGCGGCTCCCGCGCAGGATCCCCAAGGTATTTATTTGCATCCGACCCAAGTATGGATCGCGCAATTGGAACCCTTGCTGCGAAAAAAAATCCACGGGCTGCTAGCCAAAAATCCCTTCAATCACTTTTCGGAGAATCCGTATTTGTTCTCAGCCGATGTGCTGCAACAAATCATGAGTCATCCCGTCATGGAGGGAAGAAACAGGGTGTTGTTTGAAAAGCTGCTTTATCCGAAAGGTACCGCCATGTGCTTGAGTGATATCGGTTGTCTGATGTTTAATGTGAAAGATCCCAATCAGTGCGCCGAATTGCTGAAGTTGCTTACCCGCACGAAAACCATATTGCTCAAGCTGGAACTCGATCGGAATTCCGATATTCCCGCTTTGGTCAATTACTGGGCTGGTCCATTCAATTTGAAAGACTTTCAGCCATTGCTGGAATCGCTCAAACGGCAGAATCAAACTTCTCGGTTGGATGTCATCCATCTTTTACCACCCGTGGCCCGTCAGCTTGCCTACACGTATCCGCTGGAGGATGGGGTAGGGGAAAAAAGAGACTGCCACTGGACTTCGATCAATTTCTTTGAGGAATCAAAAAACGACCGTTATCTGGATAGCAACGAAATCGCCAAAGAATTACAGGAAAACTACATAAGTGCCGATAAACCTGAAAAATTCGGTGACATTGTGATGTTCACCCCGAATGGCAACGAAGTCATACATTCCTGCGTTTATATCGCTGCGGATATGGTGTTCACGAAAAACGGAAGGGGAGCTCACCAACCTTGGACGATTGCCCCCTTGAAAGATATCGTAAGTATCTATGGAAACATGAGGATTCTGGTTAAGCGCAGAAAATCCTGAGGATCTCCGCTTGGATGGCTGGTCGCATAAATTAAAAAAACGGCAAATCCGCTGAATCCCTTGCCTAGCTGTTGCTCTTCCACTTGCCCCGAGTGCAGTTTCAGGTTACTTTATACTCGATGCAGATTGACGAGTTGGCAGGCCAGTCGATAATTGGAACTAAAATCTCTGGCGACCTATCCATTTTTTTACCTTATGAGAAAGCAGGCGATTAAATTCTCCGTGATTGCCGTCATCATCGGCACAGCGATGAGTTCCTGTGTCCCTCTGGCGGTTGGTGCAGCAGGAGCTGCGGCAGGTTACATCGCGAGAGATGAAGGGGTGGGCGTGGTTGAGCCGGCAGGAGCCGATAGTTATGAGGGCTCGTATGGGCCGGCGGCGTATTGATACCTTTTTTAAAGCGCCTTGATCGCATCCATGATCCGCTCGGTCAATTTCTCGTAGCCAGTTTTGTTTGAGCAGGCTTTGAATTCCTCAGGCGTAAGAATGATGGGTTTGCCGATTTTTACGGTGATTCTGGCCAAGCTCATTTTGCTTGAACCACGAGGTAGCGCCTTGTCTGCTCCGAAAATCCGGACCGGTTGAATCGGCACACCGGCTTTTGCCGCGATCATGCCGATGCCCGGGGCCGCGGGTCCGATTTCTCCGTCCAAAGTCCGCGCGCCCTCCGGAAAAACCAAAACCCGCCAGCCTTCTTTGAGTTTGCGGATCACGGTTTTCATCGAGCTCATGTCCGGTTTTTCCTGGTCGATCGGAATGGCATTCCACTGCGGATACAACCATTTGCCGATACCTGTGAAAAGGGTTTTGCGTGCGAAAAAAACCATCTCGGTCTGATAGAGATTCCCGATCAACGGAGGATCGAGATAGCTCTGATGGTTGGAGGCGACCAAAACCGGGCCTGAAAGAATCAGGTTTTCACGACCGATGATGCGTAGACCGAAAAGGGTACGATAGGCTGCGCCAAAAAACAGCCAGCCCAGCCAGTAAATCCAGCGCATCATTTTTCCGGATTCTTCACCTTCACCGCCTGCTGTTGGCTGAGGCATGGGAAAGCCTTGTTTGCGGAGAATATCGATCGCGGCTTCGATGGCTCCCTCGATCGAAAGTTGCGAGGTGTCCAGCACCGTTGCTCCATCTGCTATTTTCAGCGGTGCGGTCGCGCGTGAACTGTCCGCCGCATCGCGCTTCGTAACCGAATCTTCTTCACCATCACCGCTACGGCGGCGGTTGCGGACTTCCGGATCCGCATCGATATAGATCTTAAATGGAGTCTCGGGAAAAACAACCGATCCAATATCGCGTCCTTCCATGACGACGTGAGTGCGTTTGAGATAATCCCGCTGCATGCGGACCAGCTTCTCGCGAACTTCAGGAATGGCGGAAACCACCGATACATTGCCGTTGATCTCAGGGTTGCGAAGATGTGAGGCGGGATTGATGCCATCGATCAAAATCGTGGAGAGCAAGCCGTCATCGCCGCAGGTGATAACGGTTTTATCGAGCAGGGCCACCACCGCAGCGGTGTTTTTTGGATCGATGCCCTCCGAGAGGATTTTCCAAGTGACGGCACGATACATCGCGCCGGAATTCACCATGACAATACCGAGGCGGCTCGCTAGGGCACGAGCCATCGTGCTTTTTCCCGACGCCGCGGGACCGTCAATGGCGATGGCATAAAAGCTCATTTTAAAACAATCGGAAGGTTGAAATCTTCGGGCTTGGTTTTCTCATGTTGAATGGCATTGAGGTGATGAGAAAATCCCGGATAGGAAGTGTTGATGCAATCCGTGCCGCTTACAACAGTCTCACCTTTGGCAAAAAGCCCCGCTATGCAGAACGCCATCGCGATGCGGTGATCCCCGTGTGATTCAATTGCCGCGCCCTGCAGCGGGTTGCCGCCGCGGATCAACATGCCATCTTCAAATTCTTCTACGTCCACTCCCATTTTCCGCAAGTTTTCCACGGTGGTGGTGATTCGGTCGGTCTCTTTCACGCGTAACTCTCGTGCGCCGCGAATGTGCGTCTCACCGGTTGCAAGCGCGGCGGCCACGGCGATCACCGGAATTTCATCGATCAGGTTTGGAATTTCCTCAGCTAACAAAGTCGTCCCTCTGAGCGCGGCACCTTGGATTTCGACGTGGCCTATTGGTTCTCCCTCAGAAGCATGTGATATTTCTGTTAGGTCAGCGCCCATCCGGGAGAGAACTTTGAGAATCGCGGTGCGCGTCGGGTTTAGCCCCACGTCTTGCAATACCAGGCGGGAGCCCGGCATGGCCGCCGCTGCCACCAACCAGAAGGCCGCGGATGAAATGTCACCCGGGACTTTGATATCGCATACTTGCGGAATCTGCCCGCCCACCACGGAAATTTTGTTTCCGACGGTTTCACAGCGAAGCTTGAAAGCTGCCATCATGCGCTCGGTGTGATCGCGCGTAACGGATGGTTGGGTGACGGACGTGGTGCCGTTTGCAAAAAGCCCTGCCAGCAAGACCGCGCTCTTAACCTGGGCGGATGCCATGGGCATGTCGTAATCGATGGGATGAAGCTTGGCTGCATGGATTCGCAGGGGCGCGCAGCCGGGCTTTTGCCCGAGGGTCTCAAGATTCGCACCCATCTCCGCGAGAGGTAGGGTGATTCTTCCCATCGGCCTTGAAGATAAGGAAGCATCTCCAAAAAGTTCGGAGGTGAAGCTCTGGCCGGCAAGCAATCCAGCCAGCAAACGCATCCCGGTACCGGAGTTGCCGCAATCGATCGGAGCTTCCGGCGGAGAGAGCCGCATCGATTGACCGTGAATGCGGAGTTTGATCGGGCCATAGCCTTCGAGCTCTTCCAACACCTCGTAGCGCGCGCCAAGTGATCCCATCGCCTTGAGGGTGTTGAGGCAGTCTTCGCTGGGCAGGAAATTGGAAATTTCACAGAGCCCATTCGATAGGCCGCCGAAAATCGCCGCACGGTGCGAAATACTTTTGTCACCCGGAACGCTGAACTCGGCACGCAGCGAGGTGATGGATTTGACACGTAAAGTGGACATATCTGATGGTTAAAATTCTATTTCAGGCCGTCACGGAGTTGCTTTGCTTCCGCCAGCCATTGGCGAGTAGCTTCTAGGTCGCCCTGCTCCAATGAGGCAAGGATTTCATGCAGTCGGGAGATGTTATCTTGAATCCCAGCGATGACAGCTTCGCGGTTTTCCATCAGGATCTCTGCCCACATGTCCGGATTTCCCGAGGCGACACGTGTCGTATCTCTGAGTCCGCCGCCCGAAAGTCCGCCGTGTTCCGCACATGTTTTCAGCGCGCTCAACGCCGCGGCTGCCGCGCCGACATGCGGCAAATGACTGATCCTCGCTACAATACGGTCATGCTCCGCCGCGGAAAACCAACAGGTCCTGCAACCCAGGTTCTGCCAGAAGATTTCTAACTGCTTGGTTAACGAATCAGGTGCGCTGGAATCATCGGTGAGCAAGCAAGCCGCGTTTTGGAAAAGATCGGCCCTTGCCGCTATCAAGCCGTTTTTCTCCGAGCCGGCCATCGGATGGCTGCCGATAAACGCGTTGCCGCTTGTTTTTAAAATCTCCGCAAGTTGCCGATGCGGAGTTTGTTTGACAGAACCAACATCAGTCACCAGGCATGTCCTCGGGAGTCCTGCCGCGACCGCTGCAGAGAGTAGTTTTGGCATGGCGCCGACGGGTACGGCGAGTATCAACAAATCACAATCCGCCACGGCAACGGCCAGATCCGCTGTCGCACCATGGAATCCTGCAAGCTTGGCATCTTCCACCAGCTCCGCCCTGCGAAACCAAAGCCGGATCTCTCTGGAATCCTGCAAAGCAAGAGCGATCGACCCGCCAAGCAGGCCGCCTCCCAAGATGCTGATTTTTTGAAATGTCTGGCTCATAAAAAAAGACCGGATCCAAGGGCATGGACCCGATCGTAAATTTTCTAACACATGCCGCTTAACTCTTTAGATTATGGCACACGAAAATATTTTTTCTCGGTGAGAGGATAGGTCGTGTCTTGTACCAGTGTGCCACTCGGAATGCCGCGGACATCGAGAAGTTTGTTGTTATAGGGACTGAAAACGTAACCCTCTTTGCCGGGAACCGGAGTGCCGAACGGGTAGTCGCTGTTGGTTTTGTTGATCGCTGGGGGTTCGGAAATGGTGTTTTCCGTCTCATTTTTCGGAGGGGTTGGCGGATTGGCAAGCTGCGCTTGTTTTTCCAAATCACGCTGCTTCATGAGTTCACGCTGCTCCTCGATCTTCTGCTGCTCCTCACCTGTAAGGGTGTTGGCGGGCTGATTCGGTTTTTTCTTGGGTGCTTCTCGTGGAACGGGCAGGCAGGAAACAAACAAAAAACCGCTCATCAGCGGGATGGCAAACAAAAGACGGGATTTCATGGTGGAAGGGAAAGTTGAAATAGAAATGAAACGCCAACTCAAAGCGTTACCGCGACCACTATGAATGTGTTCGGGCTTCCGTCAAGCAGGCTCCCTCCAAACTCATGGGAAAATCACCTATACCGTCCCTTTCTCATCCTCTTTTTCACGCCGGGAATTAGTTCCTTCCCCTCAGGTGAACTAACCCTTAAACCATGAACCCCATGAGACGAATCGGTCATTATCAAACCCGTTTCCAAACCATCACGCTTTGGAAATCCGATCTCGCAACCGAATTCCGGGTCACAGGAGCGATCCACGCGTGGTTTCACCGAAAATGTTTTCTGATCGGCCTCGCATGGGATCTCCTTGCCGCGGCCGCGCTTCTTCGGCCAGAAGGCAAGCCGAAATCCATCCTCATGCTCGGCGTTGCAGGAGGGACGGCGTTGCGGACCCTGCGCCATCTTTTGCCGGACGTCTCGCTCACAGGAATCGATCTCGACTCCGAGCTCATCGAACTGGCCTGCCGTGAAATGGCTTTGGATGAAACCGGTTCCGAAATCATCATAGCGGACGCCTACGCTTGGATGGTTGGAAATAAACGGAAATTCGATGTGATCATCGATGACCTCTATCTCGCGGGCGATGAGGATGTATATCGTGCCGAAAGCTGTGATCAGGCATGGCTGGGTCTCATCCGGCGCTCGCTGGCGCCCGGCGGATTGCTGGCTTTGAATTTGGTGACGGGTCCCGGTCACCGCGCCAAGCAAATCGCCACGCGCGCCGCTCTCGCCAAACATTTTCCGAAAATCCGTTCCTTGCGCACCGAGGGCAGCATGAACGAAGTTCTTGTCGCCGGCGAGGATGTTGCCAGCGGATCTCAGCTTGCGAAGTACGAAAGCGCGTTCGCGGATCCGCGGGATCGCAAGTTTTGGAGCAAAATCACATTGCGAAAAATCAGGTGATTTCTTCCCTTGGAGTTTGGATTTTAAAAATTAAAGTTTCCGCAGCGTGTCCGATCTTTTTAACAGTCCACAGGCGAGAGCCGATAAACCGGAAGTCCGCGAACCCCTCGCGGCACGGATGCGTCCACGCACCTTGGATGAAGTTATCGGCCAGGAGCACATCCTTGCAGAGGGGAAACTTCTGCGACGCGCGATCGAGTCGGACCGTTTCGCATCGTTGATTTTTTACGGACCGCCCGGAACAGGAAAAACCTCGCTCGCCAACGTTATTGCCAAGACCACCGGATCACGCTTCGAGGCGCTGAACGGGGTGGAATCCAACGTCGCGGAAATCCGCGCGAAGATCGACCAAGCGAAAATCCACCGCGATCTTCGTGGCGAAACGACCATTTTGTTTATCGATGAAATCCATCGCTTCAACAAAGCCCAACAAGACGTTCTGCTCCCCCACCTCGAACGCGGCACGGTTCGGTTCATCGGCGCGACGACTCACAATCCCTACTACTACGTCAACTCGCCACTGGTTTCCCGGTCCCAGATTTTTCAGTTAGAGCCGGTATCTACTACAAACATCGTAAGTCTTCTCAATCGTGCTCTGGCAGATGTGGAGCGTGGTCTTGGCGGGCAACACATCACCGCCGATCCCGATGCGCTAGAGCATCTCGCGAAACTTTCCGATGGCGATGTACGCAAAGCCCTGACAGCTCTCGAACTCGCCACTTGCGGCGATCCCCACATCACTCTCGCGGATGCCGAGGAATCCATCCAACGCAAAGCCGTGCATTACGGTGACGACGGTCACTATGATACGATCTCTGCTTTTATCAAATCCATCCGCGGCTCCGATCCCGACGCCGCTCTGTATTGGCTGGCGAAAATGCTCCACGCTGGGGAAGACCCGCGTTTCATTTCGCGCCGGCTCGTCATCGCCGCTTCGGAAGACATCGGGCTCGCCGACTCAGGCGCATTGCGTGTCGCACTTGATGCCCATCATGCGCTTGAATTTGTCGGAATGCCGGAAGGTCGTATCCCGCTCGCTCACGCTACGGTCTATCTCGCCACGTCTCCAAAATCTAACACCGCCTACGCCGCTCTCGGAGCCGCAATCCATGATGTCGAATCCGGCCGCACTCTTGCCGTACCTCCACATCTTCGCACTCCGACGTCTAAAAAACTCACTAGCACGACGGGCATTTCCGAAGAGGCGATGAAATACCTTTATTCTCACGACTACGAAGGTGCTTACATCCCGCAGGCTTACCTCCCTGAAGGGCGCACTTACTACCAGCCGGGAAGCCAGGGAATGGAAAGTCGCATCAAAGAACGCCTCGAACATTGGAGGAAAACTCAAACAGAATCTTAGCGAAACGGATCATGCGCATCGACATCCTAACCTTGTTTCCTGAAATCGCACTCGCACCGTTGAGTGATTCCATCATCCAGCGTGCACGCGATGCGGGTTTGGTAGAGGTTTTCGGTCACAATCTCCGTGACTGGTCTGAGGACAAACACAAGCGGGTCGATGACTCACCATGCGGCGGTGGCCCCGGTATGGTCTTGCAGCCAGGGCCCTTGCATGCGGCGATCACTGCCCTGAAAAAGGCAAACACCCGCGTCATACTCATGACTCCACAGGGTATACCGCTCAAGCAGGCTCGCGTCCGTGAGCTTTCTCAAGAGACTCACCTCCTCATTGTCTGTGGCCACTACGAAGGCATCGATCACCGCATCATCGAATCCCTGATCGATGAGGAAATTTCCATCGGTGACTACGTTCTGACGAACGGCGCCATTGCCGCTGCCGTATTATGTGATGCGGTGATCCGTCTCCTTCCCGGCGCGCTCGGCGATGCGCAGTCGGCCATCGAGGAATCCTTTTCCGATCCAAATTTATTGGAAGCCCCGTGCTACACCCGCCCCATCGAATTTGATGGCATGAAGGTTCCGGAAATCCTGCTTTCCGGAAATCACGCCAAAATCACCGAGTGGCGGAAGCAACAAGCTATTGCCCGGACCCGCCAAAATCGCCCGGATCTCTGAAAAACTCTCATCTTTCAGAGGAAAATGACCGAAACGGGCGAAATTTGTGATTTCCGGAAACATCCGATTTGTGTATGCCGTAGCACTCTTGCGAGTTTTTTAAAGTAACTCCTGCGATCCAAAACAAACCATCCCTATGAAATCAAATCATCCATTATTCAAGCAAACCGCCATCGGGCTTGCCTCGTTAGGCCTGCTCTCCCACTCGGTATTTGCCAATCCCTCGGCCGAGGCAGATGTCAGCAAACCCGTGAAAGTCTTCATTATCATGGGACAATCCAACACCCTCGAAATGGGAAAGGTCCAAGGTGCTGATAAAGACGACACCCTGGAAGGCGCCATCAAAAAAGACAAGATGTATCCTTTCTTGGTTGATGCGGCTGGTGCCTGGACGGTGCGCAAAGATGTCCGTAACGTCGGCATCATGCAAAAAGGCGCTAGCGGAAACGTCTATCGCAACGATTGGCTGACCGTCAGCGGTAACAAGATTGGCATCGAGCTCGGCATCGGACACAAACTGGGTGATGCGATTGAAGAGCCGGTCATGATCCTCAAGAGTTCCATCGGCAACCGCGGTCTGAGTTGGGATTTGTTGCCTCCCGGCAGCGAGTCATGGGAATTCGTCGATCCTAAAGACGGTAAAACCTACGTTTACGCGGGCTACAAGCAATCCCCAGCCCGTTGGGAAAAAGGCACTCAGCCTGTCGCGATCCCCTGGTATGCCGGCAAGCAGTATGACGATGATGTTGCCAATGCGAAAAAAGTTCTGGCCGAACTCGATAAATATTATCCCGGAGCCAAGAAATACGAGGTCGCCGGATTTTTCTGGTGGCAGGGTGAGAAAGATTGTGGCGATGCCTCACATTCCGCTCAATATGAAAAGAATCTCGTGAATCTCATCGCGGCCCTGCGTAAGGACTTCGAATCTCCAAAAGCAAAGTTTGTTTTAGGCACGCTTGGAGAAGCGACCAAAGACAGCACCGGTAATACGCTGACGGTTTACAAGGCTCACATGGCTGTGGACGGCGAAACCGGCAAATACCCTGAATACAAAGGCAGCGTCTCCACGGTTTACACCAACCCGCTCTCGATGGGTGGTAGCGGAAACGGTCACTATGGTGGCAACGCGAAAACCTACATGAATGTCGGCCTGGCGATGGGCGATGCCATGAGCAAGCTGTTGAAAAAATAATTCAAAGCAACTTCACTTAGCGGCGGCCTTCCAAGGGAGGTCGCCGTTTTTTCATTTTCCACGGATCGCAGCGAGATGCTTCTTCCATGCCTGCATCGAGCGGGTCAGATTTTCTCTGGCGTCAATGCGGATGTTAAAGCATTGCAGCCCGATGGGGCCTTTGTAGCCGCTATCGCGCAACTTCCTCAGCAAAACTGAAGGGTCGTAAGTCCCTTCATCCAAAGGTCGGATCAGGGTGTTCCAGTCCTTTCCGCCCGTATCCGCTCCGCACAGACTCACGCTCCAGAGCAGGGGCCTGGCATCGGCGAGCGTGGCCGCGAGATCATCGGTTGGCTGGACTTTCAGAAAATGGCATAAGTTGAATGCAACGCCGACATTGTCGCAGCCCGTGGCTTTGGCAATTTTTATGGCGTGATCGACTCGCTCGATGTGAAATTTGTCATGTGGATAAATCACCACTCTGAGCCCCGCTGCTTTCGCTTTGCCTGCTATCTCTCGCACCATCGCGATCGCCTGCGTATCGCTCGGCTCCTTTCCGCGCTGAACGTTGAGTTCAATCAACGCATCGGTTCCTTTGAGCGACTCGATCGCTTTGTCGACCTCTTTCTCATAACTGAAATTCTCTGCGTTCACTTTTCCGCCAAGATAGACGCTGTAAAGTTTCAACCCTTCCTTTTCACAAGCCGCTTTGAAATTCGCAAGGTCTCCGGGCTTTGCGGATCCGACTCCGTGATAACCGAGATTCTTGATGAGCTTGATGCCTTCTTCAGCAGACTTGAATCCCATCCCGTTCTGGAATGCATAAAACTCCGGTGCGAAGGCTTTTTCCGGCTCGGCGGCAAAAGCAATTTTGCCGATGCAAATCAGCAAGATGAAAATCCGAGCCGCAATCGAATCAAATTGTTTCATGGTTGGTATGATTTGGATCAGATTCTTCGCTGGCAAGGTGATTTAAAATACTCCATGACATTTTCCACTCATCCATGAAAATTCTCTGCGCTTTCCTCTCGCTCTCGATGGTGATCATGCCGTGCCATGCGGAAACGCTGCGCCCAAACATCTTGATCATCATGGCCGATGATTTGGGATACGGCGATCTCTCGAGTTACGGAGCCAAAGACATGCGTACTCCACATCTCGACAAGCTGATTTCGGAGAGCATGCGCTTCGATGAATTTCATGCGAACAGTTGCGTTTGTTCACCCACGCGCGCCGCGCTCCTCAGCGGTCGCTACCCGGAACTCGCGGGTGTGCCCGGAGTGATCCGCCATTATGAAAATGGCAACTGGGGTTATCTCGATCCAAACAGCACCCTGCTCACAAACGTGTTTCAGAAAAACGGCTACCATACGTCGCTCATCGGCAAATGGCATCTCGGACTGACAGAGGAAAACTTACCCAACTCACGCGGCTTCGATGAGTTTCACGGTTGGCTTGGCGATATGATGGATGACTACTGGAAACACACCCGTGCGGGCCAAAATTATATGCGTCTGAACGGGCAAAAAATCCAAACCACAGGTCACGCGACCGATCTTTTTACCGAGTGGGCAATGGCTTCGATCGAACGTCGCGCCAAGGAAAGTAGGCCATGGTTTCAATTTCTCGCCTACAATGCCCCACACGATCCGATCCAGCCCCCGCCGGAATGGTTGGAAAAAGTCAAACAGCGCGAACAAGGAATTTCCGATAAGCGCGCAGCTCTCGTGGCTCTCATCGAGCACATGGATCACGGGATTGGCAAGGTGCTCACGGCTTTGGAAAAAAGCGGTCAGGATAAAAACACCATCGTGGTTTTCACCTCCGACAACGGCGGAGCTCTCAGATTCTCTGCAAACAACGGATCACTGCGGGATGGCAAAGGACATTTTTACGAAGGCGGCATCAAAGTCCCGACTTCTGTCCGCTGGTCAGGAAAAATTCCCGCAAACAAAACCGATTTCCGCGCTTTGACCATGGATCTCTTGCCGACCCTTGCCGATCTCTGCGAGGTGCCTGTCGAACTCAAAATCGAGGGGCGGTCTTTCAAGCAACTTCTTCTAACAGGAAGCCAACCCGCCTTTGAGCGTCCCGAGCATCACATGTGGCTTGAGAAAGTCACCAAGCAAGCGATGCGGCTTGGTGATTGGAAAATCATTCGCAGTGATAGCAAAAGTCCCGCCGAGCTCTACGACCTGAAAAACGATCCGCTTGAAGCTAACGATCTCGCGTCAAAAGAACCTCAACGCGTTAAGCAGATGACCGCCGCACTCGATGCTCACCTCGCAGCCTCACAGAGTGTCCCATGGAAGGCACCGTAAAAGCCAGTCTTGCCGCATGCTTCTCTTCACAGGCTTGGTTCCCCAATGGCAGACAAAAATTCCGAATAGGTAGAGGAATTCGGGCTTGTTGCTACAGATCGCTACATGTTGGATGGTGCAATGAAAACATTCGTATGGACCGTTTTGTTTGTGTTTTTCGTTTCTTTGCCGGCGGAATCCAAAGCAACGCGACCGAATGTTCTTTTTATTGCGGTCGATGATTTGAACGATTGGGTGGGGCCTTTGAAAGGGCATCCACAGGTCAAAACGCCGAACATGGATCGGTTGGCGGCCATGGGCACCACGTTCATGAACGCGCATTGCCAGAGTGTGCTTTGCAATCCTTCACGTACCAGTGTGCTCACCGGCATGCGACCGACCACGACCGGGATTTACGGATTGTCTCCGTTTTTTCGGAATGTGGAATCGTTATCGAAGATCACAAGCTTGCCTGAGCATTTCCGCAACAACGGTTATCGAACCTTCGCCACAGGGAAAATTTTTCACGCAAATTATGGATTCAAGGCAGGCGGTCCGGATTGGGATGAAGTCGGGCCTGACGTATGGGGCGGGCCGTTTCCAAAGGAGAAACTGGTGAACACTCCGGATAAAAACCGCGCGGTCGATTGGGGTACATTTCCGCACAAGGATGAGGATAAAGGAGATTACAAGATAGCTGACTGGGCGGTGGAGCAGTTGGAAAACATGCCCAAAGACAGACCCTTCTTTCTCGCGACAGGTTTTTTTCTGCCTCACGTGCCGTGTTACGTCACCCAAAAATGGATGGATATGTATCCGCTGGATTCCGTGCAGTTGCCCGAGGTGCGGGACGGGGATCGGGACGATACGCCGATGTCCTCTTGGTGGCTGCATTGGAAGTTGCCGGAGCCGAGACTAGAGTTTTTGAAAAAGGATGACCAATGGAAGAATCTTGTGCGCTCTTATCTCGCGAGTGTGAGTTTCATGGATTCCCAACTTGGCAGGGTTCTGGATGCGTTGGAGAAATCAGGTCATGCGGACCAAACGGTGATTGTGCTTTGGTCCGACCACGGCTGGCACTTGGGCGAAAAAGGAATCACCGGGAAAAACACTCTTTGGGAGCGCGCGACGCGGGTCCCGCTCATCATGGCGGGCCCGGAAATTTCAAAAAACGCGAAGTGCTTTGAGGCGGTCGAGCTACTCGATGTTTTTCCCACTCTCTGTGATCTCGCCTCTTTGCCGCCGACCCAAGGATTGGACGGGCATACACTCATGCCACAGCTCAAAGACGCCAAGACAGCGCGTCCTTGGCCAGCGATTTCAAATCACAATCCGGGAAACAACAGCGTGCGGGATGAGCATTGGAGATACATCCGTTATGTGGATGGTGCTGAGGAGCTCTACCAGCAGGACAAAGATCCGAATGAGTTCGATAACCTGGCCGGCGATGCGAAATTCAACTCGGAAATGACGAAGCTGAAAAAATGGATTCCACAATATCAAGCTCCGCACGTGCCTCAAAGCGCGGCCCGGATCCTGATTTACAAAGATGGCAGGCCTTTCTGGGAGGGAAAAGAGATTCTGCCAACCGATCCAATTCCGGAGATCAGCCTGTCTGACTGATCGGCATGTAGGGGCTTTTGAAAATAATCCTTTGGTTTATTGGGGGAAGATACCTCTTGAAATGTTTCTAGGGTTGCAGATCCGGCATTCCTGTTGCATGAGAAGTGAAAACACCATGGCCGCCACCTCTTCCTTCCTCGCCCGCCACATCGGACCTTCAGAATCGGAGCAACTCGAGATGCTCAAACAAATTGGCCACGGCACTCTGGACGAGCTGATATCCGAAGCCGTGCCTGCCGGGATCCGTATGGAAGGAGAAATGAATCTTCCTCCCGCGCTTTCCGAACATGAGGCACTCGCCCTATTGCGCGCATGGATGAGCCAGAACAAAGTCCTCAAGAGTTTCATCGGCCAAGGTTATTACGGCACCCTCACACCGGGGGTGATTTTGAGAAATATTTTGGAAAATCCCGGCTGGTATACAGCTTATACCCCTTACCAAGCCGAGATCGCACAAGGCCGCTTGGAGGCGCTTCTAAATTTCCAAACGCTTATCACGGACCTCTCCGGCCTGGATGTCGCAAACGCTTCCTTGCTCGATGAAGGCACCGCCGCCGCGGAGGCCGTGGCGCTCGCGCTTTCCGGAAAGCCCAAGGGCAAAACCGTCTTCATTTCTGATCGCTGCCATTTGCAAACCATCGATGTGGTAAAGACCCGCTGCGAACCGCTTGGATTGAATGTGATCGTTGCGGATTGGCAAAAATTCGACCCTGCCGCCGCCGATCATCTTTTTGCAGTGATCGTGCAGTATCCCGATACCCGCGGTCGCATCGACGATTTCTCTGCCTTCTTCGAGAAATCACAAGCCGCCGGCGCGGTCACGATCTGCGCGGCGGATCTGCTGGCTCTTACGCTCTTGAAATCACCCGGCGAATTCGGTGCGGATATCTGCGTCGGCTCCTCTCAACGCTTCGGGGTGCCGCTCGGTTTCGGGGGTCCGCATGCGGGCTTCATGGCTTGCAAAGACGCGCTGAAACGCAAAATGCCCGGTCGCTTGATCGGCGTTTCTATCGATGCCCAAGGCAAGCCCGCTTACCGGCTTTCTTTGCAAACCCGTGAACAACACATCCGCCGTGACAAGGCGACTTCTAACATCTGCACCGCCCAAGTATTGCTCGCGGTGATGGCATCGATGTATGCGGTCTATCACGGGCCGGAAGGGTTGAAGGCGATCGCCAGAAAAATCCATTCACAAACTCAGAATCTCAAAGCAGCCTTGGTCGCCGGTGGATACGAAATCGAAGCCGGCGCGTTTTTTGACACGATCCTTGTCAAAACTGCCAAAGCTCGCATGTTGGTTGACGCCGCACCTGCACATGGATTCAACCTGCGCTTGGTCGATGATTCCCATGTTGGAATTTCTCTCGATGAAACCGCGGTTTCCCAAGATATCTGGTCAATCTGCCGCCTGTTCGAAGTGCCGCGTGCCGATGCTGAAATCTCTGGCCACGCATGGGATGCGACCTTTGATCGGGCTTCCAAATTCCTCACCGCCCCGGCATTCAATGCCTATCATTCCGAAACGGAAATGCTGCGTTACATCAAACGCTTGGAATCGAAGGATCTCGCTCTCAATGAATCGATGATCGCGCTTGGTTCCTGCACGATGAAGCTCAACGCGACTTCGGAAATGTTGCCGCTGAGCTGGCCAGAAGTTTCATCGATCCATCCGTTTGCCCCGAAATCCCAGACCACGGGCTACATTGAAATGCTAACGCAATTGGAAAACTGGTTGGCTGAAATCACCGGTTTTGCCGCCGTTTCGCTGCAGCCAAACGCCGGCTCCCAAGGCGAATACGCGGGCTTGCTTGCCATCCGTCGTTACCACGAATCGCGCGGTGAAAGCCATCGCGATATCTGTCTGATTCCCGTCTCCGCCCACGGCACAAACCCGGCGTCCGCTGTCATGTGCGGCATGAAAGTGGTCGGCGTAAAATGCGATGAGCGCGGCAACATCGACATGGCAGATCTCGTTACTCTAACAGAAAAGCATCGCGACAATCTTTCCGCATTGATGGTCACGTATCCATCCACGCATGGTGTGTTCGAGGAAACGATTCGTGAAATCACTTCCATCATCCACGACGCAGGTGGACAAGTTTACATGGACGGCGCGAACATGAACGCCCAGGTCGGCCTGACCTCGCCCGGCTTGATTGGTGCGGATGTCTGCCACTTGAATCTTCATAAAACCTTCTGCATTCCGCACGGCGGTGGCGGCCCGGGCGTCGGGCCGATCGGTGTTGCCAAGCAACTTGTGCCTTTCCTTCCGGGCCACTTCGAAATGAAAGACAAGAACCATGCGGTTTGCTCGGCGCCTTACGGCAGCGCATCGATCAACACGATCTCTTGGATGTATATCGCCATGATGGGAACCACGGGCCTTAAAACCGCCACGGAAATCGCCATCCTCAATGCCAATTACATGGCGAAACGTTTGGGCGATTTTTTCCCCATTCTTTACACCGGTAAATCCGGCTTGGTGGCCCACGAGTGCATCATCGATTGCCGTCCCATCTCCGATCAATCCGGGGTCACGGTGGAAGACATCGCCAAGCGCCTGATGGATTACGGCTACCACGCCCCGACCATGTCATGGCCGGTATCCGGCACCTTGATGATCGAGCCGACCGAGTCGGAATCCAAAGTCGAGCTCGATCGTTTTTGTGATGCGATGATTTCCATTCATGGTGAGATCCGCGAAATCATCGATGGCAAAATGGATGCAATCGACAATCCGCTCAAAAACGCGCCGCATACCAGCGCCGTGTTGTGCGCAAACGATTGGACACATCCTTACTCACGCGAGCAAGCCGCCTTTCCCTTGCCCTACCTTCGCAGTCACAAGTTCTGGCCTGCGGTTGCCCGCATCGACAACGTCCACGGTGATCGCAACCTCGTCTGCACCTGCGATTCGGTGGAGGCATATGCACAGGGCTAATGGACCCCAGTTGGACCACGTGACTCCAGATGGACCGCGTGACTCCAGATGGACCGCGTGACTCCAGTCGCGCTCTTCAAAACAAGCGCGACTGGAGTCACGCGGTCCAATTATAAATCATTGACCTGTCTAATTTATATGTTCAATAGAACATATATGAATAGCGGCTCCCCCCGCGGCTGGCATACTCGTGGTTATCTTCCTCATCTTGAAATGAGCAGCAGGGTAACGGGAATCACTTTTCGTCTAGCAGATTCGCTTCCCAAGCGCGTCATAGAAAAATTGAAGCAATTTTATGAAAACACATCTGATTCAAATGACGCATCTGAACTAGCACGTAAAATTGCGGACTATGAAGATGCAGGGATGGGGTGTTGCTGCTTACGTCATCCAAAATGCGCTGCCGTGGTGGCGGAGGCACTTTGCTATTTCGATGGCGTTCGATATGACCTCATCGAATGGTGCGTGATGCCGAATCATCTTCATGTCATGATACGTCTGCGTTCTGAACACAGTTTCGAAGAGGTGGTTCGTTCATGGAAAAATTTTACGGCACGGAAAATCAATCAACTGGTAGGCAGATCAGGCCGTCTGTGGGCAACGGATTACTTCGATCGATTGATCAGGGATGAAGAGCACTTGGCACGTGCGCGTCGCTACGTTCGCATGAATCCCGTAAAAGCAGGGCTTTGCCATGCCCCAGAGGACTGGCGCTGGAGTAGCGCGTGGAAAGAGACATTAGACCGAGTGACTCCAGACGGACCGGGTGACTCTAAGTGGACCGCGTGACTCCAGATGGACCGCGTGACTCCAGTCGCGCTCTTCAAAACAAGCGCGACTGGAGTCACACGGTCCATCTGGACTGACGCGGTTCTTTTCTCACTCCCAATCAATAGCTCCGTCCCCAGATCGCGAGGGTCTGGCTGGGTTTGCCGGTAAGAAAACATGAGCTATCGATTTTTTCTAACAGTTCTATCGAAAGCCCAGCTTCCGGGATGGGCAGGCAACGGATGGTGATCTTGTGTTGCTTGGAGAGTTGATCTTCCTCTTCGGAAGTTCCCGCCCATGGCGTGAGCAACCAACCCGGATTTTCCTTGCTCCAATGTGCGTGAAACTCATCCACATCATTGCACGCCGCGATGTTTTCATCGCGGAAACGGGTCGCGGTCGTGAGCAGGTTGTGATGAATCTCCTGCAACAGGTCCGGCAGGATCTGGATGAACTCCTCCTTGTCCATGAAGCTCTTTTCCGTTGGTGCCTGATCACGTCGCTGCATGCAGACTTTACGGGATTCGATGTCACGGGGTCCGATCTCGATGCGGATGGGCGCGCCTTTTTTCACCCATTCCCATTTTTTCTGACCGCCTTGCAAATCACGCGTGTCAACGTGCACGCGGATCGGATCACCATAAAAAGTGCGCGTGGCTCTCAGCGTTTCCGCCAGCGCCTGACAGGCGGCAAGCACCGCCTCTTTGGTGTCTTCCTTCGGAGTCACGGGAATGATCACGACTTGTTTGGTGGCGACGCGTGGCGGCAACACCAGTCCGTCGTCATCCGAGTGCGCCATGATCAGGGTTCCGATCAATCGCGTGGAAACGCCCCATGAGGTGGTGTGTGCAAACTCCTGTGCGCCATCCCGTCCCGCGAAAGAAATATCCTGCGCTTTTGAGAAATTCTGACCGAGATAATGCGAAGTGCCGGCTTGGATCGCTTTCTTATCTTGCACCATCGCCTCGACGGTCAGCGTCATGTCCGCGCCGGGAAAGCGCTCGTTCTCGGTTTTCTCTCCGGGTATCACAGGGATCGCCAAGTGATCGCGGAGAAATTCTTCGTAAAGCCCGTGGATCATGCGTGTTTCAGCAATGGCTTCCGCTTTCGTTTCATGTGCGGTGTGGCCTTCTTGCCAGAGAAACTCCGCAGTCCTCAAAAACAAACGTGGTCGCATCTCCCAGCGCATCACGTTCGCCCATTGATTGATCAGCAAGGGCAAATCGCGATAGGACTGCACCCAACGCGCGAACGCCGCTCCGATGATCGTTTCCGAGGTCGGGCGGATCACGTAAGGCTCCGCAAGCTCTCCAGTCGGGATCATCTTGGTTTTTCCCGTGACCTCGTCTTTCACCGCTTCCAGCCTGTGATGGGTGACCACGGCACATTCCGTCGCAAAGCCTTCGGCATGTTCCGCTTCTTTTTCCAGATAGGACAGGGGAATCAACAGGGGGAAATAGGCGTTCTCATGCCCCGTCGCCTTGAAGCGCCTGTCGAGCTGTTGTTGGATGAGCTCCCAGATGCCGTATCCCCACGGCTTGATAACCATACAGCCACGGGTTTCCGAGTTCTCCGCCAAATCCGCGGCTTTGATGACTTGTTGATACCATTCAGGAAAATCCTGCTCACGGGTGGGTTGGATGGCGGTTTGGGATGCGGACATGACGTTGCGCACACTCTTGCCATCCCGTCCGAATTTGCAAGCCATGATCCATCATGGAAATGTTCAAATGATGATGACGGGTTCATAACCTTCACGCGTCGGCACGGGTCCAACTGTCCCGCCCTCGATGAGCTCGGCCTGACTGAAGATTTGTCTGAGGTCTTTTTTGCCCCGGGCAACGTTGCTGGCCCATTGGGCAATCCGAGCCACCACCGGCCGGCTGTCCCAGTGAACATGCGTAATCGTAGGCACACACCAGGAAAAGCAGACATCCGGATTGGTGCAAATCAATGAAATGTCCCTCGGCGCCACCAAGCCGCGTTGCGCGAGGTGATGCATGGCGGCAATATACAGCGGCGCCTCATCCATGAGGATGGCGGTAGGTGCGGTCATGCTCAAGAGGGAGTCGAGACAACGATGGAAACTCCTGATGTTGTCTTGCCAATGAGGCAGGTTATACGATCCGGTCCGGATGCCGTTGGCTTCCAACTCATCGAGAAACGCTTGCTCGAACAGCGCGGGCACGGGGAAGCGGCGCTCCTCTCTGGATATCATCACGATCCGGCGGTGACCCAGAGAGATGAGTTTTCTCAGCGCCTGGGTCATGGCGGGAATTTTGCGGACACCTGCCGCCGCGATCGGGATCCCGTTAAACCGCCCGAACTGCGCGATGACCGGCTTGGACTGCTCGGAGAACCATTGCAAAATTTCCGCCGATGCCGCGGTCACGATCCATGCATCGGCCTCGGTGTTCTCGACAAACTTCGCCACCTTTTGCACATTCAAGCCCAAATCAAGCAGGGATTTTTCCGCATAATCGAATCTGTGCCCTGTGGCATCCAGCCGCCGCTGCAACTCCATATGGTGCGCGTGATGCTGCTCCGCGATTTCATAGGCAAGACATTTGATCCTCAAGCCCACCGACGCGCTTTTCTTTGATTTGGCGATTTTTCTTCGCCGGCCCGCACCTTGGGCAATCAGCACCCCCTCGTTTTCGAGCAATTGCAACGCACTCTCGATGGTTTTGTGGCTCACCCCAAGGCTCAACGCCAGTTCCTGTCTCCCGGGAATGACTTTTTGCCATTTCCCGTCCAGCAATTCCTGCCGCAAATGCACAGCCACCTGCTCAATCTTGCTCAGGAAACGGATCTCACTCATATTTCACCCAATACCTGACCAAAAAAATAGCAAGTTTGCCTAGGAAAAAGTTTCAAGGCCAGGATTGCCATGTCCCAACAAATGGACCGCGTGAGTCCACTCGCGCCCCACATGTCCCAGCAAATGGACCGCACGAGTCCAGCATGGACCGACATGTCCCAGCAAATGGACCGCGCGACTCCAGTCGCGCCCCGACACAGTCGGTGGTTGCGCCCCGACACAGTCGGCAAATGGACCGCGCGAGTCCACTCGCGCTCCTCCAAAGCCATGGTTCGCGCAGTTGATCAAAGCGCGAGTGGACTCACGCGGTCCTTGGACTCACAAGACCCTTTCTCCTCGCATCTTTGGCATTTTCTACCCCTTTCCTAAAATCGCCAGATGAAAGCCAAGACCGACGGTTGCTTTCCAGTATGATGATTTCCTGAGGGAACATCATTCGGACTTACTTCTCTAACAAAACACCCTCCGCTCTTGCTGCGATAAGTTGCGAAAGCTTTGTTAAAAATCCGTCATCTTCTTCGTAAATCAGATCACGTGTGGCAGGGATGAATTGCAGGATTCGTTCGATTGTCGTCCGTACTTGAGCAGTCACCCAAGCCGTATCGAGTTTGGCCTCTGATGCCCATCTTTTCCATGACTCAAAGTTGATTTCATGAAGGCGATAGGAGCCACCAATTTTCATCGCCAGCTTGACTTTACTGGAGTTTTGATCGCGCTCATATGGCAGCCAAGATGCAAGATCATAGAACGGTGCCAGTCGCAAAAAGCTGCCGGACGCATGGAGAAGGGAATAATTTTTCGAATGAGCATCGGTCCCGGCGATGATCCAATTGAAAGCGAGTGCCATGATGAATTGGCTGATGTCTTCCTCACGATTGTCGGAATAATTTTCTAACAGATTGATAATTTCGGCCGCCGATGCCCCGCCATCATTTTGATATTTTTGATTGGGATATCGTCCCAGCGCTTGGCAGAGATCTTCTTGGTGCCATCGGGTGACCCTTCCTGCAGCATCTGCGCTACGGTCGTAACGTTTTACACAAAGGATACGTCTTTCTGCGATATGCAGAATGCTGCTCTCGGTTTTCATAAGACCGCTCTTTGCGGCCAGCTGCAGGCAGAAATACTCGTTGAGCACGTGGTGAGGCAAACCGTCCAGTTCAGGCTTCAAAATATGAGTGGTGGGGATACGTCCACACGGAACGAACCATCTGCCGCCTTTTTGGTGAAGGGCATCTTTGGTTTGTGCGCCGGCAAGACTAAAACGACCATGGATCGCTGTGGGTATTGCTGCTGCCTGCGCATCCGTATCCTCGATCCTTTTTGCCAAATCATCTTCAGAAAGCGGAATGAGCGAATCGAGATCCCCTGATAGAATCGGTCCCAAGCGCTCCGGTTTTACAAACTGCAATGCCCCTGCACAGTCTTCACCGACATGCTTGATCACATCGAATGGATTTCTCGGTGATACTTGAAAGCGTTTTCCCCATGCATCGATTACAGCAGGATTATCCGGCAAGAGACCTTGAAGAAAGGGACGTATGGATCCGTCCGCGTGCCGCTGCTTTTCCAAAGGCAATGACAGGGAAATAGGAAAACTTTTCGTTCCAAATCGCCATGATTCCTCATAGACGAGGATCATTTCGTCTCGCTTGCGTTGGTATTCGAGGCGACCCACCTCGGTGCTGTTGTAAAGGATGTGAAGGATATCTGTGCTCATGCCAGCGGGTCTCCATGGAATGGATTCGGGTTTAGTGGCGAAACTTCCAAAGATAATTTCAAAGCGCTCAATGTTTTGAGAACCAAACCGAACTCAACCGTTTCTTTACCGTTCTCAAATTGGCTCACCCAAAGACGGCTAGCCCCGATCTTTTCGGCAAGCTCCTGTTGTGACCAACCACCCTGTTTGCGCTGGTTCCGCACCAGAGATCCTAAATTTCTAGCGGCTTTGATTCGCATGAGTGCATTCCTACCTCTGTAAGTGTTCGTTTGCAAATAAAATTTTGTATATGAACGATTACATAAACTAAAAAGCAATCGAACGTATGCATTTTATCATGCATTCAAATCAGCAAATGGACCGCGCGAGTCCACCAATGCCCCGACAAAGTCGGGGGTCGCGCCCCGACATGTCCTGGCATATGGACCGCGCGAGTCCACTCGCGCCCCTCCACGTCCCTAGGCTCACGCCGTCCTTTCTCCGTGCGTTTTCCGCCCCATTCCAAAACCTGTCCCAAAAAGAGCCAAGTAGGCTTGTATTTTTTTCTTTCAGCATAAGGCTGGGTAGTGTAGAAATATCAAACAAGTAGATGTTTAGAGCGTCCCCAAGTGCTCTAACATCTTCTATCAAAATCCAGCTCATGAAAACCCATTTTATGAAATTCAAAGCAATTTTCGCCCTAACAGTTAGCGTGCTGCTGTCGATTTTCTCCCAGAGCTTTGCGGCAAACCTTTATTGGGATAGCAACTCCACCACAGCTGGAGCAGGAGGCACGCCCACGGGTACTTGGGGAACCAGCAACTTCTGGAACACCGATTTGACGGGCGCGAACCTTGGAGCTTTTCAAATAGCAACGCTCAACACCGATGATCTCTTTTTTGTTGCAGCTCCGGGAGCGGCCAGCGGAAACAATGCCTACGTGGTTACAGTCAGCGGTGCGCAGGTGGCCAACAGCCTGACTTTCCAAACTTCCGGCGGTAGCACCCTCTCTGGGGGCACTTCAATCACTCTTGGCAACGGTACATCGGGGTCGGGCGGCATCACCATGAACCAGTTTGCCTACGGTTCCACTGCCCAAGGCGCTGTAACCATCAGCACGGCCCTTATTTTAAATAACAGCCAAACTTGGACAAACAATTCATCGAATGCTCTCACTTTTGGTGCGGGAGGACTGAGCCTTGGTGCAAATACCCTGACATTTGCAGGTACTGGAAACTTCACTGCGGGAGCTGGTAGTTTCGGAAATGCCGGCTCGGGCGGTATCATCATGAACGGCACGGGGCTCCTTAGGTTAAGTGGTGCGACAAACACGAACTATACCGGTTCAACCACCATCAACAGTGGTGTTGTGATGATAAATGGCGGCAGCAAATCCACCGGTAATTTCAATCTTAACGGTGGTATGCTTACAGACTATTACCAGCAGACTGCTGTTTTTTCCGGTGGCTTGGGTACGGGCGCCAACCAAATCCAAATCCATGGCGAGAGCGGCTTTGGTGGCGGCAACGGTACCTCGACATGGAGAATCGGTTCGGCTCTCTCCGTGCTGACATGGGGCAGCGCCAGCTTTGATCCGACCATTCTCAAATTCATGACCTCGGCCGATAACTTGGGCCCCTCAATTTACGGTATTGCGGCTCTGGATAACGGTTTGAACCTCGGTGCCGCCGAACGGACGATTGATGTTCTCAATGCTTCAGCGAACCCAACCACGAGTGGTGGCCGTATCAACGGAGTGATCAGCAACGGTAGCCTGATCAAAACAGGAGGTGGTAACCTCACGCTCAACAACGCCGCCAGCACCTATGCTGGAACCACCACGATCACCGGTGGTATCCTGACTGCCAACGGCAGCGGGGCCTTGGGTGATGGCAGCGCAACTAATACCCTCATCTTTAACGGTGGCACTCTAAGGGCAGCTGCTGCAATCACCTCGGCTGCTACCCGCGGGGTGACCTTAACAACCAACGGCGTGATTGACACCAATAATTTTGCCGTAAGCTTTGCTGGTAACTTCACCGGTGCGGGTGGTTTGATCAAGAACAACACAGGCACTCTGACGCTCTCCGGCACCAACAGCTACAGCGGCACCACCACGGTCAACGCAGGTACGCTTGCCATTACCAAGCAATCCGCCTTGAACGATGGAACGAGCGCTTCCTGGACAGCCGCCAAAATCAACGTAAAAAACGGTGCTGGCCTCCAGTTGAATGTGGATTCCGCCGAAAGTGCTGGTTTCTCCGCAGCGAATCTCAATACCCTGCTCGGCAACATTCTCGTGGCCAACACTGCCGCTCAAGGATTACAGAGCGGGGCTATTCTCAGCATTGATACGAGTACTGCCACCGGAAGTAGCTTTACCCAAGGCAATGCCATCACCAATTCCAGCGGAACCTTCGGCGGCATGATTAGCCTGAGCAAAGCGGGTGCGGGATCTCTCGTCTTCAACCAAGCCAATACTTACACTGGCCCCACTACCATCAGCGCAGGTTCACTTCAAATCGATGACGGCGGTTCACTCTCATCCTCCCTGCTCTTTCTTAATGGCGGAACTTTCGCCTCAAACACCAGCGGCAACCTCACTCAAGGCGCCCAGATTCCATCGCTGATCTTAGGCACCACTGGTTTAAACAATGTGGGCGCTGGCACCCTCGTCTTGAACTCCCCCACCTTCCACACCGGCAACACCACAGCCACCGCAGGAAACATCACGCTGAGCCATGCGAGCGCCATCCGAAACAGCGCCCTCAACACCACTGGTGCGGGCACCGTGACTCTCAGTAATGTCACCACGCCGACCCTCGGCGGTCTTGCCAACAGCGGGACAACCCGGAATCTTGCCGATGTGATTGACGCCAGCTACGCCAGCGTCACCGAGCTCACGCTCAAGCCTGAGTCTGGTAGCACTTTCACCTATGGTGGCGTGATCAGCAATGGAGCCTCAGGCATGACCCTCACTAAAATCGGCGCTGGCACACAGGTATTGCAAGGCACCAACACCTACAGCGGTGCCACCACGATCAAGAACGGGATACTCAGCCTCAGTGGCACGGCGGGCGCCCTCTCAAATACGTCGGGTCTTACGCTCAGTGGCGGCGGTCTTACCCTGACCAGTGCGGATAGTTTAGCGGAAGATGATTTTGATCGTGTCAACGACAGTGCGCCCATCACCTCCAACGGCGGCACCATCACCTACACCACCACGACTGCGGCAAGCACCAAGGTCTTCATCGAAACCCTCGGCTCGTTGGACTTAGTCATGGGACAACTCAACCTTGTCAACACGCTCGACAAGTCTGCCGGCAGCCAGACGCTTGCTCTTTCTGGGCTGACTCGCTCTGGTGCCGCCAATACCTCAGCGATCACGTATTCCAACGCCGGTGGATTAAACCTCACCAACGACAGAATCCGTGTCAATGGCATCACGGTGGACACAGCAGCTGGTCAAATCATCGGCGCTTGGGCTACCGTAGGCACGGCCGCCAATGCCCAGACCGACTACGCCATGTATGATTCCGATGGCACCAATGGTTTTGTCGTGGCACGCAACATCGCCGGAACCGCCGAGACCACGTGGACAACGGCTGCCAATGCCTATACTAACTCATTATCAGCCCAGACGCTTACCGCCACACGCACGGTCACGGCCCTCCGCAATACAGCAGCGACGGCCACGTTGACTCTTGCTACGGGTGCGAATTTGGAAACCTACGGTTTGCTCAATGGTGTCGGTACCTTATTGACTGTCGCACCGGGCACAGGAGGTGTTCTGACCACCCCGACTGGCGGTGGCAGCCTGCACGTCAACGCCGGCAGCGGTGCGATAACGGTGAGCGCTCCGATTAACAACAACGGCGGAACCGTCACGCTCGTCAAATCCGGCAGTGCCGCCCTCACCCTCACCTCCACCACCAGCAACTTCTCGGGTGGGGTGGTGCTGAATGCTGGCACGCTCTCAATCGACGACGTTAGGAGTATTGGTGGCACCAACAATACCGGCGGCTCTTCCGCGCCGATCACTGTCAATGGAAGTTCTACGATATCAATGCCGACCAATAACTTGACGGCCAATTTCGGATCAGGTGCAATCACGATTAATAATGGAGCGACATTTACGGTCTCCTCAGTTAGCCGAGGCACTCTCACGTTCGGCGGGGCGGTCACCGGCTCGGGTGGCATAACAGCGACGAGCGGCAGCTTTTGGTCGAGATACAGCTTCACCAATACCGAGAATACCTTCACGGGTCCGATTACCGATTCAAGAAGTGGTAACGATGGCATCGCCAATGCGTTGTTCAGCTTTAACAGCATTGCTGATGGTGCCGGTTACGGTAATATTACGCTGAACGGTGCCAATGATAGCGGTATCGATTACGGATCGGGCGCGACCGCCGCTCTCACTCTGAACAATCGTCAGATTGTTTTGGCGAACACCAATACGGTATTTTTTAACAACGCCAGTGCGCAGGCCGTGAACATCAACACCGACATCGGCTTCAGCGGCACAGGCGCACGTCAGATGCGGTTTGGTATTTCCGGACGTAGCGGTGTCGGCATTAACACCTTCGCAGGGAAGCTGACTGACAACGCGGGCGGGGCATTCACACCCACATTCAATGGCGGCACCTGGGTTCTCACCAATACGAACTCCTACACTGGAGTAACCACCCTGAGTGCGGGAACTTTGCAGATTAACACTCTCGCCAACGGCGGCAGCAACAGCAGCATCGGAGCTTCTTCCAGTGCAGCAGGCAACCTCATCCTTAACGGCGGCACGCTCCGCTACACCGGAGCGGCGGCAAGTACGGATCGTCTCTTCTCCCTGCAGGCAAGTACCACGATCGATGCTTCCGGCGCAGGCGCTGTCAACTTCACGAACGCCGGTTCCATGGGCTTCAACGGCGGCACGGCTGCCAAGACGCTCACCCTGACCGGGACCAACACCGGCAACAACACGATCGCGTCTGTCATCGGCGATCTCACCGGAGCCACGGCAATCACCAAGACCGGCATCGGCACATGGGTGCTGAGTGCCACGAACACGAACACCGGCGCGACCGGACTCAGTGGCGGTGGTAACCTGGTCCTTGACTACGGAACCAATGATACCAACAAAATCGCAGGTGTCCTCAGCCTCGGCGGTGGCACTCTGACTGCCAAAGGTGCAACAGGATCGCACGTTGAAGTGGTCACCTCCACCAGCCTCAATGCCGGCGGAACTTTCCTTACCCGGGATGGTGCGAATACCGCTAAATTGCGTATGAACGCCATCACTCGTGCAGCGGGCGGCACCATCTCCTTCGGCAGTGCAACTCTGGCCGATACCGACACGAACAACGTCAACAGTATCCTTGGTGGCTGGGCCACGCTTGGCAATGACTGGGCTGTAAGCGCGAACAGCGGCGCGGCAGATACCGCCGTGACCGCCTTGGGTTCCTATACGACATGGGTGAATAGCACCGGATCCGCGACTGCGAACTACCTGCTCAATGGAAATGGCTCCATCGTCACGACGGGTGTCGCTGCCAACACGGTCAAGATTAGCAACTCCTCCAACAGCGAGACGCTGGCGCTCAATAACCTCAACCTGACCATTACCTCCACCAGCGCGACAAGTCTCGGTGGCATCATGTATACCGGCGGTAGCGATGGACTCTACTCCATCACCGGCGGCACCGGACGCATCCAAACTTCCACTGCCAACCAAGAGCTTATCTTTGCCGTTCAAACTGGCACGCTCTCCGTTGACGCATTCGTTGGTGCCTCCGGTAGCAGTGGTCCCGTCACCAAGAGTGGTAACGGAACTCTCTCGATCAGCTCCGCAAACAACTACACCGGTGCCACTCGTGTCAACCAAGGGGTTCTGCGCCTGGCCAATGCCACCGCAGCCGGCACGACGGCGAGCGCCATCACGGTGCAGAATGGGGCTGCTCTGGAATTGGCCAATAACATCAGCGTAGGAGCTAAGGCTGTGACACTCACAGGTGCAGGTGTCTCCAACGGCGGTGCCCTGCGAAACATCGCCAGCAACGCCTCCAGCTACGCCGGAGCGATCACCCTTGGCGCCGGCGGTGCGCGGATCAATTCGGATGCCAACGGCGTGCTCACCCTCACGGGTGGTGTGGTGACGTCCTTGTTCAACGATGTCACCTTTGGCGGTGCCGGCAACACGACCGTCTCCACCGCGGCCATCAGTGGGGCAGGTGGCCTGATCAAAGATGGAGCGGGCATCACGACCCTGACGGCGACGAACACCTACACCGGCGCGACCCGAGTCTCTAACGGGATTCTATCGATTGGAACGGTTGCCTCGCCGACCGGCTCGATCAACAGCAGCGCGCTAACAATCGATGGGGGCAATTTCCGCAATAACTCCGCAACGAGCTACACGGGCGCCCTCACCTTCACCAGCGGCACGATCAGCGGCACGAACTGGGGAGGCTCACTCAGTAACCTGACGATTGGCGTGGACGATACGGTCTCTCCGGGCAACAGCCCAGGAACGGCAGTTACCGGCAACCAAACATGGGCAGGCGGTGGAACTTACGTCTGGGAAATCAACAGCACGCTTGGCACCGCCGGATCCGATCCCGGCTGGGATTTGATCAACGGCAGCGGCACGCTGACTATCACCGCACTGGCTGAATTGGGTTTCAATATCGACGTCACCTCACTGACCACAGGCAACCTTGCAGGCCAGGTTTCCGACTTCGATCAGAGCCTCAACTACAACTGGTTGATCGCGGATTTCGCCTCGGTCACTGGCTTCTCTTCAGATAAATTCACGGTTAACACCGGTTCCTTTGCCAACGCCTTCACAGGAAGCTTCGCCGTGGCGCTCGGTGACTCAGGCACGATCGGTGGAGACAACACCCAAGTCTGGCTGACCTACACCGCCATCCCTGAGCCGAAAGCCGCGCTGCTCGGGGGTCTCGGCCTGCTGCTCCTGCTGCGCCGCCGTAGATAAGGCTGGCTCTTAAATGGACCGGAAAAGGACTGCGTTGAGTCCAGGGACCGCGCGAGTCCACTCGCGCTCTGATCCACTGCACGACCACCGACTTTGTCAGAGCGCGAGTGGACTCGCGCGGTCCTTTCCGGTCCTTGGATTCGCGCGGTCCTTTTTTCATGCGTTCCAAATGGTTTGTGCTATAGGTTGAACTTGCATAATTTGTGCGATTTCTTGAATCTCGCGGCAGTTGAACTTCTGTCTCCTGAACGACATTTGAATTTTTCCCCATCATGCAACTCCTCGATTTTGAAAAACCTGCCGCCGAACTCGAAAAAGAGATCGACAAACTTCGCTCCAAATCGGCGGCTCAAAATCTCGACTTATCGGCGGAAATCGCCACGATGGAGAGTAAACTCGCGGAAACCCGGGCAGCGATTTATCAAAACCTCACCCCGTGGCAACGCGTCCAGATCGCCCGCCATACCCAAAGGCCTTTTATGCTCGATTATGTCTCGCTCGCTTTTACGGATTTCAGCGAGCTGCATGGCGACCGCCACATCGGGGATGACGCATCCATGCCCGGAGGATTCGCCATGTTGGGCGGTCACAAATGTGTGGTGCTGGGTCACCAAAAAGGTCGCGATACGAAGGAAAATCTCAAACGCAACTTCGGCTCCGCCCATCCCGAGGGTTACCGCAAGGCTCTGCGCCTGATGAAGCTTGCCGAGAAATTTTCCATGCCCGTCATCGCCCTGATCGACACTCCGGGAGCCTTTCCGGGGATCGGTGCGGAAGAACGCAACATCGCCGAGGCGATCGCCTTCAACCTCCGTGAAATGATGCTGCTCAAAACCCCCATCATTTCCATCGTCATCGGCGAGGGCGGCTCAGGTGGTGCGCTTGGAATCGGTGTCGCGGATCGGGTATTGATGATGGAAAACGCTTACTACTCGGTGATTTCTCCCGAAGGTTGTGCCGCCATTCTTTGGAAACACCGCAAACATGCGCCAGAGGCGGCAGAGGCAATGAAGCTTGTCGCGCCCGATTTGCTAGAGCTCGGACTCATCGATGGCGTGATTGCCGAACCTGTCGGTGGTGCCCATCACGATCACGCCGCCACGGCTGTCTCTTTCCGCGAGCATATCTCCAAAGAGCTCGATCACCTTTGTTCACTCAGCACGGAGAAACTTCTCGAACAACGCTACGATAAATTCCGTAAGTTCGGCGAGTGGAATGAAGCTTAGAAGGTAAAATCTGGAAAGCAACGGTGGTTCACTCGTGCCGCAGCGCGTCAATCGGATCTAGCCCTGCTGCGCGGCGCGCCGGCATGAAGCCGAAGACGATGCCGATCGCTGCGGAAAACACGAAAGCGATGATATTGATCTTGGGATCAAAGATGAACGGTGCGCCCACTTCTTTGACAAACATCACACAGATTCCGTAGGCGAGGACAATGCCCGCAAGACCGCCAATGCAGGAAAGCGTCACCGCCTCCACGAGAAACTGCAGCAGCACCTCGCGCGCGCGCGCGCCGATGGCGAGCCGGATGCCGATCTCGCGGGTGCGCTCGGTCACTGAAACAAGCATGATATTCATGATCCCGATTCCGCCCACCAGCAGGCTCACTCCGGCGACCCAGCCTAACAGCGAGGTCATCACCTGTGTGCTTGAACTGATGACCTCCGCGAGTTGTTGGGAATCGAAAACGTTGAAATTATCCGACTCGTTCGGGCGGATTCCGCGGCGCTCCCGCATCAGCGAGCTGACGTCGGCGACAATGTTAGCGCCGGGATAACCGTCCATTCCGGATATCATGATCTGGTTGATATTTCGTCCGTTACCCCGCCCGGTAAGTCGGAGTTGGACGGTGGTGTAGGGCGTAATGATATTATCATCCAGATCGTCTGCCATGCCGCCTTGTCCTTTTGGCGCGGTGACGCCGATGACTTCAAATGAAATCGACTTCGCGCGTATTTTGCATCCGATGGGATCCACCCCTTCTCCAAAAAGTTCTCTTCGTATCGTTTCCCCGATCACACAGACCGGTGCGGCTTGATTTACCTCCTCCTCGGTGAAAAAACGACCCAGCGAGATTTTCCAGTTGGCGATGCCGAAATAGTTGGCGGTGGTGCCTTGCACATCGGTGGCCCGGTTGTTTTCCTGATAGACAGCCGGCACGTTGGTCCTGATGAAGGGAGCAATGCCGGAGATGCCCGGAATCTGGTCGCGGATGGCGTTCATATCAGGAATGGTGAATTGGGGTGCACCCCATGAGCTCCAGCCCTCGCCGGGACGCAGGATCAGGAGGTTGCTGCCCATCTTGGAAATTTGATCCTTGATGCTGGCCGTCGCACCACGCCCGAGGGTGACCATCGTCACCACGGCGGCAACGCCGATCACAATCCCGATCACGGTTAGAAACGAACGCATCAGGTTGCGTCGGATCTCACGAAGGGCGATGAGTAGCGCATTGAAAATCATAAGTCAGTGCGAGGAGGTGCGGAGGGTTGAGTCTTTGGAAATCAAACCGTCGATCACATGAATGACGCGTTTTGCATGGGAGGCGACATCCTCCTCATGGGTGACCATGATGATGGAAATGCCTTGTTGCGAGTTCAGGCCATCGAGCAGCTCCATGATCTCATGAGTGGTTTTTGAGTCGAGATTTCCGGTCGGTTCATCGGCGAAGAGCGTGTCCGGGTTGGTGACGATGGCGCGGGCGATGGCGACCCGCTGTTGCTGGCCGCCGGAGAGCTCGGCGGGTGTGTTGCGCTCCTTGTTCACCAGTCCGACACGCGCGAGCGCCTCACGTGCGCGATCGTGGCGCTCCTTGCGGGAATAACCCCGATACAAAAGTGGGAGTTCCACATTTTCCAGTGCCGAGGTCCTGGCAAGCAGATTGAAGCCTTGGAAAATGAATCCCAGGGCATGGCGCCGGATCAGCGAGCGCTGGTCCTTGTTGAGAGTTTCCACCTTGATTCCTTTGAAGTTATAGGAACCGGAAGACGGGCTATCCAGACAACCTAACAGATTCATCAAGGTTGATTTGCCGGATCCGCTCGGGCCCATCACGGCAAGAAACTCGCCACGATGGATGTCAAGATCCACACCGCGCAGGGCGTGGAATGTGGCGTCGCCAGTGCCGTAGATTTTGGTGAGGCCGCGCAGTTGGATGAGTGTCTCCGTGGTCATTCGGATTTTTCCGTGGGCTTGATGCTGACGATGACCGGTGTGCCCTCGGAAATCGAATCATCGGTGATTTCGGTCTGCAACCCGTCGGTGATGCCGGTTTTGACGATGATTTGCTGGGGTTTTCCGTTTTTCAATATCCAGACATGAGGCTCGGTGGTGCGCGCGCCTGGCTTGGGAGCCGGAGGAGTGCGCCAGCGGCTGCGACTTGGCATCAGCGTCTGGACGATGGTCTTGTCGTTTTTCTTGGGTTTACTGATCGCGGTGGCGATTTCCGGATCAAACCGCAGTGATGAATTGGGAACCGTCACGATATCTGCTTTGTCGACGATGGCGATGTCCACCGAGGCTGTCATACCGGGACGGAGTGAGAGATCTTCGTTGGCGACATCCAATTCCGTGCTGTAGGTGACAATGCCGGTGGTGGCGGCCGAGTTGTTGCCATTGTTGTTGGATCCACCCGTGCCGGTCGTGTTGTTGTTGGCGGATCCAAAAGCAACTTTTTTCACCCTCGCAGTGTATGAGCGGGTGGGCCAGGCATCGACACTGAAGGTTGCGGTCTGACCGACCTCGACCCGGCCGATGTCCGCCTCGGAGACGGAGACCAACAATTCCATTTTTTTCAAGTCTTCCGCGATCGTGAAAAGGATGGGCGCGGTGAATGAGGCGGCGACCGTTTGTCCCACTTCGATCGAGCGTGACAGGACCACGCCATCCACGGGTGAGCAGATGATTGCCTTCTGTAAATCGCTTTCAAAGGCACGGACATCCGCTTCGGCACCCGCCACGGCTGCCTTGGCGCTTTCCAAATCCGCCTCGGCGCGCGCCACGGATGCACGCGAGTTTTCCATGGTGGCCTTGGATGGAGTTTTGCCATCGCTGAGTTTGAGCAACTCCTCTTGGCGGGCGAGAGAGGCCTTGCCCTCGGCGAGCGTGGCCTCCGCTTGGCTGACGCGTGCCTTGGCGGAAAGCCGTGAGGCGCGGCTGCGTTCGGTTTGCTGCTCAAGCTTGGAGGTATCGAGCTTGGCGAGGGGCTGGTTCTTTTTGACCGTGTCGTTGGTATCTACGTAGACTTCATCCACCGTTCCGGAAAGTTCACTGCCGACGATGACTTGGTTGGTGGGTGCGAGATTGCCGGCGGCGGTGACAATCAGGGAAATGCGGCTACGCTTCGCGGGCTCGGTGACGAATTCGGGTCCGTGATCTGCGTCGCTGTTACGTTTGGAAACATACCAGATGCCACCGCCAATGAGAGCAATGGACAGCAGCATGATCAGGCGCTTGCGAACGGGTTTGGACGCACCTGCACGGACGATTGCAGCGAGATCTTCGTTCGGTTTTGGTTTTTGCATGAGGAGACGGATAAAGGGTTAGTGAGATTTCAGGCGCTTGGAGTATGCCCAACCCCCGCCAAGCGCCTGATAGAGGCGGATGTAAGCGGTGGTTCGGTCCGTGCGGGATGAAATGAGGCTGTCTTCCAGAGCGAGCAAGGTGCGCTGGGAATCGAGCACGGCAAGAAAATCGATTTCACCCGCCTCGTAACGTTGCCGGGCGAGTTGATCGGACTCGCGGGCGAGACGGGTGGCTTTTTCAAGTGTTTCCAAACGCTCTGCTGAACGGCGGCAGGCGATGAGCGCATCTTCCACCTCGGAGAGTCCTGTTAGAACTGCGGAGCGGTAGGTTTGCACGGCCTGCTCCCGGACCTCGCCAAGTGCCTCAATCTTCGAGCGAATGCGACCGGCGTCGAAAATTGGACCAGTGATCCCTGCAATGACCCCAGCTCCGGTGGTGTTTGGATCAAATATTTTTCCGGCGCTGAGCGTGGTCACTCCGAGGTTTCCTGTTAGATTCAGCGAGGGAAGTCGCTCGGCTTCGGCGGAGCGGATATTAGCGACAGCCGCGACCAGCTGCCAACCGGCGAGGCGAACGTCCGGACGCTGGCGGATCGTATCCGCCGGAATGCCGATGGCGAGGCGGGTTGCGGGATGAGGGATTGCGGGCTTGCCGGAATTGAGAACGGCATCGAGCGCACCCGGTGTGCGACCACATAGCAATGACAGCAGGTTTTTTCCCTGACCTATGGCCTGTTCCAATGCGGGGATGCCGGCACGCGCTTGTTCGAGGCTGCTGAGCGCTTGGCTGGATTCGAGTGAATCTGTTTCACCGGCCTGTTGTCGCCAAGTCGCGAGTTGCGCGGTTTGCTCGCGGCTTTTGACGATGTTCCGAAGCACTGTCATCCGCGTTTCATTGGCGCGGAGGTTGGTGTAGGCGGTGGCGATCTCTGCCGCCAGCGAGGCTTGAACGGAATGAAAGTTTTCCTCCGCCGCATCGATCTGGGCGGATGCGGCTTCGACCCGCGAGCGGTTTTTTCCAAACCAATCGATTTCCCACGATGCGTTGAGATCCGCTGAATAGCTGGTTCCTGAAGCCTCCGATGCACCGCGGGTTTTCAGCCAACTTGAATTTGATGCGGCAGCTCCGCCCACAGACGGCAGTAGCGATGCGGCTTCTTCGTTCCGGCGCGCGCGAGCTTCCCGAATGCGAGCCGCCGCCGATGCGATGTCCGGGCTGTTGGCAAGTCCATTGGAAATGACGCGGTTAAGTGTCGGATCTTCAAAGTGTTTCCACCAGCGGCTCAGGTCTTGCTGTGCGGATGTGGTGGGAAACGCTGCCGCGTGTTTCCATGCTGCCGGGATTTCCGGGGTAATGCTCCGCGTGTCCGTCAAGGTACAGGCAGTCAGCGCGAAAGGCGCCAAGTGGCAAATGAGATGGCTTCGACGAAAATTCATTCCGGTGACAACAGGTGGGCGGCACAGCTTCCATTCATCTATACGGTCCTGTCAAAGCAAGCATTTCAATAGATGTGAAGTTTTAGACATGAAGTTAGACCTCTAGCAGGTCTCTCGTTTGCAAATGTCTTGGATTAAATAAACTGCCATTCTTGCTAGGCAGGCATTTGGGCAGCATAAAGAAAACAAGTTTGGGATGGGAAGATGTGGGAGGGACACGCCTGTTTTTTGATATTATTTTGACCGTGTGCCGCTACCGCAACCCGCGGAGCAGAAACTCGGCGTTGGTTTTGGTGGGCTTCAGGTTATCCAACAGCGTGACCAAGGCATCGCCGATCGGGAGGGCGGCGAGTTGTTTGCGGACGTCGATGACTTTGCGGAACTCGTCCGGGTGGTAGAGGCGGTCGTCGTTGCGGGTGCCGGATTGAGGGATGTGAATGGCGGGGAAGACGCGGCGCTCGGCGAGTTCGCGATCGAGGCGGACTTCCATGTTGCCGGTGCCTTTGAATTCCTCAAAGACCACATCATCGAGGCGGGATTCGGTTTCGACCAGTGCGGTGGCGAGAATGGTGAGGGAACCGCCGTTTTCGATGTTGCGGGCGGTGCCGAAGAATTTGCGGGATTTTTGAAGAGCGATGGGAGAAACGCCACCTGAACCGATAGGGCCGCCCTGCATGGCGGAGTTGTGGCCGCGTGCGAGACGGGTCAGAGAATCTAACAGGAGAACCACATGTTTGCCGAGCTCGACCATGCGTTGGGCGCGTGCGATCACGAGATCGGCGACTTGGGCGTGGCGTTTGGGAGTTTCATCAAAAGTGGATGCGTATACCGGCGAGTTCACGGTTTCCTCGAAGTCGGTGACTTCCTCGGGTCGCTCGTCGAGGAGGAGAATGACCAGCTCGATGTTCGGATTGTTGGCTTTGATCGATTTGGCGATCTGTTTGAGCAAGATGGTTTTTCCACCGCGGGGAGGCGCGACGATCAGACCTCGTTGGCCTCTGCCGAGTGGAGCGATGAGGTCAATGACGCGCACGCCGAGGTATTCGGTGCCTTCGCCCTCCAGGTGGATGCGGGCATCTGGGAACATGGGAGTGAGTTTATCGAAATCCTTCGGTTCCTCCCACTCGGCGGCGGGTTTGCCCTCGATCTCGATGATCTCGGCGGTGGTGAGGTATTTGTCCCTGTGGACGGGTTGGCGGACCTTGACTTTGAGCAGCTGGCCGTTGCGAATTTTGGCATCGTTGAGAACGGGCCCGCCGATGTGGATATCGTCTTGGGAGGGACGGAACGAGCGCTGCGGATCGCGGATCATCGCGAAATGTTCTTTTCCAAATTCAATGACGCCCTCGCAAGTGACGTTGCTGCCGTTCAGCGTGTAGAAGCAGATGATTTCGTAGATCAACTGGGTTTTGGTGAGGCCGCCTTGGATTTTTCGGGGAAGATCCGCCGCGATTTTTTGGAGCTCGGCGAGGGGCTTGAGGCGGAACTCATTGAGATGAATGTTCTCCGGAACCGGGTAAGGCACACGCTCTTCTCTGGCTGGCGGCGCCTGTTCCGCTGTCTGATCAGCCTGCGGGGCCGGGGACTCATGGATCACATCGATGAGAGTATCGGGCACTTCGGTTTCTGCGGCAGCGGAAGTTGGTTCGGTAGATTCTGACATGGAAAGCGGGGGAAAAATTTTGCAGAAGCGCTGGATTTGCGCTCTGAGGGTATCGGGATGGCCGTCGTTCCAGAAGACGATGTCCGCACGGGAAATTTTTTCTTCGACGGGAAGTTGGGCGGCGAGCACGGACTCGATCAGTTCGTCATTCCAGCCATTGCGGGCTTTGAGTCTGGCGACTTGGGTGGCACGGGTTGTGGCGAGGGTGATCGCCTGATCGTAGCCGAAATCGAAACCGTTTTCGAAAAGGAGCGGTACATCGGCAAGGAAGCACCGCGCCCCCTGTATAAGGGATTTTTCCTTGAGGGCAAGACATTCCTCGCGGACCCGCGGGTGGAGGATGTTTTCCAAAATCCTGCGTTGTTCCGAATGGCCGAAGACTTCCAGGCGAAGCTTCTCACGGATGATTTTTCCCGTTTCAGGATCCATGATCCCGTTGCCGAAATGTTCTCTCAGGCTGGAGATGATCTCGGGGTTCTCGAGCAAGGCTTTCACGCAGGCGTCGCAATCGAAGACGACGATGTCCGGAACGAACTCTTGGAAAAGATGAACAGCTGTGGATTTTCCAGAAGCGATTCCGCCAGTGAGCGCGAGGGTGAGCATTTGAATGGAGAAGAGTGAATAGTGAAATGTGAATAGCGAAAAAGAAGAAATAGAGGGTAGAAGTCCTTCGGCTTTCTAATTTCACCATTCACAATGATTATCCCCCCGTGCGCGGTGGGCGTTTTTTCTTGGAAGTTTCGGGGGTGACGTTGCGCATGTTGGCACCGGCTTTGGCGCGTGCTCTCTGCAGCTTTTGCATTTCCGCCTGTTTCTCGGCCATACGTTGCACCCAGGATTTCTTACCGCCATCTTTGCGGGCGACGAGTTCCGGCTCGGGAATTTTGTTCATCAAGTAGGTTTGACCGATGGAGAAAATGTTCTGGATAGTCCAGTAAAGCGCGAGGGCTGAGGCGTAGTTATAGCAGAAGAAGAAGAACATCAGCGGCATGAACATCATGATGCGCTGCTGCATTTTATCTCCGGTCTTGGGCATCATCGCCATTTGGATCACGCTGGTCGCGGCCATGACAACGGGCAGAAGGTTGATGGGGATGCCGACAAGATCGCTGAGGTAAGGGATGGTATCCGGCTGGGAGAGGTCGTCGACCCAGAGGAAAGGTTGGCCACGGAGCTCGACTGCGTAGTCGAGCATGCGGAAAAACCCGAAGAAAATGGGGATCTGAATCAACATTGGCAAACATCCACCGAGCGGGTTGATGCCGTATTTGCGGTAGAGACCCATCATCTCGGTATTGAGCTTGGTAGGGTCGTCTTTGTATTTTTCCTTCAGCTCCGCCATTTTTGGTTGGAGCTTGGACATACGTTTCATCGTGTGGGTTGATTTGGCATGCAGTGGCCAAATGCAGATACGGACGATGAGGGTGAGGCAGATGATGGCGAGACCCCATGACTGGGTGGTGGAGAAATGATTGATGCCGGTATGGAGGGTGTTGAGCAACCAGTTGAGCGGGCGGGAAACAAACCAGAAGAAACCATACTGCATGACATCGCCCCAACCTCTGCCGACGGCCTCGGAGTTATCCAGTTTGCGAAGCATCGTATTTGCCTTCGGTCCGGTAAAAATTTTGTAGGCGAGAACCGTGGTCTCCGCGGGTGCGAGGGAGGTTTCTGGAAGGCGGATGGCGGCACGGATTGCGGCGTGGGATTGGCCGCCAGGCGCAAGTCGGACTTGTTGGGGTTTGCCCCAAACCTGGGTTACCGCAGGCTTTTTCGGGCGAATCACGGTGGTAAAGAACTGGTCGGTCACCCCAGCGTAAGCGATAGGTTGCTCACTTTCGCTGGTGATGATGGATTTCTTGGAAGAGAACCACCCGCCTTGGAATTCGGTCGCGGCGGTGAAATGCATTTTGTTGTTCTCGTACCAGAAAAATCCGGTGTGGGTTGGGCGCTCATTTTCGTAGAGCGGTGCGGCAGTTCCGAGAGAAAGCGCGTATTGGGAAAGGTCGAAGTCGGCTTGGGTGGTGTTCTCGACGATCATCGAGAGATTGATGAAGTAAGGTTGGCCGGGAATCTTGCCCGACTCCAAAGAGTAGGTTTTTTTGACGATGAGACCTGTCGGCAGCTTGGCAATGTATACGGCGGTTTTACTGGGTTTCGATAGCTCGGCCTTGTAGGCGAATGGTGTGATATCGAGTTTCTGGTTGGCATCCACCAGCCCGCAGATCGAGCCGCTGCCGTGGTGATTGATGCGAACACGGGTGGTTTTGTCCGCAACGTTTTGATGTTGCTTCATCTCGGCATATTTGATGCCTGCGCCGATGTTGGTCAGGGTGAAGGCGACTTCATCATTTTCAAGCACGACAAGCTCCTCAGTTGCGGTCGGTTGCGGGGGATCCACGGTGAGGCCGGCGGGTTTATCCGCATCTGGGGCGACGATCTCGGGGATCGCGCTTTTTTTGGTCACTTGCTTCTGGGTCTGGGCCGAGAAATAGATATTGAGGGAAATGAGAACCCCGCAGATGGCGAGGACTACCCAAGTTTTACGGTCGTACATGGAGTTGAAATCGGGTTGAGATTGGAAAGAGGTGAGGGACCCCGCGCTGCTTAGGTGGTCAAGGGGCTGTGGTCAATGGTCAAGAAGCTGAAGATTGCATTCAGGGCAGGAGTTTCAGGCGGGTGCATTGGTTGAGCCAATCGGCTTCAAGGTCAGCGAAGCTGGCATCCGCCGCGCCCGGGCGGGCAATGGTCACGAGATAACGCTTGGGATCGATGAACTTTTCGGCGTGGGTCTGGAGGCAGGCGCGTAGGCGGCGGCGGATTCGATTTCGATCGTGAGCCTTCTTTGCGGCGCGTTTGCTGGTGACAAAAGCGGCACGGATGGCGGGTAAGGCGGGATCTGCCAGGGTGCTGACAATGACAAACCGGCCTGCTTTCGCTTGGCCGGTTTTTCTGATGCGAAGGAAGTCCTCGCTTTGGTTGATGCTCTGCTTTCGCGGGAAACGCATGGGAGGGGTGTTCCGGAGAGGCAGGGTAAATGGGAATGGGCGCGACTGGAGTCACGCGGTCCATTTATCTGCCGTGCTGCGTGATGTGACGCTTGAAGTGAAGCTCCGCGCCTTTTGGAATCAAGCGCTTGCGGCCTTTTTGACGGCGGCGTTTGATGATATCGCGTCCAGCCTTGGTGGCCATACGGGCACGGAAACCGTGTTGTTGTTTACGGGTACGTTTGGTGGGCTGATAAGTGCGGAAGCTCATGGCGGAATCTTGGTTGAATCGTTGGCGCTTTTCAGAGCGCGGGGGCGGGACTTTAGGAGGATGGATGCGCTTGTCAATGCGACAGTGGGCACTTTTTTAAAAAAATTTACGTCTTGTCGATGGTGAGCGGGCTTGGTTGCCTGTATGGATAAGATGGCTGCCCCGCAAAACACGATCGCACTGGTTTACGATTATGACCAGACGCTGAGCTCAAAATACATGCAGGATGATGTGCTTTTCCCGAAATTCGGGATCGATCCCGCCCAATTCTGGAAGAAATGCAACCATTTGGTGAGCGAGCGGAAATGGGATGGGGAATTGGCCTACATGAAGTGCTTGTTGGATTATTTGGGGATGGACCGCGTGACCAACGCGATGCTGACCGAGCTGGGGGCGGGACTGACATTTTTTCCGGGATTGCCGGAATTGTTCGAAGCCCTGCCAAAAGCGGCGTTGAAACCAGAGCATGAAATGGCCGGCATCAAAGTGGAGCATTACATCATATCATCGGGTTTGAAGGCTTTGCTGGATGGATCGCGACTCAAGCCGTATGTGAAGGAAATGTTCGGCTGCGAGTTTGGCGAAGACGCGGAGGGCCTGATCGATTTTCCAAAACGCGTTATTTCACACACGACCAAGACCCAGTTTTTGTTTCGTATCAACAAAGGCATGCTGCGTTACGATCAGGACGTGAACGATCACATGCCTGCGGATCAGCGTCCTATCCCTTTTGAAAATATGGTTTATGTTGGAGACGGCCCGACGGATGTGCCGTGCTTCACCGTGGTGAACCGAAATGGCGGACATGGCATCGCCGTATACAATCCGGAAGACACGACCGGAAAATCCTTTCGCAAATGTTTCGATCTCTGCACGCATGCGGGACGGGTGAAACACATCGCTCCTGCGGATTATCGCGAGGGCTCGCACTTGTGGTTGCTGATGAAGGAAATGGTCACCGAAATGGCGGATCGGATTCTGCGCAAGCGGCTTGAGGAGAGGGAAAACGCGACTGTCGCAGCGCCGACTTTTTAAAATCATGTTAGATAAAAAACATTTTCATTTCACAGGTATCTGCGGAACCGCGATGGGTGCGGTTGCCGCTGCGATGAAGCGGCGCGGCTTCGTGGTCACCGGTAGCGACACGAATGTGTATCCGCCGATGTCGGATTTCCTGCGCGGGGAGGGGATTGAAATCTTTGAAGGCTATCGCGAGGAAAACATCCCGGCCGGTGCGGATGTGGTGGTGATCGGAAACGCGATTTCGCGCGGTAATCCGGAGGCGGAAGCAGCGCTTGATCGCAAGTTGCTTTATCATTCACTGCCGGAAGTGATGAAGGAGCATTTCCTCAGAGGAAAAAGAAATTTCGTGGTCAGTGGTACCCATGGGAAAACCACGACCTCGTCCATGCTCGCATGGCTGTTCATGAGTGCGGGCAAAGAACCCGGCTTCATGATCGGCGGGCTACCGAAAAACCTCGGCTGCGGCGCGCAATTTCCCGATACGGAAATCAATGTATTGGAAGGCGATGAATACGACACGGCGTTTTTCGACAAGCGTTCCAAGTTTCTCCATTACCTTCCGGAATGTGTGATCGTGAACAACATCGAGTTCGATCACGCGGATATCTACGCATCGATCGATGAAATCAAGCTCACCTTCAAACGCCTGCTCAACATCGTGCCGCGCAATGGCATGGCTTTTGTGAATGGCGATGAACAAAGCTGTTTGGACGTCATCGCCAATGCGCCTTGTCCGGTGACCACGATCGGTTTTGGTGAAAACAATTCCGTACAGATCACCGAGGTTGGCTACGATGAAGCTAGTAGTTCCTTTTTCCTCGGCAAGGAATCCTACTCCGTACCGATGACAGGAGAGTTCAATGTGCGCAACGCGGCCATGGCGGCGGCTGCCGCGAGATTTGCCGGACTGACCATGGAAGAGGTGCGGGATGGCTTGCTCTCCTTCGAGGGCGTGGCCCGCAGGCAAGAACTGAAAGGTGAAAAGAACGGAATCAAGGTCATCGATGATTTCGCCCACCATCCCACGGCGATCCGTCTCGCGATTCAGAGCATCCGCCAGAAATATCCGAATTCAAGATTGTGGGTTTTGTTCGAGCCTCGCTCCAACACCACGCGTCGCGCCGTGTTTCAAAAGCCGCTCGCCGATGCGCTCGCACTGGCGGACTTCGCGGTCGTCGCCGCTATTCCGGATCTGCATAAAATTCCTGAGACCGACCGACTCGATCCCATCAAACTCGCCGCCGACATTGTCGCGCTGGGCGGAGTGAGCCATTACCTCGCCGACAACGCAGCCATCCTTGCTGTCGTGAGATTTGGGGCAAAATCGGGTGACGTCGTCGCCGTGCTCTCAAACGGAGGTTTCGGTGGGATTCACAAGCAGCTGCTGGAGCAACTGTAGGCGATTGTTCGCTTTACAAATCCCGCGACATCACGCAATTTTTGCGCGCCCACAAGGAGAGGTGGTCGAGTGGTCTATGGCACCCGATTCGAAATCGGACGTGGGGTAATACTCACCGAGGGTTCGAATCCCTCCCTCTCCGCTCTCACCCCAACCCTGCTCGCAGGGTTGGGGTGAGAGCGTTTAAGGGCAGGGCCGAGAACCCCTTGGGCAAAGCCCCGACGAGTCGGGGTGGAGCGAAACAGGGTTTGACTGCCGGATTCGCGCTAGCGAATTTTCACTCTTCTCGCGCAGCGCAAACTGCAGGGACGGAGCAAAGCGGAGTTAATCCCTCCCTCTCCGCTCTCACCCCAACCCTGCTCGCAGGGTTGGGGTGAGAGCGTTTAAGGAAGGGTCGAGAACCCCTTGCCTACGGCAACAGGGTTTGACTGCCGAGTTTTGCGAAACGCAAAACTTTTATATCAGCCGCAAAGCGCACCCCGCAGGGACGGACCCCGACTTGTCGGGGGTAGTCAATCCCTCCCTCTCCGTGATTCTTCGCTTCAGTTCCTGAAGCTACGAATGGCAAGCTATTTGCAAATTTAGCAAAGCGAATCGATGGGTAAAAACATTCTTAAAGAATGAACATCTACTATTTGGAAACCGTATTTTGCGTAGAAGTCGACGAGATCTTCATCAGCGGGGTCGATCGCAAGACCGTTTCCTCCGGATCCGCGCATGGATGCAGCAGCTATAGAGATATAATATCTCGCACTCGCGTCGTAAATAATCTCAAACTTATCTACGTAAAAAACCTCGATGAAAACGATCTCAACAACCCAGATTACTTTGAGCGCTATCGCCAAAATGTTATGCGTGACCTTTTTGATTGAATTCACTGTGGCCCAGACCTCGGTTGAAACACCGCTTGAAATCGGAGTCGCGGCTCCATTTAAGGATCATGCGATTCTGCAACAGGAGCTCGCTCTGCCAGTCTGGGGTAACACCCAAGCCGATGCCAAGGTGAGTGTTGCGTTCAAAGGTCAGACTAAAACCACCATCGCGCAGAAGGATGGCAGTTGGAGGGTGATACTTGATGCGATGGATGCTGTTAGACTCAAGACTGTCAACGACACCCCTGTGGGTGAAACGATGATCGTTACCTGCGAGAAAGACGGAGTAAAGGTCTCGAAAGAGATCAAGGATCTGGTGATGGGGGATGTCTGGTTTTGTGCGGGTCAATCGAACATGGCCGGTGCGCTCAGGACGAGCAAGGGCGGTCATTTTCCGCAGGATACCCTGGAGCAAGCGATTTATCCCGCCCTGCGCCAGTTCGTGCTCGGTGATGCGGCATGGGCTGTCTGCTCTCCCGAAACGGCACCTGCATTCAAGAGGACGGCGTTTTTTTTCGCGCGACGATTGCAGCAGGATGCGCTGGTGCCCATTGGCATCATGGCAGCGGCCGTGGGTGGTTCCAACATTGATTCCTGGTTGAATCAGGAGCCCTATGCGATTGGTAAAAATTATTCCGATCTTGTGGTTCCCTTGGTCGGCTACGGCATTCGCGGGGCGATTTGGTATCAGGGTGAGAGCAACGAAAAAGATGGCCGTGGTTATGAACCCAAGTTGAAGTCGCTGATCACGGGTTGGCGCAAGGCATGGAATCAAGGGAACTTTCCTGTTCATTTCGTGCAGTTGCCTGGCATCGGCGAATCATCCCTTGATAACCCGGCAGGCGGAGATGGGCGCGCCGAGATACGTCAGGCGTATGTCGAAGCTTTGGCATTAGAGAATACCGGTATGGCGGTGACGATCGATGTGGGCGCGAAAGGCGAGCATCCGCCTAACAAATACAACACGGGTGATCGGCTGGCGCGCTCGGTTTTGCAAAAAGTCTACGGCAAGAAAGATCTTTCCGCATGTCCGCTTTATAAGAGCCACAAGATCGAGGGAAGCATCGTGCGCGTGTCCTTTACCGACGATGCGAACAACGGTTTGATGATTGGAAAAAAAGAAGGCTTTCTTCCGCCAGTGCCGACTCCTGACGCGGCGTTGCAGTGGCTATCGGTTCAAGCGAAAGACGGAACCTGGCATTGGGCCGAGGGCAAGATCGATGGTTCCGAATTGTTGGTTTCATCCAAGGACGTCGGACAACCCATCGCGGTCAGATACGCTTATACCCAGCATCCGAGCGGAAACATTTTATATAACAAAGACGGAATGCCAGTTGGTCCGTTCAGCACGATCGGGTATGGACCGGTGCAGGATTCTGCCAAATAAGCCATTAGACTGTTTGCCAAAAGTCCTTGCGTAAAAGGCCGAGCGATGGAGTCAGGAGTTCAAGGCGTGATGAGGGCGCGGATGAATATCCGCAACTGAAGAACAACGCAGAAATCGTGACTCCATCGCCGGGACTGCAGCAAAACTCCCGCGAAAGCGGCAAAATTCAAAACCTAAAAAATCTCCCTTTTGCGTAAGGACTTTTGGCAACCAGTCTAGATTTCCCGGATTACTGATTCGTCTTTTTCGCTTCTTCGAGGGTCTTTAGAGGTTTGGCTTCGCCGGTATTTACGGCTTTCACCATCTCATCATACAGGCCTTTGAATTTTCCCTCGCTCAAGGATTTCTGGAGTTTGGGATCGGCCTCGATTTTATCTAGGTAGGTTTTGGCTGAGGGGCCGTAGTTTTTCATGATGCCTAACAGCGCGCGCCCTTTGAAACCGAATTTGCCTCCTTCGCTGTTGATCATTTCCCATGCCCATTCCAGGCCGTCTTTCACTTCCATGTTAGAGAGGATGAGCGCGGCGGCTTGTGAGGAGGACATGGGGTTGTGATAGGAATGGTATTTCGGATCATCATTCTTCAGGACATGCGCGACTTTATCCGCCACCAGATGAAAGTCCGCGGGTGGCATGCCTTGCAGCATGTCCATGCCGACTGCGCGGGTGTTTTGTCTCGGGTGATCCGCGAGTTTGAGTGCCGCTTGATAGTAAAGCTTTTTATCGATCACCTGCTTGCTGGCAAAAGGATCGGGAAGCATGCGACTCATGCTCATGGCGATTTCCTTGTCCAAGATGCCGAACGGGTCGTTCGCTTCATCGGCCATGATGAATTCAAGCATGTCCTGGTAGTAAACGTAGGCTTTCTCGCCATGGGAGGAGAGGGCATCGGCTGCCGCAGTGCGAACTCTCGGATGCTCGGAAGTGTTTTTCAGGATCTCGCCGATCCGTTCGGTCTGGGGCAGAGCCCACTCGGGAGGACATTGATAACCGAAGAAACCGATCGCTGTGCGTTTTTCGGTCACCGTACCGCTTTCCATGAGTTTCACGAGCTTCGGAATGTAATCTCCCTGACGGCTTCTGAGTTCCCATTGCGCGTTGCGTGTGACTTGCGGAGCGAGATGTCCGAATAACCCGATCAATTGATCCACGTTCAGGTTTTTGTAATCGATCTCGCTGGCACCGATGACTTTCTGAACCTCATCGGCTTTTACCCATAGCGAAGGATCAGCCTCGCGACCGGTGATGACCAGCTTGGCGCGTGGCATGCAGTAAGCGAGCAAGAGGGAACCGTCGTCATTGCAGCTGTTTTGTTTGCCACCATTGAACGTGAAACGATGATCCCATGAGCGATAGAGAGTGCGCACCCAGTTGCCGCGATCAAAGAATGCCTGTGAGACAGCGGGACCTGCAACATTCGCGCCGATGGGTGTCCAGAGGACATTGAAATAGTGGGTCGCGTGGCCCGTTTCCTGGATGTTGTGCGCGGCGGCCGCCTGCCGGGAAAAGAAAACAGCCGCTTCTTTTTCTCCGGCGAGTGCCATGACTACGGCAGCCATAGCGCTGCTTCCGTTGTTGTTGAAAATCTTGGAGTTCGGGTCGTGCACGCCATAGGGCAACGAGCCCTCACCGGAGAACGTTTTATAAAAAGCGACGGATTTCGCGACCGCTTTTTTGATCTCGGGATCATGGATGCCGCATTTCATCGCCAGTTGCATCCCGATCAGCGTGCTCAAACTCGGGTTGTTGATGTGTGAGTATCCCGGTAGACGTCCGTTGCGTTTCACGGTTGCCAGGCGGTGCCCCCAGAGTCCGCTTGGATCCTGTCCCTTTGCCAGGGTCAGCGCATAGTTCCGCAAGGTGGGCAGAACGGATTTGTCGCCCGTCAGCATGTGATACTCTGCCATGGTGATCATCTGATAGCCCCAATACCAACCGATGTAGCCCATGTCCGTATCGCCGAGCAGCAGCGCTTCCAACTGCTTCGGATCGGACTGGATCCATCCTTGCTGAGGCAGCTCGCGTTTGACGATCTCCATGTATCTTTCCTCACCGGTTGCCATCAGGCCGAGCCAGCCGATGGGTATCTGGCCATTTGCGTAGCTTTTACTTTTCACCATTTGATCGGCGATTTGAGTGATGATAAGATCGGTCTTCTTGCAATTCCATGGCGCGCTGGCCGCATAATCGCCGAGGGTTTCCAATTTCAATGACACGGTCTTCTTGTTTCTCAAAACAAGATCGAGAGCGCCTTGTTTCGAGGCACTCTCGGCGACATCAATCGCTGCGGCGATTTCAGGACGGGCGTCCTTTTGAAAATTGCTTTCCGCGGTTCCGACAATCACATCGCCCGGGTTGAGTTTGCCATCGGCGGGAGATCCTTTTTCAACCGTCATGACCGTAAGATCCGTGCGACCTGACTTTACCATGATGCCGATGGGTCCGACATAGGAGCCGGAATCGGCGGCCTGCATCTGGTGGGTTCCAAGCCAGCAAAGGCTCAGGAGGAGGATGGCGGGTTTTAACATGTTGAAATCGCTAGCTCATCGGCGTGCGTATTCAAAGCCCAATATTTCTTTGTCGGACGCCCTTGCACAGGTTCAAACCTCGTGTAGCTTCGGAGCGTGAATCCGAAAAAAGCGACAATCATGAAGGCCTTGGCCGTGCTGGCGACGGTATGGCTCGTGGTTTTCGCGATCCGTTCGATGGCGGCTTCGAAAAAGATTACCGCACAACGACTCAATCAGGAAATCGGAGCCTTGAGGTTAGAGGATTTGTCGGAAACTTCGGGATCGGCCGCTGACAACGAAAAGCGCGAGAAGGACATTCGCCGGATTGCGGATATGGTGAACCGCTTGGATTTCAAGGAGCGCGAAAAAAACCGGAACAGCCCAGCCACAGAGAATTTTTTCCGCAAACTCAACCCGCGGGAGAAAAATCTCTTCATTGATCTGACCATCGTCGAAACCATGGGCCGTTTCATGGAAGCGCTTGATCAGATGCCTGCGGAGCAGAGAAAGCAATTCGTCGAGCAAGGATTGAGAGAGATTGAAGAAGGACGGACTGAAGAGGAAATGGCGAGGGCAGAGGAGCTTGATGAACAGCTGCTCAGCAAAATCAGCCAAGAAGGTATGCGTGCCTATTTTAATGAGGCGAGTGCGGAAACGAAGCTTGATCTTGCACCCTTGATGGAGGCAATGAACGAGGTCATGCAGGGATTGAGAGGAAATGAATTCGGGCAAAGATGACATCCAAGGCGAAAAACGGCTACACGCTCATTGAGTTGCTCATCACGATCACCATCATTGTGGGATTGAGTGCGATCTCTTTTCCTTTGGGTTTTTCTATCCGAGACAAAAGCCGGCAGGCAAAATGCTTGGGAAATCTGAGGCAGATCGGAGTGGGTTTGCAGATGTATTTGGGGGATCACAACGATTATCTGCCCGAGCTGGCTCTGGGACGTTCCGATAAAACATCCGAGGAACCTGTGTTGGAAACGGTTTTGTTGGGATATGTGGAGAACGAGGAAGTGTTTCACTGTCCCTCCGATGGTGTGGAATTCAAGAAGACCGGAAGCAGCTACAACTGGAACATCACTCAAAATGGGCGAAAAATCACCGATCTTTCGTTTTTTGGAAATGACAACCGACCGGAAGCCATTCCTCTGGTAAGTGATAAGGAGGCATGGCATGACGGAAAAACCAATTTCTTGTACGCCGATTCTAGTAGTTCGGATAAAATACGGTTTGTCACCGGCAAGTAAGAATCCTCATGATGCTTGAAGCGAGAAATCTGAGCAAAGCATTTGGCGGCAAACCCGCTCTGAAAAACGTTGGCTTCAGTCTTGGGCGTGGTGAGATTCATGGTTTGCTCGGTCACAACGGGGCAGGGAAAAGCACGACCTTGGGGATCATTCTGGGAATGGTCGCACCGGATCAAGGCGAGGTATTGATCGATGGGATTTCCGTGCAGGAGCATCGCGGCAAAGCGTTGCGCAAAGTCGGCGCGATCTTTGAGGCACCGGCGTTTTACGATTACATGACCGGCTGGGAAAATCTCAAAATCCTGATGAGTTACTCTGGGGGCTTTGATGGGAAATCCGCGCGAGAAGTCGTCAAACGCGTTGGCTTGGAGCAGCGGATCGGATCGAAGGTCCGCACCTACAGCCATGGGATGCGCCAGCGGCTGGCTTTGGCACAGGCTTTGTTGCCGGAGCCTGAATTACTTTTGTTAGACGAGCCGACAGATGGACTCGATCCTGAGGGGATCAAATGGTTTCGTGATTTCATTCTGGAGCTGCGGCAGGAGAGGGGCATGACCGTGCTTTTCAATTCCCACCTGCTCTCCGAGGTTGAGCAGATGTGTGATCGGGTTGCGATCTTGCGGGAGGGGCAACTTGTATTCGAAGGTTCTGTCCGCAATCTCGCCGACGAGACGCCGATCTATCAGGCCGATCTTGAGACATGGTCAGTGGCTGGACCGGTGGTTGAGCGGTTTGGGGGCAGCGTGCTGCAGGCGGGTCGCATCGCGTTGCCGGTCTCGATCGATTCCGCACAAGTGGTGGAAGAGTGGGTGAAAGCCGGCGTGCGGGTTCGTGAGTTTGCAAAAGTCCGTCGCTCGCTGGAAGATGTGTATATGGAAATTCTCGATGGTCGAGGCAGCCCCAACTGATATGGTTTTTATCCAACAACTTAGCGGTGAGCTTCGCAAATTGTTCGCGCGTCCCAGAACGTGGATGGGCTACGGCGCGTTTCTCGCGATGGAGGCTCTGATTCTCACGGTTTACAAACTTGAAGCCAGCCAAGAGCGGATGCGTGGAATGGTGGAGAGAAACGGCTTGGAGTTCAGTACCTACTATAGCTCTTTGACCATCACGTTCATGATCATGCTTCTGAGCATGTTTCTGTTGGGTTCGATTTATTTCGCCTTGGTTGCGGGTGATATTGTCGCCAAGGAAAACGAGGACGGGAATTTGCGCATGGTCTTCGCGCGTCCGATCAGCCGCTTCCGTTTGTTGTTGGTAAAATACACGGCGGTTTGTCTCTACACGTTTAGCTTCGTGTTTTTTGTCGGTATCAGCGGTTACGCGATGGCGGTTGCGGCTGTGGGATGGGAAGGCGGCTTGTTTGTCATCGAGCCCAAAATGAAGGTCTTTGCCGCGTATCCGAATTGGTGGGAAGGTGCGGGACGGCTGGCGCTCTCCGCTGCTGGAATCGGGATCAGCATGATCACGCTGTCATCCATTGCGTTCATGTTTTCCTGTTTCAAGATCAAGCCCGCCGCTGCGACGATCATAACCCTGACGATTCTTTTTGTTGATATGATTCTGCAGGGTTTTCCATTCTTCAAACCCTATGAAAGCTATTTCGTCACCTGGCGCATGAGTGCTTGGGTGTTTTTGGTGGAACAATACATCTCATGGCCGAAAATCATCGAGAGCTTCACCTTCCTGGCTGGCTTGAATGTGAGCCTTTTCACCATCGGCTGGCTCGCCTTTCAGACGCGGGATTTCAAGACATAGAGCAAAGAGCTAAGAGCTAAGAGCTTGGAGTAAGATTGAAAAACTCCCCGCTCTCTGCTCTCTGCTCCTCGCTCCTACTGAACGCTTGCCAGAAACGTTTTATCTAACAAAATGGCTCTCGCCTCGCCGACGAGGAAAAGTGAACCTGCAACGAGGATGCGATCTTGATATGATTTTGCTGCAGCGAGGGCCTCGGTGAAGGTGTCATAACATTCCGCCCTTGCTTGTTCTTCGCTCGGTAAACTTTTGATCAGCTCGGCGGTGGGAAGCCCGCGGGTCGTTCCAACTTTGCAAAAGATGATTCGTTGGTTGAGTCCGCGCAGTTCATCGAGGATGCCCGAGATATCTTTCGATTCAACAGCGCCGAAGATGAGTGTGCCATGCCCTGCGCCGATTTCATCGATCCAGGTTTCCCGCAGAACTTTTGCAGCGTGCGGATTGTGGGCGCCGTCCAGAATGATTTCCAGCTTGCCACTCATGATGCGTTCGAAGCGTCCCGGCCATTTCACCTTGGAAAGACCTTCGGCAACCGATTCGTAATTCAATGGCAGCCCGAGAGCGTGCAATGCCGCTAGGGCGAGTGCCGCATTCCATTTCTGATGTTTGCCGGCAAGAGCGATACCATAGCCTTCAAGCGGCTGATCGATGAAGGTGAGCGGGGTGCGTTTTTGGTTTGCTTCTTTTTCGAGAGCTTGGCGTGCTTCGATTTCCTGAGGCGAAGAAAAGGCAGGCACACCTTCGAGAAAAATCCCGGCTTTTTCAGTGGCAATCAGTCCCAAGGTCTCACCAAGCCATTGGGTGTGATCCATCCCAATCGGAGTGATTACGCAAACATCCGCGGGCACTGCCGTGGTGGCGTCCAGGCGTCCGCCCATTCCCGTTTCCAAGACAATCAAATCGCATTCCATTTCCCGAAACCAGCGCATGGCGACGGCTAAAGTGATTTCGAAAAAGGTCGGGTGGACCTCGAGTTGTGTGCAAACTTCACGTGCCTCAGTGAGTAATTCAGCGCATCGTTGTTCGGATATCATTTCGCCTGAAACTCTCATGCGCTCGCGGTAGTCGATGAGATGTGGCGAGGTGAAGAGCCCCGTGCGTTTCCCGCAGGATCTGGCGCAGCGATCCATGATCGCGCAGACGCTGCCCTTGCCATTCGTGCCCGCAACGTGGGCGACCTGCACGCCGTGTTTGGGATAGGCGAGAAACTCTTTGAGCAAATGACGCGGACCTTCCAAGCCCAGCTTGATCCCGAACTGCTGGGTTTCGAACAACCAATCTATCGCTTCTTTGTAATCCATGAGCCGTGCAAACTTGCTTGAACTCAGAGCTTACTGCAATCTTGTTTCAAGCGGACAATGAGACTTCTGGCTTTTTCCCGACAGAGAGGGAGGAGGAATAGGAGGACGGGGAGAAAAAATAAAATATGGATTAGTTCTAAGATCTAAATTCACTCCTCTTCTCCATCTTCTCCTCCCTCTCTGTAGAAAGAATGCCCGAGACCATCTAAAGCACCTCCGCTACAAAACGTTCTTTCTCAAACATCGAAAACGCCTCGGGTTCCTCACCCGTTCCGATGAAACGTGGGGCGACACCGAGTTGATCGAAGATCGTGAAAGCGATCCCGCCTTTTCCTGAGCCATCCAGTTTGGTGATGATCAAACCATCGAGCGGGCTGGCTTTGTGAAATTCTTTCGCTTGGTTGAGGGCGTTAGATCCGGTTGAGGCATCGACAACGAGCAAGGTGAGATGCGGTGCGGTGTCGTCCTGTTTGGCGATCGTGCGGCGGATTTTTCCCAGTTCTTCCATCAGGTTATGGCGGGTGTGAATGCGCCCCGCCGTATCACAGATGAGGAATTGGGTTTTCTCGGCGATCGCTTGTTGGTGCGCTTTGAAACAGACCGATGAGGGGTCGGAATTTGCTTGGCCGGTGACGACGGGGATGTCCAGTCGATCGCCCCAACGCTGCAGTTGCTCGACCGCCGCCGCGCGGAACGTATCGGCAGCTGCCAGCATCACGCTGTGGCCGCGTTTTTTCAGCCACATGCCGAGCTTGGCAGAGGACGTTGTTTTCCCGGTTCCGTTTACGCCGACGATGAGAATGACAAATGGTTTGCCGTCTTCGCGAGGAGAGGGAGGAGGGCAATCATCGGGTAGGATTTTCGAGAGACGCTTGCGGGTGATGTCGACAACATCATGGGCGGACACCTTGCGGCCGAGATCGAAGAGTTCATTGACGATGCCTGTGCTGAGTTTGCCGCCAAGGTCGGCGGCGATGAGATTCGCCTCAAGTTCGTCCCAATCGACCTCAGCTTGGTCGATGATCGCGTTGAAAAGTTTTTTGAAAAAGCCAGCCATGAGTGGGGCAGGCTAACCGGAGGTGCGAATGGGTCAATTGAAGATTGCTGAATACGGATCGGAAGGACTAAATCGTGGCGTGCCAGAGATTCGCGTTTTACCAGATATCCTAGCCAGCCAAGTCGCGGCAGGTGAGGTCGTGGAGCGTTCGGCGAGTGTGGTGAAAGAACTTGTTGAAAACAGCTTGGATGCCGGGGCGCGGGAAGTGATGGTAGATATTGAAAAAGGCGGGATGAATCTGATCCGTGTGACCGATGATGGCTGCGGCATGGCGCGTGAAGATGCGTTGCTCTCTCTCGAAAGGCACGCGACCAGCAAACTGCGCACCTCGGCGGATCTGGCGAATATTTTAACCTTGGGATTTCGCGGCGAGGCGGTTCCCAGCATTGCAAGTGTGGCGAAGTTTCGCATGGTCACCCGGCAGCCTGAGTCGCTGACCGGCACGGAAATCATCGTGGATGGCGGAAAACTCCGTGATGTCCGCGATGCAGGAGGTGCTCCCGGCACGGTGATTGAGGCGCGGAATTTGTTTTTCAATATGCCCGCTCGGCGCAAATTCATGCGTGCCGAAAGCACCGAGTCCGCCCATGTGGAGCAGCAAATACGCCTGCACGCTCTGGCGGCACCGGGTGTGCGTTTCCGTTTCAGAAAAGACGACCGGACGGTTTTCGATCTCCCTGGTGTCGTTCGCACGGCGGACCGAGTGCGGCAGTTGCTGGGAAATGATCTCGGTGGCGAGCTGGTGGAGATTTCCGAGACCACCGGAAACGGCATGCAGGTCAGTGGCTTCATTCTGCCGGCTCAGCACGCCCGCAAAGGCAGGCGTCACCAATTCGTTTTTCTCAACGGCAGGCCGATCGAGGACTCGGCGGTATCGAAGGGCTTGGTGGAGGGTTTCCGTGGAAATCTTCAAGACGGCTTGTATCCGGCTGCGTGGTTGTGGTTGGAAATGGAGCCGCAGCTGGTTGATGTGAACGTCCATCCTGCGAAGAGGGAAGTGCGATTCCATCGCCCGCATGAGATCCGTGATCTCATTTCCCGGGCTGTCGCCGAAAGCCTGAAACCGCGACTGCGGATCCCTCTTCCACAGGTGACCACGCAGGCTGCGGGTCATTCCGAGCTTGCCATCGAGTCAGAGAAAAGCCTGGTATCGCGTGCGGCGATGTTTCACCAATCGCAGCAAGAACTCACCATGCTTGAGGCCGGTGAATCGCAAATCAAAGCGCGTCTTTCCAAAGCCCCCCCGTTCCGCTTGATCGGGATGTTGCAGGAGCGGTATGTCATGTTTGAAAGCGATAGCGGCTTGGTCTTGTTCGATCCAAAAGCCGCACGTGAACGGATCATTTTCGAACAACTCACCCAAGGCCGTAAAGCAGGCTTGGAAACACAAAACCTGTTGGTTCCCGTTTTGGTCGAACTTGACCCTCGCGATCTGGATCATTTGTTGCGCGAGAAAAACGCCTTGTTGGAGGCCGGCTTGGAAGTCGAGGCTTTCGGCGGAAATACCCTGCAACTGCGAAGCCTCCCAGTCTTTCTTGAAATGGAAGACCCAAAGCTTTTCCTCAGCGAGATCTTGGAAGAAACCCTGCATGGCCCGGCATCGGCCGGAAAATTTACCTTCGAAAGACTCTCAAGAATCATCGCCAGCAAGGCGGCGAAGCGCGTTGTGCCGCGACTCGCTGAGGCGCAAAGCCTTTTGAACGAACTGTTTGAGTGCGATCTCCCATACTGCGCGGCTGATGGTCGTCCCACCCTGACCGAATACAACCGCAAGGACATCGACAGGCGCTTTGGAGTGGGCAGGGGATAGCCGATCTAAAACTGATTCATCTTGCCACTTGCAAGATCCGCCCCAGACCGCGATTCTCTGACATGCGCCTTTTCGACCGCTATATCGCCAAACAGATTCTTGTGGGGACGATCTATGCCGTTTTTATCCTGAGTCTGGTATTGGTGATGGGAAATCTTTTCAAGCAGGCGCGGCCCTTGCTTGTGGATCAGGCGGCCCCTTTGAGCCTTGTGGCGCGGTTTGTCATCAACGTGCTGCCTTTTTCGCTGATGTTCACCATCCCCTGGGGTTTTCTTTCCGCCGTGCTGCTGGTGTTCGGTAGGATGTCGAGTGATCATGAAATCACCAGTTTTCGAGTCGCCGGACTCAGCCTGTTTCGATTGGCGCTGCCGGTCTTCATCATTGGCGCATTGCTGTCGCTGGGCTGTTTGTGGATCAATGTGAATGTGGTGCCTCATGCGAAAGCCACGCTCACCGATTTGATCTATGAGCAGGTCAAACGTGATCCTCGCTCGCTGCTGGATCCCGGTATCGTGCAATCGAAGTTTAAGAATCAAAAAGTCTTTGTCGAGGCACGGGACGGCGACACCTTGAAAGGCTTTCATCTCTACCAGGTTTCAGGCGTTGGCAAGCTGGCGCCATCCCGAACGGAAGCCTATGTGCACGCGGGAAGCGTATCGTTGATTGTCGATGAGGAGAAAAAACAGCTGCGCCTGAAATTGATCGATACCTTCATCGAATCCAAAAAACAGGACGGTGTGTCGAAACTGGTGTTTGCCGGTGAGGCCGAGCCGTGGCTGTTTGATTTTGGCAATGATCGCAATAAAAAGATTCGTTCCAGTGCGATGACCAGTGAGGAAATCCGTCGTTACATCGGGGATAATCCTGGACTCAAAGATTCCCAGAAAGTTAGTTTCCGTGCTGAAATCACCAAGCGATTTTCGTTTTCCATGGCCTGCCTGTCGTTTGCGTTTATTGCCGTTCCCTTGGGCTTGAAAAGCCGACGCAAAGACACGTCTACCGGCTTGATCGTCAGCTTGCTGATCGGAACCGCGTATTTCCTCTTCACCATGCTGGCGGATAAATTCGATACCGATGCCGGTGCGGCGATTGCCCTTTGGGCACCAAATGTTTTATGTGTGTTGTTGGGCCTCTGGCTGTTCAGGCGCGCGCGGTTCCACTGAATATCACGAAGCCGCATGAGTTTCGGAACCGTCATCAAAAAATCCTATCGCGCTACACGCGATTATTTTGCCGAGGAGAAAATCGATTTTCTGCCGCGCGTCGGTCCTTTTAGCGATTATACAAAGTCAAAATTCGTCTGCGACATGAGGGCGGCAGCGAATGTGACCTTGCTGGCGCTGCCACAGGCAATCGCATACGCGGCGATAGCGGGGCTGGATATTGTTTATGGAGTCATAAGCGCGGCGGTGGCGGCGATCATTGCTCCGCTTTTCGCAAGTTCTCGCTACAATGTGCTGGGTCCGACGAACGCGACCGCGTTCATGCTGTTCAGCTTTTTTGCGGTGAACCCCAATTTGCAATCCCGGGTTCATGAATTGCTTCCATTGTTGGTTTTTATCGTTGCGATTGCCTCGATATTGGGTGCCCTCTTCAAGGTCGCGGATCTCTTACAGTATGTTTCACGGAGCGTTCTGGTCGGTTATATGGCGGGTGCGGCGGTGCTGATCATCGGCAACCAACTCAAACCGCTGCTGGGCCTGAATCAGTTCGTCGACTCCGAGAAAACGGCGACGTTTTTCGGTTTGGTGGGCGAGCTTTCATGCTCGATCAAACACACACAATGGGCACCTCTTTTGATGGGTGCAGTCACGCTTTCGGTTTACCTCGCCTTCAGGCGATGGAAAAAAAATTGGCCGGCGTTCTCGATCGCGCTGCTTTCAGGTTCAATCATTTTCGGACCGCTCATTCACTTGGGTGTCGGTGCATTTGCGGGACAGGAAACATTCCGAACCTTTGGGTTTACGGATCTTGTGCCGACGTTGCCTAATTTTTTTCGGCCGGATATTTTTAACGATATCTCGGTGTTGTTAGGCTTGGCCCTGGCGATCGCATTTCTGGCATCATTGGAAAACACCCTGATGACGAAGTCGATCGCATCGCAGACAGGTGATCGCATGGATGTAAATCAGGACATGCTTTCCGTGGGTTTCTCGAATTTGGGTTCGGCTATCGCCTGCGGGATGCCGGCCTCGGGTTCTTTGACCCGAACGATGCTGAATTTCAAGTCGGGAGCTGCGACGAAAGCTTCTTCATTTTACACGGGATTACTTACCCTGTCCCTGGTTGTCATGATCGCATGGTCTGAAAAAGCCGGTTTGGACATCATTGATTATATTCCCAAATCCGCGCTCGCCGTGCTCGTCATCGCGGTTTCTTTCACGCTCTTCAATCTCAAGCAAATTCGCATTTGCCTGCGCTCCACACTGGATGACGCGGTGGTGATCATCGTGACATTTATCGCAACACTTCTCGCACCCTTACACGTTGCCATTTTTATCGGGGTCGCGATTTCCATCACCTTGTTTCTGCGAAAAGCCAGCAAACCTTACCTGAAGGAATACGAGTTCAATGATCTCGGTGAGCTAAGGGAAAAAGAGGTGAACGAAGCGAGGCCAATCCCTGCGATTTCCATCGTACATGTGGAAGGGGATTTGTTCTTCGGCGCATCGGAATTGTTCCGCACGCAGATTCAGCGGATTGCTGCGGACCCGGCAATCAAGGTTATCATTCTGCGCTTGAAAAATGCTCGTCACTTGGACGCGACGAGTGTCATGGCACTTGAGGATTTGGTTGGCTTCATTCGCCGCCAAGGCCTCTATTTGCTGATATCCGGAGCATCCAAAGATGTGTATAAGGTTCTAAAGCGCTCGGGGATTTTGGAAATACTGCAAGAGGGCGCGAATCGAACCCAAGGTGAAAGCAATATCTTTCTCGCGATGCCATCGAACCCGAATATTTCGACGCGGGATGCATTGCGCCGCGCGCAACAACTGCTCGGCACGAAGGAGGCGGATGTCCGGATTTTTTACGATCCGAAACATAAACGCTAATCAAGATTACTCGCTGCCGCCTTTGCTGGAATACTTTTTGTTGAGCTTTTCAATCGTTTCCGGAACGAGCTTTGTGTTTTCGCGATGAGCAAATGCATTTGCGAACGGATCCTCAGTCCGCTTCATGAAGCTCAGAAGCTCTTTTCGCATGGATGCGATTTCGGCTTGGTTGGCTGAATCATGGATCAGGTTTTTTCGCTCACACGGATCTATTGCGAGATTGTAGAATTCCTCGGGTGTGCGATAGCTATAAAACTGGGTTCTCTCCAGGATCTCCGGATTGCTTTCCGCGGCAGATGTCATGGCTTTCCATGTCAAACCTGACATGTTTTCAGTATGATATTTTTTTGTGCCGTTGCTCCATGCGTTCCATATGTATGCGCGTTCTCTAGTGCGCATGCAGCGCATGGGCAGCCAATTCTTTCCATAAGCGGCGTTATAGACAGTGAAGACATGATCCCACCCCGCCATCTTTTCACCCTTGAGTGCGGGCAGAAATGAACGCCCGTCAATGTCCGGAATGGCCGGTAATTTTGCAGCCTCAAGAATGGTTGGCGTAAAATCCAGAGTGGTAACCATGTGGTTTTCATCCACGGCTCCCGGCTTCGTAACTCCCGGCCATCGAATGATTAGCGCACCCCGCGAGCTGTTCTCGTAATTGTTCGATTTTGCAAAAGGAAAAGACATGCCATGATCGCCGCCATAAAACACAACGATTGTGTTATCCGCATACCCTTCTTCCCTGATCACCGCCAGCACTGCCCCGAGCGCATCATCCAAACGCCGCACATTCGTATAATAGCCTGCAAGTTCACGCCGGATTTCCGGCAAATCCTCAAGAAATCCAGGAACCTGCGTGACTTCCTCCGGCTTGACCCAGCGACTCGGAGGCTCGCCTCCTGCCAGGTCGTCCGGTCCATTCATGCCGATGAACGGGCGGTGAGGATCGTAGCAATTGACGTTATGGAAAAAGGGTTTTCCCTGTTCACGAGCCTTACGCAGGAATTGGCGGGTGGCTTCTGCGAGCTGCTTAGGCCGGCGGCTGATGGTGTCATCGCTCACATCCGCACAAAACTGATCGGCGGGCTGCATGTGTTTTCTTTTTCCATAACATGAGATCAGATACCCGGCATCGCGAAATTGTTGGTGAAGCGTGCGCACCTGAGGATGGACCGGAAAAAATCCCATCGATCCGCTGCGATGCGGATAGAGTCCGCAAAACATGGTCTGACGCACCGGCTGACAAACCGCAACCGTGGAGTAAGCATGCCTGAAGCGCAGGCCTTCGGATGCGAGGCGATCCACATTCGGCGTCAAGTCCTTGATCGGCCCTCCGAATACGGCGCTGGAGTCGTGGTTCATGTCATCCGCCGTGAAGAACAGCACATTGAGCGGTCGCGCGGCGTTCAGCGAAATCAGCGACAACAGAAGGGTGAGTGTAATGGATGGAAATTTCATGGAGAAGATGAGTCGGTTGCTTTCCAGTGAACCGGGATACGGGTTAATTTCGGATGATGCTACTTGGCAAAAGGCATGTGGCAATTTGAATGATCGCTCTCTTGATTTGCCTTGCTGCTTGCAAGCCACCCAACATCCGCATCAGGCTTTGCATCAAGAGATACGGAATCCGCAGCCATCAAAGACCGACCCTTATGAAAGATTTGAAAAACACCATCCGCCACGCCGCTTGCCGCTGGTGCTATGACGACATTCCTTTGGAGCAGTTTTGCGCTGCCGCCAAAGATATCGGTCTCGTGGCGATCGATTTGTTGGATACACCGGATTTTGAAACGATACGCAAACATGATCTGGATTGCCCTGTGGTTACCTTTCCGACGGCGACTACGCGCTCTGGAATCAAAGTAGGTATGATTGAAAAATCGTTCAACCGTATCGAGCATCACGATGCCCTCGTGGAAGTCTATGAGCGGAAACTTCAGGATTGTGTGAAGGTTGGCGCGAAACAACTCATCTGCTTTTCCGGAAACCGGGAAGGGATGGATGATGAACAAGGTCTTGAAAATTGTGCAATTGGATTGGAGAGGATTTTGCCAGTCGCTGAGAAGCTCGGGATCACTTTGACGATGGAATTGCTGAACTCGCGCGTCGACCATCCCGATTACATGTGTGACCGCAGCCAGTGGGGGACGGCGTTGGTGGATCGGTTGGCGAGCCCGAATTTCAAGCTGCTCTATGACATTTATCACATGCAGATCATGGAGGGCGACATCATCGCGACCATTCTTGCGAAACATGCCTATTTTTCCCACTACCACACCGGAGGTTGCCCGGGCCGGAATGAAATCGACGAGACCCAAGAACTGAATTACCCATCCATCATGCGGGCGATTTTGGAAACGGGCTATACCGGATATGTAGCGCAGGAATTCATTCCGACCCATGAGGATAAGCTCATAAGTTTGCGTCAGGCCGTGCAGATTTGCACGGTTTGAGCGAACTATATATTTTTCTTCATCTGTGTTTTCCAAAGATTCAACGCGATGGCAAAGCTCGCGAAAAACGTGATGAAGATCAACGCACCTCCGGCTGCTTGCCAAGGACCGAGCTTTTCTTTGATAGAGTCACTCAAGCCAAAACCGAATAACCCGCCGTACAGGACGATAACGTGAAAAATATAGATGGCAAAAGTTTCCTGGCCAATCCTCAGCATCCACGGAGCATGAATCCCATACCGGATCTCGATGATACGCAAGATTCCGACAAATAAAACCACTTCGAAAGCACGCTCAGTGAACCACGCGATACCCTCCGCAGCATATTCCGGCATGGGTACACAGATCGCCACGAGCCATATCGATTTCAGTCCCGCAGCCAGAATAAAAAACCAGCTACATGAGCGGAGAGTCGGGAGTTGATCGTTCCGCGCGCGCAAATACGCACCCATCGCACCACCGAGCAACGCATATCCTAACCATGGCATGATCGGAAAAATGGATCTCGGTCCGCTCAGCGCATTTTGGATGATCTGCGGCCAACCATCAGGGACGTGCGTTCCTTCCGGCAGGCTTTTCAGCCAAACATAGACGGACAAACAAATCACCGTCCCCCATGCGTAAAAAGTCACTAAAGAAAATTTACCGATCGCGCGTTGGAGCGCCGCAATCAAAATCAATACAATCAGGCAGATCCCGATGCATTGCAGGACATGAAATGCAAAAATCCAATCGCTGAAAACGCCTTTTAAATAATCCGGAAATCTTCGCAAACTGAGTTGCAGTGCATAACCCCAAAACAGCAATTGTGCGGCTCTGATTAAACCTTTGCGCACCCTCACCTGTCCGAAAAATGAAGAACTTTTCTCCCCCGTGAGCAGAAATACGAAAATCATGCCCGCCGCAGTGAAAAAAAGCGGTGCCGTGAATCCTCGTATTGTATTCCAAGTAAGATAGATGAAATTCGACGGATCCCGCGCCTCTTGCGTGAGTGTCAGGCCGATAAAGTGCCCTTCCAGCATGAGAAGGATCGCAATCGATCGTGCCAAATCGATAAACTTCAACCTTGGTTTGGGAATGGCGGGCGCATCGGCGATCATCACCGCAAAGCAATGCCCGCCTATGCCTCGGGTGACCAGATCATTTTATCGGGAAATGCTTCGGCATCGCTTGCCACCAGCTCACTCTCTAGCTTAAAGTTGCCGAGCTCGAAAATCATGTCCGATCCCACACCTGCCTCATCCTCTCAAGCTCATCTCGAACTCATTGCTCGCGAGACCGGTATCAAGCTTTCTTCCGTTGTAGCTACTGCCAAATTGCTCGCAGAGGGCGCGACGATTCCGTTCATCTCTCGTTATCGAAAAGAATCCACGGGCTCTCTCGATGAAGTGCAAATCCAGGCGATCCGCGATCGTATGCTACAACTCGCCGAGCTCGATTCCCGCCGCGCGACAATCCTGAAATCGCTCGAGGAACGCAGCCTCCTCACCGATGAGCTGAAGAAAAAAATCCTCACAGCCCTGACCCTCACCATGCTTGAAGACGTGTTCGCGCCTTACCGCCCGAAACGCCAGACCCGTGCCACTAAGGCGATCGAACGCGGCCTCACACCGCTTGCCGATTTCCTGATGGAAAATCAAAATGCCGATCCCGCCACGGAAGCCGCAAAATACATAGATGCTGAAAAGGAGGTCGCCACAGAGCAAGACGCCCTGGCCGGCGCCCGCGACATCATCGCCGAGCGCGTATCCGATGACGCCTCACTGCGCGGCCAAGTCCGTAAAATCTACGAGGCCGAGGCCACCGTTTCCTCTAAAATCATGTATGGTAAGGAAAAAGAAGATGGCGCGGAAAAATACCGCGACTACTTCGAGTGGTCCGAGCCTTTCAAGACCATTCCTTCGCACCGCATGCTCGCGATCCGGCGTGGTGAAAAAGAAGCGTTTCTATTCATGCGTATCGATGTGCCGATGGAGCGAGTGGCCACGCTTGCCGTAAATGAATGGGTTCGCGGAAAGGGAGCGGCCGCAGAGCAAGTACGTCTTGCTGTGGAGGACGGCTGTAAGCGCCTGCTGATGCCTTCCATGGAAACGGAAATGCGTTTGCTTGGTAAAAAACGTGCCGATGAAACTGCCATCCAAGTTTTCGCGGAAAACCTCCGTGAACTGATGCTTGCCTCGCCTTTGGGTCGTCGCCGCACGATCGCGATCGATCCAGGTTTCCGCACGGGTTGCAAAACCGTGGTGCTCGATGCTCAGGGAAATCTTCTTCATCATACCGTGCTGCACTGCACCGCTGGATCGAATAGTCAAGCTTATGAAGCGGCGGTTGAACTCGCTGGCCTGATCAAGAAATATGATATCCAAGCGATCGCGATCGGTAATGGCACGGCCTCCCGCGAGACCGAGGCGTTTGTTAAAAAACTCAAACTCCCTTCGTCGATTCCTGTCATCATGGTCAACGAAAGCGGAGCATCGATCTATTCCGCTTCCGATGCGGCTCGCGAAGAATTTCCCAACGAAGATGTCACCGTGCGCGGTGCCGTTTCGATCGGCCGTCGGTTGATGGATCCGCTGGCGGAATTGGTGAAAATCGATCCGAAAGCGATCGGCGTCGGGCAATACCAGCATGATGTCGATCAACGCGCGTTGAAAACCTCGCTCGATGACACCGTGATAAGCTGCGTCAACGGCGTGGGTGTGGAGCTCAACACCGCCTCAAAACATTTGCTCGCTTACATTTCCGGACTGAACAACACCTTGGCTGAAAACATCATCGCGTATCGCACAGAGAAAGGTGGATTCAGTTCACGTGCGGAGTTGAAACAGGTCCCGCGTCTCGGCGAGAAGGCTTTCGAACAGGCTGCAGGATTTCTTCGTATTCAAGATGCCAAACATCCGCTCGATGCTTCTGCGGTTCACCCTGAGCGCTACGCTTTGGTTGAAAAAATGGCGAGTGATATCGGCTGTGGTGTCGCCGACCTGATGCGCGATGATTCGCTGAGGAAAAAAATCAACCTTCAAAAATATCTAACAGATGATGTGGGCTTGCCAACCCTCCAAGACATTCTGGCAGAGCTCTCCAAGCCCGGTCGTGACCCGCGCAAGGCTTTTGAAATATTCAATTTCGCCGATGGTATCGAAAAACCTGCGGATCTGACCGTTGGCATGAAGCTTCCAGGAATTGTCACCAATGTTACCGCGTTTGGAGCTTTCGTCGATGTCGGCGTCCACCAAGACGGCCTCGTCCACGTCAGCCAACTTTCCGATCAATTCGTCCGCGATGCGAGCGAGGTGGTTAAAGTCGGTCAGAATGTCCAAGTGACCGTGATGGAAGTGGATCTGAAAAGAAGTCGTATCGCCCTGTCGATGAAATCGAATCCCGATTTCGAATCCCGCCAGCGCAGCAACTCACCCGGCGGCAACGATCGTCAATCGCCACGCCGCGACAGCCGCTCACCCTCATCCGCAACTACCGGTAACGATTGGTTCAGCCAAGCGATGACCAAGGCAAAGAAGGTTTGATTCCTGCGCAACAAGGCATGCCTTATCTAGCCAACTCTTCCAGTAACGCCTGATTGAGTCGAATTCCGGCCTCGAAGTTTTCAATGGGAAAATTTTCGTTCGGGGAATGGATCTGGGCGTCGGAAAGCGCGAGGCCGAGTAGGAGAGTATCGACGTTTAGGATTTCGCGGAAAGCTTGGACAATGGGAATAGAGCCTCCCTCGCGAATCAACATGGGATCGCCTGGGAAGGTTCGTTTCAAGGCGCGTTGAGCGGCTTTGCCGAAATCGGAATGAGGATCGCAGGCATAGGGTCTGCCGTCATGGCCGTCTTCAACGATGAGCTTCACACCCGGCGGGCAGTGTTTTTCCAGGTGAGCCCTGAGACGTTTCAAGATGACTTGCGGATCTTGATCGGGAACAAGTCGGAAGGAGAATTTCACGAAAGCCTCGGAAGGAATGACGGTTTTTGAGCCCTCGCCTTGGTAGCCACCACCGATGCCGTTAACCTCTGCTGTCGGCCGCGCAAAGACGCGCTCGGCGGAGCTATAACCCGGCTCGCCAAATGCTGCGGGTGAACCGGTGACTTTCAAATAATCCTGATCGGAAAGCCCCGGAACTTTCGCCCACATTTCCCGCTCCCATGCTTCGAGCGGGCGCACCTCATCATAGAAACCCTCGATGGCAACCCTGCCCTCGGAGTCGTGCAATGAAGCGACGAGGCGAGCCATGGCGGTGGCTGGATTGGCGACCGCACCACCGAAAAGACCTGAATGCAAATCCCTAACAGGTCCGATAATTTTCACTTCCGCGCATGTGATTCCGCGTAATCCATAACCCAGAGTTCCCGTGTTGGGCGCGACCATTCCTGTGTCAGATATGGCGATGATGTCGCATTTCAATTCGTCACGGTGTTTTTCGAGAAACGGCGCGAGATTAGGTGAACCGATTTCTTCTTCGCCTTCGAAAAGGAAAATCAGGTTCACGGGAAGTTCGCCTTTGGCTTCGAGGGTTTTCCCCACGCCGAGGATGTGAGCGAGCATCTGACCCTTGTTGTCCGTGGCACCGCGCGCCCAGATTCTGCCGTCGCGAATCTCAGGAGAGAACGGCGGAGACTGCCAGAGCTCTAATGGATCGGCAGGCTGGACATCGTAATGACCGTAGATCAGAACCGTTTTACGATCCGCCTGATGCTGGTTTCTCGCGATGATAATCGGATGACCGGGAGTTTCATGAAGCTCGGAGGTGAGCTGCATGGCGGAGAGTTTTCTAACAATCCATTCCGCACAGTCGCGCACATCCTGCCGGTGTTTGGAATCGGTCGATACGCTGGGGAATGAGAGAAAGGTGAAAAGTTCTCGAAGTTCGGGTGTCATACTGTTCGGAAAATAAGCCATCAAACTGCTGGCGGAAAGCAAAACAAGATATCAGCTATTTTAACGACCGCCCGCAGCTTTCTTACACTCCCACCTTCAAATCTCTCACGCTCCAGAGCGTTCCTCCCGCTGCTTTTCCCACCCCCCGCATTTTGCGCGCGCCGTCTTTTCTTTTCTCCGAAAATCTCTTCCGATCCGCATCGAACGCTTCGTTCACGAAACCCTTGCTACCGATCACCGCGCCGTCGGTGAAATACCTCACCCTCGTTCGTAAAATCTTTTTCATACCCACCTCTCCAAAGGCTCTCTCTCTATTCTCGCCTTCCTGACCCATATTCGCCTCGACTTGCTCCGATTGAACAACCCGCCTCGCATTCGATGGCTTCCGCTCCAAGGCCATTCCCATCAAGCTCC
>JBIIKO010000004.1:0-295967 GCA_044233125.1 Luteolibacter sp. | reverse complement strand
CATTCCGAACCCGGAAGTGAAACGACGCAGCGCCGATGGTAGTGGGACGATAGGTCCTGTGAGAGTAGGTCGTTGCCAGGTATTTGCCCCGTTGTAGTTAACCCTACAACGGGGCTCTTTTTTTATAAGCGATATCAAAGAAGACTGATTGAGTTGCCATACCTTATGAAAAAAATCCACGTTTTATATCGTTGTGCGTTTGTTTTAATAATCGGAATGGTTACGCTTTCTGCGGATAGTAAACAATTCACAGCTTCTAAGTTAAAGCTTCCGGGCAAAAAAGGCGCATGTTTCACACTGCGGGACAGGGGAGACAAGAAGGGAGGTACTGTTGATGAAAATATGCCACGCGTGAAGGCATTGAATCCTTCATGGAATTACTCATGGGGCACAAGGGTAGCTAAGCAACAGCCTAAACTGGTTGAATTTATCCCGATGGTTTGGAGCGGATCGAACATTGAGACCATTCAGCAGAAACTCGATCAAGATGTCATTCCTCACATTAAAAATGGAAACATTAAAAGGCTATTGGCGTTTAATGAGCCTGATCACAAGGATCAAGCGAACATGTCATACACCAAGGCGCTTGAAATATGGCCGACACTAGAAAAGCTGGGTATTCCTCTGTGTAGTCCGGCATGTGCAAATCCCGAGGGAATCAATGACGATAGTGTCCAAGGTATACCGGGTACCTGGATGCGGGATTTTATGAAGGAAGTCGACAAGCGAGGCTATAGGGTCGATTATATTGGAGTTCATTGGTATGGCGGAACGGATCCGAAATCGTTCAAATCGAAAATGAAAACGATTCATGAGAAGTATGGAAAGCGTCCTTTGATGATCACGGAGTTTGCACCTGCTGATTGGAAGACAGGTGGTGATATTAATAAAAACAAGCACAAGCCTGCTGCGGTTTTGGCATTTATGAAAGACGTTGTGCCATGGATGGAGAAACAGGACTGGATTGCAGGATATTCGTGGTTTTCGTTCAATATTGATAGCCCTCCGGGAACTAGCTCCGCGCTATTTGATCTCGAGGGCAATCTTACGGCTTGTGGTAAATTTTACCGTAGCGTGACTCCTCACAATCCAAAAGGCGATCAGTCGATTGAGGTTGACAGGGCGAAATAGGGGTTCATCAAGGGATGAGTCTCATCGAATTCCTGCTGGATTAAGGCTGGATTTCTCATTGAATATGATTATCTTCATATTTCGATTTTAAAACGATGAAATTGATTCGATTTGGTGAGGCTGGAAGAGAAGATCCGGGAGTTTTACTTGAGGATGGCCGTAGGATTGATGCGAGTGGTGAGTTTATGGATTACGATGAGGCATTTTTTGCTTTGGGGGGGATGGAGAGTATAGCGGAATGGGTGTCGCAGGGTTGCCCAGGAGGGGCTGAGGTTGATCCCATGATTCGGCTTGGTCCGCCGATTGCCAGGCCTTCAAAAATTGTATGTGTGGGTCAAAACTATTTGGAGCATGCAAAAGAAATGGGTGGTGAGATTCCCATCGAGCCCGTGCTTTTTATGAAGGCGACTACGGCATGGAGTGGTCCGTTTGATGATGTTATTATTCCTCGTGATGCAAAAAAAATGGATTACGAGGTTGAGCTGGCGGTTGTGATTGGTAGGAGGGCGCAATATATTTCAGAAAAAGAAGCAATGTCATATGTGGCCGGTTACTCGGTATTTTGTGATTACTCGGAGCGAGCGTTTCAGAAGGATCGTGGCGGTCAGTGGACGAAGGGGAAAAGCTGTGACAGTTTCGCACCCATGGGGCCAACTCTTGTATCTGCGGATGAAATCAAGAATCCACAAGAGCTGAGATTATGGTGTCAGGTCAATGGCGAGATGCGACAGAACAGTTGGACGAAAGACATGTTGTTCGGAGTGCAAAGTATCGTGAGTTATATCAGCCGCTTCATGACGCTTTTGCCGGGCGATGTCATTGCAACGGGAACTCCCAGCGGAGTGGCGATGGGTATGAATCCACCAAAATACCTACAAGCGGGAGATTTTGTGGAATGTGGAATTGAGAATTTGGGCGAATTAAAACAACGGGTCGTTGCTATGAGATCACGTAAGTCAAATTGAGAACACGACTTTCCATTTTATCATGGCCCAAGCCGAGAGGCGGACCGCATTATGCAATCTGTCATTTCTGTGACACGCTGCATTTTGCGGAGCCGGTTTCCGAGGGATGCAGAGTGAATTGTGTTTGCTGTGGTGCGACTCTGTATCAGAATCGTCCTGCTTCTTTGGTGCGTGTTTCAGCTTTTTCTTTGACTGCCCTACTACTGATGATCGTGGTGCAAATCTCACCCTTTATCACCATGGATGCGGGAAGTTTGAGGACGACACTTACCTTGCCTGGAGCGGCGCATGCGTTGATATCGCAAGGTTCATCATTGGTGGGTTGGGGTGTGGCGATTTTTACGATTTTAACACCTTTGGTTTTGGCCGGAGGATTGGTTTATGTTTGCGTGCCATTGTTGTTTGGACGTATGGCTCCGGGTGCGATGTTTGTGGCTCGTTGGATCAGTATTACGGAGCCATGGAATATGATCGAGGTTTTTCTCTTGGGGGTTTTGGTTAGTTTGTTGAAACTGGGAAAAGTTGCGGAGTTGCAATTTGGGGTGGGTTTCTGGGCATTTGGAGTTTTGATGTTCTGTATGGCTGCGGGAGTTGCGGCAATTGATAGAAAAGAATTATGGGATCGCTTGGAGGTGGCAAAGACCCATGAATGAAATTCCGGAGCAATTACCCCCGCGCGGCGCAAGTCAGGGGCTCGCCAGTTGTCACATTTGCGAGAAAGTTTCGCCAATTTCCGATGTGAGATGCCGCCGCTGTGGGGGTCATCTTTATTTCCGTAAGCCAGATAGCATCAACCGGACAATCGCTTTGATGATTGCTGCGGTTGTATTGTATGTGCCTGCGAATTTGCTTCCGATTCTGACGATTCGTGAGCTTGGTATTCCGAGAGAAAAGACGATTATGAGTGGTTTGGTGGAGTTTTGGCAAATGGGTTCTTATCCGATCGCGATCGTGATTTTCACTGCTTCCATCATGATTCCGTTACTTAAGATTTTTTCATTGCTAGGGTTGTGTGGAGCGGCAAAAGGCTTGATTCCCTGTTCTGTGAGGGTTGTGGGCAAAGTATACTGGATAACTGAGTTAATGGGTCGGTGGTCAATGGTGGATATTTTTGTGGTGGCGATTCTCGTGGCGATGGTGCAACTTGGCAACTACATGACGGTCACGCCAGGACCCGGGGCGCTTGCTTTTGCAGGTGTCGTGATCCTAACAATGTTTGCTGCCATGAGTTTTGATCCAAAATTGCTTTGGGACCGGCTTGAACAGAAAACTTTCCCAGATTCCAATACTTCAGATTGTGAGTAAAAAACAGATCCAAGCAGCAAAACCTCTGACAAAAGCCGCCCAGCGATGGAATATGGTGTGGTTGGTTCCTGTTTTGGCGGTGTTACTTGGCGGATGGCTGCTCATGAAAAACCTTAGTTCGAGTGGGCCCGAGATACAAATTCGATTTGAAACGGCGGATGGAGTCGTTGCGGGCAACACCGAGCTGAAATGCCGCTCGGTGAGTATTGGTAAAGTGACAAAAATTGAGCTTTCTGATGATTTGCAATCGGTATTGGTTTTTTGTGATTTGAATGCTGGTAATGAACACTTGTTGAGAAAAGGCACACGATTTTGGGTAGTGAAGCCGCGTGTGTCGGCGATGGATGTCTCTGGGTTGGGAACCTTGCTCACGGGCGCGTATATTGAATTGGATCCCGGAACTGGAAAAAGGGGAGGGAAAAAGTGGGAGGGGCTTGAGACGCCACCCGCCACCAGTCGCACGATTCCTGGTAGACGATTGACTCTTGTCTCAGATGAGGCCCGATCTTTGATTGTGGGTTCACCGGTTTATTATCGAGGATTTGAGGTGGGTCGGGTTGAGTCCCGTGATTTGGATATGGAAGGTCGTCGGATCCAATATGAAGTCTTCATCGAGGAAAAATTTCAGAATTTAGTAACAAGAAACACGAGATTTTGGAACACGAGTGGCATTGATATTTCGGCAGGAGTTGATGGGTTTAAAATCCGCACTCCATCCTTTCAGGCGATGGTCGCTGGTGGGGTTGCATTTGTTGTTCCCGATGGACTACCAGCAGGTGAACCGGTTGTCGACGGTGCGACATTCGATCTGCATCGCGATGCAGAATCCGCGGCGTCTTCGACATTTAATCCCACATTGGAATTATTGTTATTATTTGATCATAGTGTGAGGGGTTTATCCAAGAGTGCCCCTGTTGAATACCGGGGAATTACGATTGGGCGCGTACGGAATATTTCTTTCGACTATGTCCCCGAACTCGATAATCAGATGGTGCCTGTTTTGGTTGAGATCGATCCGAATTTACTCAGGGCCAGTCGCAAGGACAATTCTCCGGAAGAAAATGCCACACAACTTGCGGAAGCGGTTCATAACGGTCTTCGCGCATCTTTGAAAACGGGTAGTTTGCTCACGGGAGCCATGTATGTGGATTTGGATTATTATCCGGATGAAATAGCTGCCGAGTTGTCTTACAGAGGAGATTTTCCAGTAGTGCCGACAATTTCCTCCGGTTTTGCGCAGCTCGAAGTTAAGCTTTCTTCAATTTTGGATAAGATAGATAAGTTACCTTTAGATGATGCGGTGAAGCAGTTTGCGCTGACCGCTGAAGAGTCGAGGGCTGTTTTGGATGAGCTGGCTTTGGCTGCGAAAGCGGCGCGCGAGACGATGGAAAATCCTGAGTTCAAGCAACTGCCTGCGGATTTCAAAAAAACGATTGTCGAACTTGAGAGATCCATCGTCAGCCTCGGTCCGGATGGAGCGGTTCAAGGAGATTTGCTTCGCGCACTTGATGAGTTTCGTTCCGCGATGAGATCGATGGAGTCTCTCACCGATACGATCAAGGAGAAGCCGAATTCAATTTTCTTTGGTAAGGATGGCTCAAGAGATCCCCGTCCCAAGGCCGCCGAGTCAGGCCGCTAATTAACAGATCATGAAACGGATTTTCCTTATATTTGTCGCCATCTTGATGTTTGTGGGTTGTGGGTCGACTCATCCTTCTTTTTATACCTTGAGCGCGGAAGGGCTGGGTCAGTCGGGAGGTGGAATTGGGATAGGCGTGGGGCCTGTTATTTTGGCAGAGTATGTGAATCGTTCGAATCTTGTGGTTCAGACCAGTGCAAATCAAATCGAAGTGGCGCAGGATCATCTTTGGGCTGGGAATTTGGATCATTCGATCTCGCGGGTTGTATCGATCAATTTGGGTCGCAAGTTAAAGACGGGAAATATCCGCACGTATCCTTGGTCGCGCGACAGTGAGTTGGATTATCAGGTAGCAATGGATGTGCGTGAGTTCGTCGCGGGTCACGATGGTTACGCGCGCCTTCAGGCCAGTTGGCGGGTTTATGCGTTGCCGAGTCGGCGCATGGTAGCGAATAACACTTTTACGGGAGAAGAGCCCATCTCTTCGGGGAATTTCGAGTCGATGGTGGCAGCCCAGTCACGATTGTTGAGCAAGCTTTCCGAGGAAATTGCGCAGGAGATTAGGAAAAACCGGTAGTATGGAATTTGAGTTAAATCCTAGGTTGAAGGCGGGTTGTTTTGAAATCGTTCGGCAACGTGGTTGCAGAGTGTTGTTGAAAAACGAGGCGAATTTTCCGTGGTTCATTCTTGTGCCCGAAGTGGCGGAAGGGATCGAGGATTTGCATCAGCTGGATGAACGGATGTTTCACGAAGTCACTTCGTTAATTCGGGAGATGTCAGAATTTGTCTCTATGTATTTCAAGCCGGAAAAGCTCAATGTGGCATGCATAGGAAATATGGTGCGGCAAATGCATATTCATGTGGTGGGTCGTTTTATCGATGATCCTGCATGGCCGGGTGTGGTTTGGGCATTTGATGGAAGACTCAGTTACGATGAAGCGCGCGCAGGTGAAATCGTCGCCGCTACCAAGGAATATTTCGACAAGCTGCAGGTTTCTCAGTCGGATTGATTTTTTGGGTTGGTCATCGCTCGGAACGGTTGTTTGCTGTTCATGTCGACATGAAGATTGGAATCGCACAGATCAACGCAGTGGTTGGGGATTTTCCCGGAAATGCCAAACGCATTCTTGCAGCTTATCGTGAGTGCTTGGAGAAGGGTGCGGATCTTGTTGTGACTCCGGAGATGAGTTTGGTCGGTTATCCTCCCAAGGATTTGGTTTTTAAAAGTCAATTTGTCCCCAAATGCCTCCAAGCACTTGATTACCTCGCCGATGAGATTAAGGCTGTGCCGCTATTGGTGGGATATGTTGATTTTTTTTCGGGAGATATAGGCAAACCATTTCGTAATGCCGCAGCTTGGTTGGAAAAAGGAGAGATCAAGGCGCGGTTTTTTAAGACCCTGTTGCCCACCTATGACGTATTTGACGAGCGTCGCTATTTCGAGCCTGGGAGTATTTCCGAGCCCTTTGTATGGAAGGGGAAAAGGATAGGCGTGACCATTTGTGAGGATATCTGGACTGAAGATTACCTACAAAGGCCTTTTTATGATCGCAATCCCGTACAGGAGCTCAGTGAAAAGGGTATGGATCTTCTGATTAATCTCAGTGCCTCTCCGTTTCATATGGGAAAACCCGAGACAAGAAGAGAGATGCTTGGGGATGTGGCCAGGGAGATACTCGCTCCGGTGGTATATTGCAATGCCTTGGGGGGAAACGACCAATTGCTTTTTGATGGTCACTCGATGGTTGTGGATCTTTCTGGAGAGGTCATTGCGCAGTTGGATGGATTTGTCGAGCAGTGCCGTGTTGTGGATGTTTTCGGTGGTGGAGAGATGGAATGCCTGCGCACAACCGATGCGGAACAGCTCTATGAAGCGCTCGTTCTCGGCCTCAGGGATTATGCTCATAAATGTGGGTTTTCCACGGTCTGCCTAGGGCTAAGCGGAGGAATTGACTCAGCTCTGACCGCTGTTATTGCGGCAGATGCTCTTGGTCCTGAAAATGTTTACGGATTGACGATGCCCAGTCCCTATTCCTCTCGCGGCAGCGTGGATGACTCATTTGATCTCGCCAAACGCCTCGGTATATCTTGCAAGGAAGTATCCATTTCAAAAGCCTTCGACGCTGTTAAATCGACCATGTCGCCCGTGTTTGAAGGAAAGGCTGAGGACGTAACTGAGGAAAATATGCAAGCAAGACTTCGTGGTCTGTTCCTGATGGCACTCTCCAACAAGGAAAATCACCTACTTCTGACGACAGGTAACAAGAGCGAGCTTGCGGTGGGTTATTGCACCATTTATGGCGACATGTGTGGTGGTCTCGCTGTCATCTCCGACCTGCCCAAAACAAAAGTCTTTGAGGTCGCGCGGTGGGTAAACCGTGAAACCGAACGCATCCCATGGAACACGATTGAAAAACCACCGAGTGCGGAGTTGCGTCCGGACCAGAAAGATCAGGACACACTTCCCGATTACGATGTGCTAGATGCAATACTTGAGCTCTATGTTGAGCAACACCTGGGCGCCGAGGAAATCGTTGAGCGCGGTTTTGATGAGACCATGGTTCGCTGGATTCAACGTCGTGTGGATCTGAACGAATGGAAACGCCAACAAGCGGCCCCCGGAATACGCGTGACTTCAAAAGCCTTTGGGATGGGGCGCCGCATGCCGATTGTGCAGCGCTTTATTTAGTTGATTAGGAATCTTGTTGAATAGATGAGCCAAGTGATTGCATGATATTATCATGAATGCAGATGAGAAATTGAAACAAACCGTGACTGAGTTTGGGTGTCAGACCGGAACTCTGCATCGTGCAGATGGGGAGTGGTTGTATCTTGTTACGCAGGTGGGAGTGCCAGAGTTTTTGATGGATAAAATTTCAAAGATTCCCTTCGGAAAAGGAATTGCGGGAGTTGCGGCGGAGAGCAAGGAGCCCGTGGAGTTATGTAATCTTCAGCAAGATCTCGGTGGGGTGGCGAAAGAAGATGCGCGTAAGACAGGAGTTTCAGGTTCTCTGGCGGTACCGATTTTAGATGAGTCGGGAAAAGTTCTCGGAACGCTTGGAGTGGGGAAAATCGTGCCTTATGAGTTCAGTGATGCGGAGAAGGTGAAGCTGACCGAGATTGGGCAGGAGTTTGCGGCTTTGCTCAAAGAAGATTGACGATTCTTGATTTTTGAATCTTGAAATTTGAAACTTAATCTTCCAGATACTTCGCGAGATGTTCGCGTAGCGTGGTGCGTGCGCGGAAGAGGAGGCTTTTCACCGAGGGGACGGAAGTTTTTAGGATGACAGCAATTTCCCCATAGGGAACGTTTTCATAACGCCTTAATATTACCGCGAGCCGCTGGTTTTCCGGAAGTTTTTGGATGGCTGCGTCGATGGCAAGACGAAGTTCCGATTCGAGAAGGTTATTGTCCGGTTCTTGATTCGCCTGGGCTGGAAATTGGAGATGATGATCTTCTTCCAGTTGATCAGTGGAAGTGGTTTTTTTTCGCGAGCGGCGGCGGGATTCGTTGTAAACGAGATTGCGCGCGACCGTATAAAGGTAGGTCGTGAATTTGTTATCTGGCTTGTAACGTTTTGCATGTTTCCAGATCCGAATAAAGACTTGTTGAGCGATGTCTTCGGAATCGCTCTCATTGCCGAGCATTTTACTAATCGTGCCGATCAAGGAATTCTGATGTCGCTCGACCAAGATGCGAAAAGCTATGTGATCCCCGTGTCCGACTTTTACCATCAGGTCATGATCTATGAGGGTTTCCTGATCGAAAGATGTGGATGACTGAGGAGGCTCCATCGAATCACTGTGAGTCGGTTTTCCACTGAAGAGCATACGGAGATTGAACCCCTTGTGGCTCTATAGGTTGCGGGTTTAGCTAATGTTCTTCGTGCAGACAGCGGGGAATAGAAAGCACGATTTTTCAGATAGTGGAAGATTTCAGTGGGCCACCCAGGGGTCCAAGGGGCGGCAGATGATCATTCCGGCGTGTTTTGGGTTTTCATAGAGGTAATCGGAAATGGGTCGGTCGATGATGATTATACGGCCTTTTGAGCGTTCCGAGGTAGCATGCGTGAAATAGGCGCGACCATGGATTTTAACGATCAGGCCGACGTGGGATGTGTAAGCATTGGAATCATGGGTGGTGATGGCGCAGATGTCACCGTTTTTAAGGCAGGCTTCAGCGGCGCGGACCTTGTCCTTGGGCACGTGATATACAGGGAGTTTTGACACGCGTGCCTCGATTTCCCCCATTGGCGCGATAAGTGACGGATTGTTTTTCAGATAACGGTAATTTCTCCACTGCACAGTCATTTCATGGATATCACGCTTGATTCTCACAGAACCATGCAGGCGGGGGGTGATATTGGTGGCAAGGCCTCGGCGCTGGTTATCATGAAAAACCTCCTCAAGCTGATGCATGCGAGAGAGGTAGTTACCGGTGCAGGTGCCGTTGCGGTAACGCTCGATTTCGATCATTTGCAGCATGTCCTCTGGACGATAAGGCCCTTGTTTAAAAGTGAGCATGCGAGAAATTGCCAATGAGTTTTCATAAAAGGTCCAACAGTCCATGGCGTTGAGGTTAACGACGGGGGATTCGATACGGTTGTCCACTTCAAGGCTGTAGTTGACATATGGAGACCCAGTGAGTTCGCGCGCGACGCGAACCGTGCGATCTCCGATGGGCAGCTCGCGCCAGTTTTCGCGCTCGGCCTTGGCCACGATAGTGCGAAATTTTGACTCACCCTTGAATACAACGGATAAGGGAAGGCGGGGCTTGTGAGTAGCTGAGATGCTGGCTTGTCTGCGCACCTGAGCCTGTTCGCTACCAAGGGATGAAATCGAGGATGTCGTGTTCGAACAACCAGTGAGTGCGATAGCTGCAAGAAAAATCCCGATTTTCAGATGATTCATCACGTATGGATAACAAAGTATTGGATGGCTGAAAGTTCCGAAATTGAATTTTTTTGATGGACGCGTGGGGGAGGGTGCGTATCGATTGCTTGCATCCCGTTATTTATGTCAAAAAAACTTTTCCTCAGTCTGTCACTTGTCTTTGTCGGTGCTTCTCAATTGATGGCGCAGAGCGTCGCTCCAAAGAAGTCTGAGCGCATTGTCTTGATCGGAAATGGCCTTGGTGAAAGGATGCAGGATCACCCGTATTTTGAAGTCCAGTTGCATCAGCGCTTTCCGGAAAAGAATCTCTACATCCGGAATCTTTGCCGCCCAGGCGACACTCCGGGCTTCCGCCCGCATCCATCACGCAAATCCCAGTGGGCGTTTCCGGGTGCGGAAAAATTCCATCCTCAGCATCAAGTTCATGCGGGTCAGGGATTTCATCCGACGCCCGATGAATGGCTGTTGGATGTCAAACCCGATGTGCTAATCGCCTTTTTTGGATACAGCGAATCATTCGACGGTCCGAGCGGATTGCAAAATTTCAAGGGTGAGCTGGAGGCATTTGTAAAGCACACCCAAGCCCAGAAATACAATGGGGTGGCATCTCCTCGTTTGGTTTTGGTCTCCCCCATTGCTTATGAGGATTTGTCTGCACAGCGGGATTTGCCAAATGGAAAAGCCGAGAATGCCAATCTTGAGCTCTATACCAAGGCGATGGCAGAGATAGCTGCGGCGAACAAAGTTGAGTTTGTGGATGTATTTTCCGTTACTAAAGCGCTCTACCCAACACTCAAATCTCCCTACACACGAAACGGATTTTTGCCAAACGATGACGGGTATCGTCACTTGGGTAACCTCTTGGCCGAGGGACTTTATGGAAAGGTCAAGACTGCGGTAAAGCCCCCAAGCAAGGCGTTGGTGGCTGCGGTGGAAGACAAATGCTGGTTCTGGTTTAACGAATACCGCATGCTCAACGGTGTTCACGTTGATGGGCGTCGTTTTAAACCTTTTGGACCAGATAACTATCCGGATGAGCAAAAGAAAAACCGTCAGATGACCGAGATTCGGGATCAGGCGATCTGGGCGGTAGCGCAGGGCAATACCTTCGATATTGCTGGAGCAGATAAGAACACGCACCCACTTCCTGAAGTAAAAACCAACTATAAAGCAAGTGTGGTGCCTGAATACAAGAAAGGCACGGAAGCGGTTAAGGATCTGATCACGCCGGAGGGCTACAAAGTCGAACTGTTTGCTTCCGAGTTGGACTTTCCCAACCTGGCGAATCCGATGCAGATTTCCTTCGATGACAAGGGTCGGATGTGGGTGGCTGTGATGCCGAGTTATCCGCATTATCGTCCGGGCGATGCCAAGCCGAATGACAAATTGTTGATTTACGAAGATACCAACAACGATGGAAAAGCTGACAAGGAAATCGTTTTCGCGGATGGCTTGAATTTGCCGATCGGTTTCGAATTTGCACCCGGCGGAGTTTACGTTTCGCAGGAGCCCCATTTGGTGTTTCTGGCGGATAAAGATGGTGATGATAAGGCTGACTCCAGAGAGGTTGTGCTTACAGGCTTTGACTCCCACGATACTCACCACGCGATCAGCGCCTTTGCTGCGGATCCCTCCGGAGCATTTATGATGTGTGAAGGCGTTTTCCTTCATAGCAGTGTCGAGACTCCTTATGGTCCCGTTCGTGGGGTTGATGGAGGGTTCTATCGTTTCTGCCCGCAAAAAACCAAATTGGAGCGAACTTCCCAGCTATCGATTCCCAATCCATGGGGTTTCGCATTTGATGAATGGGGTCAGGACTTTTTCATCCATACTTCAGGGCCGCCATGGAATTGGAACCTGCCTGTCTCCTTGAAACCCGCACATGGCGAGAAAGCACCTGCAACGGCAAACTTGATCCCTCAAGGCCAGGCAGTTCGCCCAACGTCTGGCCTGGAAGTGGTTTCTTCCCGTCACTTCCCAGATGAAGTCCAAGGTGATTTCTTGCTCGGTAACTGTATCGGATTTTTAGGTATCAAGCAGCACTCGATCCAAGATGACGGAACGGGATACAAAACTGCTTTCAGACATGAACTCCTGAAATCCACCGATGGCAATTTCCGACCTGCGGATTTGGAGTTCGCACCTGATGGTTCGCTCTATGTGGTCGATTGGCAGAATATTTTGATCGGTCACATGCAGCACAATGCGCGTGATCCGCTCCGCGATCATGATCACGGACGTGTCTATCGAATCACTTATCCTTCGCGTCCTTTGGTGAAACCGGCCGCCATTGATGGCGCGCCGATTGCCACTTTGTTAGAAAATCTCAAGTTGCCTGAATACCGCAGCCGTTACCGCAGCCGTCGTGAGCTGAGATCGCACAAAGCGGACGAGGTCTTGTCCGAACTTTCCAAATGGGTAGCCGCGCTCGACAAGAAAGATGCCCGTTACAACCATCACATGCTTGAGGCGTTGTGGACGACTTGGTCAATCAATCGTGTTGATACCTCTTTGTTGAAAAAACTCATCGTGAGCGAGGATTTCCGCGTGCGTTCCGCTGCGGTTCGTGTGCTTCGATACAATTTCAACCTTTTCCCGGACGCGCTTGATATGCTGAAAAAGGCCGCGGCAGACGAGCACGGACGTGTCCGGCTTGAGGCGGTTATTGCCGCCACATGGTATGACAAAGCGGAAGCGCTTGAAGTGGTGAATATCGCGAAAACCAAAGGCACGGATTCATGGACCGAAAAAGTCCTTCCAGCTGCCGAAGGGCGCTTGAAAGGAAAAGCCGGTAAGGAGCCTGTTGAAAACGCCGCTCCTAAAGCACCTGAGCATCTTTCCGAGCCAGAGAAAAAATCATTTCTCGCCGGACATGAGGTCTATTTCCGGGATGCCCATTGCGCAACCTGTCATCAGCCGGATGGCAAAGGCTTGGACCCAGCCTACCCGCCCCTGTATGATAGCATTTTCGTCCACGGAGATCCGGAGCGCCTTATCAAAATCACGCTCTACGGCCTGATGGGTCCGATGGAATTGCACGGTAAAAAATACGACGGCAAAGTCCCCATGACTCCTTTCGGCGGCTTGCTAAATGACAAGGAAGTGGCTGATGTCCTCACCTACGTCCGCAATTCCTATGGCAACAAAGCGACTGCGATCACTCCAGAGCAGGTCAAATCAGTCAGGGACAAAAACAAGAATCAAACTGGAATTCTCCAAATTGAACAATTGCTCAAAGATCATCCGTTGGAGAAGTGACCGAAAAATACAAAAAGGGATCAATTTCCGGGTTGCCAAGTAGTCGATAGCTCATGTAGCTTGCCGCGCCCGGGGAAAAAATCTCCTTTCAATAGCCTTATAGTGTAATGGTAACACTCCGGATTTTGATTCCGTCATTCTAGGTTCGAGTCCTAGTAAGGCTACTTTTTTAAAACTCTAAGTTTTAAATTTTAAACTTCAAGAAGAGGAATGCCATTCGATCCGGAAACTGGGGGTCGTAAGCGTCATCCAGAATTTAACCAAGCCAAACATTGGCTTTGTGACTTGGATTTTCATTCCTGACAGTATAATAACTGATTTCATGAATGGATAACTCGGAGCTAAGCGTTTCCATGAGGTATTTGCAGGTATAATGCCGCGCGCTGCATTTGCAGGATAATTACGGCGGGCGGCTCAATAGCACTGTTGTGCAAGAATTATGAAGAAGTCGGTCCTCACCACGATTGCATTATTTACTGCGAGTGTCTTTCTGGCGCATGGCATACCCGAGAATTTGCCTATTGAGAAGATTTCTACGGCAGTATCGGCCATGATGAAGGAGCATCGGCGTTGGCTAGGTGAGAAGCCACGGAAGCTCGCCATCCAGTTCATCGAGGCGAATGATATGCCAGAAGCACTATCCAAGATTGGATTCAGAGGTGCCGCAGTCGAAGATGGATTTGTAATTCTGATTTCGACCGACGAGGTTGCTGCTCCGACCGAAGGTATTGTATTCGTGACGGATGGTAAGGATCGGAGTGAGCTACTGACGCGCAACGGTTGGAAGATTACGAATTCCTCAGATCCCCGCATCAAACACCTGCAAAAGAAGGCACAATAAGCCGCGCCCTGACAACCCCTACCAGCCGTTCAGTTTCGATGATTTCCAGTAACTACAACCCTAACCCCGTGATCGACGCGCGCCGCCGCTGGTAGGGGTGCACGCGCTTTACGTTGCGAAAAAAGAGATTAAACACGATGAGACAAATTGCATTGATACTATATGTCGCGGGAGTGTTCTCTGCCGCTTATGCTGCAGAGACGCGCGCGACAGTTGCAGACAGCAGCCGTTGGACGAAAGAAAAGGCAAACGAATGGTATGCGAAACAGCCGTGGCCGTGCGGTTTCAATTACATTCCAGCCAACTCGATCAGCTACACAGAAATGTGGATGCCCTACTGCTTCGACGCCGACTTCATTGACAAAGAACTCGCCCTGGCGCACGAGATTGGCTTTAACTGCGTACGTGTCGTTTTGCCTTTCGTCGTTTGGGAACATGATCCAAATGAGTTCAAGCAGAAATTAAACTTGTTTGTTGATATCTGCGATAAATACAAGATAAAGGTTATGTTTGCCCTTTTTGACGACTGTGCATTCGGCAGTGACGAAAAGCTCAAGGATCCTTGGTATGGAAAGCAACCGGAAGTTCTTAAGGGATGGTATGCAAACGGCTGGACACCATCACCGGGACACAGCATGGTTCGAGACCCACAAACTTGGCCGCGGCTGGAAAAATACGTTAAGGATATCATCTCCGCCTTCAAAGATGATCGCCGGGTATGGGTCTGGGATCTCTATAATGAGCCAACTAACGGCGACCTAGGCGATACTTCATTGCCTTTGGTCACCAGCGTTTTTGCATGGGCCCGTGCGATTGCGCCTTCCCAGCCTTTGACGGTTGGTCAATGGAATGGAAACAAGAAGTTGAATGCTCTGATTCTTGAAAACAGTGATATCATCACATTTCACAACTATAGTGGAGCCAACGAACTTCTCGTCCAAATCAAATCCTTAAAACTTCAAGGTCGTCCGGTCATCAATACGGAATGGCTGAATCGAGGCGCAGGATCCATTGTGGAAGAATGCTTGCCTGTATTCAGCAAAGAGAACGTAGGCTGCATGCACTGGGGACTAGTTAACGGGAAGACTCAGACTAATCTCGGCTGGGACTGGCGTCCGGGCAAGCCTGAACCCAAAGCATGGCAACATGATCTCTTTCATGGCGATCATACTCCTTACAAGGAGAAAGAACTGATCTTATTTCGAAAATACATTAAGAAAGCGGACAACAACCCCATGCAGGCGATGCCAAATGGCGCGCTTCAGAATTGACCCTCCGGTCAAAGATCATTGATCGAACCAAAGTCCGGTGAGAAGAGCCGTTTGTAGGTTCTTGCGGCGTAGCCATCGGTCATGCCGGCGAGGTAGTCGCAGATGAGGCGCGCGCGGGTGGCCGGATCGGTGGCTTGTTGAATTTCGCTGACGGTGTCGTTGGGAAGGAGTTGGAAATCCTGGCCATCGATGGGCAGGCCGTGGATGTAACGGGTTTCTAGAATTTCCCAAAGTTTGCGCAACATGTAGGATCCTTTGTGCTCGAGTTGCTTGAGTTTTGGAGAAAGGAAAACGACGTCGTAGGCCAGGCGTTTGAAGAGGGCGGATTCGGCTTGGACGGTTGAATCAATGACCAGTCGGTAGTGGTAGCGGTTAGTGGTGGAGGAGAGGAAATTGACGTCCGATTCGAGATGGGTGGAGGTGATGTATTTTCCGATACGTTTTCCGATAAACGGCTCCATGCGATTGGCGCGGATCGCTTGGATGAGATCGCCGAGAGGTGTGTTTTCAGAGAAATCGATGTGTTTGGATCTCGCCCAGTTTTCAATTTTCTCGATGGGAAGGAAACCGGCACGCACGCTGTCGGAAAGGTCATTGAGCGAGTAGGCGGTATCGTCAGCCCAATCCATGATTTGGCATTCGATGGATTTGAACGCATCGCGAGATTTGCCGGGTGTGTATTCGATGGGGAAGTCGTTTCCTCCTAGGCTCCAATCGAGGAAGCGGAGTTGTTGATCGTAGATGAAATGATTCTTCGGAGGTGTGCCATCGGCGATGAGTTCCGACCAAAGGGTTTTGTATTTCAGGATGCCGTCGAGAAAGGCACGTGAAGGTGACATGCCTTTGTGTTTGGCGGAAAAGATGCGCTCGGTGAGCAGACGCAGGGTCTGGGCGTTTCCTTCAAAACCACCGTATTCACGATTCAGATGATTCAGGGTTTTTTCTCCCGCATGACCAAAGGGTGGGTGACCAAGATCGTGAGAGAGGCAGATGGCCTCAACGAGGTCGGGATCGATGAAAAAATGATCGGAGAGTGGGGAGTCAGGTTGGCATAAGAGCCAGGTACAGATGGATTTTCCGATTTGAGCAACCTCAAGCGAGTGGGTGAGTCGGGTGCGGTAGAAATCGTATTCACCGGACCAGAAGACTTGGGTTTTGTTTTGGAGGCGGCGAAAGGTGGTGGTGTGGAGAACCCGGTCGCGATCAATCTGGAAAGGACTGCGATAATCTTCTTTGGTTGAGGTTTCCTCCAAGCGTTCGGTATCGAAGGAGTTGTAGAAGTCGTTTCGCATGGGGGATTGTGGGGAGTTTTGGAAAGTGGTTTCAAGGTCAGAGTTTTTTGATTCGACCAGTTGCAGAGTGGATCAGGATCTGCTACGAGTAATTGACATGTTAACGAAGCAGATCATCAGGGCGGCATCGGGGTGGTTGGAACTGGGAATGCCGGCGGATGCGCTGAATGAGATTCAAAACCTGCCAAAAGATCAATGGGGAGAGAAAGTTGTATTGGAATTGAGACTGGCAGCCGAGATGGCATTGGAAAGATGGATGGAGGCAGCTGAAACCGCCAAGTTGTTGTGCATGGAGGCGGTGGACGAACCGGATTTTTTTCTCAGTGCGGCGTTTTGCCTGCATGAATTGGGTGAGACCGAGGAAGCTCGCAAATGGCTACTCCGTGGTCCGGATGTGCTTTCTGAAATGGCGGTATTTCATTACAACATGGCTTGCTATCTCTGGACGCTTGGTGAGAAAGAGCGCGCGCACAACCATCTCGCACAAGCGTTTGAGATGGATGAAAGCTTCAAAGAAGCTGCGCGTCACGATAAGGATTTAGTGGGAATCGAATGGTGATTTGCAGGGCCTAAATCGCGCTTTGACAGGTTCTGGGTGTTTTGCGATGTTTTGGCATGCAGCCGATCCATTTTGAAGAATCTGTCGCCTCGATCATGAAGCGGGATCAGCGTTATGATGGGCAAGCCTACTTTTTTCTCAAAGAGGCCCTGGATTTCACGCTCAAAAGATTCTCGGATGAATCATCCGGCCGAAGCCGGCATGTGAGTGGAAAAGAACTGCTCGAGGGTTTTCGTGATTATTCGCTGGAACAGTATGGGCCTATGGCCGCGACCTTAATGGATGAGTGGGGAATCAAGCACTCTCGTGATGTTGGTAACATGGTGTTCCGCTTGATCGAGGAGCAGGTGTTTGGAAAACAGGATTCCGATAAGCCTGAGGACTTCGAAGGATTATTTGATCTGGATCAGGCATTGCGGTCGCCGTTTCTAGCGGCTGGATCGCAGGCTCGTGTGGGAGTCTGATTTTGTGAAAAGACACGAAAAATGCTCGGTGCTTAGCTTTGCATGGTGCCCTGCCAATTTTTGGAATTAACTCCCCGGAGGCTCGGGTGTGATAGGAGCAGTGGAAGGAAGGGGTGGCGGGATGTTTGCTTTTGGAACCGTCATCCATTTTGGGGCCTTTGGGGTGCGATCCGAATTCCATGCAAGAAAAGTCAGCAAGATCGTCCCTGCGATACTTCCGAATCCACAGGTAAAAGCCGCGACCATTCCAACAATGAATGGTGCCAGTCCGATGATGATGACGAGTAGAGAGGATGGTTTGATTTCAAAATTCATTACCGCAAGGCGGAGTCGAGAGCGGGCGACGAGCAGACCGAGCATGACGTAACAAACCACAACGATGACGGCGCAAATGTGGTAAAACGCGATAGCGAATGGCGACCAGCTTGAGGTTTTTGCCATGTTCATCCAGATCGATCCACCTATCATGCTGATACCGCCGCCAGTAACTGCGGAAAAAAGAAGCAGGCAGAAGATCCCGAGCTTTGATGCGAGATTGGGGAACCCGGATGCTCCGATGGCAATGGCGGAAATGATGGCTGCGACAGAGATGACCGTTCCTGTATTGGCGAATTCATTGAACCACTCGATACCACCGATGAAATACCGGATGATCAAGTAGGGAAGGAGTGATGTGAGGGTTAGCAAGCTGAGTAACCACAAGGTCAGAAATTTTCCAAATACGATCTGCCAGCGGTTGAGGCTGGTCAGGAGTAACATCTCGTGATTTCCCTCTTCAATTTCCTGGGGCATGAGAAATAGCCCAGCAAGAGGCATGAGTACCCCACAAACTCCCATCGTAACCCACCAGAATGGACCGATGTGATCTGGGTCCCAAACGAATATGGCGGCCATTGAGCCTCCGGATGAAATCTTGAACTGGAATTCGAAAAAGATCGCGACAATGGCAAAGAGATGAATGAAGAGAAAGGGATAAACAAAACTGGAGCGACGAAGGCTTTGCCTCAATTCCTTGACCTGCATCGGTCCGAAACGATCGGATAGATCCGTATAGCTTTTTTGACTCACCGTTTTGATTCAGGGAAGTATATCAGAATAGACTCCGGGATCACTGCCTGGAATTTCGATGGCCCCACAGTTTTTTTCATAGAACTCGCGAGGCCCAACGCCACCGATGATGCCATAGGCGTAGCCCATGTCTCGCAGCGATTCGAGGGCTTTGAACAGAAGCGCTTTTCCTAGCCCGTTACCGCGTGCGGATTCGATAACTCCCGTGGGACCGAAAAATCCTCGTTGGGTGGTTTCGTAGCAGGAGAAGCCGATGATTTCCTTGTTGCGGGTGGCAATCCAGCAGGAGACGGGTTGGCGTGTGAGGGCGACTTCGACTTCACTTGCCCATTTTTCCGAAAAGTTCTGCCGGGCAAAATTGGCGACCGTATGCTTTTCGAAGGCGCGCGCGCGACGCAGGGTGATACCTTGGCCGTGTATTTTTGAATATAAATCTGCGCTATTCTGCAGATCGTAGAGCCGCACGAGCATGTCTATCATGGCTGTATAAAAGAGGTTATTGTCTGACAGGTGAAGCGTGGAATTTTAAAATTTCTTACTTCCCATCAAAAGGGGCTTCGGGTAGCTCGGGGTATGCGTAAAAGGTTATATCCCCTCGTTGTTTTAATTTTAGTCCAACAGTGCCTTTTTGCTCAGAAGAAAAAGCAGTCCAATGATGGCTGGTTTAGTAAAATGGATGTGGGGCCAGCATGGATGAATACCTTTGCTGATTACTATGGTAATGCGAAGCGCACAGCTGCCTTGAAAGGAATTTCCCTAGATCTTGGAGAAGGCTGGCGTGGATTGTTCGATACTGAAACTTTGCAACTCGTCAGAGTGTCTCAAGAAACGATTGAGTGGGGCGCGACACCATGGACGGGTGCGCACGGTACGCTCATTACCATGGGAAACAAAAATCCGTTGCAAATTAGCGTACAGGGGTCTGGTTGGGCAGATGCGGATGGGTCATTTGAAGACAAGCGCAGCATCAAAGGTTTCGGAAACATGGCACATGCGGTCTACACGGGTCATTACCGCCATGGTCGTGAAGTGGTTCTTGAATACACAGTCAATGGATCAACTGTGTTAGATCATTTGACGAGAGATGGCGCTATCGTCACGCGTTCCCTAAAAATTTCAGATCATGATAAACCGCTAACCTTGTGGGTCGCTGATGCAACGGGTGACTTTCAAGTCGCTGCTGATGGCAAGTCTGCAAAGTCTGCTGACGGATTAGAAGTTGTCGCATCTGCTGGTGTGAAATGGGTTGTCGAGCCAGCTAACTTGAAGCGCTTGCTCGCACAAATTCCCGCTTCCAAAACCGAAGCCACCGTGCAGATCGCATTTGCAAGAGGTGCGGCGCCAACCTTGGCGAAAGCACCCGATTTCAAGAAACTCACCTCAGGCGGACCCGGCATCTGGCAAGAGTTAATCACCACCGCAGGAGTGGTTTCTGACAAAAAGGACACCAGCTATGTGACGGATCTCCTAACTCTTCCCGAAAACAACCCATGGGGTGCGAATCTTCGATTTGGTGGATTCGATTTCATCGATGAAGACAGCGCCGCCCTTTCCTCATGGAACGGCGATGTATGGGTCGTTAGAGGACTCAAAGGCGATTGGAAAGAACTCAAATGGCAGCGTATCGCTTCCGGCCTGTTTGAACCGCTCGGATTGAAAGTCGTCAAAGGTGAAATCTATGTGAACGGTCGCGATCAGATCACCAAGCTCATCGATCTCAACAAGGATGGCGAAATCGATTATTACAAAACCTTCAATCGTGATGTGTATATCTCACAGAACTTTCACGAATTCGCTTTTGAACTTCAAACCGACAAGGAAGGAAATTTCTATTTCTCCAAAGGTGGTCCGGTTAGATCTGGTGGTCGTAATTTTGAACAAATCTTACCCCACCACGGGATCGTTGCGAAAATTTCGCCTGATGGAAAAAAATTCGAAGTGGTCGCCACGGGCTTGCGTGCACCAGGTGGACTTAGTGTCGGCCCCGAAGGACAAATCACAACGGGTGAGAATGAAGGTACTTGGCAGCCATGTTGCAAAATCAACTACGTAACGGCTAAGAACACACCTGCGTTTTTCGGAACAGAGCCAACGCGTCAAAGTCTGGCTAATGCAGCTTATACCGAACCTTTGGTTTATCTTCCAATGGATGTGGATAACTCAGGCGGTTCACAGTTATGGGTGCCTGATTTTGCCAAATTTGGTCTCAAGACAGGTGAGTTGATTCATTTGTCTTATGGCAAGTCTTCCGTGTATCGCGTATTGCCGGTTGAGAAAGATGGTAAGATGCAGGGCGGGGTGGTTAGACTGCCGATTACTCTCCAATCCTCCGCGATGCGTGCACGCTTCCATCAAGATGGCTCGATGTATGTCCTGGGTTTCCGTGGTTGGCAGACCAACGCACCAACCAATTGTGCGTTTCAACGCGTGCGCTACAATCCAGAAGTCGGCATCAACCTTCCTGAGAAACTCGAATATACCGAAACCGGCGTGAAAATTCATTTCTCCACCAAGCTGGATGCTGAGCTCGCAAACGATAATACGAGCTACTCGGGCCATCGTTGGAATTACGTACGTGGACCACAATACGGCTCCGGCGAATTCTCGGTCGATACCCCAGATCAAGTTGCTTTAGAGAAAGCTTTGGCATCGGAATCAAAAAATCATAAAATGCGTGATAAAATCACCATTAGCTCAGCCAAGCTTTCAGCAGATGGTAAAGCGGTGGAGCTGGTGATCGATGGCATGAAGCCTTCAATGTCGCTCAAACTCGCCTACGATCTGGAAAATGCAGATGGTGATGTCATGATCGGAGACATCCACGCCACGGTTTACGGCAAATAGATTTATGAGATATCTCATTCGTTTTTTAGCAGGGGCTGCATGGGTCAGTCTGGCGCAAGCGGAGCTCATTGCCACATTTTCCCAACAAGGTGAACCAACCGATAAACGATTGGATCGGCTTGTCGCATTGTCGGTTCCAGCGGGTCAGGTAGCGACTCCGTTTTTGAAAGCGGGGAAATTCGAAACCGAGTGGACAGGCAGTTTGAAAATTGAGCAGAGACGCAGGCTCATTTTTTCCTTCGAAGGACAGGGAGCGAAAGCTGAGTTGTCCATTAATGGTGAAGTGTTGCTTACCGAAGCGGGAACATTCGGTGCCGCTAAATCCCAACGGTTGAGGCTCAATCCGGGTGTGCATGCCTTGTCGGTGAAATACCAAAGCGCCGATGACGGGGCGGGAGAAATTCGTTTGTATTGGGAAGAGGAAGGCATGGCGCGCCAAACGATTCCTCCCAGTGCTTATGAAGTGACCGCAGATGAGCCCGCCACGGCTGGTGAACTGAAACGTCATGGCCGCAAGGTTTTTGCCGAGCAAAACTGTGCAAAGTGCCATGCGCCTGAAAGCGGTTTCGGTGCGACGCCAATGCCAGAGTTGTTAGAAATCGCTCCCATCCTCGCTGGAATCGGTGAAAGGGTAACAGAAGAGTGGTTGATGAAATGGATCGCCGATCCCAAGGCAATGAAGCCCAGCACCAAAATGCCTCACATGGTCGATCCCTCTACCCCAGAGGGACTTCAACAAGCGGCCGATCTCGCGGCTTATCTCGCTTCCACTACGATTGTAAAAGATTTCAAGCCATCCGCTCCGGATCCGGCTCTCGTAAAAGCAGGTGGTGTGGTCTTTCATGAACTCGGCTGCGTCGCGTGTCATGATCCTGCGGGAGAAAAAACAAGCGATGACTCCAACCGCATACCTCTCAATAACGTTGCCTCGAAATACCTTCCCGATCAATTGATGGCATTTTTGAAAAAACCGGAAGCGTTTCATCCATATACTTCCATGCCGAATTTCAAGTTGTCGGATGATGAAGCAAAATCTCTCGCCGCATTTCTTGAGGCGGATTCATCAGGTAAAGAAACCAAACTCAGTTACGCATTCCCGAAAGGCGACGCCACACGCGGAGCGGCCGTCTCCGAGAGTTTGCAATGCGGAACCTGCCATCCTGGGATGCCCGGCGGGGTTTCCAAAGCGGTTTCACTCGACGGAATTTTTAAAATCGATTGGGCAAAAAAAGGCTGCGTTTCCAGTGAGAAGAAACAGGAAAAATTACCCAAACCAAATATCAGTCCCAAACAGCTGGAAGCCTTGCTCGCTTTTTCAAAATCGGGTCACGGTTCATTGACCAAAGACAATCAAGCCGAATTTGCCAGTCGTCAGATCGATGCAAAACGCTGCACTTCGTGTCATGCGTTAGATGAGCAGCCTGCCTTGCTGAGCTCAATTCATGGCTCCACCGCAAAACTCGCGGCACATGTGAAAGGTTTGGATGAACGGGTTGATCAAACACGCCCACAACTTACTTTCATCGGCGAAATGCTGTATACCAGTTACATCGAGAAGGTTCTAACTGGAGCCGTCAAAGAACGCGCAAGACCATGGCTTGGTATGCGAATGCCGGCTTTCAACGCCCATGCAAAACCCTTTGCCGAAGGCTTATCCCGACTCCATGGATTTGAGCCAAGTGCGCCTGTTAAGTTTGAGACGGATCCTGAACTCGTTAAAATCGGCAGTTTATTGGCCGGCTCAGATGGTTTTGGTTGTAATACTTGTCACGGGATCGGTGACATCAAACCCACCGCTGCATTCGAAGTCGGTGCGGTCAATTTCCATTTGGTTCCGGAGCGATTGAGGGAAGGTTATTATTATCGTTGGATGGATCATCCCGCAGCCGTGATGCCAGGCAACAAGATGCCAAAGTATGCAGAAGGAAACCAGTCACAACGCACAGATATTCTTGATGGTGATGCTTCCAAGCAGTATCAGGCGATCTGGAATTGGATTCATGAGAAGTGAAGGCAGAGTGATTTTTAACGAGCTATTTTATAGTGGCGAAGCCGCATTGGCTTAGATGGAATGAAATGGTGTCAAAAACGGCAGGACGCTCTCGCCGTCCAGTAACGCATGGATTGGAGAGTGAAAGGTTAGATCATTCAGGTATTTTCTCTATAAGGAGGGAAGTGGTGACTCTTCTCTCCTTTTCCTCATCCCTCCCTGTAATGAAAAGCCTGAAATCCAAGGAACCTATGTATAAAAAAGCCCCAACTTTTTTAGGAGTTGGGGCTGATTTGTGATGTGATTGAATGTTAGAGAGATTCGTTGACGAGCTTCTCAAGTTTTACGATGTCCGCGGCGAAGTTGCGAATGCCCTGAGCTGTTTTCTCGGTAGCCATGGCGTCTTCGTTGAACATCAAGCGGAAGGTTTTTTCATCGAGTGAAATTTTTTCAACGGGATCGCTCTGAGCGGATGCGGCGGTGAGTTTGGGCTGGATGGTCTCTTCCGATGCGGCGAGCTCTGCGAGCAGGCCTGGGGAGATGGTGAGGAGATCGCAACCGGCGAGGGCAATGATTTCTCCTTTGTTGCGGAATGAGGCTCCCATGACTTCGGTTTTGTAGCCGAATTTTTTATAGTAGTTATAGATCGCCTTGACGGAAATGACGCCCGGATCCTCGTCACCTTGATAGTCTTTGCCAGTGCTGGCTTTGTGCCAATCGAGAATGCGACCGACAAATGGGGAGATAAGCTGAACCTTTGCCTCGGCACAAGCCACGGCTTGAGCGAAGGAGAAGAGGAGGGTGAGGTTGCAGTGGATACCTTTTTTTTCTAGAATTTCGGCCGCCTTGATACCTTCCCATGTGGAGGCGATTTTGATTAGGACGCGATCTCGGGAGATGCCCTCATTTTCGTAAGCGGCGATGAGTTGCAGAGCTTTATCAACCGTGCCTTGGGTGTCGAAGGAGAGGCGTGCGTCCACTTCCGTTGAGACACGACCCGGAACGATTTTGAGAATTTCCAATCCAAACAAAATAAGAATACGATCCAAGATGGCATCCGTGAGTGCTTGCCCGGAAAGTCCGCTGCCTTTGAATTCATGGATTGCCTGATCAATGAGTGGGCGATACTCGGCCTTGGTGGCAGCTTGAAGGATGAGTGATGGGTTGGTGGTTGCATCCTGAGGCTTGAATGCTTTCATGGCCTCGAAATCGCCAGTATCGGCGACGACGGTGGTAAGTTTCTTGAGTTGGTCGAGTTGTGTCATGACGTGATGGTTCTAATACAGGTTTGGATGGTGTTGAATGCTAATTTTCGGGTTCAAGAGTGGAAGGAGATGACAATCTGATAAGGTAAGGGTGAAAGTGGTTTGCAAGAAGGATGCCCACGAAAGAACCGAAGAAATCAGCCAGCCAATCGTAAACGTCATTGCCTGAGCGGCCTGGGGTGAAAGTTTGGTGATATTCGTCGATCAGGCCAAAGATAGCGAAAAAGAGGATGGGAGAAAGGTAGCGAGTCAGGACTGAGGATCGAATGCTATGTTTTAGCAGTATCCAAGTGCTTAGGATGATTCCGCCGCCGAAGAAATAGCCGAAGTGAGCGATTTTATCGAAGTGAGGAATGGGAGGACCTTCTTCAGGAGAAACTCTGGAAGAAGATGAGAACATCCAAAGTAGGGTCATCCACAATACGAACAAGGCAAGCCATAGCCTCGGCTTTGTGACCATGAGAAAAAAGTGTTTCAAGGCTGCGTCCAATGAAAGATGGGTTATGGTTTTTTCATTTCATCTTCGAGGCGCTCCGCCAACCACTGCTTCATCATGGACTGGTAATTGAGGTAGCGTGAGCGCGCAATGCGCTTGATGCGTGAAAGCATGCGTGGATCAAAGCGTAGCGTGATGGTGGTGGATTCACGGACGTGAGCTTCATGGATGGAGCTGCTCATGAGTTTCGAGTCGAGTTCATGCTCTTGCCAGAAAGCATTTTCCGCCGAGTCGTCTTCGAAGTTCGGTAGCTCGTTCCAGGAAGTAAGTGTTTTCATCGTATTAGCGAGTTTCGTTGTAATTGCGGTCGTAGAAACGGCGTTCTGCATCGCTCATTTCCCTTGCGGTAATGACGCGAGCCACTTTGCCATCTGTGGAGAATCCGATGAACAAATGCCGATCTGTAATCGTGCGGCCAAGGGCGTAATATCTGGATGCTCCGTCATCACGGTCGTTATCGGGCAGAAATCGGATACCGAAAGGATCTTCGAGTATTTCCTCGAGTTCTCCGGGTTTGATGAACTTCAAATCAAAGGGGGCATTAATCAGATCGAGTTCCATGATTTTTTCAATTTGAGTTGCTAACTGGTTTTCCAGATTCCATTTATTACCTCGATATCCTGAGATGAGGAAGGATTTTGTCCAGCGCGGCTTGCGGGCTAATATGATGGAGTTTCTGAAGGCCTTCAGGCTTACCGTGTTCGATGAATGCGTCCGGCCAACCGATGCGCTCCACTTTGGTGGTTATGCCGACCTCGTTGAGGTGCTCGATACAGGCTGCGCCGAAGCCATTCATGAGCACATGGTCTTCGAAAGTGCAGATCACTTTTGCATGGCGAGCTACTTTTTCGAGAAGGTTGGTATCGAGGGGTTTGATAAAGCGAGGGTTAACTAATGAAACTGAGTAACCCTGCTTTTCGAGCAGATCCTTGGTCTGGACAGCGATGTCAAAAAACGTGCCAAGCCCGATCAGTGCGACATCGGTTCCCTCCTGAATGATCTCGCCTTTTCCGAGTTCGATAGGGGCAATAGCTTGATCGATGGGAGTTCCACTAATGATGCCACGGGGGTAGCGGATCGCGGTCGGTCCCTGATCGTAAGTTGCCATCCACTTCAGCATGGAAACGAACTCAGCTTCGTTTTTTGGCTGCATGTGAATGATGTTTGGGATGTGGCGGAGGTAGCCAATGTCAAAGAGGCCGTGATGGGTTGGACCATCGTCGCCCGAAAGGCCTCCGCGATCCATACAAAGCCGAACGGGAAGATTTTGAAGCGCGATGTCATGAATGATCATGTCATAGGCGCGTTGCATGAAAGTGGAGTAGATCGCTAGGAAAGGACGTATGCCTTCGGTGGCGAGACCTGCTGCGAAAAGCGCGGCGTGTTCTTCGGCAATACCGACATCGTAATAACGGTCGGGCAGGGTGTTTTTGAAGATATCCAACTTGGTGCCACCTGGCATGGCTGCTGTGATGGCAACAATTTTCGGATCATCGATTGCAAGATCGGTGACCGTTTTGCCGAAAATTTCCGAGCAGGTGGGAGTTGCAACGGTATCGGTCGATCCGTCCTCGACTTTATAAGCACCCAGACCATGGAATTTTCCGGGATTATCGAGTGCTGGCTGATAGCCCCTGCCTTTTTCTGTAATGATATGGAGGATAACCGGCTCATTGAGGGTTTTGAGATGCTCAAATGTTTTGATCAATAATGGAATATTGTGCCCATCGATGGGACCAAAGTAGCGAAGACCGAATTTTTCAAAAAGAACGTTTGGGAAAATGAGGTTTTTCGCACCTTCCTCGACCCTGTGCGCGATTTTTCTAACCGCTTTTCCAAGTATGCGCTCCACAAAGTCTGCCGCGGCAGTGCGAACGGCGGAGTATGTGGCATGGGTTTGAAGGGCATTGAAATAACGAGCGATGGCGCCGACGTTTTTATCGATTGACCATTCATTGTCGTTGAGAACGACGATGAATTTTTTGGTGGTTTCTGATATGTTATTGAGGGCTTCAAGTGTCGGTCCGCATGTGAAGGCGGCATCTCCGGCAACCGCGACGACGTGATTGTCTTCTCCCAGCAGATCCCGTGCAGCAGCCATACCGAGCGCGGCGGATAGGCAGGTTCCCGCGTGTCCGGCTCCATAAGAGTCGTGTTCGGACTCGGTGCGAAGCAAGAAACCGTTCAGTCCCTTGTATGTGCGGATCGTGTTGATCTTCGATACTCGTCCCGTGAGCATTTTATGAACGTATCCTTGATGGGAAACGTCGAAGACGAACTTGTCCTTGGGTGTTGAGAAAACCTTGTGCATGGCGATGCAAAGCTCAACGACGCCAAGATTGGGGCCCAAGTGACCGCCGGTGACCGAAAGACAATGGATGAGTGCACTGCGAACCTCTTGGCTGAGTGTGATGAGTTCTTGGTCGGAAAGCGCTTTGACATCCGTGGGGGATCGGATCGATTTCAGGAGGGGTCCAAGTTGCGGATGGTTGGAAGATTCAGAAGAGGCTGATGTCATTAGATTCGTCGGAAGCTCCGTCATTTTCTGATGGAGTGCTTGATGAAGAGGTGAGATTTTTTTCCGGCTGGGGTTCATCCTGGTTGGCAAGAGTGATGAGTTCGATGCGTTTTCGTGCGGAAGACAATACGCTTTCGCAGTGCTTGAGCAGCACGGATCCCTTTTCATACTGGGTCACGAGGTCTTCAAGCGGGAGTTGTTCGCCCTCCATCGAGTCGATAATTTCCTCGATCTGTGCGAGGGCATCCTCGAAATTTGTAGAGTCCTTGTTTTCAGGGAGTTTTTTGCGTGCGGGCATGTGAAAAGCGGAGAGATAGGGTATTAATTTTCCTCAGATGTACCTACGATCTGGTGGTCCGAGTAATAGATCATGTCCTCGAACACTACTTGGGTGGCATAGGGGTAACGTACCATGATTTCCTGAATTTTCGGGTCTCGGTTGAAAATGGTGAAGCCATTGGTTTTGTTGCTCTTTAGGCTGGTGGCCTTGATCACTTGGCCATCGAGAATGAGAGATGTGAAGTCTTTGTATTCTTTTGCTAGCTCGGAAATAGGTCCTGAACCGTGTGAGGAGGGTGAGATGAGGATGCCAACGACGGGCGTTTCAAAGTTATCAGCCTGAGTTTGTAATTCTACAAATTCTTTGCGCGTGGGTGGTAGCCAAATTGACATGCGATCGCCATACCATGCGACTGCCCATGGTTGGTCGGAAACGCAGATTTGATTTTCGTCGACCCATTCTCTCACGCCCAGATTCAGTGCGGGGGCGTAGTATGGAGGCCAGTGCGGAATGCCTCCGATGTCTTTGCGGATAAGACCGACCCTTATTTTGTATGGCAGCGAGAGGATCAGCGGGAGAGCACAAATGATGATAATGATGATGTGGTGTAAATTTCGCATCATCGGCACTTTGGCGACGATGGGAAGCTTGTTCCAAAGAATTGAAACGAAGGCGAGACCGTATGCGGTCATCACTGGAGCGAAGAGGATATGGGTCTGGTTGGGATCTAGGTTATCGGAACTGACTCCGAAAAAGGCGAGACCGAGAGCGGAGAAGCCGAACATGCTGAGCAAGGCCCAACGGAAGTTGCCAATCGATGGGCGCTTGAAAGGGTGGAGTAATGAAATGAAGAACATGGGCGCAACCACGATTCCACCGAGAAAGGGAACGATATCGGTTGTCTGAACGAGAATGGATCTGATGATAGTGGTGAAGAAGCCACGGTTGATCAGGTTCGGTGGTACGGAGCTACGCATGGCGAAGCTTTCCTTGTCACCGCCGATGCCGTTGTAGAGATTGTAAAAGGCGGTTCCGAAGGGAGTTCCGGAAATACCGTAGTTGCGCAGCATGACAAATACGAAGGGAATAATCAGGATGAGGAGAATGGAGATGCCTACCAAACCGCGGGGGCGGAATGCAATGGAGGCGAAAATGATGTAGCCGAGCGCGATCCAAACGGTCAGGTAATGGGTCATGGCCAACAGAGTGAAAAATATACCGGCGATGATCGCGGATGTGAGTGGAATCCGTCCTTCACTGGATTCTTCAACCGCTCGGTATGCGAAATAAATGCCACAAGTGAAAAGCAGCAACATTAACATCTGTGGTAAGCCGCTGAGCGAGTAGTTCCAGAACGCTTCGCAAAACAACATCAGTAATGCAGTGACTCCGGCGATCTTGGGATCAAAAATTCGTAAGACGAGCAGGTAAGTGACGCCGATCGACAACAGAAAACAAGCCGTGGATACGGCGGCAACCACACGGTCCAGAGGGAAGACGAGTTCTTTTTGCGACATCTGCCAGCGATCCGAATCGTTTGCTCCGATTATTTTGAAAACGGCGGCATTGAGCAGCGGGTTGAGCGGTGAGTGGTAGGTGTCCTTGTAATTGGCAAAAGGAATTTCTCGCTTTTGAAATTCTTTGTTTTTCTGGTAGTCCAGCGGACGAATCATTTTGGTGCTTAGGCCGTTGCCACGCGCGATTTCCCGTGCGATCTGTGCTTGATCCATGGCATGTGGAGAATTCAGCCCGCGAAACAAAGTGAACAAATTTCCGAGAGCCAGGAGGACGAGGACAACCAGAAACAGGCTTCTTCTGATCAGCGGACCGGATTCCAGAAGGGATGGAGATAGATTCATGGGTTATGTTTGGTTGAAGACGTACTATAGACCTAATTCCTTGAGTTTTCGTTGCAGAGTGCGGCGGCTGATTCCGAGAAGCTCGGCCGCGCGGGAGCGGTTGTCCTGGGTTTGGGCCAAAGCTCCTCTGATTGCCGCTGTCTCAAGGGTATGCAAGTTGAAATCGACCGGTCCCGCAAGGTTGTTATGGGTGTTACAGGCTTTTTTTTCAGCGGGTGGATGGGTTGAGTTCAGGAAGGAAGGCAGGTGCCGGACGTCGATCTGAGCATCATTTGACATCACTACGCCGTGTTCAATGGCGGTGCGTAGTTCGCGGACATTTCCGGGCCATGGGTAGGAAAGGAGCAGATGCAGGGCTTGATCGGTCAGGGCTTTGTGCGCGCGTTGGTTTTCCTCGGCGAATTCCTTGAGAAAGGCATTGGCGAGGAGGACGATGTCTTCAGGCCGTTCACGAAGCGCCGGCATCTGAATGGAGACCACGTTCAGGCGGAAATAGAGGTCTTCACGAAATGTTCCCGCATCAACCATTTGGCGAAGCTTGCGGTTGGTTGCGGCAATGACTCGGACATCGACCTTGATCGGGGAGTTTGAGCCCACCCTTTCGATCGTTCGCTCGGAGAGAGCTCGGAGAAGTTTGACTTGGGTGGCTGGGTCAATCTCACCGATTTCATCGAGAAAAAGCGTTCCTCCATCCGCTTGTTCGAAGCGACCGATTCGTTTTTGTGACGCGCCGGTAAAAGCTCCTTTTTCGTGACCGAAGAGTTCGGATTCGAGGAGTTGGGGAGAGAGGGCGGCACAGTTGACGACGACCATTTTCGAGGTGGGTCTCCCAGAAAGATGATGGATCGTATGGGCGACAATTTCTTTGCCGGTTCCGGATTCCCCCTCGATAAGCACTGTGGCACGAGTGGGTGCCACCTGTTCAATGAGATCCGAGACATGCTTGATTTCCTTCGATTTTCCGATGATCCGCGAGAGGTTGCTGGCTTTTTTGACCTGTTGGGTGAGCTGGACATTTTCAGTTTCCAGATTGCGGCTGCGAAGGGCGCGTTTGAGCAACATTTCGACTTCATCCAAGTTCAGGGGCTTGGTAACGAAATGGAAGGCTCCACGGCGCATGGCTTCGACCGCCGTATCAACCGAGCCATAGGCGGTCATCATGAGGATGGTTGGGGGAGATGAAAGCTTGGACGCTGCATCGATCAGATCCATCCCTGAGTCGCCGCCGAGCCTGAGATCAGTGAGGAGAAGCTCGATAGGCTCGTTTTTCAGGATGAAGAGTGCCTCGGCATTGTTGGAGGCGAGATAGACATCGAAATCATCCTCCAAGGCAGAGCGCAGCCCCTCGCGCGTGGCGCGTTCGTCATCAACGATGAGGAGGGTGGGAGTCATTGAAAAGTGAACTAAGAAGAGTGAAGAGTGAAGAGTGAAATGAAGAGGGGTGACAAGTTGACGCAGTATAGTATGTGGAGGTCGGGCGTCAATAGGAGGGTTTTCTTCCTTGGAATTTGAAATTTGAGATTTGAAATTTAGGCATCAATCATCGGCGGAGGCAGTAGCCTTGGGCTTGGGGCGGTGTGGGGAAGATGGATCAGAATGGAAGTGCCTGCATTCGGATTGGAAAGGATTTCGACTTCTCCGCCGTGCTCGCGAATGATACGTCGCACGATCAGCAACCCAAGGCCGGTGCCGGAGGATTTGGTTGTGCGGTAGGGTTCGAACAAGCTGCCCATTTGCTCTGGAGAGATACCGATGCCGTTGTCGGAAATGGAAATGAGGAAATCGGTTTCGGAAGAACGGGTTTTGATTTCGATCAGGCCTTCATCTCCCGAGATAGCTTGGTAGGCATTGCGAAGCAGGTTATAGAAGACTTGTTGGAACTGATCCGGATCAATGATTGCGTTGGGTAGGGTTTCCGAGAGATCGAGGTTCACGGTAATATTGCGCGAACTGATTTCGGGTTCTAGAAGGGTCAGCGTTTGGTTTAGTATGGAGTTAATACTGCGTTTTTCGCGGCGTGGTGTGGTCGGACGTATGGCGTTGAGGAATTGTTTTAGAATGGTATCAAGCCTTTGAATTTCTTGTCGGGCCGTTCGCATGTTTTCCGTTAGGCTCTGTCGGTAAGAAGGTGGGAGTTTTCGGATTTTGCGCTCAATCAACTGGAGATGGATATCGAGTGAATTGAGTGGATTGCCTATTTCATGGGCAACTCCGGCTGCCAGCAGAGTAAGCGCGTTGAGACGCTCGGACTCGATGTTTTCCTGAGTTTCGGCATGGGTGCTGGTTGTATCACGGATCAGCATCACATGGCCCAGTGGGAGTTCGAAATTTTTTGGATCGTCGATGGGAGAGAGATAAAAATTGAGTCGACGGTGCTCGGGGTAAAAAACCTCGATATCTCGCGAAACGGATTGGTTGGAGCCATTCAGGGAGATTTTGTCGAGACCGCGGATTTTTGATGAAATAGTCTCGCCAAGCGAGCTTGCGGGGTCCAGTCCGAAGAACTGGCAGGCAGCTCGATTGAGGAACATAATTTTCCCCTCGGGGTCTAGGATGATCAATCCTTCCTGAAGTGCCTCGAACACATTCTCAAGGAATCCCTTTTCCTGAATCAAACGCGTGACGATTTGTTGGATCTCACCGGGTTCGACCCGGTCGAGTCGCGATACAAGTTTTTCAAGGAATCCGGACTTCACATGAGAATTGTGGGAAAATCTGGACGGAATGGCGAATCGAAATTTTTAGGCAGGGGCGCGTACTTGTCCGACGTAGCAAATTGCGAAGGCGGATCCCTACGCGTCCATATCTGGGGTTGTTTCAGGCATGGGGTAGGTAATCCGGCTTTCTTTTACCACGGAGGCACTGAGGAAGAGGGAGGACACGGAGAGTGAAATTCTAAATTTTAAACTCTAAATTCCAATTAAGAGAAGAGACTCTAATGGCTGGGTAGAAACAAAGTAAGGCTCCTTGTTCTCCTTCTTCCCTCCGTGTCTCCGTGGTCATGATGAAATGGGAGGCTAAAATTGATCCAATAAGGACAGAAATTGGGTTGCAGGCGGGGGGAGAGTTGGTTGAATGCGTATGCCTGCGGGCAGAAACACAATTTTTGATACGATGAATAGAAAACTTAAAATGGGTATGGTTGGTGGAGGACGTGGGGCATTCATCGGTGCGGTGCACCGGATGGCGGCGAACCTCGATGGGAAAATCGAACTAGTGGCGGGGTGCTTTTCATCGGATCCAGAAAAATCAAAACTTTCAGGCGAGGATTTCTTCCTCTGCCCAAATCGAGTTTATTCAACTTATGAGGAAATGGCCGATAAAGAAGCGGCGTTGCCTGTGGGTGAGCGGATCGATTTCGTCAGCATCGTCGCGCGCAATGATCTTCATTACAAAGTGGCGAAAAAGTTTTTGGAGAGTGGGATCCACGTGATTTGCGAGAAGCCATTGGCGTTTTCGAAAGCCCAAGGTGAGGAACTCAAAGCAGTGGTGGAGAAAAGCGGTTTGGTGTTTGCTCTCACTCATAACTACACCGGCTACCCGATGGTCAAAGAAGCCAAAGCCATGGTGGCGGAAGGTAAGCTTGGTAAGATTCTCAAAATCGTCGCTGAATATCCGCAAGGCTACGCGATCTCCGCCTACGACGAAGCAACTTCGGCAGGTGGAAAAATTTCCAACTGGCGCATGGATCCAAGTATTTCTGGCGTTTCCAACTGCATGGGCGATATTGGTTCGCATGCGGAAAATCTGGCTCAATACATCACGGGTCTTCGTTTGGAATCGGTGGCTGCTGATTTGAATACGTTTATTCCAGGTCGTCAGTTAGACGACGACGGTTCAATGCTCTGCCGTTACGAGGGTGGCGCGCGCGGTGTGCTTTTTGCCTCGCAGATTTCCACGGGTGATGAAAATAACCTTAACATCCGAGTCTATGGAACCAAAGCATCGATCGAGTGGCATCAGGAGCATCCGAATGAGTTGATCGTGAAATTCGCCGACAAGCCTCGCGAAGTCTGGCGCAGAGGAAACAGCTACAACGGATCAGCTGCTCAGAAATACACCCGTCTTCCGTTCGGACACCCTGAGGCATTCATTGAAGCATTTGCGAATGTTTATCTCGCCGCAGCGGAGGCGATCAAAGATGCGGTCGACGGAAAATTCAAAGGCAATGAAGCCTATGATTATCCAACCGTTCAGGACGGAGTGGATGGTATGGCGTTCATCGAAGCCGCTGTGAAATCCTCCCAAAACAACGGGGCTTGGACGAAGTTATAGAGTGGCGGCGATCTCCGGTCGCCTTCTTGTTTTTGTATAAGCTGAACCACCGATGAGCACTGATCATAATGAAAGACCAGTGATCTATCAGTTGTTTGTAAGGACATTTGGAAACACGAATTCCTCCAGAATACCCAACGGAACGCTGGAGGAAAATGGGTGTGGAAAATTTCATGATATCAGTTCGGTTGCTCTGATCGCGATTCGTGAAATGGGTTTCAATCATGTCTGGCTGACGGGAGTCATTGAGCAAGCAAGTGGAACGAATTATCCGAATCGTCCTGCTGATCCGCCGGATATTTTAAAAGGCAAGGCAGGCAGCCCTTACGCGATTCGTGATTATTTTGATGTATGTCCTGATTATGCGGTGGAACCTGTGCGGAGGTTGGAGGAGTTTCGAGAATTGCTTGATCGGTGTCATCAAGCAGGACTTCGGGTGATCATGGATTTCGTCCCAAATCATGTGGCGCGCAGTTATCGTTCGGATGTTAGACCGGAGCTTTCATTCGGAGAGGACGATAACCGCGAAGTGTTTTTCGATCGCGATAATCATTTTTTCTATCTCAACGAAACCCATGATGGTGGCGGACCGCCTTTAAAACTTCCGACCCTCGGAATAAAGGGGTGCTTGGGAAGTTTTGAAGCCGAGAGTAAATTCGGGAAAGTCACTGGAAATAATGCCGTTACTTGGTCTCCGTCGATTCATGATTGGTATGAAACGGTGAAACTGAACTACGGACATGATTTCACTCAAGGGCGGGATACCTCGCATTTGCCAGATTCTGATACAGCCCTGCACAAGGTGCCGAGGACTTGGCGGACGATGGATGAGATCATTGCCTACTGGCAAGAAATGGGGATTGATGGATTCCGAGCGGACATGGCGCACATGATTCCGATGGAGTTCTGGGCATGGTCAGTCAAACGGGCGAGGGCCAGGGATCCACAGGTCTATTTTGGTGCGGAGGCCTATGATTCGGATCCTTTAAAATCGACGAATGAGGATGTGACTGACGCACTTTTAAATGCGGGATTTGACGGAGTGTATGAGCACCCGACCTACAAAATCCTTCAGGGCATTTACGAATCCGGTAAATGGGCAAACGATCTGGATGGGGAAATTTTTTCGGGTCGGAGATTTCATCAATGTATTCGCTATCTGGAAAACCATGATGAAGTCAGGATTGCAAGCCCTCGGCATTGGGGAGGACAAGGGATGAAAGTTGGAAAGCCGGCGGCGGCGGTGATGTTCGGGATGAGTCGTTCGGCCATTATGTTTTACAATGGCCAAGAAGTGGGTGAACCAGCCATCGGCGCGGAAGGTTTCAGCGGGGATGATGGCAGAACTTCGATTTTCGACTATACCGCGATGCCGGAGTTTCAGAAATGGGTAAACGGTGGCCGATACGATGGAGGTAAGCTTTCTGTGAAGCAGAGGGAGTTACGTCAATGGTATTCGGAGTTGTTGGGTCTGTTGCGCGAGCCGGCATTTGAGCGGGGCGAATGGCTGGGTCTGAATGACGCAAATCTTTATAACGGTAAGTTCGGGCGCGGCGAGGGCGAGACGGTATCGGGTCACTGGATTTATGCTTTTCTCAGGCATGATGAACAGAGCGGTCAGGTATTTTTATGTGTGGCGAATTTTCATCCGGATAAGGATTTGGCAGTCAACATTCGCTTCACGGAAGAGTCCCTGGCGTTTATGCACAAGGCCTCATCCGATGCTTTTGTATGGGTTGGGCGCTTGGCTGGTTTGGCTGAAATCAGGATTTCCGGTGAGACGATGCTCACGGAGGGCTTGGATTTGGGCAAATTGCCATCCTGTGGTGCTTGTTATTACGAGTTGAAATCATGATCCGGAAGGGTTGAACTGTCGGTCATGGATTTTGAAGCGAAAGCACGTTCAGTGATTGAAATGGAAGCGGACAGCTTGCGTGAGATGGCCTCACGACTGGGTTCAGAGTTCGGGGAGGCGGTGAAGTTGATTCGAGAATCGCTCGAAAATCGTGGCAAGGTGGTGATCGTGGGGGTCGGAAAATCCGGAAATGTCGGTCATAAAATCGCGGCAACTCTCAACTCAACGGGCGCAACCGCGGTAGTTCTGAATTCGCAAAACGCCCTGCATGGTGATCTCGGGTTGCTCTCTGATGGGGATGTGGTTCTCGCGCTTTCTTACTCTGGTGAAACGGAAGAACTGTTGGGGCTGTTGCCATTTTTGCGCAGCTTCGATGTCAAAGTCATTGCCCTCTGTGGTAAACGCGATTCATCACTATCGAGAGCAGCTGATGTTGCGCTAGATACATGGGTGGAACGTGAGGCATGTCCGATGAACCTGGCTCCAACCTCATCTTCAACCGCGATGCTCGTGATGGGCGATGCGTTGGCGATGGTTTTGTTGGAAGCGCGCGGTTTTTCTGAAGACGATTTTGCGCGTTACCATCCCGGCGGTTCGCTGGGTAGGGCATTGCTTTTGAAAGTCGGCGATGTCATGCGCCGCAATGAAGCGATTCCAATGGTAGGAATCACCGCGAAAGTGATCGATGCCGTAGCGGAGATGAACCGGAGTCGTGCCGGTGCGTGTTTGATCTTATCAAACGATGGCAAACTGGCAGGGATTTTCACACACGGAGATTTTGCTCGTGGTTATGAAAAGAATCCTGCAATCGGTGAATTGTCAGTAGCAGAGATGATGACTCGAAATCCGATTTCCCTGACTGAGGATTCATTGGCGGTCGAGGCCGTGAAAAAGGTCGGTGAAAAACGTATTGATGACATCGTTGTGATCAACGCGGATGGTAAACCCGTCGGCCTTGTTGATGCACAGGATTTGGCACGGTTGAAACTGGTTTAAATAAGGAGAGGCGACATTCCTGTCGCCTAATTTGCTAAGATCTGTAATCCCTTCAAGATAGAGATTTCATGGTCTATATTACAGGGTTTATTGATACTTGAATTTCTTACCTTCAGAAGTTCACATCAGACATGACTCTACGCAAATCTTTATCATGCTAGAACGACTCGACATTGTCATCGTGGGTGGCGGTCCTGCCGGACTGCGTGCGGCGGAGGTTGCTGCTTTGTCGGGACGGGCTGTGACGGTGTTTGATGGAAAACCCTCGGTGGGACGAAAGTTTCTGGTGGCGGGAAAAGGTGGATTGAATCTCACCCACGGTGAGGAGTTTGAGGCGTTTTTTTCGCGGTATTCCGGAGGTGATCTTTGGCGGAGTTTGTTGGACGAATTCAAACCGCAGGATTTGCGTGATTGGGCTCACAGCCTCGGTCAGGAAACGTTTCAAGCAACGAGTGGTCGGGTTTATCCGAAATCCCTTAAAGGAGCTCCGCTGCTGCGTGCATGGCTAAGCAAGTTGAAAAGTTTGGGAGTGGAGATTCGATCGCGGCATCTATGGAGCGGGTTGTCTGAGGGAAATGTATTGGTTTTTGAAAACGGCCTGAAAGTGAAAGCCAAAGCAATCGTTTTTGCGCTCGGTGGTGGGTCTTGGCCGAAGACGGGTTCCGACGGTGGTTGGATTACAAAATTTCAGGAGATGGGTGTGAAATGCGCACCCTTGGTTGCTTCGAACTGTGGTTGGGAAGTCGATTGGCCCGATGATTTGTTAGAAAAGGTAGAGGGGATGCCGATCAAGAACATCTTCGTATCAGCTGGAGGTAAGCAGGTGGCGGGGGAGTTATTGGTAACACGTTATGGATTGGAAGGCGGGACGATCTATGCGTTGGGCCGGGAATTGCGTGAAATGAAAGAACCAATCCTAGAAATCGATTTCAAGCCAACCTTTTCACACAATCAATTGTTAGGAAAATTAGATCATAAAAAAAATGATCTGGAAATGTCTTTAAAGCGCTGGAAGTTGAGTGATGCGGCACGACAGGTCATTAGGTTGGAAAAGGTGAAAACGGCTGAGGAACTGGTGGCGCGTACTAAAGCGTGTCGAATTTTACTCAAAGGGCCTCGACCCATCGCAGAAGCAATTTCTGCAGCAGGTGGTGTTTGCTGGGACGAACTGGATAATGACCTGATGCTTAGAAAATTCCCCGGCGTTTTTCTCTGCGGAGAAATGATTGATTGGGACGCACCGACGGGTGGTTATTTACTACAGGGTGCTTTTGCAACCGGAACGCGTGCCGGCAAATCAGCTGCTAGTTTCTGAGAACTTGCGCCTGGATTTTCTGAAAATTCCTACGCGTAGATAGAAGTCTATTTAACACTTTTACAATTATTGTCGTGGCCGTGACAAAGATTGTAAAAGAGCGCGCTTTGGTTGAGGCGAAGTGTTGATTTATTGCAGGGGGTGTAACGTGGGCTGTTTGGTAAGAACTGTGGATGTAGAAAGTGGTAGTTTTTTTTCAATGCAGAGGCGCTGAGGTCGGAGTGATCACGGAGAAAATAAATCACAGGTGTGTTTAGAAATTCCACTGAAGTCCGGCGCCACAGTGGAAGAAATCTTCTAACAATGCATCGCCGGGCGCGGTGGCTTTTTTGTCAATTGCCCAACTGTAAGTGGTGTGTGCGATGAGTGAGAGGGATTTTGTGAGGACGTATTCGTAGCCGATTCGGAGGGCGAAATGGTTTGCTCCGTCGTGGCCATCTGAGACGTAGCCTTGATTGATTCCGAAGACGGATGAAAAGGTTACGTTGAATGGCTCGGTGATTTCGAATTCGCGTGATGTGGAGAGTTCAGCGAAATATCCATCGGCATCGAACGAGTGATAGATGTCTGCGGTGATTTCGATTTCGGCTGGTAAGCCAGTCCAAGTGATACCGGTCCCGATTTCGTTGTCATGGCTGCCATCGAAGGGAAAGATGTAATGCGTATAGCCGATGTAAGCTTCGAAATCACCGAAAGTTTGAACGAGTGCGAGGCTGAGCTGGAGTTCATCGTATGTTTGATTCGGAGAATTTCCGTACCAGAGACCCGCAGCGAAATGATCGAGTCCAAGCTCAAAACTGCTGGCCCAGATGGAATCGCCATCGAGTGCGTCGCGACCTTCTGAGAAGTAGCGACTCTCCAATCCCGTGTGGACGTGGAACTCAACGTTATCGTTTGCGTTTGGACGCTCGAAGGGTTGTTGGAGATCAGGTTGGTGAGCGCTAGCTTGAAAGCTGCTAAGCGCAAGAATGAGGGATAGGAGGGATAAGGTGGATGGAAGGTTCTTCATGGTTCTGGATATTTGAAGGGTGTTCAGGGTTTCTCGGGAATCATTGTTAGAGAAATGTGTTTGTTTTTCACGATGCCCCAGAGAGTAGGTTTTTCAGCGGATCGGTCCCAAGCAATGGCTTGACCGAAAATTCCCGGAATGGGTTGGGTGCGAATGTGGCGGAGTGTGTTTTGAGAATTGATTTCCAAGATATGGACTTCTGCGTTGTCGTGGCCGGTGACATACAGGTTGTTATCATTGCCCCATGAGCCGCCTGAGCAACTCATCGATCCCCATTTGGCGACGGTTTCTTCAGGAAAATTCCGGGTTTGTTGTTCGATGAATTTCCCGTTTTCGAAACGATATTTGATGAGTTTGGTTTTCTTGTTATCGGGTTTTCCGTAAACCGCGAAACACATCCACCATGAGCCGTCGCTTTTTCTATCGATCCATGTGAGCGAACCGTGCTCGCTTGGCATGCGGATAGTGGATTCGTGCTTGAGGGTTTCGTTATCCAAATTGAAAACCTCAACGGTGTTGTCGTTAGGTGCGATGGGAAATTTTGAGTGAGCGGCATACAGTTTTCCATCGACTGCCGTGCCGCTGTTCATGTGTTTGAAATGAGCTTGCGCGGCGTCTTTGGGATTTGCCTCCCATGAGGCGATCTGTGCGCCGGTTTCTTTGTTGTGTTTGGTGATCTGGGTATTGCTGATCGCATAGAAATATTTGCCATCGACCGCGACTCCCTGACTGGCTTTCACCGGAAAGGTTTTTTGCGGCGTTGTATCTTCAGCGATGGCAAGCGGGCAGAGCAGAACCGACAAACTCAAGAAGGTGACGGCATGAAATCCCATGGCTTATTTCCGCTTGCGAGTTTTCTTCGCTTCGAAGTCGACCGCTTTTGGATCGAAATGTTCGGGCATGTAACCCGGATGTGCCCATTCGATTTCACCGGCTGCGGCCATCATGTATTGGAAGGCACCGCCGAAATCCTCGGGTGGGCAAGCGCGTTCACCGGCGATCATTTCCGGACCGCTGATGCTCTCGCTTTCGAGGCGTTTTTCAAAGACAACTTCATGAATCCATTCATCCGCGAAGTCGTAGCGGTAGAGCATCCGCATCGGTAGACGTTTGCGGCCAATGTAATCTGCGACGGTAAGAAGTGTCTCATCTTGGAATTCGCCGAGGGTTTGATCCTGCAAGCCGACCGGACCAATGACATCGACGAGGCGCTTGCCTTTGCCATGGCGAAATTCGTGCGGATGTTTGTTTTCCCAGCCCATCGCGGCTTGGATCGCATCGCTCAGCTGCAGAAAGCTGACCGATGTGTCGATGGAGAATTGTCTCCAGATTTTAGGTTGGATGCCGTAGGTAAAAACTTTGACTACGACTCGTTCGGTTCCGTTTTTTTTTGGCATAGGCTTTTGAAGAGTGAATGGTGAATGGTGAATGGTGAAGAGTGAAGAGTGAAGAGTGAAGAGTGAAGAGTGAAGAGTGGGAGATTGAGCTTAGCTTTCACTATTCACTCTTCATCATTCACTATTTAATTACGCCTCGCGGATCGCTTGGATGGCGGCGGCCATGTCTTTTGCTCCGAAGGTGGTTGAGCCTGCGACCATGACGTTTGCGCCGGCTCGGTAGCTGATGGCGGCGGTTTCTGTGCCGATTCCTCCATCAACTTGGATATGGTAATTCAAGCTATGTTCCGAGCGATAAGCTGCAGCGGCTTCGACCTTGCTCATGACTTCTTGCATGAAAGGCTGGCCACCGAAACCGGGTACGACGGTCATGCAAAGTAGGAGATCGATTTCATGGAGAAACGGAACAACCTTGGAAAAAGGTGTGGCGGGATTGAGTGCTAGGCCGGCGAGGCAACCCGCTTCGCGAATGCGCAGCAGGGTTTCGGATACGTTGTGATCGGCCTCGACGTGAACGGTGATGCAATCGGATCCCGCTGCGATGAAGCGTGGGAGGTAGTGATCGGGACGTGAAATCATCAGGTGGACATCGAGGAAAATATCGTTCGATTCGTGAACCGCCTGAACCATGGCTGGGCCAAAAGAGATGTTATCCACGAAATGCCCATCCATTACATCGAGGTGTAGCCAATCCGCTCCGGCATTGATGGCACGAGTAGTTTCCTCGCCAACCTTTGAAAAGTTGGCAGCAAGCAGAGACGGAGCGATAACGCGGTCGTGGTAAGTCTTGGGAATCACGTAATTAGGGAAGCATGGGAGAGCAATATGGGAAGAAAAAATCGAAGGGGAGTGGAGGGGGAAATGATGGTAGGGCGGTTTTGATAAAACCGCCGCTGCGAAAAATGGAGGGGGAGTGGAGGGGGAAATGATGGTAGGGCGGTTTTGATAAAACCGCCGCTGCGATGCGAGGAAGACAATCCATCACTCAGGAGCGCCGACGCCCTCGTCGGCCTACGGGAACCGCTGCACTTCATTCAATCCCTCTCACCACTCAAAACGTGGTAATATCAGGAAAGGAAGTTTTTGGGAAATGAGCGGATTTTAATTTCCTGATAGTACCCACTCAATCTGACAAATTCCTTGTAGCTGTTGAGAAATATCGATTGGATATGAAAACTAACCCTGCCTGATATACGGACGCAGGACTCTACTAATTAAGCTGTTCGCTGAAACAAACTTATGCCACTCACTCAATCATACTCCCGCGTTAAGGACGGTGTCGTCCGAGTGCTTGCACTGAATGGTTCCACTGTAATTTCATTCGGTTCCGGCTCCGTTATCGACGACGGATGCAAGGTTTTGACATGCGAACACTGCGTCGTGGCTGGTGCGCAGGCAGCGATAGCTGATCCACAGAACCCAGGACGAGCGATCTTCGGCACTCCGGTCTTTGTCGATAAAGCGAATGATATCGCTGTGATCGAGTTTCCCCAGCCAGTCGGAACGCCAATAGAATTTTCAGATAGTTCGATGTGCCAAGTGGGAAACGGGGCATTTGTTGTTGGATTCCCGATGGGCGTGGGCGAGCAGACATTGTTTTCCGCGCATATTGCCAGCATAGCCGGTGATCACCTTCGTATCGATGCGTCCGTGAATCACGGCAACAGCGGCGGACCGCTGTTCAATTTCGAGGGCAAGCAGATCGGCGTCGTTAATGCGAAGCACGGATCACTTTCCCATTTTCTCACGCAGGTGAGAGATGCCAAGCCCGGTGCGATGATGAGCATCGGAGGCATTGATCCCGTCCAAACGATACAGGTGCTTATTCAGGAGATGCAGAAGAATCTGAATCTTGGGATTGGTTACGCAATTCCCACGGCACGAATCAAGCAACTGCACACTGTTCTAACGAAATGCATTCCGTAAAAGAAGCGAACAAGACGAGACACAGCAACCCCTATCAGCCGCCCTGTTCACATGTTCTTCCGTAGTTTTAACCTTAACCCCGTGATCGACGCGCGCCCCCGCTGATAGGGTTGCGTGCTCTTTGACGTTAGCATAAAAAAATCCGCCTCCTACAAAGGTGGGAAAACTCAGAATCAAATGAAAAAAAAACCAAACTGGAAAATAAGATTAGCAGCGGCCGTGCTGGGCTTAGCGCTTATATCCCTAGGGAAACTCGCTATATACGAATTCAGCGGGGCGGCACCGAAACTGCGGGAAGCGATTGGCTCGGAGGTGAGGTTGCCCGATTCAGTTCTCGGTGCCAGCGCGCTTTTGGACCCTAAGCCGGTGGTGGTTGAGAGCGTCAGATACCGATGGAACGATAAAGTAGGGTTCTTTGATCTGAGCCTAAAATACGATCAAGGAGGGACAGGATTGTCACCATTCGAAGCGATGAAGATAAGCGTTGTTAAAGGCAGCGATGCCGAGACGACAAAAAGCGAACAAGCCGGCGCTGGGAAACCCGCTACCCGCGCCGTGATTGAGCCGGAGGGCGGCGACAAACCTTAACCTGTATAGGAGAAGCGCTCTCGGTAGCGGGTGCGAAGCCTTCGACGTTGGCTCAGAATATGAAGACACCGCTCCAGATACTCATTTTGCTCTTCTCGCTCTTAATAGGAACAGCGAGTGCAGAATCGCTGCTTGCTAAGCAGCAAGTGATTGAATTAGGGCGCGTGATCTTGGCGGCACCCGAAGACAAAGATTACAAGGATATCTTTTGGGACGACCAGCCTGAATATGATCCCGAGACGAAGTTATGGGCATACAAGAATGGATGGCCGAGAACCACCGATGGAAGATTTTACATATTTGAGATCAGAGAAGCGGATGGATTTTATCGTCTCTCGTGGTTGTCGGAACGAAAATCTATGGACGAAGTTCGCTTCCACATCCATCCTTCAATACTTAAGAAGCTGACTGATCTCATGGAGACCTTCCGAAATCCATAAATAAAGAAAGCCAACAAGATGCTGCGTTGAAAGTGCTAAAGTAAGCGTTCAACGTCCGTCCCCGCTAATAAAGTCACAAAACGATCATTTTATCAAAATGACCCTACCATTCAACATGGCTTTAGATGGTGTTGATGTTTGATTTTTAAATCCTTCAAGTTAAAACCTACCTAGATGAGTGAAGAATTGATTATAGATCTCCACAGTGATGCCCATTTCATGCAACAGGCGTTGCGTGAGGCACATAAGGCGTATGCGGCTTCCGAGGTTCCTGTGGGAGCGGTTGTGGTGCATGAGGGGAGAATCATTGCGCGGGCATGGAATCAGGTGGAGACCTTGAAAGATGCGACGGCTCATGCGGAGATGTTGGCGCTGACGGCGGCGCAGCAGGCTTTGGGAGATTGGCGATTGGAAAAGTGCACACTATACGTGACGAAAGAGCCCTGCCCGATGTGTGCGGGGGCGATTGTTCACTGCAGGCCGGATCGGGTGGTTTTTGGCTGCGGCGATCCAAAAGCGGGTGCTGCGGGTGGCTGGATCAATTTATTGGATGCGAATCCGCCTTTGAATCATAAGTGCGAGGTGACGGCCGGAGTGATGAGCGATGAGTCTCTCTCCTTGTTGCAATCGTTTTTCCGCGAGGCACGGCAGAGAAATAAGATGGCGGACTCTTGAAAGCTGGGCTCTATTTTGAACGTTATCTGCGCACTTTATTCACCATAGCTTATGAAATTCCCATTACTTATCGGCCTTTTGGCCTCCACCCAGATTCAAGCCGCATCGTTTCTGATCGAAACCGAACAGTTCGCCGACAAGGGAGGCTGGAGGGTAGATACCCAATTTATCGAATCGATGGGTTCTTCATATTTGATCGCTCATGGCCTAGGGAAGCCGGTGGCGGATGCGAGCACGAAGATCGAGGTGGCTGAGGCTGGGGAGTATAAAGTTTGGGTGAGGACCATCGATTGGACCAAGCGCTTGGAACGGCCGGAAAGCGCGGGTCGATTCAAACTGGCAGTGAACGGGGTGGAGTTGGAGACAGAACTAGGAAAAAATGATACCAAGTGGACCTGGCAGTTGGCAGGAAAAGCCCAGCTCAAAGCCGGTGAGTCGATAGTGGCGTTGAAAGATCTCACAGGATTCAACGGACGTGCCGATGCGGTGCTTTTTAGTAGTGATGCAAGTTTCACGCCCCCAGCGGACGCAACTTTTGAAGAACGCACCGCATGGAAAATCCCCGGAGTGCCGAGCGCGATCGAAGACGCGGGTGAATATGATTTCGTCGTCGTTGGCGGAGGCTACGGCGGACTCGGTGCAGCGATTTCTGCGGCACGCATGGGTGCGAAAGTCGCGCTGATTCAGAATCGCGATGTGTTAGGTGGAAACGGATCATCTGAAATCCGAGTTTGGGCAAAGGGCGACTATCCGCCGAGTGATTATCCGCTAGACCAGATCATCCGTGAGTTTGAGGATAAAGCCAAAGCTTCACCCGCACCGGCTGAGGAGTTTGTGGATGACAAGAAAGACAAGGTCGTCAAAGCAGAGAAAAACATCACCTTGTTTCTCGGTCATCATGCGTATGGCTTGGACATGGCAGGTGGTAAAATCGCTTCGGTGAAAGTGGTGGATATCGATGCCGGGAAGCTTAAACGGATCAAGGGCAAGTTTTTCGCTGATTGCACAGGTCATGGTTTTGTTGGGATGTGGTCCGGCGCTGACTCGAAATCCACCGAGAAGGGTCGAATGGGCATGAGCAACATGTGGATTTGGGAGAACCGCGACCAGCCGGTGAGTTTTCCTAATGAGGCATGGATGCATCAGTTCAACTCGAATCAATTTCCTTATCCTAAAATGATCCATGGTTTCGGTCATGCCGAGTGGTTCTGGGAAAGCGGATTTGATAATCATCCCGTTAAAGATCTTGAGTTGACACGTGATTTGAATTTGCTGGCTGCATATAGCGCCTGGAGTTCGATGAAAAATCACGGCGCGCACGCGGAACGTGATCCGAACAAGCATGCCAATGCGGAGCTGACTTGGTTGGCGTATGTGGGTGGTACTCGCGAGACGACCCAGATTCTGGGTGATGTGATTCTAACAGGTAATGACGTCCGTGGGAAAAAGCAATTCGATGATGCGACGTTTTTAACCACATGGTCGATCGATCTTCATTATCCTTTGGAAAAATATATCAACACGATTCCCGGCAAACCGTTCATCGCGCGGGCTGTGCATGGTCCGGGGGTTGATAAAAAAGTCGGCTACGCGGTTCCGTATCGGACCTTGTATTCAAGAAATATTCCCAACCTCTTCATGGCTGGACGCAACATCAGTGTGGAACGCGATGCACTGGGAACGATACGAGTGATGAAAACCATCGGCATGATGGGTGTGGTGATCGGGCGTGCTGCGGCGCTGGCGACGGTTCACGATTGCACTCCAAGGGACATTTATGCGAAGCATCTCGATCAAGTAAAAGGTTTGTGGAAACTTTCTGGTGACAAGCGTTTCGCGAGTCTCGATGAGCTGAAAAAATCCCTTGATGACAAAACCGAGAGCGCAAAACCTGCCAACTGATGGGCGCAGGCGATTGAAGCGGTGGGCGCTTGGCGCCTATCGGCTTGGGATTATTTTGATGGCGCTCGCTTGTCTTCGTGTGCTGCCGGATGATGTTGTGCAATTGGATCGCGCTGTGGTTTTATCCCATGCCAAGCAGGTATTGCCCGATGTTGTCTCCGTCGGAGATCCGACGGATGGTTTGTATCCGCTTAAAGACGAGGCAGGAGAAAACGTGGGTTGGGCGACATCGACTTTGCCGCAGGCGCAGAGGATCCAGGGTTACTCCGGACCTTCCGAGTTGTTAGTGATTTTTGACAAGGACAGAAAAGTCAAAGCCGTGAAGTTTCTTGCAAGCTCGGATACCGACGGTCATGTAGAGAAGGTTAGGCGTGATGGAAAATTTTGGTCGCAGTGGAACGGGAGATCTGAGTCGTCATTGGGTGGTGCGGTTTCGCCTATCGTGGTTTCAGGAGCTACCTTGACCAGCGAAGCGATGGCTCGTGGCGTGGCCGCGCGATTCGGTGCGGAGGGAATGGATCAATGGTTTCCTGCTCCGCTTGCCATGGCCGATGTGAAGAAATGGTTTCCGGATGGTGATCGGATTTCATTTAGGAAAAATGAAGGTTCTTATGGAGTGTGGAAAGGGAAGGAATCTATGGGCACTGTTTTACGCAGCAGTCGGATGGGAGTTTCCGCGCGGGGTTACAATGGGACATCGGATGTGATCGTTGCATTGGATCGAGATGGCAAGAAAGTGCTTGGGATAGGCTTTCTCGGGAGTCGCGATAACGAACCTTATGTGAGTTCCGTGAAAGAAGAGGTGAAATATGCGGATGGTTTTGCTGGGAAAAGCGTGAAGGAAATTCTGCCTGAGGATACTTGGGTTTCGCCTTCGCTATTTACGAGTGGTGCGAGCTACACCAATCACGCTGTGGTCGAGAGTGTCAGGGAAATGCTGAGTCGGCATATTGCGGAAGAGAAACAAGATGGTTTTTCTTGGAAAAGCGCGCTGGCGATTTCATGGATCTTGCTTGGCGTGTTTTTTGGAATCAGCAAAGCGGGTGGTAAAAAGTCAATTCGCTATGGCTTCGCGGTGGTATCGGTCGCGGCTGGAGTTGGTTTGGGTTGGATGGTCAGCCAGGATCAGTTGTTAGGTTGGGGGGCGAATGGTTTTGGAGCGGGTGCGATTTTGCCATTGGTCGTACTGACTGCAGCGGCGCTGATGGTGCCTGCCTTCACTGGAAAAAACGTGTATTGCAACCGCATTTGTCCGCACGGTGCGGCGCAGACTTTGGCGGGTGGGTTGGTGAAAAAGCGGTTTCATCTTCCTGCAAAACTTCACGCGGTGCTGGTGCGCTTGCCGTGGGCATCCTTGGTTGTGATTTGGTTGCTGGCACTGATGGGTAGCGGATTGCCGTTTGCTTATTTCGAGCCATTTGAAACATGGAGCTCGGGTTTTGTGGCGTTCATTCCCGCTGCGATTTTCACGATTGGATTGGTGGCGGCATTTTTCCTTCCCCAAGCTTACTGTCATTACGGTTGTCCGACAGGTGCGATGCTTCGTTTTCTGACTCAATCTCCATCCTCATGGACACGGCGTGACACCATCGCAGGAGTTTTGATTCTGGTGGTAAATCTTTATGTTTTCTTATGAAGCCCATCCGATTACTGACGCTGATTTGCGGCATGTTCGTTTTTGTCTCATGTGAGAAAAAAACAGAACCTCATATGCTCAGTGGCGAAGCGATGGGCACGACTTGGAGGCTGGGCTGGCGTGGCGATGCTAAGAATGATTTTGCACCCGAGGTTGAAAAAGTATTGGAGAAATGGGAGGCGGTGCTCAGCCAGTGGCGTGAGGGGTCTGATCTTTCACGTGCAAATCGTGGAGAGCCTATCACTCCGGAACTGCAACGAGTCATCGATCTGGCAGAAGTGATTCATCAAAAGAGCAACGGGTCTTTTGATTATCGATTGCTCAAAGAGACAAGTGAGGCGGGTTTTGGGCCGAGTGGAAACGGCATGGATCTCTCGGGGATCGCCAAGGGATTTGCAGTGGATAGGGTGGGAGAGCGGTTGCGTGAACTTGGAACCAAGGATTTTGTTTTTGAATTGGGTGGTGAAATTTTAGTGGGTGATGGGGAATGGGAAGTTGCGATTGAAGCTCCGGATCCCGCGACCCGATCCATTGTTCGCACCATGAAGTTGAGCAAGCAAGCTTTGGCGACCAGTGGAAATTACCGCCAGTTTCAATCCTCCCCTGATGGGCTTGTCAGTCACATCATCGACCCTAAAACGCGCACGCCAATCATTCGTCCGCCATGTTCGGTATCAGTCATCGCATCCGACTGCGCCACCGCCGATGCCTGGGCGACTGCCTTGTTTGTACTTGGTCCTGATTTTAAAGCGCCTGAGGAAATAGAGGTGGAGTGGAATTTTTCAGAGAATGCAGGGCAGGGGAATTGAAGAGGAGCGTACTACGGAACGTAACGCGAATCAATGGCCCGTCGCTAATCAAGGTGTCGGTTGATGGTAGTGCTATTTGATAAAAATGCAGGATATAACAAGGATGATACGCTGCAATCCACCGACTCGTCCGATGTAGTTTCGTTGCATGCGGCGGTTTTATCAAAACCGCCCTACCCTTCGTGATTCGGACTTCGTTCTCATTCAATACAAAGAATGATCCACGTATGAAATTGCCTGTGGTCTCGACTTTCAGCAGGTATAAGGCGCGTATTTTTTGATTAGAAATCTGCGAAACGCCGCAGCTAGCTACTCCACCACCCGAAGAAACTCAGGCAACGCGCCGGTCATGCCGGCTAGACGGGGATTTGCTTCCCATTGCTGGGTGTTTCCCATGATTCGATAAGCGATGCGTTTCAAGCTGTCCTTGGCGTTACGAGTGAGAGGCCGTTCATTTTTGATTCTCTCTCCCTCTCGTTTTGGTTCAAAAGACCATGAGAATACGAAACGGGAATCGACCATACCGGGTTTTTCGTCATAGATGCGGGTTTCACCGAACCGCATATCTGCGATCCAAATGCCTTTGGTGTGGGGGCGGGCGATCCACCAATCTTGTGAGAACCATTCGAGAGTTTGGATTTCCCTTTCGTTTGCAAAGGGCGTGAGTATTTCTTTTTGCTTTGGGTAAACCGTCCATCGGATGGGTTTGGACGGCATATCGAAAACGGAGCGATAGCCGACCCAAATAGCGTCATCTCGGTCCACGACCGAGCGCCATAGCAGGGTATTGAAAGCAGTTGGGGATTCCATGCGGCGGTTGAACTCAATTCCACGGCGTGCGAGATCGGCATCAAATGCGGAGGAAGCGTAAAACTTCAAGGCGAAGCTGAAAATGACATAGGCGCTGCTCAGTCCGAGACCCCATTTCAGGGTGCGGGTGCGATTGGGCTGTTGTTTTTTGGAGCGGTAGAAGGCGAGCCAGATGAGGGAAACGAGTAGCGGCAGGGTGTAGAGCGGATCGATGATAAAGAGGTTATTGAAACCGATGCGAGCGTCGGAAAAGGGCCATAACACCGAGGTTCCGTAAGTTGTGAAACAGTCGATTAAAACGTGAGTGAAATAATTAAGGAAGACGAAGACACCAGCGCGAATTGGTGAGACTTTATCTTTTTTCCAGAATTTGGAGAGAGGCTTGGCCAAGGTCAGGCTGGCAATGACCATGAACAAGAGGGAGTGGCTGGCTCCACGGTGGAATTCCAAGCGCTGAGCATTATCCAGCAGTGGAAAGAAAATGATATCAAGATCGGGGATGCATCCAAATAGAGCGCCCCAGAGGATGGCGCGGTTACCGATTTTTTTGCCGAGAGTAGCTTCACCGATAGCGGCGCCAAGTGCGGCTTGAGTGATGGAATCCACTTGCTAAAACGGGTTATCGTGGCTTGGGGGGAGGATTTAATGTCTTTCCAAATTCATCCCAAAGTAAACGGGTGATGTTGGAGGATAGGGCAATTCGAGCATCATCGATTGCCTCTGGAGCCGGGTTATAGGAAGTGGATTTGGAAAGTTGTCCGCGAATGAGGTTGAAAATGGTTTTGAGTAGGTCTTTGTAAAGTGTTTCGGGACGGTTGGAGGTAAACGAGAGGACATCTGTGGATAGGTTGCCTTTATTGCCTCCTGTCAACCACAAGGCGACGGGTGTGGGAGCGTCGTTTGTGCGGATGGACTCTCCGATATTGAGTTTGAAAGAGCATTGGACCAATCCGGAAGATGAATGTTGAATTTCTTGGGTGATGTTCTCCATGATTTCAGGGAGGATTTTCGCGAATTTTTGTCCAGTGCCGATATGGATCACAATGGGGTGTGCGACTTTGGTGTTTGGGTTCCAAGCTGGCAGCGACGGCCTGATAAGGCGGATCTTGTGCAGGGCAAGGTCGATTTGTTGCGGGTTGGCCCGTGAGAGATCGAGCACGCGCTCATAGGCGAGCAGCGAACGTTGGGGAATATTCAGTTTCTCGAGTTCGAGTGCCAGTTTGAGTAGTTTTCCCGCGCCATCCGGAGCGAGTTCCGAATAGGTATCGAGTTTTTTCGCTGGATTCAGATCACCTATGTCAACCGTGCCTGAATAAACCACCGATGGATCGTTGGCGGCTTGCTCGATATTGGGAATGGCGGGAGCAGCGACAGTTGAGGTCTCAGACTGCGATCTTGAAATGGGTAATGAGGCGATGGTTTTTTTATGAACTTCCTCGAGTTTTGCTGTCGAGGGAGGAGTCATGAAATCCATGCGACGGGTGCTGATCCACCAGGTTATCAAAACGATGAGGAGGCAACTTGGCAGGGTGATGTAATAAGGAATCCGCATGAAGGCTTGGCGAAAAACTTAGAGAGGGATTGCTGGAATGAAACAAAGAAAACCCCACAGGCAAAAATATGCGAGTGGGGCGAGATTTTACGGGATGATTTTGGAAATCAATCTGCGCTTTTCACGAGGAGCGCGCGTTTGCCAACGCGGCCGCGGAGGTAATGAAGTTTGGCACGGCGGACTTTTCCTTGAGTGACAACTTCAATTTTGGCGATACGCGGGGTGTGGAGAGGGAAAACACGCTCGACACCTTCGCCGTAAGAGATTTTACGAACCGTGAAAGCCGAGTTGATGCCGCTGCCACCTTTTGCGATCACGATGCCAGCAAAAATCTGAACGCGCTCTTTTCCACCTTCAACCACGCGGCAATGGACTTTGATGGTATCGCCAACATTGAATGGTGCAACGTCTTCCTTGAGTTGTTCTTGTTCGATTTTCTTAATGATGTCCATGATCGTGTGTGCGGAAAAGGGTGGTGGTCGTGGCGGTGCGGCGGTTTGCCGAACTCGCGGGGCGAGATGGCTAGGGGATGCATGTGGGTTTTGCAAGGCTGAAGTTTAAAAAATATAGAAATTTTAAGGGGATGCAGGGTTATTTGGGCTTATTTTTTACCTCTGCGGTGAGGAAAATCATTCATCTTACTTGTTGTATACCTGACTCGGATCGAAGGAGAGGTCGGTTTGGGTGAATTTCAGGGCGGCGGGTGAGCCAGGGACGATTTTCCGGTAGAAACAGGAATCCCTTCCGGTGTGGCAGGCACCGGCACCGATTTGATCGACCATGAGGATGAGTGCGTCCTGATCGCAATCCGTGCGGATTTCGATAATTTTTTGAGTGTGTCCCGAGGTTTTGCCCTTGTGCCAAATTTCCGACCTTGAGCGAGACCAATAAACGGCCTCACCGTATTCCAAGGTTAATTTGAGGGATTCCGCATTCATATAGGCGAGCATCAGCGGTTCTTTTGTCGATGCATCGACAGCCATGGCGGGGATTAAGCCATCGGCATCGAATTTCGGTGCGAAATCCGTGGATTCCTCGATTTGGGCTTTGTCTTTGCGTTCGGAAAAGGGGCTGGGTGACGACATGCTGGGGAACGTAGGTTTCGGTTGCGAAACTTCAATCGGAAACATGCGGGCAGGTGATGGAAGGAGTTGCAGATGGCTCGGTCTTTTCATGAAACGACTCAACTTGCCATCATTTAGAGCCTAATGCCTGCAATCGCTGCAGAAGTGGCGGGTGGGAATAATCAAGTGTTACTCGGAGTTTGTGGGGAGCGGGATGTGAGAGGTGATCAGAGGATAGTTTTTTAAGTGCGGTGGAGAGCGCTTCGGGAGTGCCCGTGGCTTTTGCGGCGTAGGCATCGGCTTCGAACTCGTGCCTGCGAGACCATGCATTAGCGAGAATGGTGAGGAGTTTTGAGGCAGGTTCCAAAAGGATCGTGAAGAACACGAGGCCGGTGTGGGTGGAGATGGTCTCGACGAAAAAGGCATCGTGGAGGAGGTGTGCAAAAGTTCCGTTTTTATCGGTTGCGAGACCGATGAGGTAAAAGATGAGAGCCATTTGGAGGATGCCGACGATGAGGCGTTGTTTGATGTGGCCGAGGCGGAAGTGGCCGATCTCGTGGGCGAGGATGGCGAGGATCTCGGGAGTTGTGGATTTTTCGATCAAGGTATCGAACAGGGCGATTTTCTTATGTTTCCCGAAACCGGTAAAGTAGGCGTTGGCCTTGGTGGAGCGTTTGGAGCCATCGATGACGAAGACGCCTTCCAACGGAAATCCGCACGATTTACCGAGTTCCTCGATTTTGGTGCGGAGCTCGCCTTCCGGCATGGGAGTGAATTTATTGAAGAGCGGAAGGATGAAAGTGGGAGCGAGGTAGGTGAGCAGGAGTTGGAAAGCGGTCACAAAAGCCCAAGCCCAGATCCACGCATTCGGCACTTCCTGGAAAATCCAAAGGATACCGGCAATGATGGGTAATCCAATGATTGCAGCCAGAAATAGACCCTTGATACGATCGAGGATGAAGGTTTTTGGCGTGGATTTGTTAAAGCCGAATTTTTCCTCGATGCCGAACGTTTCATGCCAGTCGAAGGGGAGTGAGATAAGGTTTTGGGCGATGAAAAGCATACCGAGAAACAACATTCCTGTAACGGTTTCATTTTCAGAAAACGAACGCACGAGATTATCGAGAAATGGAAATCCTTGGCAAAACCAGAAGCTGACAAGAACGATGAGTGAAAAAATCGACCGAAACATGCCGAAGCGAGCGTTGACAAGGAGATAGGAGCGGGCCTTTTCGAGTTTTTCCTGATCCATCAAGTCATCGAGTTCACGGGGTGGAGAAGAAGGAAAGGTCTTGAGGTTCAACAGCGTGGCGATGAACTCAAGGTTCCATAAAAGAAAGAGCGCGATGAGAATGATAAGGGAGAGCATATGGTTTTAAGTTTCAAATTTTAAGTTTCAAATTTCAAGGAAGAGGAAGCGCTCTTGGTGTATTTCTTAGTTCTTAGTTCTTAGTTCTTAGTTCTTAGTTCTTTGAGATTTGAAATTTGAAATTTGAAATTTCAGCGCTGGATGAGGTTAAAGATGGGCGGTGCGGCTTCTTTCCATGAAATGGCAATTGCGACTTGGATGAGTGCGTCCTCGTCGTTACGACGGCGGCAAGCACCCGATGCCCGAAGTCGCTTTGCAGTGGCAAGGATCGCTTGGATTTCCGGCGCAATGCTCAGGTAGGAAAGAACAGCTGTGAGTGCGGTTGCGAGCAGGAAGCCGGCGATTCCGTAAGCTGGTGGAATGCGGCCGACCAACATTCCGAGAATGACGACCATGGCGGTGAGTGGCGGAACAGCCACGCCGAAGCGTCGGGTGCCTTCACGGGAGGCAGCGGCTTTGGGGTTGCTCATACGCCATTCTGCAAGAGCGGTTTTTCTGAAGAGCTCTGCGAAAGTGATCAAGTCTCCGGAGGGAAATGCGGGTAGATGTTCTTCTCCGAAACTTTCTTTCCACTTTTCCAAATCACAGCGACATTGGATGTTTTGATTGGATTTCAGGAGACGAAGTCCAAGCCACCAGCGCACTGCAAAAGTGATCAGGATGGGAATGACTGATATGAGAATGAGAAGTCGTGGCACGGGATGGAATGATTCTTGAGGAGAGTGACGGATGAAATTTGCTATCGAATCGAATATTTCATCCGATGCGTATTCGTATTTTTAGGTATGATTTTCGATGGGTGATTGACGAGTGTTGATTGTTTATTTTTTTACCTACGGCCAAGGATGGCGGGGGTAGCGACCGGCGAGTTCTTTTTTCATCTGCGGGTAACCGTTTTGCCAGAAGTTCGGGATGTCCTTGGTCATCTGCCACGGGCGGTTGTTGGGAGCGAGAATGTGAACGAGCAAGAGAACTCGACCTGCGGCGATGGTGGGAGTGGTTTGGGTGCCGACGAGTTGGGCGAGTTTTGTGGAGAAAAACGGATCGTTTTCTGACGAGTAGGTGATTTTCGCCGAGTGGCCGGAGGTCAGGTGGATGCGCTCTGGGCAATGTGTATCTAACAAGTATCGCTGGTGTGAAGAGAGCCAATCGTTGAGCACAGGCCACACGGCAGCGTCCTTGATTTCTTTGTAACTGATCGCGCCATGGCAGATTTGGGAGATCGCGGCTATGCGGTCGTCCTCGGTCCATGTGGGTAAACCCAGCTCTGGCATCCATTTGGAAATGCAGGTGAGACGATGGGTGAATTGTTCGACTTGGGCGTCCCAATTTTTCAGTACCAGTTCACCGGTGAGCACCCGTTTTGCGAGGATTTCCGCGGCGGCATCGAGCGGGACATCGTGATCGGATTCTTTGGATTCGAGCACAAGATCACGGAATTTTTTCTGCTGAAGGCGAGTCACCCTACGGCGGTTTTCATCATAGTTTGCGCTGTCGATGGTTTGAATTTCATCCGGGAAAAGTTCCTCCAACCATGCGAGCTCGATCGAGGTCGCGAGACGGAGGTGGGTGATGACTTCGCGGGCTTCAACCTCGGTGATTTCACAAGCGACGAAGGCAGCGGCGTGTCGGGAGCAGGAAATATCATCGAGTTTCCCACGGCGATTTCCAACAAGGCGACAAGCCAGATTCCCTTGTGAGATGCGGACGGCGAGTTGATCTGAAAAGGCTGCTAGAACTGATTTCGCGACGGCTTCGTGATGCGCATGGAAGTCGATTTTTTGTGATGAGGATTTTGGAAATAAATCTAACAGTCTCGAAAAAATTTGGGCGGTTTCTTTTGATCCTCGGGCATGGATGCCGAGATTGGCGAGTCGGCGCGGATCGAAATTCATCGTCTCTGCGGATTGGAACGCGCGGTATTCGCCTGCAAAGTCTGTGGGATCATCGGGTAGGATGAAGTCTTTGCGACCGGTTGCTTGTTTGCCTTTTGCGAAAATGCCTTCGCCTTGAACGACTGCAGCGATGAAGGCGGTTTCCGCGAGGCAATTATGATGTAGGCCGGCGAGCAACAGGCGGGCGAAGCGTGGCTCAAGAGGAAGGCTTGTCATTTCGCGCCCGATGTCAGTGATCGCTCCATCGGCATCGATAGCATGGAGATCGTGAAGCAGTTGGTTGGCATTTTGAAGGGCGGTAACGGTCGGTGGATCGAGCCAGCGAAAAGTTTCCGGTTGGTGAATTCCGGAGGCTTTGAGAAAGAGAATTGCCTCGGATAAATCGATACGATGAATTTCCGGAATTTCAAAAGCATCACGACGCGCATGGTCAGCGGTCGACCAGAGACGCAGGCAGCGACCCGGCGCAGTTCGGCCCGCCCGGCCTGCGCGTTGATCCGCCGCGGCCCGGGAAATTTTTCGGATGTGAAGGGTGTTGATGCAACGGCGTGGATCGAAGTGAGAAGTGCGGGCTGTTCCTGAATCGATCACTGTGCGGACTCCCTGAATGGTTAGCGAAGTTTCAGCGACGTTGGTTGAAACAATGATTTTGGGACGGTTGGAATGACGGATCGCTTTTTCCTGCTCGGCGGGTGGCAGGCCGGAATAGAGGGGAAAGATGTCATAGTTTTTCGCAGTAGAGAGATGATCGATCAGTTCGATCGTGCGGCGTATCTCATGGGTTCCTGGCAGAAAGATCAAAATATTGCCGGGGTCGGGTAGTGATAGCGCATCGCGGGTGAGAGCGGCGACTTGTTCCCAGATCGGAACCTCGCGAGGTGGGCCTGCTTGACGTTGATTCTCCGCCGATCGATGGGGTCGGTGCAAAATTTCCACGGGAAATGTCCGGCCTCCGGCAGCAAGTTGAGTGACCGGTGCCATGAATTGGGCGAGGCTGTCGGTTTCAAGAGTGGCGGACATGACAATGACCCGCAGATCGCGGCGCTCTTTTTCCTGAAGATTCAGACAGCGGCCGAGAGCGATATCGACGGCGAGCCGGCGTTCATGAAATTCATCGAAGATGACAGCGGAAATGCCATCAAGCGTGGGGTTGTCCTGAAGCATGCGTTGGAATACCCCGTCTGTTAGATAAAGAATTTTTGTATCCGATCCATAACGTGTATCGAAGCGGACCGCGTAGCCGGTTTCTTTGCCGAGTGCGGTTTTGCGGTTTTGTGCAACGAATCCGGCAAGAAGTCGTGCGGCCATGCGGCGTGGCTCGATGACGACGACGCGTTCGGTGATTTCCGGAAGATCGGCGATCATGCCGGGAACTGCGGTGGATTTTCCGGAGCCGGTTGGAGCGGTGAGAAGAATGCGTTGATTGCCTGACGTCGCCGTTCGAATGGAATCGGCGATCTCGTGGATGGGTAGTTTCACATCGGACACGCGGGCAAGCTATCTGAAGTAAGGCAGTTGTTAAACCTCAATCGTTGATGGGCAGACCCGGGGATCATAACATTGAAAGGCTATTCGTCATATGACTCTGAGGCGAAAATGATGATCAAAATCGCAAAGGATTTATTCTCCAATATCCGGATAAGAACCCAGGATTTTCACCATCGAGCAATGATTCGCCAGATCGGCGAGGGCTTGGGAGACATTTCCATCTTCACAATGGCCTGAAAGATCGACGTGGAAAATATATTCCCAATCTTTTCTTTTGGATGGGCGAGATTCAATTTTCGAGAGATTGATATGGAGATGCTCGAATGATTTCAGGGCGTTTACCAAAGAACCCGGACGGTCATTGATGGCGAAAAGGATGGAGGTGCGGTCGTTGCCGGTAGGTGGGCAGGTTTTTTCACCGATCACCAGAAAGCGTGTGGTATTGGTGGCTCGATCTTGGATGGCGGTTTCAAGAAGTAAAAGGCCGTGGATTTCCGCGGCCAACGCTCCACCCAGTGCGGCTGCGCCCTCTGCGGATTTTTCTTTGGCTAGCGCGGCAGCTTTGGTGGTGGAGGATACTTCGACAAGATCGGCGTGCGGGAAGTTTTTCAGGATCCAGTTACGGCACTGTCCGAAGACCTGAGGATGCGAATAGAGGGTTTTGATTTGCTCGCGCGGTATGGCGGACATCAGGCAATTTTCGATGCGGAGCAGAATCTGCGCGCAGATATGGAGAGTTGAATCAACGAACAAATCCAGCGTATGAGATACCGCACCCTCGGTGGAGTTTTCAATCGGAACCACACCATAGTCGGCTTGGCGGCGTGCGACTTGATCGAATACGTCTGAGAAATTTGGTTGTGGGGAGTAGTTTACCGAATGACCGAACTTCTTGATGGCCGCTTGATGGGTCCAGGTGCCTTCTGGGCCGAGGTAGGCGATTTTAAGATCATCCTCCAAGGCAAGTGCGGCGGACATGATTTCACGATAGATGGCCAGAATAGATTTTTCGGGCAGCCGACCCTGATTGAGAGAAATGAGACGATCTAACAAGGCTTGCTCGCGCTCGGGAGCGTAGATTTGAAGGCCATCGCGTTTCTTGATCACCCCAACTTCATGGACAAGATCGGCACGTTGGGAGAGAAGGTTGAGTAGATCCTGATCGATACAGTCGATCTGTTTGCGAATATCGTCAAGGTTCATGGTGCTTCAGTGGAATGGTTAGATTCGTTCCCGGAGGTTTCGCCGGATCCATTCGGTGCGGCTGCCGCAGGGGTTCCTGATTCACTGAGTTGCATTTGAACCTCGGAATCTCCAGCGGAGTTTTCCGTGCTTGGCTCGGGAAGTTTGATGCGTCGGAGTTCGGAAGCGTTCGGCAGATCATCGATGCTGTTGATACCGAAGTGCTCGAAGAAAAGATCGGTGGTTAGATAAAGCAGGGGACGACCCGGTAGATCGGCGCGACCGCCGATGCGGATGAGATCGCGATCGAGTAGTTTTTGTATCATGCCATCACATGAGACGCCACGAACGGCCTCGATTGCTGCTTTGGTGATGGGCTGCCGATAAGCGATGATGGCGAGCGTTTCCATCGCAGGTCCGGAGAGACGTTCGGGTTTTCTGCCAGGAAACAGGTGACGAACAAAATCTCCGTAATCCGGGCGGGTATATATTTTCCAGCCCTTGGGTCTTTCCAGAATCACGAAAGCGCGTTCCGATTCCTGGTAGTGTTGGTTGAGAGACGTAATTGACTCTGTGACTTGTTCGGAAGTGGTTTGGGCTAGAGAGGTGAGCCATTCCGGCAGAGGGGTCGGAGTCGAGCCCTCTTCGGTCTCACGCAGGAGGACATCTTCCGCTTCGGCGACGCGGGCACGAACGAGACGCGCCATTTCTTCCGAAGAAAGGGGTTCCTGAGAAGCGATGAGTAAGGATTCTAGAATGGCAGTGAGTTGCATGTCGGGTGGGCAGATTAGGGAAGATGCGATGCATTTCAAGCTTCACGGAAGAGAGAGAAAAGGAAAGATATTTCAGGAATTATGAAGTTTCCCCTTGATGTCAGAGGCATGAAGGGCTAACCCACCTCCCCCCCATGATTGAGTTGGAACCTCATTAAATTTCAGCATTTATCCATTTTTCCAGAAATACCCCTATATGGCCGCTAAAAAAACCATTAAAAAGACCGCAAGCAAACCGCCTATTTCTAAAGCGAAATCCAAATCCGCTGCGCCCAAAAAAGCGGTTAAGAAGTCGGTAGCACCGGCCAAGAAAGCGGCTCCAGCGAAGAAAACGGCTCTGGCGAAGAAAGCAGCACCGGTTAAGAAAGCAGCACCGGTTAAGAAAGCAGCACCGGTTAAGAAAGCAGCACCGGTTAAGAAAGCAGCACCGGTTAAGAAAGCAGCACCAGCGAAGAAAGCGGCACCGGCAAAGAAAGCGGCACCGGCAAAGAAAGCGGCACCGGCAAAGAAAGCGGCTCCTTTGGTAAAAAAGGCTGTTAAAAAGAATCTTCCTGAAAAGAAAGTTATTAAAAAATCCGCACCCAAGGCAGCGAAACCTTTGATTAAGAAAGCGGAAGTCAAAAGTTCTGTAGCGAGCAAACCGCTGGTGAAAGAGGTAGAAGCCAAAAAGGGGGTGGCTAAGAAGCCGTCCCTTGTGAATACCCCGCCCCCCGCACCGAACAAACCCCGCTTTGTTCCGCCAAAAGCCGAGGCGGCTCCCAAGCCATCCACAACGGTTAAAGGCAATCATAGCCCGTCATTTATTTTGAAGCAACATCAGCGTTTGCTGGATCTCAGAGATATGTTGGTCGACTCCATGTCTGGCATGACCCGTGACACCATTCGCAACGCCCCAGAAGGCAGTGAAGCATCCGGTAGCGGCCAACATCAAGGGGATGCGGGCAGCGATGCATATGACCGCGATTTCGCCCTCTCTGTCCTCGCCAAAGAGCAAGACGCCCTTTATGAGATCGAGCAAGCTCTCCGTCGCATTAAATCAGGGACGTATGGCTTGTGTGAAATTTCTGAATTGAAGATTCCCATTGCCCGTCTGGAAGCTATTCCATTTGCTCGCTTGACCGTTGAATGTCAGGCGCAATGGGAGCGGGAATATGGAAATCGCAGGTTCCGTCCCTCCGATGAAGTGGGCTTCAGCGGAGGCATACCTCAAGAAGATGAAGATTCTGTGACGGTTTCGCTTGACGACGACGACGAATAAATCCATATCGCCCCTCCACCAATTATATCATGCCACGCGAGATCATCATTCTTGAATGCACCGAAGCGAAAGCCGAGGGCAAGCCGACTTCCCGTTACGTCACCACGCGTAACAAGAAAAGCCTTCGTACCCCAGGTCGCTTGGAGAAAGTGAAATTCAATCATTTCCTCAAGCGCAGAACCCTTCACCGCGAACTCCGCTAATTATCATGTCCGAGCCAAAGACCGTACAACGCCGTATCAATTTTCGTAAGGCTAACCGCCAGATGACCCGCCGCAGACAGGACATCCCTGTCGAGCAGTTGGTTCCAACGAATCCTGAAGTTCTTAGTAAATTCACCACCGAAACGGGAAAAATTCTTCCACGTCGTGTGACAGGTGTTTCCGCCAAGTTGCATCGCAAAATCAATAACGCGATCAAGCAGTCCCGCGCGATCAACCTGATGCCATAATCTGGTGGATGTTGATTTCACTGAGCATGGATAACTTATTTTTAAAAGCCCGCCCGAATCACCGGGCGGGTTTTTTATTTCCCTCGTAGAAAGAGCCAAGATGCAGGTTTTGCCAGATACGCAGAACGAACAAGATCATCGCGAGATTGTCATTGATCGAGTGGGTGTGAGAGAATTGCGCTACCCGGCGACGTATATCGGCCGCGATGCAGCTGTTCAATCGACGGTTGCGAAGTATGAAATGACGGTTGAACTACCCGCTCATCTCAAAGGCACGCACATGAGTCGCTTCGTGGATGTGCTGCACCAATTTAAAGAGCCGCTTTCTGGAGCATTCCTGAGCCGCCTGACTGCGGAACTTGCATCACGACTGGATGCCGCGCGTGCGCAAGTGAGTTGTGAATTCACCATTTTTCGAGAAAAAGAGGCGCCGGTATCGGGCATGAAAAGTCTGATGGATTATGAGTTAGGTATTGAAAGTCGTTTTTCTGCGGATGGAGAACATGAGCTTTATTTCAGTGTGGAAATTCCGGTTGCCACTCTCTGTCCGTGTTCGAAAGCGATCAGTGAACGCGGCGCGCACAATCAGCGTGGCGTGGTAACGATTTCGGTTGAAGGTTCGGATCAATTGACGTTTGAAGAACTGATCGAACTGGCGGAGCGATCCGCTAGTTGTGAATTATATGCGGGATTGAAACGTAGCGATGAGAAAGCCGTGACAGAGAGGGCCTATGATCAACCTGTATTCGTTGAGGATTTGGCGAGAAATGTTGCAGCGGGTCTCAAGCAGCATCCGCTTGTGAATTGGTATCGGGTTGAGGCGGAGAATTTCGAGTCGATCCATCATCACAATGCCTATGCGATGATTGAAGGTTGAATTCATCTTTCAACGAGTGTGATTCGGAACAAGTCCATTCATTTTTTGGCATGGTCAAAATCTATGGACTGCTTGGTTGCTTTCAGATGGAAAGCATGGGAGCCAGCCACTGCAGGTGATAGAGAATTCATAGACCCGCGGTCAAGTTCGACGCATTCGATCATGGGTGAGCGAGTTACGCCTGCAATGGAATGGTGAAAAACGGTTATTTCAGGATCAGAAAATTTCTCACTTGGCGGTTCATCAGGCTTTTCCGTTCCAGCGATTTACCTGAGATTTTGGAAGAGACGTAGAGGTCGGTGGAGCGTCCTCCATCAAGGTTGAGAGCGTCGGAGATTTTCCAGCCAGTTGCGGATTGCATGTTGAGTGCTTGGCCGAGACTTGCGAGGCTACATGGGGAAGTGATGCCTACCCACCATCGATGTCTGCCATCGTGGAGGAGAATGGAACGCATGGCGATTTTGCTTTGATCGAGGCCGGTGATGGGTTTGTAGTTCTCAATGAGCAAGGGACCAGCTTGGAGGAGTTCCCTGGAGTCAGATACGGCGCCAACTCGTGAGCGTCGTGAGATGGAAGCGTTGCCTGATGGGTCGATGCGATAGATTCCCGATCCTAAAGATGAGCCAGAGTTCCATGATCCAGAGCGTTTGCCCCGCGAAATGACAAGGCCGAGAGGATTTCCTTCCGGCGTGAAAAAGCCAGCGTTAATGGCTAGCAGGGCTTCATGTTTGGTGGCGCAATCGCGAGCATCGAAGTACTCGCTGCCGGGGCCGTTGGATTGATCGATGGTTTTTAATGCATGAGATCTGGAATCGAAAGAGACGCCGTAGAATTGGATGTTTGAGAGAGTTTCACTCAGTAATCTAGGCGGAGAAACCGGATACTCTGTTAGAGTTGTTGGAGTTTTCAGTGGAGGGCCTTCCGTGGTCGGCTCTTTGATGATGGAAGGAGACGGCGGGTGGCTTGATAAGGGTGTTTTTGGAATGGGCGTACAAGAGATAGCATATGCGGCGATGTAAGAGATGAGCCAGAGGCTGGAAATGCGGGGCATGGATAGATTAAAGCGGATGGTGGGAATGGACACAACTGTGTTTGGGAGAAGATGGCCATGCGCGCACGGATTCAAGCGTGGCGTTGGGGAGGTTTCGCTCAAGACAAGAGAAGTGGGTGACAGAGAGTTTGCCTCCAGGGGTTTTGGATGCCATGTTGAGGATATGACGGGTTTGAACTTACCAAGAAAATGCGGGGTAATGATTTTACCGGATTGCACCTTGTTTCCGCATGGAGGCCTGCCGCTTTTCATTTTTGAGCCGAGGTATCGTCTAATGCTCAATCAGGCGCTGGAGGGTGATTGTGTGTTTGCAGTAGCGCGTCAATTGGGGTCTCATGCGGCGAGTATCGGAACGGTCGGGTTGGTGCGGGCATCACGCGAGCGCGAGGACGGCACGTCAGAGCTATTGTTGCATGGAGTGATACGCGTCAGATTCACCGAATGGCTTGAGGATGAACCCTTTCCCAGCGCTCTTATCGAGCCTTTATTGGGACAGCCTTTGGAGATGGATCGGAATTCTGCAGCGATGTTGGCTTTGAAAGGGGCGGTAGAGGATGGTTTATCGGGGTTGCCGGAGGAGCTTCGAAACGGGGTTTTAAATCTTCTGAGCCAAGCGGACGAAGCGGGCCTGATGGCGGATCTGGTGGCGCAGCAGTTGGTTCAGGATCCGGATTTGAGGCAGTTACTGCTTGAGACCATCCCGGTGGGCGAGCGGGTGGCTTTGCTCTGTCAGTTTCTCGAGAAATTGAAATTTGGGAATTGAATCGGTTATTTTCGGGGTTGCTAGGCAGGCGTTTCATTCGTTAACGTAAAGGAACGATGATATTGGCCTTGTGGGACGGATCAGGATTAATTGAAAAGGGCGGACCGCTCGTATGGGTGTTGCTTGCGCTCGGTTTCTTTGGCTCGATTTTTATCGTGGAGCGTTTTTTTTATTTTCATCGCGCGCGGATCAACGTCAGTGCGCTGTTGTTGGGGCTTGCTTTACATATCAAACGCAGGGCGTTCGCTGAGGCCTTGCATGAAGCGGCGAGAGCGCCCGGTCCGGTGGGACGGGTGGCGCATGCCGGGCTCCTGAGATACTATTTGGATCGCAGGGATTTGAGTGATGTGGTGCGGGAGGCAGGCCAGCTCGAAGTGCCAAGGATTGAAAAAAACATTCGGGCAATTCTTGCGGTGGCACTTATTTCGCCTCTGGTCGGCATGCTGGGCACCTTGTTGGGAATGATTGATGCGTTTCAGCGCGTAAGTGAGCAAGGCGGTGCGACTGGCCCCAATGAGCTATCCGCTGGAGTTCTGACTGCGCTCATTACCTCAGTGATCGGGCTTACGGTCGCGGTTCCTATGTATGTATTTTATCTTTATTTTGTCGGCCGGTCCAAGCGGTTGGTTTCTCGGATTGAGCGGGCTGGGATTGAGATTGTTCACATGATAGCGGACGCCCGTGAGGAACTTGAATTTGCGCCGTTCCGTGGAGAGACGTCCAGTGGAAGAAAACGGGCATCAATCGATAAAAAAGCAAAAGTATCCCATACGGAGTGAAATTGGAGACCACATTAGATGAGCGCCCGGGGTTTCTGCATGCGCTGCCATTGTTCGATTTATTTATTACGGTCACTATGCTCTTGTTGCTTGGGCCGGTGTTTCTGAATCAGAGCGGAGTGTCCGTTGAGTTGCCCGCCTCACAGTTTCAGATGCAGCGATATGGAGAATCCATTGTGATTACCTTGCATTCAGGAAAAAATGAACCCCAAATTTATTTGGGTAGGGAGGTTGTCAGTATGGATGAACTTGGTTCAAGACTTGAAGTTCTGAAAGCGGACGAGGTGATGTCGCGCGCCATGGTTTTGTTGAAAACCGATATTGGAGCTCCTGCGGGGATGCAGTCAAAAATTGTCGATCTTGTTCTGCGGTTGGGATATAAAATTGCATTGGTTGGAAAAACCGAACCTGAGATTCCAGAAAGCGAACCGATGGATGAATAAGAACGATTTGATTTTTGACTGGAGCGGTATGGAGGCCCACCGGGGTTGGACGGGCGTCTCGGTTCTGGTTGTGGCGATGGGTTTTGGATTGATGTTCAGTTTGTTCAATGTGCGATTCGATCACAAGGATATCGCCACGGTGAAGAGCGCATCCGTGCTTTATTTGCCAGATGGTGAAGAGGGGCGGATATGGCGAATGAAAGCGGAGGAAGAGGGACCGTTTCCCGGAGGACTTGAAATCATGGGTATGCATGATCCTCTGGAGAAGCTAGGTGTGGGTTTGTTGGATGATGATGAATCATGGAATCCGTATCGGGTAACCATGAAGCCTCTTGAGACGGATTCATCGGTCTCCAGAGATCGGATTTCCGTGCAGGGACAGCGGGTTTATCCGAGAAATTTCAAATCGAGTAATGCGGTGAAGCGTCATTCAAAAAACGATTTTGGGTTGAGTCCTGTCTTGCTGGCATACAACAAGGAAGCGGAAGCATGGCTGCCAAGCGGGTATTCTACGCTTCAGGTTGAGATGAAGGATGTGATGGCATCCGCTGAGTGGATATTCGTGTTGAGTTTAGCAGCAGATGGCAAGGTTGTGGAATGCCTCCCGCTTGAGGGTGGGGATGCGGCAGGTTCTGCGGCCCTTATTGCTTGGCTGAAAGGCTTGAGCTTCCAGAAATCGGAGGAGCCAGAGCGTTGGTTGGGCTTGCGAATCGAATTTTCAAACGAAAGGATTCATGGAACTGGTTCTGAGTGATTTTGTCCGAGTGGTGCTTTTCTTTTGCCTTGTTTGCGTGGCGGTTTTCGGTGCGTTTTCGAGATTTCTGCATTGGAGAAGTGAGCGCAAACTCAAGCGTTTGGTTACGGTTTGCAGGCTTTGTGGACATGTTTTTTTAAACCGCAATGATACGGAAATGGTTCACTGTGATGCCTGTCATGCTTTGAATCTGAGAAATGGAAACGGTAAGCTGGGTTGAATGTGACCGAATCGTCACATACCGCTCATTGGTAATATAATAGGAAATTTTAAAATCCCAATTGATGCAAAAAATCTTGGTTGTAGAAGACGATGTCGATATTGCGGATTTGATTCGATACAATTTAGAGCGTGCCGGCTATCAGGTGTTCAAAGCCCATGATGGGATCACGGGAACAGAGGTATGTCTCAAGGAGCGGCCGGATCTGGTGGTTTTGGATTTGATGTTACCGGGACGGAATGGTTTGGCGGTTTTCAAGGAAATTAGGAGAGATGCCAGAACCTCGCACATTCCGGTCATGATGTTGACGGCAAGAGCTCAGACGGAAGATCGTATCCAAGGATTGGAAGCCGGTGCGGATGACTATTTGACCAAACCATTCAGTCCCAAGGAACTTGTGTTGCGAGTGAATGCCATATTAAGAAGAGCCGATGCGGCTCCAGGCTTGGTCGAATTCCAATACGGTCCGTTTCGGTTTGATAAAAACTCGGTCAAATTTTATTTGGATAACGAGCCCTTGGATCTGACATCGACCGAATTCAAATTGCTTCTGTATTTGTGTGAGCGGCCCGGCAAACCTCAGGATCGGAATGATCTTTTGCGCACGGTTTGGGGGTATTGTGACGAGGTCCATAGTCGGACTCTGGATACCCATATGAAGCGCCTGCGGCAAAAACTAGGACAATATGGAGCATTGATTGAAACCGTGCGGGGAGTAGGCTATCAGTTGGCCAGTTCCATTTCATGATCGACCATCCTGCCATCATTGCGACTCTCTGTGTGATTGTCGGCTTTGTGATCCATACTTTTAGGATCCGGGCTCTGAAGCGCGATTGTGCAAAGCAGATTACTGAGATCGCGAAAAAATCGGAGAATGATCTCCGGCAGGCGCAGGATGATAGGAATCATTTATTGGATGCTCTGGGAGATGCGTTTCTGATTGTTGATTCGGATGCGAATATCCGTTTTGCAAATGCGATAGCACGCAACCTGTTCAGTGGAAGGGAATTGGTAGGCAGGCAGGTTAGAGAGGCGTTTCTTGATCCTCGTTTGGCGGAAGCATTGCTGCAATGTCTTGAGACAGGAGAACCGGTTCAACAGCGTGTAGTTTTGCCGCAGCAGACCTCGCCACTTGGCGATCTTGAGACGCGTGGTATCAATGCATGGAATATTGACGCCGCCCAACTTACAGATTCAAGGGGGAGCAAGCCGCATACCCGAGTCGTGATCCGTGATGTGACATCCGAGTATCAGCTTGATCAAATACGCAAGGACTTCGTTGCAAACGCATCCCATGAGCTGCGCACCCCATTGGCGATCATTACGGGTTATCTGGAAAATCTTTTGGATGAGGGGATGTTGGAAGATCCGGAAATGGCAAAGCGCTTTTTATCCGTAATGAAAAAACATGCGGAGAGAATCTCTTTGATTGTCGAAGATATGCTGGTGATTTCTAAGTTGGAGTCCGGAGAGGCCTCTGCGATCAATATTGAACCATTTAAAATTCATTCATGCATCAAGGATGTGCTGGAGCGTCTGGAGTCCGTGATCCAGAATCAGAAGGCGATTGTGAGTGTGAATTTACAACGGGATAACCTGATCATGCAGGGGGATCGTTTTTACTGGACTCAAGTGCTTTTCAATCTCATTGAAAACGCCCTCAAGCAAAATCCTCACAAAGATCTCAAGATCGAGGTGGGGGCTGAGGAGACTGAAAAGTCCGTGCGGATATGGGTGAGTGACAATGGAGTGGGTATTCCCAGTGCGGATCTTCCACACATTTTCCGCCGATTTTATCGAGTGGAGAAACATCACTCGCAGATGGAAATCAAAGGCACGGGTTTGGGTTTGTCGATCGTGAAACGTGCGATTGAGGCCCATCATGGAACCATCACGGTGGCATCCACTCCGGGTCGTGAAACGAAATTCCTGATGACCCTTCCAAAAGCGGTGATACCGATTGATTTATGACAGAGGACATCCATTTGAAGCATGTGCCGATATCGGGTCGCAAGCGGATCGGAATTTTCGGTGGTTCCTTTGATCCGGTTCATGAGGGTCATATTCATTTGGCGACTCTTGCAAAAGCCGCTGCAGATCTGGATGAGGTCTGGTTTCTGCCATGTCAGATTTCTCCGCACAAGCTCGCGACCCCACCGTCCTCGGGGAAGAAACGAGTAAAGGCCTTGCAAATCGCCACTCGTGATTTGCCCTGGGCGCGGGTGGATCAAACGGAAATTGAAATCGATGGGCCGTCCTATTCTTATCAAACACTGACCAAGCTGGATCAGAAATTTCCCGAAACCGAATGGTTCTGGATTATGGGAGGGGACCAATGGAGGGTCTTGTCAAAATGGATGCATCCCGAGAAGTTGGCGGAGCTGGCAACTTTCATCGTCATGGTGAGAAATGGAGAAGAAGTTCATTCCATGCCGGGGTATCGGATGCAGGTGGTAAAGGGAAGCCACCCTGCGTCATCGACATCCATCCGAGAAGCTTTGGCGAGAAATCAGAAGAATATTTCCTATTTGGATCCTGAAGTTGCCCGTTTTATTGTCTCTCAGCCATAAGAGCGGGTGAGGCCATCTTGTGAAAAAATTCACAAACTTGGAAAATCCCATTGGCGATCCGGCTTTGAGCGGGCATATTACTGCGCGTCGCCCATGATATCGTATACCAAGCAACCACACGCCCGAGAATACCGGCTTATTTTCAAGAATATAGACCGCATCGGATGGGATCCTTCGATTGAGACCTACATGGCGGATGGTGGCTATGATGATCTCAAGAAAGCCTTTACGATGGCGCCAAAGGACATCACCGAGGAAGTGAAGAAATCAGGATTGCGGGGCAGAGGCGGTGCGGGTTTCCCGACCGGAATGAAGTGGACCTTTATTCCCCCAAACAACACCAAGCCGGTTTACCTGATTTGTAACGGAGACGAATCCGAGCCCGGCACATTCAAAGATCGTTACATCGTTCATCAGGATCCGCATCAACTCATCGAGGGAATGGTGATTTCATGTTTTGCAGTGGGAGCGCACAAAGCGTTTATCTATCTCAGGGAGGAATTTCCTGAAGCTGCGCTCATTGTTGAAAAGGCGATTGAAGACGCGCGCGCAAAGGGTTTTGTGGGTAAGAATATTCTCAATTCCGGATTTGATCTCGAGATTTATGTGCATCGCGGTGCCGGCGCCTACATTTGTGGCGAGGAGACGGGGTTGATTGAGTCTCTAGAGGGCAAGCGCCCTTATCCACGCATCAAGCCCCCTTATTTCCCAGCCGCATTGGGCCTCTATATGTGCCCGACCATCGTCAACAACGTCGAGTCGCTATGCCATGTGAAGCACATCATTCGTATGGGTGGCGATGAGTATGCCAAGCTCGGAGTGGCCCGTAATACCGGCACCCGTATTCTCTGCGTTTCCGGAGATGTCAAAAATCCCGGATATTTTGAAGTCGAGGTTGGCAAAGTCACCATGCGTGAATTGCTCTACGATATGTGTGGCGGTCCCAAAGATGGCAGAGAAATCAAAGCGGTGATCCCCGGTGGTTCATCGTCAAAAATTCTCAAGGCCAACGAGGTTTTCAAACTTAGGAACCCGGATGGAACCGAACGCGAGTTAGCCTTCTGGGACATCCCCATGGATTTCGATTCGTTGGCGGCTTGTGGCTCCATGGCAGGATCCGGAGGTGTGATTGTCTTAGATGACACTCGCAAAATGTCATGGGTTCTCAATAATCTCAACGCTTTCTATGCCCATGAATCTTGCGGTCAGTGCACCCCATGCCGTGAGGGGTCGACTTGGATGAAAAAGATTTCCGATCGTTTGGTTGAGGGGAAAGCCTCGGCCAAAGATATCGAAACTCTGGAGAGTGTGGCCTACCAGATCGATGGTCGTACCATCTGCGCATTTGGAGAGGCATCTTCATGGCCGGTTGAAGCGATTATTGCTAAATTCCGCGATGAGCTTTTGGCTGATACGGTGCAGGAGAGTGAGCTTGATGCATTGAATCCTGAGGCGGAAGCGCAGAGGAAATTCTTGGTTCACTAGAGCGGTTGAAGGCGATTTGCAAAACCTTGCATCTCGCGTTTTAGAAAAGTCTTTAGCAATCGCTTTAAGAGTTTTTGATTTGCTTTTCCAAATCCCGAGCGATTTGAAAGAGTTTTTTTTCGAGTTGGTTTCGGCCGGGGACGGATCAAAGCGTAGTTTTTGGTGCAAGGCACAAGCTTCCTCGAGTTTGGCCTCGGAGATGGGGTGGTCTTTGAGTTTCCTCAGCCACACCACAAAGGTTTCGCCGGGATTTCTTTTGCCTAAGACCTTGAATGCGGTTTTTTCAAGATCATGCAGCGGGGTTTTGATGACGGGTTTGCTTGGGCCATGGTTTGATTTTACTTTATCAACGACGGTCCGGGATTTTTTGAGGCGAAACGCCACATACAAGACGATTACGACTCCAAGTATCCACATGACGAGTGTCACGGCGAGTCGGTTCGCGGCTTCGTTGCGCCAGAGAAAAAAGTCCTCTTTGATGCGTTGATAACGATCGTAAAATGACTGCATCCAGCTGTAACCACCACTTTCCTCGATCAGCCAACCGTCCGGTGTGGGATCGAAGTCAACCCAAAGTTGGAGTTCTTTGTTCCAAACGCGAGTCCATGCATGAGCATGCGTTCCACGAAGAATCCATTCGTCATGACTTGGATTTTTTTCCACAACCGAGAAACCCACCGTGTAGCGGGTGGGCACGTCGGCAGCTCTGAGAAGCAGGGCGGCGGCTGTTGCGAAATACTCGCAATGGCCTTTTTTGTCGGTGGTTAGAAATGTCTCAATCGCTGTCGGTCGATTTTTGGAACTGAATGCCCGCCCAATAGTGAGATGGCGCGTGTAATGAAATTCGGAATTAAAAAATTCCCTAAGACGTTTGATTTTTTCGGTAGTCGTTGCCAATTGTTTCAAGCCCAGTGCATCGGCGACTTCCTGGATGCCCTCTATTTCGTATTCGTCGATGGCGAGGTCTTCTTTTGGGTAAGGAGGTGCCTCGGTGGTGAATTCGTCGTTCCAGCGAACCTTGCCTTGGATGATGGATTTGGTGGGAAAGATTCGAACGGTGCCGAGTGGGTTCAGATCGACCTCATTGAGCAGAAAGTTGTTTAAAGTCGACGTATTTCCTGGCAAGGGCAGGGGATCTCCTGTCATGGCGGCGCCACGAATTCCAAATTCGGGGAGTGGCTTGGTGATATCCTTTCGGATCATGTTTTCGCGCAACAGGTAAAAGGAGTTGCCTATGGCCAGATCGGTGGAGTCCAGCGGGCGGTAACTTTCTTCGTTATCGCTCAATGGAGCCGGATACTGGACTCTCCAGTTCACACCTTTGTAGCGATTGTAGGAAGCCGTTCTCAGGAGTCTGGGTGGCATTTGTCCGGCTTTTGGCGTGATTCTCCACATCATTTCAGGAGATTGCTTGATTGCACCTAGCGATCCGATATGGGTGATCTTGAGATTGGGGTCAGTGCTTCCTGTTCCATCAAGGTTGAGTCCTCGATGGCTGGCCCAATGATAGAGTGCGGTCATTCCGATTTGACCCGTTAGTCCGATGGTTGCCGCAAGGATCAGGATCATGGTCACGGCAAAAAAACGATTCCTCACATGTGCCAGCATGAGCCATGAGGCGAGGATCATCAGACCGACAAAAAAGATCCACTGTTGGGCATAGGGGCTCAAGCTTGAGGCGATGATAATGGCAACAAAGTAAGCGTTTCCAAAATTGAAACGAACGATTGATTGATTAATCCCAAGCTCTGCATTTCTTTTAATAGCTGACTGTGAAAAAATATAGAAGCAATTGAGGCTTAGGTAATTATGAAATCCAAATGATTGTATAAACTGGAGTGGAAACAGGAGTGCGGGAAGCCAAGTGAGGAGTCTGGCGAGAGTGGTGTATCGGTTTCCATCAAACCAGATGAGGACCGCTGCTATGAGGGTGAGGGAGATGCAGAGATACCATGCACGGGAGCATGCTTGGTCATTGAAATACCAGCGGGAGCGAATCCAGTTGGCGCTTTCGATGATGAGCGCAAGAATCAGAGCGAGCAGGGAATGTCCGGCCATAGCCCCCCAGAAAAGGAGCGCGGCACCAAGAAATAATCTTGGGGGTGGCTGGACGCTTAGGTTTTTCATGGAAACATGGGATTAGGTGCGGGAAAGTTGTGATGGCAGACACATCAGGTCGCGAGCCATGTTTTTGGAATCGATCCAATAGCCTTGGATTGATTTGGGTGGCTCGCCTTTTCCGATGATCATGGGAACCATGGGAATACCGGTATCCTTGAGCTTTTTGAGCCATTCCATGCGCTCGTTGTCCCAGCCATTCAGAACGAGTAAGCATGAGGTGATGCGATCTCGGTGTTTGATGACTGAGTTGGTGAGTATGTCGTAGCGTGGTATGGGCTCAATTTGAACAGCTGCTAGCACTTCGAGAAGCTTTTCGGTTCGTTCCAAGCCACGCCCAGCAGTGACAATGTGGGCATGCTCGGCGATGAACATCAGATCCAGTAGGGCATCGTGGCGATCCAGGCTGACGATGAACGAGGCTGCCATGGAGACCGCTTCTTCAAAGATCATACGATCGTTTGATCCGGGGAAAGTATCGAGAATTAAGGCATATCGGGGGTAAAAGGTATCTTCGAGTTCTTTTACCATCGGTTTTCCGGTATGCGCCCAGCTTTTCCAGTGAATTTGGCGTTGAGAATCGCCGGGACGGTATTCCCGAAGACCGACAAATTCGCCGGAGTTTCCGATGGCGTTGGTTGTTTCCTCGCCGCCGATGCGAAACGTGGATGAGCCCGGCATTTCGATGTGGGGTAGGGCGTAACGTTTTGGCAGGGCGATCAAACGTGAGGGTGGAGGGGTGAGTGGACGGGATTTTTGGAAAAAGCCAAGTGGATCAGGCATGAGAAGGCGTAGATTGTCGAGGAGGTAGATCCCCCTTTTTTGAGCGGTAAGAGTCATGGGAACTGTTGTGATTTGTCCACTTGGGAGATCAAACGCGACTCCGCATTCGCTGGAAATAAAACTGCGGTGCTGTGACATTAGCCAGCGCCAGCGGTAATAAGCCATCGCCCGGTCGTAAGGGTTGCGTTGATCCTCGCAAGGTTCTTTGACTTGGCTGAATTCCAGCAGGCTGGGCCTGGGATCGGGCGGAACCTGTAGTAACCGTAAACCGCGTTGGGTGCGGTGGTGAGTGTGGCTGAGATGTATGGAGTAGCGCAGCTCCTCGCCGACGGTGGCATATTTCGGCGTTTTGATTTCGGCGGTGACACTCGCACGCCGCAGGCTCGCCCATAGGAAGGCCAGAACGACGAGCCCGAAGCTTAGACAGAAAAGTTGGAAGATTGAGTTCTTGGGTTGGCCTACGCACATGAAACTCGCCAACAAGGTGACGAGTAGGGCGCAGATTCCGGCGGGTCGGATCCGTTGGCTTAACCAAAACTGCAATCGGGCACCATTGAAATAGAGCCCGTAAAGAAATCGGAATCGCCGCGATACGGAGCTTGAGCTCATCAGATGGGGACGGGAGTGTTTTTGATCAGGTCAGCCACGATTTGGCGCGCGTTGACGCCTGAGTATTTGGATTCCGGGGCAAGCACGAGACGGTGAGCGATCACATCCGTCGCGACGGCTTGAATGACTTCGGGAGTCACGAATTCACGGCCCTCGAACAGTGAGATGACTTGGGAAATTTTCATCAGCGCCAGAGACGCGCGGGGGCTGGCGGCGAGTTGGATCTCGGGAATGTTACGGGTGGCCCCGACGAGTGAGACCGCGTAGTGGCGAAGCTCATCACTGAAGCGAATTTTTCTGGATGCAGCGGAAATTTCCAAAATTTGCTCGCGGCCAATCATCGGCTTGATGGAATTTACCGGATGATTTTCGACTTGGTCGTGCAGGATTTTTGCTTCTTCTTCCGCGCTGACATAGCCGAGCTGGCATTGCATCGAGAAGCGATCCATCTGGGCTTCGGGAAGCGGATAGGTGCCGCGGAATTCAATGGGATTTTGGGTGGCAATGACGAAAAACAAACCATCCAGATCGTAGCGCTCGCCCTCGATGCTGATCTGTCTTTCGCCCATGGCCTCTAGCAGAGCGCTTTGGGTCCGAGGCGAGGCGCGGTTGATTTCGTCCGCGAGAAGGATGTCGGTGAAAATCGGGCCTTTGTGGAAACGGAATTCCTGGGATCGGGGGTCGAGCACCGAGACTCCCAGAATATCGGAGGGCAGGAGGTCGGGTGTGAACTGGACGCGTTTGAACTCGGCACCACAAATGGCTTTGGCGAGGGCCTTGGCAAGGGTGGTTTTTCCTGTTCCGGGAAAGTCTTCCAGCAACACGTGTCCGCCGGCGAACATGCAGGCAAGCACTTTTCGTATGGTTTCCTGCTGACCGCGAATCACCTCGCCTATGGTCCGTTCCAATTGATTCGCTAATTCAGTTTCTCTCATGTTCGTCGGATATCTTCGTTATTGCTCACAGGGATTCAATGTTCATCTTCAAGGAAATGAGTATCATTACAAAACGAGGCGACGACGGGATGACGGATCTAATGTTTGGGAAGAGGATTGCCAAGACTTCGATTCGCTTTGCGGCCTTGGGGACGATTGACGAACTCAACGCAGCCATTGGGCTGGCGCGCGCGGCGGATGTGGAGGGGAAAAATACGGTGACCTTGGATCGGGTGCAGAATCTTTTATTCGGCTTGATGGGTCAGCTCGCGTGTTTGCCGGAGGATATGGCTCAATATGTTGAAAAAGGTTACGCCATCGTAAGCGAGGAAGATTTGGATTGGCTGACCGAGACGGCAAGAGAGATCGAGGCAAGCGGCGTGAAATTCACACATTGGGCAGTGCCAGGAGCCGAGGGTTCGATGGCGCGCGCGCACTTGGATCTTGCTCGCACCGTGGCGCGACGCGCGGAGCGGCATGTTTTGGAACTCCACGAAGCCGAGGGCGGTGTGCCGGAAGTGGTGCGGCTTTTCCTGAATCGGATTTCCGATCTCATGTGGATACTGGCCCGTAAGGAGGGATAGTTTGAGTTACGGTTTACAAGATCCCATTCCTACGACCGTAAATTTTTCATCGATTGGGGCTTAAGAAATTAGGGTAGAAGCGTGTGCTTGCTCCTTCTTTGCGATTCCATAGGCGAGAAAGACAAAGATTTTCATGCTGATCAAATGAGTCGGCGCGAGTGGACTCACGCGGTCCACTTATTCTTTGTTAGATATGGTGCATGTATCCGCTTTCCCGAAGAACGCTTTCTTTTCGTTTGGAGATCAGCAGCCAACATTCGCGGGCGGTGCCAAACACGATGATGGCGACAAATAACAGGAAGCTGAACGTGACGACCATATCGACGCGGGCGTTGAAGAGCGAGGTTTCGGCGGCTTTGAGGGCGGGTCCGGTCAGGCCCTTGGCGATGAGGGCTTGTTGTTTTTCAATTTCCGGGATGAAGCCGGCGGCTCCGGCTGAGAAGAGTTTCAAGTAGCCGGCAGAGAAGGTGACCACCGTGAGAAACAACATCGGCACGGCGGTGACCCAGCAGTGGCGGGTTTTTCCCATTTTGATGATAATAACCGTGCCGAGGCAGAGGGCGATCACGGCGAGGAGTTGGTTGGAAATACCAAAGATCGGCCAGAGGCTTTTGGCTATGCCGGCGGGGTCAAGCGCTCCTTGATACAGAAAGAAGCCCCATGCGGCAACCAGCAGTCCGGTGGCGAGGATGTTTCCGATCCATGAATCGGTTTTTCCGAGTTTGGGTGAGATGTTTCCTAACAGGTCTTGAAGAATAAAACGGCCGACGCGTGTTCCGGCGTCGAGTGTGGTAAGGATGAACAACGCCTCGAACATGATGGCAAAGTGATACCAGAGCGAGAGCGCGGTTTTGCCGGGGATGACTTTCGCGAAAAGGTGGGCCATGCCGACCGCAAAAGTGGGTGCTCCGCCGGTTTTTCCGACCATGGTGGGGTAGTTGTTGACGACCGTGCCATCGGCAAGTTTCACGGTCGTGGGTTCACCCATATCGCGGGTCATGCGCAGCATGTCGGCTTCGGTGACCTTGTAGGTGCCTTTGTCGTCGATGTTGCTGATCTTCTCAATTTGGGCTGTTAGAGCTGCCTTGTCACCCGGAGATACGGGGGAGTTGATGGCGAAATACTCGCCGGGTTGCAGGGCACAGGCGGCGATGATCGCCATGAGCGAAACCAACATTTCCACGATCATTGAGCCGTAGCCGACAAGGCGTATGTCCTTTTCACGGGCCAAGAGCTTGGGAGTTGTGCCGGAGGCGATGAGAGAATGGAAACCGCTGATCGCACCGCAGGCAATGGTGATGCAAACGAAAGGAAATACCGGACCCGGCACCACGAAACCGCCGCCGTGGACGAACGGTGTGAGTGCTGGCATGTGGAGCGGAGGGGCAAGGATCACGATGAAAATCCCCAGCACCGCGACGGTACCGAGTTTCATAAACGTGCTTAGATAGTCACGCGGTGCCAACAACATCCAAACAGGCAGAACACTAGCGGCGAAGCCGTAGATCATAATCGCCCATGAGAGCTGTGTGGGCTTGAGTGTCAGTGCTTCGGTCAAAGATGGCGGCAGATATTTTCCGGCGACCACCGCTGCCATCAATCCGATCACGCCAAACACGGAGGCCGCGGTGACTGAAACTTTTCCGCTCTTGATCATTAAACCCATCACGAACGCCAGCGGGATGGTGGCTGCGATAGTAAAAAGCCCCCAAGGACTCTCTGCCAAGGCTTTCACCACAACGAGGCCAAGCACCGCCAGCAGAATGGTCATGATGGCCAGCAGACTGATCATTGCGATCAGGCCGATGACGGGATTCATTTCGTCTTTGAGCATCTGGCCCAAGGATTTTCCGTTGCGGCGCATGGAGGCAAAAAGGATGACCGCGTCATGCACCCCACCACCGAGTGTGGCGCCTATGAGGATCCAGAGCATGCCAGGCAGGTAACCGAATTGAGCCGCAAGCACAGGACCCACCAGCGGACCCGGACCGGCGATGGCTGCGAAGTGGTGACCGAAGACCACCCACTTCGGGGTCGGGACAAAATCCTTGCCATCGCTGCATGTGACGGCGGCAGGTGCGCGATTGTCATCGATGGTGAGCACCTTGGCCATCAGCCAGGCGGAATAAAAACGGTATGAAACGGCAAACGCGCAGATGCCGGCAATGACCAACCAGAGCGCGTTTACAGGTTCACCTCTTTGGAAAGCGGCGACTGCGACGGCAGCGACGCCAATGAGAGAGATCAAGATCCAGAGAAAAATGCGGGCAATGCGTGGCATGATTTTAATAACACAAAGTGGACTGGGGTGAGTCGAGCATCATTTATGACGGGGACGCCTATTCACTGGTGCCCATATTTTGCGGCACTGAGAACGTGAAAGGATTCGATGAGTTGATTTACACCTTGGGATATGGACGTTTAGCCGCGACCGGTCGGGGCTGCCTATTTATCCTCAGTGAAGATATTGTTCATGCTGGCGAAAAAGTTGCTCAGATCGTCGTCGCTCATTTCGGTGTTTTGAATTTCATCAAACGTGGTATGGATGAGGTGCTTGTCGTCGAGCTCACCGATGAAAGATGACGGCTGGCAACCCGTTTTTTGACCCCATTTGACGCGAGTGGTGCAGTAGGTGAGCGTAAGGGATTCCTGGGCGCGGGTGATACCGACGTAAAGAAGACGGCGCTCCTCGTCCTTGGTGCCTTCGGTAATGCTGCGACTGTGGGGCAGGAATCCTTCTTCGAGTCCGACCAGATAGACGATGGGAAACTCAAGTCCTTTGGATGCGTGCAGGGTGATTAAAGTGGCGCCTTTCTTTTTTTCCAAGTCATCGTCCTCGCGTTCGGAGGCAAGGGCGGAATCGTCGAGAAAAGATTGGAGTTTTTTGCCGCGATCGATGTGTTGGCGCAGAGACTCGATCAACGAATGAATCGATTCGCCACGTTGCTGGCGTTCCGAATCGCTTTTGCAACCTCGCTCGATCCATGGCAAATAATCGATTTCTTTTAAAAGTCCGTCAAGAACATCGGCGGGATGTTCATGGGAGATATCGATTCGGTTTTTCGCACCAGAGATGAGAGCGACGAACTCTTCGATCGCGTTGGCTGCTTTGGCTCCTAGGGTGGTGGTGAAAAAAGGATCGCAGAGCGCATCCCATACGGAACGGTTTTTTTCGCGAGAGTAATCCGTAGCCAGAACCGCGGTGGCCAGGCCGATGCCACGGTTTGGGGCGTTGAGGATGCGAAGCAAGGGGACGTCGTTTTGTGGTGAGACCAGCAAGGCGGCGTAGGCCAAGATGTCGCGGATTTCCCTGCGGTCGTAAAACGATTGAGCACCGACCATGCGGTAAGGGATTTTACGATCGCGCAGGGCGAGTTCGAGCTTACGCGATTGGCCATTGGTGCGGAACAGAATGGCAAAATCCTCCCACTCGCGACCGACCGCGGTTTTTTCACCAAGAATTTCATCGGCGATAAAATCGGCTTCTTCGTCATCTCCGGGCATGGCGACGATGCGGACGTTTTCTCCGCCGTTGCGCGTGGCGCGGAGGATTTTTTCGCGACGGCCGGTGTTGTGCCTGATCAGGGAGTTGGCGGTGTGGAGAACGGCTTGGGTAGAGCGGTAGTTTTCCTCAAGGCGGATGATTTTGGGTTTCGGGAAAAAGCGCTCGAATTCGAGGATGTTAGCGACTTCCGCACCGCGCCAGCCGTAGATCGATTGATCGTCATCGCCGACCACGCAAACATGAAACGGTGGGCCGACGAGTTGTTGGAGCAGACGCATTTGCAGGGAGTTTGTGTCCTGGAACTCATCGACCGTGACTCGGGTGTAGAGCTTGCGGAAATGGTCGCGGACATCGCTGTGTTCACGCAGAACTTGCTCGGCGAGGACGAGAAGGTCATCGAAATCGACCGCGTTTTGCGCACGGAGTTCGTTTTGATAGGCGACGGCAAGCTGGGCGAAGAAATCGTCGCTTAGATCCTGGACATCGATGCCCTTGTTTTTCGCTCTGGATATTTCCGTAAGCACGGTTTCAGCTTTGATTTTTTCATCGCTGCCGCCTTTGCGGACGAGAAGTTGTTTCATGATGCCGACCTGATCCGAATAGGCGGTGATGGAGAAATTCTTTTTGTAACCGAGCTTGTCGATACCGCCGCGGAGGAGTCGGACACAGAGGGAATGGAAGGTGCAGACTGTCATTTGTTCCGCTGCGTGTTTGGAGACCATGCCGGCGATGCGCTCGCGCATTTCCGATGCGGCTTTGTTGGTGAAAGTCACCGCGAGAATTTCGGACGGCGGAACTTTACGCTCCAGCATGTGTGCGATGCGGCAAGTGACCGTGCGGGTTTTACCGGTTCCCGCACCGGCAAGGATCATGACCGGACCATCCAGATTAGCGACTGCCTCGCGCTGTGCGTGATTGAGAGATTCGAATGCGAAGTCGTTTGCCATGAACAAGGCGAATCAATATGGCGCGGCAGGGATTTGCAATCGGATTAAAATTTCAAGTCTCAAAGTTCAATTTCCAACGAGGAAAGAACTTAAAAACCCTACTTTTGAATTGTAACATTGACTGGGATCCTTACAAAATGTTTCTGATTTATAGACCCTAGTTTCCATTAGGATTTAGTGAGAGTTTCCTGAGCCTTTCTCTAAACTCAAACTCAGATTAAAATAACTTACTCCATCATGAAAAAATCAAATCTGCCATCATCGCTCACAGGTCCGCTGTTTGCGTTCATCTGTCTGGTTGGATTCGCGGCCTGCGAAAAAAAGACATCCGGTCCGGAAGAGGCCCAAGCGAGTAACTCTTCAACCCAAACATCCAGTTCTGCCATTGAGCAAAAGGTTGAGGCGAATCACACGGTCGAAACAAATTCCAAAGTCTTTATCATACCACCAGAGTCGCTGATCAATCCTCAAGAAGTTACAAACAAAATCACAAACATTAAAATTTCGGGATCGGACCTCTCCTTCACCTCAACGGGTCAGGATCCTTATTTTTCCTTTCCTTGGCTTGATCCCATGCCAAATGGAGCGGTGATAAAAGTCGACATTACTCTCCCTGAAAAACAAATGCTTCAACTATTCTATCAGCGCAAGGATGAATCGGCATTTACTGAACAAAATTCCATCATCAGGGTAAAAAAAGGGGGTAGAAACACAATCGAGTGGAAAATCGAAGGTCCTTTGAATGGGCGTTTTCGGTTCGATCCAGGAACAACGACCGGAGAATACATCATCCACCAAGTGGAAGTGATTTATTAAAAATCATACCGCTGGATGTTGATTCTGCGCGGCATTTTTCTTGAGTTGGACGCCAGCCCCGTTTCCTCCTCCCAGACCGGCTATCCAGTGTATTCTCCGCGCTAGGTGAAAAAGCAAATTCCTAGCAATAATATAAGGACAATCATATGCACATTACAGACAAGTTGCTCTTTATCACTTTTTCTGCCCTTGCCTTTACTTCAAAGCTCAGCGCGGAAGAAGATGAACACGACGTGCGGATGGAAAGGGAGATGACGATATGCCGCCTTCCTCACCCCGTCTCGCGTAAAGACATTGAGAAAGCGGCAGACGGTTGGCCCAAGCAGTTCGCTGGACACAAGATCCGCTTCATCCGCTTGGATCATGGCGGTTTGGGCTGGGATGATGGAATGGCTGAGCCAGTCGCTGAGCTTAATCTCATGCAGGCGCTTGCTGAAAGCGTGGGCCTAAAGTCTGCGCAACGCGGTGAAAGTCACCGGATGGCCTTGCTCGCAAAATATCCGGACAACGGCACGCCGCCTTTTGTATACCTCACTGGAAACGGTGCCATGGGTCAGACAACCCTAGCGGATCGCGAGATCCTGCGAGCGTATTGTGTTAAGGCAGGTATGTTAATCGCGGATGCTGGAAATACAGATTTCCATAAATCTTTCCTCGAATTCATGAATCAGGTTTTTCCCGATAAGAAGCTTGTGGAGATTCCTGCAGATGACGCGATCTATCAGTTTCCCAATGCTCTGACTGTAGGGGCTTCATCCTCGCTAGATCCCAGAGGAGCAAAGCCGCTGGGAATCAAGGAAGGGGATCGCTGGATCGTTTTCTATCACCCCGGAGACATGAACGATACCTGGAAATCACCGGATCACACGGATGCCACACCAGAAATGAGGAAGGTTGGCATAGAACTGGGCAAGAATCTTCTCCACTACGCCTTCAATCAGTGGTGCTCGAAAACCCTTCGCGAGGCTTTAACTTCTGTTAGATTGCATCGGCAGGCGAAGAATTTTGAGGCGGCAATTTCTGGACTTGATGCACTGAATGATATCAAAGATGTGCAGAGCCAAGTTCAAATTTACATGGCACGTGCAGAAGTTTATTATGATATGGAGAATTATGTCGCTGCTCGCGAAGAAATAAAACGGGTCCTTGAACATCAACCTAAGCACGCCGACGCGCTGATTCTCTGGGGGAAATGCGCGGTTAAGACCGAGCGTTTGATTGAACCTATAGAGCCTGAAAAATGAAAATTGGGTCGGGCAATTATGAGAGGTCATTTCCCTTTTCCCCTGTCTAGAGCGGTTCCCCAGTGTTTTCTCCGCCTTGGATGAAAAACAAATTCCTAGCATTCAATCAATATGACGCTTGAAACCTCGAAGTTCACCGGGCTCGCGCAATTCCATACCACTCGATGGTCGGTGGTTGTGCGTGCGCAAAGCCCTGCCACGGCTGGGGCGGATGAATCTCTCGAGTCGCTGTGCCGGCAGTATTGGCCGCCGCTCTATGCCTACGTCCGGGGCCGGGGCCATCGTTCCCACGACGCCCAGGACCTCACCCAGCAGTTTTTCGCCCACCTGCTGGAAAAGAACTGGTTGGCCCCTGCCGACCGCAGCCAAGGCAAGCTCAGGTCGTTTTTGCTTACCGCCATGAAACGCTTTCTCGCGAACGAACGGGACCGCTCCCAGGCGGCAAAACGAGGCGGCCTGTATGCTATCACCAGCATCAACTCCGAAGAAGGCGAGCAATTGCTGGCATCCGCCGCCACCTTGCCAGAAGAACCGGCGTTCGACCGCGCGTGGGCGCTCACCGTGCTGCAAGCCACACTTCTCCGCCTCCGTGCGGAATACGAGCAAGCGGACAGAACGCGCGAATACGAATGGATCAAGCCCGCCCTGACATCATCGCGTGGGGAGATCGACTACGACGCGATCGCCGCCGACCTGCTCGTTCTGCCTGCTTCAGCGCGCAGCATGGTCCACCGCCTGCGGAAGCGTTTCCGCGAGCTGTTCCGCGAGGAAGTGGCCGGCACCGTGGCCTCTCCTGAGGAGATCGAAGAGGAAATGCGGGCGGTGATCGCAGCACTGGGACACACATGAAAGAAGACCCTGCCAACCTCAACTGCCCGCGTTGCAACGCACCTCTCACAAGCGGCCTTGTCGATGGACTGTGCGCCCGCTGTCTCGGCGCGCTCAACTTCGACGCGTTCACCACGGTGGATGGAGCCGGTGCGCTTCCCGCCTCACCGCCGCCCACCACCGAAGAACTCGCCCCGTTCTTCCCGCAGTTTGAGATCCAATCGCTCCTCGGCCGAGGCGGCATGGGCGTGGTGTACAAGGCCCGCCAAAAGTCCCTCGACCGCTGGGTGGCGCTCAAACTTCTGGCTCCCGAACGGGCGGCCGATCCGGCTTTCGCACTGCGCTTCGCCAGCGAGGCCCGCACCCTGGCGGCTCTAGGCCACCCACACATCGTCGGCGTCCACGACTTCGGTGAGGCCGGGGGTTATTTCTACCTGCTCATGGAGTATGTGGATGGCGAAAACCTGCGCCAACTCCTCAACACGAAGCGGCTGACCCAGACGGAGGCCCTCGCCATCGTCCTCCCCGTGTGTGGCGCACTCCAATGCGCCCACGAGCGCGGCATCGTCCACCGCGACATCAAGCCGGAGAACCTTCTCATCGACCGCTCCGGCACCGTGAAAATCGCGGACTTCGGCATCGCACGCATGATGGCCGAACCGACTGATGCCATGGGAGCACCTCTAACCGAAACCCGCCCTGCCGTTTCCACCCTGGCCACCGGCACGCCTGACTATGCGGCACCGGAGCAGTTGGCCTGCGCCGACACCGACCACCGCGCCGACATCTATTCGCTCGGCGTGGTGCTCTATGAAATGCTCACGGGCGAGCGGCCCGGTATCGGGATCACTCTATCCCGACATGCGGACTTGGATGGGCGTCTCGACGCGATCATGGTGCAGGCGCTCGCGAAAGACCCCGGTCAAAGGTTCGACACGGTGGAGGAGTTTCGTAGCCGGATCGAGCAGGTTCACGAGGCGTTGGTTCGCCCCCGCCGCAACTACCGTCGGGCTATTCTCCGCGTCGCGGCCGTGGCGGTCGTCATCGCCATCGTGCTCATGATCACGCTCCTCACCGCTCCATGGCTCTTTCCATCGAGGGAAGACGCGGTGGAAGGTTCGTTTAATCTGACCCGGATGATCTCCAAAGCAGCTTCCATACTGCCATCGCGGCCAGACGACGGGACCGCTCTACCCACCGAGCCAGCCGACGCACGCCAGCAGCTTGAGGAAAACCAGACCGCCCTCATGGAGGTACGCAGACAGGTCTCCCTGCGAACGCCCAATGAAGGTTCTCCGCCAGCCGATCTGGCAGCGGAGATCGCCCGGCTCGAAGCCCGGGACCGGGAACTACGTGAACAAATCCGCAGCAGCGAATCCCTGCCGATCAAGCAGCCGTGAAACCTCACCGGCACCATGATTCCCACCCCAACCGGACCCTGCGGAAAAAAAATTCATAAATTTCGCCACTTCCCGCCACAAACGCCGGCGGATCTTTAAGTAATGGATGAGGACAGGGCCGCCGGATGATCCGAGGACCACGATCCCAAACAACACAACCAACCAATATGAAAAAAACAAAATTCCTCAAAATCCTCATTTCCTCCGCCATCGCACTCACCGTCGTAGCAGTGCTTACCCCCCCAAGCTGCATGGAAATCTTTCCGAGCGATCAGACTCAATATGACGTCAAGAATTACCAGGGCGATGGCCGAATGATCGACAACGGCGACGAAGCCGCTGTGGAAAGATTCAATCTGATTCTGGGCGAAGTCGACTTTTCCAAAGAACAAACCCTGATCTACAAATTGGGCAATCTGCCTGACGTGAAAAGTATGGTGGCAGGATTCTATCTTCGTGATCTTCCCCCCCTGCTGCCCGATGACAACGGTTCGAAGAATTACAATCTTGCTAGCGTCGGCATAATCCTGAAGACCGCTGAAGGCGAAACGATCTTTGAAAAGACCTCACCGCTCTCGACTTGGACATGGTCCGGCAACATGAACGGCCACCGTCGGTTTGTTTACTTGCGCGACGGTAAACCGGTTGAGACATCCAGTTTTGAACCAAAACCCGGGCAACAGTATATCTTGACCGTCCAAATCAAGCCTCTCGCCGGTTCTAAAGCCGTCAAGCCCGCCGAGTTACGAGTGTGGGGAGGCGGCTGGAAAGGCCCCCAATAGACAATTTACTTCTGGCGGGAGGCTCCTGAAACAGTAGTCGGGCCGAACCGGAGTCCGACCCAATGGCTCTTTCAGGGGCCTTCACGTCGAAAGCAAATTCCTTGGCGCCAGCCAAAGCCCTGAGAGACAAACCCTTTTTCCCTCTTCCTAGACCGGCTCTTCAATGTATTCTCCGCGTTAGGTGAAAAATCAAATTCCTAGCATTCAATATTGCATAGAAAAAACCTACATAAAAAACAGGTAAGTAGAAAAGAAAAAAATTCTCGCTCGGTAGAGAAATGATCTGCTACCTATCCCTGTGTCAGCGCAAATGTTTCGCGTAACTCCCCCCGGGAACATCTAACAACAACATATCCCCCCGAAAATGATGAAAATAAATTCCTTGAGAATTAAAGCAATTCCATGCCTAACAGTTAGTGCATTGTTGTCGATTTTCTCCCAGAGTTTTGCGGCTACGCTCACCTGGCCAAACCCCTTTTCCCCTTCCCAGAGCGGCTCTTTAATGTATTTTCCGCGTTAGGTGAAAAAACAAATTCTTAGCATTAAGAATGGGTATTAACGTACAATTTAATAAAATAAAAAATCAAAAAATGAAAAAGTTAGTTAGAAATGGTTTGAGAGAGGTGCTCGCAGCAAGTGTCATCGTCGCAGTGGGAGGGTCGTGCTTCGCGCAGACGGTCGTTTCCAAGCCGCACGCGAATGCGCAGGAGGTGCAGCACCGCGCCAGGGCGGAGGAATTCCTGAAGGTCTTGAAAATGGAGGAGTCCATCGACCAGGAATTTGCGCTGGCGAGCCAGATGCTCCCGGCGCAGATGGCTACGATGGGCAAGTGTGTGCCGGGCGACATTAAACAGCTTGAACAAATAATGAATCAACTTAAAAAAGAAATGAGCTGGGACAATATAAAGGGCGAATACATCAAACTGTATGCAGAAACCTTCTCCGAGCAGGAGTTAAAGGAGCTTGTTGCCTTCTACATGTCGCAGTCCGGCCAGGCAAACATAAAAATGCAGGAGCAAGCACAGATGGAGTTGGCAGAGATCGTAAATAAGATATCTGATGAACCCGCTCCGCAATCATCAGGTTCTGCACTCAAGACGGTGAGCGCTCAGGAGGCGCAGCGCCGCGCCATGGCTGAAGAACTCCTGAAGGATATGAAAGTGCAGGAGCAAATGGACCAGTTAGGCAAGACGAAGGATTGGGACAACATGAAGGGTAAAATCATCAAGCTGTACACGGAAATGTATACCGAGCAGGAGTTGAAGGATATTCTCGCCTTCCACAAGTCGCCGACCGGCAAGGCATTCATAAAGAAGCAGCCGGATTTGGAGTTGCGATCTGCGAAGTTATCCAGTGAAATCATGATGCGGGCTGTGGAAATAATTCAGCCTAAGACGGACGAACCGGCAAAGGCAGAGGAGGGTTCCACTCCCAAGGTTAAACAACAAAAGCCATGAGCGCAGGGATGCTCTGAGGTGTTCGCGGGGAGGGGGGTGAGGACAACCCCCTTTTCCTCTTCCCAGAGCGGCTCTCCAGTGTGTTCTCCGTGCTAAGTGAAGAGCAAATTCCTAGCATTCATTTGCCAAGATCTTTAGCCGCTTCACATGCCTGGCAACTGCCGTAAAATCCCCAATCCAAATACAGTTCGTCAGTCTCTCTCAAATTATTGAGCAATTTGCCTCCTTCCTTTGCAAATTTTTCAAAACGTTCCTTCATTTGTTTTTTTTCAACATCCGTTTTTCTGGTCTCTTCAATACGGTGCAAGATCCAAGGTCGAACCAAGCTGCCCATCGCATAGACTCGGGTTCTGGCGTTTTCACTTCGCAAATCCGCCACAATTTTGGCATCCGTTTTTCCCTCGCCGAAGGTGGACTTGCCGCCTGATTGCAGAAAAGTAGGTCTCTCGCGGTATGCGCGGAAGGCCTCATAGGTCGCATGACAGAGTTCGCAGCGAAAGACGAAATGGGATTTCAATTTATTGTCATCGTCTTTGCCTTTTCTCATGTCGCCCAAAATGGCATCGACGACTTGGTTGTCGATGCCGTCCCGATACAGTCCCTCAAGCACGGCGAAAAACACGAACTGGCACATCTCGTCATTCTGCCAAACAACTGTGTCTTTGGGTTTTTCGACAGGTTCCTCAGCCAGTCCAAGGTTGGTAAATAGAGAGAAAACGCTGAGTGCGATAGCGATTGAACGTGCGGGCTTAAATTTTGGTTTCATGATTTCAGGTCACGATTCCATGCCGAACCTCCGTCTGTCAATTCACCCGATGTAAAATCATTGTAAAGCCGGTGAGATAGGCTTGGTGGATGGAACTCACGGATAAGCTCCAAGATTTTTTCAATGCTCGTCTGAAATGGTTTTCGGCTCTTTCTAACACATCCGTCAAAAATCCCAACGATGCGATTCAGCCACCCATTGGTAGCCCTTGCGGCTGTTGGGGATGATCACACCGAGGCCGGGCCAGGGGAGGTGAAAACCGTAGATGCGCTCGCGGGTTGTGGCGATTTCTGCAAAGATTTTTTTCCGTGTGGCGATCGCGACTTGCGGGTTGTGATCAAAGTCGATGAACCATTCTGGATTCTCAAACATCAGCACATGGTTGTGCGCAAGATCGGAAATGTGCAGGAGGGATTCGCCATCGGATTTGATGCGGAAGATCGCGTGGCCGTCGGTGTGGCCGGGGGCTGAGAGGATCGTGATCGCGCCGCCGAGAATCTGGTCGCCGTCTTTGTGGATGACGAGGTTGGGCTGCAGGGTGTCGAAAGAGCCACGGACATTTTGGATCATCTTGGGGATGTCATCCGTGCGGTGGGATTTGGAAAAGTCGGGTTCCTTGGCGCGCCAGAAGTCGAGTTCCTCGCGGAGCACGTGGACGGCGGCGTTGGGGAAAAGAATTTTTCCGCCGCTTGCCAGACCGCCGATATGGTCGATGTGTGAGTGGCTGAGCATGGCGTGGGTGACATCGGCAAAGGCGATTCCGATGGAATCCATCGCATCGGCAAGCCAACCCCATGTGCTTTTCGGGTGCGGGCCGAAGCCCGCGTCCACGAGGATAACCTCCTTGTCTTTCCGCAGGAGCAGGATGTTCACGTAGAGTGTCATGTCATCGGGGCGTTCGCCAAGAGCTGTTAGAGCCTTTGACATTTCGTTCCTCTCCGCTGGCGGCCACATTCTGCTGTTTACCCCTTTGGTGAAGGTGCCGTAGCCGTCGCTGATGGACCACGCCTCGAATTTGCCGATTGAAAATTTGTAGATGTAGGGGTTGGAAATCGTTTTTTCCGGAATTGCGTTGCCCGCTGCATCGATCGCGGCCTGTTTGGCGTCAGCAGTTGCCGATAGACCAAGAGTCGCGAATGCGGCGCTTAAACCGCCCATAAATTCGCGGCGTGTGGGTTTTGTATGAAGTTTTTCCATGGCAATACAACGGTGGGTGGGAGGTTAAAGTTTCAAGGATGCGTGAGGAGTGTCATTTCTAGGAAAAGTATAAGTATGATAATTATTCAATGATAATAGGTTAAAAGATGGAAAAATAATATTGAAAAAAGGGGAATAAAGGATAATGTGTCTGTATGAAACTGACCGTTGAAATCGACGATGAAATTTTGGCTAATGCCATGAAGTTAACCGGCGAGACCAAGAAGAGCCCGGCGCTGGCAAAGGCTGCCACGGAATATGTGAAGCGGGAGATGGTCAAAAAATTCGCAGTGATGGTGATGGAAGGTCAGTTTGAGGATTATCCGATGACCAATGATGAACTGGAAGCGGTGGATCGCTAAATATGGTGATCATTGATACCAGTGCGTGGGTGGAGTTTTTCCGCAGGGATGGCGATCTGCATGTCAAGATGGCGGTCAAAGGGCTGTTAGATGAATACGAGGGTGCGCTATGTGGGCCCGTGGAGATGGAGTTTCTTGGCGGGGCGCGTGAAAACGAAATGCCGCGAATCAAGAAATGGTTTGATCTCATCCCCTACGTGCGGAATGACCTGAAGATCTGGCGCGAAGCGGCGGTAAATTTTGCGAAGCTGAAAGCGAAGGGTTTCACGATTCCGTGGAATGACATTCTGATTGGGACGATTTCAAAAAATCAAATGATCAGGGTTTATGCGAACGACAAGCATTTCGTTGTGATGGCTGAGGTGTTTGGGGTGATGCTGTATCAACCGGGGTATAACGGGATGTATAATCCAGAGGGGTGAATGCTCCGTATTTGGATTTGACGGATCTGTCAGTTCTGACTGATTGGACGGATCGTATGAATTCCCCCCACAAAAAGCTCCGCCCTAGCGGCGGTTATAGGAAGACCGCTAGTTTTCAAACTACGACACTGATTTATGATGCAACCGTGTGGTTTTGTGAGAAGTTTTTAGACTCACGATCCCGGACGGTTGATCAAATGGTGCAGGCTGCACGTTCAGGTCGGCAGAATATCGCGGAGGGAAGCCGTGCATCCGCGACGAGTTCGCAGACTGAGCTGCGTTTGGTCAATGTGGCGCGTGCGAGCCTTGAAGAGCTGTTGCTGGACTATGAGGATTTTCTGAGGCATCGGCGTCTGCAGCAGTGGCAGATGGGCAGTGAAGAGGCATCTAAAGTAAGGGCGGTTCCGCGCAATTTTAAGAAAGATCAGTCAGATCGGACGGATCCGTCGGATCTGAATGATCTAACAGATGCAGAGCGCTGGGCATTGTATTCTCGTTGGCTGGATGCGGATGATGCGGCTGTGCGTGCGAACGCGGTGATATGCCTGATTCACCAAGCGAACTTTCTTCTGGATCGTCAGATTGCCGCTTTGGAGGCAGCCTTTGTGGAGGGTGGAGGTTACTCCGAGCAGTTGGCCAAGGCACGCATGGCGGAGCGGAGAAAGAAAGATTTGTCTGATCGGACGGCTCTGTCTGATCAGACCGATCTGAAGAAGATTCCCATGTGTAGGCTCTGTGGAGGCCTTATGTCCTTACGCACCGCAAAAGGCGGGAAGAATCCTGGGGGCCAGTTTTGGGGCTGCGTGGGTTATCCCATTTGCAAGGGAACATCTCCGCTCTAGTTGAGACTCACGTTCCGCAAAATGTGTTTTTCACACATTGCTCAGGGTGCGGTGCGAGTTCCAGATCTGCATACGCTGGATTCTCATCGAACGGTTTTGTTAGAGCATCGGCGAGACGATGGAAGAGCGAAAAATCGTTTTGGTAGGCAGCTTGGATGGCTTCTTCGATGCGGTGGTTGCGCGGGATGAGAATGGGGTTGTGCGCCTGCATAATGGTGGGATGGTTTTCTGATTTTCGCATCGACTCCCAATCGGAGATCCAGCGTTTGTTGATCATTTGATACAGGTTGGATCGCGCATCATGTTTGGCGAACAGCGTGAGGTGTCGGAAAAATAAAGTGAAGTCGATGCTTTCTTTGGTCAGTGCGCCGAGGGTGGATTTCAGAAATGCCATTCGGGTGTCCGGATCTAACAGTTCGCTGAGACCGAGTTTTTTGCTGAAACGGTCGAGATAGATGGATTGGAAAAGGTGGATGAATTTTTTCAAGGCGGCTTGGGCGAGTTCCTTCGCGCGTTCCGGGGACGGATGGAGAATGGGCAGCAAGGTTTCGGCGAGACGGGTCAGGTTCCAGTGCGCGATGGTGGGTTGGTTGCCCCAGGCGTAGCGGCCGTTGCGATCAATGAAACTGAAAACTTTATCAGGATGAAAGGTATCCATAAACGCGCAAGGGCCGTAGTCGATCGTTTCTCCGGAGATGGCGCAGTTGTCAGTGTTCATCACCCCGTGGATGAAACCGAGTGGCAGCCATTTTGCGACTAACAAGGCTTGGGATTGAATGACGTTTTCAAGAAAAGCAAGGGCAGGTTTTTCCGCATCGGCGGCTTGAGGGTAATGACGATTGATGCAGTAGTCGGTGAGGATCCGGATCGCTTCCGTATCCTGCCGAGCGGCAAAGTATTGAAAGGTGCCCACGCGAATGTGGCTGGCGGCTACACGGGTGAAGACACCGCCGGGTGACGGTTCCTCTCGCTCGACGGTTTCACCGGTGTAAACGGCAGCGAGCGCGCGGGTTGTGGGGACGCCGAGAGCGTGCATCGCCTCGCAGACGAGGTATTCACGCAGTACAGGACCGAGCGCCGATTTTCCATCGCCGCCGCGTGAAAAAACGGTTCGACCTGATCCCTTGAGCTGGATGTCACGGTGCTTGCCGTGGATATCGACAACTTCACCAAGCAGGATCGCGCGACCATCACCCAGTTGTGGAACGAAGCCACCGAATTGATGTCCGGCATAGGCTTGTGCGATAGGCTCTGCGCCCTCGGGAATTTCATTTCCGGAAAACGTGGCGCGCGCGGCGGATGAGTTCAGCCAAGCAGGGTCAATTCCCAGATCTTTCGCCAGCGCGGGGTTGGTGCGAATTAACACAGGTTCTGGAGCGCCCGCGGGATTTTGTTTTGAAAAGAAGCGCGCTGGGAGATGTGCATAAGTGTTTTGGAAGGGAATTCCCATGGCGGGACTGTAGTCCGAAAGTATGAAAGTCTGAAAGTCTGAAAGTCTGAAAGCAGAGCGAATGGTAATGAGCCTTTTCATACTGGCGCTGCCGTGGTGGCTTGGACGGAACGAAGTGGAGTCAAAGTCTGAAAGTTTTCTGATTTAAACCTCACCAGCGGTTCTGGATAAGACTTTTGACTTTAGACTTCGGTCCGGTGCTGCTTCAACTAGTCATGCCTAAAACCTTTGCACCCCAATTCATTTGCGGGGCGACTGCGTCTGGAAAAACCGAGTATGCCCTTAAATTGGCAGATCAGCTCGATGGGGAAATCGTCAACGGTGATGCGTTTCAGTTATTTCGTGGGATTGAAATTTTGAGTGCGGCACCAAGTGATGAGGAAAAGAAAAGTTTTGCGCATCATTTATTCGGCGTGTTGGAACCGGGAGAACACTGCGATGCGGGTCGGTATTTCGAGATGGCGATGCCGGTGATATCGGAAATCCGGTCGCGCGGAAAAACGCCCATCGTGGTGGGTGGATCCGGCTTGTATTTGAAATTTCTCACCCACGGACCGTCGCCTTTGCCAAAAGCGGATGAAGCCATGCGATCTGAAATGGACGGGCAGTCGCTTGAAGAATTGTTGGCGGAGTTGGCAGCGATCGATCCCGTGGAGGCAGCCCAAGTGAATCGGGGTAACAAACGTTACGTTTCGCGATCTCTGGAAATTTGTCGACTCACGGGCGAAAAAGTTTCCGAGCTTCGTGATGGTTGGGAAAAGAAGACGCGGGAGTTGGAGAAATCACTTAAAGGAGTTTGGTTGATCCGAGAGCGTGTGGATTTGCACCGTCGAATTGCGCTGAGAACCAAGCACATGCTTGCCGAAGGCGCGATCGAAGAGGTAGCCGCACTTTCGGGTGTGCATGGCAACTGGGAAAAAGCCATCGGCGTGAAAGAGATACGCCGCTTGCTTGCGGGCGAAATTTCCCGCGAGACCTGCGAGGAGTTGATCGTTTTCGCTACACGTCAGTATGCGAAACGTCAGGAAACCTGGTTCCGCAGAGAGAGGTGGTTGAAGCGCTTGGAGTTCTATTAGAAACTGTCTGAATATTCCAAAACGCGTCTTTTCGCCCGCTATTGGATGAAAGAGTCTTCACCACAGAGACTCAGAGAACACAGAGGTGCTGGTTTCAAACCCAGATATCCAAAGAACGACTCTGTGCTCTCTGTGTCTTTGACTACGCTACGCTCCGTCCATGTCCGCTGCGCTACCATTGTGGTTGAAATTCATTTTTCTGATTTTTCAGACAGCCTTGCGGGCGAAATTTCCCGCGAGACCTGCGAGGAGTTGATCGTTTTCGCTACACGTCAGTATGCGAAACGTCAGGAAACCTGGTTCCGCAGAGAGAGGTGGTTGAAGCGCTTGGAGTTCTATTAGAAACTGTCTGAATATTCCAAAACGCGTCTTTTCGCCCGCTATTGGATGAAAGAGTCTTCACCACAGAGACTCAGAGAACACAGAGGTGCTGGTTTCAAACCCAGATATCCAAAGAACGACTCTGTGCTCTCTGTGTCTTTGACTACGCTACGCTCCGTCCATGTCCGCTGCGCTACCATTGTGGTTGAAATTCATTTTTCTGATTTTTCAGACAGCCTGTTAGGACAAAACCTCTTCGTTTTTATCTTCAAAATCAAACTCGCGCACACGTTTTTTGTCGCGCACGGCTTCGACTTCCTTGCGCAAAATCTCACGAAGACCGATCGCATCCGAAATCGCAGGAATGGTGACTTGTGGAAGCGAGCGATCCGAGGTTTCGAGATATAGTGAGCCGAGTCCGAAGATACGCATCCACCATTTTCTCTCAACCAAGACATCCTTGACCCGATACAACTCAACTTCGTCACTGGTTTGGTTTAACACGCCTTTGGTGATTTTCAGCCTTTGTGAAGTCAGTTCATAGGTTTCACAGCGAATGACCAAGTAACGCCATAAGATCCAGCTGAAGGGAAAGATCAGAGCGGCAAAGGCAAGCGGGTAAAAAGCACCGGCGATCAGCATGCCTGCGATGAGCAATAGTGCCAGAGAGAATGGACCCAGGTTCAGCCATTGTGATGAAGTGCCCTTCCACAGGAGTGTCTCAATATCTTCTTTCATATGCGGAGGCTAAACATGAAATTTCTTTAGGGAAATGACAAAGGTGGGGTGTAAAAAATACCAGTTTCACATGTCCTGAAGGACTTATCTCATCAACGCCTAAGCCTAGACTTGCAAGTTGTGGCCTGAGAGGCGATTGAAGGGCATGGACCGTTGGTTTCTGATCGCTTCGACTATACTCGCCGCTGTGGCCGGTTTGCGTGGATTGTTGATTTTGCGCCACGGCCATCGCAGTCAGTGGACGGTTTGGTGGATGATAGCGGTCATGGTCTGCCAGATGGGTTATCTCGCGGTGCGGGGTGAAATGCGTGGGGCTTGTCCGCTACGGAGTATCGCGGAAATTTCCGTATTCCTCTCGTGGTCACTGACCTTGTTTTATCTATTGATCGGGCCGGTGTATCGCATTTCCTTGCTGGGAGTTTTCACTGCGCCTGTGGTAGTGATTTTTCAGGGATTTGCCCTCTTGCCCGGGCGCTTGGCGGCGAATCCGGAAAAGGTCTTGAATACGAGTTTCTGGGGCGAAACCCATTCCGCGATGTCGGTATTGGCTTATGGGGCTCTCGCGCTGGCGGCGGTTGCTGGGGTGATGTTTTTGGTGTTGGATCGCCAATTGAAAGAGCATCATCTTAAGGGCGGTTTGTTCCGGAATTTGCCGCCCGTTCCAGAGCTTTTGGTATCACTGGAGCGCTTGCTTTGGCTTGGAATGGTGCTGTTGACGGCAGGCGTCGTTGCGGGGGTATTGATGCCTTTGGGCCAGGGTGCGATAGGGCATCTGATTGCCGCGATTGGGGTTTGGTTAGGTTATGTTATTTTAATGGTCACCAAGCGGGTGAGGGGTATGACGGGACGTCGGTTTGCGCTGGGTGCGGTGGCACTGTTCGTTCTTTCACTTGGAGTTTTTGCTTTTGTCTAAATGGAATTCGTTTGCTTGGGAGTCAATCACAAGACCGCACCTGTTGAGGTTCGGGAGCGCTTTGCCGTAGGCACGAACCAACTTGGTGAGGCTGCTAAGCAGTTGTTGGAAATGGCTGGAGTGGCCGAGGGGGTGGTGGTTTCCACTTGCAACCGTACGGAGTTTTACTTCGCGGCGGATGATACGGCGTTGGCACTCGGTCGTTTGGAATGCTCTTTGGCGGAAAAAGTCCACGGACACGAGGAGCCGTTCTATCGCTATGAGAAAGCGGATGCGGCAAGGCATTTGTGCAAAGTTGTAAGCGGCTTGGATTCGATGCTACTAGGTGAGACGGAAATTTTCGGACAGGTCAAACAAGCCTATCAAGCCGCACATGCAGCAGGGGCAACGGGGTCTATCCTCAATAGGCTGTTTCAGAAAGTCTTCAGTATCGGCAAGAAAGTCCGCACCCAGACCTCGATTCAGGAAGGTTCGACATCAATTGGTAATGTGGCGGTGGAGTTGGCCGAGAAAATTTTCGGGCATTTGAAAAACAGCGAAGTGATGGTACTTGGTGCGGGTGAGATGAGTCGGTTGACCGCGCAGGCCTTGGTCTCTCGCGGGGCGAAATCGATCATTGTCGCAAACCGTACCCACGAGCGCGCGATTGAGCTTGCGAAGGAAATGGGCGGTCGAGCTGTGCGTTTTGATGATTGGTTGGAAGAACTGAAAAAGGTCGATGTCATCATTTCCTCGACTGGTGCGCCACATACGATCATTCACCGTAGTGAGGTGGAATCGTTGCGACGTGCGAGAAAGTACCGGCCTTTATTCATGATCGATATTGCCGTGCCGCGTGACATTGAACATTCGGTGGGAGAGATTGAAGAGGTTTATCTTTACGATATCGATGCGTTGGAACAACTCGCTGAAGAAGCGAAAGTACGACGCGTGAATCAGATCCTCGAGTGTGAAAAGATTATTGAAGCGGAGTTGTTGAAAATCATTCCCACAAGGAATTTCCAATGAATCCGGCACTTGAGACTTTGGTTCTTGCGTTGAAAGAACAGCGTGCCGATCAGCGGAACATTCTGTTCCTTGGAGCAGAGCCTCACCCGGTGTTGCCTGTGCTAACGGCATGGCAGCCGCTTAAGCCCTTGGCGGATGCTTGTGAGCGTTCGGGTATGATTCTAACAGAAAAACCAGAGGGTAAATTTTCTACCGTGTTGTTTTTGCCAGGTAAGACCAAAGAAGAAACTTTGGCAGGATTTGCGATGGCGCATGGATGTTTGGCAGAGGGGGGATCTTTCATTACGGCCATGGCGAACACATCGGGTGCAGCGCGATTTGAAAAAGAGTTGGGCAAGGCGACGCTACTTTCCTTTTCCTTATCCAAGCACAAATGTCGCGCGTTCGGGGTATCGAATCCTGAGGCATGGGATGCGGAGTTGTTGGCCGAGTGGCAAAAAATCGCTGAGCCACAAGTGATTCCGGAAACTTCATTCGTCACCCAACCTGGTGTCTTTAGCTCTAAGCATATAGATCCCGGTTCGCTGCTTTTGGTGGAACATTTGCCAGTTTCCCTGCGCGGAAAGATCGCCGATCTTGGAGCGGGTTGGGGTTTTTTGAGTCACATGGTTCTGAATAAATCTCCGAACATCTCAAGCATCGATCTGTTTGAAGCTGATGCACGGGCTTTGGATTGCGCGCGAAAAAATGTTTCCGGAAACGTGAATTTTCATTGGCACGATGTGACTTCGGGTCTGACGGAAACTTACGATCACATCATCACCAATCCACCTTTTCACACCGCGCAGTCAAAAGATGTGGATCTCGGCAAAGCTTTTCTCAGTGTTGCCGCCGCGGCTTTGAAGCGAAACGGAACCCTGCACCTCGTGGCGAACCGTCAACTTCCCTACGAGGCGCATTTGCAGGAACTCGGGTTGCGCTCGCGCTCAATCGCAGAGGATCACGCTTACAAGGTGATTTTTGCATCGAAATAGCTGACTCAAAGCGCTCTCAATCCGCCAGCGACTGGGCGTAAATGTCGTCTGAGGAATTGAGAATGATTAGCATGGGTCGGCAGCAAACCTCGCAGTCGTAATCGTATTCGGTCGGCATTTCTGATTCGGGTGGAATGGCGATTTCGAACGTCTCAAAACAGGTCGGGCAGGTGACGGGGTAGGTTTCCATGTTGTCTCTGATCTATTTCATTTTTTTATCACGTTGGCGGCTATACGCGCAGTATGAAAAGAAGAGTCCCATCGCTAGAAAAATGATACCCTAGGCTTGGGTTTCATTTGTGCTGTGAGTAATTGTTACGGTAGTTGCACCATGTCTGCCTATTCCTCCCGAGCTAAAGTAAGCAATCGGAGATGTGGTGGCTATAATTCCACCAACGAGAAACATTGCACTTATTCCGATAAGGCTAGGAACTCCGCTTTTGAAAAATGTCTTTTTCCGACGTTTCCTGAATATCTTCATGTGGGAAATGCTAGGGATGCTTTTCAGATGCTTTGATCAGACATCAAGAGAGGAGCGAGACGCTCCTCGAACGGCCTGCGGCGGGACGCCGCAGCTACTGACGTTCTAACAGAATCTTATCTCCCAAGACCACCAGCTCGATTCTGCCTTGGAGGGTTTTGTTTAAGAACGGTGTGTTCTGAGATCTGGACTTCATGAAGTCCTTGGTGAAGGTAGAGGTGGCCTCGGTGTTGAAGAGGGTGAGGTTGGCGGTTTGGCCTTCGGCGATGGTTGGGACTTCGAGCGACATGAGTCGGCGAGGCTCGGCGGAGTATTTTTTCACCAGCGTATCCCAGCCGAATTTTCCTTCTTTGATGAAGTAGTGGTAGAGAGAAACGACCGCGGTATCGAGGCCGGTGATCCCGTTGGGTGCGGAAACAAAGTCTTGGGATTTTTCGAAAGGGCTATGGGGAGCGTGATCGGTGGCGATCAGGTCGAAGGTGCCGTCGAGCAGTCCTTCGAGCAGGGCCTCGTTATCGGCTTTGCTGCGCAAGGGCGGGTTCATTTTGTAGTGGGTATCAAAATCCCCGATGTCCTCGTCAGTGAAGAGTAAGTGGTGGGGAGAAACCTCGGCAGTGACTTTGACATCGCCGCGGGATTTCCACCAGCGGATCGTTTCCATACCCATTTTTGAGGAAACGTGCTGGATGTGGATATGGGCACCTGTGGCGTGGGCCAGGCGGATGTCGCGGTCGATGATGATTTCCTCGGCGCAGGCAGGGGATCCGGCGATGCCGAGTTTGTAGGCGGTGGGTCCGTCGTTGAGGGCACGCGGACCGGCGAGTTCTGGGACTTCGCAGTGAGAGGCGAAGAACATGCCGAACTCCGAAGCGTATTGCATCGCGCGGTAGAGCACCGACGAGTTGAGGGTGGTATCGCCATCATCTGTCAGCATTTTCACTCCGGCGGCGCGCATGCCGTCAATTCCCGCCATTTCCTTACCTTCACGTCCCTTGGTGACGCAGCCGGAAGTGTAGATGGGGATTCGGGAGTTACGTCTTCCTGATTCGAGCACGGCGCTGACCGATGCCCCTGAATCGAGGGCGGGTGAGGTGTTCGGCATCATGACGATACCGGTAATTCCGCCGTTGATGGCCGATTCCGATCCGCTGGCAATGTTTTCCTTATGTTCTTGGCCGGGCTCGCGGAAATGGACGTGGGCGTCGAAAAACGCCGGGCAGAGAATCTGGTTCTTACAGTCGATGATCTTTGCTCTCTCTGCTGCGGAAATGCCTTTGGCGATTTTTTGAATCACTCCATCGACGATCAGAACATCTGCTGAAAGGAGGTCGGGCGAGGATTCGGAGGCAATGCGTGCGTTGCGCAGAAGCAGGTTCATGCGCCAAACCCTAATTTTTAAATCTCAAATCTCAAAGCTCAAATTAAGGCGTGTGAAATAGGGGGTATATATGTCCTATCGGATACATAAGTCCTATAGGACCATACCGAGTTCATCTGCAAAAATGCCCAAAATCGCTCAAATGGCACGCATTTTGCTTTAAATTTCTTGTCGGTGAGGCCGTCAGATGATTTTTTGTGCCTGCTTCACTGCGAAACACCAATCGCTAACCCGAATAAACAACAACTAAAATGGCTAAATACGTATTAGAATACCTCTGGCTGGACGGCTACACACCTGTCCCTAACATCCGCGGTAAATCCCAAGTTAAGGAATTCGCTTCCTTCCCCAAGCTCGAACAACTCCCTGAGTGGGGCTTCGACGGCAGCTCGACCCAACAGGCACCCGGCGGTAGTTCCGACTGCGTCTTGAAGCCGGTCGCTATTTACCCCGACTCGACCCGTCGCAATGGAGCGATTGTCATGTGCGAAGTTATGATGCCCGACGGCACTCCGCACCCTTCCAACGCACGAGCCACCATCCTCGACGACGAAGGCGCATGGTTCGGCTTCGAACAGGAGTATTTCCTCGTTCAAGACGGTAAGCCACTCGGCTTCCCGCAAGACGGATATCCAGCTCCACAAGGTCCTTACTACTGCGGTGTTGGCTACAAAAATGTCGGAGATATCGCTCGCACCATCGTTAACGAGCACCTTGATCTTTGCATTGATGCGGGTATCAACCACGAAGGCATCAATGCCGAGGTTGCCAAGGGTCAATGGGAATTCCAGATCTTCGGTAAAGGATCCAAGAGTGCAGCTGACCAAATTTGGGTTGCCCGTTATCTTCTCAACAGACTTTGTGAGAAATACGGTATCGACGTGGATTATCACTGCAAACCGATCAGAGGGGACTGGAACGGTTCCGGCATGCACGCAAACTTCTCCACCGCTTATCTTCGTGAAAAAGGTGGCAAAGCATACTTTGAAGCGCTCATGGCGAAATTTGCCGAGAATGTTGCCGAGCACATCGCAGTTTACGGTCCAGACAACCACCTTCGCTTGACGGGCCTCCATGAGACTCAGTCGATCGACAAGTTCTCCTACGGTGTTGCTGACCGTGGTGCCTCGATCCGGGTTCCGCATAGCTTCGTGAAAGACGGCAAGTATCAGGGCTATCTTGAGGACCGTCGTCCGAACTCGCAAGGTGATCCATACCAGATCGCTTCACGCATCCTTAAGACCATTTCCGAAGTCCCGCTTCCATAAGGTTGCGACAGACATGGATCTTGTCATTTCAAGCCGTCTTCCTTTCATGGGAAGACGGCTTTTATCTTTGGGTATAGGGTCTCTTTGCAAGTTGTGCGAGTTAGAGCTTGCAACCTTGCCGGAATTGATGAAAACGCTCAGATTCAGCAACAAGGAATGGTAAAAACCGCACAAGATGAAGAATTGATCTTCACCGGGATACCCGCATCGCCGGGTATAGCGGTGGCGCCTATCCATGTGATTGCGCGTGGCTTTTCAGCTCCGGAGATTTATGAAATTCCAGAAGGTCAGGTTGCGGAAGAGCAGTCACGATTTAGGAATGCGGTGGATATCACCAAGAAACAGTTGAGCGATTTGCAGAATCGTTTGGAGTCTTTGGCTGGAAATTCCGAGAGTGAGATTTTCGAGGCTCATGTGATGTTGCTTGAGGATAAATCGCTGATTGATCGCGTCATGTCCGCGATTGAGAAACGTCAGCAGAATGCTGAATACGCTTTCTATGCGGTGATGCAAAATTTCCTGGAGGCAATGCGCCGGATTCCCGATGCGTATCTGCGTGAGCGCACGGCTGATATTGAAGACGTGTCACAGCGGGTATTGCGAAATTTCCAGATTGACGAGGATAGCGGTCATCAGGCCCCGGACGGAACACATATTCTTTTGGCCTATGATTTGTCGCCGTCCGATACCGCATCGATGAACCGCAGGCATCTGTTGGGTTTTGTAACCGAGCAGGGAAGTGTGAACTCGCATACGGCGATTCTGGCCCGCTCGTTCGGAATTCCCGCAGTGGTCGGGCTTGAAGTGTCCGTGATTCAAGTGACCGCACTGACGCCGGCGGTGATCGACGGGTATTCGGGAAAATTGATTTTGAATCCAACGCCCGAGACGTTGGAAAAATACGCCATCCTGGCAGCCGAGAAGCAGAAGCAAAGCAATGAACTTGATGCTCGGAAAAACGAAGCGACCGAAACGAATGACGCGCGGGTTATCACATTGTCGGCAAACATCGAGTTTCTTGAGGAGCTTCATCAGGTCAGGGAAAGCGGGGCTAAAGGGGTGGGTCTTTATCGGACAGAGTTCTTGTTACTGAACGGCAACGAAATGCCTGATGAGAATGAGCAGGAAGCCGCTTATCAGCGAGTTGCGAAAGCCGTGGACGGCCAGATCGTGATCATCCGCACCTTGGATGCCGGTGGCGACAAGCTTCCGATCGAGCCATTGACCGAGCCAGAGCCGAATCCATTCCTCGGATGGCGTGGAATCCGCGTTTCCCTGTCTCGCCCGGCGATGTTCCGAGATCAGCTTAGAGCGATCTTGCGCGCCAGTGCTCATGGGAAACTTGCCGTGATGTTTCCTCTTGTCTCCGGCTTGTCCGAGTTACTTCGTGCTCGTGAAATGCTCAATCGTTGCATGGATGAACTGAGTTCCGAGGGAATTGCGTTTAATGAAAAAATTCCCGTGGGTGTGATGATCGAAGTTCCGTCCGCGGCGGTTTGTGCGGATTTGCTGGCTCCGCACGTCGATTTCTTTTCGATCGGAACCAATGATTTGATTCAATATACCGTGGCGGTTGATCGCGTGAACCCGCATGTCGCTGATCTTTATAGACCGACTCATCCGGCGGTTATCCGCTTGATCAAACGCACCGTTGAAGCCGGCGAAGCTCAAGGTATCTGGACGGGCGTCTGCGGCGAGATGGCGGGTGATATACGCCTGACTCCTTTGTTGTTGGGATTGGGTGTGGAAGAACTTTCAGTTTCACCAAAGACTCTTCCGAAAGTCGGGCAAGTGATTCGTTCGCTGAATTACGCACAATGTCACGCTCTTGCGGAGAATGCATTGAGAGAATCCCGTTCACAAAGAATTCTCGACATGAGTTTGGAGCTGGCCAAGCGGTGCTATCCGGATCTGATGGATTGAGTTGAAGGTAGCCCCGACATGTCGGGGTTAAAAGTCCCTATCTAACGGTCGTGATTATCCTGACGGCTTTTTTCGTTGATCGGCGCATGAGATATGGACCTTTGAGGACAAAGTTCCCTGCCTGATTCATCTAACTAAAACGACTTCCTCAAGTGAGAAGGTAGGATGTTGGATTGCTCTCGATATTTGGCAACGGTCCGGCGGGCGATGGTGATGCCCTGTTTGGCTAAGGCTTTGGTGATCGCATCGTCTGAAAGCGGCTTGGCTTGGTTTTCTTGCGAGACGAGTTGTTGGATCGCTTCACGAACACCGGCGTTAGAGACTTCGGCTCCGCCTTCGGTTTGGTATCCGGTTGCGAAGAAGGCACGCATTTCCATGAGACCTTGTGGAGTCAGGATAAATTTTCCAGCTACGGCACGAGAGACGGTTGTCGCGTGGAGTTGCAATTCATCGGCGATGTCGTTCATCGTCAGCGGTCGCAAATGACGGGGTCCTTTTTCAAGGAATTCTGTTTGTTGATCGATGAGTTTGTGGGCGATCGCCAGAATGGTTTCTTGTCGCAACGAAATGGAACGGATCAGGCTGCGGCCATCCCGGATTTGATCGCGGAGAAACGCGCGTGCCTTCGCGTCCACACCGGTTTTTCCTATCATGTCTTTGTAGAAATCATTGATCCGGAGAGCTGGCAAATGCTCACCGGTGAGTCGTGCGGACCATTTGCCGTCTTCGTTTTTTTCGATGATTACATCGGGGAGAATGTAGGGATTTCCGGTCGGATCAAACTCGCCGCCGGGGTTGGGTGAGAGTCTGCTGATGTTGGAGGCGGCCTCCGTGACCCGGTCTACGCTAATTGCCATGGCTTTGGCGATTTGAGGATAACGTTTTCTGGCGAGGTCTTCGAGGTGATCTTTGACGATCTTGTATTCGATGGTTTCCTTTCCGGATGAACGATCGAGTTGGATGAGCAGGGCTTCGGGAATGCCTGCAGCCCCTACGCCAGCTGGATCAAAGGTCTGAATCAGCTGAAGTCCTTCGCGGAGGTCCTTGAAGGTAGATGAGGATTTCAGTCCGATTTTTTGTAACGGCTCATCCAGAAATCCGCGTTCGTTCAAATAGCCCAGAAGTTCTTGGGCGGCTTTGCGAACCGAAGGCTCAACCATTGCCAGATCGAGCTGTTGCTGAAGATGCTGCTGGAGGCTTTCGGGAGCAACGATGTTGTCATAAAGTCGCTGGCGTCGTTCCTCATCTTCCTGGGTCCATTGGTTGCTGCGCCCGTCGAGAATGGACCGGTCTCTCCAGTCATCCTCGGTCTCGTTCAAATATTCCAAAGAATCTGGGTCATCCGCATCCGGTGAATCTTGGTCAAGAGACTCGATTTCCGTGATATCTTCGAGGGTTGGATTTGTTTCCAATGCTTGTCTCAGAAGTTGGGATAACTCCAGAGTACTAGCCTGCAAAATCTCTAAGCTCTTGCGCATTTGCGGTGCGAGAGTTTGAGATTGGGAGAGTGACTGGTAGAGAGAAGCTTCGGCCATTTGCCAGGGCGCTATCTTGCGCCTAGAGGAAGCTATTCACAATATGCTCAAACATGAAGCATTATTTGTGCCAAAAATGACATTTAGTGGGGGTTTCAGGTGGTTCGGGCTTTATTTAACCACAGAGTCACGGAGGGGAGATGGGAGAACACTGAGTATATTCATTGAACCAATTAGGCTCTGTGTCCTCCATTTTCTCTCTTCCCTCCGTGGTAAATCAAGCCCGCAAAACCTTATACTACCCAAAATAACTCACGCCCGCTGCAAAGATTGGCTGCACCTTGTTTCCTGGGATATTTTTGGCGACGTTGTGGGAGTAGCGCTCGGAGTGAGCCATTTTTCCGAAGACACGACCGCAAGGAGAGGTGATACCCTCGACGGCAAGAAGGGAACCGTTCGGGTTGAACGGGTGCTGCAGGGTCGGGTTGCCTTGGGAATCGCAATATTGCGTGGCGATCTGGCCGTTGGCGGCGAGTTGGGACATCACTGCTTCTGGGGCGTAGAATTTGCCTTCGCCGTGAGAAACGGGGACCGTGTGAATGGTACCGATTTCTTGGTTGGCGAGCCAAGGTGATGAGTTGTTGGTGATCCGTGTTTGAACGTATTGGGAAATGTGTCGCGAAATGTCGTTGTGGACGAGAGTCGCGGAATTCGTATCTGTGGCGATGATTTTACCGTGAGTGGCCAGTCCGGTTTTGATCAGTGCCTGGAAGCCGTTGCAAATTCCAAGGATCAGGCCATCGCGGTTTTCGAGAAGATCGGAAATCGCATCGGCAATGCGTGGGTTGCGAAGAATCGTGGCGATGAATTTTGCGGAGCCATCGGGTTCGTCGCCTGCGGAGAATCCCCCCGGAACGAAGAGGATTTGTGAAGATTTGATTTGCGCAGCAAGGGCGTGGATCGATTGCTCGATGTGTTTTGCGGAGAGGTTGCGGAAGACTTCGATGTGGGATTGCGCACCGGCGCGTTCAAAGGCGCGGGCGGAATCGTATTCGGAATTCGTTCCGGGGAAGGCGGGGATCAAGACGCGTGGTTTGATTGAGGATTGAGGATTGAGGATTGTTGATTGTTGATTTGAAGAAATAGGTCTTACAAGTCCTATGGGACTTATGTCGGATAGTTCCGGCTTGGTTGGGTAGACGGGTTCCAAGGTGGATTGCCAGGCGGATTGGAGATCGGTTAGAGAATAGGATTCGCTGTTTAGGGAGAGGGTGGGGGATTCGGTGGTGTTGCCGATGATGGTGGCGTTTGGAATGGCGTCCGATGGCGCGTGTTCGATGAGGAAGGAGAAGTAGGCTGGGCTCGAGATGGAAGATGCGGGCGGGACGCCCGCGCTCCCTTTGAATCCGATTTGGTTGCCGAAACAGCATTTGGCTAGAGCTGCGGCGATACCTGCGGCACCGATGTGGTGGAGAGAGAGGATTTTACCGGCTTTGTTCAACTGATGAAGTGACTCGGCATTTTGTTTGAGGATTTCGAAATCAGGTAAGCCGTTTGTTAGGATAGGGGTGGCTAACAGAGAAACTGTCGAATCGGTTTTTTTGAACTCGGGCGACAGCGCCAGCGAGGCAAGCCCGGGTGCGAGGGCGAAGGATACGAGAGTGGGTGGGACGTCGAGATCGTTGAACGAACCGGACATGGAATCTTTACCTCCGATGGCGGCGAGCCTGAGTTCGTGTTGGGCGCGGAACGCACCTAACAGAGCCGCGAAGGGAAGACCCCAACGTTTTGCATCATGACCCAGACGAGGAAAATACTCCTGAAGGGTCAGGCGAATATCGCTGAGGCGGGCTCCAGCAGCGACGGCTTTACAGACCGATTCCGTGACGGCGTAGGCGGCGCCATGAAAGGGGGATTGTTCTGAGAGGAAAGGATCGAAACCCCATGACATGAAAGTTGCTGCGTCGGTTTCTCCTTCGAGAAGAGGAAGCTTTGCAACCATTGCATCGGGTGGGGTGAGTTGTTGGGATCCGCCAAAAGGCCAGAGCACGGTGTTGGCTCCGACCGAGCCATCGAACATTTCACCTAGGCCTTTTTGGGAGGCGATGTTGAGAGATTGTAAGTGATCCGTTAAAGATGATGGATTTGGTTTGGCTGGGCGGATACAGTCCAGCGCCACGTGGACTTTTGCAGATTGTTGGACGCCGTTGGTGTCGAGGAAGGCACGCGAGAGATTGACGATTTCTCTGCCACGCCAATTCATAATCAGGCGGCCGGAATCGGTGACATCTGCGACGTGGACACACTCAAGGTTTTCTTTATCGGCCTCACGGATAAAGAAATCGATTTCAGAACGATCCACGCAGACAGCCATGCGTTCCTGGGATTCGGAAATGGCGAGTTCAGTGCCATCCAGCCCGTCGTATTTTTTCGGAATCGCATCGAGATTGATGATGAGAGAGGGCGCGATTTCACCAATGGCAACTGAGACGCCACCGGCACCGAAGTCGTTACAGATTTTGATTTTGCGGGTGAGTTCCGGATTGCGGAAGAGGCGTTGGATTTTGCGTTCGGTCGGGGCATCGCCTTTCTGGACTTCAGCTGAATTTTCCAGCGCGGTATCGGTGTGTTCTTTGGAGGATCCGGTGGCACCGCCGACTCCGTCACGACCCGTGCGTCCGCCGATGAGAAGGATGACATCGCCGGGTGACGGTGAGCCTCGGAAGACATTTGAGCGGGGAGCTGCAGCGACAACTGCGCCGATTTCCAGACGTTTTGCAACATAGCCTGGGTGATAAACCTCAGCGACTTGACCGGTGGCGAGGCCGATTTGGTTTCCATAGGAGGAATAGCCTTTTGCGGCGATCTGGCAGATTTTCTTCTGAGGAAGCTTGCCGGCCAGGGTTTCTGAAAACGGAGTGAGAGGATTTGCGGCGCCTGTGACGCGCATCGCTTGGTAAACGTAGGAGCGACCTGATAATGGGTCGCGGATGCATCCGCCGAGGCAGGTTGCTGCGCCGCCGAAAGGTTCAATTTCGGTGGGGTGGTTGTGGGTCTCGTTCTTGAACTGAATCAACCACTCTTCTGAGCGTGGAGCGTCGAGCGGAGAGCTTGGAGAAGAGGTGGAGTTTTGAAATTTGAAATCCGACTTCGCTAAACCTACGACGGACTTGTTTGAAATTTGAACTTTTACGACGATCGAGGCGGCGTTGATTTCTTCAGAGACTTCGAGGTTGTCGAGTTCACCGGAGGCTTTGAGTTCGCGCATCCCGATGAGTGCAATGTCCATCAGGGTCACGGGGCGATCGTCGCGGTTGAGTTTTTTGCGGACGTCGCGGTAGAGGTTGTAGGTTTCTTCAATGAGTTCAGAACCTTCGCCAAATTTGATATCATCGATGCTTGTCAGAAACGTGGTGTGACGGCAGTGATCGGACCAATAGGTGTCGAGCATGCGGAGCTCGGTGAGAGTGGGTGGGCGACCTTCTTGATTTTTGAAATAATCCTGAGTGAATGCGATATCCGCCTCGGACATGGCCAGGGACATGGTCTTGCGGATTTTTTCTGGCGAGTCTGCGAGGAAACAGTGGAGAATTTCAATGTCGGAAGGAGGTGTGATTTTGGCTGGGCGGATGGAATCCGCCGCCACGGGGATCTCATGGGAATCAACGGCGTTGATGATGTAGGATTTGATCGCTGAGACTTGGGCGTCCGAGACTTTACCTTTCAGGACGACGATACGTGAGGAGCGGACAAAGGGTTTGTCTTTTCCAGTGAGAATCTGAATGCACTGGGCCGCGGAATCGGCGCGTTGATCGAATTGGCCGGGAAGATAGGTGTAAGCGAAAGCGGTTTCCTCCGGGCCGACCGTGAGTTCGTGAAATAAGAGATCAGTCTGAGGTTCCGATAAAATGGTGTTGGAAGCTTGGGCGAATTCTTCCTTGGTTACGCCTTCGACATCGTAGCGATTCAGCAGACGCAGTGATTGGAGGTTTTGTAGGTCGAGTGATTCGCGCAGATCGTGCAGGAGGTGCCTGGCCTCATTGGCGAAGCTGGATTTCTTTTCGACGAAGAGTGTGTGGGTGTTCAAAACGTTGGAATTGGACTTTGAATTGATCATGAAAGAATCGGCGACCAATGATCGCCGCTACGGTTTAGCCTTTGATTTCTAACAACATCTGCGGATTGTTCGGGAACTTCTTGACGAAGTAGAGCAAGCGCTCCATTGCCTCGTAGGGGCGGTGCCCGGAAAGACCACGGCGGATGAGATGGATTTTGTGAAGTGTGTGCTCAGGGAGCAGCAATTCCTCGCGGCGTGTGCCGGATTTGAAAATATCGACCGCGGGGTAAACGTAGGACTCGGCGATTTTACGATCGAGGACCAGCTCCATGTTGCCGGTGCCTTTGAACTCCATGAAAATGGCTTCATCGGCGCGGGAGTTGGTTTGGATGAGGGCTGTTGCAAGAATGGTCAGCGAACCTGCCTCACGAGTGTTGCGGGCTGCTGCGAACAAACGACGCGGGATTTCCAGTGCGCCAATCGTAATGCCGCCGGAGCCTGTTGCTCGGCCACGGCCTGCCTTGCCTCCGCTCATGGCGTTGTTGTAGGCACGGGCGAGGCGGGTGATGGAATCCATTAAGAGGAAAACGTCCTTGCCGGCTTCGACGAGGCGTTTGGCGCGTTCGATTGCGAGTTCCGCGATGCGGGTGTGGTTGCGTGGGGCCTCGTCGTTGGACGAAGCATAAATTTCAGCGCCTAGTAATGCCCGGCGGAATTCGGTGACTTCTTCGGGTCGCTCATCGACGAGAAGAATCATGAGATGGATTTGCTCGTCGTATTTTTCACGGATCGCCTCCGCCATGTGCAAGAGCAGCGTGGTTTTACCCGAGCGTGGCGGAGAGACAATGAGGCCGCGTTGGCCACGACCGACAGGCGCGACGATATCGACCACACGAGTGGTGTAGCGATCAGGAGTGGTTTCGAAAGCGATGCGCTTGTTTGGGTTGATCGCCTTGAGTTCGTCGAAATGGGGAAGTTTCGCCGCGGTTTCCGGAGGCATATCATTGACCGATGTGATTTCGATAAGCTGCGGGCCTCGGTTGCTTTCCTGATGTTTTCCTTGAATCCATTGGCCGTGGCGAAGGGAGTGATTGCGGATCAATTCCGATGTCACGCAGACATCGTTTTTGGCTTGTTCGAAGTTGGTTTCTGCCAGGCGAAGAAAACCAAAACCTTTGGGCGTCATTTCAAGAATGCCGCTTACATCGAGGATGGGACCGGTGAGAACGGTGGGTGAGCGGTCTTCCATGGGTGGACGCTCATTCCAATCGTTGCGGTTAGGGTTCCCGTTGTGATTTCCATTTCCGTTACGATTTCCGGATTCTCCGAAGGTTTCACGGCGGCGTTTACGTTTATCGCGACGTTTTTTGGAACGTGATTCGCGAGGTTGATTGGGATCAAAACCCCCTTCGGCAAAGCGGGGTGCGTGATGAGCAGCAGATTGGGTCGGTCCACCCCCGGGAACGCGGCCAGTTCTTTGGGCGTCTCTCGCTTCGTTTGGCTGGCTCGGGGGTGAATAAGGATTGGCGACTGCGGGTGGATCAAGCGGAGTTGGGAGAACAGGAGCCTCGATCCGTTTGGGTGCTGCGATGGGTTCTAGCGGTTTGGCTTCAATTTTTGGTGCGGGGGCGGATGCCGCAGGCAGGGCTTTGGGTTCTTCGGGGGTAAGCTTTGGCTTTGCAGAAGAAGCTTTTGGCTTAGCAGGAGTTTCGGATTTCGCGATGGTTTTCTTGGCTGCCTTTTTGGCGGCTTTTTTCGCAGGAACCTTTTTGGCGGCCACTTTTTTGGCGGCTTTTTTCGCAGGCTTGGCTGCAGCGGAATCGTCGGTGCTATTCTTGCTCATTCGGTAAATAGTTGGAGAAGAGATTTGGGATGGGTTTGGGTAACCTCAGGAGAAAATCAAATGGGAGTATGCACCGGTGATATGGAAAACACGGGGGATGCATGAAAATAGACGGGTTCAGCGGATTTTTTCCCCATTCAAACGATCCAACTGGAAGGTGGATGAAGACATGGGAACGAGTGCTTAAGTGACAGCCATGGATAGAATCCCGAGGCAGTCGACCGTCGAGTCAACATGAGGAGACTGAAAGTCCGCGCTTGGTTTGGCAATCTAAAAATGGAGGGGTGCAGTGAAGATTCTGGGGATGGGGTCGGTTATGGGTCGCGGGTCCGTGATAACTGGTGTGTTTATCGAAATGAACCTATCCATCGTCCTGAATTGACCGCGTTAGGTTTGTGGAGCGATCGACAGTCGCTTTCAGGATTTGGATTTCAGATGAATTTTAAATCGGCTCTCAAAATTCTACGCCTGCCGGTCATTTTTAAAATTTTTGCCACTCCGGCTTATTGGAATATACCCAGTTGTAATAATCTTTTCGTTTCAATCGCGATGCGGATTTTGTGTCCAAGAAGAATTTTGCGTTGGGGTGCATTTGGAGAATAGTGGCAGGATTGATGGCTTGGATGGGTCCTTCTACGGCTTCGGCGATGGCTTGGGCTTTGTTTTCTCCAAATGCGAGGAGGATATTTTGGCGGGCTTCCATGATGGTGCCGATTCCCATCGTGATCACATGGTGTGGGATTTCTTCCTCGGTGCCAAAGAATCGCGCGTTGTCTTTGATTGTTTGTTGGGTGAGGGTTTTGATCCTTGTGCGTGAGGCGAGTGAAGAGGTTGGCTCGTTGAAACCGATATGGCCATCGGTACCGATGCCTAACACTTGGATATCGATGCCGCCTTTTTCGATGATGAGTGCCTCGTAGTCGGCGCAGAATTTTGGGATATCCGCCGTGTTTCCATCAGGGATGTATACATTGGAGGGATGGATGTTGGTGTGACGAAAAAGATTTTCCCACATGAAGGTGTGGTAGCTCTGCGAGTGATCGCGGGGCAGACCGATGTATTCATCGAGGTTGAAAGTGATGACTTGGCTCCAATCGAGATTCAATTCGACAAGGCGTTTGTATAGCGGCAGGGGAGTGCTGCCTGTGGCGAGGCCTAATACCGCGTTGGGTTTTTCATTCAACAGTTTTGCGATGATGGATGCGGCGATGTTTGCGGCGTCCTGTGGGGTATTTTGAATGATGATTTCCATGAAAGTTATCCGATTTGCTGGGTGATTTTTTTTCTGACGTCGTTTTCGAAACGCTCGATGAATGAGCAAATAAAATCGGCGATGTCGGTTGTGGGGTCCGCGATTAAGGGAGTGAGATCGATACCGAAGATGACTTGCGTGGCGGCATCTGTGGAATGTGAATCGAAAAACGTGGCGTTCGCGGCGCGGCGACCCGCAATGGCGAGGTCGTAGCGCTTGCCGCCGGCGATTTGTGAATCGAAGACACCATTGATTGCGGCAGCTAGGTTATCGCGACCACTCACATCCATAATGATTTTTACATCATCGGGCAACCAATCGAGATTTCTCCAAACCTCGCAGCCAATGACTTGGCTGGGGCGCTGATCCTTTGGAAGTTCGCGCATCGCACGGATGGCGGCGATGGTGACACCGATATGAGTGTCGTGTTTGTCAGCGGGGTTGTGAGTGTAAACGACCTCTGGCTGGGTCGCGGTGAGAATGGCGAAAAGATCCTCTTTGAGTGTAGTGTCGGCTGAGGATTTGATGGAGCGGCTGGGATGGTCGAGTTGGAACATCGCGCCGTAATTTCCGATCCTCGCTGCCTTGTTTTGTTCCTGACGGCGGATGGAAACCATTTCCGCATCGCTGCAAGCCGCATAAGGGCCCACGCGGGAACTGCCCGCGCCATCGGAACACGTCACCCCCCCGAACCAGAGATCATGGCTGGCGAAGCATTTCAGAATGCCGTGAAACGCCATGAATTCGAGATCGTCCTGATGGGCACCGATACCGAGATGGGTGATGCGCTCCAAGGCCTCTGGGACAGGTGCTTGGTCAGGAATGAAAACTTCCGCTGTGGGTTGGTGCAGCCGCATGAGTTTATTTTTTCAGTTTTGGAAGGCTGGCGGCGGCAACCGCTTGGCCGACCCGACGCGTTTTTTCATCGGGCACGTGGATTTGAATCTGATCCGCAGATTTCGGGAAGTCTTGTTTCATGACTTCCGCTGCTTTTCTCAACACGATGTCACCGCCCTCGCCGGTGGTGACGCGCCCGAGGATGAGCATGTGGTTGAAATCGTAAAAATCCAGATAGTGTGGGATCGTGTAGCCGAGATAGACGCCGATCGTCTCGTAGATTTTTGCCGCGCGCTCGTCTCCGGCAAGCATGAGTTTTTGAACCTCAACGAGTCGCTCAGGCAGATCCATTTTTGTGGAAAGTTTGATTTTCGCCGCGGGCAGGAGTTTGTTGACGGCTTGTTGGGAGAAATACAAGGCGCCGACCCCGAAGTCACCGGACCATTCATCGGCGGGTGCTTTCGTATTGTAATCCACCGGGGCGAAGGCAAGTTCATTGAGCCAGCCGAGGATGCGTCCACGTTTGTCCATGAAGCCCACAGCTTCGCTGGAGCCCATGGCAACGCCCAACATGCCTTTTTCTTTTAAAGACATCGCCCCAGCTAAAGCGGTGACATCACCATCGTTCATGGTGACAAGGGGCACGTTCCATTCCTTGGCGATGCGTTTGAAGACCGCTGCGGCAGTGGCGAAATGTTTTTTCGGAATCGAGCGGAGCAGGGAAGCGACACGGATTTCGTTATCAACGATAATGCCTGCGGAGCTGCCACCGATCGCATCGACCCGAGGCATGCATGCGGCGGCGCGATGCAGAGCGGATGAGAGGTGATGGTAATGGTATTCCGGATTACTCTGGTTTTTCGGATCCCACGGAGTTTCTGCGGTGAACACGGCCTCACCATCGATCACAGCGGAGACTTTGTAGTCGCTGGCACCAAGATCGAAACCAATCCGGCATCCTCTTAGGTGGCCGCCGACGGCAACTTCCATGTCTTTCGCAGCAGGAACTTTATTGGCATTTGTTAGATGGACGACGAAATCGCGGCCGTAGGCGAGTGCCATCATTTTACAATCAAATTTCCGAGCCCCACGCGATGAGTATGTTTTCTGTATGACTTCGCCGATTGCTTTGGGCCCGCCGAAGTGAAGTTTCCAGCCACCGCGTGACCAGATCAGAAATTTTACGATACGCTCCACATAGAAAAGCGTTTCGGGATCGGCGTTTGATGAAACGAAAGTTTCGAAACGGGAGATCAGGCCGTTTTCGCGCTCTAAACCCAAAACCAGAGGAACACGGTCTTTCGTGCCATGGAGATTTTTTTGATACTCGCGGTTAAACAGGATCGCAGGTTTGAAGCTGGGATCAAGAGGAGCGGAGATCAGAGGGAGGGGTGATGATTTCGGCATGAGAAAATGGCGTGATGGAACCTGCGTGACGCAGGTGATTTATGAGGAGGGAGAAGGCTTTCGCAATAAAACAATTAAAACGGCAGTCGGGTTTAAATTTTCACCGCGGAGGCGCAGAGGACACAGAGGGACGCGGAGAGAGGATGTGATTGGGATTTTTAGCCTGCTTTGCTGTGATTATGTCTTTGATATGGGGGGGATAATCGATTGAAGTGCGGGGTCTTTATGCCGGATTTTTTATATGAGGATGGGCTGGTTGCGCGTGGCTTTGCGAAAGTCGCGGGGGTGGATGAGGCGGGGCGTGGACCCTTGGCTGGGCCGGTGACGGCGGCGGCGGTGATTTTGCCGAGGATCTTTTCCTGTCCGTTGCTGGATGATTCAAAAAAGCTTTCGAAGAAAAAACGTGATTTGCTTTACGAGGAGCTCACGGGGAATCCCGAGATCATCTGGGCGGTTGCTACGGTTGAGGCGGATGAGATTGATCGGATCAACATTCTGCGAGCCACGCATCGCGCCATGGGCTTGGCACTGGACGCGTTGAAAATCAGACCCGATATCGCGTTGATTGATGGTCTGTCGGTGAAAGGTTTGTCCATGCCTCATGAGGCGTTAGTGAAGGGCGACGGGCTTTCTTTATCCATTGCGGCGGCCAGTGTGATTGCGAAGGTGACAAGAGACCGGATTATGGAAATGATCTCCAAAGAATTCCCCCTCTACGGTTTCGAACGCCATCAAGGTTACGGTACACGGGAGCACCTCGAAGCACTTAAAAATCATGGGCCTTGTCGCTATCATCGTCGGTCGTTTCAGCCGGTATCTCAACTCTCCCTACCGCTCTAACAGCGGGCCATCGGGTGCTCGTAAATGGATGGGTGACTATGGTGAAAAAGTCGCGGTTGATTGGTTGCGGGCGAACAACTGCAAAGTGCTTGCAAGGAATTTCAAGGGGCGGAAGGGCGGAGAGGTCGATATCGTGGCGAGGGATAAGGACCGGATTCTATTCACAGAAGTCAAAACCCGCCAAAAAGACTCGGTGATGCGTGGTTTGGCTGCGGTGAATCGCAAGAAGCAGGCACTTATCCAACGCGGGGCCAATGAATGGCTGCGGCGTCTGGGGACGCGTGAAGTGCCATGGCGGTTTGATGTGATTGAGGTGGAGGTTTCCGAGGGTGAAATCCCCAAGGTGACGCGCATCGAAAACGTCTTCGGAAATTCCAAGCCGCGGCGAAAATTCGTTGGAAATAGCTAAAGGCAACACCTCAACTGGGTGGAAAGTTTACCGCGAATGAACGCGAATGAACGCGAATTTAAATAAATATGCCCCCATTTCTAACGTGAAACATTTACCCGTCTTATTTGGGAATCCGTGTTTCTCAAAATAATCTGATTCGCGGACATTTGCGTTCATTAGCGGTAAAGTTTCTTTTTGCTCACCTTACGTCGGAAAATGGTGATTGCCAAGATTCCGACGGTATGTTTGTTTTCCCGCCCAGTCCAAGGACTGACTTAAGTGCGCGCGTGGCGGAATTGGTAGACGCGCTAGATTCAGGTTCTAGTACTCGCAAGGGTGTTCAGGTTCGAGTCCTGTCGCGCGCACCATTTCATTTTCAATGGGTTATGTGGGTTACCCTTACCAGTTGATAGCACCTCGCTATCCCATGAACGGAGCGGGTGATAATTTTAGAGTCAAATTTTGCCAACCTGACTTTAAAGCAATCTATCATGCTTTAGGTGGATTTTTTGTGGATACGACCACGGAAATACAGCCCATAAGAAAGCCGATTCAGTAGCTTTTTTATTTTTTGGGTCATACTCAATAGGGACATGATGCCGACCTTGGCTTTGGGGGTATTGGCTGGGATTACCGTCGGGATAGGCTGGAATAGAGTCGGCAATTTTTTCTCATTTGGCTGATGTTCAATATTGATCATGGGAGAAATGGGGACATGCTCCGGGTATGGAACAAGAAGAGCGCGATCTGGGGATTCAACCACTTGATGGGATCATGCATCGCTGGCAGTTGTCGAACCATGACTTGGTAGAAGACTCTCCGGAGCAATTGACCCACAAGCAGATCCAGCGTGCCAAGGCTGGGCGACGGTTGACCTTGAAAATGATGATGAAAGTGGCGCGGTCGTTGAATATTGCGATATGGAACCGACTCTCGAAAGAGAATAAGGAGACCTTTGTGGAATACCTCCATAAGGACATTTTCTCATACGCGAAGGATTATAACCCAGCTAAAGTGGATCCGAATGAAGCGATGATTCAGTCGCTCCATCCGAAGTCCTAAGTTAATCGATTTCAAATTTCGTGCCCACAAATGCGATGAACAAACCTTGGCGAATCGTAGGTCAGGGATTGGCGGGCAGTTGTTTGGGATGGGCGTTTTGGGAGCGTGGGATTCCTTTTGAAATCGTCGACTCGGGGACAGGTGGTAGCACGCGCGTGGCGGCGGGTTTGATCAATCCGCTCACAGGGAAAAACTTTCAGCCAAGTTGGTTGATTGAGAATTTTCATCCTTATGCGATCAAATTTTTCGAGCAGCTTGGGGAAAGATTCGGGGTTAAACTTTGGCATCCCTTGCCAGTGGTGCGCTTGGCGGAAACGGAGAAGGAGTGGTTGAAAATTTCCTCAAAGCTGGATCTGCCTGAGGTGAGTGTTTGGTTGGATCATGAACGCGATGTCGCGAAACCTACGGGATTCATTCATCAGGTGATTTTGCGTGGTGGTGGTTGGCTCAATACCCGGCTTTTCCTCGATGTGACGCGCAGGCATTTCCTCGAGCTTGGAGTCATGGAAGAGGGAGTTGAGGATATGGAAAAGACCGACCCAAGTCGGATTCTTTGCGATGGAGCACAGGGATTGATGCGGAATCAGCTTGGTCCACATCGCTGCGCGAAAGGAGAAATCCTGACCCTGAAGGCCGAGTGGTCAGAGGAGTTGATCAGAGTGGGTGCGAGTGGTTGGTTGATACCTATCGGTCAGGGCTTATTCCGTGTGGGCTCGACCTACGAATGGAGTCAACTCGATCAGCGGCCTACCGATGCAGGGCTGGCAAGGATCAGCGGGATTGCGAGAAAGCTGGGAGGCGATGAATTCCAAGTGGTGGAGCATGTTGCTGGAATTCGACCCATCTTGCGGCGTAGCCAACCCTTGATTGGAAAAAATGCTGCGGGAAATTGGATTTTCAACGGGCTGGGATCGAAAGGTTCGTTGTATGCGCCGAAAATGGCGGAGATGCTGGCGGATTGGATAGGTGATGGGGTTGTGCCAGAGGCTAGTTTTGTTTACGAATCTTCAAAAGAATTTCCAAGCTGATGTTTCTGATGTGCCCTACCGATTTATTGCATGTGCTTTTACGCCAAGTCATCCGCAAGGGCGATCTCGTGGTGGATGCGACCGCTGGAAATGGACATGACACAGCGTTCCTGGCAGAAGTGGTGGGTGATGAGGGAAAGGTTATCGCTATGGATATTCAAGCGGAGGCGATCGCCGCGACGCGTCAGCGGCTTCTGAAAAGCGGGCTGGAAAGCCGCGTTGAGCTGCATCACACCTCGCATGCCGAGATGGGAAAATTTGCAGCAGGAGGGTCAGCGGCAGCCATCGTTTTCAATCTTGGATACTTGCCTGGCACCAATCGTGAATTGATCACGCAAGCGGAAACGACCCTGCAGGCTCTTGCCGCATCGGTGGTCGTTTTGAAAACGGGAGGGGTGCTCGCTGTCATTTGTTATCCCGGGCATCCGGGTGGAGATGATGAGGCAGCCGAAGTGTTGGGATTTTTGGGGGGATTGGCAAATTTCAGATTGGCAAAATATGAGCTTCTCTCGACGATTCGGCCCGCCTTGTTCCTATTGATTGCATGGAAAAAATCCGATAAATGAAGAGTGAGGCGCTTCTGACTTTGCATTTTCATTCACAAGCGTTATTTCAATATCCCATGAAACGGTTTTTTTTGCTTTCGTTGGTATTTTCAGCGGCATTGCATGCGCAAGATCCCAAGCCTGTTGACAAGTCGATTGAGCAGTTGTCGGCCGCCCAGCGTGAGTTTTCAAACCTTCCAGAAGAGAAGCGCAACCAGTTCACAAAGTTTTTTACCGATGCACAGCGTTATTTCGCAAGCGTTCGCGTGTTTGAGACACTTGAAGCGCTGAACGAGGCAGAGAAAATTTTTCCAAACAGCCTGGAAGTCTGGAATTTGAGAGGATCATGTTATGTAGAAATGAGAATTTTTGATAAGGCGGAAATCGCTTTCAAAAAGGCATTGGAAATCAGCCCGAACAATCTCAGTGTGAAGTTCAATGTGGCCGAGTGTATGTTCGTAAGTCGGCAGTGGCAATCGGCCCACGACAAGTTTCAAGAACTGCTCAAACTCATGCCGCCGAATGCAATGGCGATCTCGCGGCTGATCGAGTTCAAAATTTTTCTCTGTAAAAAGAAGCTCGGGATGGAACAAGAAGCGATGATTTTGGCGGAGAAATATGATTATCAAGATGATTCTCCATATCACTATTATGTGCAAGCCGTCCTTGCTTTTGATAAAAAGGACCTCGACGGTGCGGAAAAATGGATGGCGCGCGCGAACCGTATTTTCAAAAATCCACAAATCCTAACGCCATGGCAAGATACCATGATCGAGTATGGTTATATCAGAGGATTTTTCGGAGGAGATGACGAATCAGGTGAAGGGAACTGATTTTTCCTCCTAAACCGCCGGGATACGGATGTGATCGATCAGGCGAACATCTCCATAGAATACCGCGCAAGCCAGAATGGAAGGGCGTGTAATTTCTTCGGTGGGTTGCAAATTTTCCTCATCCACGATAGTGAGATAATCGATTTTCGTGAGTTTTGAAGTTTCGATGATTTCGCGCGCGGTTGCCAATATTTCCGAGGGAGATGGTTTTTGAACGGCTAGGGTAAGGGCCTCTCGGATTCTCGATGCATCGGCGCGTTGTTCCGGAGATAGACGGCGATTGCGTGACGACATCGCTAAGCCATCAGCTTCACGCAGGGTTGGGTGGGGGATGATTTGAACGCGCAGATCCAGATCGCGAACCATGCGTCTTATGATGGCAAGTTGTTGAAAATCTTTTTCACCAAAAACGGCTGCCTCGCAATGAGTTAGATTGAAAAGTTTGAGGACAATCGTACAGACCCCGTCGAAATGTCCCGGGCGGGTTGCCCCGCAGAGATACTTGGAGAGATGGGTTTCGGTGACGGTGATGGACCGGTTATCGAAATACACATCTCCGGCATCAGGTATGAAAACACCATCTGCACCATGATTTCTGCAGATGATCAGATCCGCATCTTCCGTGCGCGGATATTTTTCAAGATCTGCGGGTTTGTCGAACTGGATGGGATTGACGAAAATGGAAACCAGCACCGCACCATCAGGGCCTGCGTGTTTTCGGGCGAGGTCGATCAGCGCTGCATGACCTGGATGGAGGGCTCCCATAGTCGGTACCAAAACGACAGGCCGCGGAGAAGTGGCGAGTTGTTGTTCAAGTTCGGCTTTGGAGCGAGCGATCCACATGATGATGTTGTTAGCTTGCCTGACGCAGCATGGCGAGACCTTGTCGGAAGTATTCGATGGTTGACCAAAGGGTGAAAAAGGCCGCGATGATACATGGGTAGAGTGGAGTGAGGGGAATGGCTTTAAGCATGACCCATCCGATTACCAGAAACAGGCTGAAGGTGCAGGCCTTGCCAGACCAATGGGGTTTGATTTTCACTTTTAAGTGCTTGGAGTAGAGGATTCGAATCCCGATGAGGATCATGCAGTCGCGAAAAATGACCAATGCGGCGAACCAGCTAGGAATGGCCCATTCTCCCTTGTCCCACTGAAAAAAGGTCAGCACGAGGATGGCCGAGAAAACCAAGGCTTTGTCGGCGATGGGATCGAGAAACGCGCCGAGTTCGGAACCTTGATTGCAGTGACGGGCGAGCCAGCCGTCCAGCCAGTCACTTAGGGCTGCGATGGTGAAAACGGAAAGAGCTGCCCAGCGCAGGGTTTCGGCGTTTTCTACCCAATCCGCTTTGACGCTGTATGCGATTGCGAGAGTGGCAAAAACAGGCACCAGGAAAAGCCGGAGAACGGTAATTTTCGTGGCAAGAGTCATAACGCACATTAAGGCGCGCTGCCGAAAAGACAAACCTGAAACAATCAACGGAGATTGTCTTTTATTTTGTAGATTCCCTTGCTGCTTACTCTGACCGTTTTGTCACCGCTTGAGTTTCCAGTGACATATCCCTCCAATTCCCCATCAAAGCATGATTGCCCCTGGCGTGCGGTAAATCTGAGACAACCGTCGCCTTTGGGGTAATTGTGTTGGACGGCTTTTTTTCCGGCAGGAATAGGGCCTATCTCTGTCTGGATGTTTGGTCCCAAAATAACAAAACTTTCAATCGCTTGACTGCTGTCGTTATAAACTCGAACGGTATAGCGGGTTAAAATATCAATTGCTGAGCTCGCATAAATGGCTGCTACAGGAAAATTGACGATCAGGAGTCCTCCGACCCATAAGGTCTGTATGATCAAGGAGCGCTGTGCTGTTTGGTTAAACTTGGTCTGACGCTTTAAGTGGAAGGTCAGGCATATCATACCGCCGAAAAATGCGACGATACCAATCAGAAGGGTTGCCAGTCCCATCATCTCCAACCACGACCAGCGTGTGATCCGCCAGGTGAAATAGATCAGAGTGCCGATGATCAGCGGTGAAGCGCCTAAGGCGATGGCAGATTTCAGCAAACGGCTCATCGTAAGATTACCGAAAGCAAAAATCACCAATTCACATTGGTGCCACGTGTGTCGATATGAGTGAAGCTCGAATAGCTTCCGACGCCGCCTTTGAAGAGTCCGCGGTCCCGGAGACTGCGGGTTGCCGAGCTGACTTGGCGTGCAGAGGTTGCGAAGCGCACATCAACAGCCACGTTTGCCAGATGCCATGAGTGGCTTTTTGCTCCGCGACAAAGCGCGTTGTATTTCGGGGTACGGTAGGCGGAGACGATTTCTTTGACGGGGACACGCATCTCGGAGGAGATCCGATCGACCACCCGAAGGGTATAGCCGATACGTGTCCACCATTGGCGCGGCGGGAGGGAATTCCATACCTGTCCACGCTTGCTCACATGAGCTTCGATGACTTGTTGGGCACTGATGTTACGAAGCTTGAGGGAATTGATGTAGTTGGCATAATAATTGAGATTTTTCCCCTGCAGGCGGACCCATGTCTCGTCAAATCCACCGATTTTCTGGCTGGGTTTGGTTGTGCTTCCTGTGGCTTTCAATTTCACGACTGGAACGTCCTCATTTTTTGATCCGAGCCATGCGGCTGAGGCGTTTAGGGAGCCTGCGAACATGGCGGTCGTGGCGAGACCCAGCGAGCTGATCACGCTGCGGCGGCTGAGAAAAGCCGAGGACTCGGGGGTAATGATGCGGTTGGGAGAGATAGGCAACTGGGGTGAAGTCATTTGAGAAGTGAGAGAAAAGGGATGAATTTGTTGGGGGATAAAGCTGAAATGATGCCAATTTTCCCCTATTGGAAGGCGTAAATGACAAAATTCGGCACTAACCAAGCATCTCATGTGGTGGCCACAAGTAAAAAAAGCCTGATTTTACCTAACAGTTGGAATAGCCGTTTATTTGATAATGGTTGCAGGAATTTCCCGTTTTCTCAACTTTCCATAGAAATTGCCGTATCCTTTGATGTAAATTCCATCGGGGACAGTGGATGATTTATCGATGTAAATTCCCGCGGTTTGGGCATACGTCATTCCAGTGTCATAAACTTTTGCTCTACCTCCGCCAGGGGCGTAATAGTAGGATTTTTTGTCTTCCATGACAGGTGTGTAAATATCGGCAGGAAAATAAAATTTCTTGATAAAAAATCCATCACCATGTGTGAACGCCTTGATCTTCAGAGCCTTGACAGGAGGAGTGCCAGTCAGTGGGGTGGGAGACGTATTGCAGGATACAAAGGATAAGGCACACATGATAACCCAAACTTTCCGGATGAGCAGGCTCATAAGGTGGCTGATACGGGAGTGAGCAGGCCGCGGTCCGCAGCGGGTAGGCTTGAGTGATCGACAATCGCCAGTTTGCGACCCTGTTCATCCTCAACCCATGCTATGGAGGTAAGCTCCACGTTATAGTCCTCCGGCATTTTCCACATCTTGCCGGTAGCAGGATCAATAATAACCATGCCGATAACACCTCCAATCAAAATATTGCCAAAATACCAGCCGCTCAATTCAGATCGCAATTCCATGTTGCGTGTGGGAAATCCCTTTTTAGAAAAATTAACATTGTAACTCGCGGATTTAAAAAATCCGTCGCTAGGTTTGAGTTCTACAATGGAAGGAGAGACTCCTTTGTAAACCACTGTCTGATTTTTGTCAGTGATCGTGATATTCGCACCGCTGGGTTGGGTGCTGATCACGGTTTTTTTGGAATGATTGAAGATGGATGCGCAAGAGCTGAGCATCACAGCAAGAAGCAGGGCTGATGTTTGTTTCATTAGGGGGGATATATTATTAAGACAAACTCCTGATGAATTAGTTACGCCTGTTAGGCAAGATTAAATATCCGAACCGTTAATTTGTTAGATAAGTCCGTATAAAAGTCCGATTCTTGAATTACGGCTCTTCCTTTACCTTTCTCCGCGTTGGCGGCCCCGAAGGATGGTGGTAATGATCGCTATGAGGGAAAGCAGAATGATCCCCCAATCGCCGATGACCGAATACAGTGAGGTGCTTGGGTTGAGGGGGATGTTAAGTTCGGTCAGCAGGTTATCGCGAACAAAGGATTTGCCGGTTTCATCCAGGATCGCTTGGTTTTTCCGGGTTTTGGGGTGAACGGTGGATCCTGTTGTGGTAATCGCGGCAGAGACGCCGGTATTGGCGCAGCGAAGCATCGGGCGGCGGAACTCGATCGCGCGAAAGCGTGAGTTGGCAAAATGTTGGGCGGCTGCTTGGGAGGTTTTGAACCAACCGTCGTTGGTGAGGTTCACGATGATTTGGGGAGCGTTACGAATGAACTGGCGAGTCAGACGTGGCACGGTATCCTCGAAACAGACCGTGGGAATGATCTGGATGGTCTGCCCCTTGTGCTCAACCTCAAGAGGCTCAAGTGAATCGCCTGCGGTGAACGATCCGTAATATTTTTGCCCCGACTGTTGTTCGTAAATGGTTTTAAGAAATGGAAAGGTATCGAGCAAAGGTATCGTTTCTCCGAAAATGACGAGATGATGCTTGCGGAAGGTTTGGATGTCGCCAGTGGGAGCCTCAACGATTATCGAATTGTAAATCCTGGCGTGTTCTTTCTGATAGAGGCCGTCTACACGCGCTTCACCTTCGATTTCGACGGCGCCGTAGATGAGCTTGAAATTTCCTCCCGCTGCACGGACACGGGAGATGGTATCGATATTTTCACGATAAGATCCGAATTGGCCATCAGCGGTGCTGACGATACGCCCATTGAGAGCGGTTTCCGGCCAGAGCACCCAGTCCGGTGTGTTGAGCGCGACCTCACCCTCAGAGCTTTTTTGCATCGCAGCTTGAAGGTTTTTCTCATCCTGATCTGCAATTTTTTTGAGAGCTTCGAGGGTTTCCTCTTCGTAAGCCAAATGCACTTGCTCTGAGGGCCAGAGCACTTGGGCGCCCTCGTGGGGAATGTTGATTTGAACCAAGAGCGCTTTAAGGCTTAACGATGGCTTGGCGGTCTCGAGAGAAATTCTCAGAATGCCATATCCGAGCAGAACACCGATCGCCAAGGAAGCGACCATGAAATCCCAACGTGGGGGGCGGCGTGTCCCATCTGCAGCTGCGCGGATCAGACGACGTGCGCACTGGACGATGACGGCTTGGAAAAACACCAGCATCAAGGAAAGCCCGGCGACACCTAAAAGGTCGGCGACTTGAGACATCGCGAGCGTTTCATGGAAGGCAACGCCCAAGCCGTTCCAGCTGAAGCCCGTGAATACCCAACCCCGAGCGACTTCCAGGCCAGCAAAGATCGCTGCGTGGGTGAAGGCATGGAAAAGACTTCGTGCCGGAGTGTCGCTGATGCCGTTTTTCTGATGCCATGGATTCCCAACCGATGCGGCAAAAGCCCCGAAGATGCCCCAGTAGATGGCGAGATAAGCTGCAAGCACGATCGGACCAAGCCATGAGACGGTGGATAACCAAGAGACTTGGATGCCGAAGCTGATTGCGCCTGCGAGATAGCCGATGAGAAAACCTTTTTTCGCGCGATGCTTGCCATCGATACTCCAGAGGGCGATGAGCAACGGAATCATGCAGATCCATGCAAACATGGAAAATGAGAAAGGCGGAAACAGTAACGCGGTCATCAAGCCTGAGACCAAGATGGCGATGAGGCGAAGCATGTTTGCGCGGCGTAACATGGGGTCAGAGTTTGGCTGGATTTTTACCGATGCCGAGCAGAAGTAGCAGGACGCGCCATGATTTTTCAAACGATGACTTCCAGGGCAGGGCGGGGCGCAGAATGGTCCAGCCGTTTTGCTCGGCGATTTCGGTGAGCGCAGTTTTCGGATTCACCACGGTGGCTTGTTGGCAAATTTCCAACATCGGCAGATCTGCGATACTGTCGGTATAGCCATGGGAATGGATTAGCTTGCCCTCATGGAAAAAGGACGGTGGGAGTTGTTTGCGCAGGCGGGTAACCTTGTTTGCGCCTTTGTGATTCACAAGATCGGGAAACAAGAGATGGTTTTCCAAAACCGTTCCCAGCGAGAGATCGAAGCCGAGAAGTTTGCCAACTTCCGCCACATAGCACTCTGGGCTGGCAGAACTCAGGATGGTGAAATGTCCGGCTGTGCGGTGCTTTTCGATGGCCGATTTCAGTTCCGGGTAAATGCTGGGCAAAAGTTTTATGGCGAAACTTTGAGAAAGTTCGGCGAGTCGTTCCGGTGGCATCTTCCAGAGAAAGGCGTGGAAAACGCGTTTCATGTTTTCTGTTCCAACCAAGCCTGCGAAGGGTAGGAATTTGAGGAATAGCATCACAGCCAGACCACGCAGTGGATGTTCATGGATGACGTGATGTCGGAAAAGCAGCTGGCAATCCCAAGCGAGCAAAGTGCCGTCCATATCGAACAGGGCAACGCCTTTGGGGGGATTGTCTGTTGGATTCATGGGCAAACTTGCTGACGATTCAGTGTTATGGGTTCCTGGTTCTTTGTTCTTGGTTGAGCTTCGCGCCTTCGCATTGGCGAACCAAGAACTAAGAACAAGAACGAAGAACGCCGTAAAACTGCAGAAACTGCAGTTTTACGTTTAAACGTAGTGAAGCGCTTTGGCGCGATCGTTGATCGCCGCATCGTTGTCGAGCAGTTCTTGGATCGGATCCCAGCGACCCGATACGAGTGCCTCGCGAGCGGATTCGGGCATGTTTACCGCGAAGTCGAGACCGCTTGAACTGCGTACGCGGAGCGCTTCGACATCGATTGTGATTTCAGTAGTCGGATCGCTCTCAACCGCGGCGCGAAGTGCGGCGATGTCATCGGCGGTGGCCATCACGCAAGGCATCGCGAGAGTCGTGGAGTTGCCGAAGAAAATTTCAGCAAACGACTCGGCGATCACGGCGTTGAATCCGTATTTGCGGAGAGATTGCGGAGCGTGCTCACGGGAAGAGCCGCAACCGAAGTTGACGCCGGCGATCAGGATTGATGCGTCTTTGAAGCGTTCATCGTTGAGTGGGTGATTGGTTTTTTTGCCGGTTTCGGAATCGAAACGGACATCGTAGAATGCGAATTCTCCGAGTCCGTCGAAGGTGACGCATTTCATGAAGCGAGCTGGAATGATGCGGTCGGTATCGATATCCGCACCGGGAATGAAAACTCCGGTTCCGGAAACTTGTTTGACGGGTTCGAGTGCCATATTTTGAAATTCTAAATTTTAAGTTCTAAGTCGTTCAAGCGACGGCGGCAGCTTCTCTTAGGTCGAAGAGTTCGCGGGCATCGGTGATCTCGCCTTTGATGGCGGCAGCTGCGACCATGACGGGTGACATGAGGATGGTGCGTCCGGTTGGGGAGCCTTGGCGACCTTTGAAATTCCGGTTTGAAGAGGAAGCGCAAAGTTGATCGCCGATGAGTTTGTCGGGGTTCATTGCAAGGCACATCGAGCAACCTGCTGCGCGCCACTCGAAGCCCGCTTCGCGGAAAATTTCCGGAATGCCTTCTTTTTCGCATTGGATGGCGACGATTTGTGAGCCAGGAACGGCGATCGCTTTCACGTTGGCTGCGACCTTGTGGCCTTTGATGTATTTTGCCACTTCGCGGAAGTCGGAGATCCGGCCGTTGGTGCAGGAACCGAGGAAAGCGACATCGATTTTCACGCCTTGGATCGGAGTGCCGGCGGGAAGTTTCATGTAAGCGAGAGCTTCTTCGATACTGGCTTTTTGCTCCGGGGAAGAGGCGGTGAGGGGGTCAGGAATGTTTTCTGTGATGGAGATGCCTGCGTCCGGAGAAATACCCCATGTGACGGTAGGCTCGATGTCCTCGGCGGCGATTTTCACGATGTCATCGAAATGTGCATCTGCGTCCGAAGCAAACGACAGCCAACGTGCGGCGGTTTCATCGAAGTTATTGTTATCCACGTATGGACGACCTTGGAGGTAGGCGATGGTTTTGGCATCTGGATTGACGTAACCGCAGCGCGCACCACCTTCGATGGACATGTTGCAAACGGTCATGCGCTCTTCCATCGACATGCGGTCAAACACATCTCCGGCATATTCGTAAGCGTAGCCGATGCCGCCGTTGGCGCCAAGCAAGCGGATGATGTGCAGGATGACGTCTTTTGCATAGACACCCGGCCGGAGATTGCCGTTGACCTCAATGCGGCGGACTTTCATTTCCTGCAACGCGATGGTCTGGGTTGCTAAGACGTCGCGCACTTGGCTGGTTCCGATGCCAAATGCGATCGCACCGAACGCGCCATGGGTGGCGGTATGGGAGTCGCCGCAAGCAATGGTGGTGCCGGGCTGGGTAATGCCTTGCTCCGGACCAACGACATGAACAATGCCTTGCTTGCCGGATTTCAAATCAAAATAGGTGATGCCGAAATCATCGCAGTTCTTGCGGATCGCATCAATCATCTCTGCAGCGAGTGGATCGGCGGGTTGGTCTTGGTTCTCGGTTGGGACGATGTGGTCAATGGTCGCAAAAGTACGCTGGGGGAATTTTACCTTCAGCCCGAGGTCGCGAAGCATGCCGAAGGCTTGAGGTGAAGTCACCTCGTGGATGAGGTGAGTGCCGATAAAGAGTTGTGTGCGGCCGTCACCCAAAGTGCCGACGCGGTGTGAATCCCAGACTTTTTGAAACAGACTTTTTCCCATGGCTTAAACCACCGTGATTTGCGGCGGGGCGGGAATGTGGATAGGGGTTCAGCAAAATTCAACTCCCAAAATTCGGGTTTGGAAGAGATTTTAACCACGAATTTCACGAATAACACGAATGGGAGACTCAAATACGTCTTGGATACGCTATTCTGAAAATCCTTTTAAGAATTTGAGAATGAATTCAAGATTAGCCATCTATTTCTAAAAATTTGTGTCATTCGTGAAATTCGTGGTTCTCCCAATTTTCCTGAGATTTGAATTTTGAAGTTTGAAATTTCCCGCTAAACCTCGGGTGTGGCGACAACAAAGAAGAAGATTTCCGAGAATGCGAATTTCCACGTCATCGTGGGTAGCGATGACGGCATGGTCAGGGAGGAGGCTCTTCTGCTTTACAATGAGCTCACGGGTGGAAATGACGATGGCTTCACGCATGAGATCCTCGACGGCAACGCGGATAACTCCGAGGGTGCTTATGAAATCTGTGCCAGCGCGTCACAATCCCTGATGACCATGCCGATGTTCGGGGGTGACAAGGTCGTGTGGTTGCGGAATGTGAATTTTCTGGGTGATGACGTCACCGGTCGCGCCCAGCGAACCGAGGCAGGTGTGGAAATACTGCGTGGAATTTTGGAAAAAGGTTTGCCGAGCGGGATCAAGTTTCTGATCTCGGCTGACAAGATCGATAAGCGGAAATCGTTCTGGAAATTTCTTGAGAAAAGCGCGTCGGTTCAGAGTTACGATAAAATCGATATCAGCAAGGATGGCTGGGAAGATCAGGTTGGAATGTTGGTTGAGGATCGGGCGCAAGAGCTCGGCTTGAAATTTGAAAACGAGGCGTTGGAGTTATTCATCATGCTGGCTGGAGAGCAGTCAAAGCAGATTATCAATGAGCTGGAGAAGCTTGATTTGTTTCTGGGGAAAGAACGACGGGTTGTAACGCTAGACGACGTACGCACGTTGGTGCCATTGAGTCGGGAAGCCCTGATATTCGAGATCGGGCAGGCGATCCAAAAAGGCAATGTGGTGCGCGCCATTCAACTTGTTGACGAGCAACTCGCGGCTGAGGAATCTGCCATCGGGATCATGCGCGCATCGATCATCAATGTGGTGCGTAACCTTTACATGGCAAAACTCATCCTCGAAAAATTCAAAGCTCCATCCGGAAACTACGGCGCGTTTGCCGGCGCGCTGAACCGCTTGCCAGCGGCGGACCGCGCATGGTTGCCTCAGAAAAAAGACGGCTCAGGTGTGAATGTGTTTCCCATTTTCCTGGCTGTGCCGAATGCGAAAAATTATGATCTTGATGGGTTACAACATGTCATGGAGCAAACCCAGCGCGCCGATCAAGCTTTGGTCACCACCGGACTCGATCACCGGATGGTGCTGCACCGCCTGATCGCGGAGATCGCTGCGGCGAGGAAGGAGTGATGATTCTCGTCGCGGCGGATAAAATTTGAGGGAGTTTTTAGGATGGAATGTTGTCCCTCCGGCTACGCTCTGCTTCGATTGCCGCCACTTTTCACCAGGTCAGTCGCGCTCCAATGACCGCGCCCAATCCCGCTTCGTTTTGTCCTGAGCCGTGATTGCGGTAATCTTCATCGGTGATGTTTTCGATGGCGCAGTTCAGGTCGAGGTGCTCGTTGATCTGCCAGCCCGCACGAATGGAGCTGACGATATAACCCGGTGTGCCGCCCGTTGGAAAGCGCTGAGGATCTGCTGCTTGGTCTGCCGCGGTGATGCGGTCTTCTTGGGTGGCTGCCAAAACCCGACCTTCGATCCAGTATTTTTCGGATTCGGAAGTCCAACGCAGTGCAAGGGAACCGGTGAGAGGGAGTTGGCGGGTCATGGGTCGGCTGCTGACGGGGCCGCCGATGAAACTTGGGATTTCGTTTCTGCCTTCTTGCCAAGAGGCGAAGCCGGTGATTGTCCACTGGGGTCGGAAGCGCCATGAGCCTTCGAGTTCTATGCCGTAAATATATCCGTTATTGCCGTTGGTTGTCACAGAGGGTGCTCCCGGTAGAGCTGTGGCGGGGACCCCGGCAATGACGTCCTTGATCTGGGTGTAAAAAATGGCGGATTGAAGGGACAGATTCTCGGAACTGCGGCGTGCACCAACCTCGTAGGTGATAAATTTCTCGGGTTCCACATCGAGTGAGCCGAGTGATGAAGTGCTGGCTTTGGATGTGAGATTTCCGGAAAGGTCATCCAGATTGGGGGCACGGAAGGCTTCTGAGATTCCACCGAAAAGATTCCAATTTTCATCAATGCGATAAAGTCCGCGTAGCGAGCCGACCACGGAATCCCAGTTCTGTGTTTCGTTGGTGCGGACGGTGCTGGTGCTATCCGTAAAACGGCCGAGCTCGGCATGGGCATAGGTGTATCGAATCCCAGGGGTGATTTCCAATCGCTCGGTTGCCTTCCACTGATATTGGGTAAATAGACCAAAGAGATCGTAGGTTGAGTCATCGGCGATGGGGAGGCTTTCCTTGTAATTGGTGCCTGCGTTATTGTTGGTTGAGCCGGAGGAATTCACCATGTCGTGATAGAAATCGAAGCCATACACGAGCGTGCCTTCACCGATTTCTGATTCGAGAGTCAGGTCTGATCCGAGGCTTTGGAGATCGATGTTTGATCTGCGAATTGAGCTTCCACCTGCCGGCAAGCGATCTTGAAATTCGGAATCTGCGGTATTTTGGTAAGAGAGGGTTGCTGACCAATTCTTAATAAAGACATCGGACTGAGGATTCGATCCGGCATAGCGGATGTAGGTGAGGGAACGCTCTTGATCGTAGGTGTTGGCATTCCAAGTTCCGGGAGCGGCGACGTGACCGCCATGAGTCCAACCCGGATTATTCAATGTGCGGTGCCAGCGGGAAATATCGTCCTGATTCACGTATTGATGCGCAACGGTGAGGGTTGATTCCGGACTGACGGCAAAATCAAAACGGAAGTCTAAGTCCTCCTCGGGATATCCCGTGCCACGCATCAGACCGACGGATGAGTCCTCGATGTCACCGAATTCTTTTTGTGAAAGACCGAGCCAGAAACCGTATTTTCCACCAACCCCGGCTTCGGTTTCCAACCGACCCGTATGGCTTCCTTGGCCGTTGCTGCGGTATTCATAAAACGTGCTGCCACCATAGTAGCTTTTTCCATCTGGCCGCGAACGGAACTCGGAGGATTTGGTGAAGGCGTTGAGAGTTCCTCCAACCGCATCCGATCCATAGAGCACCGAGCCTTGGCTGCGGACGAGTTCGAAGCGATCGATGGACAGAGGATCGACCGTGTTCCAATACTGCACGGGACCGCTGCGCAGGGTGGAGTTGTTCATTCTCACGCCATCGACCAACAATAGGTTTTGTCGTCCTGTGAAACCACGAATGAAGGGCGAGCCGTGACCGTGCGCGGTTTTTTGAACGAGCACGCCCGGTGTGTATTGGAGTGCATCCGGTAAGGTGCGACGTGTGCTTTGACGAATGAAATCGGCTTCCAGGATGCTGGACGAATAGGTCGAATTGCTGACTTCCTGCCCGCTGCGGGTGGCGGTGATAATTAACGGATCCAGGAAATCCTGTGCGCAAATCGGAGATACGTTAAGAGCTAAGAGAAGGGTCAGGATTCGTTTCATGGATAATCTAGAACGGCTCATTGCTAGTGCCCGCGTGGATCATCAACAATCATTAAAGATGGATAAAAAATAACCATTCTTTGGCATCGTGAAGTTTGATTGTGTGGTTTTTCTGACTTAAACTCGACATATCTTCTCAGGATAAGCAGTTTCAGCTCGATATAAACCATGGATAAAAACCGTCCACATTCTTCCGGATCTCGATCGCTCGCGATGTGGTTGGTTGCGAGTTTTGGTGCCTTTGTGCTCTTGGGATCCATGGCGCTGATGGCGTTTTTTCAGCATCTGACTAAGGCTGAGGAGGAGGTGGCGCTGGAGTCATTAGGAAAAGCAAACGCGTTGTTTTTAGATCAGAGCAGCTTCCCGCAGACGAAGCATATGGCGGATCAACTAGGGCGGGTGATGGGGGCTGATGTGGAGTTTCGTGAATCGACCGGTGAAACATCTGCCGATGGGCGGGCAAGGAATGGTCCTGATTTGTTAGAGGTTGGGTTCAAACTGAAAAATGGCAGCGAGGTTTGGTTTTCCAGAAAGAAGAATCAACCCGGGGCGATCCCGTTTTGGAAACGCATCGATGCACAACTGGCATTGGGAAGTTTCTGGGCGCTATCGCTTTTGTTTTCCGTTTTGATTGGCCGCAAAGTTACTCGACCGCTCGCCAAGCTGGCTGCCGTTATTCCCCAGATTGGCGGAGATCGACCTCTCAGTGGTTTGCCCGTTTCCGGACCTCAAGAAATCGTTAGTCTAGCAAATGCCCTCGCCGAAGCGCATGGGTCTTTGGTTGATGAGCGAGAAAAACGCAGGCATGCGGAACGTCTGGCTTTGTTGGGTAGGATGGCGACCAGTCTTGCACATGAAGTTAGAAATCCCGTTGCCGCGATACGCCTGCACGCACAGCTCTTGGAACGAGCATGCGAACCGGCTGAAAAAATGTCTGCAACATTGATTGTGAGTGAAGCGGAGCGTATCGAGTTCCTGGTCAATCAATGGTTGCGTTATGCAAAGCCGGAACCGGTCAAATTCATGCCGGTTGATGTTGCTGCGTTGGTGGCGGATGCCTGCCATGGTCTGAGCTTGCAAGCCAAGCATGCAGGAGTGGCGATTCATCAGGAAATAGCCACCGACTGGCAAGAGCATGAAGTGAAAGGGGATAGGGATCGATTGAGGCAGGTGCTAAGCAATCTGCTGTTAAATGCCATCCAAAGCATGCCGAATGGTGGCGAAGTCAAAATTAGGGTTTTGTGCGGAATCTTAGAAGTAGAAGATCAAGGGGTTGGATTTAGTTCACAGGCACTGGAACGGTTCGGTGAGCCATTTCACTCGGAGCGGGAGGGAGGGATGGGATTGGGTCTTGCGGTATCGAAGGAAATCATCGAATCGCACGGAGGAAAAATTTCCGTCGAAAACTTGCTAGATGGGGGTGCCCGCGTGCGCATCGTCTGGCCCAAGCCTCAACATGAAAGATAAGATTTATGGCAGCGATTTTGATCATTGAGGATGAGCACGCATTGGGAACCGCTTTGTCTTTGGCGGCACAGCGCCTAGGTCACTCACCGGTTCTTGCGGCGAGCGGAGCGGCTGCGCTTGAGCGGATCAAGCAGCAGAAGTTTGAGGCGATTGTTCTGGATATCGGATTGCCCGATGTCAGTGGGATGGAGATTCTGGAGAAGATTCGCAAATCAGGCTCAAAAATCCCGATTCTGGTCATCACCGCCCACGCGACCCTGGATCATACGATCACATCGCAGAGGTTGGGAGTCGCGGATTACCTGATCAAGCCCTTGGATTTGCAGCGCTTTGAAGAGGTGATTTCGACCTTGGTTACGAAGAGCATTCAGATTACCGAACCTTATGAACCTGCCGCAACTTCTTTGATTGGCGCATCAACGAGCATGCACCGGGTCTTTTTGGGCATCGCGCGTGCCTGCAATGGTGACATGCCGGTCATGTTGCATGGTTCATGTGGCTCGGGAAAAACACTGGCGGCGCGAGTGATCCATATGAATGGAAACCGGAGCAAAGACAGATTGCGTATGGTTGAATGTGCAACGATTCACAAGGAGTCGTCTCTGCAGTCATTTTTAGCGGATCATACTGGCACGTTGGTGCTCGAGGGCATTGATGCCCTTGAGTCAGCGCTCCAAGCATTTCTTGCGAAGCTAATTGGAGACGAAAAAGTCCGGTTGCCGAGATTGATCGCCACCCTGCAAGTGGATCCGCGTGAAGCTCAGAGCAGGCAGGTTTTAAGGTCGGACCTGTTTTATGCGTTCAGCTCATTATCTATTGAGATGCCAGCATTGCGTGAACGGACAGGTGACATCCCTGCACTATGCCGCTTCTTCCATGGCTTGCAGAGCGCTGCTTCGTCAAAATTTGAAATGACTGCGGCAACGCTCTGCGCCCTGCAATTATATGACTGGCCGGGTAATGTTCGTGAACTGCGTCATGTGATCGAGCATGCGCTCGCCATGAGTCATGGAGGGCCTATTTTGCCGGGGCATTTGCCACCGCATGTTTCTCAAGCCCTGTATGCGTCAGGTGGTAAACGGGTTTCAGGTGAGGTGGATCGTGTGGTGGCGCGTTGGCTTGATTCGCAGCTTGAACTTACCGACGAGTCCGAGTGGCAATATGATGCGTTGTTGGATCAGGTGGAAGGCGTCATGTTACGACATTTGTTAGAGCGCTTTGACCAACGTCCCACGCGACTGGCTACGGCGCTGCGCATGAATCGAGCGACTCTCAGGCAGAAACTACGCCGGGCGGGGCTTTCTGCGGAGTCTTAAGGCGGGTTATGGATTATATTTTCCGCATCGAACGATTGTGGAGCGAACGGAACAGGACCACGCCGGCTGTGGCACCGATGAGTGCGCAGAACATATCCGTTTGGGTATCCCATGTATCACCTTGGGTACCGAGAAAAGATTCGGCCGCCTCGCTGGAGATCAGGGCGGTTCCCCATTCGATCAGTTCGTAAATAGCGCTGACGGCCATGCAGAAACTCACGATCAAAACACTTGTCCAGCCACGCTTGGCGAAGATGTGATTCCTCATGAATACCTCACGACAAATAACGGCAGGAGTGAGGCCCTGGAGGAGATGGCCAAGCCTGTCATAGTGATTGCGTGACAGTTCCAAGAGCTCTTTTACCCAATCACCGGCAGGCACACGGGCATAGGTATAATGACCGCCAATGATAAGCACGATCATATGCAGCCCGATCAAAACTAGGGAGAGATTGCATAATCTCCATTTTCTTGCTTGAGCGATGAAGAGGGCGGTGAATCCAGCAAAGACCGGAAAAACCTCAAGCCACCAGGTAAGCCGATCATAGGGTTCGATACCGGACCAAATCAGTACGGGTAGCACCAACAGCAGCAGGATGAAGTTGGGGTGGCGCATCATGGACAAACTCTAAATCTTAAACTTTAAACTCCAAGGAAGAAGAATGGCATTTGCTTGCGTTGTTGACGATTTGGCGAGGAGGCGGATGGTGGCTTCTAAATAGAGAAATCCCAAACCGATAAGATAAAAGTTGCGAAGCCTGATAGACCATATATTTCATGCCTCATCACATGCTTATGGCTATTCATCACGCTTTAATCCACCGTCTTGCCGCCCTTGCTATCGTGGGTGTGCTGATTGCAAACCTGCAGGCTGCAGAAAAATTCGATGTCGCATGGCTGCGAGCAGAGGCGAAACGCATTTCGGGTCAGCCATATGTTGCACCTCCTGCGAAGTTGCCTGCATGGATCGATGGTTTGGATTATGACGCCTATCAGTCGATCAAGTTCAACAAGGACAAAGCGCTGTGGCAGGGGAAAGATCGGAGTCTGGAAGTGCGCCTATTTCACCTTGGTCTATTCTTTCGTCACCCAGTGGGTATTAACGAAGTGAGCCTTGGTAAAGTGAGCAAAGTTCCGTATTCAAAGGATTTGTTCACTTATGGGAAGACTCTCAAAGTTCCTTCAAAAGTTGACAATCTTGGGTTCGCCGGTTTCCGCGTGGGCGTTTCTCCGGACAAGAATGCCGATATGTTCGCATTTCTGGGTGCGAGTTACTTCCGGGCTGTCGGTGCTACCAAGCAATACGGGCTGTCAGCTCGCGGACTTGCGGTCGATACCGCCCTGCCACGCGCGGAAGAGTTTCCTGATTTTCGCGAGTTTTGGTTGGAAAAACCTGCAGCAGATTCCACAACGCTTCGTGTGTATGCCTTGTTGGATAGCCCATCTGTTGCTGGCGCTTACACGTTTGTCATTACTCCGGGCGAGGTAACCAAAATGGATGTGAATGCGGTGTTTTATCCTCGTAAAAAAATCGAAAGGATCGGGATCGCGCCCCTGACATCGATGTATCAGTGTGGCGAAAATGATCGTCGTGTTGCGGACGACTGGCGTCCTGAAATTCATGACTCGGATGGCTTATCGATGTGGAATGGCAGCGGTGAATGGATTTGGCGTCCGTTGGTGAATCCTAAAACCCTGCAGTTTAATTCATTTCTCGACGAAAATCCGAAAGGCTTTGGCTTGTTGCAGCGCGACCAGGATTTCGATCATTATCTGGATGATGGTGCGATGTATCACAAGCGTCCCTCACTCTGGGTTGAGCCGCTTGAGGGATGGGGTAAGGGCCAGATTCAGTTGGTGGAGATTCCAAGCCCCGATGAGACATTTGACAACGTTGTCGCTTTCTGGAACCCGCAGAAATCCTTTGGACCTGGGGAAGAGAGGCATTTCAGCTATCGCCTGCACTGGGGTAGTAAACCGCCGGTCACCACTCCGATGGCACAAGTGGTTGCCACTCGTGTTGGCACTGGCGGAGTTCCCGGCGAAAAGATTCGCAGCACGTCGCGTAAGTTCGTCCTCGATTTCAAAGGGGGACGTTTTGATGATCTGCCATGGGAAACAAAGGTTGAGCCCGTGATCAGCACTTCCCGTGGAGAAATTTTACATCCGGCCGCTCGGCCGGTGGTCGGTGGAGATACTTGGCGCTGCAATTTCGATCTCAAAGTGGATGGCAAAGATCCTGTGAATCTCCGTCTGTTCTTGAAAGACGCCAAAGGCGCGCTCACTGAGACTTGGCTTTACCAATACACGCCCTAATTCAGACAGAGGGAGCGGGGGTGAAGTGTTCAGTGAGATGACGTTCAGCAATACGAGAAGCGCGTCGTGTCTCTCTTAGACGCCGCATTTCAGACCTAAGTCTTCTGTCTTCGGTCTCCTAGTCTTGTGTCTTCTTTCCGTAATGCTCCGCTAGTCCCTGAGCGAGGGCGCTGGCGTATTCTTGAAAAATGGATGAAACCCATTTTCCGTTGATCTCTTTCAAGCCCGAGTAATCGCCGGCTTGGATGCGGTTATAGTCGGGAACTGAATTCATGACGTAGGGTTCCATAAAAATGACTGGGCAGTCGTAAAGCCGATTTGCCAATAGGTTGCGAGCATAGAGGTAAGGGCTTTCAGGAATGGCTCGAAAATTCCCGGCATCTGGGTGATAGATGAAAGGCGGTAAGCCGGAGATTTTGGCGAAGGTTTCTGCAACTGTTTTGGCAACGACGAGTTCCTCTTCGTGAGTGCGCTGCAGGAGTTTTTTGAGCATTTCAAAGCGTTGGTCAGAAAGTCTTACTTCATCCGCTGTATAGCCGCCATTGAGCAATACGTGAAAATGATTATTCGGAACGAGGGTTGGAGAAGCAGGGTCACCCCAAGCATCCGCATTGAAATGCAAGCAAAGCACGAGATCTGGTTTGATGGTGTCATTGACGAGATTCGCACGTGCCCGTATTTCAGCGGTGCGGTAGAAGAGTTTTTCGGTGAATCGTTGCTGAGATACAGGGTCGGTTAGCGTCACGTCATTTTTGGTAAGTTCGGCGAGATTCTCGGGCCGAAAGGGAGTAACGGGCTCGGGCTTCTTGCGCACGAGTGTGACTTTGGCACCCATATCTTCGAGGAGAGGTTTAAGAAGATTGGCGACGCGCAAGGTCATATCACCCTCGGTAACAGGGGTTTCTCCACCGATTTGGAACCAGCGTCCTTCGATTTTCGCCCATTCTCCGCCGATGTGTCCGGGATCAATGGCGATGTGGAGGTTGGCGAGGGGCTTTCCGGCGGTTCTTGCTGGGAGACTTGCGGTGGTCTGCCAGTGGCGTGGAGTAGGAAGGGTGAGTTCCGGTTGGGCGAAATAGAGAATGAAAGGGGGCTCCGCTGGGTCGCCGGATGTGAGGATCTCAGCAAACGGATCCGTAATCGTGATGAATTCCTGCCAAGTGCTGTCGGTGGTAAAGATGTCGCGGAGCAGAGTTTCGAAGTCCGAACGTGTGATCGTGTTCTGAAATGGGTTAAGCTCGGACCAATCGGGTTTTTCGCCAAGAACAGATTGCACAGAGGGGAGTTTCTCCTCGGGAGGCGGGATGGGTGCCGGTGGTTGGCGCAGGATGAGGAACAGCATCAATGCAGCGAGAAAGAGAGTCGCGATGATGGGAACAGGGTTTCGCATGTTGTTTATGAAGTCTCAAATTAGGATGAGGGAATGGCTAGGTATAGTGGAAACCGACGGATTTGGTATTTTGAGGCTATTTTACGCGGAGGGATGAGCAGATGGAGAAGAGGAGGATTTTAACCACCAATTACACGAATGAACACGAATTTTCAGAATTGGCATGTAGAAATAAGGATTCTATTTGAAATATCAGAATCTGATTCGTGTCCTTCGTGTAATTCGTGGTTCATTCTTTTACATATATTTGAACACGATCATACGGAAGATATGGTTGCCAACTTGCGGTGTAGCGATTTGACTTCCCGCCCATCCCAATCCTTTACCTGTGAAATCGCACGAAATTTTTACCGCCATTGATCCCGCTGTTTTAGCTGAAATGCTTGATTGGTTCCGCGCCAATGACAGAGAAGTTTATAAAACGGTGGTCTCGACGCTGGCATCGGATCGCAAGCTGCGCCCGGTGTTTGTCCAAAAGAAATCTTTGCCGGAACAATATTCATGGATTCAAAAAACGCTCCAGATTCGTGCCTGCGATGGAATCGGTGAACAACTCATGCAGGCTTATTTGATGTCGGCGCAGCAAAAAATGCTCGGAATGTTCTGTGATGGTTTGGGAATTGAGCATGATGGCAAGGGTTCGGTTTCCGGAGCTTTGCCAAAAGAGCTGGATCAAGCGAAGTTAGATGAGACTGTGGACAAATTGGTCGATGTGTTTGATCCGAAAATTTTCACCCTCTATCTGCTGTGCTTCAATATGCAGGTGGCGGGTGGTTATGCGGCTTTGACCGAAAAACTTAGATCCGACGAGCGCCTGAAATTGGCGTAATGTTTTGAGAACAGATGCCTAAAGTTTATTTAAAGACCTACGGGTGCCAGATGAATGAACGCGATACCGAGCAGGTGGCGCGAATGTTCACTGAGGGTGGTTATACCCTGACGCCGAGCGAAACGGATGCGGACGCGATTTTGATCAATACCTGTTCGGTGCGTGATCAGGCGGAGCAAAAGGCGCTCGGAAAAATGGGCATTATGGGCGCGCAGCGGAAGAAACGGGCTCATGTGGTTTATGGTTTCATGGGATGCATGGCACAATCGCGCGGGCAGGAACTTTTCGAGCGCATTCCGCATCTCGATGTGGTTGTTGGAACGCAAAAATATCACAAGGTCTTCGATTACGTGGATGGGATTTTAAAACAACGGCTGGAGGCGCGAATGGATGATCCCGCGCTTTCCTTGGTCGGCACCTCGGTCTGTGATATCGCCGAGGAAACGGATTCTCAAAATACGATCCGCGATCATATGCCCAAGGCAAAAAATGCATCGGCATTCGTCTCCATCATGCAGGGTTGTAACATGCGTTGCTCATTTTGCATCGTGCCGGATACGCGCGGAAAAGAGCGGGGACGTCCGATCGCAGATATCGTCAGAGAGGTCACGTCTCTGGCCGAGCAGGGGGTCAAGGAGGTTACTCTCTTGGGTCAGATTGTGAATCTTTATGGTCGTACGGAATTTCCGAAATTGGATGGCAAATCTCCATTCGTTCAGTTGTTGGAAGCGGTGCACGAAGTGGATGGAATTCATCGGATTCGTTTCACTTCGCCCCATCCGATCGGATACCGCGACGATCTGGTGGCGGCATTTACCTATTTGCCGAAACTGATGTCTCACATCCATTTTCCCATGCAGAGCGGGTCGGATCGGATTTTGAAGGCCATGCGGCGACCCTACAAAGGCGAAAAGTTTATCGAAATTTGCGAGAAGATGAAAGCGGCAAGGCCAGATCTTGCAATCACCACGGATATCATCGTCGGCTTTCCGGGTGAGACCGAAGAGGATTTCCAAGCGACCATTCAGACGGTCGAGCGACTTGAATTCGACAACGCATTCGTGTTCCGCTACTCAAAACGCAAGGATACTCCAGCAGCGGTCATGGAAGATCAAATTTCTGAAACTGTGAAGGAAGAGCGCAACCAGCGGCTTCTGGAGGTGGTCGATCGTTTGGCGAAGGAAAAAAACGCAGCCATTGTTGGAACAATTCAAAAAGTTCTCTGCGAAGGTCCGTCCAAACACAATCCCAGCACGCTTTCTGGTAGGACCCCGCAAAATAAAATCGTTATTTTCGAAGGCGATCCGAACCGTCTGACCGGTGAAATTCTGGATATCGAAATCAAGGATTCGACCGGCTTCACGACCTATGGAACATTGATCTGAAACTTGATAAATTTTCACCGCAGAGACGCAGAGATCGGGGTGGGAAGCAGAGAGGATTTTATTGAGGTTTTTTAATTAACTTCATGGATTCCTATGATTTAAAATTATGGTTTTTAGATAAATCGTACGGATCTGACCAATGCTCCGCCCCTCCGCGTCTCTACGGTAAAATTTTTAACTCTATTCATTTCGACCGCTATCGCTATCCAATCGATAGGATCTTCCTCGCAGGATAAGAATCGTGGTGAGCAAGGCGAAGAAGGGGACTTGCCAGAACAGCCCATTTTGTAACGCGGAGTTTCCGATGGGAGAGGGTGGGTTTGCCGCTAGCAGCAAAGAGAAGCCGAGGCTGAAGGAACCGTAAGCTAGGTTGAAGGCAAGGCCTTTCACGGACAAAACTGTGGCGCGTTTTGTTGAATCTGTGGCACGATTGAGAGCGCGACTCATCGTGAAGCCAAGATAACCCAGAGTGGTCATAAGAATCATGGCAGGAAGCAGGCACCATGCTGTGTTTGCAGGAACGATGGCGATCAATCCGATCAGAGTGATGCAGGCAATCAAGGAGAGATTGGAGAGCGTGCTGTAACGTTGATTGAGTTTCGCAGCGATGGTAGGGACGACATAGCCAAACAAGCCAAGTGCGGCGCCGATGAAGCCATAGGTCCACTCGGGAACATGAATCATACGATAGTAGCTGCTGTTGATCGTTGCGAAATTCCGGACGACTGCATCAATCGAAAGTCCGATGATGATAATCACGCGTGTGGATGGGTTGGTGAAAACCCACTTGCCAGTTTGCAACGTGAGTTTGACGGCTTTGCCACATGCTTTGGCAATCCCCTCTGTGTGATGGATGCTTGGCTCAACCATGCGGAGTGCGAGGCACAAACAGGCGATCGCTTGAATCATAACCAGCGCGACAGGCAAGCGATGAGCTAGGGTTGCGTTGAGATGAAATTTTTCCGGAAGCTGTTGATTGATGAACGAGGGATCGTAGAGAAGCCCACCTACAATCATGGCGACGACAAAACCGATCGATCGATAACGCATCGAGGTGGTGAGAATTTTATCCCATGCGGATTCTCGACCGGTTGCGGGCAAGGAGTCGTAGGCAAGGGCTTCATCAGCACCGCTTGCAGTGGCCTCGGAAAGACCTGAGAGAAAACGGTTGGCGATGCAAAGCCCTACAAGCAGCCATCCGCCATCTTTCGGTGCGAGGAGCAGGCATGACATCTCCGCGATCATCAGGATGGCAGCCGTGACGAGCAGGTTTTTCCTGCCAAGCGTGTCAGCCAAGGCACCTGATGGGACTTCGAATACAAAGATCGATGCCGCCCAGACAAGATTAAGAAGAACGTATTGATCAAGAGTCAACCCGAGATCAAGAAACAGAATCGCGAGGATGGGGTAATAGGCGCGGGCATTGTAAAGCGTCGTAAACCACACATAGCGCATGGGGTTACGTTCGACTGATGCTGCACGGGTCATATTGCAGAACTTCCTAGCCCATCGGAAAATTGCAACGGACCTTACTGATTCGGTCCGCGGTCAATATCCATGCGGAAGGCTTTTCCACGGAGTTTCGCGTTGCGGGTTTTCTGAATCGCTTGGTCGGCAAGTGCTTCTGGAACATCGACCAAACAATGTTTTGGAAACAAAGTGATGCGACCCAGGCAACCATCGGGAAGACCGGCTTCTCGATACATCATGCCAACGATATCTTTTGGCATAATCCCCGCACCTTTTCCGAGTGAGATGAATAAACGGGACATACCGCCTTCAACAGGACCCGCATCGCGTTTGGCTCCACCGCGCTCGTATTCGCGTGGTGGGCGATCAGGAGAATCGTAGCGAGGACGTGCTTCGCGTGGCTCACGCTCACGCGATTCGCGGGGGTCTTTTTTACCTTTTTTATTATCGCGTTTCACGCTGCTCTCTGGCTCGCGATCTTCTTGGATGGCTTCACCTTCGCGACCGTTAGATTCGCGGAGCATGGTGATCAATGCCCCGGCGATATCCGTAGGGGTGTGACCTTGTTCTAATAAACGATCAATATTTTCCTGATAGGAATCGAAGCCACCCGTCTCGAGGCGTTCTTTGAGCGATTCGAAAATGATATCCGCACGACGACCCTCGACTTGCTCTACCGATGGGATTTTCTCGCGTTTGATCACTTGGCGGGTGTAGCGCTCGATCGCTTGGAGGCGATAGATTTCACGACCGAAAACGAAAGATACTGCACGTCCGGAGCGACCCGCACGTCCGGTGCGACCGATGCGGTGAACGTAGTCTTCGGGGTCGGTTGGGAGGTCGTAGTTGAACACGATGTCGATTTCATCGATATCGAGTCCGCGGGCGGCAACGTCGGTTGCGACGAGGAGTTCGACCGCACCGTCGCGGAAACGTTTGAGAACGCGTTCGCGCATTTGCTGGGTGATGTCGCCATGCAGGCGGTCCGCAGCGTAACCACGGTTGACGAGGTCCTCGGTGCATTCATCCACCGAGCGTTTGGTGTTACAGAAAATGATCCCGAGACGCGGCGGGTTCATATCGAGAATGCGGGATAGAACTTCCACTTTCGAACGCTGTCGAACTTCGTAATAGGCTTGCTCGACAGTGGAAACCGTCATGGCTTTTTGTTCGATCTCGATGAGTTCGGGGTTGTTGCCGAATTTTTTGATAAAGCGGGAAACTCCCGGATTCATCGTCGCCGAGAAGAAAAGGATCTGGCGCTCTTTAGGAAGTGCGGCAAGTACCTCGTCCATTTCTTCTTTGAAACCCATGTCGAGCATGCGGTCGGCTTCATCGAGAATGGCCATTTTGATGCGGCTGGCATCAAATGAGCCACGACGAAGGTGATCAAGCAAGCGGCCGGGTGTTCCTACAACGAGTTGCGCACCGCTGCGGAGGGCCCGAAGTTGGCGGTCGATAGGGGCACCGCCATAAACGGGAGTGGCTTGGAGGCCGATTTTTTTCGCGCCAAGGCGGTGGACTTCTTCGCAAACCTGCACCGCGAGCTCACGGGTTGGACATAAAATCAATACCTGCGGGTAGGCTTTTTTAACGTCGATCGATGCCAAGGCGGGGAGGGCAAATGCCGCTGTTTTACCGGAGCCGGTAGCGGATAGGCCTAGAATGTCCTTACCCTCGAGAGCAGGCGGTATGGCTTTCCACTGGATAGGAGATGGACGCTCGTAGCCCAAAGTTTCAATCGCTGCGAGGAGATCATCGGGAAGGCCGAGCTCGGAAAAAGGAGGTGTGTCCATAGAAGATAATACAAGAAAACCGCAGCTTTTCCCGCGGGGACGCGGACTCTTGCACAGGTTTCGCAAGAATAACAAGCTCGGATTCTCACGGCCAAACCCGACCCCGCTCATTACAATTTTTGTCACGGCCACGACGAAGATCGTAATTTCAGCTATGCTGTTACCCTTCTTGTCGCGGTCATAACAATCATTCTGAACGTTTAATGCCGCTGAAAGCCAAAGGATACGGGAGGGGAATTTTCACTTCGAATTCCGGCATGAATGTCCGAGTGTCATGGGTCCGCCTGCGGGCGATAATTTCTTTGGCTCCGCTCATGAATTCGAGAAGGCAGGATTGGCTGCTGCCTGTTTTGTAGGCGTGGCTTAGGGAGGCGACATTGATGTATGTGGTGTTTTCCACTCGTGCAATATGCTTTGCGGTATAGGGTGACTGATGTTCGTGTCCGCTCATCCAGAGTGCGATGTTGGATTTTGCAATGATGGCTGAAATGCGATCTGCCGGATGAATGTGGCGATCTCCACGGTGGGTATTGAGGGTTGTGTTTTTGACTCCCTGATGCGAGCAGACGATGAGGTTCTTGTCTTTATGTTTTAAAAGTTCGTTCTCTAACCAATCGCAACTTTCAGGTTTCAGATCGCCCTGAACACCTGGCATTTCATCCGAAAGAAAAATCCAGACCAGATTGCCATCAACCACCGAATAAGGATCCGTGCTGCGGATCAGCTGTTTGTAGGAATCGGCTTTGCCATCGTGATACTCGTGATTACCTGCGACTTCATACCAGGTGGGAAAACCACTGGCATCGCGTTTTTTGATGTAATTCTTGATTTGTGTTTCATTGCCGCCATGTGTGATGTCGCCAAGAGTGATGGCGTATGCGACATCCGCATGATCTTGTTGCATGTCTTTGCATGCCAGTTCAAACCACTCGGTGCCGTCTTTGCCACCTTCGGTGTAACCGCAATGCAGGTCGGAAAGAACCCATACCTTGCGGAGTTTGGGATCGGTTGCAGCGCATGCCTCCACGGTGCCCAGTGCGCCTAGCGCTGCTGCGCTGGCGGTCATCTTAATAAAATCGCGTCTGTTTTTCATGGGTTTGGTTAACTGGATGGGCTGAAAGGCCTCGGGCTTCGTGATTTTAGATACAAGCGAATGAGAGAGGATTTGGCAAAAACAAATCCGTGGATTTGAGTTAATCTGAGAATAGCCCCGATGTGTCGGGCTAACTTTTTCTTCGTATTTTCTCGCATACCTTTTCTTGATCATTCGTTCATGTGCGGGAATGCTCTTGGCACATTGAATCACGAATCCAATATTGAGAGTTTCTCAGAAACATCGCCGCATCCGGCACTGGGTGTGGATTATGGTGGCGCACGGATCGGAATCGCGGCAACGGATGATTTTGGAATCATGCCGCATCCAGTGGAGACGATTGATCTGACAAACGGGTCGGATGGTTTGAAGAGGATTTCAGAAATCGCCTCATTGCGAAAAGTACGGACTTTGGTGATGGGTTTGCCATTGCGGTTGGATAGTACGGAAGGGGAATCGGCAAAGAAAGTCAGGGATTTCGCTGCTAAGCTTTCAGGGATGTTACCGCATTTGCCTGTGGTTTTTGTTGATGAGGCGTACTCGACTATGGATGCTTCGGAAAAATTACGTGAGGCGGGTAAGAATGCTCGCAAGCAAAAGGCATTGATCGATCAGGCGGCTGCGGTGGAAATTTTGAACCGGTGGATGGGGGAAAATGCATGAGACTGAAACTCACGATCGCGTATGACGGACGTCCGTTTCTTGGTTGGCAATCGCAATCAGGTGGCAACACCGTGCAGGATTTTTTAAACGAAGCCTTGGAGGCGACCGCCAAGCAACCCATCAAAATGCACGGATCGGGTCGGACGGACACAGGTGTGCATGCTTTGGGCCAGGTGGCTCATTTCGATGCGCCTGAGGACTCAACCATGAATCCCTACAATTGGGTGCCGGCACTTAATACCAAACTGCCTGCCACTATTCGAGTTATGTCATGCGAAGAGGTTTCGGCAGATTTTCACAGTCGGTTTTCAGCGATGGGTAAACGTTATCATTACGATGTTTGCACCGATCCGGTGTTGCCACCGTTAAAGGCGGGTTTGGCATGGCATTTGCCGCGCTTGCTTGATGCGGACGCCCTGCAGCAGGCGCTAAAATGTTTTGAGGGTAAGCATGATTACCATGCGTTTGCAGCGTATCGGGGAAATGAGGACGAGGAGACGAATTATGTGCGTCGTATCTTTTCCGCGAGTTTGACGGCTCTTCCTGATGGATACCGGATGAGTTTTCACGGGGATGGTTTTCTCTATAAAATGGTCCGGATGATCGTGGGCTCAGCCATCAAAGTCTCACAAGGAAGACTCCGCTTGGACGATCTCGAGTTATTGTTGGATCAGCCCATGGGACTGCCGCATGGCAAAGCACCGATGTGCGCGCCCGCCGACGGGCTATATCTCAAAGAGGTCATTTACGGGGTGCAAATGGAGCCAAAAGCCTGAAAAGCCCTAAAATTTCAACTTTTTCTCAATAAAAGCTAGTTTGGGCTTGCACGGTTGGCTGAGTCAGGTATCAAACCGCCCCGAATTATGGCTAAGAAAAGTTGGATCGCACGCAACAAGCGCAAAGCAAATACCGTTGATAAATACGCAGACCTCAGGCACAAGCTGAAGGCTGAGAAAGACTATGTTGGTCTCTCGATGCTTCCACGTGATGCCAGCCCGACCCGTCTCGTGAACCGTTGCGAAGTCACCGGCCGCCGCCGTGCATTCATTCGCCGCTTCAAGCTTTCCCGGATCACTTTCCGTGAATACGCATCAGCAGGCCTTCTGCCAGGTGTGACAAAATCCAGCTGGTAACACAGCTGGTTCATGCGGTTCCCCTGCCGCATGAACTAAACGTGGGACGGAAACTACCCGCTCTCACGTTTCTCCAATGCCAATTTACGAATACGCATCCGAAGCCCCTGACGATCCAGAGCGATCGTGTAGTGTTTGTCGGCGTGGATTTGAGTTGAGACGGCCGGTTGACCGTGAAGCTCTCGAGTGCTGTCTGATATGCAAGCACCCGATAAAAAAAATCATTTCCAGAATCAACACGCCGCGCGTCGCAAAGCCGCTTTCGGTGTCTGATGCAAAAAAGGCTGGGTTTACGGTCTTGGAAAAACGAGACCAAGGAGTCTACGAAAAACTTTGATCATCCCGTGAATATCGAATTTTTACATCACTGGCTCCTCGCTAGTTCCAACATCAGTCATGAATTTCCATCTTTTGGAAAGTCCATGCTCTATCTTTTGGGAATCATTTTTTTCCTATTGCTTAACGCTTTTTTCGTGGCCTCGGAGTTCGCTATCGTAAAGATCCGGCCAAGCCAGCTAGAATCCCACGGTAAGGATACGGGTGCTGACACTTCGCGTGCCTTGCATGTGGTAAAAAATTTGGACGGTTATCTCTCCGCAAACCAGCTGGGAATCACGATCGCCTCCCTGGCACTTGGCTTCCTAGGTGAGCCTTTTGTGGAAGCGATGATCTCTCCATTGCTCTTCATGATCGGAATGGCTGAGAAAGCCAATATTCTTGGAATCGAATTCAGTCCGGTATCCATGATTTCGTTTTTCCTGGCGATCGTATCATTCACTTTCCTGCATGTCGTGGTTGGTGAATTGTTGCCGAAGTCGATTGCGATCCGTCGTTCGCTTGGAACCACGATGTTGCTCGTGGGTCCTCTGCATCTATTTTATAAAAGCTTTTTTTTGGTAATCCGCTTCTTTCAAGGAACGGCAAACTGGTTGTTAAAAAATATTTTCCGCATTGATCCGATCAATGAGGGTGAATACGTGCACTCGGCTGAGGAACTCGCGATCCTGGTGACGCATTCCGGCAAGTTCAAGGAAGTGACCGATACCGAACGGGAAATTTTGATCAATGCGTTGGAGCTGAATGAGCTTTGGGTGCGTGATGTCATGACTCCTCGCAACGAGGTGATCGTGCTGGATGCCGACGAGCCTTTCAATAAAACCCTGGCGATTGCAATACGCAGCAAGCACACCCGTTTCCCATTGGTAAAAGGTCACCTTGATCAGGCGATCGGTTTGATTCATATCAAGGATTTGTTCAAGTTGATGAATGATCCGGATCCGGATTTGATGCGGATCAAGCGCGATTTGAAAATGGTTCCAGATACCATGCCATTAGATAGCTTGCTGAAGTTTTTCCTCAAAGAGCACGCACACCTAGCCATGGCTGTGGATGAGTTCGGGACGCCTGTGGGAATTGTGTTCCTTGATAATGTCATCGAGGAGTTGGTTGGAGATATTCAGGACGAGTTCGATAACGAGCACTCACCCTTTGTTCGCATCAACGATGATGAATTTGTGGTTGAGGGGTCCGTGACACTCAATGATTTGGAAGGCTTCGCTCCGCAGCTTTATCTGGAAAGCGGAGAAGTTACGACCGTGGGTGGCTACATCACACAACAACTCGAGCGTTTTCCGGAGGTTGGCGAGTCGATCGTGATCCTTGGTTACGAGGCCAAGGTCACCAGTACCGATGGACGCCGCGTTGGACAAATTCACTTCCGTAAACTTGAGGAAGACGAAGCACATGATGCGGACAAGGCTGAGGAAGATCAGGCGGTTTGAGGAGTAGGCGTGTCTCATGCATTAAAGACTCAGGTGCTTCATTCTCGGTATTGAAGTATCATACGCTGAGACAATGTTCGGCATCACGCCTCAAGAACATGGCAGTAACAGAATTTTGCAGTCCTCAAGCTTGCGGAGTCGGAAACAGATGGCTAGATATCTTGCATGTTGGAACAGATTCGTGGATTGCTGATATTACAGGATAGGGACAAGCGCTTGCTGAATTTGGCAAAAGACTTGGCAAAATTGCCGCAAGAGGAAGCACGGGCGAAGGCAAAATTGGCGGGAGATGAGGAGTCGGTGAAGCAGGCGAAGGAGGCCCTGAATGCCGCGGAATTGCGGGTAAAAAAAATCGAAATGGATGCCGAGACGCGTCGAACTACCGTGAAGCGTCTGCGCGTCCAACAATTCGAGACCAAAAAAAACGAGGAATATAATGCCTTGGGTCACGAGATCACGAGGTATGAGAAGGAAGTGGATGAGTTCGAGACCCAGGAGCTTCAGGCAATGGAGGAAGTAGATGGATATCGGATCAAATTTCAGGCTGCCAACGAGGAGTTGGGAAAAACTCGTGAGATTGTGGATGCGGATCTTGCCGCGATCCGTGAACGCCATACACGGATGGAGCAGCAGCAAAGAGAGCTACGTGTCGAGCGCGACAAGTTAGTGGAGTCGGTTTCCGAGGATATCCTGCCTCTTTACGAAAAATTATTGAAATCCAAGGATGGCACCGCGATCGCAACCTTGCGGGCGGGAAAATGCACGGGCTGCAACATGAAGGTTATCGCCTCGACAGCCATTGCGGTTCAGGCAGAGAAAGAGATCACGCAATGCGAGAACTGCGGGCGAATCCTTGCCATGGATGAGTGATGAGCCGGCAGCTTGAAACGGAAGTGCTCAAAGGGGTATCGCGTTCGTTTTACCTCAGTCTCCGTTTGCTTCCGCGTCCGATGAGGCATGCTGCCGGCATCGCGTACCTTTTGGCGAGGACGAGCGATACAGTTGCGGACTCCGTGGTTGGATCGGCTGAGGAGCGTATCGAATCGTTGTTGGATTATTTAAAGCAGGTGAGGGGCGAAGCTCCGCGCCAAGCATTTCCTGAAAATATGTATCAGGGAATCACAGATAACCGCGAGGCCAGCTTGCTTCGAAGTCATATGGAAATTTTGCAAGCCCTGGGTGGCTTGGGGTCGGAGGAGATCAAGTTGATTGATGAAGTCTTGGAGACGATCATCGGCGGTCAGATTCTGGATATTGAGAGATTTGGAAGGGGACGGAGTGAGCTGGCTGCTCTGAAGCATCCTGACGAGTTGGAGGATTACGCGTGGCGTGTTGCGGGGTGTGTGGGGTTGTTTTGGACGCGGTTGGGTTTTCTGAAAATGGGGATAAATTTTTCCCGTCATTCGCAAGTAGAACTGGAGCAGTGGGCGGTGGAATACGGCAAAGGGTTGCAGTTGGTGAATATTCTGAGGGATTTCCATGCGGATCGGGAAATGGGTCGGTGTTACCTGCCAGTCGAAAATCCGATGGATGATGCGGCCTGTTTCTCGGAATTTCTGAAATGGAGGACAGTCGCGTTGGATAAAGTCGCCTACGGTCGGGCGTATGCTGGGAAGTTGTGTGGCCTAAGGTTGCGTTTGGCCAGCGGATTGCCGGCGGCGATCGCAGAAGAGACTTTGAAATCCCTGAATGTGGGAAATTTGTCTGCGCTTGAGCCTCGGATCAAAATTTCCCGAAGCCGGCTCTATAGGCTGATTTTATGCGATTTTTTGCGGTTCTGAAATCTAGGCCGATCAAAAATCGTAAAGGTGCTTCGCTCGGAGTTTGACAAGTCAGGCACGACCAAAGAAAAACAGATCAACTTATGAGTTCACTTAAATTACACAACGCCATGTGGCCGGGTCTGGTTGGTAAAGAACCGGATACAGATCACCCTCCCATTTCTTTGGATCACATGCTGGAGCTCACAGCTGCAGCCGAGGTCAACGGAATCAAATATGACGGGGTTGATCTGTTTATTTTTCATCCTCACACCGATCCTGACGCATCTGATATCGAGATCCGTAAGATGGCCGATAAGATCGCTGCCAAGGGGCTTTCCGTAGGTTCTTTGGTCGCTCCAGTTTGGCCGGGCACGGTTGGCGGTCCTGCTTTTGGTAGTGATGATGACATGAAAAACTTCGTGCTCGCAGTTGAGAAAACCTGCCGCATCGCAAAAATTCTCAACGAGCACGGTGTTCGTAAATCCGGAATCATCCGTGTGGATACTGCCGGCGGCACGGCGGACTTCGCCAAAGATCCCGCAGGCAACACCGCCAAGGTTGCTAAGACTTTCCGTGAGGCAGGTAAAGTCGCAGAGCAATTCGGCGAGCGCATTGCCGCTGAAGGTGAAATCTGCTGGGGTGGCTTCCATTCATGGAAAGCTGCCTTCGATACGCTCGAGGCGACCAATATGCCCGGCGTGGTTGGTTTCCAAGCAGACCTTGCTCACACCTACCTCTATCTCATGGGTTACAACGCGCCTGAGGCAGCGCTTCTCCAAGCGGGATACACTGACGAGGAATTCTGGCCTGCTTACAAAATCATGACCGATGCGCTGCGTCCGTGGACGCTCGATTTCCATGTCGCTCAGAACGACGGTTCCGTGCACGGCACAGGTTCACACGATAAAACCGGACGCCACTGCCCAGCAGATGATCCGAATGGCAAACTCGATATTGCCAAGTGTTCATCCTACTGGCTGCAAGGCGCTGCGGAACGCGGCATCAAACACATCTGCTGGGATGGCTGTATGTTCGATAACGCGGTTCTCGAAGCTCCGGCAACTTGGAACGCGATCCTCAAAGCCATGATCGACGTCAACAAGGCCCTTTAATCATCCAAATCCCGAACTTTATCTTTATGTCCAAGAAACCAATCCGCATCGGACTCATCGGCTACGGCTTCATGGGTCGCACACACTCCAACGCCTACTCTCAACTCGAACACTTTTTCGATACCGACCACGTTCCTGTCCGCCAGGCTGTTTGCGGTCGCGACGAAGAAAAAGTCAAGGCCTTCGCTGAAAAGTGGGGCTATGCTTCTTATGAAACCGACTGGCGTGAGCTGGTGAAACGTGACGATATCGATGCGGTCGATATCTGCACTCCTAACAATTCCCATGCGGAGATCGCTCTCGCCTGCATTGAAAACGGCAAGATGATCCTATGCGAAAAGCCGCTCGCTCTCAACGGAGTGGAAGGTGAGAAGATGGTCGAGGCTGTCGAAAAATCCGGTTTGCCAAACCTGGTGTGGTATAACTACCGCTTCCTTCCTGCCGTGACGCTTGCGAAAAACATCGTTGCTGCCGGTGAGTTGGGTCGGGTTTTCCATTATCGTGCGAACTTCCTGCAGGATTGGACGATTTCCGAAGAGCTTCCACAAGGTGGTGCCGGTCTCTGGCGTCTCGATGCGGCAGCTGCGGGTTCAGGGGTTACCGGTGACTTGCTTGCGCATTGCATCGATACCGCACGTTGGATCAACGGCGACATCGTTTCCGTTTCAGCGATGACCGAAACCTTCATCAAAGAGCGCATGCATACGGAAACAGGCAAGAAACATCCGGTGACCATCGATGATGCATGCGCTTTCCTTGCGCGCTTTGAAAACGGATCACTCGCGATTTTCGAATCGACCCGCTATGCGCGTGGACACAAGGCCTTGAACACCTTTGAAATCAACGGTGAGAAAAAATCCCTCGCATGGGACCTTCACGATCTCAACCGTCTGGAGTATTTCGATCACGGTGTTCCCGGCGACCGTCGCGGCTGGAGCAGTATCCATTGCTCGGATGGAGATCATCCTTATGCGGGTAACTGGTGGGTGCCGGGTCTATGCCTTGGCTACGAGCATTCCTTTACCCATGCTCTCGTTGAGTTCTTCAAGTCGCTCGATCATCCATCGGCGCCGATCAACTACCCAGACTTCCGTCATGCTTTGGGCACCCAATATGTCTGTGATGCGGTGCTTGAATCCGCGAAGTCAGGTCAGTGGGTGAACGTGAAAAAAGCGTAAGCCTCATTTCTGTAAAGCCTCCGTGGATTGATCCGCGGGGGCTTTTTTTGTTGGAGAGTCGCGCCTCCGGCGGGCCGCATGATCAAATAAAATTCCAGAGAGTAAGCCGTATTCATGAATAAAAGGTAGTGCCCTCTCGGAGATGATGCTCTACCTTTCATTTACAATTCTGTATTTCTAAACTTTTAGTTGAAATATTCTCTCTTCTTCTCCTGTATCTCCTCACTCCTTGATTAAAAAAATCCCGAACGACCTATGAAAACCTTCTCATCCCTGTTTTGTCTCTTCCTGATTTCCCACAGCGCATTCGCTGAGGATCTGAATGTTCTTACGAAGGCGGAAGCAGACGCAGGTTGGGTCTTGTTGTTCGATGGTAAGGATGCATCTCAACATTTCCGTGGTTACAAAAAAGAGGCTCTTCCCCAGCAGTGGGTGGTTGAGGATGGAGCGCTCTGCCGCAAGGGCGGGGGAGATGTGATCACTAAAGAGAAATATGAAAACTTCGAGTTCTCCATCGATTGGAAAATCAGCGAGGGAGGCAACTCGGGAATCATGTTCAAAGTTTTGGAAGGAAACGGGCCTCCTTATAAAACCGGTCCGGAAGCGCAGATCATCGATAACGCGAAAGGAAAAGATGCACAGAAATCGGGGTGGATGTATCAACTCTACGCCGCAGATAAAGATACCACCAAGCCCGCGGGTGAGTGGAATCATTTCGTGCTCAAATGCCAAAAGACGGCAACTGGCACCTACAAGTGTGAACATTGGATGAACGGTGAAAAATACGTTGAATACGAGATCGGATCAGAAGACTGGAAACAAAAAGTCGCCAAATCGAAGTTTGCCACATGGAAAGAATTTGGCACCGCTGATGCAGGCCACATCTGTTTGCAAGATCACGGAAATCCTGTGTGGTTCCGTAACATCAAGATTCGTAAGTTGGAGCCGCTGAAGTGAGGTGAAGAAGCTGCGAGACGCAGCTTGGACGGCCTGCGGCGGGACGCCGCAGCTACAGTGATTTCTCGACTTCTTCGGCAATTATGGTCAATCCATCGCGAACAACGGATTCGTGCATGGCGAAGGAGACGCGAATGCATTCTTGGCGGTGACGCCAGTGGGTGTCGTCACAGCCGAAGAAGAAATGTTCTCCGGGGATGATGAGGACTTCGCGGGCTTTGAGACGTTGATAGAGTTCGGATGAAGTGATGGGAAGATCAGGAAACCAGAACCATAGGAATAACGCACCTTCACTGCGGTGCATGTGCCATTTGAAGCGATCGCCAAAAATTTCACGCGCTACCTTTTGGGCGTAGAGGGATTTTTCATGATAGAAAGGACGGATGACGTTTTCGCTGAGTTTCAGGATCTCACCGCTGCGGATTAAAGGCAGGGCGATTTGTTGGCCGATGCTTGGGCTGGAGAGCCCAGTGATTGCGGTCATGGACGACAGTGCGGAAATGATTTCTGCAGGACCAACGACGATCCCCGTGCGGGTACCAGGAAGACCGAGCTTGGAGAGACTGAGAGTGAGGATGACGTGTTCGTCCCAATGAGGTGAAGCTTCTGTGAAAATGATTTTTGGAAACGGCGCGCCGTAAGCGTTATCGATGATGAACGGGATGCCTTTGGCTTTGGTGAGTTCGGATAGACGTAGAATTTCCGCATCGCTCAACACGTTGCCAGTGGGATTGGTGGGGCGTGACACACTGACCGCCGCGATGTCGGGGCCGATATTGAGGTTATCGAAATCGATGTAATATTTGAATTCGTTAGGGCCGGTGTGTTCGATGGACGGTTTGACGGCGACAAACATATCGGGATCCAAACCTTGGGCGGCGTAGCCGATGTATTCCGGCACGAGGGGAAAGAGAATCTTGCGTTTGGTGCCGTCTGGCATGGTGCCAGCGAGGAGATTGAAAAGGTAAAAGAACGCGGTTTGTCCACCACTGGTCAGGCACACATTTTCAGGGCCGACATTCCAGCCGAAGGTATCGCGCAACATCGATGCAATGGCTTTAATGAATTCTGGATTGCCTCTCGGCGGATCGTAAGTGGTGAGCATTTTCTGCGTAGCGACCTCGTCTGCGGAAATTTCCTTGAGTCGCTTCTGCCAGATCGCGTTCACCTCCGGAACTTGGGCTGGTTGTCCTCCACCGAGCATTTTCATGTTCGGACCGGCGTTGGCTAGGGCGTTACCGAGATCATCCATGAGATCACCAATACCGCTGCCGCCACCGAGAAGTTGTCCGACTTTTGAAAAGGAAAGGTTCATTACGGGGTGGATTGTTTTGGATTGGGGAGGAAATACCAACCCCTAATTGCAGGGTATTTTTAACCACGAATTTCACGAATTGCTCGAATTATAAGAGAAAAGAATTCTATATTACATTCGTCTTTCTTCATTCGTGTCATTCGTGAAATTCGTGGTTAACTCTTTAGATTGTGAGGTTGCAAAGTGCTGGTCTTGGCGACAGTTTCGGCGTGATGAAATTTGATTTTGATACAGTGGTCGCGAGGAAAGGAACGGGCTGCATCAAATACGATCGCAGGCCGGAGCTCGATCCGTTCTGGGTGGCGGATATGGATTTCGTGTCGGCTCCGCCCATTATCGAGGCTCTGCACGAGCGGGTGAATCACGGGGTTTTTGGTTACGCCCAAGCACACGCAGGTTTGGTAGATGCAATCGCGGATTATTTGAAAAATCGTCGGCACTCGATCCTGAATCCCGATCACCTGATTCATCTGGGTGGGTTGGTGCCCGCGCTCTCACTCGCTGCTCGTGCATTTTGTGAAGAGGGCGATGAGTTGATGACATGCACGCCGGTTTATCCTCCTTTCCTTGGCGTTCATAAAGACGCGGGTGCGAAATTGCTCACGGTCGATCATGTTTTCGTCAATGGCCGCTGGGAATTCGATTGGGATGCGATGGAGAAAGCGGTTTCGGCAAAAACAAAAATCTTCCTACTATGTAATCCGCAGAACTCATTGGGTCGGGTTTTTTCAAAAGACGAGGTCATCCGGCTCGCGCAGTTCTGCGTAAAACATGATCTTGTTCTGGTCTCCGATGAGATTCATTGTGATCTCATCCACGATGAAGCCGCGACACCCCATTTTTCCGCGCTCCAACTTCCAAGCGAGCTTGCCGCAAAGTCGATCACCTTGCTTTCACCGAGCAAGACTTGGAACATCGCGGGCTTAGGTTATGCGTTTGCGATCATTTCTGATGATTCCATTCGTAGAAAATTCAACGCTGCGAGGGGACATACTTTGGCCGAGATCAGTGCGCTTTCCTACTATGCGGCGGAAGCGGCTTATCGCGATGGCGAACCATGGCGTCAGGAGTTGATTTCTTATCTCACAGGAAATCGCGATGAGCTGGTTCGCTTCATCAACGAAGAATGCGAGGGCTTATCGATACACGCACCCGAAGCAACCTATCTCGCTTGGATCGATGCCAGGAAACTCGGTGTCGAAAACCCCGCAAACTTTTTCGAAAAAGAAGCCGGTCTTTTCCTTTCCGACGGCGCATTCTTCGGTTGGCCCGGCTGGGTGCGGTTTAACTTCGGTTGCCCGAGATCGAGGATGATGGAGGGGCTAGAGAAGATGAAGGCTGCGCTTAAGAAGAGTGAATGATGAAGAGTGAAGAGTGAAGAGTGTTTCCGGTAAGCGAATGGCTAAGTTAGCGGAAGAGAATGGTTGGAGTCTTGCGAAAGCAGCAGGAGTGCGGAGGCTTGCCTCCGTCGATTGAAGAGCGGAGCTTGCTCCGTGCTGTTAGTATAAAGTGTGAGAGAAAGACGATCCAACCCGCGACGGAGCAAGCTCCGTCCACCGCCGGGCGGGAGCAAGCTTCCGCACTCCAGTGAATTATCTATCAGGCACAAACCATCTTCATCCACGCTGCCAGGTTGTAGTAGTTCGTGATGCGGATGATTCTTCCGTTGCTTATTTCAAAGAACGCGCCGATGCGGAGGTGGTAGGGTTGGCCGGTGGCTTCTGGTAAACCTTCATCTGTTGCGATATATTTGCCACGGATGAAAAACTCAGCGGCGACGCGGTTTGGGTTGTCGCTGGAGAATACGCATAAGCTTTCAACTTGCTCTTGATAGCAACGATCCATTCTATCCAGAAATTTGCGAAACGCCTCGCGTCCGATTTCTTGGTCGCCTTCATTGATTTCATGAATCACATCGTCGGATAAAAGCTCCAAAAGCGCTGCACGGTTTCCGGAATTAAATGTGTCGTAGTAATGTTGGACTAGTTCTTTCATGATGGGTGATTAATTAAATTCAGAAATTGAACCGCGGATGGATGCGGATGGACGCAGATTTTAGGAAATTTGTCAAAAATCCAAGTTATCAACCATAGGGGTTTAAATTATTTTTTCTTTATCTGCGTTCATCTGCGTCCATTTGACTACGTTGCCCTCCGTCCATGTTCGCTTCGCTGACATTGCGGTTCATTTTTTTCGAATTAAAGGCTATTCGCAAAAGCTGTTGCCGGCATGCGTTTTGAACCCTCGGGTTGGACTTCGGATAGGATGAGGGATTGATGACCGCAGCCGATGAGTAGCTGACCATTTTGGTAGAGGAGTTCGCCGGCGGGAAGGGGTTGATCAATGATGCCCGTTGGTGGGAAAATTTTCAGGCGTTTTGGTTTACCTTTGATGGAGACTTCCGTGAAAGTTCCCGGCCAAGGATCGTAGGCACGGATGGTGCGTTCCAATTGATCGGCTGGCTGTGTGAAATCGAGTCGGCCGTGCTCGCGCAGGAGTTTTGGGGCGTAAGTGACTTGATCGGGATTTTGCGGGGTTCCTGCTTTTGGGTTTGTGGCTAAAATTTCCAAGGCTTCGGCAAGAGCGGAAGGTCCGAGATTGGCGAGTCTATCGTGCAGTTCTCCGCCAGTCTCATGAGGTCCGATAGGAATGACTTTTTTACAGATGATATCACCCGCATCGAGCTCGCGAATGACGTGCATGATGGTGATTCCCGTTTCGGTTTCGCCATCGCGGATGGCGGATTGGATGCAGGAGGCGCCGCGGTATTTCGGAAGGATCGATGCGTGGAGGTTGATGATCGCTTTTTTTGGAGCTTTGCGGACGGCTTTACCGATGATCTGTCCGTATGCCATGACCACGGCGATGTCCACGTGCAGGGCTTCGAGATCCGTTGCGATTTCCTTGATCTTCTCCGGTTGCCAAACCGGGATGTCGTGGGCAAGGGCGACGGTTTTGATTTCGGGTGGCACCGCGCTGCTCTGGCTGCGCCCGACCGGTTTATCCGGCTGAGTGATGAGGACGCAGGGCTTCGGGCCGTGTTCGATGAGGTATCGAAACGTCGGGATGGCGATATCTCCCGTGGCGATGAAGGCAAGGGTCATTGAAGAGTGAATGATGAAGAGTGAAGAGTGAAGAGTGAAAGTAGGGAGAGTTTGGAGCAGTTAGAATTTAGTTTAACAGTGATGGCTTTGAAGGTGAATGCGGAATCGATGACATAAGCTAGAGGAATGTAAAAGCTGAGCTTATCTTATTTTCACTATTCACTCTTCATCATTCATCATTTAGCAAGGCAGCAGCCATGGCTCTGGCTTGTTCGCCACCGCCACCTAGCATGCGGACGAGTTCGGTGATGCGTTTTTCGCCCTCGACGGGGTAGAGTTTGGAGCGGGTGCGGCCTCCGATGACTTCTTTTTCGACCACAAAGTGAGCGGCAGCCGTGGCAGCGACTTGTGGGAAGTGGGTGATGGCAATGACTTGGTGGAGTTGACCCAAGCGTGCCATTTTCTTGCCGACCGCACGGGCAATTTCACCGCCGACGTTGGCATCGATTTCATCGAAGACCATGAGTGGGGTAGCATCTTGCTCCGCGAGCGAGGATTTGACGGCGAGCATGACACGCGAAATCTCTCCGGAAGAGGCAATCTGGCGGAGCGGAAGCAAAGGTTCGCCCGGGTTAGGGCCGAAGAGGAAATTGCAGGATTCCAAGCCGTGAAGGCATGGGTCTTTGAGCGGTGAGAGCTCGATTTCGAAAGAGGACTGTTTGAAGCCGAGATCTTTGAGCTGCGAGGCGATGTCCTGCGCAAGTTTCGGCGCGGATTTTTTGCGAGCGGCAGTGAGTTTTTTCGCGATGGCTTCCAGTTCCTTTCGCGATTCCGTAAGAGCGAGCGACAGCGCTTCGATTTTCTCCGTCCGGTTGTCGATGTTGTCCAAGCGGTTGGAGAGGGTTTCCTGGCGAGTTAGGATGTCATCGATTGTCGGGCCGTATTTGCGTTTCAGTGATTCGACAAGATTGACGCGCTCTTCGATGGAGGTCGCTTCTGATGGATCGATGTCGAGCTCTTCCGCGTATTCCGTCAGAGTGGCTTCAAGGTCTTGGAGTTCGATGGATGCGGTTTCGAGAGAGGAAACTTTTTCGGCGATGGATGGATCGTATTTTTCGAGATCGCGAATGAGACGTTGGAGATCGGAAACTCGTGTGAGGATGCCGTCTTCACCCGATAGGGTTATGACGGCTTGTGCGGCAAGTTCGACCAAGCGACTGGAATTGGACGAGCGGTGATATCTTTCCTGGAGTTCATCGCCATCTGCCTGGGTGAGCTTGGCGGATTGGATTTCATCGAGTTGATAGCGGAGAAGCTCGAGCTCTTGTTCTGAGGCGTTTTCTGCGTTTTGGATTTCCTCCAACTCTTGGGATTTTTCTCTCCAGGTTCGGTAAGCGGTTCGGTATTCGGAGACCAGCGAATCGGTCACAGCATAGGCATCGAGCATCGCGAGTTGTCGCTCTTGAGAGAGTAAGGATTGGTGGTCATGCGGACCATGAAGGTCGACCAGGCGCTCTCCAATTTTTTTGAGGAGCGAGATGGTTACGGGCGAGTCGTTGACAAACTGGCGGTTGGTCGAGATGCCAATCGAGCGGCGGATGATGATCTGGGTATCATCACAGGGAGGGAGGCCCCCTTCTTCGAGAATGGCATTGATTTCGGATGTGTCGGCAAGATCAAACACGGATTCGATCGTGCAGGTATCCTCTCCGGTGCGGATGAGATTTTTATCCGCGCGTTCTCCGAGAATCATTTTCAATGCGCCAACGATGACGGATTTTCCTGCGCCTGTTTCTCCCGTGACCGAGATCAGGCCGGAGCCGAGTTCCCATATGAGTTCGTCTACGAGTGCGAGATTGCGGATTTTGAGAAGGGTGAGCATGCGGTTTGCATGGGGAGTATGCAGGTGCGTGGTCCGGAATCAATGCTTTGGGTGAGAGAAAGTCTGAGATGGGTGAGGAAATTTTCACCCCAACCTTACCGGGGCAGGCGCGGGGTTATTTTCGTTTTTTAGAAAATGACAAGAATCTACTGAGGCTTCGCGATATCCTTTCGATTGCCTACGGCGAAGCGGTAGCGATTGATGGCTTCAAGAATGCCTGAGGCGAGGGCGTTTTGATAAGATTCGTTGGCGATCAATCGAGCTTCAGAGGGGTGACTCATGAAGCCGCCTTCGAACAGGACGGCAGGATGCTTGACTCCGGAAAGCACGCTGAAGCGCGCGCGTTTGATGCCTCGATCGAAGGTATTTTCCCCGAGTCGGCGAAGGACGGATCCGTGGATCGCGGTGGCGAGGGCGATATTGGCCGAATCGTGCTCGTTGCCTGTTCTGGCTTGGGCATCCGTGGCTTTGAAATCGCTTCCGTAATGCGAAACGCCGGGAGGGGAGAGGGTGAAGGTTTCAATCCCTCGCGCGGCTGGCCCGCCGGAATTGAAATGCAGGCTGATGAAGATGGCTCCCTCGTCTATCTTGTTCGCGATCTTCACGCGTTCCTGAAGTGTATGGAAGATATCCGTCTCCCGAACCATGACGACTTTGAAACCTTTCGCCTCGAGCAAAGTTTTGAGCTTTTTCGCGACGATGAGATTGTATTTCGATTCGCTTCCAAGCGGGTTGGTTGCACCCGCATCTTTTCCACCATGACCGGCATCGATGATGACCGTGCGGAAATTTCCGGCGTTTTTGATATAATTCGGGCGCAGGACAGGATCGATGAGTTTCGCAAGATCGATGCGGGAGACATAAATGCTGCTGCCAGAGGCGACCACCGGATTTGAAAAAACGAATTTTACCTTATTCATCAGGCACTCGTTGCCCCCGACGGTGAGGTTCATTTTAACTTTTTCGTTTTCCAAAGTCACCGAATTGCCATCTCGGGTAAGGGTTTTGAAACTGTAGAAGCGCTGGATGTCCTCAACGGAAAGGTATTCTTTGCCTTCAATCTTGATCACGGTCCAACCGTTGTTTTTCGTTTCCTTAGAAAAGCCCTGGATTGCAGGGACGAAAAACAGGGAGAGGCATAGAAGGGCCCTCATGGCTGATTTTACAAATGTCATTCTCACGAGCATGAACCGATCGCGTCAGGATGGGTAAACTAGTCGTTATCTCTGTGGGTTACAATGGGATTTTACGAGGTGAGTGAAGCTTAGCGTGTCTTAGCCTAAAAATTGGCACAAACAGTTGAATCTCCATAGATGGGTAGCTGCGGGGGGTGGGAAAGAAGACATCCGCCCACATCGTGCATTTTTTTCAAAGATTCACTTGCAAAGAAGCGGCACTCACCCTATTTCCTGCGCCCACCCAAACGGGAAAGCTCGGATGGCGGAATTGGTAGACGCGCTAGACTAAGGATCTAGTAGGGAAACCTGTGGAGGTTCGAGTCCTCTTTCGAGCACTTTCCTTGATGGAATAGAAAGCCCAGCCATTTTTAGGGGCTGGTTTTTTCCATTAGCCATTTGGGTAAGTCCACTTAGAGTGGGATGATGGAATTGAGTATACTAGAAAACGCTTATCTTGGGTCACGGGTTGCGGATGCGGTATCCATGCCGGTTCATTGGTATTACGATCGGGATGCCCTGCGCGCGGAATACGGTGAGATCACGGGTTATCTGGCGCCGAAGAACCCACACACGGGCTCGATTCTGTGGCGATCTCAATACACGGCTCCCAACGAGAAGGGTGAGATATTACACGACCAAGCGATTTATTGGGGGCAGCGTGGGATTCATTACCACCAGTTTCTCCAAGCTGGGGAAAACACTTTGAACTTCAAACTGGCTGACGAACTCGTGCACTTGTCGGAAAAAACCGGAGGCTACGATCCGGATGTTTGGCTTGAGCATTACATCGATTTCATGCTCACGCCCGGCAACCACCGCGATACTTATCTTGAGGAGTATCATCGGGGATTCTTTACCCGTTATGCGATGGGTAAACCTCCACGAAAATGTGCGATACAAGACGAGCATATCGGCGGTCTCGCGCAGGTGCCGGCTCTCTGCTACGTCATGCGCGGGGCGGATCTAACCGAACTTCGTGCCGCCGTGAAAGAACACGTCGGTCTGACGCATGCGCATGCGAATGTGCTTCGTGCCGCGGACACCCTCGCTCGGTTGCTATTTCGAATTCGCGAAGGTTTCTCCCTACGTGAATCCATTCGCCGTGAGGCGGGGGATTGGATTTCGGGAAATAAAGCGGAAAATTGGACATCACAGCCCGATACCCATGTTATCGGGCAGCGCTTCAGTCCCGCTTGTTACATTGCCGAATCCATGCCGGCCTCGCTCTACCTCGCATGGAAATATCACGATGACTTCGATGCCGGAATCATCGCCAATGCCATGGTGGGAGGTGATAACTGCCACCGTGGGGCAGTGGTCGGTTCGTTACTTGGCGCAGCCAACGGAGTAGGCGAAAAGTGGTTGAAACCTTAACGTTCAATCAAGACCGACGCATGATCCTGCGTCATGCGTTCAAGACTCCGGACCGCCTTTGACGATGAAATCACGTCCCTCGGCTTCGCACCAGAGGCGGTAAACATTGAGGACGTTGGGGCGTGATCCGGTGACAGGGATCTTGAGGAAGCCTTGGCGTTTCGCGGCCTCGAACAGCAGCCTTTCTTTTTGGGTGAGTCTGTGACCGATGCGGCGGCTGCCGATCTTTGATTTGGTAGGCTGGCCGCGGCTGAGTTTGTCTATGTCGTCTTTGTTCATTCGTTCTTGGTTCTTGGTTTGACTCCGCTTCGCTCCGTCCAAGCGGTCAGGACTTTGTCTTAGGTTGTATGTTTGCTAGCGCTCACTCGGCTTTGTGGTTCTTGGTTCTTGGTTCTTGGTTCTTGGTTCTTGGTTCTTGGTTCTTGGTTCTTGGTTCTTGGAGTTTAACTAGGAATAGAGAACTAAGAACTTTTACCCGCAAGCTTGCGGGCCATGCGAGGGAAGAGTAGCCAATGGAAGGGCAGGAGGGTATACCAATAGAATCGGCCTAACAGACCTTGTGGGCGGAAGGTGGCGGTTTGTCGGAGACATTGGCTGCCATCTGCTTGTTCTTCTAACGCAAACTCCAACCAAGCTTCGCCGGGAAGTTTCATTTCGGCGTAGAGGATGAGCCGGCCTCTGGGGCGATCTGCCAGCAAGGCTTGGATTAGCCTCAGTCCGATGTAGCCGTTGGCTCCGCTGACAAGAACATGCACAGTTTCAGGTTAACCCATTACCTTGGCTTGTCATGGGGAAATCTGTTGGTGATGGATGGGAAAAGGAACCGCGATTTTTAATCGCTACTGCAACCGGTTGCGTTAGCCGAAAGTATTTCGCTCACGAGGTCGCGATTGGAAATCGCGGTTCCTTTCTTTATTGGCTTGCTTCGAGGGCTTTGACGGGGAGAGCGTTTTGGTAGAGAGCGGGAACGAGTTCCGGTTCGCAGGGGATCCGTGCCAGGGGGGTTTGGTGGCGGATGGCAGCTTCTTTCCAGAGATTGAAATGATTCGTGTAGGCGTCGCGGTAGCGGCGGAGGGTGGCAGGCTCGATACGATGGGGATGACGTGTGTTTAGCTCGGCATCGATAAAGTCGTAATTTCCGGACCAATCGGGATCGGCTTCCGTTTTGCTGAAAGGGCAGAAGAGGATGGGTGTTCCTTGCTTTTGAGAGAGGGTGCGGAGGAAAGGTGTGGGGTCGGCTTGGAAAAGGAGATCGGAAATGAAAACGCGAAGTGAGTTGCTGCGGAGAGGGATGCGGTTCAGATCGGGTTGGAGCGCAGGATTTGTGGGGGCGAGGGCTTCGATCGTTTCGAGCCAACGGTTTGTCTGAACCAGCATGGGATCGATCGTGGTTTGGGCATCAGCATAGATGGCGTAGATGTGGACCGAGGCACCTTCCTTGAGAGATGACTCTGTTAGGAATGCGAGGAGTTCCGTACTGCGCTGTTTCTTTTCGGGAGCGAAAAACATCGAGGGTGAGGCATCGAAGACAATATCGACCACCGGACGAATTTCCTCGCGAAAGAGTTTCATCGTGACTTGGCCGGTGCGGGCGTATGCCTGCCAGTTGATATGGCGTGGATCATCGCCGGGTGCGTAGGAACGGTGATCCTGAAAGTCCATGGACGCGCCGGTTCCCGAGCCGGCGAATTCTCCGGTAGCGCCGCGCCAGACTTTGTTTCGGAAGGGGAGACGAAGCATCGTAGTTAAATTTTAATTTTTAATTTTCAAATTTCAACAAAGAGGACAGAAGAGGTTAAGCCACAGAGATGATAGAGACGTGGATGGCTACGACTTTGTTGAGGCTATGACGGATAGATTGAAATTTGAAATTTCAATTACTTTGGCGTGATCGAGATTTTGTGGAGATTGGAGCTTGCGAAATATTTTTTTGCTAGGGCATTGATCTCGGTGAGTTTGATTGAGCGGTAATCCTCGTCGCGTTGACGGGCGAGGTCGAGTTTTGTCGGATCACTTTGGGATTGGGAGAGTACGGTGGTCAGCCAGTAGGAGTTGTCGCGATGGGATTTTTCCAGAGTGGCGAGGATGGGGGCGAGCGAGCGATCGAGTTCGTCCTGTGACGCGCCTTTTTTAGCGAGTTCGCTAGCGATATTGGACATGGTGTCGAGCAACAAAGGGATATCCTCGGGTTTACCGATGGATTGACCGATGAGGTAGCCAAAACCCTCCAGTGCGTCTGAGCCGGTTGCACCCGCATCGGGTGAGTAGGAGGCTCCGAGTTTCTCGCGAATTTCCTCGCGCAGGCGATCGCCGAAAATATCGGAAAGGACATTGAGGCGGCGGAATTCCTGCGTCTTGTTTCTCAAGCCATCCGTTTTCCATAGTGCGGTTGCGACGGCTTGGGGAATTTTCGACTCATAAGTGAGATTTTTTTCCTGGGGTGGTTTAGGAAATAGAACCGAGCGCTTGTGAATTGTTTTGGTCTTGGGTGTTGCGTCATGATCGGGCAGGGTCCCGAAGGTTTTGAGGAGGTCTTGAGTGATTTTATCCGGATCGAAATCCCCTACGATCGAGATTTCGAGGTAGCCTTTACTGAGTTCCGGTGAGAGCCAGTTCACCACATCATCGATGGTGTAGTTGGAAAGTTGGGTCTGGGAAGGCATCTTGTAACGGGAGTCCCCGCCATGGAGCCAGGATTGCATTTCTTGGGCAGGTCCGGCCGGGGTGTGTTTGAGATTTTGAAACAGAACCGGAATTTCTTTTTGGAACTGCCACAGGCCTTCGGGGCGGTATCCGGGATCTGTGATGGAGGCGACCATGAGTTGGAGTGCGAGGAGTTGATCCTCGGGAGTGGTGGAACCGGAGAGTATGAATGCGTCCTCCGCGATGCTCAAGGAAGACGATACATTTCGGCCTGCGAGAATTTCTGCGAGTTCGTCATTGGAATGTTTTCCCAAGCCGCCGCCTTCAAATACGGCTGTGGCTACTTCGTCGAGAAAGGGCTTGCCGACAGGCTGGGAAAGCTGACCTGAGCCAATGCGAGCGAGAATATGAATCCGGTTTTTTTCGAAATCCGTGGGTTTGAGATTCACCCGGATGTGGTTGGTGAGAGTGATCTGCTTGATGCCGAGATCATCGACCGTGCGGGTTTTTTCGATTTTGCCGGGTTTACCGAACTGGGTATAAGCAAACGGCGTGATAGCTCGAGCGGCAGGAGCGTCGACGGGAGTCTCGCTGGATTTCAGATAGAGCGATGCAAGCTCGTCCCGGGTTTCCGGAGCGGATGTTTTTGTTGAAAGGATCAAGTGATGACCCGGTGCTTTCCAGAATTTAACGAAGGCTTGGTGGATGATTTCGGGATTGATTTTTTCCAAAGCGGCGGTGGCGATTTCCAAGCTGGTTTCTGGAGTGTTGAAGACCGTTTGATCGTTTACGGATTTGGCGATGGCTGTGGCGAGGTTTTCAGATTTGCGTGTGTCTTTGCGTTTCACAGCTTCCTGGTAGGCATTCAGCAGATTGGCTTTCGCTTCGGTGAGTTCGGCCTCGGTGAATCCGTGCTCGAGTGCGCGGCGGAATTCCTGTTCGAGAAGCGGAATGGCTTGTTGCCAGCGATCGTCTGCGGCGGTGACGGAGATCGAGCCGAGTTCGATATTGTTGAAAAGTTCGTTCTTTGATGCGTCCCCGGAAGTGATGGGTGAGTTTTCGATTTTGGAGAGACGTTCAAAGCGGCGACCCATGATAAAATTGGCGATATCTAGGGGATATTTATCGGTTCGTGATGAGGTGGTATCTGGGACCGCCTTGAAGGGACGGACGAGAAGCAAGGATACATCGGTGGTGTCGAGCTCGGCATCACTAAAGACGTGAGAGACTAGACCTTCAGGGATGGTAACCTCGCCAAGGTCGGGTGATTCGGCGGGTTTTTCCGGATTTTTCATCGAGCCGAAAGTGGCTTGGATGCGGTTTTCGATTTCGGCGGGGTCGATATCTCCGACGACGACAAATGTCATGTTGTTCGGTCTGTAGTAACTTTCATAAAAATCGACAAAGCGTTCACGTTTCGCGTTTTGAATGATTTCGTCCTCACCGATGGGAAAACGTTTTGGAATGAGTGATTTTGGCAGCAGGGTCTCGAATTGTTGCTTCTGCATGCGGTAGCCTACTGAATCGCGTGAGCGTTTTTCGGAGAGAATCACGCCGCGTTCGTTATCGATTTCTGTCTCGGAAAGCAGCGCGCCATCGCCGAAATCACGCATGATGGAGAAAGTGAGATCCAAGGTGTCCGGCTTGAGATCTGGGATATCCAGCATGTAAACGGTCTCATCAAAGGAGGTGTAGGCATTGACATGCGCGCCGAAAGCGATGCCGCGAGATTGCATTTCACGGATGAGCTGATTGGCGTTCTCGAATTTTTTGGTGCCGTTGAAGACCATGTGTTCGAGGAAATGGGCGACGCCCTGTTGATCATCTTTTTCCATCAGCGAGCCGGCAGCGATATGCAAGCGCATGGAGAGGCGCTGGGGTGGCTCGGTATTTGGCAGGATCATGTAGCGCATGCCGTTTTCCATCGTGCCGAAGACGGCCCGTGGATCTGCGGGTATATCTGATTTTTCCGAAGGCCATGCCGCGGCAGTGATTTTGGTGGAGTTGGGGGAAACGGTAACCGTAGTGGTATAGGAGCTTGTCGTGGCGGGAGCTGCGGGCTTTGCGGGAGGATTTACAGGTTTGGGATTCCTGAAGGAGAGAAAAACTGCGAGACCGGTGATGAAGATGACCAGAATCAGGGGTGTTGGATTACGCATGGATTGAAGAATCACGGGATTAAGCAAAAACTCAAATCACAATTTCTGGTAATTTGAAAGGGCGGGGTGTTTAAAGATGACATGAATTTGGAAATTTCAACTCCCGCGCTCTTGTTTCCGGCGATTAGTTTGTTGTTTTTGTCCTACACCAATCGATTTTTGCATTTGTCCGCCTTGATTCGAAGTCTGCACAGGGATTGGCTTGAGCGCAAAGACCGGTTATTGATGCGGCAGATACAAAATCTGCGGAAGCGGCTGACCTTGATCCGGGGAATGCAGTTGCTGGGGGCATTGAGTCTGTTACTTTGTGTTGTGGCGATGGTCAGCGTTATTGGGGAGCGAACGATTTTGGCGATGGGAGCGTTTTCGACAGCTCTGGTGCTGATGGGTTTATCGTTGGCTTGTTTGGTGTGGGAGGTTTGGATTTCCGGGGGTGCACTGAGAATCATGTTGTCTGCGATGGAGGATGGAGACAAGAACGCTTGATTATCCGGCGTTGTGAGGGATATTTAACCTATGGATTCCAAACAAACATCGACAAGTGTGGCATCGATCATTGCGATTCTCGCTGCGATTTTCAGTTTTTATTCGGGGGCATTTTTCGGACTCATCCTTGCGTTGATCGCATTCGTTTTCGGTGTTTTTGGTATCATATCCGCATTGATGCCGAATGTGAGTGGTGGATTATTGAGTATTCTGGCCATCATCCTGAGTTTTTTTGGAGTGATTGCCGCAATCATCAAAGCCATCATGTGGCTGCTTTAGCGAGGTGAGGCTAGCGCTGGAAGGGATCTAATTCCAGCGCTTGTGGCGTGATTATTGGCTCGATGATTTCAGGAATTCTGAGATTTGCGGTGCTTTTCTGCGGGCTCCATAGGCTGGTGGGTTGCCAAAAAACCGAGATTTTTCAAGAAAAGCGAATCCGGGCTTGCCGAGAGGCTGATGGCTCTGTTGACTTTCGCATGGCAGAGATTTCTTTAGGATTGTCTTTTGACGATGTGCTTTTGGTTCCGGCACTGAGCGCTGTTTTGCCCGGAGAAGCGGATTTATCCACCGAATTGGCAGAGGGGATTAGCCTCAGGCTGCCTGTGGTTTCCGCGGCCATGGATACGGTTTCCGAGCATGATTTGGCGATCGCCTTGGCGAGGGAAGGGGGGATGGGTGTGATTCACCGTGCGTGCCCGATTGAGGAACAAGCGGCGATGGTTTCCAAAGTGAAGCGTTCCGAGAGTGCGGTCATCATCAAGCCGCTGACCGTTCGCAAGACCGATACCGTTAAAATCGTGCTCGCGATCATGGAGGAGAACGGTTTTTCAGGATTTCCGGTTGTGGATGAAAACGGTCGTCTTGAAGGTATGGTTACGGGGAGGGATGTTCGTTATCTGGACCGCCCCGATGCAAGTGTCTCCGAGGTCATGACCCCTCGTGACAAAGTGATCACCGCGCCACCAAATACCGGTTTGGAAGAAGCGCGGCGTATCCTTTATCAAAACCGTATTGAAAAGCTTCCTCTGGTGGACGGCAATGGTATGTTGGTCGGTTTGATCACAGGCTCGGACATTGAGAAGCGGATTACCTTTACGAGTGCGGCAAAGGATGAAAACGGACAGCTTCGTTGTGGTGCCGCGGTAGGCGTGGGACCCGATGTTGAGGAACGTGCGCTGGCATTGGTTGCGGCGGGGGCGGACGCTCTTTTCATCGATGCCGCGACAGGGCACACAAGACATGTCATGAACGTGATCGAGAAATTGCGTTCTCTGAGCGATCGCCCGGTAGTGGCCGGAAATGTCGTGACCGAACAAGGTGCGCGTGATTTGGTATCAGCTGGTGCCAGTGCGTTAAAAGTTGGAGTAGGACCCGGATCGATTTGCACGACGCGTGTGATTGCCGGAGTGGGGATGCCGCAGTTTACAGCGATCCAAAACGTTGCTGGCTATTGCCGCGAGCGTGGGGTGAAAGTGATCGCGGACGGTGGAATTCGATATTCCGGAGATGTGGTCAAGGCGATCGCGGCGGGAGCGGATCTCGTGATGTTGGGATCATTGCTTGCTGGAACCCGTGAGAGCCCGGGTCAGAGTGTATTTTATCAGGGACGCCGTTTCAAAACCTATCGCGGCATGGGATCATTGGGAGCGATGCGCAAAGGAGCCGGCGACCGTTATGCCCAGAACAGTTCCGGCAAGTTGGTTGCGGAAGGTGTCGAAGGTCGAGTGCCATACAAAGGCCCGCTATCGGATGTGATTTTCCAACTCATGGGCGGATTGAAATCCGGCATGGGATATGTCGGTGCCTCAACCTTGGCGGAGCTACGAGAGCGTGCGAATTTCGTGCGCATCACGCCGGGTGGGCTCAGAGAAAGTCACGTTCACGACATCGTGATGACCGAGGAGCCGACGAATTATCAGCCATTGGGTTGAGTTTAAGACAACGTTTGAAATTGAGAATTAGAAATTCAGGATATGCACGATAAAGGACATGTGGCGGTAATCGACTTTGGCTCGCAGTATACGCAGCTGATTGTGAGACGGGTGAGAGAGTTGGGATTTTTTGCGATGCTTTATGCGTTGGAAGATTTTCCTAACATCGGTGAGCCGGGTGCGATCATTCTTTCCGGCGGACCACGCAGCACCAGTGAACCGGACGCACCGGATCTCGATTTCGAGGCGCTCAAGGCATTCAACGTTCCGGTGCTCGGCGTGTGTTACGGGATGCAGTTGTTGAATTTGAAATTCGGAGGCACGATTGAGCCAAGTGATCGCCGCGAATATGGCCCAGCGGAACTGTTTCCAACAAGCCGCACGGGAATTTATGAGGGATTGTCCGAGAAATCCCAGGTCTGGATGAGCCATTCGGATACGGTAAAAGTCATTCCGGCGTGTGCGGAGATTTTGGCGACCAACCAACACCAGACGCCGGTCTCATTGAAATGGGGCGAGAATTTTTATGGGATTCAGTTCCATCCGGAAGTGACCCACAGTCATGAAGGACTGAGAATTTTGCATAACTTCTTGCTGACCGCTCAAGAACTGATGCCATTTAAAATCGAGGATTTCAAACGTGAGATGATCGAAGGTATTCGTGAAAAGTGCGGCAACAAACAAGTGGTTTGCGGTGTTTCGGGAGGTGTGGACAGCACGGTGTTGGCGGTGCTGTTGAAAGAGGCGGGTGCGAATGTCCGTGCGATCTTCGTGGATCACGGACTGATGCGCAAGGATGAGGGTGATGAGGTTCGTAGCAACTTTCACCGCATGGGGGTTCCTATCGAAACCATCGACTGCAGCGAGCGTTTTCTGACTGCCTTGGCGGGTGAGAGTGATCCTGAAAAGAAGCGTGTGATCATCGGCAATTTATTTATTGATGTGTTTTGGGATGCGGTGGGGGATGCCGAGATTTTGGCACAGGGAACCTTGTATCCCGATGTGATCGAAAGTGCGTCCAACGCAAAATCCAAAGCTTCGAAAATCAAGACCCACCATAACCGCGTGGACCGCATCCTTGAATTGCAAGCTCAAGGCAAGGTGCTCGAGCCCTTGGCGGAGCTGTTCAAAGATGAAGTTCGTGAGTTGGGTCACTCTCTTGGCATTGCACCAGATATTTTGAATCGTCACCCGTTTCCAGGTCCCGGACTTGCCGTTCGTTGTCCGGGTGAAGTGACTCAAGAGCGTCTTGATATCATTCGTGAGTGCGATGCGATCTTTATCGGAAAACTTAAAGAACACGGTTGGTATGACAAAGTCTGGCAATCGTATGCCTGTTTGGTGCCAGTAAAAACCGTCGGCGTTAAGGGAGACGAACGCAGCTACGAATGGGCTATATCGCTTCGTGCTGTGGTTTCGGAAGATGCGATGACTGCCGATTGGGTGGAGCTTCCCTATGAAATTCTGCGTGAGACCAGTCACCGGATTTTGAACGAAGTGAAAGGTATCAACCGAGTGCTGTATGATGTTTCCACCAAGCCGCCTGCGAGTATTGAGTGGGAGTAGAATGATGAAGAGTGAAGAGTGAAGAGTGAAGAGTGAAGAGTGAAGAGTGAAGAGTGAAGAGTGAAGAGTGAAGAGTGAAGATTTTCTATTCCCGATCTCTTCATCATGCGGGGTTGCAAAATCGTGCGTTGAAATTATGCTGTAGGTCTATGAGCGAAGCAAAACCGAAAATCACCGCATATTTAAAGACATTCTGTGGCTGGAGTGAGGGCGTGCGTGCGATCATGCGCAAGTATGACCTTCCCTATGAGGAGAAGGATATCATCAAGAATCCGGCGTTTCGTTGGGAAATGGAGCAGCGCAGTGGTCAACCGCTTTCACCTTGTGTGGAGATCAATGGTGAGATGCTCGCGGATGTGAGCGGAGAAGAAGTTGAGAAGTGGATGCTTGCACAGGGCTTGGTTACGGATAACGAAGTCGCTCCGGATGCGCCCATCGATTCCGCCTGCACCGACGAACAACATGCGGCGATGGCAGCTGGTAAATTTCCAGTTCCGGGCAAGATCAAGTTCTTGGATTAAGTAGTTACCGGTTCTGGGTTGAAAATTTTCACGATAGAATCGCAGAGCCAATTTCATGTCTTTTGTCTAAAGTCTCCAAATCTTGCTTCTTCATCCTATGCATTGGTTGATCAAATCTGAACCGGATGTTTTTTCGATCAAGGATCTTGAAAAGGTAAAACAGGAACCTTGGACAGGAGTGCGCAATTATCAGGCGCGTAACTTCATGTGGCGTGAGATGCAGCCGGGTGAGTTGGCAATTTTCTATCATTCCAATGCCAAGCCATCAGGCGCGGCCGGGGTGGCTGAAGTGGCATCCGAGCCTTATCCCGATCCTACTCAGTTCGATCCGAAGAGTGAATATTTTGATCCCAATGCAACCGAAGAGAAACCGCGTTGGTGGTTGGTTGATTTCAAGTATGTAGCGACTTTCAAAGAACTGATTCCTCTTGAATCACTTAAATCTGATCCTGCGCTTTCCGAGATGTTGGTTTGTCAGAAGGGAAGCCGGCTATCCATTAATCCGGTTGAGAAAAAACATTTCAACCGAGTGATGAAGATCGCGGGTTTGAAACTTTGAGTTTTAAGTTCTAACCTTCAAAAAAAGAAGCTCCGCTGTTTAGTAAAGAAGTCTCTAACTCTACTTTGGAGTTGAGAGTTTAGATTTTTAACGTCTGCAGGACGGGCAGGTGCTCAGGTCCGAGTTCCAGTCCGGTAAGAGAGCGGAGGTCAGCTTCGATGGCGTCCAAAACATCGAGTTCGGGGCGGAAATCGGCTGCGTGGTAGGAGGAGCGAACGAGTGGACCGGATGCGCAGTGGCGGAAGCCTTTGTCGAGGGCGATTTGTTTGTATTCCGCAAATTGATCCGGGTGGATGTATTCGACGACTGGAAGATGTTTCGGTGTTGGGCGGAGGTATTGACCGAGGGTCAGGACGGTGACGTCATGTTCCAAGAGATCGTCCATCGCCTTGAGGATTTCGTCGTGACGTTCGCCAAGTCCAAGCATGATGCCGGATTTGGTGGAGACGTGACCGTTGACCATGTGCTTGGCTTTTTTCAAAACGGTTAGAGAGCGCTGATATTTGGCACGTGAACGGACAAGGGGAGTGAGTCGCTCGACGGTTTCGAGGTTGTGATTAAATATATGGGGACGTGCATCCATGACCATTTGGAGTGCCCAATCTCTATCGTTGAAATCGGGGACGAGGACTTCGATGATGATGCCTGGATTCACTTCACGCACGGCGCGGATCGTTTCACGAAAATGTTCGGCGCCACCGTCTTTGAGATCGTCGCGAGCGACGGCGGTGATGACGATGTGCTTGAGGTTCATGCGGCTGGCGGCCTCGGCGACCCGTGCGGGTTCGTCGGATTCTAGGGCATCGGGTTTTGCGGTTTTAACCGCGCAGAAACCGCAGGCGCGAGTGCACTTGTCCCCAGCGATCATGAAAGTGGCGGTGCCTTGTCCCCAACACTCCCAGCGGTTCGGGCATTGGGCTTCTTCACAGACCGTGACGAGCTTGAGATCGGTGATGAGGGATTTGGTCGACCAGAAGGCAGGATTGTTGGGAAGACGGACTTTAATCCACGAGGGTTTTTGCTCTCGGTGGAGTTGGGGATCCATTTTCATTTTCGGGCCGCAGGTGGACATGCAGGTCACCCTAAGTTTCAAATTTCAAAGTTCAACCCTCAAGGGCGGAAACTTTAAGTTTTAATGCTCAACAAGGGAGCGCGGGCGTCTCGCCCGCATCTTCATAGCATGCTAGCGGGCAGGATGCCCGCGCTCCCCTTTGCAAAGGCATCTAATTATCCAATGTCACCCCGTGGGTGTCTTACCCCCTGATTTAGGTTGTGACTCATCGAGAATAAATACACTTCATAAATCCATGTCCGAAATCGTCCAAGAAGAGGAGGGGAGGCGAGAGTGAGGCATGAAGTTAGCTGGGAAGAACTTACTGTCAGAAATCCATTACTCTGCATTAATTTAGATCGTCCGCGCCAAGCGCTGAAGGGACTTTAAACATGAGCGAAATCGAGAAAATGTTAAGATGAGAAACCTGACACTAAAAAGACTAAATACTAACCGCCGCAGCAGTTCTACCGCGGGAAACAAAAATTCCAAAATCCACCGCACCCAGCGAATACCCTAAAGCTTTGAGTGCACGGTATGGATCATTGTGAATCTTTGAATCCTAACACTTTGACCTTTCCGAACGCTGAGAAATATTTAGAAATACCTTTGTAAATGCCAATGCCACCCAAAGTCGCCACCATCGCCCCCGCGCACCCCGACAGATTTCCACTTTCCTCTTAAACTCAATGGCCACGACTCCCGAAAAAACAAAATCCCTCGAATCCTGGATCTGGGACGCGGCCTGCTCCATCCGCGGGGCCAAGGACGCGGCGAAATACAAGGACTACATCCTCCCGCTCATCTTCACGAAGCGCCTCTGCGATGTCTTCGACGACGAGTTGAACCGCATCGCCAAGGAAGTCGGCTCGCGCAAGAAGGCCTTCCAGCTCGCCAAGGCCGACCACAAGCTCGTCCGCTTCTACCTGCCCCTCGTGCCGGACGATCCCGAGCAGCCCGTCTGGTCCGTGATCCGAAAGCTCTCCGACAAGATTGGCGAAGGCGTCACCACCCACATGCGGGCCATCGCCCGGGAAAATCCGCTCCTGCAGGGCATCATCGACCGCGTGGACTTCAACGCCACCACCCACGGCCAGCGCGACCTCGACGACGACCGCCTCTCCAACCTCATCGAGGCCATCAGCACCAAGCGCCTCGGGCTCGACGACGTCGAGGCCGACATCATTGGCAAGAGTTACGAATACCTCATCCGCAAGTTCGCCGAGGGCAGCGGCCAGAGCGCCGGCGAGTTCTACACCCCACCCGAGGTCGGCACCATCATGTCCCGCGTGCTCGCTCCCGAGCCCGGCATGACGGTCTATGATCCCACCTGTGGTTCCGGCGGCCTCCTCGTCAAACTCGAGACCGCCATGGAGGAGAAGGCCGGGGCAAAAAAGCCCGCCCCTTTGAAGCTCTTCGGCCAGGAATACATCCCCGAGACCTGGGCCATGGCCAACATGAACATGATCATTCACGACATGGAGGGCCAGATCGAGATCGGCGACACCTTCAAGAACCCCAAGTTCAGGGACAAGGGTGGCAAACTCCGCACCTTCGACCGCGTCATCGCCAATCCCATGTGGAACCAGGACTGGTTCACCGAGGCCGACTACGATGCCGACGAACTCGGCCGCTTCCCCGCCGGGGCCGGATTCCCCGGCAAATCCTCCGCCGACTGGGGCTGGACCCAGCACATCCTCGCCAGCCTCAATGACCAAGGCCGCGCGGCGGTCGTCTGGGATACCGGCGCAGCCTCGCGTGGCTCGGGCAATGCGGGCACCAACAAGGAAAAGACCGTCCGCCAGTGGTTCGTGGACCGCGACCTCATCGAGAGCGTCCTCTACCTGCCCGAAAACCTCTTCTACAACACCACCGCCCCCGGCATCGTGCTGTTTCTAAATCGGGCGAAGCCAAAAGAAAGACAGCACCGCGTGCTGCTCGTCAACGCCAGCCAGATCTTCGAAAAGGGCGACCCCAAGAACTTCATCCCCGACGAAGGCATCCAGCGCATCGCCGACACCCTCATCGGATGGAAGGAGGAGGAAAAACTCAGCCGCATCGTCGATCACGCCGAGCTGAAGAAGAACGACTTCAACATCTCCCCCAGCCGCTACATCCACACCAGCGACGCCGAGACCTACCGCCCCATCGCCGAGATCGTCGAGGAACTGAAGGTCATCGAAGCCGAGGCGCAGGAGACGGACAAGGCGCTCCAGGCAATCCTCAAACAACTCGGAGTCGGCGCATGAAAAAGAAGCCCGACAACAAGGAAACCTCCATCACGCGTTCCTCCGCAGCGGAATACCTCACCTTTGTTACGGCAAAGGGCGAAGGCGGAGTCGAGGCGATCTATGCGGATGAGGATGTCTGGCTCAGCCAGAAAATGATGGCCGCGCTCTACGATGTCGATGTCCGGACGATCAATTACCACCTGCAGAAAGTCTTCAAGGACAGCGAACTGGAGGAAAAGTCAGTTATCCGAAAATTTCGGATAACTGCCGCCGACGGCAAATCCTACGAAACGCAGCACTACAACCTCTCTGCCATCATTGCCGTCGGCTACAAGGTCAACTCCGAGCGCGCCGTCCAGTTCCGCAAGTGGGCGACCACCGTGGTCAAGGAATACACGGTCAAAGGTTTCGCCATGGACGACGAACGCCTCAAGGCCGGTGGCACCGTCCTGACCAAGCAGTATTTTGAGGAACAGCTCCAGCGCGTCCGCGAAATCCGCCTCAGTGAGCGCAAGTTCTACCAGAAGATCACCGACATCTACGCCACCGCCATTGATTATGACCGCGACGCCAGGGCCACCCAGCGCTTCTTCGCCACCGTGCAGAACAAGCTTCATTGGGCCATCCACGGCCACACCGCCGCCGAGATGATCGTGGACCGTGCCGACGCCGGGAAACCGCACATGGGCCTGACTACCTGGAAGGACGCGCCCCATGGAAAGATCCAGAAGTTCGATGTCAGCGTCGCCAAGAACTACCTGAGCGAGTCCGAGATGGCCCAACTCTCCCGCCTCGTAAACGCCTACCTCGACGTCGCCGAGGACATGGCCCAGCGGCAGATCCCCATGACCATGCAGGACTGGGAAACCCGCCTCAACCGCTTCATCGAAGCCACCGACCGGGAAATCCTCCAGGACGCCGGCAAGGTCACCGCCGAAATCGCCAAAGCCCACGCCGAATCCGAGTTCGAGAAATACCGCATCGTCCAGGACCGCCTCTACGTCTCGGACTTCGACGCCCAGGTGCTGGGGCTCGCCAAGAGCGAAGAGGAAAGCAGCAGCGAGGAAGGAGGCGCGGAATGAATGGCAAGCGGAGGCAACGGAGCGCGGACATTCCTGTCCGCGATTCAAAACCCAAACGCGGGTTGGAAAACCCGCGCTCCTTTCCGGGAGCAGGACAAGGCGCTGAAGGGGATTCTGGAGAAACTCGGGGTATGAGCGACTGGCAAACAAAACGCCTCGGGGAGGTTCTCCAACTGAACTACGGAAAAAGCCTCCCGTTGAAGAACCGTGCCGAAGGCGACATTCCCGTCTTTGGGTCTAATGGAGTCGTCGGTTCTCACAATCAGCCAATCGTCGATAAGCCAGGGCTCGTCGTCGGGCGAAAGGGCTCCGCTGGCGAGGTTCACTTCTCACGGGGACCATTTTGTCCCATCGATACGACGTTTTACGTGACCGAAGACGACGCTCCAGACACCGATCTTGAGTTCCTGTTCTACCTTTTGCGGCACGTCGATTTGAGGCGCATTACCGGAGACGTTGGTGTTCCCGGCTTGAACCGAGAAATGGCCTACATGGAGCCAGTCAGATTGCCACGGGCACTCCCCGAGCAGAAGAAGATCGCGCACATCCTTTCGACGGTGCAGCGGGCGATCGAAGCGCAGGAGCGGATCATTCAGACCACCACCGAGCTGAAAAAGGCCCTCATGCACAAGCTCTTCACCGAAGGCCTCCGCCACGAACCCCAAAAACAAACCGAAATCGGCCCCGTCCCCGAAAGCTGGAAAGTGGTGCCGCTCAAACGTGTTGCCGAGAAGCCGCAATACGGGCTGACCGCGAAGGCCGCGAAATCTGGGACGACCAAGTTCCTGCGGATTACGGACATCACAGATGAAGGCGTGAACTGGTCAACGGTTCCCTATTGTTCCGGCGCGAAGAAGAAGATCGATGCCTGCCGTCTCAAGTCCGGCGACATTGTCTTCGCTCGAATCGGCGCAACGACGGGAAAGAGCTACATGATCACCGATCCGCCTGATGCGGTGTTTGCGTCCTATCTTATTCGCGTTCGTGCTGGCGAGAATCTCGAACCCGGATTCCTCATTCAGTTCTTCCAGTCGAATGGATACTGGCAGCAGGTTGATGCGAACAAGCACGCGAATCTGAAGAAAGGGGTCAACGGTTCGATTCTCAGCGAAATGTTTGTGCCACTTCCGACGCTCGAAGCGCAAAAGGAGATTGCAGCCGCATTCATGGCGACAGACCACAAAGTTCGGACTGCCGCGGCTAAACGCGATGCGCTAAAAGACCTCTTCCGCACCCTCCTTCACGAACTGATGACCGCGAAGACCCGCGTTCACGAACTTGAGCTTTCTGCGTAGCATGCAACTTCGACGCCTAGAGATTGAGAACTTCAGAGGTATCACCAAGCTCGACTTGGGGATTGGCGATACGACCGTTCTTATCGGCGAAAACAACACGGGAAAGACGGCGGTTCTGGATGCTCTCAAATTTGCATTGCGAAGTATTAAGACACGGCGGGGTTGCGCGTTCGAGGAGTATGATTTCCACTTGCCGACTTCCAACGCAGAGCCTTCGGATGCGCCAGCAATCTCGATTCGACTGACGTTCAAGGAAGACCAACCAGGCGATTGGGATGATCAGCAGGTGGCGAAACTGAATCGTGCCAAGATCCTTCAGGTCGATGGCGCAGGATGTTCAATGGTGATTCTAAAGGTCGGGGCGAGGTTCGATGCAGCCTCGCAAGATTTCGTTCAGGATTGGGAATTCCAAAACCGACAGGGAGCTGCACTGACGGGCCTATCGGATACGTCACTAGCAACTCTCCACTCGGAAGTCTCGTATTTCTACCTCTCCGCATTGAGGGACGCCAGCAAGCAGTTCGACGCAAAGGGACCGTTCTGGAGACCGTTCCTGAAGGAATCACAGCTAACGCCGGAAAAGCGCGCCGAGATTGAGTCCAAGCTTTCCGACGTCAACGATCTGATCATTTCATCGCACACCAGTTTTTCGCAGGTGGTCTCCCGCTTGAAGGCCGTTCGCGAAGTCGTTTCCGTTGCAAACGGAGGCGATGAGATTGTTTCGATCGACGCTGTCCCTGGAAGGCTTTTTGACATGCTGTCGAAAGCCACTGTATCCATCAACACGACAACAGGCGCGAAGATACCAGTTGGCCGCCACGGGGAAGGAACCCAGAGCCTTGCTGTATTGACCCTTTTCAATGCTTATTTGCAGGCGTGGAACAAAGGAGACCCGATCGTAGCACTTGAGGAGCCGGAGGCGCATCTGCATCCGAGTGCTGTCCGAGCACTTTGGCACCTTATCGAGAAGATTCCCGGTCAGAAGATCATTTCTACGCACAGCGGCGACCTCCTTTCAGAAGTTCCTCCGGCGGCAGTGGTAAGGCTCGCCCGCGTGGCGGGCCAACTGGGTGCGTGGCCAGTTTCCGGTGTTGCGCTAACTGACCCGCAGTCCCGACAATTCAATTTTCACATCCGTCACGTTCGCGGAGAACTCCTGTTCGCTAAGGGGTGGCTTCTCGGAGAAGGCGAGTCTGAGGTCACTCTGCTGCCAGAAATTGCCCGAATCGTGGGATTCAATCTAGAACGTGCTGGCGTTCGCTGCGTTCCATTCAGGCAATCTGATATCGGTCTGTATCTTACCGTGGCGGATGGACTGGGGATCAGTTGGGTGACTCTGACAGATAACGATCAACAGGGGCAATCGACCATTCGGAAAGTCCGCGCCGCACTGAACGGTAGATGTGAAAAGCGTATGCTACACGTAATGCCAGAAGATAACCTTGAGCAGCATCTGTGCGTGAACGGGTTTGGAGATGTCTACGAAAACCTCCTGACCCCCCAAACCCGGCGGCAGGTAACCGTTGCAAAAACTGATCCTGCATATTGGAAACAGGTGACGAACGCTGTGGACAAATACAAGACCGTGGCAGTTCAGACTGTCCTTCAGGAGATTCGCAATGGACGTCCGGTCCCTCGCTTATTGAAAAGAGCAGTCGTCACGGCTGCCAACTTAGCAAAATCACGATGAAGCCAAATCTCGACACTCTTAACGCGAATCAACGCTCCGCTGTCGAATGGACGGATGGACCGCTCCTGGTGTTGGCTGGACCAGGCTCCGGGAAAACTCTTGTGCTTACCCTTCGAGCCGCGCGGATCCTCCAAAACGATCCAGATGCCAGCATGCTGTCGTTGACGTTTACAACGAAGGCAGCCGATGAGATGAGGCAGCGGCTCGATGCATTAATGGGTGGACGGGCTGAACGTGCTCACTTGTGCACCTTTCATTCATTTGCGGGCGATGTATTACGGCAGCACGGAAGTCATGTCGGAATACAGCCTGATTTCTCAATGCTTTCCAATGATGAGGATCGGATCGCGGTTCTAGATGGAGTCATCGGTAAATTGACCTGTGACACATCCGCTCTACCCACCGATCGGAAGAATCTCTTGTTCCTGTTGGACCGGCTATTCGCGGAATCCTACAATGGGGAGCCAACTGCTCCGGGGATGACCAAGACTCCTCCTTGGATTCCACCGCTCTTCAAAGCGTATTGCGAAACGCTTCAATCCAGTAACCGTCTCGATTTTGGAGCACTACTTCATTTTGCTCGTTTACTTCTTTCGAGCAACGCTGGCGTTGCACGCCTCACCCGCCTCGCGTGGCAGTATGTCAGCGTCGATGAGTTCCAGGATACCAATAGAGCGCAATATGATCTGCTTTCCCTCCTGGCTGTGGGAAAACGGCCCAACCTGTTCGTGGTGGCTGATGATGACCAGATTATCTACCAGTGGAACGGTGCCAGTCCGGAACGCCTCCTGGCTCTTCGTTCCGACTTCGGAATGGATGTCATCCAACTTCCCGAGAACTTCCGGTGTCCGCCGGTCATTATTCAACTGGCAAACAATCTAATCGGATTTAACCAAACCCGATCAGAGGGCAAACAGCCGCTTGTTGCCAGGAAGGCGGCTAATGAAACGCCAGCGTTGAAGGCTGAAGTATTCAATAGCGAGGACGAAGAAGCAGCGAACATTCCGAAGGTGATCACTGATTCTGGTTGGCAGCCCGTAGACTGTGCAGTGCTCGCGCGAAACGCCAAATTGCTAGACAGAGCCGCAAATGCGCTCTCGGAAAGCGGGCTGCAGCCTTTTGTCGCCAGACGCAAGACCGAGTTCGAAAGCCCGGCTGTCCGATGGCTCTTCGCCATTTTACGTCTCGCGAACGCTCGGCACGATCGGGAGCTACTTCGGCGGGTTTGCGTTGCGTGGAATGACTTCACGGGATCGTTGATCGAGTTCGAGGACGTTGAAGCCGAAGCGGCACTTGATGGTGGGGATTTTCTTCGGGCTTGGGTAAATACAGCGGCCTCACGAGAACCGAGTGAGCCCCATGCGCAATTGTTGAAGGACATCAGCAACCGGTTGGTTGACCGTCTCGATTTCCTTGAACTACTGGAATCATTTTGGAACGCCAAATATGTAGACGACGATCTGGAAGCTGAAGAGATCGCAACCTGGCGGGATCTCCAAGCAAGCCTCACTCGAGAACACGCGCCAGAGAATTTGACCCTTCATCTTTACTTGCAGGAGATGGACCTGAAATCAAAAGCACCTGCGCAGATGCCTGGAGCCGTTCGCTGCATGACCGTGCACGGTTCCAAAGGGATGGAGTTCAAGCATGTGTTTTTGATAGGGATGGCCGATGAGGTGTTTCCTTCCTATCAGGCTACAAAGATGGGCCCGGAGAGCAAGGAAATCGAAGAAGAGCGAAGGAATTGCTTCGTCGCAATCACGCGGGCTGAGGAAACATTAAATATCAGCTGGTCGCGGACATACAACGGATACCCCAAACGCCCCTCTCGATTCCTCGAAGAGATGGGTTTCAAATTTAAGAAGCCTGGCAATTGACCCGGAAGTATGCCCACACCCGGAGAACACAAAACCGTCCAAGCCCGGATCCTCGCCTACGCCGAGGCCATCGGTTGGACGGTTGTGTCCCGCGAGGAAGCCGAGCAGCGACGCGGGTTTGACCCCGACGTGCCACCCGCCGACCGCGCCAGGAACCGTTCCCTCTTCTTAGACGACCTGCTCGACGCCAAGGTGCGGGAGTTCAACCCGCGCTACGCCGAGGCCGAGGGCGCGTTGCTCGGGCAGTTACGCCATCTCCACACCGACATCTACGGCAATCGGGAATTCGTCGAGCATCTGCGCAACCGGGGCAAGTTCTTCGACCACGAGGAGAAGCGCGAGCGCGACCTGATCCTGATCGATTACGACGACCCGACAAAGAATGTTTACGAAGTCACGGAGGAGTGGGCCTTTCACAACGGCCACTACGGCACGCGGGAGGATGTGGTTTTTCTCATCAACGGCATCCCGGTGCTCGTGATCGAGTGCAAGAACGCCAACAAGGACGAGGCGATTGCCCTGGGGGTGGACCAGATCCGCCGTTACCACCGCGAGACGCCGGAGCTGTTCGTGTCACAGCAGCTTTTCACCGCCACCGACGCCATCGGCTTTTCCTACGGGGTGAGCTGGAACACGGTGCGGCGGAATATCTTTAATTGGAAGGATGAGGAGGTCGGCAAGTTGGAGGCCAAGGTGAAGAGCTTCTGCGCCATTCCGCAGGTGCTCGCCTTCCTGAAGGACTACATCGTCTTTGCCGAGAAGGACGAAGAGCTGAACAAATACATCCTTCGTCAGCACCAAACCGGCGCGGTGGATGCGACCGTTGCTCGCGCCCTCGATCCCAAGCGCACCCGCGGCCTCGTCTGGCACACGCAGGGCAGCGGCAAGACCTTCACCATGATCAAGGCGGCGGAGCGGCTCTTCCGCGCTCCCAAGGCGGACAAGCCGACCGTCTTGCTGATGATCGACCGCAACGAGCTGGAAGACCAGATGCTCAAGAACCTCGCCGCGCTCGGCTTGGGCAATCTGGAGCACGCCAGCAGCATCGCTCGGCTCAACCAACTCCTCCGCGACGACTACCGGGGCATCATCGTGACGATGATCCACAAGTTCCGCGACATGCCGGCGAATCTGAACCTGCGGAAGAACATCTACGTCCTCATCGACGAAGCGCACCGCACCACCGGCGGCGATCTCGGCAACTTCCTCATGGCCGGCCTGCCGAACGCGACCTTCCTCGGCTTCACCGGCACCCCGGTGGACAAGACCGTTTACGGCAAGGGCACCTTCAAGACCTTCGGCTGCGAGGACGACCAGGGTTACCTGCACAAGTATTCCATTGCCGACAGCATCGAGGACGGCACCACGCTGCCGCTCTACTACCAGCTCGCGCCGAACGAAATGCTCGTCCCGCACGAGACGCTGGACAAGGAGTTCCTCTCCCTCGCCGAAGCCGAGGGCGTGGCCGACATCGACGAGCTGAACAAGATCCTCGAGCGGGCGGTGAACCTGAAAAACTTCCTCAAGGGCAAGGAGCGCATCCAAAAAGTAGCGAAGTTCGTCGCTGAGCACTACCGGGAGAACGTGGAGCCGCTGGGCTACAAAGCCTTCCTCGTCGGCGTGGACCGCGAAGCCTGCGCCCACTACAAGCACGCGCTCGATCAATTCCTCCCGTCCGAGTATTCCGAGGTCGTCTACACCGGCAGCAACAACGACTCAGCGCTGCTGAAGGAATTCCACCTCGACCCGAAGAAGGAGCGGCAGATCCGCAAGAGCTTCGGCAAGCTCGACCAGCAGCCGAAGATTCTCATCGTCACCGAGAAACTGCTCACCGGCTTCGACGCGCCCGTGCTCTACGCCATGTATCTCGACAAGCCGATGCGCGACCACACCCTGCTCCAGGCCATCGCGCGGGTGAACCGCCCCTACGAGAACGAGGCGCAGGAGATGGTGAAGCCCCACGGCTTCGTCCTCGATTTCGTCGGCATCTTCGACAAGCTCGAAAAGGCGCTGGCCTTCGACAGCGACGAGATCAACGCCATCGTCAAGGACCTGAAGCTGCTGAAGGTGCTCTTCAAAAACAAGATGGAGTCCAAGGCCCCGGCTTACCTCGGCCTCATCGAACGGAACTTCAACGACCAGGACGTGGACACACTCATCGAGCACTTCCGCGATCCCGAGCGGCGGAAGGAGTTCTTCAAGGAATACAAGGAGATCGAGATGCTCTATGAGATCATCTCGCCGGATGCCTTTCTGAGGCCGTTCATCGAGGACTATGCGACGTTGAGCGGGATCTATCAGGTCGTCCGCAACGCCTACACCCGTCGGGTGTATGTGGATCGCGACTTTCAGAAGAAGACCAACGCGCTGGTGCAGAAGCATATTGGAACGTCACTAGCCGAGCCTGAGGCTGAATACGTGGTGATCGACCGCAGCACCATCGAGACGATCAAGCTCAAGGACGAAGGGAAGGCCACCAAGGTGATCAACCTGATCAAGGCCATTGAGAAAGAGGCTGCAGAAAAGAGCGATGATCCCTTCCTGCTCGCGATGGCGGACCGTGCGCGCGCCGTGCAGGAAGCTTTCGAGTCCCGGCAGGACAGCACCGAAAAGGCACTGGAGAATCTGCTCACCGTCATCGCCAAAAACGAGGAGCGCAAGAAGGAACAGGCCGCCAAGGGACTGGACAGCTTCACCTACTTCATGGTGTCAAAGTTCACCGATGAAGGAATCCCGAATCCCGAGATGGTGGCCGGGAAAGTGCGGGAAGCCTTCGCGAAGCATCCGAACTGGAAGACCAGCGAAGCCGAACTGCGTGAAGCCCGCAAGCAGGTGACCTTCGCGATCTTTTCCGAAGAGGATGACCTGAACAAAGTGACCGCCACCGTGGATGCACTCTTCACGCTGCTGCAAAGGAGTTACAAAGCATGAAGTGCTGGCGCGACCGGGAGCAGTTCAAAGCTCGCGTGCTCGAATGGGCCGCGAAGCTGGACGTGAAAGCACACTCTATCTACGTCCGCCCCATGCGCCGCAAGTGGGCGTCCTGCTCCACGGCGGGCACGCTGAGCTTCAACGATGAGCTGCTCGGGATGGATACGAAGCTGGGTGATTACGTCATCGTCCACGAACTGCTTCATTTCTCCGTGCCGAATCACGGCAGGCTCTGGAAGATGCTGATGCGTGCGCATCTGGGAGAGTGGGAGAAGACGGAGCAGAGGCTGAAGGCTCAGGGGAGTGGTGAGCGGTCTTCACGCACAAAAAAAACGGGCTAAACCCACAGATCATATCATCGGGTTCAGGTGTCCCATTTTAACATTCCTTATAAGTCGAGTTCTTGTTTAGGAAGCTGCGAAGACTTTCGACTTTTGACTTTCGACTTTGAATGCGGGCGGGACGCCCACGCTCCCTTGGTTCAAATGGTCTATTTTTCAGAATAGATGATTGACGACGTTGCAACCCGTTCAAGCGGTCAGGACTTTGTCTCAGTATGGATGTTCGCTAATGCTCACAAAGCGTTGTTGAGTTTTGATTTTTGAATGAGTTGCAGGATCTTTTTATTGGCTATACAGCAGATTGCTCATCGCGAGGTAGAGGGGGATGCCGAGGACCAGGTTGAAGGGAAAAGTGATGCCGAGGGAGGTGGTGACGTAGTTTGCTGGGTCGGCATTGGGTAGGGAGGCGCGGACGGCTGCGGGGGCGGCGATGTAGGAGGCACTTGCGGCGAGCACGGCGAAAACCACCGCTCCGCCTTGGCTGAGTCCGATAGACCAGGCGAGAAGGAGACCGATCATAGCCTGAACAACCGGGCTAAAGATGGCGAAAGCGATCAGGCTTTTTTTGATGCCTTTGGATTCTTTGATTTTTGTTCCGGCGATCAGGCCCATTTCGAGGAGGAATAACATCAGCACACCGTAAAAGGGAGAGATCAGGAAGGGTTCAAGGAGCGCACGACTTTGCTCGCTGGCTGATACACCGCAGACGATTCCGCAGATCAGCAGGATGAAGGTTTTACCGGTGATGACCTCGTGGATGGAGTTTTTGAGAGGGGTTTTGGCCTGTGCGCTGAACATCTTGGCAAGCACCATGGCGACGAAGATGGCTGGGATTTCCATGGTCGCCATGATGGCGGGCATGAATTTTTCATAGGGGATGTCTTGCTGATCAAGGAAAGCGAGGCAGGCCATGAAGGTGACGGCGGAGACAGATCCATAATGGGCGGCAAGTGCCGCTGCATCTGAGACCCGCAATTTAAGGATTTTCCGGGTGAAGAGAAAAACCAGAATCGGAATCAGGCTTCCGATCAACAAGGTGATACCAAGGGGACCGGCCAGTTCGGTGAGGCTTGAGTCTGAGATGGCTTTGCCTCCCTTGAAACCGATAGCGAGAAGCAGGTAGATGGTGAGGGCTTGGTAGACCTGCTCGGGGAATTTCAGGTCACTTCTGACATAAACGGCGACCATTCCGGCGGCAAAGGCGATGACCGGCGGGGAGATGAGGTTGGCGAGGAGCAGGGAGAGGGATTCCATAGGCTGTTGTGTCTTGGGGAGGTATAAATGTATGCCTGATACATACGCAAGCTAAAACACGAAAAAAATGTCGCGATATAGAAATGGGTAATAGTTGAGGGTGATATGCTTATTTTATGAATAATTTATCGTGATTTCCGCATCTGTGGATTTTAGACTCAGGAATATGAATGATTCCTCAAACTGGACGTTTTTTACCAATCACGCCCACGTCATGGTCTGTTTAGCACGAAGCGGGGATAGGCCCTTGCGCGAAGTGGCAGCGGACATCGGAATCACCGAGAGGGCCGTGCAACGGATTGTTGCCGATCTGGAAGATGGCGGATATTTGAAGCGTGAGCGCGAGGGGCGGAGAAATCGGTATTCGCTAATTCTCGATACGCCACTGCGTCATTCTTTGGAAGCGGATCACTCGATTGGGGATGTGCTGCGGGTGTTGATGGAGGGTTAAGGATTGGGATTTGTTCTTGAAATATATTAGCAATATATTATATTGCTTACGATGATTGAACTTCGATTCGAGTGGGATCCTAAAAAAGCAGCTTCCAACGAGAAAAAGCACAGTGTTTCCTTTGCTGAAGCACAGACGGTTTTTTTGGACGAAGATGCTTTGGTTATTCCAGATCCTGATCATTCGAAGGTAGAGGAACGATTCATCATTCTTGGCCTCAGTCACCAGGAGCGAGCTCTGGTGGTAGTTCACTGCTTTCGTGCTGAGGGCGGTGTCATAAGAATTATTTCAGCGAGACGAGCAGGAACTAAAGAACAAAAACCATACTGGGAACAAAAATCATGAGAACGGAATACAACTTCACCAAAGCAGTTAAAAATCCTTACGTGAAAAAGGAAAAGAAAGCGATCACCATCAGACTCGAGAATGATGTGGTGGATTATTTTAAAGGGATGTCTTCAGAAACGGGCATTCCTTATCAAAATCTCATCAATCTTTATTTAAGAGACTGCGCAGAACACAGTCGTAAACTCAGTCTGTTATGGCACGAAAAGAATTCCAAAGCCTGAACAGAATTAAGAATGATCATGAATCCAAACTGGTAGAAATTTCTTAATATTCATCAGGCCTTTTTTACCACAATCTAAGGTTAACTTTCCCGTGCTGTTCAAGCTGGTGGTGATTTATGGCATCATCGCTTTAATCGTTCTGCTTTTTGTGGTTCTCTTGGATTTCATGATTCCTCAAATAGATTAGTACAGGGATTATTATAAATTTTATGGAAAGAGTGGAACGATGGAGAGTTTCAGAGAAGATTTTTGGGGAATGGATAGTAATTTTATGAAAGTTATCGGTGAATTACCCTTGCTTTCCATAGTTGCTGCATTTGGTGCAGGAGGTGTTTTTGGGGTGATCCACTACATCTTTGTTAGAAAGAGGCGCTCTATCATTCGGATAATAGAGGAATCCTTAGAGTTGGAAGTGGATTCAAAGTAGCTAGCGATCCACGGTCAACTGGGCCGGTTGACCCTACCGGTTATGAGGATTGGGGACAGGATGTCCGCGCGACTAACTGTCCTGACCTGTCGGGGCAGCCACGATTAGATCAGCTCCGCAGCAATCGGATCGACGAGGGGTCTGCCGAGTTGGGTGAGGGAGAGGTGGGTGCTGCTGATTCTGAGGAGATTTTCAGTCGCGAGGGTTTGGGCTTTTTCCAAAGATGTGTTGCCTAACAGTTCGAGAGGGATGCCTTGGGTAGTGCGAAGGCCGAGGGCGATGAGTTCGATACGGCGTTGGGCGGGAGTGAGGATTTCCGTTTCGTGGATGGCGTTTCCAAGGCTGGAAACTTGACGGATGTAGGCGGCGGTGTCGGGGATGTTTTTATCGCGCGTGCCGTTCAATGTGGAGACGGCGGAAGGACCCAGACCTAGGTAATCACTGCCTTGCCAGTAGCCCTGATTGTGGTGGGAGTGGTGACTGGGTTGGGCGTAATTCGAGGTTTCGTAGTGATCGAAACCTGAGTCTGTTAGAATTTGTTCGGCGAGGTGGTAGTGATCGGCATCATGATCCTCGTTTTCCTGATAGGTTCCGTTTTGGAGTGAATCGAAAAACGCGGTATCTTCCTCGTAAGTGAGATTGTAGGCGGAAATGTGATCGGGTTTCAGGGAAACTGCATGTTGCAGGGTGCTTTTCCAATCGGCGAGTGACTGACCAGGAATGGAGAACATGAGATCGATGTTCACCGAATCGATTTCCGCTTCGCGGAGAGTGTGAACGGATTCCGTGGCTTGTTGCGGAGAGTGCTCGCGACCGAGTGTTTCGAGAACATGGGGAGTGAACGATTGGATACCGAGGGAAACGCGGGTGACGCCGAGCGATTTGAACGAGCGGGCTTTTTTCAGATCAAAGGTTGCAGGATTGGCCTCGAGGGTGATTTCTTGGATTTGGGAGAAATCGAAATTTTTTCTTAATGAATCGAAGAGAGCGCTCAGGTGCTTGGACGAGAGCATCGAAGGAGTGCCGCCGCCGAGGTAAAGGGTTTTGATGGGTTGAAGAGAACGGGAAGTTTTACTCCATGCTGCCTCTTGTCCGATGGCTTGGATCAAATCGCCAATCGGTGTGTTGCCCGGGGTGTGCTTGTAGAACGAACAATACGGGCAGATCCGGTGACAGAAGGGGATGTGGACGTATAGGAGCATGAAATTTTAAACTCTAAACTTTAAACTCCAAGGAAGAGTGCGGTGCGCGACCTAATTTCCAATCTCTAATTTCTCATATCCCTTAACTCTGCGAGCGGATGCGGGCGATGTATTTTGCGGCGGCGTCTTGGATGGAAGCGGAGAGATTGGCTTCGGGTTTGGCGAAGGGTGGGACGAACCAAGGAAAGGAGCCGAGGAGGTCGGTGATGACGGCGATTTCACCGTCACAGGTCGATTCACCACAACCGATGCCAATCGTTGGGACCGAAATGGATTGGGTGATGGTGCGTGCGGCGGCTGGGGTTACTGATTCGAGGACGATGGCGAAGACTCCCGCATTCATAAGAGCTTTGGCGCCGTCGAGGATGGCTTGGGTCTGCTCGGGGGTTTTACCTTTTTTATGGTAGCCGCCTTCATCAAGGACACGTTGCGGAAGCATCCCCAGGTGGCCGCAAACGGGAATGCCGGCTTGGGTGATGGCGCGAACTTTTTCAGCTTGGCGGACACCACCTTCGAGTTTCACGGCTTCGGCCCCGGCTGCGACCAAGGCTTTGGCGGTTTCAAGGGCTTCTTCGGGCGTGTCGTAGGTATGGATAGGCAGATCGGCAATGATAAGCGCGGCAGGCTTTGCGCGCGCGACGGCCTCGAGGTGATGAAGAATATGGGCAAGCGTGACGTGGGTGGTGTCAGGAAAACCAAGTACGACCATGCCTAGGGAATCGCCTACGAGAAGGATGTCCGTACCGGCTTGGTCGAGTAGCCGCGCTGTTGGATAATCGTAACAGGTCAGCGCGGCAATGGAGCCGGGACCTTTTTTTGCTGATAAAGTGGCGACTTTTGGGTTGGGAGTCACGAATCGGAAAAATTAGAGGGAATGAAAAAGCCTCCGGGGAGCATTGCTCTGAGCGGAGGCTTATATCCATGAAAATGGCGACCCGTAAGGGAGTCGAACCCTTCTTGCCAGGATGAAAACCTGGAGTCCTAACCGATAGACGAACGGGTCGTTAGTCGCGGTGCGGGCGGAAAGAAAGCGGAGGCATGGATTTGATGCAAGGTTTTTTTGGTAGAAGATGAAATTTTTTTCGGAATTCTTAAAGTCGTGGAAGTTTAGGGATTTTGAGGTAGGGGGGATGATGTCCGTGTCATGGCAGCCCTGTGCTGGCGGAGCAGCCACGAAAACCAACCACGTAAAGGCTTGATATGTGTGGGTAGGGCTGTGCATTGTCGCGCCTCCGCAATGGCAGGTTTAACATTTCAAGCACTCCCTGGTTTCCGTGATTTCACTCCGCGTGAATGCGCGGTGCGTAATTACTTGTTTGAGACTTGGCGTCAGGTCGCTCGTCGCTGCGGATATGTGGAGTATGAAACGCCGATTTTAGAAGATACCGGACTGTATCTCAAGAAATCCGGCGGCGAGCTTTCCTCGCAGTTGTTTCGTTTTGAGGATCAGGGTGGACGGGATGTGACGCTCCGTCCGGAGGTGACGGCATCGCTGGCACGCATCGCGGCGGCCGAGCAGCGTCAGTATCCAAAGCCGCTCAAATGGTTCGAGATCGGCCAGTGCTTTCGTTACGAGAAACCGCAAAAGGGCAGGGGTCGTGAGTTCCATCAGTTTAACGTGGACATTCTCGGTGAGACCGGTCCCGGTGCGGATGCGGAATTGATCGCTCTGGCGGTTGAGACCATGTTGTCGTTTGGTTTTGTCGAAGGGGATTTTGTGGTTCGGATTTCGGATCGGAATGCCTGGGTGAAGTTCGCTCAAGCCCGCGGCGTGAGCGATGAAGCGATGCCAGATTTCCTCAACTTGGTTGATAAACTGGAGCGCGAAAAGCCTGAGGTGCTGACCGAGAAGCTCGCGAAGTTTGGTGCGACCTTGGAAGAGGTAAAAAACTTCGTGGCAAATCCCCAAGATGCCGAGGGATCGTTTCAGGAAATTCTAACCGATCTCAAAGCACGTGGGTTCGGTGCTTTTGTTGAACTAGATTTATCCATCGTGCGTGGCTTGGCTTATTATACGGGCGTGGTTTTTGAAATTTTCGACTCCAAGAAATCCATGCGCGCGGTCGCTGGTGGGGGTCGATACGATACTCTGGTGAAAACCATTTCCGATGGTGCGGTGGATATGCCGGCGACAGGATTTGCGATGGGGGATTATGTGATCCGCAACCTCATCGAAGAAACCACGCATGCCGCGATGCAGATGGAAGTTTGGCTGAAGCTCAATGCGGCGGGCTGCGAAGTCTACATGATCATTCCTGACGAAACCGTGCGTGGCGAAGCGCTTTCATTGGTTTCGGCCTTACGTCGTGCTGGCGTTTCTGTCGATCTCCCGCTCACGGCCTTGAAGGTTGGCAAACAATTTCAAGCAGCGGAAAAATGCGGTGCGCGTTTCGCGGTGATCGTGGATGCCGATTTCCCAACGATTAAAATCAAAAACCTCGGCAGCAGGCAGGAAGAAAATTGCCAAGCATCGGATTTGGTTAGCTGGATCAAACAACGTTTAACCGAGCCGGACGGACCGTTGCTCGCATAAAGAGGGAATTAACCGCAGGTGGACGCAGATGAACGCAGATAATTTATGCAAGGAGGAAACCGAGGAGATCATTGGTTGCGCTTTTGCTGTTCTGAATGAAATAGGTCATGGTTTTCACGAAAAGCCTTATGAAAACTCTCTAGTCGTTGAGTTTGAGTATCGCGGCATCGACTACGTTCAGCAATCTCGATATCCCATCACCTACCGTGGTAAAAAGGTCGCGGAATATATTCCTGATCTGATTGCTTACAATAAAGTCATTATCGATACAAAGGTTGTCGACCGCATCACTGATCACGAGATCGGCCAGATGCTGAATTACCTTAAGATAACGGGAATGAGTATCGGACTTATCCTCAATTTTAAACACACCAAACTCGAATTCCGTAGAGTAATTTTATCCACCCAAAAATTCATCCGTCAAAAGCGATATTGACTAAACTCTTTATTAACGTCCATCTGCGTCCATCTGCGGTTTAAAACCTATCTTCCTACTTTCAAACATGAGAACACATCATTGCAACGAACTCCAACACTCCCACATCGGTCAAACCGTCACTCTCATTGGATGGGTGAATTCAGCCCGCGACCACGGTGGAGTGATCTTCATCGATCTGCGCGACCGTGAGGGTTTGACCCAATGCGTATTCCGTCCGGAAGAAGGTGCGGAGGTCGCACAGCTTTCCCACAGCCTTCGTGAAGAAGATGTGGTTCAGGTGAAGGGCAAGGTTTGCAAGCGTCTTGAAGGTGCGGATAACGACAAGATGGCAACCGGAACCATCGAGGTCGTCGCGAGCGAGTTGAAGATCGTCAACAAGTCCGATGTGCTGCCTTTCCAGTTGGACAAGGAGCTTTCCAACGAGGATATCCGGATGAAATACCGCTATCTCGATCTGCGTCGTCCGCGGATGAATAAGAACATCCGTCAACGCAGTAAAATCACATCGGCTGCTCGCCGTTTCCTAGATGATACGGGATTCTATGAAATTGAGACGCCTATCCTTTCCAACCCAACTCCGGAAGGTGCGCGCGATTTCCTCGTGCCATCGCGTTTGAACCCCGGAAAATTCTACGCGCTTCCTCAAGCTCCGCAGCAATACAAGCAGTTGTTGATGGTGGCGGGTGTGGAAAAATATTTCCAGATCGCCCGTTGTTTCCGCGATGAAGATTTGCGCGCGGATCGTCAGCCGGAGTTCACACAGATCGACCTTGAGATGAGCTTTGTGGGACAAGAAGACATCATCAGAACCGTGCAAGGCTTGCTGGGTGCGATGTTCAAAGCGGGTCTCGGTATCGATCTTCCTGCGGAATTTCCACGCATGACCTATCGCGAGGCGATGGATATCTATGGTTCCGATAAGCCTGATACACGCTTTGATATCAAGATCACCGATCTCGCGGATGTTTTCGCGGCAACCGAATTCAAGATTTTCCGTGGTGTCCTCGATGGCGGTGGAGTCGTTCGCGCGATCAACGCCAAAGGTTTTGCCGGTATCACCACAGGCCAGATGAACCGCTTAAATGAGATCGCTGTGCAAGCTGGGCTTCCGGTGAAAAACCTTGCGTTCATCAAACTTGAAAACGGTGAATACAAGAGCCCGCTTTGGAAAATTTTCTCAGATACGGAGAAAGAGGCTGTTACGGCTAAAATGAATCTTGAGGAAGGTGATATCGTATTCTTTGCTGCCGGCTCGCGCGAGAGTGTCAGCACGATCCTAGGTCGGGTTCGCAGTGAATGCGCGGTAATGATGGAGTTGCTGAAAAATAATACGGCGTTCAATTTCCTCTGGGTTGTCGATTTTCCGCTTCTTGCACATGATGAGGAATCCGGCGATTGGGTGGCTGTACATCATCCTTTTACCCGTCCCCATCCCGATGATATCGAGTTGTTGGAAAAAGGCGACTACGCCAATGTTCGCGCCGTGGCTTATGACGTGGTTTTGAATGGTTATGAACTTGGTGGGGGATCGATCCGTATTCATGAAAAGGATCTCCAGGCGAAAATGTTCGAAGTGCTCGGCGTGAGTCCTGAGGAACAACAAATCAAATTTGCTCACATTTTGGATGCGTTCCGCTTTGGGGCACCGCCACATGGTGGTTTGGCATTGGGCTTGGATCGAATCGCGATGTTGGTTGCCGGTGAAGACAGTATCCGTGAGGTTATTGCTTTTCCAAAAAACAACAAAGGCGCCGATCTTATGGCGCAGAGCCCTTGTGAGATTGGAATGAAGGAGTTGCGCGAAGTTTACGTGCAAAGCACCTATAAGAAAAAGAGCGAAGAGCCGGCGAAGCAATAAGCGCTGAGGTATAAAGGTTTGGTGCTGTTTGATGCGTGGGAGAATTCATCCTGCGCATGTTCTATGAAATTTCGTCTCTAAGAAGATGTGATGTTGATGCGTTCGTTCTGTAGATGGGAGAGAATTCCTGTTTAAGAACGAAAACCCAACATTATGAGCCTACACATCAAACTGAGTGAAGAAGCTGAAGCTCAATTCAGAGTTCAGCGCAGGAATTCGAGAATCGCTGCGATTTTCATTTCGGGATTGTTTATGATTCTGGTTTTTCTGGTGTTTGGACTGATTGTGCTTAAGAGCATGCCGCCTGAGATTGTGGATATTGATGTTTCCTATGGTCCGGAAAAAATCATTTCAACGGATCCGGAACCTCCCAAGCCTAAGCCTGTAACATCAAAGCCATCACCTCCTGCAAATCAGACCAACGATGTGATCATTTCATATAACGTGTCACCCATATCGATCCCGACCATCGACGTTGATGTCACGATTCCTTCCATGGATATGTCCAATGATGGGTTTAACGCGGGTGAAGTTGGTATGATTGGAAAGATAGGCAATACAGGCGATTTTAAGAAAATTGATGGGGTGATGTCGAAGCGCTGTTCGCAGGAGGATCGGTTGAATCGTATTAAGGAAATGGGTGGCAGAGTTGAATCGGAAGTGGTGGTGGAGCGCGGATTGGAGTGGCTGAAAGCGAATCAGAATCCAGACGGATCATGGTCTAACAAGCATGTATCTGCCATGACGGGATTCAGTGTCTTGGCATACTTGGGAAGGTGTGAGACACCGATATCCGCGAAGTATGGAGAATCTTGTATGACGGGTATCGTTTACTTGGTGAATCTTGGGCTGAAAAATGGTGGCAAGCTATCTACGAATTCATCAGACAAGCATTGGCCATACGAGCATGCGATTGCGACTTACGCATTATGCGAGTCTTTGAGCTTTTGTGATCAATTGAAAATTGAGATTCCTGATTTGGAGGAGATGGTTCGAAAATCCGTAAGTATTATCATTGAGAATCAACACCCAAAAAGCGGCGGTTGGGATTACGGATATGACACCAAGGGAAATCGCGGTGGAGATCTATCGATTGCCGCATGGCAGATTCAGGCCTTGAAAGCGGCGGAACATACGAGGCTTGAGATCAAGGATCTGAAATCATCCCGAACCAAAGCGATGGAGTATGTGGTAAATCTGCAAGGCGAGAACGGGGGTTTCGGTTACACGGGGAAAGCAAATGGTGAGGGCTATGCGAAGCTGACGGGTGCGGGTGTGCTTTGTTTGCAGATGTCGGGTAAAAAATACCCATCGGAGATTCGTAAAGGAACCAAACACATCCTGGAGTTCTCGAAGTTCGATTACGATGGTAAGGATTCGAATCTCTATTCCCATTATTACGAATCCCAAGCCATGATGGCGCGCGGTGGATCCGAGTGGCGGAAATACAATGAGATGTTTCGTGACCAGTTGATCGGCTCCCAGAACCCAGATGGTGGCTGGAAAGCCCCGGGTTCCGGCGGGTTATACTCGGATCCTTTTTATCGTAACTGCCTGAATATCCTGATGCTGGAAGTCTACTACCGCTTTCTTCCAGGAACGGGATCACTGTGAATTGGAAAATTCCCGTTGCGTTTATGGTGCAAGGCAGTTAAACCGCTTGCGCATCGCATTGCGATAAGCCGGCTTAGCTCAGTTGGTAGAGCAACTGATTTGTAATCAGTAGGTCAACGGTTCGAATCCGTTAGCCGGCTCCATTTTTATGAAGCCAATGTTGGATCAGAGACGTAGGTTTGAAGCCAAGATATTGCGTTATCAAGAAACCATCATTATCCGGTGAATTTCAGCATCAAAGCATGAGTGTTTAAGCGGTGATTTTTTCATTTTTTAGCCATCCGCACATTTCATTTATGAGTCAGAGAATTACGCAGACCCGAAGCAGTATCGTGATTTTAGCCAGCCTGCTGTGTTTGCTGCTCAGTTGTCACAAAAAGGAAAAAGATATACCGAAAGCGGTTGCGGTGAGTCCGGACGGTTCGATGGAGGTTGAGCTCATGACACTGAATTTGCGTTATGAGAATCATCAGGAAAATGGAAAGCGGGCATGGAGGAACCGCGTGGTTGGAATTGTGGAAATGTTGCAGCGCGAGAAAGTCGAGATTCTGGCGATTCAAGAAGGATTGCATGGCCAAGTGGCGGATCTTTGGGCGTCGATGCCCGAATTCGGATTCGAGGGTGTGGGGCGGGATGATGGCAAGAAGGGCGGCGAATACACCGGAATCTTTTATCGCAAGGACAGGTTTGGAGTTGATGCGAAAAACCGAGGCAGCATCTGGCTTTCCGATACACCGAAACAAGCCGGTTCCAAAAGCTGGGGTAATTCTTTTCCTCGGCTGGCGACCTGGGTGCGGTTGTCAGATCGCTCCAGTGGTCAGGCTTTATGGGTCGTAAACATCCATTTGGATCATATCAATCAAGCCTCGCGTGAAAAGGGCGTGCAATTGATGGCTCGTAAGCTTGCGGATATGAATCGTGATGCCGAACCCTTGGTCTGGATGGGGGATTTTAATGCCGGTGAATTGAATCCTGCGGTTCGTTATCTGGCGGATGGGCTTCCATCAAGCGGTTCGTCAAAAGCATTTCCGGCTTTATTGGAGACTTTCAGTCAGTTACATCCCAAAGACAAAGAAAGGGGTACCTTGCATTTCTGGATGAGCGATCCGAACCGGCAATGGAAAGTGGATCATATTTTTGTTTCCAAGCCGGCGAAAGTTTTGGATGCGAGAATCGTGAAAAGCGGAGAGCCGTATTTATCGGATCATTTTCCGGTGAAGGCGCGGGTGAGGTTTGTTAAATAGTGAATGATGAAGAGTGAAGATTGAAGACTGATTCATTTTCACTATTCACTATTCACCATTCACTCTTCAAGCCAGTGTTCCTTCCGTGACGCCGAGTTTTTCGGTGGCGTGGATTTGGGTGAGAAGTTGGTCGGGAGTGATTTTTTCCGAGAGGAGGTTCTGGTAAGCGCTGATGGTGGAGATGGCGGTGTCGTGTGTTTCATCAAGCAACTCGATGCGAAAGTTGCGAAGACCTGAGGTGAGGAGTTGTTCGAAAAAGCGCGCACCGGTTTGGGCGCGGCCGTTGAACAGGGTGTTACGGCAGCCGACATCGGCTTGGAGTCGGTGAAGTTGGCCGACCCGATCTTTCAGGTGAACGACGTGTTTTTCGCAGGGGCGACCGCAATCCTTGTAAGTGGTTCCGGTGCTGAGAAAAGTGCAAAACACGCAATGCTCCATATGAAACATCGGCATGTGCTGGTGGAGGGTGAGTTCCAGCCAGGCGGGTGGAGTTTTTTCTAACAAATCCAGAACCTGTGAGATGTTGAGATCGTAAGAAATCGTGAGTTTATTGAGGTTTGCGTTTTCTTTGAGGATTTTAGCAGTGAGAGGGTTGGCAGCGTTGAGGGAGAAATCGCCTATTTTGATGATGTCTTGGTGATCTTTGAAATGATGAAGGGCGGCGAGATTTCGAAGTAGTAAGCCGTCAGCTCCCGCTCGCTCGATCATTTTGAGGTAGCCAGTTTCTCCGCTTTTGATGATGCGTGGGGTGGCGAGGATGAGTTGAGAATTGGAATTTGGAATGTGGGATTTGAAGATTTCCACGGCGTCCTTGTAGCGACGCGGATCTTCGAAGTCGCAATAGATCTGTGCAGGGTTGCATGAGATCGCGGCCTCGAGTTGATCGAGGGTGCGGGTGAGGACCGATAGTTTCGGTGAAGAGGAAAAATCGGTTTGTGGGATTTCAGGATATAGCGAACTCGTGCTGAAAATTTTGGGTTTGGGTTGCTCATGGGCATGGCCCCGACTTGTCGGGGTCGCTATGGCGTCAACTAGATCGCGACGAAGTTGGTTGAGTGCGGAGATCGGGAGGTGGCAATCGCCTTCTATTTGATTTTCGAGCGAGGCGAGCTCGTAAGGGGTGTCGCCGAGGCGCGACAGTTGGGCGGTGAGGACCTCGGTGGTGATGGGTTTGTTGGAGGCTTCTGTTAGAGAGATGCTTGATTCAGCGGTGGAGAGAGGAACAGGATCTCCATCAGACGGACTGGAGCAGAATGCAGTAGCTACAAGGGGTTCGCCTGCTTTTCCTGATAGGGTAAGGTGGAGTGGGGTTTTGTGCTGCTTGGGTTTGGCGTTTTGCCAGAATTTGCGGATCGAGGATTCCAGTGCGGGATCCGAGGTTTTGTAGAGAGTGACGCCGGGGCGGATACGATCGAAGTTGATGCCTGAAAATGTACGATGGAAGATGATGCGATCGTTTTCGATTTTCCAAATGGACGCACCTTGTTCGAGATCCCGGTTTTCTCCAGCGTCGAAGACAATTCCGTCTCCCGCTTTGAGGGGAGGATTTTGCGCAGAGGGAGGTGTGTCCAAACGGATCCAACCGTTCTGTGCTTCGATGATTGTTCCGAGGAAGGGTCCACGTTTTTTACCAAACTTCCCGTGGGTGAGATAGGGATGGTTGGTTCCTGCGAGCCAGCCGGTTGTTAGGCCGCGGGAGAAAGTCATTTCAAGCTCGTAGCGGTCTTGTGGGGTGATCGGGACTGAAAGTCCCAACGATGGACTGGGGCTACAAGCCCTAGCCTCGTGTGCATCAATCGCTTTGCGATAGACGCGGGTGACGGCGGCCACGTATTCGGGGGTTTTGAGTCGGCCTTCGATTTTGAAACTCACCACACCGGCTTCGATAAGATCGGGGATCAGATCGACTGCGGCGAGGTCTTGAGGTGAGAGAAGGTAACGACGTTCGCCGAGGTCCTGGAGTTCTCCATCGACGAGAATTTCGTATGGCATGCGACAGGCCTGGGCGCATTCGCCGCGGTTGGCTGAGCGTTGGCCGAGAGATTCGGAAGTTAGGCATTGTCCGGAATAAGCGACGCAGAGAGCGCCGTGAACAAAAACTTCCAGTGGAGTGTTTAAATGGAAGTTTGAAGCTTTGTGAGAAGAAGAGAATTTTTCTATTTCTTTGATGGAAAGTTCGCGGGAGAGAACGGCACGCTCCATGGGAAAGATAGTTTCAAGAAATGCGAGGCCTTCCGGCGAGGTGATGGTCATTTGCGTCGATGCGTGGAGCTCGACGTGGGGGATGATTTCACGTGCCATTTTTGCAAGACCCAGATCCTGAATAATCAGGGCGTCGACTCCAGCCTCGCCCACCAAGCGAAGTTGTTTTTCTGCTGCCTCGATTTCGCTGGTGAAGATCAAGGTGTTCATCGCAATGAAGCCCTTTACGCCGTGCTTGTGAAGATAAGCCATGAGCTCCGGGAGATCGGCTTCGGAAAAATTATCAGCACGAAGACGAGCATTGAATTTTGGTAGACCAAAATATATGGCATCGGCACCGGCGGCGACAGCTGCGCGCGCGCAATCCCAGTTACCTGCGGGTGAGAGAAGTTCGGTCATGAGTGAGAGTGGGGCGTGAATGAAGAAGAGGAAGTATTGGATGATGATTCTGACTGATCAGAGGCATCTTGCTGCGCGCGGTGGCCTCCCTCGACAAGTTGGGCTACCTCTAACGGCGCTTCTTGCGTTTGTTTCCTGATTTTTTTGAGGAGCGGTGGCTGTTCTTTTGTGGACCTGCGTGGGAGGCAGGTTTTGGAAATGGTTTTTTGGAACCGTTGCCTTTCGATGTTTTGAAGCCTGTGGCTGAGCCGGGTCTAACAGGGATTTTCACGCCTTCCGTAGTGGGTGGACCGGCAACGGCGAAGTCTACGAAGCGTTTGATCTTGTCGATGGAAACGATGCGCAGGGGGAGCTTCATGCCGAGGGCGAGGCGACGACCGTCGAAGGAAGTCCATGCCATGTTGTGAGCCTCGAAGCGCCAGTTGGTGGAACGTGGAAGATCCTCGCGTTTGACAACGCCACGGATGCTCATTTCCGGAATTTCGACCATGAGACCCATGGCGCGGACATCGGTAATCACGCCATCGAAAGTCGTTTCTTCACCATCGTTTTTGGATTGATCCGTGGAGGCGATGAGTTCGAGATATTCGAGCAGTTTGATTTGTTTCGTCTCGGACTCAGCTTCGGCGGAGTTGCGTTCCGTATCGGATATATGACGGGCGATGTCGCGGAGATCGGCTTGTGACGGAGTGCGATCCGCATTTTTCGGCGCGTTCTCCAGAAACGGTTGCAGCGAGCGATGCACGATCAGATCTGCGTAACGTCGGATGGGGGAGGTGAAATGCGTATAGTCGGTTTTAGCAAGACCGTAGTGTCCGATGGGATCTGCGGCGTATGCGGCGCGTTTGAGGGATTTGAGTAGCCCGAGTTTGATCGTGTGTTCCTCGGCGGTGCCTTTTGACGAATCGAGCAAAGCTTGGATGTGAGTGCGGTTGGTGAGATCACCGGGTTTGTAGCCGTGTTGCTTGGCAGTTTCCGCATAGTCTTCCAAACGTGATGGATCGGGATCTTCGTGGATGCGGAAGATCGACGGCTTGGAGCGCTCGCGGAGGATTTTCGCGACGGCTTGGTTGGCGATGAGCATGCATTCCTCGATGAGTTGGTGGGACTCCGTGTGGATGACCTGATGGGCCTCGCAAGCTCGTCCGTTTTCATCGAGTTTGATTTTGATTTCAGGCATCTCCAGATCGAGTGCTCCGTTGGCGAAGCGATTTTTTCTGAGCAAAGAAGCCATCTTCCATGCTTCCTTGACCGATCCGGAGAGAGTGGGATCGGAGCCTTCGGGGGCGGGTTTTCCGTCAAGAATGGCCTGAGCTTGTTCGTAGGAAAGCTTGGCGCGCGAGTGAATCACTGCATCAACGAACTTGGTGTTGAGGATGTGACCCTCGCTGGAAATTTCCAAAATCGCGCATTTGGTCAGGCGATCGACATTTGGCTTGAGCGAGCAGATTCCGTTGGAAAGCTCAGTTGGCAGCATGGGGAGAACCCGATCGACCAAGTAGGTCGAGTTGCCACGCTCGACGGCTTCCTTGTCCATGGGGGTGCCAGGTTTGATGTAGTGGGAGACATCCGCGATATGGACTTCCAACAACCAACCGCCGCTTTTGGTTTTGGCGATGAAGATGGCATCGTCATGATCTTTGGCATCAGCGGGGTCGATGGTGATGACGAGTTTGTCACGGTGGTCGCGACGGCGGGCGATTTCCTGTTCTGGAATTTCTTCCGAAACAGCGCGAGCCTCGCACAGGACATTTTCGGGGAATGAGGTGCGAAGTCCGAAGCGTGCGATGGTTGAGAGAATATCGACGCCCGCATCGCCCGGCCAGCCTAGGACTTCGATGACCCTTCCGATGGGGTCGGTGTTGGGATTTTCCCAGCTCTCGAGATCAACGACAACGGTTTGTCCGGGTTCCGCTGTGGTGTCGCCGGTGATGTTGATGCGTCCTTCGAGGGCTTTGTCATCGGTTTCGACCCAGGAGAAATTGGCTTTTTTTCGATAGATTCCGACAATGCGGCCGGAGCGGCGGGAGATGATTTCGATGACTTCGCCGCGCATTTCCTGATCATCAGGGACGGGACCGCGTTGGCGAGGTTTGGAGGAAGGTGCCGAGGTCTTGATGCGGACACTGTCACCATCAAGCGAAGTTTTGGTTTTATCGCGGGGGATGAAAATCCGTGAGTGGATTTTGAAATCGATGCCCGAGGCCTCGTTATCGGGATCGCCGATGACCGGGTAGAAGAAAGCATGGCCGTTGGGTAGGAATTTGATGGAGCCGGTTAGGGAGCCTTTGGGAGCCGGCTTGGCGATTGCGGATTTCTCAGTGTTGGATTTCTTGAAATCCGGCTTGGCTTTGATCTCGGGTGGCTTGGTCAGAGAGTAGAGATTTTTTGCACCGCATGAGATAATTTTGGCCTCCATCAGATCGATGAGGATGCCGGTCATTTCGCCTTTGCGTTCGCCGGGGATTTCCAGAGTTTTGGCGATTTGGGTTTTGGAATAGGATTGTTCCGGATGGGAGCGGAAGAGTAAGAGGATCTGGTCGCGCATGGGACAGTATTTCTGAAAAAGACGTGGGACGGATGTCACCTATGAAAGGAAGTCAAAACCGATGCGGATGATCGGCCATTCTGTGAATATGAATATTAGAGTTTAAAGGGATGAACGCCTTCTGACAAGGAGGGGTTTTTAGATCAAAGTTTTCGGAATGTTGGAAACTAATGGATTTCAAGACGAATAGTGAATTTTTGCAAATAGTGGGAGAGATCATCTTTTCTTGAATTGTGATATCTGGGAAATTCTTAGGTTGGAATTTCTATCAATCATGGGAAAGCCTAGATGACAGGTTCAAAGGTTTTATCTCAGAGAAAGTGGCTGTTATTGTATCAAAAGCACCAAGTCATACCGGATGATTCGGCCATTTTGATAAAACGCCCGCTGTCGAACCGGTGTGACCCATCTGGCCGATTGTTACAAACAAAGCCGCTTTAGGAGTTCATTGAGCGGTAACTGCAGGCATATATAGAAATCGCCGAATTCCGCGTATCTTGCGGAGACTTCATCGAAGCGCATTTCGTAGACAATGTCTTTGATATCGGAGGTCGTTTTTGAGAGTAGGGTGACTCCCCATTCGTGTTCATCGAGGCCGGTGGAGCCGGTGATAAGTTGGAGGATGCGTCCCGAGTAGGTGCGTCCGACACGGGCGTGGCCCGCCATGAGGGTGCGGCGCGCTTCATAGTCGAGGGAATACCAGTTGTCGGCTCCGCTACGGCGTTTACTCATGGGATAGAAGCAAACCACTGGCCAATCGGGGAGTTGGGGGTAAACGCGGTAAGAGCGGTAGTGAGCCATACGGTCGTCGAACTCTTTGAGTGCGGCGTTGTATTCTTCTGTGTCTGCGGTGAGGTTTTTCTCTGCGATCAAGGTTTCCGCAATGTATTGCTCACGGGTGGTGGTGTATTCGGAGGGTTCGGTGAGGGAGAAATAGGAGTATGCTGGCGTCAGGATTTCGGGACCGAGGGAGAGTGAGAGTTGTTTCTCAAAAGCGTTGGCGATGTGGAGATCGGGGGTCAGCAACATGAAGCCGAGATCGGCTTTGGGTGAGACGATGGAAAAGGTGAGGAGTTGGGTTTCTGGAGTGGCACGGATTTCCTGAATCAGCTCGGTGAAGCGGACTTTAGCTTGGCGTTGTTCATCATCGTTGAGCAAAGACCATTGCGAGTAGTCGATGTGGTAGAAAAGGTGGAGAACATGCCAGCCTTCCTTGAGCGTGAGTGGAGTCATGGAGTTATGATTGGTGAAGAGTGAAGCGGAGCCGGATCAACGGATGTCGGTAGAGATTTCTGTGGTGAAAAGGTTTTTGAATTTTTCGATGGGTGCGTTGACCGACGGGCCTTCGAAAACTTGAACGATCCAGCGCGCGTGTTCACTGGTGCGGTAAGAGGCGTGCATGCCCAGGTCGGTGAATCCATCGGTAGCTGAGATTGTGAGGGTCTCATCTCCTGAGATCGCGAGAGTGGTGCTGTCCCCGACAAGTAAGCCATCGCTGTCGCGGAAGAAAATTCGAATGGCGCCTGAGGATCCGGACGCCTGAATTTTGATGACGGGAATGAGTATCACTCCGCGTTGGGTGGTGTCTGGGTTATCGCCCTGGGTGATGGGGGCGCGCCAGTAAGTTTCCATGGATGAGACGCTTAGGATTTCGCCTTTGACGGGCAGCTTGACCTTTTTCAAAATTTCCGAACTAACGTTTATTTCTCTGGTTAAGTGGAAGAAGGTCAGCGCGGAGCCAATGATCAATACGGCGGCGATGGCTAGCAGGCTAGTTCTCTCAAGTTTTGAAAGTCTTGAGAAAAAGCCCGCTGAGTTTTGTTCGCGTGGCTCGTGAGTGGGTGGTTTTTCCGAGTCCTCATACGCTTCAGGCTTATCCATGATCCCGAGGTTTTTCGTGGCGGCGGTCGTCTGTTGCTGAAGTTCTGCAGTATTTGCATCGAGTTCCCAAAGATCGTTTTGGGCAAAACCGGCGAAATCCGTGGATAAATCATTCGGATCACCCGTTCCGGATTTTTCTGGGGGTTGGGAATCGTTGCTCATCATGGCTCGCGGAAGTTTTTTATATTCAAAAAACTGAAATAGCGAGTGAAGAAAGTCAAAAGCAGGTTAAGATTTAGATCTTCTTTCAGGCCAAGACATAAAGGAATCTGCCGATTCATGTTTGATTTGAATGAAATTCATTTTATGAGTCATGGCTAAGTTATTTGGAACGGACGGGATCAGGGGTAAGGCTGGTGAATATCCGGTGACTGATCGGATTGCTGAGCGCTTGGGGGCGGCGATTGTGAAAGTCCTCGGCCTTGGTCATCGAATTGAGGTCTTGATCGGCAGGGATACCCGTGAGTCCGGCTTGGGCCTTGAAGCGGCAATGATCAGGGGACTGCTGGCGTGTGGGGCGAGTGTCATCAGGCTGGGTGTGATGCCGACCCCAGCGCTGGCTTATCTGGTGAGGCGGCTTGGGGCGAATGCCGCCGTGATGATCACTGCCTCTCACAATCCGTTTGAAGATAACGGCATGAAGATTTTTGATTCGAAGGGTTACAAGTTGGATGACCGTTTAGAGGAAGAGATTGAGGCTCTGCTGACGGACCCTTGTGAGTGGATTCAGCCAAGTTTCGGGGGCGAGGTTAGGGATTTGAAGGATGGCTCAGAAATCTATGCGCAAATGGCAAAAAGTTGTGTGAATGGATTGAGTTTGCGAGGGATGAAGTTGGTATTGGATGCTGGTAACGGCGCGGCTTACAGGATTGCGCCGAGGATTTTCAGGGATTTGGGAGCCGATGTGATCACGATGGCCAACTGTCCGAATGGTAAAAACATCAATGAAGATTGTGGTGCGATGCATCCGGAGAGGGCTGGGCAAATGGTCAGGAAACAGGGCGCGCATCTCGGGATCTCGTTGGATGGTGATGCGGATCGGGTTATTTTCTGTGATGCGGAGGGCAGCATATTGAACGGCGACAGATTGATGACCTTGATTGCGCTCGGACTGCATGCAAAGGGCTTGCTCAAGAACCGTGGCATGGTTGCGACCGTGATGAGTAATCTTGGTCTCGATGAAGCTCTTGGAAATCATGGAATCAAGGTCATCAGGGCAGGAGTGGGTGATCGCCATGTCTCGGACATGATGCGGGTGAATGATTATCACTTTGGGGGAGAAAATTCCGGACACCTGATTTTCTCGGATTACGCGACGACGGGTGACGGAATCATGAGCGCTTTGCAAGTGTGTCGGCTTATGCGTGAAGAAGGCAAAAGTCTTTCTGAGTTGGCGGCGATTATGGAGGAATATCCAAGTGCTTTGTTGAATTTGCCCGTTCGGGAAAAACCGCCGATTGAGACACTCAAAGAATTGCCGGTGAGAATGCGAGAAGCGGATTTGGCGTTTGGAAAAAAGGGTCGTCAGCTAATCCGTTATTCTGGCACCGAATCGAAAATTCGTGTGCTTGTTGAGCACAAGGATGCGGCTATGGTGAATGAATGGATTGAAAAATTCAAAATAACGATTACGAAGGAGCTGGGATGAATCAGGAAGATCCGAATGGTTGGCCGCTGACTCTGACAAGGAATTTGGAAGATTTTCCTGTGGCGAATCGTCCCCTCAGGGAATGGCTGGCCACGGCAAGCGGATTACTGAAAGAGAAAATCCTAAGCTGCGTCTATCCATGGGATTTATTGGAGATCAACGAATGGGTGGTTGGCGGCTTGAGCGAAAATGAAATTTTCGGAGAGATTCATCCTTCCGCCGTGATTGAGGGAATTTTGAAACTTGGAGCCGGATCAAAAATTTTGCCCGGAGTTTTCATTGAGGGAAATGTCGTGATTGGCGAGAACTGCAAGATCGGGCCAAATTGTTATGTCCGTGGCAACACCAGCATCGGCAATGGCTGTCATGTGGGTCAGTCCGTTGAAGTAAAAAACTCCATCATTCTGGATCGGACGTGTGTCGGGCATCTTTCTTATGTCGGCGATTCCATTCTAGGAGAGGGTGTGAATTTTGGAGCCGGTACTATCGTTTCGAATCTGAGGCATGATGGGGGGAATCATCGGTCGAGGGCGGGTGATGAATGGGTCGACACGGGGCGCAGAAAACTTGGAGTTATAGTCGGAGACCATGTCCATACAGGTATCGGTACGTTGATTTATCCGGGGCGAAAAATTTGGCCACATGCTACGACTTGTCCGGGTGAAGTTGTAAGGAAAGATCTGATTGTGAGATCATGATTTCTTTGCCAGCGTGTAAAAATGTGTGGAATTGTCGGTTATGTGGGTGAGTGCGGTGCGGCATCTGTTTTGATCGACGGTCTGGCGCGGTTGGAATATCGGGGCTATGATTCTGCGGGGTTAGCCTTGTTAGATGGTGGAAAAATCCACGTCAGCAAGGCGGTGGGTAAAGTGGCGATGCTTGCCGAAAAAGTGCGTAAGGAATGGAGTCCGAATCTTGTTGATAGGGTTGGAACTGGCATAGCCCATACCCGATGGGCGACCCATGGGTCGCCAACTGAAGCAAACGCGCATCCGCATATGGATCAATCCGGCAAGATTTCCCTGGTTCATAACGGAATTATCGAAAATTACCGGATGTTGCGTTCTAGGCTGGAGGGCAAGGGGCACCAATTTTTATCCGATACGGATACGGAGGTGTTGGCGCACTTGATTGGGGATTGTTACAAAGGTGATCTGATTCAGGCGATATGCGATGCGTTGCATCAGGTGGTGGGCACGTTCGGCATAGCGGTGATATCCACCCATGAGCCGGGTCGAATCATCGCGGCAAGACGTGGCAGTCCGATCGCGATCGGTATTGGAGAAGGAGAAGTGATTTTGGCGTCGGATGCCGCAGCTATTCTCTCGCGCACCCATCGAGTCATTTATCTGGACGATAATGACGTGGCGAGTGTCACAGCGAATGGCATTGATCTACGTGATCTAGATCAATGCCCGGTGACCCGCAAGATTGAAGAACTTTCCCTTGATACTAGGGCTGCCAAAAAAGGTGGTTTCGAGCATTTCATGCTCAAGGAAATTTATGAGCAGCCGGAAGCATTGGAGAACGCAATTCGTGGGCGGTTTGATCTGTCATCGGGTTCCTCTGTGCTGGCTGGCATGGCAAGCTCGGCGCGTGAGTTGGCGGAACTCACGAGGGTGGTGATGGTGGCTTGCGGAACCTCTCTGCATGCGGCGATGGTTGGAGTGTATGCGTTTGAGGATTTCGCGGATATTCACGCGGAAACCCAGCAAGCTGCGGAATTCCGATATCGAAACCCCATTTTGGGAAGTCGTGATTTTGTGATCGCGATTTCACAGTCGGGAGAAACGGCGGACACGTTGGCCGCTTTGCGAGAGGCGAAACAAAAAGGCGCTTTTGTTATGAGTCTGGTGAATGTTGTCGGATCCGCCATTGCGAGGGAAACCGGACGCGGAGTTTATCTGCATGCGGGTCCGGAAATTTCGGTGGCATCGACCAAGGCATTTACCTGTCAGGTCAGCGTGCTTTTGATGATGGCGTTAAAGTTAGGACGGGGCCGGCGGCTTTCTTGCGAGCAAGGCCTGGCGTTGGTGAATGAGATGATGAGTATTCCCGAGCTTGTGCGACAAGTCATAGAGAAAGATGACGAGATCGCCAGAATCGCGGAAGGGTATGTCAAAGAGGAACATGCGTTTTTTATCGGGCGTGGTCCGATGTTTCCGGTGGCGTTGGAGGGTGCGCTGAAGCTTAAAGAGATTTCCTACATCCACGCGGAAGCTTATCACGCCGCTGAATTGAAACATGGACCGATTGCTTTCCTACAAAAAGGCACACCAGTGATCGCTGTGGCCTGTGAGGGGCCTGCGAAGGACAAGACCCTCGGTAATGTTGAAGAATGCCGGGCTCGGGGCGCGAAAATTCTGGGAATCATCACGGAAGGTGATCACGTGGCGCGGCAGGTGATGGATGATTGCATCTCAATACCACGTGCTCATCCTTTGGTGGCGACCCTTCCAGCCGTGGTCGCGTTGCAGATCTTTGCTTACCATGTGGCGCGCTTGCGTGGGTGCGAAATCGATCAACCGAGAAACCTTGCGAAGAGTGTCACGGTTGAGTGATGACCGATTTTTCCCAAGCGATCATTTTGGATTTGCGCGATGTGCCCCAGCGGTAGCCGCCAGTTGATCCATCTTCGCGAATGACACGGTGGCAGGGGATAAGGTAGGCGATGCGGTTTTTTCCAACTGCATTTCCAACCGCTCGGGCTGAGCCAGGTTTTCCGATGATTTCAGCGAGTTGGCTGTAGGTGAGGGTTTTGCCGCGCTGAATTTCGAGCAATGCTTTCCAGACCTTGAGTTGAAAATCGGTGCCCTGAAGATGAAGACTGAGCGAGAGGGTGGGGTGAGGTTTTGAAATTTGTCTGGCAATTCCTGAGGCAAAACCATCATGGCGTTTGAGTGCGGCGTCCGGCCAGTCGCGGGTCAACTGCTCGTAAGACGCCGCCTCGTTGGCTTCAAAGAAGGATAGTTGGACGATGCCCTTTTCAGTTTGCGCGATGAGCATTTTTCCAAAAGGAGTATCGGAAATACCCCATTCGAGTTCAATGTTTGTTGAGTCAGAATCTATTTTAGATAAACCGGAAATATGTATGTAAATATCTGATTTATAATTATTTACTGACATTTTATAATTCTTAAATAATCTCTCTGAAAATTAAGTTTAAAACGATTGTTTGAATCTAGAGGAAGCGAGTTAAACCATCTACCTTGGATTGATCCAGCTCATTCGCGAGGGCGATCGTGAGGCTCAGCATGGCGAGGTAGTCGTTGATATCGATGATCGCGTTGTGGGAGTGGATGTAACGGGTTGGGACGCCGAGCACGACGGACGGGATGCCGCTATTGGCGAGGTGAAAAGATCCGGCATCGGTTCCGCCGCTGCGTCTGACGGTTACTTGGTAAGGAATGTTGGCGAGCTCCGCCGTTTCAATAGCGAGCTCTGCGAGACGCGGATTGGCTATGGCGCTGGGATCAAAAAGCCGGATTTGCACGCCCGCGCCGAGTCTTCCTTGGGATTCTGCCGAATGGAAACCGGGGGTATCATCAGCGGGCGGCCCTTCGAGGACGATGGCGACATCCGGTTGAGTGAAGTTGGCAAGGGTTTTAGCGCCTCGGAGACCGACTTCCTCCTGGACCGTTCCGGCAAAGATGAGTTCGTTGGGGTGGTCCATTTCAGCGAGGATTTGGGCGGATTGGATGGTGGCAGCCATGCCGACGCGGTTGTCAAAGGCCTTTGCCATGAACAGATTGGAATTTGCCATAGGCGTGAAGGCGGAAAGTGGGGCGATGGGTGCGCCGAGTTGGATGTGGTAATCATCCGTGACCTCGCGGCGGGAGGTTGCTCCAATGTCGATGAACATCGATTCGATCGCAACGGGGCTGTCCCGCTGGGAGGGTGGGAGAAAATGAACCGGCTTGCTGCCGATGACGCCGGGGATTTTTTCGCCGTCACGATTCAGGATTTGGACGCGCTGGCCGAGCATGACCTGATTCCACCATCCTCCGATCGTGATGAACTGGATGAAGCCGTCTGGAGTGATGTTTTGAACCATGAAGCCGACCTCATCCATGTGGCCGGCGATGAGGACGCGCGGACCTTCATTGGCGTGCACGCAGATGACAGAGCCGGATTTATCCGTGGCGAGCGGGCCGACTTCCTCGAGTTCATCGATGAAAATGGCACGGACTTCGTCTTCGAAGCCTGAGATCGAATGGGCATCGGTGAGTTCCTGGAGAAGTGATAGGGCTTTGGCGCGCATGGGTGAATGGTGCGTGGAAACTCTGAATTTTAAACACTAAATTTCAGGGATGAAGCTATGGCTGTTTTCGCCGAGCACCCAAGATGAATAAATCGATTTCTCCGGGCTGGACGGATGGAGCGGCTTGCTCTTTGATCGCTGGCCGTGAGTAAGAATCCAATAGCCGAGCCAAGAGCGGATCTTGAGATCAAAGATGCCCAGCTGATTTTCAATCGTGTTTGGAAAGAATTGGAAGAGAGTGTGGGGCGTGAAAATTTAAGGTTTCCCAAAGAGTTGATTTTGCTGGGTGGCGCCCCGGGATCGGGAAAGGGTACTAACACGGATTTCATTCGCAAAGTTCGTGGAATCTTGGCGGAGCCGATTGTGGTCAGTCAGTTACTGAGCTCGCCGGAAGCTCTGGAAATCAAGGCCCGTGGCGGGATGGTGGGTGATGAAGAGGTCCTGCGTCTATTGTTTCATGAGTTGTTGAAGCCGCAGTTCCGAGATAGTGCGGTGCTGGATGGTTTTCCGCGTACTAAAGTGCAGGTGGAATGTTTGAAAATGTTTTACGATGAGATGGTGAATTTGAGGAAAGAGTTTTCGGATACGTCCAAAGCTCATTTTTTCCGCCAGCCGGTATTTCACATCATGGTATTGTTCGTGGACGAGACGGAAAGTATCGCGCGGCAACTCAAGCGTGGCCAGGAAACTCTGGCGCACAATGCCGAAGTAAGGCAATCCGGCATCGGTGTTTTGGAAGAGGAGCGGGCCACGGACTTTGATCCCGATCTGGCGCGAAACCGTTACCGCACCTTTAAGGAAAAGACTTACGATGCGTTGGTCTCGCTGAAGCAGATTTTCCATTATCATTTCATCAATGCCCAGGCGCCGATACAGGTCGTGCAACAAAACATCATTCGTGAGCTGGAGTATCAGAGTTCTTTGGAGCTGGATCCCCGCACCTATGACACGTTGCGCCACATTCCTTTGGCGGATGAGATCGTGGTCAAAGCGCGGCAAGAGTTGGTGAATCGCCTAGATGGCTACCAAGTCGAGCACACCGAGACCTTTCATAAGGTCGTTCATTTTATTCAAGACAAGATGATGCCCGTTATCAAACGTTACGCCGTGACGGGTCGCGCCACGGTGAATACCGAGGAACCTCTTTTTCATGATCCGGTGGCGGTTGCGATTTTGATTGATGTGTATTCAGAGCGTGGATTCCAAGCGATGGTGGATATTCATCGTGTGGAAATTCCGGAGAAAGTGGATTTACAGACCGGTATCATTACCACGCGTGAGAAAAAAGTGTATCGAATGACGATCTTTTTCACCGGTTCGAAGATTCGTCGCGGATGAGCGGCTGGATCAAGATGATTCAATAAGGCGGGTTTTCTGAATTTGATTCCCTATCTGTGTTCATTGACGTCCATTCGCCTACAGCGATGTCCGCCTTGCCACCATTGCGGTTCTTTTTCGCTGATTGGATAGAAGTGCCACATGGATTGTCATAATCCGCTGGCTTCGGGGCGGGACTTTCGATAACTTCTTTTTTCAATCAACCGACACCGTGCAAATCCTCATCCGCAATATCGATCGCAATCTGACCCAGCCAGAGATTGTTTGTTTGTTTAGAAAATACGGAAAAGTTCTCTCTTGCGAGATTATCAAAGATGAGAAGACGGGGCTTTCCAAAGGTTTTGGATTTGCCGAGATGCCGAAACTGGATGAGGCAACCAAAGCGATTGAGGAGCTGAATGGTAAAAAAGTGGGAGAGTCCGTTTTAAGGGTGAAGCGCGCAGCGAATTCCACGGTGGCAAAGAAAGCACCTAAAGTGGTGCAACCGGAAAGACCCGTACGATCAAATCGATACGAGAGATCAGACCGATCGGAGAAGAAAAGGCCGCCAAGGGCGAGTCGGACCAAGCGGCGCTGATCAACCTAGACGCTTGATCGCCTCGGAAATTTGATTTTCCATCCCAGCTTCGGTGCGGATGAAAAGTTCCTGCAGGCCTTTCTCGCTTTGAGTGACGGCTTTTAGTCCGCCGGAAACGGGGCGCTGGATACGGATTGATCCCGTGGATTTTTCCTGGCCTAGGGATTTACCCCCGTAGGAGCGGCCAATGATGACGCCGATCACCCCTTGCATGGCCTCGATTTTCGCGATGACTCGCTGGCATTCTTTGGAGGTGGATTGGTGACGACCGCGGGAGGGCATGGTGGGAAAATGCTGAATAAAGAAGAGTGAATATTGAAAGTTTGAGATTGAAAGGCGCGACTAGAGTCACGCGGTCCAATATGGTTTAGAAGGTGATGAATGTGGGGCTGGTCGTAAAGGGGATTGCAAATGGGGGGCTCATAGTGGATGAACGGCGTGGATGTCAGTCAAGGCAACATGGAAAGTGAGTGCGGCGGTCATGCTGAGCCGGGTGCTTGGGTTGGTGCGTGAAGTGTTGTTTGCGGGTTTGTTTGGTGGCAGCCGTTGGATGGACTGCTTTTATTTGGCATTCAAAGTGCCGAACCTGTTGAGGGATTTGTTTGCGGAAGGTGCGCTTTCCCAAGCATTCGTAACGACTTTTTCTAAAAAGGTAAAAGCCGATGGTGTGGAGAGTGCTTGGGTTTTGGCAAACCGCATGATGACCTTGGCGGCGGTGTTCATGAGCGTGATTGCGTTGGTCGGTATCGCGCTGGCGCCATGGATTGTGGATCTGCTGACAGCGTTTTCGCGATCGGGGCAGGCTCCCCGGGTTTATAATGCGGATGAGATTTCCCTAACGGTTGAAATGGTGCGGGTGATGTATCCTTTTATCGCGCTGGTTTCATTATCGGCTTTGGTGATGGGGATGTTGAACGCGCGGGATGTGTTCGGCATGCCGGCTCTGGCTTCCTGTTTCTTCAATATCGGATCGATGATAGGCGGTGCCGTAATCGGATATTGGATGGATCCTTCATGGGGGCCGCGCAGCTTGGTTGGATTTTCATGGGGTGTTTTGATTGGGGGAGTCTCTCAGTTGGTCTGCCAATTTCCCTCCCTGCGTGCGGTGGGTTACCGATTCAAGGCGAATTTCAACTGGAACGACTCCGGTGTGAAAAAAATCGTTCAGCTCATGATTCCTGCCGTAATCGCCGCATCGGTCACTCAAGTGAATGTTCTGGTCAACGCGATGTTTGCCTACGGTGTGGGTGAAGGGGCGGTGAGTTGGTTGAGTTATGCGTTTCGTCTGATGCAATTGCCCATCGGGGTGTTCGGTGTGGCAGTGGCTACCGTGACCCTGCCCGCGTTATCCCGTGCGGCGATGAATGGAATGGGGACTGATTTCGCGCCGACCCTGCTCAAAGGTCTGAAACTAGTGATGTTTTTGGTATTTCCCGCAACGGTGGGATTGATCATGCTGGCACAGCCGATTGTGAGCTTGCTCTATGAGCGCGGAAAATTCGATGAATTGGATCGCTTGGCAACCGCCGGTGCGCTGCAAGCATATGGTTGCGGGTTGCTGTTTTATGCGGGTTTGAAAGTTCTCCAGCCAGCGTTTTATGCCATTGAGAAACGATGGTTTCCCATGATCGCGAGCCTGATGGCTTTGGTTGTGAATTTGGTTTGTAACTATACCTTTGTGTTCGTGTTCAAATGGGGTCATGAATCGCTGGCTCTTACGACCAGTATTGTGGCGAGTTTAAATTTTCTCTTCCTCTATCTGGCGATGATGCGTTACGCGGGTGATATCGGAACCAAAAGCCTCATTCTGGCCTTTCTGAAAATTGGCTTCTCCACGGCGGTGATGGCTGCGGTTTGTTATTTTGGCGATCAGCTCTTGCTCGCAGATCTCGGTGATATGGCGTTTTGGAGCAAAGCGACCGCAGTGATCGGTCTCATCGGTGTGGCTGGCGTGGTTTATCTCATCACGACGCTGGCTTTGAAAGTTGAGGAGATACAGGATGTCGCAACCATGTTGAAGCGGCGCTTGGGGAGTGAGTAGGTGGAAAAAAGAGGGGCAGTAACTGGCGTGAAGACTGCAGGCGGCTGGATGCAAGCTTGCAGGAAGTTCTCAATTGAATCAGTTAGCCTGTTGCACATTGTGGTGCATGGAGTGAGGCATTCCAATCACGGAACGGAAGTCACACGGTCCCGATCGAGCTTTGGTCTTTCTACTTCGTCACTAAAATGTTTCGAATCTCGATCGGAGCTCCCTCTGCTTGGAAGGCGATGGAGCCTTGGTTAGTTGAGAGTTTTTTACCTTGGTTGGTGAGGATGCCGTTAACTTGGACGGTGATTTCGGTCTCGGTGCAGGTGACGGTCATGGTGTTCCATTCTCCAAGGGGTTTTTCTTTGGGGTCGGCAGTCCGGATCCAGCGTTTGCCATGGTTAGGACTTTCGCCTTTCGCTTCGAGGGTTTCTCCAATGCACCAGAAATCACCTGCGTTTTGGTGCTCGAGTTGTGCCTCAAACGATTTTGGCCAGACACCGGGTGCGGTAGCAGGAGTGGAGACATGAACGAGGACGCCGCTGTTGTTTCTTTCGGTGCCGGGCTGCCAGCGCCACTCGAAGCTCAGGGTGTAGTTTTTATAAGTTTCTTTGGTGCGGATGTATCCTGTGGGAGTGCCAGTGGTTGAAATGACGCCGTCTTTGAATTTCCAGGCGGTATCAACGGGTTGCTCCCCGTCTTTGGTCATGAAACTCCAACCATCGAGGCCTTTGGCGAGGAGATCGGTTTTTTTGGATTCTTCAGCCAGGACGGATAGAGAGGAGAGAGCGACGAGTGTGAGAGTGGTGAGTTTCATGGAACGGGATAAATGAAAGTTGTCTATTTTGCTTCTGATGGCTGCGTGATTTGCGGATTTTTATTTTCCAAAGGTGCCATGTTTGCGAGTCGTTTGATCTCTTCGGGGCTTTTCAAAGTCTCGACGAGTCGCTCGACAATACGGGCTGCGATGCCTTCATGTAAAGTGAGATGGACTTGTTTGTCTTTTCCTCCGGCGAGGCCGTAAATGGTGGATACGTGACCGGTTACATTGCCTGCGGCATCGAAGAGGGGTGAACCGCTGCTTCCGGGTGCCCAGTCGTTGCTATAATTGATTCTCAGATGAGCCAGTCCGTCGATAGATTGCTTGTCTTCACCGTTGTAGGTGTCGTCCCACAAAAAACGGTTGATTACACCTGTGCTGAAATATCCTTGTTGGCGCAGGGGGTAGCTGAAACAGTAGGAGGCGGAGCCTTGTTTTACATTCGAGTTTAGCGGAACAGGATTGAAATTCGCCCCTGCGACTTTGATGATTGCGGTGTCCATGATTGGATTTTGGGCAAGCACTGCGACGCCACAGGCGATATTTTCCTCATGGTCATAGACAACGAGAAAGCCGTCCTTCATTTGTGTTTTATTGGATAAAACATGTTGGCAGGTGACGATGACATTTGGAGCGATGGCGTATCCGCCTGCGAGATTGAGGTGCCAGTGATCGCAATGCATGCATTTGTAGCAGTAACCGACGCGAAGATTGGATTTTCTTGCATGTGCGGCAATTTGCTCCGTTGTCATTTGCTGGGTCAGCACAGGGGCTAGCTTGACGGGCTCTGGCAGAGGATTGATGATTTGCTTATCAATTTCCTCTTTGGACATTGCGGATACTTTTCCACGCAAGAGCAGGGCTTTTTGGATGATTTTCTCCTGGCTATCCTTGATTGCGGAGGGAGCCTGTTCATAGATTGGAGTCTCGACGGATTGACCGAATAGAGAGGGTGAAATCGCGGTGAGGATAAAAACAAAGAACCAAGTGAGGCGGAACATGGAAATGATTTTGGGTGGCATGGGTCATTTAACGATTCGGAAGTGGATACGCGTTGATAGCATACTTAGACTCGTCATGGGATTTATCGGTTCTCCGGATGAGTTTCGGTTCTCCGGATGAGTTTCGGGTCTAGGGCTTTCATTTAGTCTCTTTGCATAATGGTGAAGGGTAAATATTCACGCCAGTATGTGAACGAAGGCTTGCGTTTTGTGATGGTTGGGTTGGGTTAAGTGGAGTGAAATCTGAAAGTAAAGTCCATGCTTTGTTGGCGACAGCGAGGATTGCGAATGTACCAAGCGTGGTGAGTAACCTCGGCGTGGGGGTTTTGTTGGGGTCGATCCATCATGACGTCAATTTTGCGTGGCCTTGGGGTTTGATGGTGGCGGCCCTGTTCTTTTATGTCTCCGGTAATTTTTTCAATGACTGGATGGATAGGGATTGGGATAAAGAAAATCGTCCCGAGCGCGCGTTGCCTAGAGGCATGTTTTCGGAAATCTCATATTTCACGATGGCGATCGGTGGGTTGGGAACGGGACTCATCATTACAGCGTTTTATGGCCCTATGGCACTCGTGGTTGCGGGTTTATTGGTGGGCCTGATCGTTCAATACACAATTGTGCACAAAAGGGCGGCTTGGTCGGTGATTCCCATGGGCTTGTGTCGGGCGTGTTTGCCAATTTTGGGTTATGCTGCGATGAGGAGAGAGCTTTCAGGAGAGGTATTTTTTCCGGCAGCTGGGTTGTTTGTTTATGTGTTGGCGCTGTCTTTGAGTGCGCGTTGGGAGGCAAAGGGAAATTTGCCGATTTCTGAAAAATGGATAGCTCGTGGGTTGCTATTGGGATCCGGTGTGTTTGCGGCGATTTTACCAGTATTTCTTCAGACAGGCATGGGTTGGATTGGGCTGATTCCGTTTGCCGCATGGCTGCTGCTCTGCATGTGGAGATATCAATCGCCCGTATCCGCGCATGTTTCCGCGTTACTCGCCGGAATTCCCCTGATGGATTGGATCCTGCTGCTTCCTTTGGCAAAGATCGGGCTAAGCGAGAAGGGCTATGACAGTCATGAGCCCATCGTTCTGATTGCCTTGTATTTGGCGCCGGCGTGCTTTGTTTTGGGGCGATTCCTGCAAAGACTTGCACCTGCGACTTGATCGGTGCTTGAAGTTTTTCTCATCATGGAGTCCATTGCTTTGAGAAATTTCATGAGTGGCATTAAAGACAAGCAGGAGAAATTGTTGGAGGATTTGGAAATTTTTCAGGATTGGACGGAGCGGTATGAGTATGTGATCGGCTTGGGTAAAAAACTTGAGCCGCTGTCCGATGAAGCCCGGAATTCGGATCATTTGATCAAAGGTTGCCAATCACAGGTCTGGCTGGATGCAAAAAAAGCAGATGGGCGGATTTATTTTTACGCTGACTCCGATTCGCTAATTACCAAAGGCATGATCGCTCTGTTTATTAACGTTCTAAACGGGGAGAAGGTAGACGATATTTTGACTGCGGATATGGGTTTCATTGAAAAAACCGGCCTTAAAGAACATTTGGCTCCAACTCGGGCGAATGCACTGAATTTGATGGCGACGCAGATGAAACAGCGGGCATTGGGTTTTGCGTGAGGTTTTAATTTTTCAACCACGAAAGGCACGATCATCCCTTGATTTAATGAGGTTCTTTATCTATTGGGAACGCATTGCCGTTGACGGTTTCGTTTGGGTGCATAGAAGCTTCATTCATGTTTATTGATCACATCAGGATTTTGGCGAAAGCAGGAGACGGCGGAGATGGCGCGGTTTCGTGGCGTCGTGAGAAATTTGTCCCTCGCGGAGGTCCGGATGGTGGTGATGGTGGAAACGGCGGCAAGGTGATGTTGGTGGTCGATAATTCGACCGATACATTACGCCAATATCATTTTGATCCCAAACTGGTTGCCGAGGACGGCAGGCCCGGTGGTAAGCACAAGAAAACGGGTAAAAGCGGAGCAATGAAGATCGGCAAAGTGCCTCCCGGAACGGTGGTCTATCGCACGAGTGCGGCGACGGTCAATGAGGCGGTTGAGTATGAGCGCAGCGATGAAGGAATCGATCTCGATCCGATTGCGGACCTCGTTGAAGAAGGTCAGACTTTTGTGTTGTGTGAAGGAGGCATTGGTGGAGAGGGGAATTTTAAATTCCGCACAGCGACCAACCAGACTCCGACCGAACATACACTCGGCACTCCCGGACAGCAGGGGGTGTTCTATTTGGAATTGCGCCGCATCGCCGATGCCGGCCTGGTGGGTTTCCCGAATGCTGGAAAATCGACTTTGCTGGGTAAGATTTCAGAAGCGAAACCCAAGGTTGGGTCGTATCCCTTCACGACCCTTCAGCCCATGATCGGTGTGGTTGAGTTCGGAGGGTTTCGGCGTTGTACCGTTGCGGACATTCCGGGACTGATCGAAGGAGCTCATGAAAACCGTGGTTTGGGTCATGAGTTTCTCCGTCACATCACGCGCTGCCGTGTGTTGCTTTTTGTGGTCGATATGGCGGGCAGTGAGGGTCGTGATCCGATTAGTGATCTTCAGATTTTGCGCACCGAGATCAAAGAGTATGATGAGGAATTGGCAAAATTCCCATGGAAAGTCATCGCCAACAAAATGGACTTGGAAGGTTCGGAAGAAAATCTGGCCATCTTTCGGGCACGTTTTCCAAAGGTTGATATCATTCCCATTTCGGCCGATACCGGAGAAGGTTTGGATGATCTCAAAGTGATGCTGGACGCTGAGGTTTCGCAGCAAGGACGTAAATGAGCATGCATGCCGTATTCGTATACGGAACTTTGAGAAAGGGTGGATCCAACCATTTCCGAATGCATCATGCTGAGTTCTTTGGCCTGGGAAAGGTAGCGGGTGCGATCCATCTGATCGATTCAAATCCTGAATTGGTTTTCCCTGCCTTGAAATTGGATATGAAAGGTCAGGTGGTGGGTGAGGTTTACCGTGTTTCCGACACGCTACTCAAAGCGTTGGATGCATTTGAGGGGATTTCGGCACATTTTGAAGAGCCTTACGAATACCGTCGTGTGAGGGTCAAAGTTGAAATGGAAACGGGTGTTTCTATGAGTGCTTGGGTATGGGAATGGAATTCGTTTTTAGGCGGAGCAAAACCGTTGCCAGAAGGTGATTGGTTGCTTTACGAACCGAATCCGAGTTGATTGGTTGGGTTGAAAATCATACCACCACATCTACTCTTGCAGGCCTATAGTCAGGGGGTTTTTCCCATGGCTGAGAAGGGTGATATTTTCTGGTATGAGCCCAAGATGAGAGGATTGATTCCCCTGGATGAGCGGTTTCATGTGTCCCGCAGCTTGAGGAAAACCTGGAACAAAAAGCCCTTTGAAATCCGTTATGATACGGCCTTTCGCGAAGTGATGCTAGGTTGTGCCGAACGGAAAGAAACATGGATTGATGAAGTGATCATGGAAAGTTACTTTGAGCTCCATCAAATGGGTTATGCACATTCGGTTGAGTGCTGGGATTCCGAGGGTTTACAGGGTGGTATTTACGGAGTTTCGATGGGTAAGGCGTTTTTCGGAGAGAGCATGTTTTCGCGTAAAACCGGCGCTTCAAAAATTGCGATGATCGCATTGGTGGAAAGATTGCGTGCACAAAATTTTCAACTTCTGGATACTCAATGGATGACGGATCATCTGAGGAGCTTCGGCGGCGTGGAAATGTCACAAGCCGATTATCTGCAGTTGTTGAAGACGGCGCTTGATTGAAAAAGCTAGCCAAACACGCGCGGGCTTTTTGTCCGCAGATTGCGGAAAAATTTTATCAAGAGTAGCAGGCTGCCAAGGCAAAGATGATTGCCAAGGCGAGGAACACACCGAGAAAAAAGATATCCCAGCAGCGGTCGGCGCGGCGTAAATCGGAATCGTAATAGGTGAGTTGAACGATAACGCGACTCAACCAGAAGAGGGCAAAGAAAGTGCAGAATGCTTTTGAGAAGCCTCCCTCCAGAAGTAGCTTCGGCCAACCCAGGCAAACTAGCGCCAGTGCTGCGATGATTGCGATTATATAGGCGCAGTGGACATGGAAAATTTGCCTAACAATTAACTGAGTTTCAACGAGGCTTCCCGAATAATCCCATCTCTTTGCAGCAACGAAGTTCGCGATAACCAAGCCAGTCAGTATCAGTCCGGCGATTCTCAATCCTGTTTCCAATGTCTGCGGGTTCATGATGATGGGTGGTTCATGGGTTCAGGCAATAGCCGTCTTCACATTCAGGCAATTGCATTTGATGGAGTTGCTCTTGGACTTCTCTGTCTTTTTTCCTGAAGAAAATTTTACTGAGCGCATGACGGTTCGCCGCAAGCAAGCGGCAACTATGGACCGCGATGGGTAATAATCCCGGACCCGCCAATCGTCGAGCTGCCGTCTGATGGTTGCTACAGCTATAGAGGCAAAGAACCCATGCCTCCGCGCCTCGGAAAATTTTATTTTCATCTGTCCGAACGATCATCTCACGAGCCGGATCGAGTGTGCTTATACCCGGAAAAATTTGCTCTGCGCGCGCGGCTTGGTAGGGGATAAATTCTATGGAATAAGCGCGTGGTTGGCGGTTGATCCATTCGTGAAAGCTGCAGCACATCCCACAGCGACCATCGTAGTAAACTTCAATTTTTTTCATAACATCAGGTAGTTTCATTTATTTTCTTTCTACTCTTTCAGTAAATACTGAAAGTTATGAACGATCAAGAAAAATCCGGATATTTAAACCAAGATGGGGCATCGGAGTATAAGGGCCCTTCGAGTTATTGATCGATCGGTTTGCCCGCCGCGATCCAAGCAGTGATGCCACCCTGCATGTCATGCACGGTGAAGCCTGCGGCCCGGAGTTGCTCTGCGGCCAAGGCACTGCGTCTTCCGCTCCTGCAATAGACAACAACTGGCTTTTTGGAATCCAGTGCGGCTTTGGCTTTTTCGAGGAATCCTGCTTCAGTTACGGTGACGAGTTTGGCTCCTTTGAGGCGGCCTTCATTCCATTCCTCCTTGGTGCGGACGTCCAGAATTTGCGCGCCTGCGGCAAGTTGCTTCTCCACTGCTTCGATTTTAGCAGGGGCGACAACTATTGGATCGGCTGCTTGTGAAATTGAATGGACGGATAACAGAATGGCGGCTGCAAGGATCGTAATTTTCATAAGTAAACCATCCTGCGAATTACATCAAACCGCAAGGATCTCTTGATGGTGAAAATGCTTATATGCAGGATTAAGTTTCGTTGAAATCCAATCGCCTCTCTCTACTATTGCAATCAAGCCATGAACTGCTTGATTGCGCCGGTTTGCGGGAGTTTTTTGCGAGCCATCTCGAGGTCGAGATCGCCGTAATGCTCGATTGGGTTTCCGTGGGCGTTGAGCAGGGTGGTATACCAGTTGCCGAGGGTTTTGTGACCTTCGTTACCAAGAAACGGCAAGCGGATGTAGCGGCCTGCGATATCCAAATTGCAGTTCCTGCCTGAGAGGATGACAAATGGGGATTCCGTTCCGATCCCGTGGTGAGTTTCCCCGTTTTCAGGGAAATACATGACCATTGTGTTGTCGAACATGGTGCCTTTTCCTTCGGGTGTCGCCTTGAGTTTTTCCACGATGGTGTTAACCTGTTTCATGTGACTGATTCGAATCTGTTCCCGGGTCATCCATGCTGGAACGCCACCGAAAGCCTCATCATGTCCCAATGGGTGGATCCCGACGCGATCTGTTTCATTTCCGGGAAGGCCGGTGATCGGCGTGCCAAGGTCGTCAATCGTGTAGGTGACCACGTTGGTTAAGCCTGCTTTCATGGCGGCAATCAACACGTCGGTCATGGCAGCTTGTTTTTCGGGTGTGCTGGCATCCATACCGCCGTTCGCATGGACGGGATCAAGTTCCGGAATGAATTTTGCAAGTGATCCGGAAATGGAGATTAGCTTCTTGTTTCGTTCGCGAATCGCATCAATCGACTCGATTTGTGCTTCTTGGCGTTTGACTTCATGTCCTTTGATTCCACTGATTTTCATTCCTTCCTTGCCCTGCAAGAAAGACAGCATGTCATTGTCCGAATTGACGGCTTCCGGGTTTAGAACGGATTTGAAGAGCTCGGTGCGTGCTGTATCCGGATCCGCATAACAGTAATTGCGGGTTTGAGGTGCGGGTGCGGAGTATCCCGACACAATCCCTGTTCGGCCGTCGGCAAAGGAGAGTTCGACGTGTCCGAAAGGGGATGGGAACAGTTTGGCGAGTTCAAAATCGATTGTCGTGCGTTTGATAGCACTTAGGGTATTCCGATTGGATTTGAAGCAACCCATCACGGAGGAGAACGAGTAATGGACATTCTCACTCATCTTGGCGGAGAGTCCTTGGAGAATGGTCATGTGCTCTTTATGGGCATCCAAGCCTCGCAGCCATTTAGGGAGTTCGTATTTGTCGAGAGCGACTTCGAAAGGTTGCTTACTGTCATCAAGGGCCTTCTCCTTGGCGGAAAAATTGAGAAGAGCTGTTTCTGTGGGGCTGATGCCGCTGGATTTGCGAATGAAGATGAAACGTTTCGGAAAGCCTGTGCTGTTCTGGGCAGCAAATAGCTGATTGAAAGAAGGTGCCAACGCCATGGCGCCAGCGCCAAGTATGGATGTTTTCAGGAAATCTCTACGGCTATTCATGAGTCTGGGTTTCTACAGGTTTACGGTAAATGAATGAATCCGAGGTCAGTAGTGACACGATTACGGCATCAAAGCTACCTCCGTTTTCAACATAGGCGTTTTCGGCATCAATGAGGGTTTTTGAATCTGAGAGAAATTCGTTGCGACCCATGAAATATCGAAATGCATGGCGGATGATGGACTGACGAACGCGTCGTGACTTTGCGAGGCGTTCGCTGAGATCCATGGCGTCCTTGACTTCCCCATCTAGCGATTCGTCTCCTGTTCCTTTGAGATAACCTTTTGAATTGACCGGCAGTGTTTTGTAAACATCCCGGGTATCGCTCAGGAGCGTGAAATCATCCGAGTTTTTCTTAATGAGTTTGTCTGGATATTCCAAAGACTCTTCCACTCGGAATCGACCGAAATCGTCATAGCTTTCGAATGTGTAGCCCAGCGGATTCATTGCTTCGTGGCATTTCCAGCAATACTCCGTTTCCGTTGCACTGGCCAAGCGGTCCCGAAGGATTTTATCGTGGTTTTCGGGAATCACGGCATCGACACTGATCGGTACATCGGGAATCGTGCCGGCTAGCAGTTTTTCACGAACCCATTTGCCACGGTGCACAGGATCCGTCTCCGTGTTTTTTGCGTAGGCGATCAGCCAGGCCGGGCTTGTGAGCAGGCCCTTTCGATTGGCGACTTTTGCCGGCTGGACGGTTTGGTAATCCCAATGGTTCAGATCGATATTATAAAAATTTGCAACATTGTAAGCCGGCATGAAATCGTAGCCGTAACCCCGATAGAGATCGAATGGCGCTGCCTCTTTTTGTCCCTTACCCAAGCGGGCGACAATCGTTTCCATAGACATTTTGAAAAGCTTGAGTGTGTCGCCTTGGCGGTTTCTCGCATCCATTTTATCCGGATCGACACTTCTCATTTTTACCTCTTTCAGGAAGTCTTTGTGTTCGAGCAGGTCTTCTTTTTTGAAGTTTTTCCAGTCGAGATCCTTAAAGTGTTCGTAGATTCTTTTGATTCTATCAGACGCGGCCTTCATGCGTTCGTTATCTCCATCGTGGTAGACATAGAATTTTTCCGTGGTGAGTAATTCTTCGAATACATTTTGGTCCTTTTCTAAAATATGTTCAACGGTTCTGTCCGTCTCATTGATGAGGCGGCATGTCGCATCTGCAAGACGGTCCAAGCCAAAGCGTTTCTCATCTTTGAAGATGGTTGAGGCGATGGGGTAACCGAAAAACTCGCGGAAAAAGCGAAGCTTGCGAATGGGCATATTGGTCGTGTTGTCACTGTAATTTTTGTCGGCCAGAAGGGTATCGATGAGATAATATTGATTTCTTTTTTGCAGGATGCGAAGGACTTCCCGTTTGTAATCCTCGCGGCTATTCAGTTTACCGCTTGCAGCGGCTTGCGCCAATTCCGCATCCGGGCTCTGATCCGTTAGGGCATAGGCAATGGCGTAACTCGCATCGCGTGGAGAAAGCATCCGGCGACCCTGCCCGTCCGGCGTTCCAGCACCGAATTCCTGACGATAAGCAAAATCGCTAGATAGAATGAAGGTTTGAATAAGTTTTTGGACGGCTTTGAGCTTGCCGAGTTTTTCGATGTAGGATTTTGCTAGTGACAGATACTCCTGGGCATCAGCCTCATTCAGAGGCCGTTCCAAGATTTTCAAACTTAGTTGATTGACCAATTCTGAGAGAAGAATTTCGGATGGAGGTCCGGCAGCTACACGTTGTTGCTCGAATTCTTTTTCCCAATCGGTGATGCATTTTCTGATCAGATCGCCATAGTGATCGCCTTTCTCTCGATTTTTAAGAATCGATGTTTTGATGACTTCCATTTCATCAGCCGCCAGCGGTGCGTAGACCAACGGTTTTATCTTATGTTGGTCTTTTTCCACGATGCTCCTGAATTCGGTCATGTATTCCCGGAGGAGAGCCATACGACCCTGAATTTTACGTTCATGATCACCAAGGTTGAACCAAGTTTTTTCGCATAATTCACGGAATTCATCATCGGATTTTTTGGCATGCTCCGGATTTAAAAGAAATTGATAAACCGTGTTTTCACCTTGAAGGCCTTTCAGCATGTTTGTTGCTACGTGGATTGGCGCTTTTTTATATGTTTCACCTTCGGGTGGCTTTTCGATCGGTTTGAGCTCAACGGGCTTGAATGTTGGCAACATGGCTTCGTTCTTAGCGCCGTAGAGGTCCTCACAAACCTTTGCGATGAAGTTTTCCAAAAACAAGCGTCGTGAGGCCAAGGTAGCGGCCTGTTTGTCCTCCAGCGCCATGATCTGACCGATCACGGGAAGGAATTTATTGTTTTTCGACTTCACCGAAGTGTTTGTGATGTATTCTGAAGTCTTTTGAGCGTTGGTCAGCATGCTTGAGAGATGGCCACCGGTGAGATCCTCGTTTGCGTAATATCTAACGCCTGAAATGTTTGGCAGAAGAAAGGGATTCGTTAAACTTAGGTTTTGAATTTTATTGCTACCCAGTAATGAAATCCTTTGGCCTTTGAATTGCCCCATTGTGACATTCTCCAGCATTTTCTGGAATTTTGCATTGAAGATGTATTCACTGATCAGCCAGCGCCTGTCATAGGTGAATCCCGGCAAGTCTTTGTATTCGCCGGAGAAAAGTTTTTCATGGTCAACGTAATTGCCGAACTCTGGCTTTTGCAGCTTTTCTTCGAGTGTTGAGGCATTGTGAGCGCCAAGTTCAGAGGAAACCATCGACAAAACTGCTTTTCGCTCGTTCTCGCTTGGCTGTCGTTTGTTTTTTGGAGGCATGTGCCGAAAGTATATCTGCTCCTGCATCCGGTTCATGAGATCTAGACGCTTTTGACTTTCCAATTCGGCCAGGTTGTCGAGCCTGATATCGCCTTTCTGTGTGTCTTCGTCATGACAACTCAAGCAGTAGCGGTCCAAAAGAGTTTCGGTTTCCTTGGGGAGTTGGAATGTCGGGGCTGTGGATGCATTCTTGTCGGAAGCGGTCGCCGATCCAAGCCCGCAAATTTGCAGGACAATGGTCATGACAGCAGAGATCAGGCGGGCTTTTTTCATTTCAATAACTGGGGATTTTTTGTCGACCCAGTTGACTGAAATTCATCAGTCCATCCGAGGTTGGCTACTCGGAAACTACGTCGGGCATGTGAATGACCTGTCACCGCTGGGGAAATTCCTTATGCCAGATTCTTGATTAGCTGAAGTTTTGACGGTATCCAGTCTCAATTCATGAAACTTGTGCCTGTAAGTGATAAGCGAACTGACGTTGGCTATGTGGCAGGGGGTAAATGTTAAAATCCTGAGAACTGCTCCTTCTTAAGCTTCCCTCGTGACTGACTCACCGCTTTATTTGCGTCATTGATTTTTGAAACCCTATGATGTCTAAGATATTTTTCTCCCGATCCATGCGGTTGTCGATCGCGGTTCTCTTTTTGTTTCAAGCACTGTCTTGCTTTGCTGAGGATGCCCCGGATTCACGCCCGAACGTGCTGCTTCTGTTTGCGGATGACTTGGGCTGCTATGCGTCGGCTTATGCGGATTCGAAGCATCCTTCGCCCAATGATATCATTCATACACCGGTATTTGATCGGATCGCGAAAGAGGGGGCCTTGTTCCGAAATGCCTTCGTATCTTCACCGTCGTGTTCGCCATCACGGGCCGCTCTGTATACGGGTCGGCATTTTTTCCGTAATGGCTCACATGCACAACTTCATTTCCCGTGGCAAAAGGGCGTCCCGGATCCGTTCGATGATATCAAGGGTATGCCACTCACACTTCGTGATAGCGGCTACCATATCGGTCTGACCTACAAGCTTCACATGCGGCCCAGTATCTTTGGCGGCAGAGAGAACATCTACGACAGTGCTGGCAATAATTTGAACAAATATTCCAGGTTTGTTACCCAGGCGGAGGACAAGGAAGCGGCCAAGCGACAGATTATTGAACAAGTTCAGGGAAACTTTCGCAATTTCTTGTCTAAGAGAGAAAAAGGTAAACCGTTCTTCTACTCGTTCAATCCTACCAATACGCATCGCAAGTGGACGCTGGGTTCCGGCAGGAATCTGTGGGGGCTTAACCCTGACCATCTAAAAGGTAAAATGCCTCCCGTGTTGCCGGATGAAGCTCTGATTCGCGAGGATATGGCAGATTATTTGGGAGAGGGTATGGCCTTTGATGCGGCTTGCGGGGTGCTCATCCAAATGGTCGAGGAAATGGGAGAATTAGACAATACCATCGTCGTTATATCAGGAGACCACGGAATTCCTGGCTTTCCGCATGGCAAATGCAATGTCTACGATCTTGGGTCGCGGGTTTTGCTTGCCATTCGTTGGCCGAAAAAGATCGCGTCTGGTCGCAAAGTGGCAGTACCGGTTTCGCTGATTGATCTGGCACCCACCGTTCTCGCTGCTGCCGGGCTTGAGTCTCCGGATGATCCGGACGGACAGAACCTGCTGTCCGCGCTAGCACCAGGGGCAGATGATTCGAAACTTCGCAGCTGGGCGTTAATCGGTCGCGAGGTGCATGCCCAACCGGCACGCGAAGGTAACCTTTCATATCCGATTCGTGCCCTACGCACTCCGGATTTTCTTTATGTGAAAAATTTCAAGCCCGACCGCTGGCCCATGGGTGATCCCTTCGGCGTCACCGAAACTTCGGAGCCGTCATACGAGCAACTCGCAAACGATACCTATGCCGGGTTTCCGGACATCGACTCCTCACCGACCAAGGCATGGTTAATTACAAATCGGAACGCTCCGGGAATGAAAACTTTCATTCAATATGCTTGGGGCAAGCGTCCGGCGGAAGAGCTCTATGATCTCGCCAAAGACCCCCATCAAATGACAAATATTGCGAATGATCCTGCCTATGCGGGAACGCTCGTCAAACTTCGTGATCAGCTTATGGGCGAGTTGAAAATTCATGATGACCCGCGCTTGGACCATGATGCTTTTGATCATGCACCACGCCATTTGCAGAAGCACAAATAGTTTAAGCGGATGAAAAAGACCGTTTCCGGTCAGAAAGACTTTGATCAGCAGGAACGCACTTTCCGAATTGAGGTGCTGCGTGCGTTTCCAGCGGGTTTCATCGATACTGCTGCGACCAGTTTCGTGATCTTCTTTGCCATTCAGGTTTTTGAAATGCACTGGGCGATCAAAGCGGCGATGCTTGCTGCCAGCAGTGTGGGGCAGTTATGTAGTCTTTTCATCGTGCAACTTGCGCGTCGATTCGGCAGGCCAGTCAATATTCTTGCTGCATGCATTTGGCTGATTTCCTTTATAGGCTTTGCTGTCGCCTCCGTGTCAGGCAATCATGCGATCATCTACTTCGTAGGTTGCGTCATCGCATTCATTAGCCTAGGCATGAGTGCGCCACTGACTGCACAGATTTATCGGATGCATTATGCATCTGACAAACGGGGTCGATTGTTCTCGATCACCTCCTTGATCCGTGCCGGTGTTGCGGGTGCGATCTCATGGTTCATCGGAAGTTGGTTGAAATCTCGCGGAAATGATTTCTCACCACTGTTCTGGGGATACGCCGCTGCTTGTCTGATGATGGCCGGATGTGTGTTACTCATGGCTCCGGTAGTTTTGAGACAGACGCTTCGCTTGAAATGGTTCGATGCCTTTCGTCACGTTTCTGAAGACGCACCGTTCCGTAAGCTCCTTATGGTCTGGATGGTTTTCGGTTTTGGAAATTTGGTGAGCCTGGCGTTATTTGTCGAATACATCACCCATCCTCTCTATGGATATCACTATGGTCCAAAAAACGTCGGGCTTATTACCGGTACGGTGCCGATGCTTGCGTTTATTGTGTTTGTTGTGCCATGGGGAATGGTCTTCGATCGCCTTCCATTCTATACCGTGCGTGCGCTTGTGAACGTGTTTTTTATTGTGGGAATTCTCATTTACTACCTGGGAAGTGGATTCATGGCGCTCTGCGTCGGCATCGCATTGCATGGTATTGCTAGATCGGGAGGTGAGATCATCTGGACTCTGTGGGTTACTAAATTCGCCAACAGTGATAAGGTCGTTGAATACATGAGTGTGCATACCTTTCTAACAGGTATTCGTGGAGTGATTGCTCCTTTTATCGCATTCATGGTTGCGGCCTATGCATCGCCATCATGGGTTGCATGGATTTCAGCGGGTTTGATTTTTATCAGCACACTGACGATTTTCCCTGAAATTCTGGAGGAGAATCGGAGGAGGAAAGAGTTGGAAGCGTGAGGACGCAGTAGCTTCGCCTATCTCGCTCATAGCTTATGTAGTATCACGTTGAACTCGGGATGTCGCTGGATGTAGCTTTCCATGTAAGAGCAATCCGTCACGATTTTCCAACCGAGTCGGCGCGCTTCTAGTAGAGCGTCTTGCGTGATGCTTGCTGCAATGCCTTTTCTCCGAACTCTTTCTGATACGTAGGTATGCTCGATGATGACTTTGTCTCTATGTTGACGGTAGGAAATATAAGCCGGATCGCCGGGACCGGATCTTAGTTCAAAGCGTTGCTTGCATGGAAAGCGGAGCGAGTTGTAACGAGCATTTTACTTATGGCGAAGCCGCAATGGCTTGGACGGAACGAAGTGAAGTCAAAGTGGATGGTTCTGTGGGACATAGGCAAGGGTTGGATTTCTTAGGTCGGGAGCGAAAGGGGAAATGGTTTTGGAGAAATTATGTATCCATTTATTTAAGTAAAAAAAGTAGGGGCTGCATTGTGCTAGCCTCTTTTTATTTAATTATAAGGCAGCATAATGCAGCCCCGCCTTGGGTGATATTCCTAAAATTTTCTTAGCATCTCCAGTGCTTCCATTAGCATTTCTTCCAGCTTCATTTTCACCAGTCTTGGATATCGCGATCCATCTAACAAAATCGGACTTCCGTTTCTTTGTAGGATCAGTCGTTGTCCCGAGATTTCTACGGAAGAGACATTATTTGCGGCAGCCTCAGCTTTGATTCTGGCGATGGTGAGCAGGTGTTTGACGGGCTCTGGTAAACGGCCGTGGCGGTCGATCCAGTTTTTTTCCAGGGAGTCGATGGCTTTGGAGGTGTTGGATTCAGCTAATTCGCGGTAGGCGTTGATGCGGAGTTTGGCGTCACTGAGATAGGCCGTTGGGATATAGGCGGGGAGTAGATGGGTCGGATTATTGACGATTGATGATTGTTGATTTTTGATTTTTGATTTGGAAGAGAGATTCTTTTTTTCTGTCTCAAAGTCTTCTGTCTTCTGTCTCAACGCCCACTGCGTCTCGGTAGGGACTATGAAGTCGGCTTTAAAAGATGTTTCGTGGAGCGTTGGATCCTTCTTGCCTTTGAGTCGATCAATGGACTGCCGAAGAAGCTGACAATAAAGATCGAAGCCGATTTGGGCGATGTGGCCGGATTGTTTCGTTCCTAAAAGATTGCCGGCGCCGCGGATTTCGAGGTCTCGCATGGCGATTTTGAAACCGGAGCCGAGGGCGGTATATTGTTTGATCGCATGAATGCGTTTGCGGGCATCGCCTTGGGTAATCATTTCGCGGGGGAGTAGAAGAATGGCGTAGGCTTTTTCTCCAGCTCTGCCAACGCGGCCGCGGAGCTGATAGAGATCGGCGAGGCCGAAGCGATCTGCGCGGTCGATGAGAATGGTGTTGGCGTTGGGGATGTCTATACCGGTTTCGATGATGGTGGTGGCGAGTAGGACATCGGCCTCGTGGTTGACGAAGGCGTGCATGACATTTTCAAGGTCGTGTTTCTCCATCTGGCCATGGCCGACAAGGACTCGGGCTTCGGGGACGAGTTCTTTGAGTTTTTTATGCACCATCTCAATGGTCTTAACGCGGTTGTGCAGGAAGAATACCTGACCGCCGCGTTTCATTTCACGACGGATCGCATCGCGGATGATGCGTTCGTCGTAGGCGGTTACCGTGGTGGAAACCGGGAGACGGTTAGGAGGTGGGGTGTCGATGGTCGACATGTCGCGCGCTCCCATCAGTGCCATGTAAAGCGTGCGTGGGATGGGTGTGGCGGAAAGTGTTAGAACATCGACCTGACGGAACAACTCTTTGAATTTTTCCTTGTGAGCGACCCCGAAGCGTTGTTCTTCATCGACGACTGCGAGACCGAGGTCTTTGTAGGCGACATCGCCGGAGATGAGTCTGTGCGTGCCGATGACCATGTCGACCGAGCCATCGGCGAGGCCTGCGATTGTGGCGCGGACTTCGGAGGGTGAGCGGAAGCGGTTCAGGAGATCGACGCGGATCGGGTAGTCTGAAAAACGTTCGCGGAACGTGCGCCAGTGTTGTTCTGCGAGAACCGTGGTCGGGCAGAGCAGGGCAACTTGTTTTCCGCCGGTGATGGCTTTGAAAGCGGCACGGATCGCGACTTCGGTTTTTCCGAAACCGACATCGCCGCAGATGAGTCGGTCCATGGGGCGGGGGGCTTCGAGGTCGTGTTTGGTATCGAGGATCGCCTGTTTCTGATCGGGGGTTTCCGTGTAGTGGAAAGATTGCTCGAATTCGAACATCCAACGGGTGTCGGGTGGGTGGGCGTGGCCTTGGTCGTGTTCGCGCTCCGCTTGGATGCGGAGTAGGCGGGCGGCGTAATCGAGGATGGATTTCTCGGCGGACTTACGGTTTTTCTGCCAAGTGGCGTTGCCGAGTTTGTTGAGGTCCGGAGTTTTTCCACCGACCCCGATATATTTTCCAATGAGGTGCGCTTGTTCCAAGGGAACGGAAAGGATGGAACCGTCTTTGTATTCGATCTGGAGTTCCTCGCCTTCCTCCTCGTGGGCAATGCCTTTGAATTTTCCTATTCCGTATTCGTAGTGGACGACGAGATCGCCAGGTTCGATATCATCGAGAGTAGCGCGCGCGCGGATGACCCGTGCTTTTTCAACCGATGAGCGACGTGCCGCGCCGGGCGTGCGGTATCGGCCGAACAACTCGGAAGAAGAAAGTAAGGCGAGTTTGGTCACAGGAAGTATAAAGGACGAGACGAGTTCACCGATGACCGGCGTGAGCCCGAGGTCCCTTTCAAGATCTTTGCCGGAGAGTTCGGTAAAACGTTCGAGTTCGCCTTTGGTGGAAAAGACAATGCCGATGTCCCATGTTTCCCGCTGCCATTCGTTGAGTTGTTTGAAAAAGGCCTCGCGCCGGAGCTCATCGAGGATGAAGTCACCGGCATCGAAAGTGCCCAGGGGTGAGCCATACGTGGCTAGGGTAAAGTTTTCTTCAACCGCGCCTGCGGCGGCGTTTGGTGTGATAATGAAATCTGACAGATCCGTCTGATCGAACGGATTGGACTGATCTGTCTGAAGCAAAATCTTAACATCTCCTGGGCGGAAATAATCCGCGATCGTCGCCACAGCGGGTGGCTCTGTTAGGAGCAGATCAATTTCCGCGACCTTGCGGGTGGAGGCTTGGGAATTGATATCGAATTCGCGGATGGATTCGAGTTCGGTATCGAAGAATTCCAGGCGCAGTGGTCGAGGAGAGTGGAAAGGGAAGAGATCAAGAATGCCGCCACGAATTGCGAAGTGTCCGCGGGCTGTGACCGTTGGGAAACGCTCGTAGCCGTGATTAGTAAGAGTTTTCGCAAAGGCCGTAGGATCGAGAATCAGACCGGGTTTCAAATGGTTACGATTCGAGAGTAAGGACTGTGGAGATGGTGCGTATTGGGAGAAGGAGTCGGGCCCACAGATCACCGCAAAGGCGTTCGAGTTGGCGAGGGTTTCAAGAATGGAAAACCATTCCGCGGCGGACTCGGGATCTGAAATTTCGTGAAATTCGTTTTCTGGGTTCACGGGGGAATCGGGCAAAACTACAGCGTTGATGCCCCAAAGTTCTAACTCGGCAGCAAAGCGTTCCCGCTGGCGAGGGGATTCATGAATGATCCAATGCCGTTTTTTGCCCTGGTCTTTCGAGGCGGTGCAAGCGAGGGCGACGAAAAACGAATGAGATGCCTCATTGGCATGGTCGAATACAATATGGCTTTCACCCGTGGCGAATGGTGCCAGATGTTGGGTGAACTCGGGAGTGGTTAGAGCGTGGCGAAGCCAGCTTTTCGGGTTGGGATTCAAATCTTAAAAGTCGAACTGCAAGTTCGTTGGAGGACTTGTATTGATAGCTGTGGCTGCAGCGGCTACTGCCATGATGATGGCTTTTTTGGCAGTCTCCCAGCGGACGGGCTGAGATTTGAGGAAAAACGATTGTGATGCGGTGATACGAACGATGCCAATTTTTCCCGGAACGTCTTTTTGAAGCATCCACTCAAGCATGGGACTGATCTCTCTCATAGGTTTCTCTGAGCAGAGAATTTCTGGAATGGTCATGTTTTTTGTAGCGAAGGCGGTAAATTTTTCAGCAGATTCATCGCCAACAAATTCAAAGGTGACTGTCCCATCCGCGATGGGAGCCGTATGGATGTCGAGGTGGAGGATCGTGTCGTAGCGCTTGAAATCTTCATCAAGTTTTACATGGATCGCATGATGGAATTTCTCGTTGTGCCTGTCTGCAAATCTGATGCGACTGGCCTCAGGAATGTTGATTGAAATATCGCTCCATTGCGCATCGCCGATCTGTTCAAGGTCGATGAGCAAGCGGGAAACGTCGCCATGAACCAGAGGAGTGGAGAGCTTCATGGCCAGGCCCTGAGCTAGATTAAGGGCACCTGGTTCCCAGCCCTCGGGAGAAGTGACTCTCTCCTCATGGCCTTTGAAAAGCTCACGCTGTGCTTCCGGAATCGCACAAGTTGCGTGGCAGCAAGTAATTAGGAAGGAGGTCATGATTGGATTTACCTCGAAAATCTGGGATTCGAAAATCAAAATCAAGGAAATTGGGGATTTTCACTGATTGTTCTTTGACGAGATGATGAATCGGATGTCTTAGTAAAACCCTATTCATATGTCTGATCCTCTTTTCCAAACACTTCAAGCAGGAGCGTTCATGCTCCGAAATCGCATCGTCATGGCTCCTCTCACTCGCTGTCGGGCATCTGAGGGGCGCGTCCCCAACGATATGATGGCGGAATATTACGGACAGCGCAGTGACTTTGGAATGATTCTGAGTGAGGCAACTTCGGTGGATCCGATGGGTGTGGGCTATCCCGATACGCCCGGGATTTGGTCGGCACAGCAGGTTGCGGGTTGGAAAAAAGTGACCGATCGGGTTCATGCGAAGGGTGGGGTGATTTTATGCCAGCTCTGGCACGTTGGTAGGGTATCCGATCCCATCTATCTCGATGGAAAATTACCTGTTTCATCAAGTGCGATCGCGCCAGCAGGACATGTGAGTTTGATCAGGCCTGAAAAAAACTTTGTAACACCTCGTGAACTTTCTGTTGAGGAAATTCGTGAGGTAGTTCAGCAATACCGGCGGGGCGCTGAAAATGCCAAGAAGGCCGGATTTGACGGGGTCGAGATCCACGGTGCGAACGGCTATTTGATCGATCAGTTTTTGCAGGATTCCACCAACCAACGCAAAGATGAGTATGGAGGAAGCCCGGAAAACCGGATGCGATTCATGTTGGAAGTCGTTGATGCGGTGGTGGATGTTTGGGCCGCGGACCGGGTAGGAATGCATTTGGCTCCCCGGGCGGACGCACATGATATGGGCGACTCGGACTTGGTCGGGCTGTTTACGAGCGTCGCAGCTGAACTGGGTAAACGGAAACTTGCGTTCCTCTGTGCTCGTGAAAATTTCCTGCAGGAACCTTTGGGGCCGAGCATGAAGGCGGCTTTTGGTGGTGTTTACATAGCCAACGAGAGCTTCACCGCGGAAACGGCGCGCGAGGCGATACTTGAGGGCAAGGCCGATGCGGTTGCATTTGGAAAACTGGCTATTGCCAATCCGGATTTGGTAGAGAGATTCCGATCCGGAAGCCCTCTCAATGAGCCTGATCCCTCAACTTTTTATGGTTCTGGTCCCGGAGGTTACACGGACTACCCGACGCTCTGAATATCCCGATTATCAAAAGGACCGCATAGGGTCAAAATCCTTGCGGATGGATTTTAGGGGACGAGGGTTTGCTTGAGCCATTTCTCACAAAGTTCGGGCCACTTCGAGACAGGGTCTTTTGATGGACGTAAGCCATATCCGTGTCCTCCCACATCAAAGAGGTGAAATTCGCTAGGTATTTTCTTTTTCTTCAGGGCTTCGGCATAAGGAAGGGTCGGCTTGCATAAGGGGTCGTCTTTTGTCTGGACCATGAATGTCGGTGGGTTGTTTTCCGAGACAGTTTTTCCATCCAGCCATGCAGGGTAGATCAGCATGCAGAAATCGGGCTTACAGCTGAGTTTGTCGGCTCCGTCAATCAGCTCATAAGTCCTTTTTTGATATGAGTTGATCAATGCATCGGTGAGATTGCCACCAGCGGAAAATCCAATTACACCGATTTTCTGGGGATGGATTTTCCATTTTTCCGCATTTTGGCGAACGATTCCCATGGCTCTCTGAATGTCCTGCAATGCCTCGGTTCTCTTGCCTGGAACGCTATACTTCAGAACGATTGCAGAGATTCCAATAGAATTAAGCCATGCCGCGATTTCGGTGCCTTCCTTATCGATGGCCAAGATACTGTATCCGCCGCCGGGGCAAACCACAACAGCTGGTGTTGGTTGATCTGAGGCGGATGCGAAATACAAGGTCATGGAAGGCGACAAAACCTTGGACAATCGGGTGACATCGCCTTTTTTGTTTGGCGAGATCTCTTCGGTAATTCTTCCCTTGAATTCCTCTACTTTGGAAGGCCATAAAAACACTGTTATCCCCTCAGGTTCCGATGAAAGCACGGGATGGGCAGCAGTGACCCACCCTGCGGCTATGATGGCGGATATATGGACTTTCATTAAATTGAAATTTCTTGGAATTTTGGCATGCTACAGTGAGCGGAATGAATTTTTTCATGGCTCATGCCGTAATACTTGTAAGAATAGGCATATTAGCGTCGGTTTTGTCCATTCCGAACACTCCAGTTTTCTGATTAACCGATTTTTACTATTTCTTCGGAAAAATTATTTTTCAGAATAAGTGAATTTTTTTGTAAGATCGGAAAAGAGTCAGCTGTATTCATTCAACTCTTATTTTATCTAGTACAAACACCCAAATATCCATGGCACCACAAACCGATGACATTCAAGCCGTAGAGAAGCTCGGCGAATCCAGAGACGCGATCGTAAAAGAGCTCCGTAAAACCATCATGGGCATGGAAGATGTCATCGATGAGATGATGATCGCTATTTTTGCTCGTGGCCATTGCTTGCTGGTCGGTGTTCCCGGCTTGGCCAAGACTCTGCTGGTTAGCTCGCTTGCTAAAACCATGTCACTGGGTTTCAAGCGTATTCAATTCACACCAGACTTGATGCCATCTGATATCACCGGAACCGAGTTGTTGCAGGAAGATCCGGAAACCCACCGCCGTAGCTTCAAGTTCCAGAAGGGTCCAGTTTTCACGAATCTGCTGCTTGCGGACGAGATTAACCGTACTCCTCCAAAAACCCAGGCGGCCCTGTTGGAAGCCATGCAAGAAAAACGCGTTTCTTCCGGTGGTGAGGATTACAAGCTGGACGCACCATTCTTTGTTTTGGCGACGCAAAACCCGATTGAGCAGGAGGGAACCTATCCGCTTCCGGAGGCTCAGCTCGACCGTTTCCTGTTCAATATCCTGGTGAAATATCCAAGTCTGTCCGAAGAAATCGACATCATGCGCAGCGTGACGACGGACAACGAGCCGGTAACCAATCAAGTGGTTGATGCCGCAACCATCATCGAATTCCAACACCTTGTGCGCCGTATTCCGGTAGCAGACAACGTATTTGAATACGCGGCGGCATTGATCAGAGCAACCCGTCCAGGCCAACCTGATGCGCCAGATTTCGTTAATAAGCTGATGTCTTGGGGTGCAGGTCCCCGTGCCTCACTTAACCTTATTATTGCAGGCAAGGCAAGAGCTGCACTCCGTGGTCGCTGCCATGTGACGATTGAGGATATTCGCGAGGTTTGCTTACCGATTCTTCGTCACCGTATCATCCCCAGCTTCGCAGCTCGCTCCGAAGGAATGACTTCCGACACCTTGGTGGCGAAATTGTTAGAAGCGATCCCTGCCAAAGGCAAGTGATCCGCAATACCTAACCCAAAGTCATAACCCATGTCTGTGCACCTGCCAGAAACGCAGTATCTCGATCCTGAGGTCTTGCAAAAAATCGGTGATCTGGAGCTTATCGCTCGTGAGGTTGTTCAAGGCTTACGAGCGGGAAGTCATCGCAGTAACTTGCGTGGTTTCAGTACGGAGTTTGCGCATCATCGCCAGTATTCACCCGGAGATCCGATTCGTTCCATCGACTGGCGCGTCTATGGACGGACAGAAAAGTATTTCACTAAGCTCTACGAGGCAGAGACGAACTTCGATTGTCATATCCTAGTTGATTCCAGTGCTTCGATGACTTATGGGTCTGGAAAGGTTTCCAAACTGGAGTATGCGAAATTCCTGGCGGCATCCATTGCTTATCTGGTTTTGAAACAACGGGATTCGGTCGGACTTTCTGTTTTTGATACCGAAGTTCGCGCCTACATGCCGCCAAGGTCGTCGATGAATGTGATTCTGGAAATTGACCGTATGCTACGTGTCACCAAGCCGATTCCCAAAACGACGATTGCCAAGCAGCTAGGTGACATCGCGTTAATGATCAAGCGACGTTCCTTCATTGTATTAATTTCGGACATGTTTTCTGACCTGGACGATGTCATGGCAGGTCTTGAGCACCTCAAGTTTGCCGGACACAATGTCATTGTGGTGCAGCCGCTTGATTCCTATGAGCTCGAGTTTCCTTTCACGGGAACATGGAGATTTGATGGACTAGAAGGTGAAGAGCCTCTGACCACACAAGCAGAAAGAATGAGGGAGTCATACATGTCTCAACTCAATCAATTTCTCGGCGACCTGAGCTCAAGATGCATGGGTAGCAGTATAGATTACACCTTGGTCAATACCAAGCTGCCCCTCAACACGGTGTTGAGTGAAATCGTTCTGAAACGTCAAAACCTAAGTGGCCCATCGGCTCAAGCCCGTTCATGAGTTTTCTCAATCCATTCATCCTTCTTGGTGCGCTCGGTATTGGTTTGCCGATTCTCGCTCATTTGTTAAATCGTCTACAGGTGCAGCACACCGATTGGGCGGCCATGCAGTTTCTCAATCGCAGTGTGCGAGTCCGCAGTCGGCAACTGCGTCTGCGTGACCTTCTCTTGTTGATTTTACGTTGTCTTGCCTTGCTCCTTTTAATTTTTGCTATAGCCCGTCCTGCATGGAAAGGTCATATCGCATCTTGGATTCCTGGCGAAAAACGGGCGGGTGTTGTGATCGCACTCGATAGCTCGTTCAGCATGCAGCATGGTGAAAAAGGCTCGTCGCGATTTGATCGCGCTTTGAAACAGGTTGCTACCATCAGTGGAAAAATTGAAGCAGGTGATCCGGTTACATTGGTTTTACTCGGTGGAAATGAAAAGCTGATTGCTCACAATATGGTTTTTGATCCCAACCGCTGGGATGACGTCGTTCAGAATCTGGTCTCGTCACCCACCACGACAGATTGGGACAGCGTGCCGAAGCGTCTTAAAGAATTCGCAGAAGATATGGATTCTTCGCAGAAGGAAATTTATATCATTACGGATGTCCAGGCACGTGACTGGAAGAATCGCTCTTCACAATTCCACCAGGCACTGGCGGATCTGGGTTCGAGTGCCAGCGTGTTCATGGTTCCGGTCTCCGGAGATGCGGCGAATTTGGCCGTAACGGATTTGGATTTGGTATCGGGTGCGCTCCGCAAAGGAACAATCGCTCGTTATCAGGCTACGGTTCGAAATTATGGAACCGAACCGGTTTCGAATGTTGAGGTTCGCTGCAAGGTGGAAGGTATACAGATCGATAGTAAAGAAATTCCCGTTATTGCGCCAGGTGCTTCCGGTACGGTTTCTCTGTTCGTGCCGTTTCACAACGCCGGTAACACGCCAATCACTGCGGAAATTTCAGGTGACCTCCTGGAGGCTGACAATGTGCGGCGTGTGGTCGCGGTTGTGAGAGATCAGGTTTCCGTTCTGTGCGTCGATGGCTCATCTGGCGGAGAAGCGGGTAAGCTCGTCAGCGCTGCACTTACGGCCCGAGGGGATGGTGCTGCGGGCGAGGACTATACGGTTCGAACCATTCCTTGGTTATCTTTTCCAACTGAAGATCTTGAAAAAGTCGATGTAATCATTCTCACGGATGTGCCCGAAATTACCAAAGATCAATCTGTCAATCTCTCTCGCTTTGTACGTGAAGGAAATGGTTTGGTTTGGTTTGCGGGTGATGATGTAAAGGCTGCGTCTTGGAATGAACAGGTAGGTGATGGTGGTAATCCTTTGTTACCTGCTGTGGTTGGTGAGTTGCTCAACACGAGTGATGCGGTCGGAGGTGGTAAACCTCTGGATCCTAACATGCCGGACCATAACGTATGCCTGCCGCTTCGTTCTTTGGCCGAGGATTTGTTCAGTGAAACACGTTTTTTAAAATGTATGGAGCTAAAACCCACCGCTTCCAGTTTCACCGTGCTGCGCTTGGCTGGAAGCGGATCACCTATTCTGCTCGAACAATCGCTTGGACGTGGACAAGTATTCATGTTCGCGACCTCGGCTCAAATCACATGGAACAACATGGCCTTAACTCCGGTTTTTCCAATGCTGATGCAGCAGATTGTAACCTATCTAGCTGGGCGTGAATTTGAACGTCCACAAACGGTAGGGGAGTCGCTTACTCTCTCCTTTGTCGAGGAACCAGATGCCAATGATGCGGTATTTGATACGCCCTCGGGAGACTCAATTACGGTTCCTGTTCGCGAATATCGTAAACAATACGTGGCAATGATCGATAGTGCTGATGAAGTCGGGTTCTACACGGCTCGAGTCAGCGTACAGTCTTCTGGCATACCTATTGCCGTCAATGTTGATACCGCGGAATCCGATGTCATAAGCCTGCCTGTAGCGGATCTCGAATCTTATCTCAAAGATACCGGAATCATGATCGCGGCAAACGAGGCTGATCTTTCAGCTGCAATTGATATGACTCGAACGGGTCGCTCATCTTGGAAATTTTTCATGATGGCTGGGTTGGCTTTTTTAATTATCGAATGCCTATTTGCGGACCGACTGCTTCGCCGCCAACAATCAAAAAACACCCAACAAGAACCCATGCCTTTGGGTGCATAAGGATCATATGATGTCAGAGACAATTTCCAGCTTTACTCGTATTGAGGATGTGTTTTTTGCCCGCCCGATCGGGGTATTCGCGATGATTGCCATTTTGATCGGGATTATCGCACTCGGTGCTTATTTATATCGCCGTTCATGGGGTCTTGGCTCATTTACGAGAGGTTTTCTGGGTGTAGCTCGCGTGGTCGTAATCGCAGTTGTCGTATTAAGCCTGTTGGAGCCAACCGCAGTGATCAAGGAGACCGAGACCCGTCTTCGCGGTTTGCCGGTTTTGTTGGACGTTTCCGAGAGCATGGGCATGAAGGATCAGCGCAAGCGTTCAGAAGATATTTTGGAGGCGGCTTCCGCACTGGGTCTGATCGAGGAGGATGATAAGAAAGATGCTGATCGTGCTGTTATGTCTCTCGATTCTAAAAAACGCCTCGCGATCACCACAGCATCCAGGCTTGATCTCGCGAAGTCGGTTCTAACAAAATCAAAACAACCGATATTCGGGTCTCTTGGTGAAGATTTGGACCTCAGTTATTATGCGTTCGGAAAGTCGCCACTCATGATCAGCGATTCCACTCTGCTCAAGTCCAAAGAAGTGGAGAATTTGAACGCGGATCAGCCGGTGACATCCATCGCGGAGTCGCTCGATATTGTTGCCAATTCCGGCAATGTGGCTCCGGCCGGCATTGTGCTGTTTTCTGATGGTATTGATAATGATTCTCCGCTTCGTTCTGAGGTTATTTTGCGTGATCTGGGGTCACGTGGCATTCCCGTTTACCCTGTTGCTGTCGGACTTACGGATCCGGATGATGTATCTATCCGGAATATTGTGATGCAAGAAGTGGCTTTTTCAGGTGATCGCGTTCCAGTGCGTGTTCAGATTCAATCGAAGGGCTACGAGAAGCGAACGGCTAAGCTCTCAGTGTTGTTAAATGACCGTAGCGTTTCTCAGAAAGAAGTTCAGCTTGATGGTGGTTTGCAGTTTGAAGATATCGATTTCAGGGTGGATGTTTATGAGAAGGGCGCAGCAAGTATCGCTGTTGTCATCGAACCTTTTAATGATGAAATCTCTCCTTCGAACAATCAAGTTGAGCGCAGCATTCGCATTGTTAATGAGAAGGTTAAAGTTCTTTATATCGAAGGTAATGCGCGGTGGGAATTTCGATATCTTTCGGCGATCCTGAAGCGCGACCCACGCATGGACGTAACATTCATCGCATCCAGTGTTGGCCCGGAAATTGCGCGGAACTCTCCGGATCACATCGAGCGTTTTCCCAACAAGCCCGAGGAAGCCTTCAAATATGACCTCGTCATTCTCGGCGATACCGATGCCGCTTTCTTCAAAGAGGATGAACTTAAGCTTCTGGAAGAATTAATCCGCGATCGTGGTGCGTCTTTGTTGATGCTTTGTGGTCCAATGTATTCTCCGATTTCGTATGCGGGGACTCCTGTTGAATCCATGTTGCCGGTACGTTTCGATTCTGAAGGTAAGTGGGAGGATGTTCCCGAAACGGTATATCCGGTCCTGACTCCTGAGGGACGCAGCAGCATGGTCATGACCATGGAGCACAAGGCCGAGGAAAACGATCGCGTTTGGAGTCGAGTTGCTCCTCTTGACCACTTGCCTCCTTTGATTGGAACCAAGCCAGGTGCGACAGTCTTGGCGACCCTCTCGGATTCGGGTTCGGGTTCACAAGGTTACCCGCTTGTTGCATGGCAGCGTTACGGCACAGGAAAATGCATGACTCTTGCCACGGATCGTTTGTGGCGCTTGCGCTTCAATACCGGCGATAAGTATCACTGGCGCATTTGGTCGCAAAGTATTCAATTCCTGACCCTTTCCCGCCTCATGGGCGAGCACAAACGCATCCGATTGGAGACCGATCGCGCAGTTTATCCGGTAGGCGGACAAGGCCGTCTTTACGCTCACGTGCTTGATGAAAGTTATGAGCCAATCATGCAACCCGGCTTCGATGTGTTTGTCAGTCCAACCGATGAATCCAGCTCCAAGCAGCGGGTTACTCTCCGTCCGGATCGTACCCAGCCAGGCTTGTATGAGGGATACTTTTCGCCACCTGGTGTTGGCCGCTATCGGATGGAAGCGAATGAAGATGACCTTCCAGTATCCAATACGACGGAATTTCAAGTTGTCGATGCAAAGCCGGAATTAATCGATACGGATATGCGTCTTACTCAGATGCAGCGGATTGCCGAACTCACAGGCGGAAAGTGTCTTTCCATCGATGAAATTCCTCAACTCGCCACGCTTGTAAACAAGGAGCCTCACAAGACAACGGTTCGCTCGGAGCGCGCAATCTGGGATAATGGCCTTATCTCATTGTTGCTTATCGGCTTGCTGGGTTCCGAGTGGTTGCTGCGCAGGAAAAACGACCTCCCTTAAATATGGACAATCAATTCAAAGCACTGAACGCGAGTTTGGACACTGTCTGGCGTCGCACCCAGCTCAAGCATATCTGCACCGGATTGCTTGTGATGTGTATTTGGGCTATACCGATTTTCATGATCGGCATGCTGGTGGATCGTTATGCGTATTTACCCTCCATCGGTCGCTGGATTATTCTTTTAATTTTATTGGGAGTTTCGTTTTTCAAGGCTTGGCGCAGTGGTTGGTTAAATATTCGTCCTTTTGATCCCCGCCGAAGTGCTCAGCAAATTGAAAGTCACCGGAAAGAACTCGATAGTTTGTTGTTTACCGCGTTGCAGTATCGTCAAAGCGGCGCAACTCCGGGCACATCGTCGGCTCTCTGGGAATCCAGTCTCAAGAAGGCTGAGGAAGCTTCCAAGAATTTGCCCATCTCTGAGATTGTTGATTTTTCAGCACTCAAGCGCCCCCTGCGTTTAGCTCTCATCGTGACATTGATCATTTGTATATTTGGTATCTTCAACGGATCGTTCCTTGCAGCTGGTTTGACGCGGATATTTGCCCCATGGACAACAGTTTCCTACCCTACGAAAACTCAGATCAAACTCGGCAAGCAACTACGGATTTTGAAAGAGGGTGAAGCTGCGAAGATCGAAATCCATTTTTCAGGGCAATTACCCAAAACAGCTGAATTTGAGTTGATCACAGGTGAAGGTCGATCGAAGGAGATCGACATAGAGGTGAAAAATGGTTCGGGTGTATACACGATTGCCTCCGCTTCAAGAAATTTTAGTTATCGTATCAAAGCGGGTGATGCTCGTAGTGACTGGTATGAGGTCCGGGTTATTCCCGCACCTCGCATAGATGATGTGAAAGTCGTGCTGGATTATCCAGATTACCTGCAAAAACCGCAAGAGACGATTGAGGCTCTGACGCTCACGGTGCCGGAAAGCACACGTGTGAAATGGCAACTCAAATTGGATCAGCCGATCCAGAAAGCCGTTTTGAATCGTGATGGCCAAGAGCCACTGGAGCTTGAGATAAGCAATAATGGACGCGAACTCATTATTGAAGAGTTGGTTCAGGCATCCCGTGGCTACAGCTTCTCATGGGTTGAAAAAAACCATGGATTTGAATTTACCAGTCCTCGCTATCACATGCAGGTCGCTTCGGATCAGGCGCCTCGTGTGGAATTGGTTTCGCCAGAATCAAACGTCGTGGCGATGCTTGGTCGACAACTTGACCTTAAGGTGCGGGCGAGTGACGATTACGGCATCGGCTCCGCATCTGTTGTCCATCGCGTCAATCTCAGGCCAGAAAAGGTTGTACCGCTGACCAATCTCCCTGTTAGTGGCGGCGGTGAGCAAAAGATTGATTGGGATTATCGTAAGGAATTGTCCGATTTACAGATTGGTGACACGGTTTCATTTTTGGTGGAAATCGCTGATCGCTATCCATCACCTCACGTTGTTCGAACGGATACCCGCCGAATTACATTCGTGTCCCGTGAGGATTATTTAGCCCAAATTGAGAAAAAGCTGGATCGGTTGCTTTCACGTGTGCGTGCCATTTACCGGCAAGAGCGCTCCGCTCATGCCCTTGTAAAAACTTTGGATGTTACCCAGCCGAGTTTCTCCCAAACCTGCCAGTTAGAGGCAATCCGTCAGGAAATGCTGCGTCAACAACTCAAGGACACAGTCGCAGAGGTAAGGTTGTTGCTCGCTGATTTGGATGCCAACAACATCTCCGATGCGGTAGAGAACGAATCGCTCAAGCTCATCTGTGCGGAATTGGAAAAAGTATCTGATGAAAGTCTGGCGAAAGCTGCTTCTCTCTTGCGCGATGTGGCGAGCTTGGATGTCGATGAGGCAAAAGATGGGCGTGCACTTATGGCGGCAGATGCGATGGTGAACCAATCTGCTCGTGAACTAGCAAAAATTGTGTTGCAGCGTGGAATTGATCAGGCGCGCGAAGTGTTTGCGTTTGAGCTTCACATGCTCTCTCAAGAGCAGGCGTTACTTAGGCAGCGCACAGTTGATATTGAATCATCCAAGGATGAGATGGCAATCGAACTCATCGCGAAACATCAGGAGGAACTGTCTTCTTGGACTGCCGCCTTGCTCACGGATTTGGAAAATGGCATGCGTTACGATAAACGTCCGCTATCCGTTTTGACTCTCTTGCGTAGGATGAAAGAATTGCGCGCACTTGGTATTGAGAACGGGATGAAAGAATCTGCAGTGCTCATTAAAAACAAGCAGTTCGCACAGGCATCTGAAAAACAGCTCGGTCTCATCAAGCCTTTGCTCAAAGCGGAATATAGCGTCCGAACTGGTGCGGAATACGCTGCAATCAAAGCTAATCATGAAATGCTTAGTTCTCTTTTGGCGGAGCAAGTAAAGCTGCGCACAGAATATGAATCCCTGAAGGATGACCAGTTTATAACGAAGCGTGAAGAATTGATCGCTAGCCAAACAAGATTGCGAAAACTCATGTTGCAGGCGATCATCCCGGCAATCCCTGCGCCTCGCACACGCTTGTTGGATGAAGCTTTGCCTGTCATTCCTGCTGTCGATGCTCTTCGTGCCGCTACCGAAAAGGGTATGACCGAAACGCTCGCAGAGTTGGTGAATGGTTCGAAAGCCGCAACCATTGAAAAACTGCTATCTACAGAAAAGTCACTGGGAAATCTCAACGATATTGTCAAAACATGGTCAACGGAGCTGGCTCTCCAAACCCAAGGACTGACATCGCTTGTAACCAACTCAACTAAACGCTTAACAAGAATCGAAGACTGTGAGAACCGGCAGATTGCGCTTCTTGAACAGACTGAAGAAGCTGCTCTCGATAAAAAACCTGTCAAGGCTTTGGCCGATTCTCAACGTCAACTTGTCGAAGAAATGGTCAGCTTCAAAAAGGAATTGCTGGAGCAGAATCGATTGGATCCTGACAAGGATGTAGAGCCGATTTTAAGGCGCATCGATAGAATTGCTGACTCCATGACGAAAGCCGCGGTAGCACTTGAAACCGGCAAAGCGGAAGACGCTCTGCTGGTTCAGGAAGAAGTTTCAAATGCTCTTGCGTCGGCAAAAGAATTGGTTGCCGCACAGGGTTCAAGGCTGGGTCTGATTCAGGGAATTTTTGCGTTCCAGAAATCGGTCAGCAATTCGTATCAGGCGACGATTGATGTGGTTGATCAGCAGAATGACATGATCAAGGCTTGTAAGGCAGTTGATGAGAATGATGAAGATGCAATCGCGAAATTGCTTCCCACGATGAATAATTTGCTTCAGTGCCTTGCGGATGTAGCTCCGTTATTGGATGCGGTGGCAATCAGGTTGGATGCCGGCTCAGCGCTGCTTTTTGCAGGTTCCGATGTAGAAGACGCCATTGCTTCAATGGAGGATGGTGACATGGAAGATGCTCTTGATGCTCAGGAAGGAGTCGCTGAATCACTGACAAAGGTCAAAGGACTCATCTATTCTGTCACCGAGCAAACTAAATATTTGTCAGAGATCATTGAGTTTCTGCATGAATCTATGGCGGAGCTGGCATTGTTGGAATCCGAGCAACTGGAGCTTCGTACGATGCTTGAAGGAAAGCCCGGCGAAGTGCCGGCTGATATTGTCAAGCGTCTTGAACAATTGCAAAAGACCGCGGAGTCGCACGGTAACCTGATCCAGGGAATCATGGGTAATCTGGAAAACTTCAAATCCTACAAGATCGCCAAGCATAAGGAAAAAATTGAAAAGCTCAAAGCATCACTCAAGCCTATCGATCCGCTTTTGCTTGCGGGTCCTGAGGGGATTTCGGATTACACGAAAGCAGCCAACACCATGGCGGAAGCAGTGCGTCTAGGCAAAACAGGTGATTCTGTTGCGGCTATTGAGCAAATGAAAATTGCCGAGACCTCCCTGAAGGAAAATGGTGAGCAGTTGTTCAGTGTAATCAGCATGCTTTATGGGCTTTCAATCATTGAGGTGCTCTCCACATCTCCACCAGAGCTTCCTGTGCTGTTAGATGTTCTGGCATTAGCTAGTGAACAGAGAACGATTTATCAAAAAGCCCGTTTCGATAAAGAAGTAGTGATTTCGGATCTGATGAGTATTCAACAGAAACTAGATGCCCGTTACCTGAAGTTGACTCAAATTGAAACGCCACACGCGATGTTGGTAAGTGCGCAAAAGAGCGCGATGCAGGCGACTCAGGCTTCATCTCGTGAAGATGCTTTGAAATTCCTTGCGATGAATGATGAGTCCCTGCGCCATTTCATCATCGAGCAGGCCCTGATTCTGGATACTTCGCTCAAACCCGCTCCTGCTTCGAGTGATCCTGTCATCACCGAGGCGGAAACAGACGATCTCAGTGTATCCGAACTTGCGACTGCTGCAGCTGATTTCGCGAGTGGCGAAGCACCCAAGGACAAGCGCACGGAGTGGGAAGTGCTTGGCACAAGAAATCGTGCCGCTCTTAACCAGAATTTCGCCCGAGAACTTCCTCTCGAATATCGTGGCATGCTAAAAGATTATTACGAGAAAGTTGCAAAATAATTGCTATGAAAATTAAAATTCTAACAAAAAAAACGTCTTTGTTATGTTTCGCTCTCGTGTGCATTTTTTCCGGTGCGCTCCAGGCGCAGGAAAAAGGATCAGCAAATCCCACGGTGCTCGCTGAGTCGGAAGATACGGAAGAAGTGAGCGCGACTGAACTCACCGAAGCTGCCGACCGTGCCATCGAGAAAGGATTTGCATTTCTTATAGCGAATCAAAAACCGAATGGTTCTTGGACAAGGGACGATGGGGCTTTTGATATCGGCGGAACTTCGCTTGGGTTGATGGCGTTCATGGTGAAGGGGCATTTTCCTGGATTCGGACGTTACGGTCCACAATTAAATAAAGCGAAGGACTACCTTTTGACCAAGGCGAAGGAGTCGACGAGCGGTGTAGTGGGGGGAATGTACGAACATGGGTTGTTTACCCTCGCGCTTTCTGAATTGTGGGGCATGACTCATAATGTGGAGGATAATAAAGTGATCCAGGCAGCATTGGAAAAAGCGGTCGCAGTCATCCTTCGTGCTCAGAGTCCTCTTGGTGGCTGGCGCTATTCGGCTCGTCCTGATGCGGGACAGGACACTTCTGTTACCGCTACCGTATTCATTGCATTGGCATCAGCTCAACAGGCGGGGATATTGGTTCCAACAGAGACGATCGATCGTTTGGTCGGATATCTGCGTGAACAGGTTTGGAACGAAACTACCGGCGGGTTTGGCTATCAAGGTAAATCCGGAACAACCATTGCCTGTACGGCAGGTGGTGCATACGCCGCTCAGCTTTGTGGCAAGCGTGATACGGAGTGGGTCGGAGCTGCTATCAGATATCTTGAAAACAGCCCTAAGGTGTTTTCGAGACAGGAGATAGGTTATTATTATTACGCCCACTATTATGCGATTACCGCAATGGTCCAGGCAGGGGGGGATCACTACGCCAAATGGTATCCTCAAATTCGTGATTCGCTCATCCAACTTCAACAGCCTAACGGATCTTGGAATGAGAAAGAAAATGATTACCCAAGTAATACGCCGATGGCGATCATTATTTTGGGAACTCCGCATTGTTACATTCCTATTTATCAGCGTTGATGTATTGATAACGACATCTTTTCCAACATTTATTGATATTTAAACCCATCACAACCTAAAGCCATGATCATACTTCGGAATAGAACCCTTCGTAACATAATTGCGATCATCGTATCGGTCGGCTCCTCTTTGTCGCTGGCTGCCGCCAAAGCACCGGAAAAAAATCCGCTCTCAGCTCGAGGTAACACTTTGCTCGAGAAATATACTAAGATGCTCGATGAGCTGAGTGGGGAAGTTAAAAAATCATTGCCTGCGGTGGACGAGGCCAAGAAATCAGCATTCATGGCAGCTCGTGCTGAATGGAATGCACTCAAAGCTCCTGAAGAGGGCGCGTCCCCAAAAGAGCAAAATGACTATAAGGAAGCGGTTACAAATATTGAGGCCAAGTCGATCGAGACAGCTAGGGCCTTACTGGCAGATTTGGATGGATTTTTGGGAAGCGAAAAGCTGGATGCGAGTTTGATGAAAATCGCAATCATTACTCACGCCACTCCACACGGGCTCGCTGAGTTTGCCCAAGCTGGAGCAGAACAGGAGAAAATCATTAATGATTTGTTTGCAAATCAAGCACTGATGAAACAAATCCTCGAAGCTGGTGGTGCTAATGGCGGAGCCTACGGACAAGCCATGCAGATCTATGCTGCGATCCAAAAAAAGAGTGAGCGTTCTCGTGAAGTCGGTAGTGTTTTCCAAAGACTCGCACTCGCCACCAGCATACATACTCCATGGAAAATTGACTCGGATAAAACTGGCATTTACGGGGTCATCCATTCAACAGAGCTCAGATCGGATCAGGTCGAGCGTTACATGTATTATGAAAAATGTTTTCTTGAAGGTGAACTTGATCCTGCATTCAAGGATTTGACAACATGGGAATACCGTTTCGCCACGGACTCCCCTTATACGAATGAAGAACTCACATGGTGTAGGAAAATGATGCGGACCTATCGACCTGACCATGTCACGAATCCCGATTACAAATGGCGCTATGCTCGTATTGTGAAGACCGATGTTCCTTACGGCACACCCGCCGACGCGGATGGACCGTTGCTTGGGAGAATGCCGGAGTTGGGTAGTATCACACAGCAGATTCTGGCTCTTGGGGGTATTTGCGGCCCTCGTGCGTTCTTTGGCCGCTTCGCGCTGCGCGCTTTCGGCATTCCCTCTAAGCCGTCGACACAGACAGGACACGGCGCCCTTAGTCACTGGACGCCCGATGGATGGACGATCTGTTTCGGGGGATGGTGGTCTGTTGCCTGGTGCGGCCCGCAAGGCGGATTGGATTTGTTGTTAGAGACACAGGCACGTAAGTTTTTTGATGATTATTTCAAGGTGCTGCGTGCCCAGTGGATTGGTGATGCTTTGAATGAACAGGATGTAAATATTCGTTTGTATGGTGTCGGCGGAGGTTTCTGGGACAGTCTGGCGTTTTGCAAAAAGCAGGTCTTGGTGAAAGATGCTGAATTGAAAGCTCTCGAACTGACCGGCGGAGAGCTTGCCGAATCGGATCATCTAACTGGCGATGAATTGGCAAAAATCATTGAGATCCCGGAAGAAGACCGTCAGATTGTTATTTCCGCGGATGGCGTGATAACCATTCCTGCTGCGGGTTGTTACTCTCCCAAAGAGCCCACGGACCGGGTTATATTCATGAGAAGCTGGGATAACAAAGGTTCTCAAGTTCACTACAGCCGCCTCGGTAGCCGTCCTGAACTCATCAAATACCGTATTGAAGTTCCTGCTGCCGGTGAATACGAGCTAACCGCACAGCTCGCTACTGTATCCTTCAAGCAAGAGATGATTTTCCGCATGAATCGTGAGGATCCTGTGACTCATCCGATTCCTTATACCAAAGGTATGTGGGGTGAAATGGAGCCGCTAAGAGTGAAACTTGAGCAAGGTAAAAACACGATCAGCGTGACGGCACGTGCTACGAATCGTGGAGTCAGTTTCAAGAGCTTTCAGCTTAAGCCGGTGAAGTGAAATACTTGTCCGGCTATCAATCATCATGCCTATATGAAATCGCACTCTCTAACAGGTATTTTTAGCATTTTTATTGTCAGTTTTTTATGCTCCTTTCTTGCATTAGCACAGGAAAATGGCGTTCCGATTCCGGTAGAAAAGATCAAGGCTCTCGAGGAGGCTTATACAAGCAGCAAGACAGAAAGCTCTGCTGCGCGCAAACGATTGGCTGTTAAGCGTTTGCTTAGAGATGCTGGTGAACTGGTGGCGGCCAATGTCACTGCGCCGAATCGATTTGAGGTGCTTGGACTGATGTCACGGGCGCAGAAAGAATTGTTGGATGCGGATAATTCAACCGAGAACCGTGAAGCGTTTTTGCAAACATGCAAATTGCTGCTCGCCGCCCCCAACGATTACGCGTCGCTTCGCTTTGATGCGGATTTGCTGTTATCACAAAGTGAGATGGTACGTAAAGGAGCTGATACAAGACAAAGAGCTCAGGCACTGATGGATCTTGTCGGGCGCTATCGCGGCACGGAGATTGAGACCAAGGCAATCAAGGTTGCGATCGCAATGGCTTTGGAGCTGGGTGATAACCTTGTGATCGATGATTTGATGAATCTTATTTCCGAACGTTTTTCTGGGGATTTGGATATGCTCGCGTATCAGCGCGAAAAACTGGGTGGCCAAGTGATCGGTGCATGGTTCACCGGAACTTTTGAAAGGTCTGATGGTACGGTGATGCGGTTTCCGATGGATGCCATGGGAAAATCCACCATTCTGTGCTTTTGGTCGAAGGAAGGCGATGCCCTCAAGCAGTTGGAGGCTCTCGCGGCAACGGTCAAAGAGCTGCAAGCTGAAGGTTACGGCCGAACTATGATTGTCAGTTTCAATTTGGATGAATTGCCCGATGCGGGTGCGAGTATTTTAAAGGACCTAGGAATCAATTGGCCTGCTTTGAAGCTTCCTGGAGGTCGCGAAAATCCGTATTATAAAATCTACGCAAATCGCAATCCTGCCTACGTGCCGCTCAGTGTTTCCTCTCAAGCGGCACTTTTGATGGCGGGATCAACTCGGAACAATGCTCCTGTTAAGAAAGATGTAACAGTGATGCCGGATTTCAATCGTTTGGTTGGGTTGAGTCTCAATAAGGAATGGGCCATGCCTCGCTATACCAGCCAGTTGGTTTCCTTCATCAATGGTGAGTTTTTAGTGATTGATCCTGAAGGTCCTTTGGATCCTTCAAGACCTCCGGAAATCAAATCACTGGGTTCAAATGCCAAACCACTCACGCGTACGGAGGCGTTCATGCCGGAGGCGACACTGCATGCCATTCAGGATTGTTTTGTCATGTCACCCATCCGCTTTCGGACTCCCAACACTGAACTCAAGGCCAAGTTTGAGAAAGCCGAGGCTTTATGTGCCAAAGCCATACAGGATCATCCGCAAGCTCCTGATCTTTGGATCGTGCGCAATCGCCGCATCGTCGCCCTCATGGCACTCTGGAAATTTGAAAATGATCTCGCTTTATTCAATCGCGCGGCGGCCGAAGCGAAAGCTCTTATCGAATCCAAGCCTCCCGCCGGAACGGATGTCATCGCACGTTTTTGTTTGGCACGGCTAGCTTTGCGTTCTCCGGACGTGAAACCTAAGCAAATCATTACGGATTTTCTTTTAGCATCTGGAGGAGATAAAGCTCCGGGCCCTGCGCTTGCGATTGCCTCCATACTTGCCTTGGATATCGGAGACCGCATGCTCCACGATGAACTCCGCAGAAAGATCCTTGATCACTATAACGAGGATCCGATGATGTGGACGGTCGTTTCTTACCTAGTGGATCCTAACAACCGCTACTGGCTCTATCAGGTGCCATTCTCTGCTGGTTGGAGCTATGGAAGACGCTATGAATACTTCCTTTCCAAAGGTGATCCTGAGGATTGTAAGCGAACGTTCTCAGCGGAATTCAAAAATCTCGATGGCTCATCTTTCCAAGTTCCAAAAGACACCTCAGGCAAGTGGACAGTGATTTATTTCAGATCCATTGGAAACCAAGATCCTGCAAATATTACACGTAGCCTCGTGGGTGACACCAGGTCGCTCAATACCTTCGTGGAGGCTCGTGGTTTGGGCGATGTGCAGGCGTTTTATGCATTTCTTGATGATGATGCACAGAAAATAGGAGGGCTTATCAAACCATCTGACAAGGGCGTGCTTCCCGTCACCTGTCCGATCCTTATGGTGCCTAACGGACTCAAAAATCCGATCGTGCAAAAACTTGGCATCGAATCGGAAGATGAGGTAGCGAATGTTTTGGTCATAAGGCCTGATGGCAGCATCGCAGCTATGCGTTCGGGTAAGTTTGCAAACATACAAAAAATCATCAATTGGCACGATGAGTCCCTGGTGAATGCGGCTTTGGAGAAGGGCGATATTGAGGAAGCCAAACGTTTGGTGTTTCAATTTGCACCTGCAGAGCCTTCGGTCTCGACCGATCCCAAAAAAAAGAACATCAAACCTGCTCCGCCAAGCACGGAGCATCTGCGTGCAAGAGCTCGTGTGTATTTAGCTATGAAGGAATATGACAAGGCTCTTGCCGATGCGGAAGAGGTTCTAAGTCGGCAAAAGGCCACGGATGGCGGCATGAGTCTCCGATCCAAAGAGCTTGGCATCATTGAAAAACTTGTTGAAGAAATACGTAAATTTGTTCCCGCAAAGCAAGGGGAGTGATTTTTTCAGTTCGCCAAGGTCTTGCCTCATAAATCGAGGTATCATGAAATTTCGAATCCACGGTCTGAATGAGTGATTGCCGTTTCGGACTCTCATTTACTTGGCTTGCTGCCCTGAATGGATCTAGGGCTTTTTTATGTTCATCATAGCTTCCGCAAAGGCCTGGCCCGCCTGGGCGAAGAACTTGGCAGAGCCATGGTAATGGAATCCCTGATTCGAGCTTCCGTTTTTAAGCAGGTATTTCTCGTCCTCGCTGAGAGCCTTGTCGCTGACCGCTGCGATCTCGGCAGCAAGTTTGGTCATCTCCTCCTTGACGTCCTCGCCCTTTTTGGAACGCGTCTTGAGCACGTTGTTTTGCTTGCCTAATTCGGCGGTGGCTGCTGCTAACTTGAGCTTGATTGCATCAATATCGGCGGGCCAGAACTTGTGGGTGTAAACGTTGGCTACGGTGGCCTTGAATTCGTCCATTTCTCCCGGCGCTGCCATCGCATTGCGGAAGGCTTCGGTGTTATCACCCTTCGTTTCTCCACCCACACCAATTACACCCGTCACAAAAGGCATGTTTGGTGTGTTGAGATCCTTGCGCAGATCGCGGATGAGGCAAGCCAGTAGCCGGCTGTATTCGGAGTAGTCCTTGATGCTCTTCTTGCTTGGACCGCCTGGATAAGGGCCGACGAGGTCATTGAAGCCCTGGAACCAGACGAATCCCGCAATCTCATAGCCCTCCTTTGAATCATAATCCGGATAGACTTTTTTGGGATCGGCTAGCACGTCTTTTATATGAGACAACATGTGTCCGTAATATTTACCTGCCATTTCCTTGTGCCGTGGATCGGTTGGTTCTCCGCCGCTCGGCGGACGGAAATCAACCATCAGGCTCTTGCCGCCCCATGCGTTTTTGATCAGCAGAATCGGCTCGCCGAGTTGTTTCTGCATCGTGATGCCAAAGGTGAATTCGGGCCCGATTTTAGCTTCTCGGACATGATGTTGGCTACCCCAACCGGCGCTCAGATTACCTGCCTTGCGACCGATAGGTGCACCGCCAAAATCACCATAGGCGTAAGAGATCCAAACATTCTTACAGATCACCGGCTTGCCAGTGGTATCCACCATCTGCTTATAGAGATCCGCTGTTTTTGGATCCTTGGCGATGACGGGGAAAGTAAAGATTTCCGCATGCCCTTCCATATTCGATTGACCGGCGAGGATGAAAACCTTGAGTGGTTTGGCATGGAGCAACGGTGCAAAAAGTGCGGTAAAGGTCAGAAAAAACAGGGTAGGGTGGGTGGCTTTCATAGAAATAATTCGGGACGGAAGTGCACTAATCAGTACCGTAGAAAGTTAGAGTTTGTTTTTTTTCTGTCGAGATACTTTATTGGATGACGATTTCTCAGCAAATTCCCGTCGTCTTATGGTCGTCGTTTAAAAACGCCTGTCCATTCGTGGGTGAAATTAGCGATAGATCTTGAATATCGCGCTGATTTGAATTTTCCCCTCGGAGTCAGCGGTTGCTTTCAGGTGGATACGGGTGATGCCGGGATTGGTGGCATCATGAGTGTTGGGAGGTGGATCTGCGTGAGTGGCGAGACGCTGTGTGGATTGCGGCGATGTCAAATCCAGCTGCATATTGGCTTTCTTAATGGAGAGCAGGAAGCCGGTATCAGTTGGGGAGGTTCTAGCCGGAGTGTAAAGGTTCCAAGTGATTTCATCTTTGGGTTTCAGCCCTGAAAGGCAGTCCGTGATGGTTATCGTGTGTTGTTTGGAATCCATCAAGAAACGTCGATTAGCTGTGGCATTTTTAGGCAGACCTAGGACAGGAGCGAGGTTGACGAGGGTTTCCTGTTGCGGGGTGCTTTTGGATGAGAGAATTTTCGAATTTCCCTCCATCCGGTGGAGCTGGTTGTTGTAGGTGAGGGTGTTGTGGGAGAAATTATTGAGACGGAATACGGACCAACGTCCGCTGTCTTGGGTCATTTTGAAGAGATCAATTCCAATAGACTCGAGATCGTGATAACTTTGTACCCCGAGATCACTCGCCCAACGTTGTCCCGCCCAATCCATGACAAATGATCCGGCGTCCATGTGACCGTGGCTGACATTGGCCATTCCGGCTTTGATGCCGAGGAAGAGATCCTTGGATTCGAAGCCTGTGCGGTGGATGGCAATGGGGCTTAACCCAGTTCCAAGGAAATGATTGGGTAAAGGTTTCACATTTGTATGGGTTTTTTCTGGAACCCAAAACGCGGAGAGCGCGAGAAAACGATCGTGAGTTTTGGAATCGATTTGATCAAACGTCGGAGCGATGAAATCGCAGAGTGCTCGGCTTTGGTTTTGTTTTGCCATCCAAGTCATCGCGGAGCTGTATTTGAATTCTCCGGATCCGTTGTCACCGTAATTGAAAAGCAGTCCGCTGGTGCCATGGACTTGGCGGACATAGTTGCCACTTTCAAGGAAGCCGGGATGAGTGAGGATATTTTCGAACGGAAGCTTGGCAGTCCGCAGTGCCTCGATGGTAAGGATGGTGTAACTGGTTCCGTAGGACCAATAGCCACCGCCTTCCGAGTAAGCGCCATCGCTTGGATAGCCCATGTTGAGGCCTTTGGGAATGGCTTGGGTTGCAGCTTCTATTGCTTTGCGAGAAAGCTCGGGCTCGAGATCACTTAGGGCGATAGAGGACAAAACCAAGCCTCCCATGCAGACTTGATTCCAGTTGTTATGCCAGCCCATGATTTTTTTCTGAGCAAGCGTGGATTTCAGTCCCTTTTCGAGCAGCGCTGTGGTGATGATTTTCTTGTCGGATGCTGTCAAATCATGAAACAACCAGTCATAGCCGATGGCGAGTGCGGTTTGCATTTCCGCGGTATCGAGATGGTGGTCGGGGTTCCAGTCTTTGAAATTCGATATTGCGAGCATTTCGTCTCGGCAGCGAACGAGGTATTTCTTTTCTCCGGTAACTTTCCATGCGGTTGAAAGATCGAGCACGCGTTCGATGGCATCGCGTGATACGGCTAGAATACGTCGGCCTTGGCGCTGATAGGTGATCAATGGCTTGGCAAGAGTGAGATCGGCACGGGCGATTGTACCGGCAATGATTTTATTTACTCTTGGATCGTCCTTCATGCGAGAGGGCAGATTTTTCCAATCGGCTGCTGTGACAAGTAGTCGCGGATGCTCAGGAATAGCTAGTAGGGCAGGAGGCAGGATAAGCCAAACTATCGTTAAAGTGAATAGATAGAGGCTTTTCATGGCGGATTTTTGCGAATAGGAAAGAGGGATGCGTTTGATTGTAGGTATGGTAACAGCTACGTGCGGTATATTAAACGCAGGAAGTCTGTTGGATTTTTCATACGGAACTCTGGAGTCACTGAATGGCAATGATTTGCGTGCGAACGGGCATTTCCAATCGGCTTACGCAGCGGATCCTATGGCCATGCCGCTGGTGAGGATCATGGTTGGAATGAAAATGGAATCCGGCGACAAGTTGGGCGCCATTGGAATTTACGAAAAAGTCATTTCAGAACGACCTGATTCCACGGAGGCACGCATTGAATTCGGCGATTTCTTAGGAACGATAGGCAGGGGAGATGCTTTAGCCGATCGCAAGCGCGAGGCTGCCTATCGGGCGGTGCTGGAAGCTATGCCGGGTCAAGTTTTGCCGATTGAGCGCCTGATTCGATTCTCTCGTGAAAAAGGAGATGATGATAGCGCCAGAGCATGGCTCGAAAAACTCGATATGGATTCTCAAGAAGCGGTGAGCTTATATGTCACAAGCACAAAAAGCCTCTATGACTCGAGAGATGAGACTGCACAAAAGCGGATAAAGGATAGCTTCCAAAAAGCGATGGATGAACATCCGGAGTGGGCTGGGATTGCAAAGGCGGCAAGCGAGCATTTCCGTGAAGCGGGAAACATCAAAGAAGCGATTCGCATGCTTGAGATTCATACGAATGCGGTTCCGTCTTCGTTGGATCTCAGAATACGCCAAGGTATTTTGTATTTCGTGGCGAAAGAGGACGAAGCAGGAGTGAAAGCATTAAAAGATGTTTTGGTCATCCATTCACGCAAAGCTCTGGCTCATGAATCGCTTGCCAAGCACTATCGCAAGTGCAGTCAGCTAGATGAAGCTCTGTATCATTCAGCGGAGTTGCTGAAAATCCGTGGCGGAACTCCTGAGGAATTTGAACAACTCGGAGTTGAATTACTCGCGACAGGAAAAAGCCGTGATGCCCGTTTGTTGCTGGAGAAAGCCGTTTACAATCATCCCGACAACGTGCGTTTGATGACGCAGTTGGCGGTTGCGGCTGTAAGGGATTCGGAATCCAAAGACTCGGCGCTTCGCCTGTTTCGTCAGGCAGAAAGCATGATGAGCCATCCATCTCAAGTTGATCCCATTTTCTTGTTAGAATTCGCTCGAGAGCTTGTGGCTCAGGGGCAGAACAAGGCCGCTGAAGAGCGGCTGAGGAACGCGATCAAGAGCTTTCCTAGGACAGCGACCAAGGAAACCGCGGCCGCACTTCGAGAGCTTGCTGGAATCTGGAACGCTGAAGGCCGCAACGCGGATGCCGCACGAGCCCTGATTTCCCGTGCGGAAACGCTGGAGAAGTAAAAAATGAAGTTTTCCCCCTCTTTTTACTTGTCAGCACCCCGTATCGAAAACAAACATCTCGCCCCGCACATGCGGCACCGGGTAGGTGGCCGAGTGGTTAAAGGCGGCAGACTGTAAATCTGCTCTCATTGAGTACGCTGGTTCGAATCCAGCCCTGCCCACCATTCTTCGCTTCCGTTTTGGAAGCTACGAATGGCAAGCCATATGATCAGTGGGTCTACAGGGTCTACACCAAAGTTTGGGGGATGAGGTCTTTTTTGGTTTGGGGTTAGGGTGGGTAGTTTGTTGGTAGTTAAGGATTATCCGCATTGGGCGATGACCCGCAGGCGGTAGTTATTGAAGTTTCTGAAGCCGTAAGCGCGGCGTTGGAAGAGTTTCATTTTTTGGTGGAAGCCTTCGGTAATGCCATTGTTTTTGGTAAACCGCCACATGCAGTCAATGCCCTTCGTAGCCTTGGCAAAGTAGGTTAGCTTGGACAAGGATTAAACACACTTCAGTTCCTAAAGCTTTCGCCGCCGCTCTCTAAGCTCTGGGGACAAGAAGAATGGCAAGCCATATAAAAGTCGCTTTCTCCGCTACCTTCGATTCAAGGTTCCTTTCCGAGGGTGTTTATCTGGGTAAAATGAGCAAAAAATCCATTTACGAAAGACGGTCAGATAGGGTTACGTATCTTCCGTAATGCAAAATCCAAGTTTACCTCAATCGGACCGTCGTGACTTCATCAAAGCTGGAGCTCTAGCCAGTGCCGCGACCTTGTTGCCGGGAATTGCCAGTGCTCAAGGCACGGCGAGAGAAATCAAAGTGGCCTTGATCGGTTGCGGCGGACGTGGAACCGGAGCGGCGAGTCAATCGCTGAATGTCCCCGGAACCAAGCTTGTGGCGATGGCGGATGCGTTTGAGGACAATCTTACCAAAGCGCTCACCACCTTGCAGAAGCAGTATAAGGAAAGAGTGGATGTTCCTGCGGAGCGTCGATTTGTCGGTTTTGATGCTTTCAAAAAAGCGATTGATGCGGCGGATCTGGTTTTGTTGTGTTCATCACCGGGGTTCCGCCCTGCTCATTTTGAGTATGCGGTTCAGCAAGGAAAACACGTTTTCATGGAGAAACCGGTTGCCGTCGACGGACCGGGAATTCGCAAAGTGATCGAGGCGGCGAAGGAAGCGGATAAGAAAAACCTTAAAGTGGTTTGTGGTCTTCAGCGCCATTACCAGAACACTTATATCGAAACCCTGCAGCAGATCAAAGAAGGCTTGATCGGCGATATTATAAACGCGCAGGTGTACTGGTCAGGTGGCGGAGTTTGGACCCGCGAGCGCAAAGAGGGGATGACTGAAATGGAGTATCAAATGCGCAACTGGTTCTATTTCAACTGGATTTGTGGTGATCATATTTGTGAGCAACACATTCACAATATCGATGTCGGTAACTGGTTTCTGGGTCAGCATCCGGTCAAAGCTGTAGGCATCGGTGGCCGCACCAAGCGCATCGGCAAAGATTGGGGGGAAATTTATGACCATCACTATGTCGAATACACTTACCCGAACGGAACGATCATGAACAGTCAGTGCAAGCACTGGAATGGCACTTGGTCGAAAGTTTCAGAGAGCATTATCGGCACCAAAGGCACGGCAACGGCGGGGGTGATTAAGGATCTTTCTGGAAAGATCATTTGGCGTTTCCGCGGTGAGAATAACAACCCTTACCAGACCGAGCACGATGTGTTGGTGAAGCACATTCATGAGAACAAACCGATCAACAATGCCCACTATACCGCTGAATCTACTCTGACAGCCATCATGGGAAGAATGGCGACCTATTCCGGTCAGGAAATTACATGGGAGCAGGCATTGAATTCAGATTTGGATACCATGCCCAAAACTTTGGCTTGGGATGCCGATCCAGGTCCAAAGATGGGGGCTGACGGATTGTATCCTGCTCCGATTCCCGGAGTGACAAAGGTGTTCTAACAAAAAGCGAGCCAGGTTTTTTCTACTAAACCGCACAAGCCAAAAAATCCTTACGAAAAAGCCCACCTTGATGGCTCGAGGTGGGCTTTCTGTTTTGAGTATGAAACCGCTTCTAAATGTCCGATAATGATAGCTTGGTCGCCATCCTACACTCCGATGTTGAGGCGCCGAGGACGCAACGCGAAGCGTGAAGTCAATTAACCATCCAGGAAATCTTCGTTCTTTGCTTTGAGCGGCTGTCTGCTCCGACTTTGTCGAGACTGCTCCTCTCGGTCTTGAAGTTTAGAGTTTAGAATTTAGAAATTAAAACTCACTCGGTCGGCCCTGGTCCTTGATTCCATGCCTTGTGCATTTCCTCGAGCGATGGGAGTTCCAGGGGTCTCACCACACGGAAGCCGAGCCATGAGGCGTTGGTGAAATACCAGAGAGATTTGGGAATTTGCGGGTCGAGGGATTTGAGATCGGCGGAAGTCTGTCCGCGCGCCGCAGAGCGCAGTGCTTTGGCATCTGCGTCCCAATGGCCGCCTCGATGGATAGTGGGGTAGCGGTTTTGGCCGGATAGCCAGGGGTTCAAGGCACCATCTTTGATCTTTCCGTATGCGTCGGCGGCATAGTGATCAAGAGTGAGTTCGGCGGCATTGCCGTGCATGTCATAAAGGCCCCATGGGTTGGGTTTTTTCGTGCCGACTTTTTGATACTGAAATTCGGAATTATCGGCGAACCATGCGTATTCGCCGAGTTTGCTCACATCGTCGCCAAAGGAGTAGTCCGTGGTGGTTCCTGCACGGCAGGCGTATTCCCACTCGGCTTCGGTCGGAAGGCGGTAAAAGTGCCCAGTTTGTCCCGAGAGCCATTCGCAGAATTTATTGGCAGCATGAAAGGTGATTCCAACTGCTGGGTAATCTTTTGAATACCCATCGCCCATGGAAAAGTGCATGGGAATATAGGGCGGTGTGGGTTGGGTCACGGTATCGATCAAAGTTTCTCCGTCTTTGACATCGGGTGCTTCGGATGTCGTCATGTCGGCATCGCGATTTAGAGTGCCGTCTTTGTTACGGGCTTTACCGTTTTCCATATAAGGGCGGTAGATATCCCAGGTCGTTTCTAGCTTTGCCATCCAGAATGAGGGAATGGCGATTTCCTTTTGTGGGGCTTCGTCGGGTTTATGGTTGGGAGAGGCAGGATTGGAACCGATTTTGAATTTTCCGGCGGGGATGGGGATGAGGTCGATTTTCGAGCCTTCGGCGAGAGGGATGGCTTGGGTATAGGCTTCGAGCTTTGCCTTCTCGTTTTTCTGTTTGGCGAGGATAATTTCCCGAATCGCCTTGGTGGTAGGCAGTAGATTCGGATTTGGAAGTTCTTCCGCACCGAGCGCCAGGCAGGGGAGAAGAGAGATAAAAAGTAGATGGCGTTTCATAGCTGGGAATACGTGATGATGGGGGAAAACTTGCGGGTAATCACTGGGATTTTTGAGAAAACTTGCCGATCAGAGAAGCAAAATCCAATGGCTCAGCCTTGTCCGCATTGAGAATCGCGAGTTTCTGGAGCGAGAAAATCTCTGAAATCCCCTTTTGTGCGAGGCTGATCATGTCGGTCATCTGGTTGTTGGTAAAAACGGCCTCCTCTCCTGAGCCCTGGACCTCGACGAATTCCAGCGACTCAGTCATGACGATATTGAAATCGACGGTAGCGGCTTTGTCTTCGAGGTAATTGAGATCGAGTATAGCAGTATCCTCGAAAATTCCTGCAGATACAGCGGCGACGAGTTTTTTGAGCGGGAAATCCTTGATTTTTCCCTCGGCCATCATGCGGTTGAAGGCGATCGCAGTGGCGACACAGGCACCGGTGACTGATGCGGTGCGGGTTCCTCCATCGGCTTGCAGGACGTCGCAGTCGATCCAGATCGTGCGTGGGCCGATTTTCTGGAGATCGACCACCGCGCGTATCGAGCGGCCGATGAGGCGTTGGATTTCCGAGGAGCGACCGTCGAGTTTACCACGAGAAATGTCGCGCGCTTTGCGATCATGGGTGGAATAAGGGAGCATCGAGTATTCTGCGGTGAGCCAGCCACCGGAGACTTTTTGGTAACGCATCCAGCCTGGAATTCCTTCTTCGACCGTTGCAGAGCAGATCACGCGGGTGTTGCCGAAGTTGACGAGTACGGAGCCAGTGGCGTTAGGAGCGACATTTGGATGAAATGAAATCGGGCGGAGTTGGTCAGTGGCACGGGCGTCAGGGCGAGTCATGTAGGGACGATGATCGCTAAAGTTTAAAGTTCAAAGTTCAAATTCCACGGAAGCGATGGGTCGCCCCAAGAAGCTCAGGATCTTCGAAGTAAGTTCTCTATGGGATAAACAGAAATAAGAGGTAGGGAATCAATGGTAGGGCGGTTTTGATAAAACCGCCGCGTAAAACGGAGAGAGCATGATGAGGTTTGATGCTGGAGCTAAAATCGTGTTAAAGGAGCAGGTTATGCATACGCCAGCTGGAATAATCCTTTTCAAATAAAAGACTTTTCTATCAGATTTGGATTTGGCATTCGCTGAATATAGGGTGCCTAAGTCATATTAATAAAGCTGTATGCTAGCAATGAAGCCAAAAGCCAACCAGCCAAATCAACCTCATGAAAAAATCAACAATGATTAAGACTGCAGTGCTTGTATGCGGACTCGGAATATTCGCAGCCACCGCACAAGCTGATGAGAAGACTGATGCAGCTGTTACCGCCGCCAAGTCGTGGCTGGCGTTGGTTGATACTAAAGAATACAAGAAAAGCTGGCAGGAGGCTGCGCCATTTTTTAAGGATAAAGTGAAAGAGGAGCAGTGGTCAGAGATGGTTGCGTCAGCTCGGAAGCCGTTTGGTTTGCTGAAATCACGAGAATTAAGCTCTGTGATGTATAAGACTTCACTTCCTGGCGCGCCCGATGGCGAGTATGTCGTCATTCAGTTCAAGACATCATTTACAGATAAGCGTGAATCGGTTGAGACAGTTACACCGATGAAAGCTGATGGAATATGGCGTGTATCTGGATATTACATCAAATAATTCAAGCTCAGGATTAAGAGTGAAGTGCAACCCCTGCCAGTCGGTTGGTTTAGATGACATTCTGTAGCTACAACCCCAATCCTGTCTTGGTATCGCTAGTCGTGATTCAGTAGCCGTAGAAATTGGATATTGAAATTGAAGGCTCTTTTCTCGACGTGTTCCGTTACATCCTCTAACTAAGTCATGGTTTATGACGGGAATTGAATTTTTACAGAGTTTGGGAATTATTGCGATCTGTGCCGCTGTGATGGTGATGGCCGGGCGGATGTTGCGTATGCCGGCGATTGCGGTCTATATGTTATGTGGAATTTTGATTGGACCGGTATTGGGTTGGGTAGGGGTTGCGCATGGTTTGGATCTTGTTTCCGAAATGGGAATTGCTTTGCTGCTGTTCTTAGTCGGTCTGGAGCTCAGCATGAGAAAAGTGCGTGATGTGGGGAAGGTGGCTTTGATTGCTGGATTCATGCAGGTTGTTTTGACGGCCGGACTTGGTTTTCTTTTGGCCAAAGCGATGGGTTTCGGAATGGTGCAGGGGTTGTGTTTGGCTTTGGCGCTGACATTCAGCAGCACGGTGGTAGTGGTGAAATTATTAGAGGTCAAAGGTGAGATTGAAAGTTTGTATGGTCGGATCGGGCTAGGGGTTTTGTTGGTTCAGGATGTGGTTGTTATTATACTGCTGACCTTCTTGGCGGGATTTTCAGGTGATGCCGGGAGTATGGACATCGCGTTGGTGGGTAAAGGACTGCTCAAGGCTTTTGCTGGCATGGGGGTATTGCTAGTCGTGGCCATGATTGCCTCGAAATACCTGTTACCAAGAGCGTTCAAATGGGCGGCAGGGTCGCCGGATGTGTTGTTAATCTGGGCGCTTTCCTGGTGTTTTCTGATGGTTTTTTGCGCTCATCATTTCGAGCTCTCCGTGGAGGTAGGAGCGTTTCTTGCGGGCATGAGTTTGGCGCAACTCCCTTACAATGAAGACCTGCGCCGCAGGGTGCATCCCTTGATGAACTTTTTCATCGCGGTGTTTTTCGTGACGCTGGGAATTCGCATGGATTTGACAGGTGCGAGCAGTCACTTGGGAGCAGTGTTCGGTTTTTCTGCCTTTGTCTTGCTTGTAAAGCCCTTGTTGTTTCTCGGAATTCTAGGTTGGCTGGGATACGGCCGTAAGACCTCTTTTCTAACAGGTGTGACCTTGGCTCAGACGAGTGAGTTCTCATTTATTCTCGCTGGGCTGGCCATGAGCAAGGGTCTGATTGGTGCAGAAATCCTTTTGGTTTCAGCTTTGGTTGGGGTGGTGACAATTGCGGTTTCGTCTTATGTGATTATCCACAACCATGGTGTATTCGCGTGGGTGCTCAAGGCGGGTTTGCTGAAATGGAAATTTCTCGATGGCAAGCCAGAGGTGACGGACCGGATCGTGCATGCGGGTGAACATATGGAGGGGCATGTGATTGTGGTCGGTATGAACACCCTGGGCAGGTCATTGGTGCGACGTTTGGTAGGAAAAGGCGAGGACGTTTTGGCCGTGGATACGGATCCCGTCAAACTTGAGGGATTGCCGGGTAGGTCTTTGTTAGGAAGTGTCGGGTATCTTTCGGTGCTCGAAGAGGCAGGATATTCGCGGGCGAAACTGATCGTCTCCGCGCTACAAATCGAGGAGACGAATGACCTACTCGCGTATCGCGCAAAGAGTGTGAATGTGCCCTGTGCGATCCATGTTGTGGATCTATCCGTGGTGGATAATTTATTGGAATTGGAAACGGATTATTTGATGGTCTCAAAAGTGGACGGCGTAAAAGCGCAGTTGAAAAAAATGAGAGAGTTAGGGGTGATTGAATGAATATTTTCGCCTTATTGCTTGCTGCTGCCGCGATAGCTTACGGATTGGCGAAGTATTTTCGCCTGCCACCGGTTCCCGTGTTGATTGCAGCGGGGATGTCACTGAGTTTGTCCGGTCTGGTGCCCAGAGAATTGAGTTTGGGCAACGGCGCTGGCTCCATGAACATGCTCGAATTGGGTTTGGTCTTCCTCGTATTTTCATCAGGAGTTGAGCTTAACCCCCAGCGGTTCAGGAAATTTGCAAAGGCGGTTGTTTGGGTAGCTAGCGTTCAGTTTCTTTTCGCATTGGGAATTGGATTTCTCTGCGCGAAGTGGATGGGTGTGGGAACGCTGGAGTCGATATATATCGGAGGTGGGTTAGCGGCGAGTTCGACCTTGGTGGTGCTGAGGCATTTGCAAAATCGTAAGGCCATGTTTGAGCCCTATGGGCGGGTCGTTACGGGTGTATTGTTGCTGCAAGATGTGGCGTTGGTATTGTTGATTGTCATGCTTTCCCGAGTGGATGGCGGGGCTTGGAATGTTGGCAGGGGACTTCTCGAAGTCTTGCTTATGGGCTCTGTCGCCTGGGTCGCACAACGTTTCGTGATCCCGAGATTGGTTCTTAAATTCAAACCCGATGAGGAGAACTTGTTGCTTTGGCTGATTGCGGTATTGCTGGGATTTGTGGGTGTGGCTTCCTGGCTAAAGCTACCACTGATCTCGGGTGCGTTCGCAGGTGGCTTTGTATTTTCCGCGTTTCCGCTTAACGGCTTGGTGCGCGGTCAGTTGTCTTCACTGGTTGATTTTTTTCACGCGATGTTCTTCGTGGCTCTGGGGGCTTTGCTTGGTGTCCCGAATTTGGAATTTTGGCTGCAGGCGGGGGTTTATTCTCTGGTGGTGATTTTCGTGACTCCGCCATTGGTTGCATGGGTCGCGGAGTGGCGGGGTCTCAATACACGAGCGGCGATCGAAACCGGTTTGCTTTTGGCTCAAACCAGCGAGTATTCCCTGCTCCTTGGATTGAGTGGGGTGCTTCTAGGTCATGTGAGTACGGATACATTTTCGGTTTTAGCCCTGACTACGATCTTGACTATGGTAATGACTCCTCTGCTAGGCCGAGAAGCGGTTGCCAATTTCCTGTTGCCATTTCATCCCCTCAGAAAGAGGAGTAAGTCTGTTGAAACGCCGAAAGGACACGTGCTGATTCTCGGTTTTGGATCGGCAGGGATGTGGACGGTAAAGCCGTTGTTGGCACAGGGCGAGGAAATCGTCGTGGTCGATGATGACGCGGCGGTTTGCCGTGCACTTGCAGCCAAAAATATCGCGTTCATCCGGGGGGACGGGGCAGAGGAGGAGGTGTTGAAAAAAGCCGGCGCGCGCGATGCGAAGCTTATCATTGCATCAATGAGACGGGTGGGTGATGCCTTGACCGTATTGAGTCATGTTCGCGGTGTGCCAGTGATCGCTCGGGTTTTTGAAAATGAAGATGCGCAGCGTGTCAAAGCCGGCGGAGGTATTCCAGTCATGAACTCGGAAGCTGCGGCTGATACCTTTATGGCTTGGATGTCAGACAATGACCGTTTGAAATAGATACATTCCAATAAAATCCATGAGCCGTCCCTTTCAATTCACCGGTAGAGTTCGCAGTTTCAAATACGCGATTCAAGGCATACGCCACATGCTCAGGTCCCAGCACAATGCGTGGATTCATCTGGTTGCGACGTTAGTGACGGTGGTTGTGGGATTTACCTTGAACCTCGCTGCGGGGGAATGGTGTTGGATTGTATTGGCAATCAGTGCGGTTTGGGCGTCCGAGGCGATGAATACGGCTTTTGAGTTTTTATGTGATGCTACGATCGAGGATTTTCACCCAGTCATCGGGCACGCCAAGGATGTGGCGGCAGGTGCCGTCTTGATCTCGGCGATCGGGTCGGTCATGGTTGGATGCATCATCTATTTGCCCAAAATTCTGGTGATGATCCAAAATTGAAAGTTGTCAGCATGGGCTATTGGGCGGTCATCCCTGATTTTTAGTCCCTGTTCCTGCTTTGGTGATTGATGATTTTTTTGGAGTCATAAGAATCGGTCTCGTGAAGCAGGCACCATTGGGATTTTTTGATTCGGGAGTCGGCGGGTTGACCGTCGTGCGTGCGGTTCAGGATTTGTTGCCGCATGAGGATGTCATCTATTTAGGTGACACGGCTCGCTTGCCATATGGGTCAAAGAGTCCGGAGACGATCCGGCAGTTTGCGGATGAGGATGTGAATTTTTTGTTATCCAAGGGCGTGAAGGCCATTGTTGTAGCATGCAACACCGCGACGGCGCATGCTTTGCCATCACTTCAGCAGAAATATGAAATCCCTATCATGGGAGTGATTCTGCCGGGTGTGGAAGCTGCCTTGGCTGATCCCACGGCGGAGCGGATCGGTATCATCGCGACGCGTGGAACGATCGGTTCGCATGTTTATCAGCACGCTCTTGCGACACGTCGGACTGGGTTAATGATCCATGGGATCGCCGCGCCGTTATTGGTGCCGTTGATTGAGGAAAACTGGATTTCTGAAGATGTCACTCAACAAGTGTTGTTAAAATATTTACAACCTCTGATCGATAAAGGGATCGATACTTTGATGTTGGCCTGCACGCATTATCCGCTGTTGGTTCCGGTGTTAAAAGAGTTACTTCCGTCGGATGTGCGCTTGGTAGATTCTGCAACAACCTGTGCAGAGCATTTGAAAATCATGTTAGAAAAAATCGATCTTCTCAGCGATCAAGAAGAAGACGGCAAGTTGTCCATTTATCTGACGGATCTCTCAGAGCAGTTTGAGGAACTCGCAAGGCGCTTCTTGAAACGCTCGACAGGTAAGATACGGAGAGCAGTGGTGGGGTGAAATTCTAAATTTTAAACTCTAAATCTCAATGATGAGAGGCTGTTTGATGACTCTTTCTTGGAGTTTAAAGTTTAGAGTTTGAAGTTTTCCGGCAGCCAGGGATCGAAATCTGGGGGAGGTGGGGCTGTGAAAGAGAGTTTTTCTTCGGTGACCGGGTGATTGAAGGAGAGCTTCCAAGCATGGAGCAGGAGTCTGGGTGTGGGGAGGGAATGTTTCTTTGAGTAGATCGGATCGCCAAGGATCGGCGTGCCGATGTGTTGGAGATGGACGCGTATTTGGTGGGTGCGTCCTGTGTGTAGATGGCAGAGAACCAAAGCGGTTTTGGTGGCTTGATCGGGGGCGATCACTTCGTAATCGGTAATCGCCGTTTTGCCGGCTGGAGGGGTAATGACAGCCATTTTTTGGCGATTCACCGGATGCCGGCCGATATGGGTGAAGATCGTGTCCGTGGGTTTCAGCGGAATGCCATTGGTGACGGCGAGGTAAATTTTTTCCATCGTCGAGCGCTCGGAAAACTGATTGGCGAGGCCTTGGTGGGCTGGGTCGGTTTTGGCGACGACAAGACAGCCGGAGGTATCCTTGTCAAGGCGATGCACAATGCCGGGTCTCTCGACGCCGCCGATGCCGGAGAGCTTGCCTTTGCAATGATGGAGCAGGGCGTTGACGAGGGTGCCATCGGGATTTCCCGGCGCGGGGTGAACGACCATCCCGTGAGCTTTGTGAAGAACGATGAGGTGTTCGTCTTCGAACAGGATATCGAGTGCAATGTCCTGGGCACTGGCAATATCAGGTACCGCCTCTGGGATCACGATCGAAATTTCATCACCCGGTGAAATGGCATCGCGTGGTTTTGCAGGCTTTCCATTGAGTAGGATATATTGCTCTCTGATGAGATCTTGGATTCTTGAACGGGAAAGATCTTGGATCCGATTGGCGAGGTAAGTGTCCAATCGATCGTGTTTCTCGGTGACGGAAAGATGCATAGGAGAATGAGGTCCGTAAAAGATTAGAAACGGAGGGCATCGTGGAGACCGAAAAAACGCAGAAGCAAATCCTTTAAGCGGAAAGGGCTTGGCTCAGCGCTTGGCGGATATCGGTGATTTTTTCGACGGGAAGAGGAATAGGGAAAAGCGCGCCGAGGATCACGAGGCCTTGCGGGCTTACAGAGGGAATGAGCTCGAGATTGGCGGAAGGGCCGAATTTAACCCGGACGTTGTTAGGTTGTCCGGCCTGAAGGATGAGATCACGTGCAATGAAATGGAGTCGACCGTGATGGCTTTCATCAAAAATGACCGCTCCGGTATGGTCCAAAATGAAGATTTCTTTTGCGCTGAGATGCTCTGTGAGGCTGTTGCGTAAATTCAGGAAGCGGTTATCCGAAACCTTGGTTGCGGGTGGAATAGGCGTTGATGGCAAGACTGGCTGAGGAATCACAGGTGCTGGTGCAGTGCTGGTAATTTCCTGAACGGCAAATTCTTTGGCCGCCCCACTGGTCTCGACGAAGCCGACGAAAGAGGTATCGAACCCAGGATCTTGAGAAGGGACCTGAGTCTGCTCTACTGGGCGGATGAGTTTTTCTGCGAGCTGCCGGACTTCCGACGCGTCCAACCACGGATTGATCGTATCCATTAGATTTTCTGGGGAAAGGGTTGGTGATTGGTTTTTTTCAATTTTGCCTGAATTTCATCGCGGATCGCATCGAAAACGTTTTCTGTGATTTCTCCGCCTTCAAGGATGGCGACGGGCAGGCCTTTGGCACTGGCGCGGATAAAAATGTCATCGCGAGGGACGGCGGTTTTAAAGAGCATTTCCTCGGGAAGAATTTCGCGAAGTGCCGCGGCAGCTTCATGGCTTTCTTGGAGATTATATTGCAGCATCGTGAGGCATATTCCAAGCACGTGGAGACGAGGATTTATGATGCGGATGCGGTTGAGGCCTTCCAAAAGTTTTGGGACAGACCGGATGCCCAGCGGCTCGGCTTGTTGAGGAACCATCACCGCATTCGCGGAAGAGATGATGTCATTGCTGATACCAAACAAACCGGCAGCGGTGTCGATGATACAAATGTCATATCCGCGAGTGGAAACCTGACTGAGAAACGTCCGAACACGGGTGAGGTGTGAACCGGAAGATCCATTTCCAGCCTCGTAATCACTGGCTTGTCCGGCGGCGACGAGTGAGAAGGTTTTGAGTCGGGTTGGCACAATCAAGCGATCCATCGAAATACTCGGATCAGCGAGGTAATCATAAAAACCGGCCAGTAAACGTGATTGGCGGGTCAGAGATAAGCCTACAGAGCCTTGTGGGTCGGCATCGACGAGTAGGGTGTTGAAGCCGGCACGCGCGAAGGCGTGGGCCAGGTTGATGGACAGTGTGGTTTTACCCACACCTCCTTTTTGGCTTGAGATGGCGATGCTGATCACGCGGATGTAAATTCGAGTTGAGAGAGATTATCGAAGCATGAACCTTGCGAAAGTCTTTTCTTTTGGGAGGTCGAAATCTCTTTCGGTCCCAGATCTGGCCACTTTATCGTGTTCAGGTGGCTTTGCTCTCTTCGCTTGCACTATGTCGGGAAATGATGGTTACATCTCCACAGACACCCGTTTTTCAGATACCCTATGAATCTCCAATTTTCCTCTTTGTGTTGCGTTGGCTTGCTTTTCTTGATGGTTCAGGCGCAAGCCGATACGGTTTTACTCAAAAACGGAAAGAGTCATGAGGGCAAAGTCATTTTTGAAGATGATACGTCCTGTCTGCTTGAGGTTGAGTATAGCAAAGGTATCAAGGAGGAGAAAAAATTTCTTAAAAGTGATATCAAATCGATTACTTTGGAGACTCCAGACATTGGGGCATTCAAGAAATTGAAAGCATTGTTACCTGTGCCCGATCTGCTCGGGACGAGTGATTATGAGCAGAGGTTGAAAATCGTAGAGGACTTCATCAAAGATTTTCCACGAAGTGAAAAACTCAAGGAGGCCAAAACCATTCAGGAATCCCTGAAGGAGGAATTCGAAATTGTACGTGCCGGAGGGATGAAGCTGTCCGGCAAGATGGTCACGGTTGAGGATTATATGTCGACAGCCTATGCCTATGATCAAAAGGTCGCGGTGCAGAAAATTTATCGAGATATGCTCAATGGGAATTTTCTGGGAGCTTTGCGATTGTTTTCGGATTACGAGTCGAAATTTCCGAATGGCAAGTCAAGGGATGAACTGGTTCCGAAGATCAAACAGGTTCTGACATTTTACCAATCCAGCTTGAATGAGAGCCTGGCCGGCTATGATGCTCGGATGAGATTGCGTGAAGCGGGTTTGGCACGTATGTCGAATGAGGACAGGATGGTCACTCAACAAGCGCTTGATGAGCAAATGGCTCATTTGAAAAACAGGTTTGAGTTGGAAAAGACCATGAAAAATTTCTGGGTTACGCCCGATGCTTTTCACAAGGAATCCATCGTCGAAGCACTGCGTCAAGTTGATGCTGAAATCAAGCGTCTCAATTCACCTTTAAAAAACAACTCGGAAACGATATCTCTGGAAGACAGTTATTCAGAAGCTTGGAAAAAATTGCCCGGAGCTTCGGTCGAATCCCAAAAGGCTATCATTGAAAAGTTGAAGCGCGAGCGGATGCCAGAATCTTATATCAAAATGCTCAAAGAGCGATTGAGCCCAGAGCAGTAGAATCCAACTTATTTAGAGTCATGAGCCAGCGAACTTCCAAGAGCATTAGAAAAACCGCCGAAACCAGCATCGATCTGTCTCTGGATCTTGATGGGGACGGTTCATCCGAGATCAAAACTGGAATTCCGTTTTTTGATCACATGCTCACGCTGTTCTCAAAGCATGGGTTGTTTGATTTGAAATTACATGTGGATGGTGATCTTGATGTCGATTTTCACCACACGATTGAAGATACCGGTATTGTCCTCGGAGAATGTATGCGAGAAGCGCTGGGCACGAAGGAAGGCATACGCCGTTATGGTTGTGCTTACTTGCCGATGGATGAAACTCTAGCCCGTGTGGTCGTGGATTTAAGCAACCGTCCTCACTTGGAGTTTCGTGCGCCGGTCGGGACGCCCTCTGCTCCCAATATGCCGTTTTCATTGGTGGAGGAGTTTTGCCGTGCCCTGGCATCGAACCTACGTGCGAATATTCACGTTGAGGTATTATATGGTCGCGATGGTCACCATGTGGCGGAAGCCGTTTTCAAAGGGTTGGCCAGAGCTTTGCGTGAAGCTTGTGAAAAAGATGCAAGGGTAAAAGGGATTCCCAGCACCAAGGAAGCGCTGTGAAGATCGGATTGCTAGATTATGGCGGTGGAAATCTCCGCAGTGTAGCAAACGCTCTGCATGCGCTTGATGTGGATCCTGTGGTGGTGAGCAAACCAGAAGAGATTGAGGGACTAACTCATCTTATCCTTCCCGGTCAGGGAGAGTTCGGAGATGTGATGGCTCAGTTGGCAAGGCGTGGTTTGATCGGTGTGTTGCAAGAATGGCTTGCCGCCGGTAAACCGTATTTCGGAATATGCGTGGGCTATCAAATATTGTTCGAGGGCAGTGTCGAAGCGCCAGGAGTAAAAGGGCTAGGATTGATCAAGGGTCGATGTGTCCGTTTTCGCGAGGAGACGGGTAAAAAAATTCCACAAATGGGATGGAACGCGGCATGCCCAGATCAGCCAGTATCGCACTTTTGGGAAGGCTTAGGCAAAGAGCCATATTTTTATTTTGTGCACTCGTTTTACCCAGTGCCTGAAGATTCGACGTGGAAGATCTCACGCACAAATTACGCAGGTGAGGAATTTGCAGCTTCAGTAGAGAAGGGAAAAATTTTGGCCTGTCAGTTTCATCCCGAGAAAAGCCAAGACGCGGGATTAAGATTGATGCGCAATTTTTTGTCTCAACCTTGATGTTAGAAAAAATACCGCCGGCCGGACTCGAACCGGCACGCCGTTGAAAGCAACGGATTTTAAATCCGCAGTGTCTACCATTCCACCACGGCGGCATTGCTTCCGCTGAAGAAGCTGGGCTGATCAAACGGCTTTTTTTGCGTTTCGTCCAGCAAAGTCAGTTGGGATTTTAATCGGGTGCCTAGTCAAGGCAGAAAGGAACCGCGATTTGTAATCGCGACTTCGTTAGCGAAATATCATGGGTCTACGCAGCGGTTGCAGTCGCGATTACAAATCGCGGTTCCTTTCGGTAGCGGTCCGTTTGGCGGGTTTGGCGAGGATTTCGATATAGACGGCATCCCAGTTATTGGCTGCGGCGGTATCTACGGGTTTGGTGATTTCGGAGACGTGGATGGCAGCTGCCGAGGGTTCATCTTTTCCGGCGCGGCAGTCAAAATCCCAGAAATCGGCTTCTTCTGGGAGGGGTTTGCGGCGCTCGCGTTTCAGGTATTTGCGGATATCGGCTTTTATGGCCTCAACGACACGCTCGGGCTTGTGAGAGGCGGATGTCAGAGGAAATGATTTTTTCATAGGGACCTTGTGGGATAAGCAAGATGGAAAGTCACGCACTGTTCATGAGAATGAGCTTCCAATCTATTTCTTTTCCATGGGTTTCTTAATAGCCTTAAGAGCGGGATCGGGCCAAAGAGGATGGGGGGTGCGGGCTTTGGCCATCATCTCCACTGCCTTCGCAACTCGATCTGGATCGGCTATAGCAAGGTTTTTGCTTTCACTGGGATCCTCAGAGAGATCGTAGAGTTCAATCGGCTTGCCTGGGCCTGGGCGGACGGCTTTCCAATCATTCCAGCGAATTGCTTGAATGCTGTTTGTGCCCTGTCCTTCGTGGAGTTCCCAGTAGAAATAGTCACGCTTGGGTGCGGGGCCTCCCTTCAAAAAACCGACGAGTGATTTACCGTCCGGCTGGAAGCCTTCAGGAATCTTGGCGCCGGCCAGTTCGGTGAAAGTCGGAAGCAGATCCCAGAATGCCCAGGGCTCTTCGGTTACTCGTCCGGCGGCAACTGTGCCGGGCCACCAAGCGAATGAGGCTTGGCGAAGAGCACCTTCATACATGCCGCGTTTGAATCCGCGGTGTTTACCATCCATTGCCTGATCGAAGCGTTTGCCAATCGCGCTGTTAGGCTCGAACGATGAACCGTTGTCGCCTGCGAAGACAATCAGCGTGTTTTCCGCAATGCCTTTATCTTTTAGTAGTTTGACCAAAGCACCGATGTCCGAATCGAGGCGGGTGACCATAGCCGCATAGTTCTTTTCGAGTTCCGACCATGGTTTATCCGCGTAGATTCCTTGGCTATCGATCTCAAATTTTCCGTGCGGTAAGGTCACAGCGTAGAAAAGGAAGAAGGGTTTGTCTTCCTGTTGATCAACCCATTTGAGCACATCTTTTTGAATAAGATTCTGGGCATAGATTTTTTTTTGATCATTGGCATTTTCAGGGATTTCGACGCGCTTGTCGTCATCATAGAGGTAAGTGGGAAAATAGCTGTGGGCATGGCGTTGGCAGTTGTAGCCATAGAAGTGGTCGATGCCGTTTTTAAAAGGACTGCCGGTCGTATCGAACATACCCATGCCCCATTTGCCAATGGCCGCCGTCTGATATCCTGCGTTTTTAAGAATGCTTCCCACCGTTACGGTGTTTGCTGGAATGGGTAGTTGGCCTTCCGGCTTGATTTCACGGTTCGCGCGTGTCGGGCAATGGCCCATATGCAGGCCTGTGAAAAATGAACTTCGTGCCGGAGCGCAGACACTCGTGCCGGTATATGCCGCGAGATAGCGCGTGCCTTCTTTGCAGAGTTGATCAAGGTTTGGCGTCTGAATTAACTTTTGTCCATAAGCACCCAAGTCACCCATCGCCACGTCGTCGGAGAGAATGAAGATCAGGTTGGGTCTGCGTGTTTCAGCGCTGATTCCATGTGAAGCGATGAGAAAAAACGGAGTCAATGCCCCGATCATCTTGAAGAATTTGGCTATCATAAGATTTTGGATGGGATGAGAAAATAAGACTACAGATGGTCGTAGATGAACGTGAATTTTTTCAGTCTCGAGTTACGTAACCTATTTTTCATCTCGGTTCATCCGCGATCATCTCTGGTTCTATTTATGTTCAAAGTTTAACAATTTAGAATGTGCTCTGTGGTATCAAAGTATTTCAGTGAAGTGACTTATGTCCCGTTCATGAGAATCACCATTTCACCTTTAGGAGTACGGACTTCAAACCATTCAAGGAGTTCTTTGGGAGTTCCGCGGTGATAGGTTTCGAATTTTTTGGTGAGTTCTCTGGCGACGCAGACTTTTGCGTTCGGAGCGATTTCTTCTAAAATTTTCAGGGTCGAGACGATGCGATGCGGGCTTTCGAAAAAGATTCCGGTTTCACCACTGTCGATGACTTCCTGCATGGCGCTACGGCGTTTGCCGGATTTTACTGAGAGAAAACCTCCGTAACGAAACGCATGGCTAGGAAGTCCGGAGCCGATGAGTGCGGTGAGAACTGCGGATGGACCGGGCAGGACTTCGAAGGGGACATCGGCTTCCAAGCAGGCTTGCACGAGTCGGTATCCCGGATCGGAAACCCCCGGCATGCCGGCATCGCTGATGAAAGCGATACGTTCGCCGGATTTTGCGGCAGCGACGAGTTCAGGCGCCTTGCGGGCCTCATTGTGTTCGTGAAGCGAGACCAATGACTTTCCTGATATGCCGTGATGTGCGAGCAGAATGCCGGAGTGGCGGGTGTCTTCGCAGGCAATTCGGTTTGCGGATTTCAAAACCTCCAGCGCACGCAAGGTGATGTCGCCGAGGTTGCCGATGGGAGTGGGAACGAGATAGATCCTGCCTCCGATTTCGGGTTCGTCTGGGTTCATTTTATCATTGGCAGTTAGGGGTTCATTTCAACGCATAGCAGCAAAAGCCACAGAGGGAACGCAAAGGAAGAGTCAAATCTGGATTTATCACTCTGATAGGAGCTTGGTGCGTTCGGCTTCAGTGATGGCGGATGGGGTTCCGGTGGAGTCGACTTTTACGCTGACCATTTCGCCTTCGGCGGCTAGGGTGGTGTCAGATTTAACGATTTCGAATTGCCAGTGAATGGAGGTCGTTCCGACTTTTGAGAGGCTTAATCGCACTTCAAAAGTATCCTGAAAACGCAGAGGCCTGCGGTAATCGCAACGGACGTGGGCGCGTGGCCACCCTCCTTGTGCCGGATCAAAGACGGGAATTCCGATGGAACTGAAAAATCCGTGCTCTGCATTTTCCACGTAGCTGAGGATTCTGGAAAAATGGGTCCATCCGCTCGCATCCGTATCTGAGAAAGCGACTTCGGATAGTTGGCGATAGCGGATCTTTTCCAAAGTTTAGTCCTCGAATTTTTTGACCAGCAGGGAGGCGTTGTGTCCGCCGAAGCCAAAGCTGTTGCTGAGAGCTACTTTGACAGGGACTTCACGTGCGATGTTGGGAACAACATCGAGATCACACTCGGGATCCTGTTCTTCGATGTTGATGGTTGGGGGTATTACGCCATCCACAATGCTCATGACGCTGGCGATAAGTTCGATACCGCCTGCCGCACCGAGCATGTGACCGGTCATGGATTTGGTGGAGCTGACCATCAGGCCGTTGTTTGCGTAATCGCCGAAAGCGAGTTTGATCGCTTTGGTTTCCGCGACGTCTCCAAGACCGGTTGAGGTGGCGTGGGCATTGAGATACTGAACTTCTTCAGGCTTGGTTTTACCGTGTTTGAGAGCCATGCCGATCGCGTATGCGGGACCGCTGCCATCGGGTGAGGGGGCGCTGAGGTGATAGGCATCCGCGCTGACACCGTAACCGATAAGCTCTGCGTAAATTTTCGCCCCGCGGGCTTTTGCGGTTTCGAGTTCTTCGATCATGATCACACCGGCACCTTCGCCCATGACGAAGCCATCGCGGTTTTTATCAAACGGGCGGGATGCGCCTTCTGGATCGTCGTTACGGGTGCTGAGGGCTTTCATGCTTGAAAAACCGCAAAGACCCATGGGAAGAACCGCGGCTTCTGCGCCGCCGCAGAGGAAGCCATCGGCATCGCCAAATTTGATCATGCGCCATGCTTCACCGATGTTGTGGTTTGATGTCGCGCAGGCTGTGACAATCACCATGTTGGGGCCCAGTAGTCGGTGTTCCATGGAAATGATTCCTGAAGCAATGTTGGAAATCATCATTGGAATGGTGAAAGGAGAAACGCGACGTGGCCCTTTTTCCAAGTAAACCGAATGTTCGCGCTCTAGGGTTGAGAGTCCACCGATGCCACTGCCTACCATGACACCATAGCGGCGGGGATCGATTTTTTCCGTATCGAGACCGGAGTCTGTCATCGCCATCTTGGATGCGGCGACAGCGTATTGAACATAGCGATCCGAACGGCGGGCGTCTTTGGGCACATTGAAATATCCATCAGCGTTGAAGTCGCGGATTTCACCTGCGATCTTGCACTCGAAAGGTTCTGGATCAAGTGATTGGATTCTGCGGACTCCGCTCCGTCCATTTTTCAATCCGTCCCATGTCAATTCCAGATCATTCCCCAGAGGTGAAATACAACCCATGCCAGTAATTACAACCCGTCGCTCACTCATATGATGGCACTACCCTAGACGCGGACTTCACTTGCGTGCAAGCAATAGATTGCAAAGTGGAGAGTGAGAATGTTTGAGCGCGACTGGAGTCGCGCGGTCCGACCCGGAAGTGCATAGAATTTTTTTTGTCTGAACTTGGCGCAGCGCCAAGTCACCATACGGGAGTTTTTTGATTTTTCCCGTTTACCTGCGGTATCCCATAAGCTTACTCGCTTTTGTTCTCTGGGTTTTGCTGAGGAGCTGGAGTCTCAGTGGCAGGAGCAGGAGCAGGAGTTTCTGTAGCAGGAGCGGGAGTCTCTGTAGCAGGAAGTTCATTAACCAGAGAAGATGGAGGAGTAGGAGTTTCTACAGGTGCCTTGGGTTCATCTTTGACCGCTGCGGCAACTGATTTGGAATCGGTGAGGAGGGATTTGGTCTTGTTCTGTTTTGAGATCAGAATCGCCAAAGTGAAGCAAAGCATAAAAAAGATCGTTCCAAGCACCCAAGTCGCTTTTTGGAAGACGTCAGTGGATCTTGCACCGAACAATTGATCGGTGACACCCCCGCCAAATGCCGCACCCAGACCTTCTTGCTTCGGGCGTTGGATTAGGACGACAACTGCTAGGAGTATGCAGATGACGACGAAAATGACGAGAAGCATGGTGATGCTGAGGCTCAGCCAGTTGATGGAAGTTGCGGCGAAAATCATGGGCGGCAGAATATGGGTAAGAGGCAGGTTCTTGTAAAGCGGGGTTTTTTCGGATTTTTTTGTTCTAGGCTCACAATCGAAAGCTTAGCTCTGGCAGAGCTTGACCCAAGCGACGACTTTTGGATCATTTTCACCTGCTGCCCATACCTGACGGAGAAAATCCGCTGGCTCGATATTGCCGTTGTTTTTGAAGAAATGGCGATCGCCCCCGCAACCGAACATGATATCGGGATCGAGCTCGCCGCGAATTTTGCCGCGGGCTTTGGCGAGGATGCGAGGTAGGTAAGGGATTCCGTCCATTTCCTCGCCAAAAGAAGGCAGCTCATCACGGGTGATGGTTTTTCCACTGGCCATCCCGTGCTGATGAACGAGAAAATAGTCCCGCCGCGCAGCGGCGATAAGAAGAGCGGTGGAGGGGGAAGGTTCTGCCTCGTCGACATAGTCCTCAATGAAATCGAAAAACTCCCTGGGCTTGTAACCTATGCTTTTTAAAAAATCCAGATCCTGAGGGGAGTAGTCTTTTTCGTAATCAAAATTTCCCGTCTTATAAGCACTGGCGCAGCGGGTGAAGAGTTCCATGAAGATATCGTTCCAAGACATGGATAAAAAATGGAACCTGTTTGGAAAAAGCGCGAGTTATTTTTACGGTTACATTCAAAACCCGATCCGTTAGCCTCAGGGCGCATGATATGGAAAGTGAAAGGAAAAGTGCTCGATCTCTCAGAGCGCGCGCAAGTGATGGGCATTCTGAATGTCACGCCGGATTCCTTTTCGGATGGCGGGTGTTTCGATAACGTTCGAAAGGCGGTGGATCGAGCTCGCGAGATGATTCAACAAGGTGCTTCTATGATCGATATCGGAGGAGAGTCTACCCGACCCGGCGCAGCTGAAGTTTCTGAAGCGGAGGAGATGTCCCGAACCATTCCAGTCATCGGGCAGTTGCGGCAGGAATGGAATGGGTGGATCTCGATCGATACAAAAAAAGCCGCAGTCGCCGCAGCGGCGCTTCGTGCGGGGGCGGATATCGTCAATGATGTTTCTGGTCTGACAGCTGATCCTGAAATGATCCGGGTGTGTGCGAATCATGATTGCGGCGTCGTCGTCATGCACATGCAAGGCACGCCACAAACCATGCAAAACAATCCGACGTATGAAGATGTGGTTAGTGACATCCGCACGTATTTTAAAGAACGCCTCATAACCCTTACCGCTGCGGGAATAGAGAGAGAGCGTATTTGTTTTGATCCCGGTATTGGTTTCGGAAAGACCCTGGAACACAACCTCGCCCTGTTGAGGCATTTGGACAAACTGGTGCCGTTCGGGCAACCGTTGTTGCTGGGGGTTTCTCGCAAATCCTTTCTTGCAAAGCTATGTGATGCGCAGCTGCCCGCGGACCGCGATGCCGCCACATCGGCCCTGACTGCGCTAGCGAGACGGCAAGGTGTGATGTTGCACCGTGTGCATGATGTAAAAGGGAATATAGATGCTCTGAGGGTCAGCGAGGGAACCATGGAATCCCGTTAGATCCGAGAGTTCATTGCCCAAGTCGTTCCAGAGTTTTAGGATCAAGGACTTGTTGCTTTATCCATGCATTGGCTGACTTGCTATCCTTCTTTTGCCATTGGCGAAGAACATCCACGATGGCATCCTGTTTGACTGAGGGATCAGCGATCGCGGCAGCTAAGGTAGCACCTTCCAGAGGATCATTTTCAGCAATGACAACTGCGGCAACGGAGCGCAGATGATCCGAATCGGCTCCGGTGGGTTGACTCTCAATCCAAGCGCTCATGGTATCATGCTCATTGAGTGCCCAAACGCGAACTGATTGGTCGAGTGCCTTGTTTTTTTCTGGTGATTCGGGAAGTCCGAGTGTCCAGCTAACCGCTTCCTGCGGGTTGATGCCGGCCCATGATTCTGCCAGTGTTGGTATGGCCTGTTGACGAGTCTTGCCTGGTGGAAAATCCTTAATCCAAGCTGAAGCGCTAGCTGGATCATCAGCAGCCCAGACGGCGAGTACCATGGCGTAAGCTTCGGGCTGTTGGTCTTCTGCTAGAGAACCGACCCAGTTTGCGGCAGCGGTTGGATCAGCGGAAGACCAGCGATTGAGGAGTATGTCCACCATGTCACTACCCTCCTCCGAGTTCGCATATCGTTTGATCCACTCGGCAGCCCCAGTCGGATCTTGATCGGACCATTCGACAGCAAGTTGAAGCATTGCTGTGCTTCGTTTGGGTCCCTCAGGCTGATTTGAAGCCCAATCGGAAGCAGCTTTAGGATCCCGATCAACCCAAGTTTTAAGAGCTTTCGAAATGGCGGATTCTGAGGACGTCCCGAAGGCCAGGGAGCCTGCCCACTCAGTTGCGGCGTCAGGGGCAAATTCCGCCCAAGCTGAGGCAATCGCAGCGTTGGCCAAGGATTTCGCCGTGCCCTTAAGTTGATCTTCAACCCATTTGGAGGAAGCCATTGGATTGCGAGTCGCCCAACCACCACAAGCTGCCGCGATACATTCGTTTCTGAGTCGTCCGATCCCCAGTTGGGCAGCTTTTGCCAGTGCGGATTCAGGATCTTTCATTCCCCATGCTTCCATGAATGCCGCCATGAAGTCGGCCTTGTCACTGAGATTTTTCAGGCTCATCCCATGGCTCCAACCCGCCTCAGGATCAGTAGCACCCAGTTTTGTCGCAAGCTCAATCATCGCGCGATGTCGTTCTCCCACGCCCGATATTTGTCCGGATCCATTGTTGTCGTGACGGAATCTCTCAGGCTTGGATGTGCCAACCGCGTTGTGGGAAGAGGATTCCGTGAGTGGGAAATGCCGGATTTTCAATAGATTGACTCCGATTCCACCCACGATGATACCGCCGAAAAAGGCAATCCAAAATGAGTAATGGCTGAGTTTAAACATATGATGGTTTATTTTTAGAAAAATCGAGCCGGGGCGAATATCGACCCGGCTCTTGGATTTAAGCGTTAGAGACGAGCGTTCGCTCGCATGACGGATTAATTAATTTCAATTTCAATTTCATCCTCATCGGAAACATCGTCGCCATCGTCGTCGTCATCTTCGTCGTCGAGAAAATCATCACCATCGTCGTTGTCGTCCTCATCATCATTCAGGCTGTCGCCATCGCAATCGTCATCGATATCATCTGATGCACCATCGCCATCGATATCTTTTTCTTTTTTGGAGGAATCTAAAAGACCATCTCCGTCGATATCGATTTCGTAGGAGTTGTCGTCATCCCAACCATCGCCGTCGATATCGTCTTCATCCGAATCACCGTCATCCAATGCGTCACCATCGATATCAAATTCTGCATAGGCGTCATCACTGAGTCCGTCACCGTCAATGTCTTTTTCTTTAGCGGAATCATCCGACAAATCATCGCCGTCGCAATCCAGTTCCTCGAAGTCGTCATCATCCAGACCATCACCATCGATATCGAGTTCATTGATGTCATCATCATCAAGTCCGTCGCCATCGATGTCTGACTCGGAAGCAGAGTCATCTTTCAGGTTGTCGCCATCGATGTCTTTTTCTTTTGGAAAATCGTCTGCAAGTCCGTCTCCGTCGATATCAAGTTCAGCGGGTGAATCATCCGCAAGCCCGTCATCATCGATATCCAGTTCTTCAGGATGATTGTTTGGAAGTGAGTCTCCGATGTAAGTGCCTTTGTATGGCCCTGATTTTGCGACACCTCCATCGACGTTGGTGTCCTTACCGTTTGGCTTGCCGTCATTGTCAACATCAGTATCCGTGGAATTGGTAATGCCATCCCCATCCAGATCACTCGGCGCGGCCATCAGGGCGGATGGACTGAATATGAGTCCTGTGATTAGCAGAGTGCGTAAGCCGGTCATGCGAGCCAGCCCTAGGATACATTTGTATGGGTATTTCATAAATTTCATTCGTTACCATTCATGTGCGAGTATCTAGTGTCAAGCTGCATTCTCATCATAATCGATCTTTTGGGCGTTTAATTTCATGCCAGATTCAAGAATATGTAAGATTTGTCTTCAAAACTGCTCTGGAAATCTTGCCAAGAGAGGGTTCCTCGTTAAGTTGCCTATGAGTGATGGCTTATCAAGATCTTGAACCTGTGAATCCCGACCCGAAAAAACTGCGTCGGACGGCGTTAATTCTGGTTTTTGTCATGATAATTGGAGGGATCGTGATCTTAAAAGCTTATGAGAAGCGCAGCAAGGAATCCGTCAATGATGACAGACCAAGTTTCGTGGCACGGATTTCCGAGCAGAAGGATTTGGTTTTCATGCGCCAGGATGGGGAATTGAGGGATTTGTTGTCGTTGAAAGGAAAGGTAATGGTCGTGCAGTGTCTGCCATCTGGTCAGGACGATGCCCTGACGACCGCGGCGATGCGACGCCTGGCGGAGAGATATGCGGCGAACGAGGATTTTGCCTTGGTGACCCTCATGCTTGATCCGGGTTCTTCGGAAGAGCTTAAGAATCAGCTAGCCCAGCTTGCTGCGAAGTTGGGTGCGAAGTTGCCGCAATGGACCGTGGCTTCAAATGACAGGCCGACATTGCATAAATTCATCAAAAACGAATTCAAAGCGAATCAATTGCCCTACGAGAAAGACGGGGAGTGGAAGTATGATCGCTCGTTGTTTCTGATCGATAAAAACCGGCATGTTCGCAAAGCGGTGGTTCCTCAGAAGCGCGGTGGTGCGCCGTATGTGGCGAGTTTCGATCTTGAGTTGGCAAGCAAATGGGACGAGCAGGGCATCAAGACTGGCACGTCACACACCAACGTGGAGCAGACTGAAGTTTTGTTGGCGGATACCATTGAAATTTTACTCCAAGAACCCCTCAAGCCATGAGCAAAAAGACATCTCTCATTTTTTTCTACAGCTGCGTAGCACTGATCTGTATTGCGATCATGTGCGTTGTGAACCTCGTCATTATTCCAGGTATGCGTTCCGAGCGTGAGGGTGAAAAGGCGTTTGTAAATGTGGGTGGGAAAGCCGAGGAAAAGTGGTTGAAGATTGAGAAGGACTTGAACGCGACCAACCAAGCGGGAGAGAAAGTGAAGCTCTCGGATCTGAGGGGAAAAGTATGGGTCGTGGCAGAGTTCTTCGCGGTGTGTCCGCATTGCGCGGTTAGAAATGGAACCGAACTGCGCGCGCTCTATGATGAATTTAAGGATCATCCCGATTTTCATATTGTATGTGTTAGCGTGGATCCGAAAGAGGATAAGGTCGAGAAGCTGAATGATTACGCGAAGGCACTTGGTGCGGATGTTAAAAACTGGTGGTTTTTGAATGCGGGCGATGAAGCGGTGACCCATGAGTATTTGGAAAAAACCCTGAAATTTTTCGGTATCCGTGAGCGCAGCGATCCTGCTGAGATCGAGGCGAGCGGACGTTTTCAGCATGACATGGGATTGATGTTGGTGGATCGTGATTTCACGGTGATCGGCAAATGGCCGCTTGCGGATGCACGCTCGGAACAGGGTGTGAAGCTCAATCCGGGGCTATACGACAACCTCAAGAAAGAGATGGTTGAGAAAATTACCAAGGAATTGGCAAAAGCTCCAAGCAAACCCTGATCCACATGATACCGAGCCGAAACAGAGAAGAATGGCTGAACCAAAAGCCAAATGAAAAGCTTTCCAAGATCCTTAAATCCGTCACTTGGATCGTCACCTCTCTGGTGTTGGTTCTGGTGGGGTTGATGCGGCGTCCGGAGTTGCGCATCCCGTTGCCCGAGGGTGTGGATTTGGGATTTCTTCCGCCATTCCATGCGGTGGTAAATTCGATCGTGGCCATCTTGCTGGTTCTGGCGGTTCTGGCAGTTCGCTCGGGAAATATCATGAGACATCGCAACCTGATGTTGGGTGCTATGGGGATGTCGGTCATTTTTTTGTTAGGCTACGTGGCTTATCATTTCACGAATACCGAGGTTCTTTTCGGAGATGCGAACGGGGATCAGGTGGTAGATGCCACCGAGCTTGCGTCAGTCGGTATGTGGCGCGTGGTTTATTTGATTCTTTTAATCACGCACATCATTGCGGCCGGCGTGAGTTTGCCGCTTATTTTACTGACATTCACAGCCGCATGGAGTCGTCATTTTCAAACGCACCGCAAGCTGGCAAAATGGGTGTTTCCGATCTGGTTGTATGTCGCGGTCACAGGGCCGATCTGTTACCTGATGCTTCGGTCTTACTATCCCTAGTCAAATACACATGAATGTTGAAATCACCAGACAAGCGCTGATTGATCTTTTAGGAGAAAACAAAGTCAGCAGCATGAAGGCGGTGTTAGATTCACATTCGGGTGACAAATGGTTCGCATCGCATGCGCCGGATGTCGTGGTTTTCGCGGAATCGACTGCTGACGTTTCCGCCGTTTTGGCATATGCGAATGAAAACCGGATTCCAGTCACCACTCGTGGGGCGGGTGTGGGTTATGTGGGTGGATGTGTTCCGGTTTTTGGTGGGATTGTCCTTACCACGGAGCGGATGAAACGGATCATTGGCATTCATCCGGAGGATGGGGTGGCGATTGTAGAACCGGGTGTGATCACAGGCGATCTTCAACAAGCGGTTCGGGCGGTGGGTTGGGATTATCCGCCTGATCCGGCTTCGCTAAAGGAATGTTCGATCGGCGGCAACATCGCGACCAATGCCGGCGGTCCCCGTTGTTTGAAATACGGAGTGACGCGAAATTATGTGCTTGGACTGGAGGTTGTCTTGGCCGATGGACGCGTATTGCGAACAGGGGGGAGACTCCATAAAAACAAAACCGGTTTTGATTTGATCGGAATCTTCGTGGGGTCTGAAGGAATGTTGGGTGTGGTGACGGAAATCACCCTGCGTATCATTCCCAAGCCCCCAAGCCGCGGCATGCTGGCGGCGGTGTTTTCAGACTTCGAGGCAGCGGCAAGAGCCGTTCAAACGATTCTTCAATCAGGACATCTGCCATCGGCCCTCGAAGTGAGTGATGCTTTTACTTTGGCTGCTGCCCGCAAAAAAATGGGTGCTAAGGTTTTCCCTGAAGGCAATGGTCATTTGATTGTGGAAATCGATGGTCGTTCCACCGCCGTTCAAGCGGAACTCAAAGAGTTGGAACTTTTGCTCAAACAATGCGGAGCCGGAGAAATTCGATTGGCACATGACGATGTGGAATGCGAAGCGATCTGGCAATTGCGCCGGGAGTTTTCTTATTCATTACGGGATACGGGTCTAACCAAACTCAACGAAGACATCGTTGTCCCGCGTGGAAAATTGGTGGAGTTGGTCAATTTTGCAAGATCGCTTGAGGCGGAAACCGGAATTTCGATCGCATGCTTCGGTCATGCAGGGGATGGTAACATCCATACCAATCTGATGGTCGATGATTACACCAACCCAAAAACCAAATCTCGCGCCGATGATGCGCTGGATAAACTTTTCAACTGGGTGTTAGACCAAGGTGGAGCAATCACCGGAGAACACGGTGTTGGCCTTGCTAAAAAACGCTGGATCAAAAAAGCCTTGAGCGAGACATCGTTTGATGTGCATCGGGCCTTGAAGAATACTCTCGACCCGAACGGGATTCTCAATCCAGGGAAGTTCTTAGAAGAGTGAAGAGTGAAGAGTGAAGAGTGAAGAGTGAAGAGTGAAGAGTGAAGAGTGAGTGAAATCGCAACTCTTCGCTCTCCGCTCCAAGCTCTCCGCTAAAAAGTACCGAGGACAGGACTCGAACCTGCACATCAAAAGACACCTGATCCTAAGTCAGGCGCGTCTACCAATTCCGCCACCTCGGCAACGCTGGCAAGTTGGAGGTTTTTCTCTTAGGCTGCAAGCGCGGATATTTTTTGGAGCTTGGTTGGGGGTTTTTACCACGAAAAAACACGAAATGGCAGGGATATGGAATCGAGGCACTATTCATGGTTCACGCTTTTTTTCTCCAAGGAGAGAGGAGGAAGAGTAGGGAATAAGAGACTGATTTTGCCTAAACTCATGTTAGGGATATGCTCTTTTACCTAAGGTGGATCATACGATTAAGCGCTCGTTTGGGAAAGGGAGAAGCGGAAAGGCGCGGTATCACTTTTTATTATCAGGGTCTTCGGGCTGTTTCGGAGTGAGGCTTTCGATAATCCGGTCAGCCGCCACTTTCTCAATCACCAGCGCTTGGGAGAGATTCTTGGCGAGCTGCTTGGCGGATGCGATCTCCACATCGGTCATTGGCATACCGGGTTTTTTTGGGGGACGGATCTCCAAGTTTGCGACGACGCGGTCGATGCCCGGCGAAAGATTGGGATCGATGATTGTACCGATTTCGGCGCGGCTGCCCGCTGAGGAACCAGTGAGGAGGGGCGGTGGGAGTATCCCTTCTTTCATACTTTTCAGGGTATGAAAATCAGGGGTGTAGCCGAGTTTGATGAAGTTTTCATAATTCGACCGCAGGGAGTCGCGGATGATGCTATCCTTGATTGAGACTTCATCTTTGTCCTTGTCCATCGCGAAATATTTCTGCTCGATGCCCAGTCCACCGTCGATGACCTTATTGGGATCTAATCCCATCTGCTTCGCCTCCGCAATCAGACCGACACCCCGAATTAGAGTCTTGCGAGCGTCTTGAGCATGAAACTGGCGAAAGAATGAGCTATCGCTGCACACGGATTTCATGTCGGCGATGATCGCGTCCTTGCGTTGCTTTTTCTTGAAAATACTGACGCCATAGAGAATGGCCACGATCAGGACGATGACTGCGACGGCGCGGGATAGGATGTAACGGATGTGCTCAGGTTCCATGGTTTATGTGTTCCAGATCGATTTCGGTTTAGCTGCGGCCTTGGGTTTTTCGGCGAAAAGGGCACGCTCGCGAGCGTTGAAAAAAGCCTCTTCGCGGGTGATCAATCCTGCCTCGTAAAGCTCGGTGAGACTTTGGTCGATGGTGCGGTTGCCCTCCTTGGCGCCGATCTCCATGAGGCCAACCACCTGCTCCATTTTGCGCTCGCGGATACAAGTCCTTATCGCGTAATTGGGGCGTAGGATTTCTGTGGCGAGAATTCGTCCTTCGCCATCGGCGCGGGCCAGGAGACGTTGGGTAATGATCCCCTCCAGCACCGCAGCGAGCTGGGTGATGATCTGCGGCTGCTGTTCCGGGGGAAAAATATCCACGAGGCGGTCAATGCTCTGCGGCGCGTCCGAGGTATGGAGTGTGGCCAACACCAGATGACCGGTCTCAGCCGCCGTGATGGCGATCTGGATCGTCTCCAAATCGCGAAGCTCAGAGATAACGATCACGTCCGGATCCTGTCGCAGCGATTGGCGCAGCGCCTTGGGGAAGCTGCGGGTATCGCCGCCGACCTCGCGCTGCTTGATGAGGCAGGCACTGTGCTGGTAAATGTATTCGATCGGATCCTCCATCGTGATGATCACGCCGCTGCGTGTGTCGGAAATCCGTTTCACCATGGAGGCGAGCGTGGTGGATTTGCCAGAGCCGGTGATTCCGGTGACGAGCACCAGACCGGCACGAATTCCGCAGAAATCGTTGATCACCGCTGGGTGTCCGAGCGCTTCCAGATCCGGAATCTCGTCGCTGATGAAACGGAACGCTGCTTCTGTGTTGCCGCGAGCCATGTATACGTTACCCCGGAATCGACCGACTCCTTCCACCTGTAACGCGTAATCTAGTTCCATATCCTCCTCCAAGCGGGCGCGCTGCGCCTCGCTGAGCGTATCGATGATAAGATTGCGTACGGTGCTGGAATCGAGAGGCTGTTCATCAAGGCAAACAAGCGATCCGCTCACTCGGGCACAGGCGGGCGCCCATGCACTGAGATGCAGATCCGAGCCGCCCCTCGCAACAGTGTCTCTTAGATATTCGGTGATTTCGCGTGGCATATGATGTTCTGTTTTTTAACTGATTCCGCGCATCGCTCGGTCGAGATCCTGAGGCTTCGGGCACGCAGCGCGTGCGACTTCTAATTCGAGGTAATTCTGTTTTACCGCTGCGACCATGTAATTGAGCGCCGAGCAGTTCTTGGTGCCGTCGGAGCGGTTAATGTGATCCTGTAGATCGGCCAGCCGTTTTTCTAAAATCCAGCGTCGCGTACCAGCCTCATTCTGAAAATATTCGAGGGCTGGAAAAAGCCCGCCTCCATACTTAGGAAGCAGGCGTTGGGAAATGACGCCGATGAGTTGCGCGGCGAGCATCTGCACCGCACCGTCACCACTCTCGCCTAACAGATGGATGAAGCGCTCAATCGTTTCCACCACACCGCCGCTGTGCATCGTCGAGACAACTAGGTGCCCAGTTTCCGCTGCATGCAGGGCGGTCAGCGCCGTCTCGGTATCGCGGATCTCACCTAGGAAAATGACATCCGGACTCTGTCGCATAGCCGAGCGCAGTGCCCTTGCGAAGCTTTCCGTATCGAGCCGGATTTCGCGTTGAGAGAACATTGAGTTATTGTTTTGGAAAAGGAATTCGATGGGATCCTCCAAAGTCACGATGTGTTTCGATTGGTTTTCGTTGATCCAATTCAGGCAAGCGGCGACCGTGGTGGATTTGCCGGAACCCGTCGGCCCCGTGACAAGCATGAGGCCGTTGCCGCGTATCATCCAGGATTCCAAGAGCTCGGATGGCATTGCGAGTTGGCTTAGTGCTGGAATATCCTCTCGGATCGGACGCATCACCGCCGCCAGCCGCCCGAGCGTGTGGTAGAGGTTCACACGCAGGCGTTTCCCTTCAGGAAGCTGCCAGGAAACATCCGCTTCCTTGGTGGTGTTGGGATCGACCCCGCAGGATTTCCAGAGACCCTCGATCGCGAAACGCGGAACTGGCCCCGGATGTAGCGGAATCACTTGTCCCTCGCTGCGGATGCGTGGCGGCTCGTCCTCAAGCAAGAAAACATCCGTCGCCACGCCCTGCAAGGCGTCCCGGATCAGTTGTAGCAAAGCATCGTCCATTGAATGAGGTTGACGCAAGCTAATGGATGGAAAATGCGAATGAAATGAAAATCTGGCGGGAAAAGTTCAATCACCCCTGGCGCTCAGTCACTAAGGAACGATCAATCTGAATGACTTGATGAGAAAATATCAAAACGGAGGGAGCCGAGGAAATGGAGGTTTTGAACTACGAATTTCCCGAATAGCACGAATTTTTGGAGATGATTGGCCACGATGGAGCTTTCTCAACTTTCAGCAATCTGGATTATTCAGGAAAAGTGGAACCGAGGTCATATTAGACCCATTCGTGTCATTCGTGAAATTCGTGGCTAAAAATTTCTACCCCAGCGCAAGCCGATGCATCACCTGCGGAGCCGGCTCTTTCGATTTTTCGAATTCAATGACATGAAAGCTCGCTCCAAGACGAGCCGGGTGGGTGAGGGAGCGGAATTGGGCGATGGTTTTGGGATCGCTGAATTCACCATTTTCGATCATCTCCTTAGCGAGGTGGGTGAGGTAACTGCCTTGGGAGGAGAAATGGGTGGGTTGCCAGCCGATGGTTTCTGCCTCGCGCGCGAGATCGGTGAAATCGACATGGGCCGTGATATCCCGTTTTCCGGGATCGGCCAGCGGATCCTCTGCTGCTTGATGTTTGTAAAAGGTGCGCAGGGTGCCGCGGGTGCGGTGCGTGTCGTAGTACTCGGGTGCAGCGAATCCGTAATCAATAAAGAGCAGCATTCCATCTCCGATGCAGGGGGATATCTTACCTAAAAACTCCAGATAGTTGGTGCGCACTTCGGTTTGATAATCTTCAGGGAAATCATGGCCTAGGGTGTGGGTTTTTATTCCAAGGGCTGATGTGGGGTCGATCTTTCGGGTAATGAATTCCAAGTTTTTGGCGACAAAGAGTTCCTCCCATGCGTGACCGCAACGCCGGATCAGATGAAAAGGGAGGGCGTCCAGAATTTCATTTCCAAAAGCGATGCCGGGCAGGGGATTTTCAGAGAGAGGCAGGGTATCATTGGCTAGGTGAAGTTTCGCGGCAAGGGGTTTGATGCGTTGCTCTTGTGCCTCTCGGAGTAAAGGCATGGGCTCCACGATGGCGTATTCGAGGGCTTGCCATGCTTCTGTCGAGAGGGTGGCGATGGATTCCAAGATGTCGGCAGCGAGTTTGCCGTCGTGGGCACCGATTTCGAGTATCCGCCAGGCGGTGGGTTTTCCATGACTTTGCCACCAATGAACCATTCGGCGGGCGAGAAGTTTTCCAAAAAGAGGGCCGATACTTACACTCGTAAGAAAGTCTCCCTCACGGCCGACTTGGCTTGATCGGCTTGCGTAATAGCCATGATCGGGATCATAGAGGGCGAGATCGAGGTAACGAGGAAAGGGGATGGCGTCTTGTTTTGTCAGTTCCGCAGCGATTTTTTCCCTTATCAAAAGACAGGAAGAGGTTGCGGCTGGGGCTGGATTCGGATAATCCACAGAGCGCGCGTCTGCTTTAAGCGGCGTTGTTGGATGGTTTTCAGACATGGTAAAACACAAGGAAAGCAACGGGAGAAAGAGCGGCAAGCGCCGATTCTACAAGCGCAAAACATTTTGGTTTGTGCTCTTCATGTTCTTTGCGAGCGCGGGTTTGGTCGCTTACCTCTATGCGGAGCAATACACGAGATCCTATCGGGAACGTGCTTTGACGTATGATTTGGAAAAGATCAACGATTTGGAGATTCCAAGCATGATTCTGGACAGGAACGGAAAAGAGATTGGCCGGATCTTTGTTCAGAACCGAAGTGTGATGCAGATCAGTGATGTGCCGGAGCTATTCATCCGAGCGTTGAAAGCAGGTGAGGACTCAAGATTTCACGAGCACCAAGGGGTGGATTACATCGGCATCGTGCGTGCCTTGAAGCTGAATTTTCAGGCTGGAACGACCACCCAAGGTGCAAGCACGATCACCCAACAACTGGCGAGAAATGCGTATCCGTTGAAACAGGATGCGTTGGCAAAGGGTGAGAGCGGAATCGAGCGGAAAATGGTCGAGGCATTTTTGGCAATGCGGATCGAGAAGCGTTATTCCAAGCAAGAGATTTTGGATTTTTATCTCAACCGCATTTATTTCGGTAGCGGGTTTTACGGATTGAGGTCCGCTTCTCTGGGTTATTTTGGCAAGGAGCCGATGGATCTCAATCTTGTGGAATGTGCCACGATTGTCGGGCTGATTAAAAACCCTACGAACAATTCTCCGCTGAATAATTTGCAGTCTAGCCTTAAGGCGAGAAACATGGTGCTGAAGCGAATGCGGGAGGAGGGAATGTTGAGTCGTTCGGAATATGCGGAAGCGCTGCTCAAGCCTATCGATCTTGATTCCAAGCCTCTGCAACGCGGGACATCGCATTTGTATGAGCGCATCGCGGATGTGGTTGGAGCCTCACTCGGACGTGACGCGCTCTCGGCCGGTGGCTTTACCATCCACACAACCATTTTGGCGGAAGCCCAATTCGCTGCGGAAAAGGCATTGCAAGAATCCCTGAATCAGGCGGAGAAGCATCCGGATTATGTGAATCAGAAACGCGGTGATTATGTCAAAAACCAGAATGGGATTGCGCCAGAGTATCTGCAAGGTGCGGTATTCATGATGGATCATGAGTCGGGCGAAGTCCTGGTTCACGTGGGTGGCAGGGACTATGCGCAAGTTCCCTATGATTTTATCGAACAAGGACAGCGCCCGTTGGGAACGGCGTTTTTTCCATTTATTTATTCGCTTGGACTTGCTGGGAAGCACACTCCGGTCTCGATTCTTGAGGATGAGCCAATGGATAACCGTGCGGTGATGATCAGTGGACGCGAGGGAATTCTGGGTGAGTGGGGAATGGAAGTCAGCTCACCTGTTTATCAAGGTCGTATCACATTGCGCGAGGCATTTGAGCATTCGAAGATCGCGGCGACGGTACGGTTGGGAACGGAAATCGGGATCGATCAGGTCATTGCTGCCGCTAGAATATTCGGTTTTCCGATGCAGGATGCGGAAGTCTTTCCTCGCGTGACGGTGGGTTGGGAGCCGGTTTCACTCAAGCAGGCCGTGACCGCGATCTCGACTTTTCCTTTGGGAGGAAAAAAAGGTCCGTCTAAGTTCACCTATGTTTCCAGAATCGAGAGTGCGAACGGAGGGGTGGTATATGAAAAGACCCCGCCATCGAATCCGTCTGGGCGTCTTTTGGATGAAAGGGTGGCGTGGCAGGTTCATCAAATGATGACGTCCGGAATGGAAAAAGGCAGTGCGCGAGGCTTGAAAGATCAACTCATTGCCAAGCCGTTTCACGGAGCTGGCAAGGGTGGTACCACACATGATTTTTCTGATGCATGGTTTTTGGGCTATAACGGCCGGTTGAGTTGCGGCGTTTGGACCGGATTTCTTCAAGGTAATAGTAAGCCGATTTATCCCGGGGCCTTCAGCCGTGATTTGGCAATGCCAGTCTGGGTTGCGGCGATGAATGCGATTCAAAGTCCCTCACTCACTTCCACTGGGATTCATCGTCCTGTCGGTTTGGTTGATGTCAAAATCTGCTCGGTTTCAGGCCAGCGCTCGACAGAGTATTGTCAGGAACTCAAGGAAGATCTGGCGAGTGGAAAAGCCAAGTCGGTCAGCACACAAATCATTGAGCCGATGAAAGAAGGCACCCAAGGCTTGCCGTTTTGCGGGGTCCATTCCGGTTCACATTCCCTGGAGATCGATCCTTCGCATGCCCTGAATCATCTTCCCGCTCTGGATACGATACCGGTCCGTCCCACGCAACTGGTGCTGATCGGAGTGGATCCGTACCATACGGAATTGCCGGATGACGCTACGGCGCGCGCCGGAACCGGTCTGATGAACCGATCCACCAATGTTCTCGACAGCCTGGACCTAGGCAATATCGAGGAGACGATCCGACTTCGCAGGCCAACGCGCTTGGAGATTTCTCCGGACTGAGAATTTGGAGGGCTTACTTGGATTTTGTGGGTTTCGTCTGGGGCTTGACTTGAGTGGCTTTGCCGAGAGGGAACCGAAGGACGATGCTTTTATCATGTACGCGACTGCCCTTGGGCGAAATTTCTTGGGCATGATAAATGATGATGCCGAATTCTCCCTTATTGAATTTTCCGACTGCGAAGTTCAGTTTGGTTAGGCCCAAAAGACTGTTTTCCTGAAAGCGCCATTCCTTTGCGGTCCATGCTCCGAGTATGTGATTCTCGTCAGTAATGATGTCTTTGAGACGATTCAGATCTCCGCCGGGTGATTGGAAAGAGTCTTTGCCCGGGTTGTAGCGCAGCGTTGAGATCACACCGGCGCTGCCCGTTGCGGTTAGGGTCCACGTATCGCCTATGGTTTTGCGCAATACGAGGATCACTTCCTCGGTGGGCTTGAACTCACGCTTCGCCCAGAGCGCGATGTATTCGTCATATTCTTCCTTGGTGAGGCCAAGGTTTTCATGAAAAGGCAAAGGAACTCCGGGTTTTGCGGCAGCCGAATATTCTTTGAACCATTCCGGATTTTTGCGCGCCGCATTCTCGACTTTGGCCATGAATTTATCGATTTCCGCAGGCGGTACGACCAAACCGATATTGGCCTTCACTGGCACTTCCTCTTCAAACAGACCTTTGAAAATTTCAGGCACTTCAGCGGAAAGGGAGGCGGTGAAAAGTAGCAACAAGGAGAAAATTTTCATGATGTGTGGGTAGCCTGCGACGCCCCCCTGAAGAACTCAAGCTGGAATCCCAGGGAGTCATGAATGAAATTTTTTCGCTTCGATTGAAAAAGGGGTTGCGTAAAATGCGACTTTGACACTAGCTTCGCCGCCCGCAGAAGAGCTTCGGAATGCGCGGTTAGCTCAGTGGTAGAGCACCTCCCTGACACGGAGGGGGTCACTGGTTCGAACCCAGTATCGCGCACCATTTCGGAATCTACATACACGTGTCATTTCTTTTTCTGACTTGGAAACGTCAAAAAGGGCTTGAGCTGTTCCAAGGTTTTCTTGCCGATGCCTTCTACATGAAGCAGGTCATCAACTTTCCGATAAGGTCTTGATTGGATGATGCGCTTGGCGGTCACTTCTCCCACTCCGGGTAGTAGCATGAGTTCATCAGTTGTTGCAGTATTCGGATCCATTTGGGTTCCAGTTGCAATTTTCGGGGCCTCCGTGGCAATGGCGAGTTCACGATTCTCATTTCTCTCTGCCTCACGCTCAGCAAGCAGAAGATCCCAGTTGGTCTTTGACCAAATCCCCACTCCTCCTTTGGCAGCCTTAAGTTCTAAATCTTGCAATAATGCACGATAATCATTGGCGTTTTTTTTGTCGGGTGTCTCCCGGTAGACTCCATAGGCTCGGGCTAAGCCTGAGCGAACTAAGTGCTCTGCAAGATCCTCGCCTTCGGAAGTTGTGGCAAAAGCATAGATTCGCTTGTGCCTGCCATCTCCCCGCGCATCAGAAAAAACCGTATGCACCTGAAACGGTTTCTTCAATAAAGCTGAGACTTCTTCAAAAGCGGCTTTGCCATATCCTTTGGCAATTTCAATTGATTTGGTGGATGAACCACCCCATTCCGATATGCCGAAGTATCTTCGTTGGGCACGCAGGCGTCGGGCATCTGTATCGTCGTTGACATGCCATTCGATGCAATCCGCTCCATAAAGCCGAATGGTATGGAGTTCCCCGTCTGCCGTCTTGATCTGAAAGCTATCGCCATCAGACCAATCGTTTTTCACTAGGGTACAGTTTTTAAAAGTCGTGATTTCTTCTTCGGCATGACAAGAAATCGCGCAAACACAAGCTATTGAAAAAGCGAGTGATAGACGTGTGACGAATCCAACATTTATTGATAACATCTTGTTTGGGTTTAGGTTTCTTTACCAAATGCAAATTTTTAATACTAGCGATTTCAGGATGGGTTTATGTTTCAGTCATGCAGCCCCGATCTCGGAGGGCGTCCTCGCGGTGTCGAAGGGTTGCAGCTGCAAACCAAGCTACACGTCAAATGGTGAAAAAAATGCTGGGTGCGATTTTTTACATTTCCCTGAGGCTCTTTTTGTCAAAGATGGAAGCTTCGCATAGCCTTTGGAAATGAGCGTAATTTTACCCGATAACAGAGAACTCGCAGCGTTGTTGCGATTGTTGGATGACGAGACTCCGGAGGTGCGGAAGGTGGTGGTTGACAAGCTGAGTCATGTTGGGGGTGATCTCAGTGAAATTCTTCCGGATGTGGCGGCTAATTTGAATCATAGGGAGTTGGATATTTTGCAGGATATTCTCCAAACCGTGCGGAGGAGAACGCTCAGGGAAGAATGGTTGACTCCAAGATTCGGTTGCGCGGCGCTTGAGGACGATTGGGAGCTCTTCGAGAGTCACCTGCGCTTGTTGTCGGATTTTTTGCATGATGGGATTTCATTGCGCCAACCGCTTTCCGATGCGCTGGATTTGTTGGCAGAGGAATTTCAAGCCCTTTATCCTCTGGGAGCCACAGAAAATGATTTGCGTATCTTTCTTTTTGAGGAAAAACGGTTGGGCGGTAATCACAAACATTATCATGATCCGCGAAATGGTGATCTTGCTTGGTGCATTTCATCGGGCTATTCCAATCCCATCGGTCTCGGTGTGATCTACATGCTTCTGGGTCAGCGGATGAATATGGTTATCGAGGGAATTGCCTTTCCGGGTCATTTTCTTTGCCGAATTTTTGAAGAGGGAGAACCTCTGGTTGTGGATTGTTTTGATGGCGGAAAAACGCATGCCCAGTACCTTCTGATGGATCCCGCAAATGAGCTCACTGCAGAACAACGCCGCCATCTTCAGAGCTCTGCCGATCCGGGAACTATTTTAGTGAGAATGCTCAACAACTTGATCCATGCCTTGGCGCGCGAGAATCGCGATGAGGATGTAAAGTTGTTGCTGGAAATGCGCGATTCCATGACGAATCAAAAATAACCCGACGAGCTATGTCCCGAGCGGTTCCAACCGTTTTATTTTGACCTTCGGAATGCCTATCTTTAATTAAATGCCGAATATGAAGTGTCCGCGTTGTGTGCAGCAAATCCATAGAGCTGCAGCGGCGTGTCCGCATTGTGGATTTTCGCTCCCGGATGCGGATCAGTTATTTGGAAACCGCCAAATTAAATTACGCAGTTTAACGGATTCAGCCGGGATTTTCCGGCGCCATGAGCGTGATTTTTTGGAAGAGGCGATGGAACGGATTTCGCATCGATTCCCTCAGATTTTCATCGCGATTTATACCGGAAGTCTCGGTGAATCCGGTAACCTGCGGCAGTTTGGATTTTGGTTGTTGAACCGTGCTGTGTTTGAAGATGTTTCCGTGGAGAAGTCGAATGAAAACGGCATACTGATCGTGATCGATCCCGATTCAAAAGCGGCAGGAATGACCCATGGGTATCTGTTAGATTCCCATTTGCAGGAAAAAGACAGTTTCGACTGTTTGTCTCGAGCCCATGCTTATTGGTTGGAAGGTCGCTATGCGGACGGTGCGCTACGGAGTCTCCGTGCGTTGGAACAACTGCTTGTAAAACGCTGCAGGCAAGCAAGGCGCGGTTCAGGAAAATACCAACACAGTGATGGGAGTTCAGCGGGATCAGGCGAGGTTGTGAAAGTATGGAGTGAAAGCGATACGGATTCATCGCTACTGCTGCGGGATGTGGAGCCGGAGGTGAAGCGATGAAAGATTTGTGCTTCGTTTGGCTGCTGGCGATCCATGCGGCTCATGCCTTGCCGGTTGAGAATCCCCGCCAAGAGCATCAAGGTGTTGGGGAGGGCGCGGTGATAACCCAATCCGCATCATCGCAAGTTTACCATGAGATCGAGCCTGCTTTGATTGACAAGTATTTCGCGAAAAAGCCGAGCCAATATCTGGTTGATCCACAGGCATTGATCACCAGCCAGCAGCGCAAGACGATTGAAAAATTGCTCAGCAATCACGCCGCCGATTCAACCATCGATCTCTATTTGTTTGTCTTCAGAGGAGATCAACAACTTCCGGCCGATGGTAAAAACAAAGACTTCATGGCGCGTCATTTTGCCAATGGGAAGCCGGCGGCTGTTCTTTACTATTATTTGGGTATGCCTGCGCGGACGGGCTTGGATCTCAGTCCGAGCATTTCAAAAACCGTATCCGCCTCGGAGCGCGATAGATCCTTGCAGGGTTCTTTGGTCCGGGCCATGCGTCAGAATGGATCGTTTGAGCAGCTCTCCGAATATCTCATGCAGTTTTCAGTTCGCACCTATTGGATGGAGCGCATGATGGATGAGGCCTCCGTCAAGCCGGTTGTCCAGACTCCAAAGGCGGTGCTGCCAGATTTGCAGAATGTGGAAAAAGAAGAGAATCTGCTGGATTCGATTCCGGATCAGCTCAAAAAGCCTGCATTGCTGGCTGCTTGTGCACTGGGTGCTCTGGTGGTTTTGAGTGCTCTGGTGTGGTGGTTAAGATCAAGAGCACGCCTTAAATTTCCCGAGTGCGCGATTGAGGCGCGTCTCGGAGGTCCTCACGCAGCCGGCATCGGCGCGGTGGTTAATTTTGCAAGCCCTGACGTGTCTCCCGCTCTCCAGCGGAAACAGGTGCCAGATCATCTGAGGAGGGGCTGATTTCCAAAAACTTGGATTGAACCCGTGATCTTATCAGGAGAGGGTTGGTGCGGATGGATCATACCAAGACATTGCCAAACACTAACGCTCCCGGATCGGAAGTTAAGCTACCTGGTAAACTTGGTGATATGAACCTGACGATGCAGGTTCTGTCGCTTGCAGTGTGGCCATTGTTGGAACAAATCCTTGCGTTCTTCGTTGGCATGAGTGATGTCCTCATCGCGGGTCGTATGGCGGTGGGAGCGGAAAAAATTCCCGTCATGGATGCGATGGCTCTAGGTGGATATGTCGCCTGGTTTCTTTTCATTTTCCAAGGTGCTGTCGCCACCGGTGTGATGGCTTTGGTTTCGCGTGCGACGGGAGCGCGTGATCCGAAGCTGGCAAGTCTCGGTTTGGGGCAGGGGCTTTGGTTGGGAGCTTTGGCGGGTTTTGCTGCATTTCTTGTTTTGCAGGCGGGAGCTCATCTGTTGATCCATTGGATGGGCCTGACTCCTGCGGTCGCGGTTTATGCTGAAGCTTACATCCGCGTGCTCGCGTGGTCGGGACCTATTGCCGGAGCGACGTTTGCGGTCAATGCGGCACTGCGTGGGTCAGGTGATACTCGCACCCCATTCATCGCAATGTTGGTTGTCAACTCGGTCAATATCGGAACAAGTCTGCTTTTTGTTTTTGGCCCAGAGCCATTTGGCGGAATGGGTGTCAAAGGGATCGCGTTGGGCACCGTGATAGGTTGGATTGCGGGACTTGCGATCGTAGTCGGAATGCTGGCGATTCGGAAGCGCGAAGGTCTTCGCTGGCGTCGTGAAGCGCTTGCCTTTCATTTTGAAACCATCGTCCGGATATGGCGGGTGGGCGTTCCACAGGCCATTGAAGTGGCGGGTATGTGGATGATCCATTCGTATGGTTTGCGGGTGATTTCCAAACTAGGTCAAGATGGAGCATTGGGCGCCCATTTTATGGCGGTGCGGTTGGAATCGATGAGTTTTCTTCCGGGCTTCGCGATTGCTTCGGCTGCCGCCGCGCTCACGGGTCAGTATCTCGGGGCGGGCTCCAAAGACATGGCACGGCGGGTGGTTCGGTTTGCATGGAAACTCGCGGTCGGCGTGATGCTCGGTATGGGAATATTTTTTGTTCTCGGGCGCGAACAACTGGTCGGCCTGATCGCGCCCGGTAGTGAGCTTCATGTGAAATTGGCCGGGCCGTTGTTGGTCGTATGTGCGATCACGCAACCTTTTTTTGCGACCTGTATCATTCTTAAAACCACGATGCGCGGTGCGGGTGCCACGCGCCTTGTGATGCGTTATGCTTTTTCTAGCATGTTGTTCTATCGGATCGGGGTGTTGTGGATGCTCTCACACTTAGATCTCATCTCGCTGACCGGGGTATGGATCGTGCTGAGCATGGATCTGTTCACCCAAGCGATTTTGTTCTCCCGCCTGCATTTCAAAGGGGATTGGTTGAATGCGAAGGTTTGAGGAAGAGTGAAGAGTGAAGAGTGAAATTTCACCAATCTCATTCCTGATCTTTCAACAGATCAATGAAAAGCATTTCGACCTTGTTTCTCGCCCAAGGGGTTTTTCTGAGAAATGTTAGAGTGGATTTGATCGAAGGATCGTTGGCAAAGCAGCGAATCCTGATGCGGCAGGCTAGTTCGTCCCAGCCGTATTCTTCGACAAGACGCTCTACGATGATTTGTAAGGTGTAACCATGGAGAGGATCGTTGGGATGGGAATCCATATTCAAGGAAGCTCTCGGATACGGATGTTGCGAAAGCGGACAGGTGAACCCTCCGATTCGAGACAGAGATAGCCGGTGTTGGGTGATGCGTTGTTGCCGCCAGAGACTTCAGTGCCATTGACCCAAAGTCGAATTTCGCCATTGATCGCTCGAATGTAATAATGATTCCAATGGCCGGAGGGTTTGGTGGTTTCCGCAGTGGGAAAACTTCTTGTTCCATCGGGTGAGATGGGTGGGAATGGCGTTAGTTTGGCTTTGCCAACCAGAAAAACATCACCGTGGCAGGTAAACCAATCGGCTTTCTTTTTAGTGCTTTTCTCATATTTGGTTTTGTACTCGAGATCGAGCACCTGGACTTCAATTCCTTCGTTGGGAAGCCCCGGAGCCTTCAGTTCATCAAGGCATGCTTTGCTGGTCCATACGAAGATTCCAGAGTTACCAGCTGGCTTCTCATGCATCCATTCAACCGTCAGTTCGAAATTGGTAAAAATTTTCTCGGTTCGGATTACGCTGATCGGCCTACCCGTGCAGTAGATCTCCGCTTTTGTATCATCGAATGTCCATGTATCCGGGTTGCTGTTTACCGTGACGAAATCCGCTTTCTGCAAGGCACGCCAACCGACTTCTTTGCCGGTGATTCTGGGAGAAGGTTCTTCGGCAATGAGAAAGTTAGATCCATGAATGAGAATGACTGCTAGGAGGAGGATTCTAGTATGCATGAGAAAAATGTTAGATCATGGTTCGGTGAGTGCAAGGAAATCTTCGATCTCGCGTGAGGGGTCGTTTGATCGCATCAAGGTTTCTCCAATCAACAACGCATTGGCTCCGGCTCGGAGCGCGCGCAGGGCGTCGTCTTGGGTTTTGATTCCACTTTCCGAGACAAGTATGACATCGTCAGGAACTTCCTCGGCCAAGCGTTCGGTGGTCGCCATATCGACCTCGAAGGTTTTCAGGTTGCGGTTATTGATCCCGATGAGATCTGCACCTAATTCCAAAGCGCGTTCCATTTCAGGTAGATCGTGAACCTCGACCAAGACATCGAGTTGGAAAGATTTTGCCTCATCATAAAGACGCCTCAAGAGCGTGTCATCCAGTGCCGCGACGATGAGCAGGATCGCATCCGCACCCGCGATCACCGCTTCATGGATTTGGGTTTCATGAATGGTAAAATCTTTCCTCAACAAGGGAATGGGGGAGAACTCGGAGATTTTCGAGAGATAGCCCAGAGAACCTTGAAAATATTTTTCATCGGTCAGAATCGAAAGGCAAGACGCCCCACCATTGATATAAAGCCCGGCTTGGCGAATAGGGTCGAAATTCGGATCGATCAGACCAACCGAGGGAGAGGCTTTTTTAACCTCGGCAATCAGGGCGAGGTGGTTGGCACCCCGATCGAGAGCCGCACGGAATCCTCGAAATTCATTCCTTTGGAGGGCCGCTGCACGCAGATGTCCGGCGCGGGGGAGCAGGGCATCGACTTCCAGATGCTTGGTGGCGATGATTTGGGCGAGTTTGTCTGACATAAAAACGAGCTGGATATGGGTAGAGCCATGATCGCCATGTGCGAAGAAAATTTTTTGTTATTTTCTCTAAAATTCTCTTGATCACGGGCGGTGGTAGAGTAACAAGTTTGCACGCGCTTCACAATCGCGGGCGTAGCTCAGTGGTAGAGCGCCACCTTGCCAAGGTGGATGTCGTGAGTTCGAATCTCATCGCCCGCTCCATTCTATACTAAACCGGGTCTACACCAAAGTTTGGGGGATGAGGTCTTTTTTGGTGGGTCTACACCAAAGTTTGGGGGATGAGGTCTTTTTTGGTTTGGGGTTAGGGTGGGTAGTTTGTTGGTAGTTAAGGATTATCCGCATTGGGCGATGACCCGCAGGCGGTAGTTATTGAAGTTTCTG
>JBIIKO010000003.1:0-327081 GCA_044233125.1 Luteolibacter sp. | reverse complement strand
CGGTAACCGCACCAGCCGCCAGAGCGGAAATGTGATTGAGAGAGCCACCCACAACAACACCAACCAAATCACCAGCACCCAAGCAGGCGGGAAAATGCGAGTCGCGGGAATCACCGACGAACCCGCAGCAGTCAAAGTCAACGGCAAGCCCGCCCTCACCACCGCCCAGAACCAATACGAGGCATGGGTGGATGTCGCAGCCGGAGAAAACACTCTCAGCATCGAGGCAGAGGACTTTTCACCTAACAAAAACAAACTCACCAAGTCATGGAAAGTGAACGTCACAGGAACGGCAAGAACTCCAGCCTACGATTTGAACGGCAATACCCTAACAGACGGCACCGGAAAAAGCTACGTTTGGGATGCGGAAAACCGACTCGTAAAAATCATCTACGCGGATAACAGCAGCACAGAGTTCCAATACAACGGACTCTCGCAACGGGTTCGCGTTATCGAAAAATCCGCAGCCAACACTACCATCTCGGACAAACGTTACCTCTGGGCAGGCGGCAACCAACCCACCGAAGAACGCGATTCATCGGGAACAACGGTCCTCAAACGCTATTTCCCCCAAGGCGAGCAAATCCCCGCCGCCGCAGCTCCTTTAGACAAACTTTTTTATACCAAAGACCACCTAGGAAACATCCGTGAACTAACAGATTCCAACGGCACCTTGCGAACTCGGTACGATTACGACATGTGGGGTAAGCGAGTGAAACTCTCCGGCACGCTCGACACGGAAGTAGGTTACACCGGTCACCATCACCATGCGAAGAGTGGACTGGTTCTAACATGGTTCCGAGCGTATGACGCGGAGGTAGGGAGGTGGTTGAGCGCGGATCCGCTGGGGGAAGCGGGGGGGATGAACCTCTACGCCTATGTTCTAGGCAACCCCATCAACGGCTGGGATCCGTATGGTTTGGAGTTCTGGGCTTGGAATGGCACAGCTGGTAACGCTACGCTAGGGACTCTAAATTTCCTCGCAGGAGTTGGTGATACAGTCAGTTTCGGTGCCACTGGTGCAATAACGAATGGCGGGTCATGGCTTGGAATGGATTTCGGTGGTGGACTAAATGATGCAATTTATGGTGAAGGAACGGGTGCTATGAACAAATGCCAACAAGACTGCTCAGATGCTTTCAAAGGTGGGCAAATGGTTGGCATTGCCGTAGGAGGTGTAGGGGGGGCTGGGAAATCAATTGCTAAGTGGGGCGTGAATTCAGCTCGATTTGGTAAAGGCAGTGCTCTGTTTGGAACTGGAGCATTCAGAGTCGGAAATGGTGCGATCAACAAAGGCAATGTAGCTCGTTTAGGATGGGGGAAAAACCCAGCTGGCAAGCTCGGCTTTAGACTAGCTTTAGGTCCAAATACCGGAAATGGAGGGAGCCTATTGAATCGTGCGTATGGCTATCTCCGACACATCCATTTTTAGATATCATGAAAACCTTAGCGGAAATCTCTGACTTTATAAAAGACTACATAAAAACTAAAGGACTTAAGGAGAAACCATCACACATTTGTTATTCTTGGGATGACTTTTTTCATACCCAGCCTCGAACACCATTATTTCTAAAAATAAGAGATGTATGCTTGGGTATAGCTCGCGTATATCCTGGAGAGGAAGACGAAAAAGGAAGGTCTGAGTATTACAATGATGAGGGCTTTGCACTGCTTTCTGAATTGGCCGAAGTTCTGCAACTTGGTGAACAAGAAGCGGAGGCGTGGCTTGACGAAAAAGTCAAAACTTATAATATCTATTTGAGTGAGTGGCGAAAACCTTTTCGATGGTTGAAATAGTGGCAGCCAACCGCAGAGGCTGTGTTAAAAAGGGACAGTCCTGAATGGCAATCGCGAAGTGGGGAGTAAATTCTGTTCGCTTCGGAAAAGGGAGTCGGTTGTTTGGGCGATCTTGTTAAAAAGGGACAGTCCTGAATGGCACGGGATTAAGGTCATTTTCGTTGAAAATTGTTAGACGGAAAGTCGGTTCGAGTACGGTATGAATGTGTGAAGAAACAACCTTATCTTACCGACTTTCCGCTCACCGTATTTTCTATTGATTCGCTCAGATCAAAATCATTACTCATAAGTTTGATCTACCAGAAAGAACGACTCAATCCATACAATTCCTTGTCATAATATGGTGATGTAAGTTCCAAGTTTCTCCCGGCGGGGGATATGCGCTTGCTAGATCTTGAGGATATTCTTGGGGCGGCGTGATTCAAACCGTGTGAATTCTCCTGGCGATTTCGATGAAAAATTCGGATGACCAGAGATCGAGCTCACGCGTGTCCTGAAGGAATACCCGAACGTCCTCCGCAGCTTGAGTGACATCGACCGCAGCGAATCGTTCGATCAGCATCTGCTTTAAGATGTCGCCATCGATGGGTTTGCCATTCCAATGACCTGATTGGCGCATTCTCGCGTCGAGATGCAGGAGATTTGGCTGAATCTTTCGCCCGACATACCAGACGAAATCGTAAAAATCACGGCCCTTGACCCGTTGCTTCCATCCACGGCAAAGCAGGGCATGAAGTTTGCCTGCAAACAGACTTCCCAAGTCGTAGAGAGTGACTTGATAGGGGCTGGGGAGCAGTTGTGTGCGCACCTCCGGGGTCGCGTGAGGTGGAGGTTGAAGGTCGAGTTCCAGTTTGATTCGAAGTGTCTGATTCTTTGGTAGTCGGCGAGTCAGATCTGGTGGTGCTCCAATATGCAGAAGATTCAGCTGCGTGCTTCCCTTGAGGAATGCGGATTCGATACCTGTCGCATGACCGATGGATTTGGTTTCTGCATCGAAAGTAAAGCCCCAAGATTCCAGTTCCATCGCGACAGCAGGGAGGAATGCTTCTAGGCGTGAAGGGTCGCCTTCGCGCAGAAGCGTGAAATCGAGGTCTTCCGAAAAGCGACGGATTCCATGAAAGATCCGCAGAGCGGTTCCTCCATAAAAAGCCGCATGGTCAAAGAATCCTCCTCGCCACAGGCCGAGCAGAGCGATTTCCTGAACGACCTCGCGCGCTGCGTTCTGGTAGTCCGTTGGCGTCTTAGGCTGATACGGTTCCAGCATATCCTGAAGTGCGGCGTTCATGATTCGGTGAGTTGGTTCTTTTCTGCAAATCGGAGAAGCCAACTGACGGAAGGTCGGCCATAGCCACTTGCGCAATCCTGGAGTTGCGCATGATCCAGTTGGGATGGAAGTTCGATGCGCATTTCCTTCAACCAGCGTGCTACATCGGCCATGGAGCGGAAACCGGCTTCACGAGCCATCCTGTCGATCAGCGCCTTGGTCGGACTTGCGATCAGAAAGGGTAGGTCGGAATCTGTGATGCGGTGAATACCGACTGGATAGACCGCCTTTGGAATAGGTATAAAACGATAGCGACCGAATTCGTTTTCAAACGATGCGGCGCGCTTGATGGTGGCGGAGACGATTTCTGTGACGCGTTCCGGAATCATTCCATGCCACGCGAGTGCGGATTCGAAGCTGATATAGGATGGACCATAGATCGATCCTGCTAGGCAGATAGGATCGAGATCGCGGCGGCTTGCGTATAGCCCGCGACGGAGTGAAATCAATTCGCCAGACTTCAGTAAACGGGCAATTTTACCCCGTTGATCTACCACGCCCTTCAGCGCATGACGCATGGAGGTCATGTCCAAAATCAGCTCATTCTGGATAATATTATGCATGATTTAAGCAGGAAGATTGTAAATCTTACAACTTTCATGAATAAATCAAGCATAATTGCCCGGTTTAAATTCCAACTTTTAGCCAGAGCATTCGTCTTTCACGCTAGTAAGAAACCCAACTGGGCAGGGTTGTATTGCCGAGGTAGCGGTGCGATGCGAGAAGACCGAGATACCTGATAAAATTCATTCAAGAAAAGCTGTGGGTGGAGCTCTGTGCCGACTCAATCGGACCTGTCTCAAGATGATTTTCAAGCCACAGCCCTGACTTGCCAAGGCGGCTTTCATGGCGAAAACTCGGCACATGGAAATGATGGCTAGAGCGAGAAGAAACCGGCGGAGTGCGGCGATCCGTGGGTTGGTTCGGGAAACCCGACTTGCGGTGGAGGATTTGATTTTGCCGATGTTTTTTCATGCGGATGCCGAAGATGTGGCAATTGAATCGATGCCGGGCTGCACGCGTTGGTCGGTTGAGGGCTTGTTGAGAGAGATTCTTGAAGTTCGTGATTTGGGAATACGTGCGGTGGTGCTTTTCCCGAAAATCGAGGAAGCATTGAAAAATCCGTTAGGCAGCGAATCGGCGAACGATCATGGCTTGGTGCCGCAGGTGATTCGGGAAATCAAAAAAGTTTGTCCGGAAATGTGTGTGATCACGGATGTCGCACTTGATCCCTACAACTCGGATGGGCACGACGGCCTGGTGGTTCGGGCTTGTGATGGCGAATTGAAAATTCTCAATGATGAAACCGTCGAGGTGCTTTGCCATCAGGCACTCTGCCATGCGAGAGCGGGCGCGGACATCGTCGCCCCTTCGGACATGATGGACGGGCGGATCGGAGCGATCCGACTTGCGCTGGATGAAGCGGGTTTTGAAGAAGTTGGGATCATGTCCTACACTGCGAAATATGCATCGGCATTTTACGGGCCGTTCCGTGGGGCGCTCGATTCCGCACCGAAAGAAGGTGACAAGAAAACCTACCAAATGGATCCCGGAAATGTGCGTGAGGCGATCCGTGAGTTGCTGATGGATGAGGAAGAAGGCGCGGACATCGTGATGGTAAAACCTGCGGGGGCTTATCTCGATGTCATTGCGCGTTTGCGGGATGAGACCACTTTGCCGATTGCTGCGTATCAGGTCAGCGGAGAATACTTGATGATCAAAGCGGCTTGTGCCAGCGGTTGGTTGGATGAAAAGGCCGTGGTTTTAGAGAGCCTTTTGGGCATCCGCCGTGCGGGGGCGGATATGATTCTGACGTATTTTGCAAAAGATGTGGCGAAGTGGATTCGATAGGGGAATGAAGATATTTTAGCCACGAAAAACCCAAAAAACACGAAAGTGATAATAATGAGTGTTGGGTTTAGATATCTGACAAATTTCGTGTCCTTCGTGACTTTCGTGGTTAAAAATTCTTGAAATCCATGGATTTTGGAGAGCTTAAAAATTATTTCGATAAGAACTTCTCGGTGCGTGGGGAGATAGGGGCAGGGCTTAGTATTTGGAAGAACGGGGAAGAGATTGTTTCTTTAGCGGATGGTTTTCTGGATAGAAATAAAACCGAGAAATGGAATTCCAAAACCTTAGCTCCGGTTTATTCGGCATCGAAAGGGCCAGCTGCGGCGACTTTGCTGCATGCGCTTTCCAAACGTGGCTTGGATCAACATGATTTGGTCAGCGAGGTTTGGACGGGTTTTCCTTTGCAGGCGGCGACCTTTGGTCAAATGCTTTCCCATCAATGCGGCTTGGCTGCATTATCCGAAAACGCCGATGTGTATGACCATCCTGCGGTGATTCAATCCATCGAGTATACCACACCCGAGTGGTGGCCTGGCCAGGGTCATGGCTATCATCCCAGGACTTATGGTTTTTTGTTAGATGAATGTGTCAGGCGACTTGTAGGCAAGACCTTGGGCGAGGTATGGAATGAGGAGATCGCTAAGCCCATGGGAATCGATTTCTGGATCGGTTTACCCGAAAGCGAATGGGGACGGGTTGCGCAATTGGTTCCTGGAAGAGCGAAGCCATCTGTCTTTGAAGAAGGATTTTATCAAATCTTCAATCAGGCAGGCAGTCTTACTCGAAGGGCATTCTCATCCCCGCGCGGATTGCATGCGATTGCGGAAATGAACGAATCCAGAGCATGGTCGGCTGGCTTGCCAGCCATGGGTGGGGTGGGATCGGCAAGTGGACTTGCCAAGTTTTACCAATGTGCGATTGGCGCCTTGGAGAGCCCTCTCTCAACGGGAGTCAGGCACGCGCTCGGGAGCTTGCAGATAGCAGGAGAAGACAGAGTGCTCTTGCGCGAAACCGCTTTTACTTGTGGCTGCCAGAAAGATCCGGTTGATGAAAACGGAAACAAGAAGCGTTTTTTGTATGGTTCCTCAACTGCCGCCTTCGGACATCCGGGAGCGGGAGGAAGTCATGGATTTGGCGATCCAATAAGCGGGGTGTCGTTCGGTTATGTGATGAATCAAATGGAACTCACCGTCATGCCGGGAGAGAGATGCATGGGCTTGGTGGAGAGGGTGGCATCCTAAGGCTCCTGAGGTTTTATCTTTTTCCTAAATCAAAAATCCAAAATCAACAATCATCAATCGTAAATCACAAACCAAATGACCGAAGCGCTTCTCACAAATGATTGACTCCGTTTCACTCCGTCTAGGCAGTTAGGTCTTCGACTTGGAATAAAAGTTCGCTAAGCTCTCAATGCATTGACGATTGATGATTGACGATTGTTGATTTTGGATCTGGAAGAAAAAGGCTGCTCCATTGGCTTCTCTTTTCACGCGGCGACCGATGATCGCCGCTACTTGTTCAGAAAAGCGGTTAGAGGAGATGTGGCGTTTGCGGTTGCTGACTTCTCTGGGAGTCCGAGCTCAAAAGCAGTGCGACCGGCTTCGACGGCTTGTTTGAAGGCGATGGCCATTTTCTCTGGGTTGGAGGCAATTGCGATAGCGGTATTCACGAGGACGGCATCGGCGCCGAGTTCCATGGCTTCGGCGGCGTGAGAAGGTGCGCCGATTCCGGCGTCGACGACGACAGGAACGGTGGCTTGAGCGATGATGATGGCGATTTGTTCGCGGGTGGTGATTCCTTTGTTGGAACCGATGGGAGAACCTAGTGGCATCACGGTGGCGCAACCGCATTCCTGAAGGCGTTTGGCGAGGACGGGATCTGCATTGATGTAGGGCAGGACCGTGAAACCCTCTTTGACCAAAATTTCTGCGGCTTTGAGGGTTTCGATGGGATCGGGAAGGAGGTAGGTGGGATCGGGATGGATTTCGAGTTTGATCCATTTCGGAAGGCCGGCGGAATGGGCGAGTCTGGCAAGTCGGACGGCTTCTTCGGCGTTCATGGCTCCGCTGGTATTGGCCAGCAGGAGGTATTTCTCGGGATCGACAAAATCGAGAATGTTGGCGAAGGGATCGTTTTTTCCGGATAGGTCGGCGCGGCGTAGGGCAACCGTGACAATCTCGGTTTCCGATGCGGCAAGGGCATCACGCATCGATTCATTGGAGGGGAATTTTCCGGTTCCAAGGAAGAGGCGTGAGGAGAAGGTGCGGTCTGAGATTTTAAGCATGGGAAAGGTTTGGATGACTGGAGAGCCAGAGTTCGAAAGCCGGATGATTTGTGAGTTGGTAGGTGTGGGTTTGGAAACCAAATTCTTTTCCAGTGGCGATGTTGGCAGGTAAGTCGTCGATGTAGAATGTGTTTTCAGGGATAAGCGAGTATTTGTCGATGGCGTGTTGGTAGATTTCCAGCTGGGGTTTGATAGCGCCGACTTCATAGGAAAGGACCGCGCCGTGGAAGAGGGAGAATTCCGGGTAGGTCTCGAAAATCCAAGGGCAGTGGATGGCATTGGTGTTCGAAAAAAGGATGAGACGATGACCGGCGTTATAAAGCTTGCGGACCGTTTCCCACATCGGCTGGTTGGGGGTGAAAATATTACGCCAAGCGTGGTGAAATACCTCGGGAGAAGCATCAGATTTGAGCGTTTCAAGAGCCCAGCGCGTGTAATCTTCCGTGCTGATTCGGCCGGTTTCGAACTCGTCTTTGCGTGCCAGTAATGGATCGAGCGCGGCAGCAGGGTCAGGATGGGTAGTGGGAAGAAACTTGCGCAGCGAAGATTCAAAATCAAAGTCGAGAAGGACTTTTCCGATGTCGAAGAGGAAGTCTGGCATGGTTTTAAATTTCAAATTTCAACGAAGAGGAAAAACGATCAAATCCTTTCCAGGATGAAATTGGCGGCGGTGAGGGCGCCGTTGTTGCAATGATGGTTCTTGAGATTGTTTTTCATGATGCGCCATTCAGCGGCGTTGTCAGCCAGGAGTTTAAAGACGGCTTGTGTGAGTTCTTTGGGGTCATCCGCAAGGTCTCCTGCGTGAAGATGTTGAAGGAGCTGCAGATTGCCTTCTTCCTGACCCGGCACGAGGTGATGGATCAGCATGGGACATTGTGCGGCGATGGCTTCATGCACGGTTGCTCCACCAGCTTTTCCGACCACGAGGTGATGGTGATTGAGAAGTTGCGGCACTTTTTTTGTCCAACCCAGCAACCGGACGCGGTTCGGATACTCCGCTTTGATCTCCGCGGCACGCGAGTAGAGAGAGCGAAAATTCTTACCCAAAACCATGGTGAGCTGAACATCGGGGGAAGCATTCAGCAGGGCGCGGGAGTGGCGGCGGACGAAAGGTTTTTTCGCGGTTGGGAAATAGAGAACACGGAACGGTTTGTGCGTATCCTCTCTGCTCATGGGTGTGATTGATGTAAACAGCGGATTCACCGGAAAACCCGTAATGATGATCTTATTTTTTGGAATGCCACGTGAGCCCATGGCCTCAGCAGTGCAGCGATCGGTGACGAGAAAATAGTCGGTGGGGGCGCGGAGCCAAGATGCGTTGATTTCGATCGAGTCGGTAACGACGGTGAAGACGGGAATTCGTTTGCCGGTTTCCCGGAAATGACGTTCGAGAAAATACGGATAGATCGGGTAGGTGGACACAATGGCGTCAGGCGCAAATTCATGAATCAGAATTTGCAGGTAGCTTTCGGGCTGGCGCATGAGCGGCATGCTTGGCCGCGAGAAATCGCATTGGTCGGTGGCGCGATAGATTTTTTCCCAGATTTTCGGGAAATGGGTGGTTACCAATCGGTAGCCCCATTGAATGACTGCGGTGGAATGGGGCGCGGAAAGCAAGCAGGGATCTGCAACGCGAGTCTCAATGCCGCGGTCTTGCAAGGCTAACGCGAGGTTGCGTGCAGCGCTGTTATGCCCCTCACCGAATGCGGCGGTGAGGATGAGTATGCGTTTTTTTGCCGACATCATGAATTTGCTCGCTCGGACTTTAAAACAGAGTGTGGCATTGCGTCGATGGACTTTTATGCTTTCCTTGGGTTGGGGATGCAAAAAAACAACGATCGGCCGAAATTACGAACTGTGGATGAGAGTCCAGAGGAGGTGATTGTGTTGTTGGATGGCCGGACGACCGTTGAGACCGGCAAATTTCCGGGTCATGAGGAAATCGTACGACTCGAGGCGAAAGACCGAGGTGAATTGAAATTCAGAACGCACGAGCCGAAGTTTGAAGAGTGGGTGGAGCGAGAAAACGTCGTATTTGAGGATGAGTGGAATACCGAGAAAACGAAGCAAGATTCAACCCATGCGCCCCGACGTTATCGATTTTTTTGGATTTCTACAGGTTTGATTTTGTTATCAGCAGTGGGCTGGTTGGTTTGGGATATTTTTCAACAGAAGGATTCGAAGCTGTCGCAGTTGGTGGATCCAAAGATTTCGCAGGAAGAGGAGGATCAGTCGGAAAGGGAGGCGATGCGGACGATTTCGACGATTGAGAAGGTCATCAGGCAATTTTACAGAGCCAACTCGGTGGAGGAGATGTCGAAACATGTGCGACATGTCGAGCGGGTTCGACCGTTGATGGAAGAATACTATGCCAAAAACCCGATGAAAGCTTCATTTGAGGTGGCTCGCATGGTGGATATGAATCCAGTGACGATTGAAAATCAGGGAGGATTCTGGGTGGTGATGGCTCATCTTGAATCGGGTTTACACGATAAATTGGTCGTTGAAGCCAACAACTCCCGTGATGCGAAGGTGGATTGGGAAACATATGTCTGCTGGCAGCCCATGGAGTGGGATCGTTTTGTCAAAGAGCGTCCAGAAGGATATCGCGGCGATTTCCGCGTTTATGTGGAGTGGGATCAATTCTACAACTATGAGTTCGCAGACAGTGAAAAATACCAAGCTTACAGAATCACGGCCCTGAACAGTCAAGAAGTCATGGTTGGCTACGCGCCAAGAAATGGGCAGGTTTTTCGAGTGATAGATGATCTGCTTGCCAAAAACAACAATCAGAAAGTACCGATGCTTCTGCGACTTTATCTGAAAGAAGGTTTGAAATCGAGAAGCGGAGTCTTGATTGACGAGGTCGTAGCAACGCAATGGCTGTTGGTGGAATCTCCGGAGGTGAAGAAGTGACGATCTCAAAACAAAGAAAAATGGCGTGGCCGTATGTTTTGAAAATCAGCGGCGGAGTCGGATTATTTTTTCTGATCCAATACGCTGCTGCTTTGGTGCGTCTGAGCGGTGGATCGGGAGCCATGAAGAACAAATTCAGTGCGCTGGCTCAGGATAAATACATGGATTTTCTGGTGATGCAGAATCTGTATGTCCTCCTTGGTTATGGGATTCTGGCCATGTTGTTCATCTTGGTTTTATGGCCATTGGTGGATTTGGTTTTAACCAAAAAGCCGGATAGGAGGTGGTGGGTGGATGTGGTCGCGGGCTTGTGTGGAAGTTTTTTGATTCATGGATTTTTCACACTTCGTCTGGTCAAGACGCGCCCGTATTTTCTGGATGACGCGAAATTCGGCTACTGGTATTTTGAAATTTTGAACATCGTGCCGGACCCGGCGAAGCCTTCGATTTTCTTTCTCATTTTCACGGCGTTACCTTGGGTGATTTTGGTTTACGTCGGTTCTTGGTATTACCGTCACTTAGGAAAGAAAGGACGGATCACCGCAGGCATGCTTGGACTGTGTCTGGGTGTGTTGCCTTTGTGGAAAGGCGACATCAAGCCTGCTTCTCTAAAAACGCTTCAAGAAGCAAAAGATACAAAGCGCTTGAATGTGATCATTATCGGATCCGACTCACTGCGCGGAGACAAGCTGGGATATGCGGGATACCGTCCGCGTAGAAACGATGGAGCGGCAGCCGCAGGGGTATCTCCAAATATCGACGGGTTGTCAAAGCGCGCGATCCAAATGGCAAATTGCCTGACACCGATCGCATCGACTCTTGAATCGGGCACAAGTTTGATGAGCTCCCAGTATCCGCACACCCATGGATTCCGGCAGATGTATCCGAGTGAGGAGACCGTCAAAGCGGCCAAGGCGCGTATCATGCCGCTTGCGCAAATTCTACGCAAAGAGGGATACGATACCGCGGCTATAGGTGATTGGTGTGCGGGATATTATGAGTTAATGCCTTTTGGATTCGAGCACATTTCGGTATCGAGTTTTGATAATTTCAAAATTTACATGAGTCAGGCGGTGGTTTTGGCACACTTTGTCATTCCGCTCTATTTTGATCATTCCGTCGGATATGAAATTTTCCCGCAGTTGGGTTCCTTTGCGCAGTTTGTCACGCCTCAAGTGGTTACGAAAAGGGTGACGCAACGGTTGGATCAGATCGCTAAGGCGGACAAGCCGTTTTTCTGGCACGTGTTCTATTCATGCAATCATTTGCCATATCGCAATCCTGAGCCGTATTCGAGTATGTTTACCGATCCGGATTACAAAGGACCTAACAAGAATGGAGTGGCATTTGATATTGATGAATTCATTGGTGGAACGGATTTGGAAAATAAGTGGCGTGCTCTCCCAGAGAGAGAAATAAGGCAAATTCGGGATTTGTATGATGGTTGTACCAGGCAGTTTGATGATAACGTCGGCAAGATATTGGAGTCGCTGGAAAAAAACCATCTTCTTGAAAACACCATCGTGATCATCACTGCGGATCACGGGGATAATCTTTACGAGGAAGATGTGACCCTGGGTCACGGCCTGACTTTCAATGGCGGCATGCAGGCAAACCACATTCCGCTGCTCATTCATCTTCCAAAATCCGGGCAACGAAAAATAACAGAACAAGTCAGATTGATTGATATTTTGCCAACCCTTGCCGATTTGCTTCAAGTCGAGAAACCAACCCAATGGGAAGGTCAAAGCTTTGCCAGATGGTTGGATGGAAGTGAGGAACCGAAGAGTCGTGCATTCTATGGAGAGACGGGATTTCCGTTTATCCAGTTTCGAGTGAAAGGTATCGAGCGACCCAAACTTCCGCCGATGGACCGGATGACGGGGATTGATGACTCATTCAATTATCAGTTTGTACTCAAGAAAGAATACGAGCAACCACTTGTGAATGCGAAGCAGCGTTGTTTGGTGACTGAAAAATGGAAATTGATCTGTACGCCAACGAGCGAAGGGAAACGTCATTTTGGTTTGTTCCAACGTGTGGGGGAGACTTTCGATAATGTCGATGTGGCGGCGGATTACCCGCAAGTCATTGCACCCATGCGCAAGGCATTGGAGCGTTGGATGGATGAGCGGGTTGAGACTTCTTTGGTAGAAATTTTTCCAGAGGGCGAATAGTTCAAGGAATACAACCGCAGATGGACACAGATCGACGCAGATCAGGAATGGGGTCGCATTATCTATAGGTGTTTTTATGAATGGATCATTAGCGATTGACATTCAACATTCTAACAGAAGGCAACGAAGAGAACGAAGGATATTTCAACTGCTCATTCTCAAATCTTCTACCAAAGCTCTAAAAGCCAAGGTAAGCCGCACGCGAAACTCCTTCGTTGACTTCGTGACCTTGTGTAAGAATTATTTTGCAGGGATACGAGTTTTCGAAGGTGAGTAGCCGGGAGCCTCAGCGGAAATTTCCCAAGCGCCACCGATTTCGGTATCGAATTTCGGAGGCAAGGTGATTTCACCTTCGAGCATGCCACTGACTTCATTTGCTCCGGTCGCCAATGCCAGAATGGCAGTGACAAGTTGGTTTGCATCGTCAGGTTTCAAAGCTGCTTGAGGTGGCATAGGGACGACACCCCAAACGCCGCTTCCTCCGGTTTTCAATTTGTTGATCAAGTAATCTTTCGCGTCTTTTTGATCTCGGTATTTGATCGCAACATCAAAGTAAGCTGGGCCTACAGAAGTTGTGTCCACTTGGTGGCAAGCCAAGCATTGGTTGGCTTTGGCTAGTTCGGCGGGTTCGGGCTCGAACTGAGGTCCCCCGGAATCATGTCCTGTAGGTGGAATATAACGCACGCGGATGCTGAGTTGATTGGTATCTGGATTTTGCTCAGCGGTGACTTTGTATTTCAATTTATCACCAAAGGTTGGTTTATCCGGTGGCTTAACGATTTCAAGTTTCAGGGATTTGAGTTCGGATGCACGAGTTAGTGAAATTCGAGTAACAGCCATTCCGCCGTTCTCATCTTTTGCGACGGCGCGGATTTCTTGGAAGTTTCCTGCTGGCAGGACGATGTTGGATCCGGTTCCCAGATTACGTTCCGCTGTATCCTCGGTAACATACCATGTAACAACCATTGCTTTTCCCTCCGGATCATTGACTTTGTCTACGGAGAATCCGTTGGCGACTTGAGGAGTGGATTGGATCGTGATGGTTGGTGGCTTGTTGCCATCGTCCGGAATTAGCTGAGATAACGAGCCGTTTTTGTTGAAATACCAGTCCGAGCCGTATTCAAGTAGCACGAGCGAACCATCATGATTCATTTCCAGATCCATGGGATGGACTAGCTTTTCCATAAGGATTTCCATTTTTTCAAAATTCTCATCTTCTGTGATTTTGGTTTTGAAAATCTTTCCACGCATCCAATCGTAGTTGAGCAGGGTTTTGTTTTCCTCTTTGCTGAGGACATTAAACTTTCTGTTAGAATCGAAGTAAAAGACCGGGCCGGCCATGGCATTGCGGCCGCCTTTACCGATGATTGGAAATTCCGCGCTTTCTGCGTAAGGATACCAAATGAACGCGGGTTGCGCGGGAGGTAGATCGTGGAGGCCGGTATTCCGTTTTCCCGGATTTTTCGGGCTACTGGGATCGGTCATCTGACCTATCGTGTTGTTAGAAAAATCCACTATTGGATAAGGCTTGTTATTGGCGATGACAAAGGGCCAACCAAAATTCCCTGCAGCTTTGGCTTGATTGACTTCATCGTATCCACGCGGTCCTTTGGGACCATCGGCTTGACCGTCCGGGCCTACCTCACCCCAGTAGAGGGTTTTTGTTTTAGGATCGATAGAGATACGAAAAGGATTGCGACATCCCATCACGTAAATTTCAGGACGTGTTTTAGGGGTTCCTTTTGGGAAAAGATTGCCTTGGGGAATTTCGTAACCGGTTTGGGTGGGTTTGATGCGCAGGATTTTTCCGCGAAGGTCATGGGTGTTGCCAGCCGAGCGTTGGGCATCAAAATATTGGTTACCTTCTCTATCGTCGATGGGTGCGACCCCAGCGCTTGCAAACGGATTTGTGTTATCTCCTGTGGATAAATAAAGTAATCCATCAGAATCAAATTTCAGAGAGCCGGCCTGATGGGTTGCGGTTTGATCGCGTTCCGTTGGAATAATGAGAAGTTGTAGCTCGGATGCGGAATCGATTTTTCCATCTTTGAGTGTGAAGCGGGAAAGGCGGTTTTCCAATCTGTCTGCCGCGCTGTAATAGAGAAAGATGTGCTGGTTGGTTGAAAATGCCGGATCGAGTGCGATGCCGAGTAACCCATCTTCACGACCATAAGGACTTTTCGGATCGGTGCTTCTGAGAGCATGGACTTTGATAGATCCGATTCCAAAGATACCACCTGTGTTTGGGTTGATTCTTAGGACGCGACCTTCCCGTTCGATGACGTAGAAATCCCCATTGGGGGCAATCGCGATTTCCATGGGATCGTTGAGACCCGTGGCGATGGTATTTTTGACGAGAGGTTCTGCGAGAACGCTGGTAGTTAGAAAAGCCAGAGGGAGGAGAAAGGGGAATTTCATGGATGTCTAAGGGTGTGGTTCGACAGAGGCAGGTACTTTTATCCTTAAAAGTGCCTTTCTTGCAGCCCTAATTACGAAAAGATTTCGATGGGATATTAAGCGCCGTCAGATATGGACCTTTAGGGATAAAGGTCCCTGCCATGAAAAATTAGCTCAGTTCGCGGTCTCCATCAAAATCAGCAGATCATCGGAGTCCACTTGGATGCCTTTTTTGACGATGATTTCTTTGATGATTCCGTCAGCTTGGGCGGAGACGGTGGTGAGCATTTTCATTGCTTCGAGGGTCACGAGTTTGTCACCGGCTTTCACTTCGGTTCCGGGCGAGACGACGATTTCCGTAATCATACCGGGCAGGGGTGCGCAGATTTGGTTTGGATCTGATGGATTGCCCTTTTGGCGGGCTGCGGTTGAAGTGCTGACGAGGGATTTGTCGATGACCACGGATTCGCGCGGCATGCCGTTGAGTTCGTAGAACAAAGTACGGCGTCCTTCGTTATCCGCCTCACCGATGGAGATGAGCTTGATGATGAGGATTTTACCGGGATCGATTTCGACCTCAATTTCCTCGCCGATCTGCAATCCATAGAAGAATGCTGGGGTGGGCAGTTTACTTAGATCGTCGTATTTTGCGCGGGATGCTTGGAAGTCTTTGTAGACTTGTGGATACATTAGGTGCGAGTAAATCGCATCCGCTGATTGGGGGTTTTCGATTGAAGATGTTAGATTTAGCTGTTTGGCAACTTCGTTGAAATCGACGGGCTCGGCCAATTCACCGGGACGTTTGGTAGTGATTTTGTGGTTGGGTCCGAGAACGACTTTTTGCACATCGGCAGGCCAGCCGCCATCGGGCTGCCCTAGACCGCCGGAGAGCATGTCGATGACGGATTCCGGGAAGTCGATGGAGCCGGGTTTGATCTTGGTGACATCGGCCGCTTTGATGCCGCGGGTGACAAGGAACATGCACATATCACCGACGACTTTGGAGGACGGCGTGACTTTGATGATGTCGCCGAAGAGTTGGTTTACATCGGCGTAAGTGCGGGCGATTTCGCGCCAGCGGTGACCGAGGCCCATGGCGTTGGCTTGTTCGCGGAGGTTGGTGTATTGGCCGCCCGGCATTTCGTGTTCGTAAACTTCTGCGGTGCCGGCACGAGGTGCGGAGTCGAAGGGTTTGTAAAATGTCAGGACATGCTCCCAGTAATCGGAGATGTCGTTGAGCGCATCGAAGTCGAGCCCGGGATCCTGTTCTGAGGAACCGAGTGCGGCGCAAACCGAATTGAGGTTGGGCTGAGAGGTGGAGCCAGACATGGATGCGATCGCGAGGTCCGCGATATCGACTCCGGCGCGTGAGGCGGCGATGACCGAAGCTGCGTTCAGACCGGAGGTGTCGTGAGTATGGAAATGGATGGGAATGCCGATTTCCTGTTTCAGGGCGTGGATGAGATTATAGGCGGCTTGGGGTTTGCATAGACCCGCCATGTCCTTGATGCAAAGAATGTGGGCTCCCATTTTTTCTACTTCCTTGGCTTTCGCAATGTAGTAGTTGAGATCGTATTTCGAGCGGGCGGGATTGAGGATGTCACCGGAGTAGCAGATCGCGGCCTCGCAGATGGATTTTCCATGTTCGCGAACGGCTTCCATGGCGACCTGCATGTTCGGCAAGTAATTGAGGGAATCGAAAATACGGAAGATATCCATACCTGAATCGGCGGCGTGTTCGATAAAGCCTGCAACGACATTGTCGGGATAATTGGAATAGCCAACCGCGTTGGAGCCGCGGAAGAGCATTTGGAAAAGGATGTTAGGTGCCTTGGCACGAAGTTGGCGGAGGCGCTCCCACGGACATTCATTGAGGAAGCGCATCGAAGTGTCAAAGGTCGCGCCGCCCCACATTTCCAGAGAGAACATTTCGGGAGTCAAATTTGAGTAGGATTCCGCGATGTTCAGCATGTCGCGGGTGCGCATGCGGGTGGCGATGAGGGATTGGTGGGCGTCCCGCATCGTGGTGTCGGTGATCAAAAGGCGCTTTTGATCGAGGATCCACTGTGAGAATTTGTCCGGGCCGAGTTCGATCAAGAGGTCTTTGGTTCCGTTTCGATCGGTGGTGCGCCCGGAGACCGCCGCCACGGGAACCGGAGCTGGGGTAAGGATGGAGCTTGGGCGGTAGTTTTTCGCGTGGGGGTTGCCATTGACAGTAATGTCGGAAAGATAGGCCAGGGTGCGGGTCGCGCGGTCGCGGCGTTTGCTGAATTTGAATAGCTCGGTCTTGGTATCGATGAGCTTGGTATGTGCTTGTCCTGCACGGAAGGTGTCATCGGCAATGATGTTTTCCAGGAAGGGAATGTTGGTTTTTACGCCACGTATCCGAAACTCACGAAGAGCGCGGTCCATGCGCTGACAAGCCGTATCGAAACTGCGACCCGTTGCCGTGAGTTTCACCAACATTGAATCATAGTAGGGAGTGATCACCGAACCCGCGTCACCCGATGCCGCATCGAGACGTATGCCGAAGCCTGCGGCTGAGCGGTAGTTGAGAATGCGACCATAGTCAGGCGCGAAATTTTTCTCAGGATCTTCCGTCGTAATACGGCACTGGATGGCGAAGCCGTTGCAGGGAATTTCATCTTGGGATGGGATGGCGATTTCATCACCGAAAAGCGATTCCCCTTGGGAGACAAGAATTTGTGAGCGAACAAGATCAATGCCTGTCACGCACTCGGTGACCGTATGCTCGACCTGAATCCGCGGGTTCATTTCGATGAAGAACCAGTCCTTTTGGTCCATGTCGTAGAGGAACTCGACGGTGCCGGCGTTGTTGTAGCCGATCCCATCTGCCAGTTTCACGGCGGCATCGCAAAGTTCTTTGCGGATGACGGGATCGAGGTGCATTGCGGGTGCGACCTCCACAACTTTTTGGTAGCGGCGTTGAACGGAGCAGTCGCGTTCATAGAGGTGGACGACATTGCCGTGCTGGTCTCCTAGGATTTGAACTTCGATGTGCTTGGCCCGTTTGATGTAGCGCTCAAGGAAAACGGCGGGATTGCCAAAAGCATTTTCAGCTTCCGCGCGCGCCTCGGCAAGCAGGCCGGGGAGTTGGGAGGGTTTTTCGACCACGCGCATGCCGCGGCCGCCACCACCAAAGGCGGCTTTGATGATTAGCGGGAAACCGATTTTTTCAGCGATGGCTAGAGCTTCATCGGGATCGGTGATGGGTTCCTCTGTGCCGGGAAGAGTTGGGACATTGAACTTGTGAGCCAGCGCGCGCGCGGCGGTTTTGTCGCCCATGTTTTCCAACAAATCCGGTGAAGGTCCGATGAAAGTTATGCCTTCACGGGCGCAAGCACGGGCAAAGGCTGGGTTTTCAGATAGAAAGCCATAACCCGGATGGATCATGGTAACCCCTTTGGATTTCGCTAGTTTGACAATGCCTTCATAGTCAAGATAAGCGCCGACAGGACCTTTCGATGGATCGAGCTGGTATGCTTCATCCGCTTTAAAGCGGTGAATGGAGAAGCGGTCTTCCTCGGCGAAAATGGAAACCGTGCGAAGACCGAGTTCGGTTGCGGCGCGAAAGATCCGGATCGCGATTTCTCCACGATTGGCTGCGAGAAGTTTACCAGGCTTGGTTGGTTTTGAAGGCATGGGGGTATTCAAAACTTCAAACTTCAAAATTCAAACATCAAAATGAATCATGACCGCAGAAACCCTAGAGGAGGCTCTGGATTACGGGCGGATCAGACTTAGCCTCGTCACTTGGCCTTGGCCAAGGATGAGGCATGACGTGCCCTTGTCCTTGAACGCATATGGGTGAGTCGAGTGCATTCGCTCTTGATTCTCGCTTTCTAAATTCTCAGGATCGCTTTGTTATGCCTGTTTCGACCTCAATTCTCCCAGATAAACTGCACGAATACCCCCAGCAAGACGTGATCGACGGATCCGGCGTCGGATCGGATTCGATTCTCGATGACTGCCTTAATCAGAACGACGGTGTGTTGCAGCTTGTACACCGCTATGCGGGCCGAACCTTTTGCTCACCGGGTAAGCGCCTACGCTTAGATGCGAAATCGTATTACCCGGATTATATGAATGGGACGGGCCTCGATGAAATTTGGATGTGCTGCACCGTACCCATTGTGACAGGAGTTATCGATACCCGCACGGGAAAGGCGCCTTTTCGTGAAGGAGAAGCACACGTCCTTACCCCAAACGGGCAGTTCATCTCACTTCAGGACTTGATTGCGGCTAATCCGGAAGCTGTCATGGGAGAAAAAGTCACGGCATTTTCAAAAGATTTGTTTGGGCATGTCACTTGGCCGATTGTGTCCAAGAAGTTCGACAATCTAAATCCCATTCCCCACCATCTTCACTGGGCAAAGTGGGAAGTTTACGACATCAATTCTTACGATAACCCGGGTGTCAGTCCGTCGCACTATCACACCACGGCTATGGGCTTGTATCCGTTCGTGACAAAGGACCAGTTCCTCGCCTGCATGAAGCGTTGGGGGCAGGGCGATTACAACGGAGTGCGGCACTTATCGCCGCATACGATGATGCATATTGATAACGGCTTTGTGATGCCGAATGGTGTGCTGCACTCACCGACGGATCTTTGCACGCACGAGTTGCATGTTACGATGGACGAGCATTTCCTGGCTGAGGACCTTACACTTGATGGACGGATCGGTGCAGCCGATGCGTTTTATGCCTGCCGGGAGGAGGACTATCCTAAGGACCGGCACGAAGACTGGGAATACCTGGTTGACACCTTCGATTTCAAAGCGAACCAGGACCCAGACTTTGTGATGAAGAATTCGCGACCGGCGATCACCGCCGAGGAATTTGTGGGCGACGGTGTGGACGCACAGTGGATTGTTTATGGTGATATTCTCGGCGACCAGAAGTGCTCAATTCTCCGCCTCACTCTTGCGCCCGGTGCCAGAACGAATTTCTGCCCAGAGAGTCCAGTGCTGTTTCACACGAACCGCGGTCGCGGACGGGTTGGTAAACTCGAAGTGCGATATCATCAGGACATGAAGCTTGGCGAAATCTATCCTGAGATTGGATTTATTACCCAAGCCGCGCTTTCAAGAGGAGGTGTCGAAATTGAAAACACGGGAACAGAATCGCTTGTATTGACCTTCGACTTCCCGCAACACGCGCATTCCAAAACTCCTGGTATTGCCGTTGCAAGGTAGTCGTTTCAATATGATCCATTTCATTTCCCGCAACTTAGCTGGGATACTCTCCGACACCTATTGCTTGAACTAGGTTCAGCCAAACAAGTTGAGGCTGAGCCAGTCGCTTGTCCAAGCAAGGTTGATCGGAACGATTGACTTGATGCGGTTGTTGATGATGGAGAGGTCTTGGTGTTGTGCGGATTTTTTAACAAGGAAAAACAATCAGAGAAGGCGTGAATTTTTAAAAATAATCTCTCAGGGTGAGTGGAAATTAGAGTTAAACTCATCTTATGTTACCTTTTCTCTTTTGTGAGTTTGATCCGCAACTCAGAGATTTGATTTTTCAATACAACCACTTGTTCATCGAGAACATCTAGGTCCCTTAAAGCGCTGTTTGTATCAGGGGTGCCGTGTTTGGCTGATTTATATTCATCAAGCTCGGAGTGCATTTCCTCCATGCTGCTCATGATGATCCCGATGAAAAGATTGAGCATGATCATGGTTCCGAGTAGAATAAAGCTGATGAAGTATACCGCAGTGATTGCGGGCGATGAGCCCTTTGCGCTTTCATAGAGAAACTTCCAATCGTCCAGCGTGATCGTCTGAAAGAGTGTGAAAAATGCTTTTTTCATAGTGCCGAAGTGCGCTGGATCATGCGCACCAAACAAATGCACACCAGAGACGGCATAAATATAGAAGATCAGGCATAAAAGCAGCCCGACGTAGCCCATGGAGCTGAAACTTTTAATAAGTGCCCCGACCAGAAGCTGAAGTTTGGGAAGGGCTGAGACAAGACGTAGCAGGCGGAGTGTGCGGGCAAGGCGCAATACAACTGCAAACTGGGAATCTCCCGGGAGAAGGCAGAGAGCCACAACTGTAAAGTCGAAAACATTCCAGCCATCATGAAAGAAATCGAGAGGTCGTCGTCCGTAAGTTGCGAATTTTAATAATATTTCTGCGATAAATACCGTAAAGATGATCGCATCCAACAAGCTCAACAATGGGCCATGGCTGGCAACAATGGATGCATCCGTTTCCAGACCTGCCAACATGGCCACCATTAGAATGGCGATAATGATGGTGGTCTGAAAAATTCGTGAATCAACAATACGTCGGGCGAAACCAGTCATGGGAGTGAGGTTTTTTGTCCAATGCGCCGAATGAAACAGAATTGTCAAACGGGTGTGCGGCCTCGGACTAATGAGAGAATTGCTGCAGTATCGAGAGTTTTGGCACGTTCTTGGATCTCAGGTAGGTATCGCGTATGAAGCTCCTTTGCCTGATTTTGTAACGGGGTTATGAGTTTTTTCAAATCCGTTGCGTTTAGACTGCGCCCGCCCGAATAATATTTTTGTGCGGCATGACCGATGGCATAGGTGGAAGCAAACGATATGGCGGAACCTGTAACTTGTCCGGCGAATTTCCCTGCGGCTTTTCCTACAAGTTTGCCACCGAACTTGTCGATGAGCTTGCGTGCGAAGCCTTCAACCATTTGTGAGCCCAGCCCTATACCTGCGGTGGCCAGGAAATCCCGGATACTTGTGCGGTCTAAATCCACTCCGTGCGCCTTCCCAATCCGATAAACCATTTTCATCTGCATGGGGATAATGACCGCTGTAGCCATGGTTTGAGGAAGTAGCTCAAGGGCGCCGTTAAGAATGGCGTATTTGAGAATCATGCTACCACAATCCGTCTCCGTGGTCTCCGGAATATCAGCTGTTATTGGGGCAAGTGCGATGGAATCCACCTCCTTGTTCACGGTGATGGCGTCACTTTTTCCAAGTGCCAAATGACCGCGAATATCGGATAAAAACGTTTCTTCATCGGCTGATATCGCGCCACCTGCTTCACAAATAGCCCGTGCCATTTCATAGGCAAGCATCCGGTCTTCATGATTTCGAAGGCCTTCGCATGCTGCCGATATCGTGAGTTTCCCCATCAGAATTTTGCGGGTAAGTTCAGCCAGATTGTCCGCGCCCATTTCCTCTGCGTAGCGAGAAATCTCCTTCCTTTCGGCATCGGATTGCTCGCCGTTCGAAAAGGCAGCAAATAGGCAGATTGCTAAAAGTGAATCGTGAGTATTTTTGGGGATCATACTGTTTTGATTTCTTCTTCTTCTTTGTTAGGAATCAAAATGGACATCACTGTTGCCGCAGCGAGTGTGCCAAGTACAATGACCAAGGACAAAAGCGGATCTATTTTTACGCTTTCCAGTTCATTTTTACTAAAGCCCAAATCGTTGAAATACGGCGGTGCTGCGAGTAACAACAACTTGATTCCGATGAATGCCAGAATCAGAATCAAAGCAGGCTTGAGAAAGCGGAATTTCGCAATAAGTGCGGCAAGGCAAAAATAAAGGGCCCGGAGACCGAGGATGGCGAAAATATTACTCGTGAAGACAATGAAGGGATCTGGGGTGATTGCGAAGATTGCGGGGATTGAGTCAACCGCAAACACCAGATCAGTTATCTCCACCATGATGAGCGCCAGAAACAGCGGTGTGATCGCATAGCGCGCTGACAGTGTGCCTGGTTCGGCAGGAGAGTAGGTGACCTTGCCCGTGTGCGGATCTTCGATTGAAGTCGGTGCCACCGTACGACGAGTGAAGAATTTTTGGCCGTCATAGAAGTTCACCGTGCGAAAAAAACGTTTGGCGAGTTTGACGACAGGATTGTTTCCGGGGTCACTATGGCTCTTAATAAGAGCCATTTTTACTGCTGTCAGAATCAGGAAAATCCCAAAGACAATGAGAACCCAAGTGTAGCTCATAATGAGCTCGGCTCCCAGAAATATCATGCATCCACGCATGACGAGAGCACCGATGATTCCCCAGAATAGCACTCGGTGCTGGTATTTTGCGGGGATGGCAAAATAGCCAAAAATCATCGCAATAACAAAAATGTTGTCCATCGCCAGCGACTTTTCAACAATGTATCCTGTCAGGTATTGGATTGCAGCAGTCGCTCCGTTCACTTCACCCGTCACGATTGCGCCACTTGCGTAGATTGGAGTTTCCAAGCCCAATCCCAGCCAGTTGAGCTGATAGGCGTAGTAAATGAATCCGGCAAAAGAAATCCCGCAAGCCAGCCAGATGCAAGACCAGGTGATGGATTCTTTCATGCTTACTTCGTGGGCATCCCGATGAAAAACACCCAGATCAAGAGCGAGGAAAATCATCACGAGGGCAACGAATCCTATATAGGCCCACATTTTCATGCTGGCAGGATCGGCAGTCGTGGCGAGTAAAGTCAAAAGAGTCATGTGATTCAGTAGTATTAAGATCAACGGCGGGTTGCTCCCGAAGGGCGGCGGCGGGTTAGTTCTATGGCTGACGCCACCTCACGGCGGTGAGTGCGTTTGGTTTGGCGGTGCTCGATCTTTTTCTGAATGCCTTGAAATGCCTTAAGAATAGCTGCCCGCAAAGTGTGGTCTGTGGAGCTGACAATTACATCCGGTCCGGGTGTGATGAGATGAAAAGATGCGCTATACGGCGGACTTTGTGTGAGGCTACGTTCCAGATGGACACGTGCCTCATCGATCTGTAGTTCGGGTAGTAGTGCTGTCAATTCGGATTCAATCATCTTGACGATGGATTCCGAGGGTGCGTGGTTGCGGTGGGATAGTGTTAGTTTCATCTTTTTCCGAGTGAACGAGTTTGACGCTACGATTTGTAAATTAGTTTACATAATACTAAAAATAACATTAATAGTTCCAAAAAATGGAACTATTACCTGATTCGGATTTTCTTAACTATCACCATCTTCGCTACTTCTGGACTGTTGCCAAGGAGGGCAGTCTGCGGCGTGCTTCGGAAAAGCTGCGAGTTTCCCAGTCTTCGATTTGTACTCAGATCAAGCTCTTGGAGGATAGTCTGGGCGAATCGTTGTTTCGCAGCAGCGGGCGCACTTTGGTGCTGACGGAATTTGGCCAGATGATCTTTTCTTACTCGGAAGAAATTTTCACAATTGGCAGTGAGATTCTCCGAGCGACCAAACAGACACCGAGCACTCGCAGCCTACAGTTACATGTCGGGATTGTGGACTCGTTTCCGAAATTGATGAGCTATGACATCCTCCGTCCCGTGCTGGAGCACAAGCCTCCTGTGCAACTCACTTGTCACGAGGGAAAGTTGGTGGATCTTGTTTCCCAGTTGAACACTCACCGTCTCGATGTTGTGTTGGCCGATGAACCCGCATCTCCAGGTATTGCCGGCAAAGTTTTCAATCATTTGCTAGGATCTTCCTCTATTACGTTTTGTGCGATGCCTGGGCTTGCCAAAAAACTCAAAGGTCGTTTTCCAAGAAATCTTGATGGAGCAGCAGCTTTATTGCCGACGCAGAATTGCAACCTCAGAAGAGACCTGGAAAAATGGTTCAGAAGCACGGGTGTGGAACCGAATGTGATCGCTGAATTCGAAGACGCAGCGCTGACTAAAATCGTCGCGACTGGCGGTATCGGATTCATAGCCGTGCCAACTGTTGTCGCTGCTGAGGCATTTGAGCGATATGGGTTTGTGTCGCTCGGCAGAACAAAGGAAGTGGAGGCGCAGTTTTACGCAATCACCACCGAAAGGCGTTTTACGCATCCTGCGATTATATCTTTAACCCAGCGCTTAAGGTCTTCAAAAAAAATGTGAAATCCTTTAAAGGATTCAATTTCCCGATTTCTCCTGTTGGCGTTTGAAGCACAACTATCCCTGTTTTTGTTCCCTATTATCACTAAGCTGGGTCGGAGAATCGTTGTTCCGAAAACTAATCACCAAATTGGCGAGGTTGTCGTGACTTGTGCAATAAAGCAGATTGTAGATGCGTTGAATATGGCAATAATGGGCGGTTTGTGATTACACTTAAAAATAGCAGATCCGCGGTCTTCAAGAATGATCATAAGTGGGCTTGGTTTGTGTTTTATTTGTGCTAGGCTGAAAAAAGATGAGCCCCTGAATGCGGGTGCGGAGGTTTGCTGTGCGGTTGATCATGATGTCGTTCTCGGTGGAACGTCGTGCATGCGAGTGATGGGCTTCATGAAATGCAGAATACCTACTATGAAATTATTTATCGGAAATCTATCTTACGACACCACAGAACAAAAGCTCGCCCAAGCGCTTGCAGAAATCGGAACCATTGTTGAATTCCGCCGGCCCATGGATTTTAATACGGGAAATCCGCGTGGTTTTGCTTTTATCACGATGAACAGCATGGAATCTGGAGAAAAAGCCATTCAGTTGCTGGATGGAATGAAGATGGATGGCAGAGAGTTGAAAGCAAATGAAGCCGAAGAACGAAGGAACGATCATCCGGCAGATCGACCCGTAAAAGTTTCGATGAATATTCCGAAACAACGCGCTGTAGACGACAGGCCAATAGGAAAAGACGGCATGCGGGTGCGTTACAAAGGGATCTAATGATCAATCGATCATGAAAAAAACCCGGGAGAGTATCCCGGGTTTTTTTTATTTTTGAATGAAGGGGGACGTCCGCCGGTCTTATCCGGGCATCCTTAAGTCAGGAAATACAGCTCAGTCGACTAGATTGTCGACCCGTTGAGCAAGTTCGATATCAAGATCGGTTACTCCGCCAACATCATGAGTGGTAAGCTTCAGCGTTACCTTGGTGTGTTTAATCGTGATGTCCGGGTAATGCTGGGCTTCCTCAGCAATTTCGCCGACATTGTTCACGAAATCAATGCCGTCCATGAATTCTTCAAACTCGAATGAGCGCGTAATGGAGTTTTTCTCAGTTTCCCATTCAGGGCATTTTTTGAGAGAGGCTTGTAATTCGGCTTTTTCTAGCAGTTCGGACATGAGTGATGGGAGTTCGTTGTTTGTGTCTTGCCAAAGATTGGACGGACACTTTCGGAATTGGCAAGTACGTGTTTGAAGTTTCTTGATTTTTTTCCGTTTTGAAAAACAGGGTCTCCTTTTCCTCAGTTAAAGCCGGTTGCAAAGAATCCGGTAAGGTGACATTTTTGGATCATGAAAAAATTGATGGCCATTTCATGTTTTGGACTGCTTGTGGGAATCGTCCCATCTTGCGCTCCATCCACGCCCCAGACTCGCATCCAGAAGCATCCTCAGGATTACGCCAGACTCAGCGAAAAGCATAAGCAATGCGTTGCGAGGGGTGAAATTGTAAAAGGAATGAGTCAAGAGGCGGTATTGCTGGCATGGGGAAGTCCGGCCACGCGCATTGAGGGTTTACGAAATGGCAAATTCTCCGAGCGCTGGAATTATGAGGGACGCCAAGCTGTCACTCATCATCATTTTTTTGGCGGCTACTCCTCGGGAGGATACAGACGTTATGGATATCCGGGATACAATGCAGGATTTGGTCCTGAGGTGACCTATGTTCCTTATGTCAACGCGTCGGTATGGTTTGTGGATGGTCGGGTCGACGAATGGGAGCGGCAGCGCTGAGCGCAACTCATGATAAAAAAGATTGTCTTTGTGCGGATGGATTTCAAACAATGCTTGGCATGAAACAACGATTGATCTCAGCAGGATTGGGCGGTTTGGCGCTGATGGTGGGATTTTCATCCTGCGCGATTCGAAAATCAGGTGGATTGGCATCTTACCAAGCCTATGATCGGCCTGCGAAACTGCCCGACAACCCATCTGCGGTGAAAGTGAAGGTATCGCTCTCCAAGCAGCGCGTTTACGTCATGGAGGGAAATGAAATGCTCATGGTGATGCCGGTTTCTGTTGGCGCGCCCAACACTCCCACACCTACGGGAAATTTTCGTATTACGGCCAAGACAGCCAAGCAGCGTGCCAACTCGCACGGTTACGCAACGAATGGGCAGGCGATCCGCCAAACGAAAATAGGCAACGTGCCATCGGGTTGGAAATTCAAAGGAACGCCGATGCCTTATTGGTCTGAGTTCAAGCCAGCATACGGATTTCACACCGGTTGGGTGAAGCATACACCATGCACACATGGATGCATTCGCATGCATGAAAATCTCTCGCCGAAGTTTTTTCGTCTCGTTTCAGTTGGAACCCCAGTCTCGATTGCCTATTCACAAAGCGAGGATGCCACACATGCAAACATCCCACTGCCACCGGATGCCGGACCCTTGAAGGATTATGCAGGAGATATGTATCTTGGGGATGAATACTTCACACGACATAAACCCCCGAAATTTGATTGATGACAACGCGGCTAAGCTCTCTTTTTCGCAATTTTGTAAAAACGATTTTCGGTGAATCGGGAATTCGCCTTGCATGACGGCCTGATCAGTTGCCTTGTCTCTGGATTGGAAATGAACAAATTCTCAGAAATACTTACCCATCCTGGCAGTGCGCATAAAGATGAGTTTCTTGCGTGCTGTCTTCTTGTCGCAGCGAACGATGCTCCGATTTCTCGTCGCGAGCCGACTGAGCAGGATCTTGTCAATCCGCTGATAGCCGTGGTCGATGTAGGCGGGTTGCACCAGCCGGAATGCGGTAATTTCGACCATCACCAGTTTCCCAGAGATCATCCGCCGACCTGTTCATTGAGCTTGGTGCTGATGGGTATGGGTCTTTATGACGATGCGCGGCAATACTGCGATTGGTTGGAGGTGGCTGAGTGGTTTGATACCCGCGGGCCACAGGAAACGGCGGCATGGTTGGGTGTTGAGCGAGAGTTGCTCGCCAAACTCAATTCAACCGTGGATCTGACTCTGCTTCGCAGATTCGCGGGGATGTCGGATATTCGTCCAGGTGAGCCGATGTGGGAAGTGATGCGCTGGATTGGCTCGGATTTGATCGGTTATTTGAAATCATTGCGTGAAAAGCTCAATGAGATCGCTCGAATCAGTGAAATTTGGGAAATCGGGGAGGGTGAAACAAGTTTCCGTGTCTTGTTTTTGCCGCGCTCCGCAAATATTTCCGAGGATGCCTCGGCAGGCTTGGCGCGTTATGCCTCTGGTTTGCCAGAGGACCGTCAAGTGGTTGGAATGGTGTATCCTGATCGGCGTGGGGCTGGTTTTGCTCTTTCCCGTTACAACGATTATTCGGGATTGGATTTTTCTTTGATCGAGACCGAACCCGATGTGCATTTTGCGCACGCCCGCGGTTTTGTTGCCAAGACGTCCGCAGTGGATTTGGACAGAATTCGCGAGCTGTTTGGTAAAAGCCGCGTGACAGCATGAGATGATATGGCAGCCTCGGCGCATGAGTGACATTTCCATTTCGAGTTTGAAGGAACAGGCCGGCGATGTGCCCCTGCTCGCTTCCATCAAGGTGCAATTGCAATCGCGCGCCACCAAAACGACCAAAGACGGCAAGCCTTTTTTGGATCTGGTTTTTGTGGATTCCACCGGTTCGATCAGCCTGAAAGTTTGGTCGAATACACCTCTCTACGCGGAGACGGAAAAAATGGAGATCAATGCGATCATGCGATTGGAAGGGGAGTGGACGCAGAATCAATATGGTATCAACGGCAGCGGGATAGTCTGCTCGTCACTGCACGATGAAGAGATTGCCATTTTTCTCGCGGGAGATCCGAAGACGCGGGATAAGCAAGAGAACGACTATGCTGAGATTCTTGGATTTTGTGAGAGCATGACCGATCCGCGATTGAAAAGGCTGGCCGGTTATTTTTTTGAAAAGATGGGGGATCGCTTTCGTCGCACCGCAGCGGCGCGGAAAAATCATCATGCGCGGAGGGGTGGGCTCGTTGAACACGTAGCACAGATGATGCGCTCGGCATCCGCGATCAGTGCGATTTATCCCGAGTTGAATCGGGATCTGATGATTTCCGGAGTCTTGTTCCATGACTGTGGTAAACTTTGGGAAAACTCCTATCCTGAAGAAGGGTTTGCGCAGATTCATTCCAAGTATGGAGAAATGCTTGGCCACATCCCAATGGGGATCGAGTTGGTCAACAAGCTCTGGCATGATCTGCTGGATGCGTCCGAGTTCGACGCATTTTCAGAATCCAAGCCTGCGACCGAAGAAGTCCGGCTACATCTCTTGCATCTGATTGGAAGCCATCACGGTCAAATGGAATTCGGCTCACCGGTGCTGCCCAAAACTCCCGAGGCGCATGCTCTGCATTACATTGACAATCTCGATGCCAAGATGGAAATGCTGCGAGATGCTTATGCGCAGGGTGCTGAGGTCGCGCCGGGCATTTACGACCGCGTGTTTCCACTGGCGACCAACCTGATCAAGCCGCTGGCCAGTTTTGAAATGGAATCGCCATCACGGGAAGGATGAGAAAGAAATTCGCATCTTTCTGAAAATGACTCTAGTTTATCGCCGGAAGGTAACTCAAATGCTCAACAAAAAAGAACTACTCGACCTGCAATTCATCGATGCGCGCGCACGGATGATCGATATCGCTGCGTTTCTCGATCGCTTGGATCGGCATGACGGAGAGCCGGATATTCGATTGAAATATTACAAAGCGGCATTGCCAATTCTTCTCGAAGATCGTCCGGATCGAGCGAAGGCGGTGCTTGAGGCATTTTCAGATCACACGGTGGAGATTTCCGAAACTGCTCCCTTTCAGGGCGCGTCGGGCGCTCCTATCAAGTGAGCTGAGTGGGATTTTACCACCTCACAGCTGCCGCTGCCCATGTCAGGCCCGCACCGAATACGACGAGGACAATGTTGTCTCCGCGCTTGAATGCGCCGCTGCGGTTGGCTTCATCGAGCGCGATGGCGACTGCGGCCGCTGAAGTATTTCCATACTTGTCGAGGTTGATAAATACGCGACCCTCGGGAACCGAGAGGCGTTCGGCGATGGCATCGATGATGCGTAAATTTGCCTGATGCGGAATGACGCAAGCAATATCCTCGGCTTGCAGTCCGGAGCGAGTGATCACTTTTTCCGCGGCTTCTTTCATGCGATTAACGGCATGTTTGAAAACTTCTTTGCCCTGCATCGCGAGTGTTGAGAGGTGGGTGTCAACATTTGATGAGGTGATTGGGCAGGCTGATCCGCCACCCGGAATATTAAGCAAATGGGTGAGACTTCCATCGGTCCCCATTTCCGTGGCAAGGATTGCGCCCTCCCCGGGTTTTGAGCGTCGTAACACGGCTGCTCCAGCACCATCGCCAAACAACACGCAGGTCGTGCGGTCTTCCCAGTTCACGAATGCTGAAAGTTTTTCAGCACCGATGATGAGGGCGTTTTCAAAAGCACCATCGGAAATCATTCGTTTGCTGATTTTCATCGCGTAGAGGAAACCCGAGCAGGCGGCAGATATATCAAAAGCGACGGCATTGACGGCACCGAGTTGCTGTTGCACATAGCAAGCCGTGGCGGGTGTCAGTGTGTCGGGAGTTATGGTCGCGACGATGATGAGTTGCACTTCCGAAGGTTCCAGGCCGGCTTGCTCCAGTGCCTTGCGTGCGGCCGCACTCGCCATGTGAGAGGTGAATTCTCCCTCTGCAGCAATTCGACGCTCACGGATTCCCGTACGTGAAAAAATCCATTCGTCGCTGGTATCAACGCGTTTTGCCAAATCTTCATTGGTCAGGATGGTTTCCGGTAAATAGCTACCGGTTCCTGCGATGCATACTTCGTAATTCGTTGCCAACCCACTCATGTCCACAAAGGCTGGATTTGATAGCCCAAGCAAACAAGCGCGAATTTCACTCCCGAACCAAGTTCAACGGCAGTATGACGGAATTCTTCTGGCTTCAAATGTTTTGCAAAGCTTGGGATTGCCTTTGAGGCTCTGAAATCCGAAGTTTGCTCAAATGACTCCCGCCCAAAAAGGATTTGCGATGCCCGCTGAGTGGTCCCGCCAAGTTGCCACTTGGTTATCGTGGCCTGTCGATGACCCAAGGCACTGGGGTGGGAAAAAACGTGAAATGATATGGAGTAAATTCGCTGAAATTGCCGCTGCCATCTCGCGCTATCAACGGGTCCGTATCAACGCACCGGGCATCAGTCACAGCGCAATTCTCACCGCTTGCAATCGTGCCCAGGCAAATTTGTCAAACGTCCAACTCTACGATCATCCCAATAATGATGTCTGGTGCCGCGATCATGGACCGATCTTTGTCAAAAACGCCGTCACCTCTGAAATCGCGATCACGGATTGGGAGTTCAACGCTTGGGGTGGAAAATTTGCACCATGGAATCTGGATAATTCGATTCCTGAAAAAGTTGCTAATTCGCTGCAACTGCCCAGCTACCAAGGTGGTATGATTCTCGAGGGCGGCGCGATCGAGGTCAATGGATGCGGCCAACTCCTCACCACCGAGGCGGTTCTTCTGAATCCGAATCGGAATCCACATTTGTCACGTAAGCAAACGGAAGGAAAACTCCGGGACTCTCTTGGCGTCACGGAAATTCTCTGGTTGGAAAAAGGCATTGAGGGCGATGATACGGATGGCCATATCGATGATCTCGCGCGCTTCACCAACGAGAATACCATTCTGGCTTGTGAAGAACCCGATACCGACTCACCCAATCATCAGGTACTCGCAGAGAATATGGGACGACTTAAAAATTTTCTCACTCCAAAGGGAAAAATCTACGATATCGTCCCCATCCATCTCCCGCAGGCCTGCGAAATCCCGGGTTGGCGTCTTCCTGTTCTTCCGGCATCATACGTTAATTTTTTGATTCTCAACCACGCCGTACTCGTCCCGACTTTCCGTCAGTCCAAAAATGACCAACGTGCTCTCGGTATCATCCGCGAGCTTTTCCCCGACCGTGAGATCGTCCCTGTCGACTGCCTTGACCTCGTTCAGGAAGGCGGAACCCTTCACTGTATTTCCCAGCAACAGCCGGAGTGAAATATCACAAGTCATAAATGTCTTAAGTGTCTGCGAATCACCTATAAATGAAAATTCTTCTCCTATCGGTGCTGATCCTCTCCGCATCCTTTCTTCACGCTGCAAAACCCAATGTGATCGTCATATTTACAGACGATTTAGGTTACGCGGATCTTGGATGCCAGGGTCAGAATAATGATGTCAGTACCCCTCATCTTGATAAGTTTGCCAAAGAAGGTGTTCGTTTCACAGCAGCTTATGTCACCGCTCCGCAATGCTCTCCCTCACGGGTAGGTCTTTTAACTGGCAGATACCAACAACGAATCGGCATTGATACCATTCCAGATATTCCAATGCCTCTTGAGGAATTAACAATCGCTGAAATGCTGAAACCTGCGGGTTACTTTTCCGGTCAAGTCGGAAAATGGCATCTTGAGCCCAATGCCCTTTGTGTGGATTGGGCGCAAAAAAATCGATCCGACATAAAGCCGGATGCAAAGGGTCGTATCACGGTGCCTGTGAAAGATCAGGTCGCCTATTTTCCGGGCAATCAGGGGTTTGATGAATACTTCGTTGGTAAAATGAATATGTATTACTCCAATTACACATTGGAGGGTAAGGATCATACAGAAGGTTTTCAAGCTGTCGCTGGCCCACGTGTCGATGTTCAAACGGATGCAGCCCTCGCTTTCATTCGTCGCAATAAGGGAAAGCCGTTCTTTTTGTATTTGGCATATTTTGCTCCGCACACCCCGCTCGAGCTCACTAAGCCGTATGTGGACAAATTTTCAAAAGACATGCCGTTGCGTCGACGCGCTGCGCTATCTCTGATTGCAAATGTAGATAAGGGCGTGGCGCGTATCCTTGCTCAGCTAAAAGAACTCAATCTTGATGAAAATACGTTGATAGTTTTCACGAGTGATAATGGTGCGCCGCTTCATAATCTTAAAGATTCCCCACTCGATACAGATGAGGGTGGATGGGATGGGTCCCTTAATACGCCTTGGGTTGGAGAAAAAGGTATGCTCTCGGAGGGGGGGATCCGTGTCCCGTTTGTTCTTCGCTGGCCGGGTAAAATCGCCGGAGGTCGTGTGATCGATACCCCAGTTTCCACTCTTGATATCGCTCCCACCGCGCTAGCCGCTGCAGGTTGCAAACCATCAGACAAGCTCGACGGATTCAATCTCCTGCCGATTCTTCAGGATTCCACCGCGAAGCTGCCTCCCCGTATCCTCCATTGGCGTTTTTGGAACCAGATCGCTTGTCGTGAGGGTCGTTGGAAATACTTGTCTGTCAAAAATCAAAAAGAATTCCTGTTCGATCTCTCAAGCAAGGAACATGAAAAAATCAACCTCGCTGAAAAGCATCCAGAAATTCATAAAAAACTCCGTCTCGCTTCGCATGCGTGGGCTGCTGAGCTCAGGCCTGCCAGTCCACCTACGTATGGAAATTATCGGCAAGAGAAATTCTGGTATCGCCAATACTTCGGTCTGGAAATCGATTGATTCTCTATCTATGAAGAGCTCCAAACAAGTCGTTAGCATAGAAAGAAATAATATGCCATTCACGTAGTAAGATGCCATATGCCATTTCTCATAAAACTTACGCTAATCGTAATCCTCATGTCGGGATTGGATTTAGCGTCGGCAGACGATCTGGTAAGGTTCAACCGTGATGTCCGTCCCATACTTTCTGACAATTGCTTCGCATGTCATGGATTCGATTCAAAAAATCGCAAAGCCGATCTGCGGCTCGATACTCGTGAAGGTGCAACCGCAAATAACGATGGCGTGACCGCAATCGTACCCCGCAATATCAATAAATCGGCACTCTGGAAAGTGATCAACAGCACGGATGCGGATGTTGTGATGCCACCACCTGAGACGCATAAAAAACTTTCATCCGAGCAAAAGAAAACCCTGCGCAAATGGATCGAGCAAGGCGCTCCATACGAAAAGCATTGGTCCTTTGTTCCTCCGATAGCGCAGGAATTGCCAAAGGTGAAGCAGGTCGATTGGCCACGCCATCCGTTCGATCATTTCATTTTAGCTAAACTGGAGTCAAAAAAATTAAAACCCTCGCCGGAGGCGGAAAAAGAAACCTTGATCCGTCGTGTCACTCTCGATCTAACAGGATTGCCGCCAAGTTTGCAGGAAGTCGATGCCTTTCTCGCCGACACCTCGCCGGTTGCTTATGAAAAAGTTGTGGATCGATTGCTGGCTTCCCCGCACTATGGAGAACGTATGGCAGTGGATTGGCTGGATGCCGCCCGTTATGCCGATACGAATGGCTTCCAGGTCGATCGCGATCGCGAGATCTGGGCATGGCGTGATTGGGTGATCGGCGCATTCAATCGCAATTTGCCCTTCGATCAATTCACCATCGAGCAGCTGGCGGGTGATCTGCTTCCAAATCCAACGATCGAGCAACGCATCGCCACCGGCTTCAACCGCAACAATATGCTTAACGAGGAGGGTGGAATCGATCCCGAGGAATTTCGTGCGGAATACGCCGCAGATCGGGCCGAAACCACCGCAGGTGTCTGGCTTGGCCTGACCTTCAATTGCTGCCGTTGCCACGATCACAAATACGATCCTCTCACCGCGCGTGATTTCTATTCGATGAAAGCGTTTTTCAACAGCGTTCCGGAAATCGGAAACGGCAATCACACCGCGAACATCCGTGTCAACAGCCCGCCGCAAATCAAACTGCCCGCTCCTGAGACCGAAGAAAAAATCCGCGTGCTCACGGAGCAACTGACGAAGGCGCAAACCGAACAGGCAAAGGATCAGGTGGCGGCTTTGCAAAAGCAGATCAAGGAACTGGAGCTGAGTATTCCGACCACACTCGTGATGGAGGATATGAAAGCTCCTCGACCAACCCATATCCTAATGCGTGGTGCGTTCAATTCACCCGGCGAGCGTGTCGAACCCGGTACTCCTGAGGTATTGGGCGCAATGGCAAGCGATCTACCGCGCAACCGGTTGGGTCTCGCGAAGTGGTTGGTCGACCCGAAAAATCCTCTCACCGCACGTGTCATCGTGAATCGTTTTTGGCAGCAGGTTTTTGGCTACGGACTGGTGAAGACCAGTGAGGACTTTGGCACTCAGGGGGACCTGCCATCGCATCCAGAAATGCTCGACTGGTTGGCACAGGATTTCGTCAGCAACGCTTGGAATGTGAAGCGTTTGATGAAAATGCTTGTGACCAGTTCAGCCTATCGTCAGCACTCGCGCTTCACTCCTCAGTTGTTAGAAATGGATCCCGACAACCGCCTGCTCGCACGCGGTTCCCGCAATCGGTTGATGGGTGAATTCATTCGTGACCAAGCTCTTGCCATCAGTGGCCTGCTGGTGAACAAGGTTGGCGGTCCTTCGGTGAAACCTTATCATCCGCCAGGCTTGTACGAGCAAGTCACCGCGCAAGGCGGTGTGAATACCTACGTCAAGGACAAGGGCGAGAATCTCTATCGCCGCAGTCTTTATACGTACTGGAAGCGCTCGGTGCCCCATCCCGCAATGCTGTCCTTCGGCGCGCCGTTTCGCGAGGTTTGCTCCCTGCAAAGACCGCGCAGCAACACGCCCTTGCAAGCGCTCAACCTGATGAACGACGAAGCTTATGTTGAGGCGAGCCGTTTCCTCGCCGCGCGCATGATGCGGTCATCCGCCGATAACACTGCGCGCCTTGCCTTTGGCTTCCGTACGGTGCTGGCCCGCACACCAAAACCTAAGGAGATGGCGATCCTTGATCGTGCTTACCGTCGCGCCTTTGAGGATTTCACCAAAGATCCGGCTTCAGCCAAAGCATTCCTCTCGGTCGGAGATACGCCTACCGATCCACAGCTCAATCCTGTTGAATTGGCGGCATTCGCTACCGTTGCGAGTACTTTGCTGTGTATGGATGAAACCGTTACCAAACCTTAACAAGATGCATCCACTCGATCCACTACATGTAACGCGCAGACAGTTTCTTGGACGCACGAGTCTTGGAATCGGCTCGGCGGCCTTGGCGTCATTGTTAAATCCACAGTTGTTCGCTAATGGGATATTCTCCGCACCGAATTTCGCTCCGAAGGCAAAACGCGTGATCTGGTTGACCCAAGCAGGCGCACCCTCGCAGTTGGAGACTTTTGATTACAAGCCGGGACTGAAGGCAATGTTCGACAAAGACATCCCCGCTTCCGTGCGAGGTGAGCAACGTCTAACAGGTATGACTTCAGGTCAGGCACGGTTTCCGATTGCACCATCGGTCTACAACTTTTCCCAACACGGAAAAAGTGGCATATGGATCAGCGAACTGTTGCCACACACTGCAAAGATCGCGGACGAAATCTGTGTGGTCCGCTCGATGCATACCGAGGCGATCAATCACGATCCGGCAATGACTTTGTTACAAACCGGTCATCAAATCGGTGGCAGGCCATCACTCGGTTCCTGGGTGTCCTATGGTCTCGGCACGATGAATGAAAACCTGCCCACTTTTGTTGCGCTGGTTTCGCGACCCAGTGGAAAAACGAACGCGCAACCTTTGCATGAACGTATGTGGGGCTCGGGATTTCTTCCTGCAAAATATCAAGGAGTCCGTTTCACTCCCGGCAAAGATCCCGTCTTATATCTGACCAATCCCGCCGGTATCACCGACGCGCGCCGACGCGCGATGCTCGACGAGCTTTCCGAACTCAATCATCTGGCACTCGATCAGTATCAGGACCCGGAAACACGCAATCGCATCGATCAATTTGAAATGGCTTATCGCATGCAGTCCAGTGTTCCAGAACTTGCTGATCTCTCACAAGAGCCAGAATCGGTGTTCGAGCGCTACGGTCCCGAGGCCCGGAAGCCCGGAAGCTATGCCGCGAATTGCATTCTCGCACGACGGCTGGCCGAGCGCGGCGTGCGCTTCATTCAGCTATACCATCGTGGCTGGGATCAGCATGACAACTTGCCGAGCGGAATCAAAAGCCAGTGCTACGATACGGATCAGCCCAGTGCCGCATTGATCATGGAATTGAAAGAGCGAGGCTTGCTCGAAGATACCCTAGTGATCTGGGGCGGTGAGTTCGGGCGTACCGTCTTTTCCCAAGGAAAACTAACTGCAGACAACTACGGTAGAGATCATCACCCACGCTGTTTCAGCATCTGGATGGCCGGTGCCGGCATCAAACGCGGCCATGTCTTTGGGGAAACGGATGACTTTAGCTACAATGTCGTCAAAGATCCTGTCCATATCCACGATCTGAATGCGACAGCACTGCATCTATTGGGCATTGATCATACTCGCTTGACGTATCGTTACCAAGGGCGAGACTTCCGGCTTACGGACGTGCACGGCCAAATTCTCTCGAAAATCATCGCCTGAAGAAAAAGCTAACCTACATTTCCCCCCAGATGTCCTCGTTCAAGAAATTTCTACCTACTGCCATACTGATGTGCGCCATGGGCTTGGCGGCTGGTGATGATGTGCCGAGCTTCAACAAGGACATTCGCCCTATTCTTTCTGAAAACTGTTTTCTCTGCCATGGCCAGGATCCCAAGCATCGCGGCGGCGAGTTGCGGTTGGATATTCGCGAGGAAGCCGTTGCGTTGCGCGACGGCATCGCCGCGATCGTGCCCGGAAATCCGGAGAAAAGCGAAATTATCCGCCGTATTCTAACAAAAGATCCCGATGATGTGATGCCCCCGCCGGAAGCTCATATGGCAGCGATACCATCAAAAGATATCGAGACCCTAAAACGCTGGATCAAAGCAGGGGCAGTTTACGAACCTCATTGGTCATTCGTTGCCCCAAAAAAATCCCAAGTTCCTGCGGGAACAAATCCTATCGATCATTTTGTTAACCAACGCCTGACGGAGAAAAACCTAAAACCCAGTCAATTAGCCGATCCTGAAACTTTAGTCCGTCGCGTTTATCTCGATCTAACAGGTTTGCCACCATCGCCAGCTGAAGTTGATGCCTATCTCGCCAATCCCGCCCCAGATCGCTGGGAAAAACTCATTGAGCGATTGATGGCCTCCGTTCATTTTGCCGAACGCATGGCGCTACCATGGCTCGATGGGGCAAGATATTCCGATACCCACGGCTATTCCATCGACGATCACCGCGACATGTGGGGTTGGCGGGATTGGGTGATCAACGCGTTTCAAAAGAACCAGCCTTACGATCAATTCTTGTTAGAGCAGATCGCCGGCGATCTCATTCCTAACGCCACGCCTGACCAAATCGCGGCGACAGGATTTCTGCGCAACAGCATGAACACTCATGAGGGCGGAACGATTGAGGAGGAATACCGGGTCAACTACACCATCGATAAAGTCGATGCCGTTGCTACTTCTGTTCTAGGCCTGACGATGAAATGCGCCCAGTGCCACGACCACAAATACGATCCGATTTCCCAAAAGGAATTTTTCCAGATGTATGCCTTCTTCAATACCTCTTCCGAACCCGGAAAAGGTGCGACGAATGCCAGCACACCTCCGGTGATGAATTATAAATCACCCCTTGGTGATGGCGGAATGGACCAACTCAAAGCGCGGATTGCGGAACTCGAACATTTCAAGGCGAATCCTCCGCCGGAACTCGCAGCGCGCATCAATGTGCTTAATCATTCTGTCGAGGAGGAAATCAAAGTTCTGAAACGCGATTTGGATCGGGGCCACACTTCGGTGATGGTCATGGATCACAAGCCGACACTCCGGAAAACCCATATCCTCATCCGTGGCGCTTACGATCAATACGGCGAAGAAGTCACCACGGGGGTCCCGGCCATATTACCCAAGTTGGATGCAGCCGCTTCCCCAACCCGACTCGACCTCGCGCGCTGGATCACCCGTCCGGATCATCCGCTTACCGCACGCGTTGCGGCCAACCGCACATGGCAGATGGTGTTTGGACGCGGCATCGTCGAGACCGCAGGTGATTTTGGAAATCAAGGCTCATGGCCCACTCATCCCGAGTTGTTAGATTGGTTGGCGGTCGATCTCGTCGAAAACAAATGGGACATCCGTCATTTACTCAAAACTATCCTAACCTCGGAAACCTATCGTCGCTCTGCTTCCTCCACTCCGGAACATTTAGAAAAAGATCCGCGCAACGAATCGCTTGCACGATCTCCTCGCACTCGTCTGCCCGCGGAAATCCTCCGCGACCAAGCGCTCGCTGTGAGTGGTTTGCTCAACCCAGCCGTGGGCGGCCCGGGGGTTCATCCACCGCAACCCGATCTCTGGCGCGAGATCAGCCACTTCGGCTATGTTCCGGCCTTCACCTCGCAGATTTTCATACCGGGACAGGGGGCTTCCGTCTATCGCCGCAGTCTCTACACATTCTGGAAGCGCACCTCGCCACCTCCTGTGATGATGTTGTTCGATGCACCCACTCGTGAAACCTGTGCGGTTGTGCGCAACGCAACCAACACACCTCTGCAAGCCTTGGTCGTGATGAATGAGCCGCAGTTCGTAGTGGCAGGTGTTGCTCTTGGAAATCGTATGATCCAAGAAGGCGGATCTTCGCCAAACTCACGAATCACTTATGGTTTCCGACTCATCACCGGACGTAAGCCTGAACCTCAGGAGCTTGCAGTATTGGAAAAATCTCTCGCCAGACATCTTGATCGTTACAAGCAAGATGAAGCTAATGCAAAATCTCTCGCTGGCACTCCTGAGCAAGCGGCATATGCAGTGCTTGGCTCCACTCTCATCAATCTCGACGAATTCATCAACCGCCCATGAACCCCATCGAAGCTCACCTTAATTCTCTCTCCCGCCGCAGTTTTCTCGGGCTTACTGGCTTAGGAATCGGCGCTATGGCGGCTCGCACGCTGCTAGCTGCCGATATGAAGCCATTGGGCGGGGGAGGATCGCTCGCACGTTCGCATTTTGCGCCTAAGGCGAAACGTGTCATTTACCTTTTCCAATCCGGCGGGCCTTCACACATCGATCTCTTCGATTACAAACCACATTTGGAAAAAGTCCACGGCCAGGATCTTCCTGATTCCGTTCGTCAAGGTCAGCGTCTAACCGGTATGACATCCGGTCAGACAAATTTTCCTGTTTGCAAAAGTCTCGCCGAGTTCAAACAACGCGGCAACAGCGGCCAATGGATCAGCGATTTTTTACCTTATACCTCCAAAGTCGCCGATGAGATCGCCGTAATCCGTTCCATGCACACGGAAGCGATCAACCACGATCCGGGCATCACGTTCATCAACACCGGATCGCAGTTTCCCGGCTCTCCCAGCATGGGTTCATGGGTTTCATACGGTCTTGGCAGCATGAACGAAAACCTGCCCGCCTATGTGGTGCTGGTCTCTCAAGGAACAGGAAAAAATCCGGGTCAGCCCATTTTCTCACGCTTATGGGGCAGCGGCTTCCTGCCATCCAACCATCAAGGCGTTCAGTTCCGCAGCGGAAAAGATCCCGTCCTCTATCTCAACGATCCAGCAGGAATGAAGCGCACGGATCGCCGCGCGATGCTCGATGATCTTGCGGCACTGAATCAAATCCGCCACGAAGGTATGGCAGATCCGGAAATTCTAACACGTATCAGCCAATACGAGATGGCGTTCCGGATGCAAACCTCCGCCCCGGAGCTGGCGGATCTTTCCGATGAACCCGATTGGGTCTTCGATCTCTACGGTCCGGAATCGCGCACTCCCGGTACGTATGCCTACAACTGTCTGCTTGCCCGTCGTATGGCTGAGCGTGGAGTGCGTTTCACTCAGCTTTTTCATCGCGGCTGGGATCATCACGACAATCTACCCAATCACCTCGCCAACCAGTGCCGCGATACCGATCAGCCCACCGGCGCACTCATTACCGATCTCAAACAGCGCGGTATGTTAGAAGATACGCTTGTCATCTGGGGCGGTGAATTTGGTCGCACTGTTTACAGTCAGGGAAAAATCGGCACAGGACGAGATCACCACGGGCGCTGCTTCAGCACATGGGTCGCGGGCGGTGGAGTGAAAGGGGGTGTCAGCTACGGCGCGACGGATGATTACTCCTACAACATCGTCGAAAACCCCGTCCACATTCGCGATCTCAATGCGACGATTCTCCATTGCCTCGGCATGGATCATAATCGCTTCACCTTCCGTTTCCAGGGTTTGAACCAAAAGCCAACGGGAGTCGAACCTGCTAAGGTAGTTAAGGGGATTTTGGGGTAGGGGAGTCTGCATATTCAAAAATCAAACATCAACAATCGTCAATCATCAATCGGGTTTCTTCTAGTTGAGGCACCGGCCAAGCGCAGCGCCCGATTCATGCGCCCCTTGTGGCTTGATCTCATTCTACAAGTCTGGGGCGGCGATCCTCTCGAATGTCCCTACTGCCACGGCACAATGAAAATCAAGTGCCCTGTTTTGCGGCCTGAGGAAGTCGAATTCTTTCTCCGCCTGCATGGCCTGTGGGAAGGCGTGGTGCGTTTGCCACGGCCACGGCCATTTGATATCGAAACCCTGCGCCGTATCGATCCACGTTGGCGGGCCGTCAAGGAATGGATCCCGGATGAACAAAAGGATATTTTCGCTTAAAACTGATAAGTAGGACGCTAAAAATAGACCCCGCAGCAAACCGAAAGCCGCAGCAGGGCAGGGGAACTGTGCCCCTAAGTCCGCAAACCGTGACCAAATGATCATAAAATAAGCGTCTTCACCCTCTAATTTCAGCTTTTACCGAAAAATTTTCCCCTTTTCCCCCCCCCTTTTTTCCTTCCCAGGGCGGCTCTCCAGCGTACTCTCCGCGATAGGTGAAAAAGCAAATTCCTAGCATTCAAATTCCTGGCATTCAGTGCCGTGTCCCACTCCAGTATCGCCGGCTGCCCTGGGCCCATCACTCGCGTCTTCAGCGGCGTTCGCATGGTGGTGATGCTCCCGGAAGATCAATCGTCCTCACTGACCCAGAAGTCCAGAACAATGGCCGCGCCGTCAAGGCGGGACGGGAAGGAATCGAGTATGATTACCGTGATTTCAATAATCGCTCTTACGAGGAAGATATGACGTCGCACGGGAATCGCAGATTCGTCGGATGCGTGTCGAGCAGGCTTGTGTTCGGCAGCGTTGTTGCGGCACTGCTTTTCAGCTCATCGCCCGTCTTCAGCGAAGGCGCGGAAAACAATGGCTCATTTATGAACAGTCCAGAGTTCGCGAATCCCCCGGTCGGATACCGGCCACACCATATGAACCACCAGTTTACCTCGCCTCACACACGTGATCGATGGACACCCGAAATGCTGGCCGCGATGAGCGCCAAGGTCGAGCTTGGCAAACCCCCGCCAGACGGTGCATTTGCGACGCTCGACCAGCTGCTGGCCAACCAGGCCGGGGGCACCGTCATCAATGTCGCCTGGACGGAGCGCTGGATAGAGGACCCGGGAAATATCCATAACCTCGGCCAGGCCGCGCGCCTGCTCGCGAGCAAAGGCCTGCGCGTCTGGCTCTACGATGAATATTTTTATCCCAGCGGCTGGGCCAAGGGTTTGGCGGTGCAGGGGCAACCCGAAAACCAGGCGCGCAACCTGGCTTTCATCACCCAAAAGGGCAGCGGCTCAAAGCAACTGTCCTTCCCGCTGCCGGCAGATGGCATTCGTTTTGAGTATGCGGCGTTTTACCCGGACAACCGCACGACCGACGGCAGCAAGGCTATTCCCGTGCCGGTACAGGAGACCTCGCTCACCCTGCAGAGCCCCGGTGGCGACTGGACCCTCTATGTGTTCTATGTTCAGAAGCACAACGTCGGCCATGGGCATTACCAAACCTATGATAAGCTCCCTGGTGGTGGGCGTGGGTATCTCAACTTCCTGAACCACGCCGCGGTCTCCCAGTATCTGGAAGCGGCACTCCAGCCCCTCAGCAGCAAGGTTGCCGGCTTCAATGGCATGTTTGACGGGCTCTTTATCGACGAGCCTTCACTCATGTCGTTCTATTCCTCGACGCCCAAGGGGGGGCGCGGTTTCTCCGCCGTGCCCTACGGCAACGAACTCTTCCTTGAGTTCAAGAAACTGCATGGGTGCGATCTCCAGCCCTATCTACCATGTCTGTTCGAGGGCTCGGATGAAGGCGCACGGACGGTACGGATACAGTTCTACCGCACCATCGCCAGCCTGATGGACAGGAATTTCATGGGACAGGTCGCCAACTGGTGTCATGCCAATGGGATCAGGTTTTCGGGGCACTTTCTCCTAGAAGAGTTTCTCACGGACCATGTCGGCTATTACGGGGACCTGATGAAAATCATCTCCCGCATGGAATATCCCGGCTGCGACGTACTCTCCCGCCAGCCGGAGACCTATCTCAAGGATGAGTACCTGGGCACGAAGTATGTCAGCTCGGCCGCGCGCGGTGCCGGCCGTGAACGGGTGATGGTTGAAATCTGCCCGGTCAAGGGAGACAACAGCGTGTTTTCCAAGGATCCATGCGACGGGTTCATGGCCTTGATGACCCATGTGTTCCTGCACGGGGCCGATCATCTCAACCTATACGGATATGGCATGGTCAAGTCCGCCGCTGACCAGCAGCGCATGAACAGCTATAGTGGCCGGATTGCCTGGCTGCTGCGAAACTCCGTTCACGCTGCGGAAGTTGCCGTGTATAACCCCATCGCCGATGTACAGGCGGCCATGCGACCCCAGTCAAGTCACCTTCCCTCACTCGATCCCGAAGCTTCGGCCAAGGATGCCCAAGTCGATGCCCTGGCCAAGGTGCTCCTGAAAAACCGGGTCGATTTCAATTTCGTGACCGAGGACTTGGTGCTTGGCGGTAACATCGGTGAAGGGCAACTGGCAATCGCCGCCCAGAAATACCGGGTCATCATCCTGCCGGGACTCCGGGTCATCCCGCTGGCGGTGCTGCAGAAGCTCGACGCCTTCCAGAAGAGCGGCGGCGTGGTGCTCTACACAGGCCGCACGCCGGAGATGGGCATCGCGGCGGCCGAGCATGCGGCGGTGCGCGACCTGATACAAAAGCATAGCCCGTTCGTGTATCTGCAAAACCCCGGAAAGGGCCTGGCCACAGATCCCGTAGGCAAGTTCGTGCACGGCCTCAAGCAGCACCTGAAGGAAGCCCTGGTCATTGGCGGGCCAGGTGCGTCCGCCGTATTTGCCTCGCAGTTCCGGCGCGGCGACAACCCATTATACTACCTCATCAACTCTACCGGTACCGATACCACGTTCACCTGCAACCAGTCCGCACACGGCAAGGGCACCCTCATCAACTTTGAAACCGGGACCAGCCAGGACGTGACGCTACCGGTCCAGATCCAGCTGCCCGCTCACCGCGGCATGGCCCTCCTGGTCGATGCTGCAGCCGGCAAGCCCGCTTTGACCGTGCAGCCCCCTCCCGAGGTATTGCGGGTTTCTAGCAACGGGATTACCGCGGTCACGGCCCCTTAGGCAGGCATGAACCGGGCACGGCTTTCTACTTCCACGGAGAATAAACATGAAACACTATGCCGTTGAGCCACCTGCTGTCGGGACACAAGAGCTCCTTACTATTTCGGCGGATAGACGATGATCCGCGCTTCGGGGTTGTTTCTGATATAGGCATAGGCCCAGCCCAGCAGGACGGAGAGCTTGTTGCGAAAGCCAATGAGGAAAAGAATATGAATCGCTAACCAAGCCACCCATGCAAAGAAGCCGTTTATGGTAAGCCGACCCACTTTCATCACCGCAGCATTTTTACCAATGATCGCCATCATGCCTTTGTCATGATAACGAAACTGCGGGCGCAGGCTGTGTTTATGATCGGCGAAACGGGTTCCCTCCAGCCGAGACTCCTCACACAGCACTTTGGCGATGTGAGCGCCCATTTGAACGGCTGCAGGGGCGACGCCCGGCACGAACTTGTCATCGCGATCCCTCATGTTCGTCAGATCACCGGCGACGAAAATGTCCGGATGGCCAGGAATGGAGAGGTCAAGGTTCGGAGTGACCCGACCAGCGCGATCTGTTTCCACGCCAAGATATTGTGTGAGCGGATTGGCTGCAATGCCGGCAGCCCAGACAATTGCCTCGGCTTCTAAAAATGTGCCGTCTTTTAAAAGCAGTTTACCTTTCTGGACATCCATCACACGGGTTTCATTACGGACTTCTACACCAAGTTGGGTGAGGCGCTGCTTAGCATAAACAGATTGGTGAGGCGCATAATGCTCCAGGATGGTGGGGGAGTTCTCGATCAAGATGACACGGAGTTTACCGGTATCGATTCTGCGAAAATTTGATTTTAACGAGCGGTGAATCAGATCAGCGCAGGCGCCCGCCAACTCTACGCCCGTAGGTCCACCGCCGACGATGGCGATGGTCATCAAGCGTCTCCTCTGGGCTTCGTCCTTGGTCAACTCGGCAAGTTCGAGGTTTGATAAAATCTTGCGGCGGATATTTTGGGCATCAGCCAGGGATTTGAGTCCGAGCGTGTGCTCTTCCCATGAATCATTTCCGAAGAAGCCCGTTCTCGCGCCTGCAGCAAGGACGAGGTAGTCGAACCGAAACACCTCACCGGATTTTCCAGTTAGGGATTTTTCCACGGGAGAAATGGAAACGACCTCATCCATCAGCACGGTCACGTTTTTCGCATCGTAGAGGATTTGACGAATCGAGCGCGCAATGTCGGGAGCGGCGAGCGATGCGGTGGCTACTTGATAAAGTAATGGCTGAAACAGGTGATGATTGGTTCGATCCAAGAGGATTATTTCGAAGCGACTATCATTTGCGAGCTTGCGCGCGCACTCGAGCCCCGCAAAACCGCCTCCGATGATGATGACTTTTTTCGGTACGGTATGCTCTTTCGCCATGTATGAAACATGACACGCTTTGGATAAAAGGGCAAACCGAGCTTGTGAAAATTTTCACAAGCGCCTGTAGGTTATAATTTATATGGGGTTTCGACTGAATATCGAGTTGCAGAACCTGAGGAGTCGGCTTGCATCACGCTTTGAGGCGGAAGGATGTCTAACCCTCTGATCGGAAAAACGAACGCTGTGACACCGTTCGGCTTCATGTTTTGAGGACACAACAATTCCATATGATCCTTGCATGGCGCGGTATGTGCTGCTTGGTTTCGACTTATGAATGGATATCGACTGGGAAAACTTTTGCTTTTTGCGGCGCTTACTTTCGTGACATGCGGTTTGACATCCGCCCATGAGGTCAAACCGCTGACTCCCGAGCTTCTGTCGGAATATAAACTGGATGGATCATTTTATAAAAAAGGCACGATGGTGCAGGACATATTGATCGCCACCTCGGAAAAGGTTTCGGATTTCACGCATTTGGAGACAGCTTACCTGTTTGATCAGATGATGAAGCAACTGAAGCCGGCCATCGCACAGCGGATTCGCGATCAAAAAGTGCTTTGCCTTTTAGTTGGACACAACGAGCTGACGTCGGATTTACCCCAATACAAGTCCGAACTGACCGGAAAGGAGCTGAATTTCTACAACTGGCGACAACGGGGATTTCTCGATAAAAAAAACGATCGTTATATCGTGTTGTTCGCGGAGGAGGACGTGATGGAATACGAGGGCGGAATGCAGATCGAAAGCATCCTGATCCATGAGTTCGGACATGTGATTCATGGCCCGGGTTTTGATGATGAACTCAAGAAGAAATGGACCGCGACATATGAGGCATCCATGGCGAATAAACGCTGGCAGGATGGTCTTGCCGCGCAACGTTTCCGCAGGGTCTTGGGAGACGATCCGGTTCTTTTGTTAGATGCTTTGGTTAAATCTTTTCCTCAACAATCGCCCGAACTTTTGAAGAAATGTCTGGATGGGGGAGATATTTTAGTGAACGGGAAAACCACAGATTCCAGAGTCAAGGTGACGGGTAAGGATCAGGTGCTCATTGTGTTTGGCGGACCGAAGGATTGCTACGCCTCAAAAAACCGCGGGGAGTTTTTTGCCGAAGGGGTGCAATGTTGGTTCAACACGAACCGGACGATGGATCATGATCACAACCACATCCAGACGCGTGAACAACTTAAAGCCTACGATCCCGATCTCGCAAAATTTTGCGAAGATGTCTTAGGCAACGGTGAATGGCGTTTTGTATCGCCACGCGAGCGTGCAGGAACAGGACACCTAGCAGGTTACGATCCCGCAAAAGCACCGGTTGTCGTGGACTCCGAAGAAATTAGGCTCGCCGGTTTAGATTATTATGATGAATACTGGAAGGACTATTGGCAGCGCTTGGTGGATAAATATGCGTTAGCGAAATGATCACAAGGAAGTTGGTGGTTTCATTTGTTAGGTTTTCCTGCTTTTATTGATGCCAATGCACATCAGATTTACCGAACAGGAACTTGCCACTCTGGTTGAAATGCTCAGCCTTGCCGTGAGTGTGGCTTCATGGAATCAGAAGCCATCGGCGGATCAGAAGATTTCTGAATACGAGGATTTCGAAAGCAAGATGCTCGAAAAAGCCGCCCAAAACGGCTTGTCGGCGATCATTGAATTTGACGAGGAAACCAAACGTTTCCGCGTCAAAAAAGAGATCGAGGAAAAAATGTTTTATCATGAATGCTATGAGGAATTCCGTAATGAGAGTTTCTGGGATGAGCTCACCATCCGTCTGGCGGATCGTGATTTGGTTAAGTCCATCGGCCTTCCAGCATGGGAGGCGCTCAGTGAAGAGGAGCGCCGGGCACGCACGGTCTCTTGGGAAAAACGCTACTGGGATGAGTTTTCAAAAAACGGCGTGGAGCGGGTGCTTGTCATCAATCCTCCCGGAGAAGGATAAATTTACCTTTTCGCGATCTTCCGTTTGACAAATCAAGTGGCTTGATGCATCTCCTTCCGCCCCGCCTCTGGCGGGTTCACAGACAACGGCAGTGTAGCTCAGCGGTAGAGCAGAGGACTCATAAGCCTTTGGTCGGCGGTTCAAATCCGCCCCCTGCCACCAATTTCTGGTCAGTTTGTCAAAGTCGCTGGCGTTCTGTTACCGCACCTTCTGCTTCAATAATCCTTGCCGCTCCACGAACTCCACCAACTGCGGAAAAGGGCGTGCTGTGAGTCGATATGTGCTTTTTGTGCAGCGCTCAATTGATCGTCGGCATAAATCTGATGCTCGTAGGCAGAGTGTCCTTCGAGAACCATGAGGCGCTTGTAGTAAAGCACAAGGTCTGGACCTTCATCGAACGTGGAGAGCACACGAATTGCCTCGGTAAGCTCCAGCGCATAAGCCCGTGCCTTCGCATCGCCTTTTGCTGCACGCTTACACAAACCGACCATGTGCAGCACCTCTTTCGTTAGAGCATTTCCCACACCCGTAATCGCTCCACCCGCACCGCAGTTCACAAAACCGTGATAGACTTGTGTGTCCACCCCAACCATCAGGGTGAGCTTGTCGTTACCCGTGGTTATATTTTCGGCTGCATAAGTCAGATCCGCAGCCCCACCAAACTCTTTAAAACCGATCAATTGCGGATACCGCTGATGCATTTTGAAAAAGAGATCCGCTTTTGTTGAAAAACCGTAGTAGGGAGAATTGTAGATGACCGCAGGTAGATTCGGTCCACCCGCTTCGAGAACTGCGGTGAAATGATTATACTGGGCTGCTGGGGATAGCCCACGAGAAAGAACTCTGGGAATGACCATCAAACCATGTGCGCCAACTTCTCTTGCATGGGCAGCATGTGCCGCCGCAATTTTTGTATTCTGTGCCCCCGTTCCGACAATCACTTTGATCCCGGCATCCACCAAAGCCTTCACTCCTGTCTGGCGCTGCTCGTCGGTCAGAAGTGGCCAGTCGCCCATCGATCCGCAATAGACCACCGAGTCCATGCCCGCACCGATCAAGTGATGTCCAGTTGCTACAAGTGCGCTGAAATCGGGGCTTCCCTTTGCATCGCAAGGGGTCATCAGTGCAGGAATGGTTCCAGAGAAAATGTTGCTCATGCCGCGCTTCGTAGCACCTCAACTTAACAGGTCAAGTGTATTGAATGTTCGCAGGGGCGCCTTCATGGCTCCGATTGCCTATTTGTCCGGGGGGGCAATGTTGTCTTCACTCATGCTCATCCTGAGGCGAAAATACCCCCAGAATATTGCGATTCTCATGAAAGTCATTTTTTGGATCAAGCTTCATGCGACTTGAAGGCTTAACTCTCGTCTTCTTTGTCAGTTCGTGTCGATAAAAGAGAGTCCCCTCAACGCAAGATCCCTTACCAATTCAAAGAATCGTGAGGAATCATAAGGACTTCCGAGATATCAATCTACCCAAATGCACATTTAAGAATTTTTTTCAGAAAAAACTCAAAAAGGTCTTGTCAGATTGATTCCGCCGAATAAAGTCCCGCCCCCCACAGCGAGGCTGACCGGCATGAAAAAAGCCGTCAATCAGCCACAATATAGGGAAATTATCGGGTGCAGCTCCGGAAAAAAGCGATTGCGGGTTATAAAAACCCCGTCTTCGTGCCGGTTTGTCCCAAACACTCTTTTCAAGACAAATCCAGAAACACGAAGGAAATCATGCCGACCATTAATCAGCTCGTTCGCAAAGGACGCCACGTTCCAGTCGAGAAGTCGAAATCGCCTGCTCTCGTCAACTGCCCTCAGCGCCGTGGCGTTTGCCTCCAGGTGATGACTCGCACTCCGAAGAAGCCAAACTCCGCGCTTCGTAAAGTCGCCAAAGTCCGCCTTACCAATGGCTTCGAAGTCATTGCCTACATCGGTGGTGAAGGTCACAACCTTCAGGAACACTCGATCGTTCTCGTTCGCGGTGGTAGGGTGAAAGACCTTCCCGGTGTCCGTTACCACATCGTTCGTGGTTCGCTTGACACCCTCGGTATCGATAAGCGCCGTCAAGCACGCTCCAAATACGGCGCGAAACGTCCAAAACCGGGTGCAGCCGCTGCTCCAGCCAAGAAAAAGTAATTTCCCCAATCCCTAACCTTTTCAAGTTATGCCACGTCGCAAAAGAATCTTCACCAAGCCGGATCGCCGCGATCCACGTTACGACAGCGCAGTTGTCGGCCACCTTATCACCAAGGTCATGCAGGACGGCAAACGCTCGCTCGCTCAACGCATTGTTTACGCTGCTATCGATCGCGCCAACGAAGGAACTGATACGGTTGATCCTCTTGAGGTCATCACCCGTGCTGTTGAAAACTCCAAACCGCGAGTTGAGGTCAAATCTCGCCGCGTCGGTGGTGCAACCTACCAAGTGCCGCTTGAAGTCGATCCAGATCGTTCCGAGTCTCTCGCTATGCGTTGGCTCGTCACTTACGCACGCAACCGCAAGGGCACGCCGATGCATGTCGCGCTCGCCAACGAGATTAAAGACGCTGCCAACAATCAAGGTGCCGCCGTTCGCAAACGTGACGATGTCCACAAGATGGCTCAAGCCAACCGCGCCTTCGCTCACTTCCGCTTCTAATTTCACCTCTTCTTTTTGAAATTTAAAGTTTAGAGTTTAAAGTTTTGAACCCCAACCATCCAGATCGTCCTTATACGCTTGAGCGAACCCGTAATATCGGGATCGCTGCGCATATTGACGCCGGAAAGACCACTCTCACCGAGCGGATCCTTTTCTATACTGGGATGATTCACAAGATCGGTGAAGTGCACGATGGTGCCGCCACCACTGATTGGATGGAACAGGAGCGCGAGCGCGGTATCACCATCACCTCCGCAGCCGTCACCACCGAGTGGTGGCAGCACAACGAGGAAAATGTGGTTAAACTTTTCAACGAAGAAAAACAGCGCATCAACATTATCGACACGCCCGGACACGTTGACTTCACCGCTGAAGTTGAGCGTTCCCTGCGTGTTCTGGATGGTGCAATCGTGGTTTTCTGCGGCGTCGCCGGCGTTCAGCCACAAACTGAGACCGTTTGGCGGCAAGCCACAAAATACCATGTTCCCCGAATTGTGTTTGTCAACAAGATGGACCGAACAGGAGCCGACTTTGAACGTGTTGTCACCCAGATCAGAGAAAAACTGGGTGCCAACGCCGTCCGCATCCTCATTCCCATCGGCTCTGAAGATTCACTCAAAGGTCAGATCGATGTAGTGAACCAAAAAGCGGTTTATTACTCGGATGACGACCAGTTCGGCTCCACTTACACTGTCAAAGAACTCGACGCCGAGCAACAGATCATCGCCAAACGCGCCTACGACGAACTCGTATCCATCACAGCCGATTGCGATGAAATCCTTGGCGAGAAATTCCTCATGGAAGAGGATATCAGCCTCACCGATCTCAAACAGGCCATCCGCCGCGCGACTATCGCTAACAAGCTCATCCCAGTGACCGGCGGTTCCGCTTTCAAAAACAAAGGTGTTCAGTATCTTCTCGACGCCGTAATTGATTACCTTCCTTCACCGCTCGACATCCCGTTCACCAAAGGAATGAACCCGGATAATCAAGAGCAAATCATCGAAATTCCCACCACCGACCACGCGAAATTTACCGCGCTCGCCTTCAAACTCTGGGCAGATAAATTCGTTGGTAAACTGGTTTTCTTCCGCGTCTATTCCGGTGTCATTCGTAAAGGCGATACGGTTTATAATCCACGCACTCGCAAATCCGAGCGCATCGGTCGTTTGATTCGCATTCAAGCTGATGAACACAAAGACATCGACGCCTGCTTCGCCGGCGACATCGCGGCCATGGTAGGTCTCAAAAACGCCACCACCGGCGATACTCTTGCCGCTGAAGGACACGACGTCGTCCTCGAACCTCCAACTTTCCCCGAACCAGTCATTTCCATGGCCGTGGAGCCAAAAACCAAGGCCGACCAGGAAAAACTCGCACTCGCGCTCTCCCGCCTTTCGGATGAAGATCCAACTTTCATGGTCAAGACCGATGAAGAAACCGGCCAGACCATCATTTCCGGAATGGGTGAGCTACATCTCGAAATCATCGTCGACCGGATCAAACGCGAATTCAAAGTCGACGCGAACACCGGCGCACCACAAATCACTTACCGCGAGACCATCACCAAAAGCGCTGGCGGCGAAGGCAAACTTGTCAAACAATCCGGCGGCCGCGGTCAATACGGCCACGTCATTCTCTCCATCAAGCCGAACGAGGCTGCAAAAGGCATCACGGTTGAAAATAAGACTGTCGGCGGCTCAATCCCGAAAGAATACATCAACGCATGTATCAAAGGCTGCCGCGAAGCAACAAGCAATGGTGTTATCGCCGGATACCCAGTCATCGATGTCCATGTCGATATCCTTGACGGCTCCTACCACGATGTGGATTCCAATGAAAACGCTTTCACCATGGCAGCAATCTTCGCCATGCGGGATGCTTTCAAAAAGGCCGGCCCCATCCTTCTCGAACCGATCATGGCTGTGGAAGTGACCACTCCAGATGATTATCAAGGCGATGTGATGGGGGATCTGAATCGCCGCCGCGGCCAAATTCAACACATGGAATCCACCGGCTCTTTCTCTATCATCAGTGCTAATGTCCCTCTCAAGGAAATGTTCGGATATTCAACGGCTGTCCGCACTCTTTCATCGGGGCGCGCCTCTTACTCCATGTCTCCTTCTCACTTCGAACAAGTTCCCAACTCCATCGTCGAAGAAATCGCGATCGATCGCGTCGCATAATTCTCTACCCATCATCTCACAACCAAATACCACCTCAATTCCATGTCAGCTCAAAAAATTCGGATCCGCCTGCGTGCCTTCGACCATCGTGCCATCGATCGTTCGGCTCTTGAAATCGTGGAGACCGCAAAGCGCACCGGCGCTCGTGTTGCTGGTCCTATCCCGCTTCCTACACGTATCGAAAAATTCAGCGTAAACCGCTCGGTTCACGTCAACAAAAAGTCCGCTGAACAGTTCGAAATCCGTACTCACAAGCGCGTTCTTGACATCGTTGATCCAACCGCACGCACCGTTGACGAGCTCAAGAAACTCAATCTTCCAGCAGGTGTCGACATCACGATCCGCATCTAACCGCTGCCAACTCAGCGACTATTTATTTCAATTCCTAATCTCAAACATTTTCTAGTATGTCACTTGGACTCATCGGCAAAAAACTCGGTATGACTCGCATCTTCGATAAAGAAGCGGGCTCCAGCATTCCTGTAACCGTCATCGACGTGAAGGGAAATACGATTCTTCAAACTAAAACCCCTGAAACCGACGGTTACACAGCCGTTCAGGTTGGTTTCGACGACCAAAAAGAATTCCGCGTCAACAAACCGGATCTCGCACGGTTTAAAAAAGCAGGCTCCGCTCCGAAACGCCGCGTTCAAGAATTCCGCTTTGAAAACGGTACCGAAGTTCCTAGCGAACATCCCGGTCTCGGATTGTTCGAAGCCGGTCAATTTGTGGATGTCATTGGCAATACCATAGGTCGTGGTTTCCAAGGCGTTGTCAAACGCCACAACTTCCATGGCCAACCCATGGCGCACGGACACATGATGCATCGTCGTTCCGGCGCCATCGCTGCCGGATCTACTCCAGGCCGCGTTTGGAAAAATCAAAAGATGCCAGGCCACATGGGTACCACCAAATCAACTGTGCAAAATCTAAAAGTCATCGCCGTGCGCGAGGAAGACGGTGTCATCCTTGTTTCCGGTTCCGTCCCAGGCGCCAAAGGCTCCTACCTCACGATCCGTGCAGCTAAAAAAAAGTAAGCTGCTAATCCGTCCAATCCATTCCTTTAACTGAAACTTTCCGCCATGTCAGCAAAAGCATTCACAGTCGCAGATGCAGAAGCCGCAAATCTTGTCCTCATGGGTGAGGACAAAGGCCGCCAAGCAGTCCATGACCTTATCACCGCATATCGTGCAAACCGCCGCTCCGGCACCGCACACACCAAAACCCGTGGTGAAGTCAGTGGTAATAACAAGAAAATCTACAAACAAAAAGGCACCGGTAACGCTCGTCACGGTGATAAACGCGCGCCGATTTTCGTTGGTGGTGGTGTTGTTTTCGGTCCTCGCAACCGCTCCTATGCGAAGAGCGTCCCGAAATCTGTCCGTAAACTCGCCCTCCGCCGCGTGCTGGGTGATCTGACACGTGCTGAAAAACTCTTCACTGTTCCATCTTTTGCCATCGCTGATGGAAAAACTAAGTCTTTCATCGCGGCAGTTGCCGCCATCACCCCAGCAGATCGTAAAGTTCTCTTGGTTGGTAATTTTGACGACTCCACCAAACTGGCCGCCCGCAACGTGGGCTGGGCTCAACTGGTAACTCCAACCGACATCAACGTTGAGCAAATGCTCCTCGCTAAAGTCATCATCCTAGTGGGTGATGCCGTTTCGATCCTCGCCCAGCGCACCGCATAATCCCTTTAACGATCCATATCTTACGACCATGAAAGACATCTACCAGGTCATCAAAAACGTCCGCCTAAGTGAAAAGGCCTCACTGCTCCAGGAGCAAAACAATGAGGTAGTTCTCGAAGTCGACCGTAACGCCAACAAGCTCGAAATCAAACAAGCGGTTGAGACTATTTTTGACAAAAAGGTCATCAAAGTCCGTACAGCAAACTACGACGGTAAAGTCCGTCGTAAGCGCCGTGCCGACCAAGGCCGCACCCCGAGCTATAAAAAAGCCATTGTCCGCCTCGCGGATGGTCAATCCCTCGACCTCATCTAAGCCAGAATCCCCGCCTTCCGGTGGGAATCAAAACGAAACCAATTTTAACGTCATCGAGTCATGCCACTTAAAACTTTCAAGCCCAACACACCATCCGAGCGCTACAAGGAGCTTCCGTCTTTCGACGAAATCACCAAAAGCAAACCGGAGAAGGCTCTCCTCACCCCGCTAAAGCGTTCAGGTGGTCGGAACAATACCGGCCGCATCACAACCCGTCATATCGGTGGAGGTCATAAACGTCATTATCGCTTGGTCGATTTCAAACGTAACAAACTCAATATTGAAGCAACTGTTCTCGGCATTGAATACGATCCAAACCGCACCTGCCGCATCGCCCTCGTTCAATACAAAGACGGTGTCAAATCCTACATCCTTGCTCCAGCCGGTCTGACCGATGGTGACAAGATCATCGCAGGTGCAGATGTCGCTCCAAAAGTAGGCAACGCCATGCCACTCGGCAAAGTGCCACTTGGAACCGAAATCCACAACATCGAGCTCCTTCCGGGTAGCGGTGGTAAAGTGGCCCGCTCCGCTGGTCAAAGCGCAGTCCTTTCCAACCGTGACGGCGGCTGGGCTCTCGTCAAAATGCGCTCCGGAGAAATCCGCCGCTTCCACGAAGCCTGCTTCTGCACCATCGGTGTCGTCGGCAACCGCGACCACATGAACGAAGTCTCCGGAAAAGCCGGCCGCACACGTTGGCAGGGTGTCCGCCCAACCGTCCGTGGTATGTGTATGAACCCTGTGGATCACCCGAACGGTGGTGGTGAGGGTAAATCCAAATCCGGTGGTGGTCGCCAACACTTGCTCTCTCCATGGGGTCACGCCAAAGGCCAGAAGACCCGCAAACGCAAGAAAACGACCAGTGTTTTCATTGTCGAGTCTCGCCACAAGAACAAGAACAAGTAATCCCTTTTAGAATCCATAACTCAATCCTGATATGCCACGTTCCCTAAAGAAAGGCCCTTTCGTCGATCAAAAGCTTCTCGCAAAAATCGATGCGGTAGCCGAGGCCGGTTCCGATCGTAAACCGATCAAAACATGGTCACGCAAATCCATGATCACTCCGGATTTCGTCAGCCATAACTTCTCCGTTCACAATGGCAAGACCTTCGTTCCCGTCTATGTGACCGAGAACATGGTTGGCCACAAACTCGGCGAATTCGCACCAACTCGTATTTTCCGTGCACACGGTGGTATCGGTAAGAAATAACTTTCAACTCTCAATTCTCAATCTTCAAAGAAGAATTTTTCTCAACTATCCAGTACTTCGAACGACAGCTCTTTTTGAGAGTTGAAATTTGAAAATTCAAATGTTTATCTCCAGTCATACACGTTGTCTTGCCGCCACCTTCGGGTGGCTCGCAATCGTCGTGCCATGCCATGGACAAGAGAATGTTTCCGAAGAGCAACTCAAAGCAACCGTAGCCCGACTCCAAGAGCAGAATCGCACCCTGCATCTTGCTCTCACGGCATCAAATCAGGCTGAAAAGAAATCGACCGAACAACTTACTCAAGTTCGCGAGCGTCTTGAAGCCCTCGGCAAAAACCTCCTCGACGGAGGTGATGATCGCCTGGTTCAAGCCGCAGCGGATTTGGAGATCGCTAATGAGCGCATTGCTACCCTAGAAGCATCCTCGGCAAAGCTCTCGTTGGCCATACAAGACTACCTCCGCCAAGCGGTTGTCTCTAATCCGGAAGCAAGAGTTCGTGTCGAAACAGCTATGAGAGAGCTTGACTCTCTCAGCGGTCTCCGCCAGAAACCCCTCCCCGACATCCGGACCGGCAATCTCCAGCAGGCACGGATCGTCAGCCTCGACCAAGAATCTGGAATGCTTGTCCTCAACCTAGGGGAAACCCAAGGTGCAAAAATCGGAATGATCTTCCGCCTAATGCAGGGACAAAAACCTTATGCAACTGCCATCCTTGCGGATGTCCGTAAGGGTATATCCGGTGCATTCGTTGAGCAAATCGACTCCAAAGATCATACACCCCGCCTTGGCGATACCGCCGTCCTTCTTACCCAAAACTAAGTTTATTAAATCTCACCAAACCGCCGACCATGGAAGTCACCAGCACCACTAAATTTGTCCGTCTCTCGCCTAAAAAAGCGCGCGACGTCGCCCGCGAGATTCAGGGACTCCCTGTGTCCAATGCTCTCGATATCCTCACCTTCACGCCCAAAAAGGCTGCACAGCTCATTGCAAAGACTTTGAAGACTGCCATCGCTGATGCGGAAAACAATTTCTCGCTTGATACCGGCACCCTGATCATCAAAGAGGCTGTAATCGGAGCTGGTCCAACCCTGCGCCGTTTCATGCCACGTGCGAAAGGTTCAGCTGGCGCGATCCTCAAACGTACTTCTCATATCTCTATCACCCTCGTCGGTGCATCTCAGGAAAAGAAAAAGCGCGTTCCTAAGAAAGGCGCTGCCAAGAAAACCGATGTCGCACCAGCTACCGAAGAAACTGCTGCTGCTACCGAAGCTGCCAACGCATAATTTACCTTACCAAAACAATCTCCACCTAATACCATGGGCCAAAAAGTAAATCCGATCGCCTTCCGTCTCGCCGTCAATAAAGACTGGCGTTCCAAATGGTTCGCCGCAGGCAAAGACTATACCACCAAACTCCACGAAGACCTCGCTATCCGCGCTTACTTCAAAGGTAAATTGGTGAATGCAGGTCTTGCGCGCGTCATTATTGAGCGAGCATGGAACAGCGTCCGCGTCACTCTTCACTCTTCACGTCCCGGCTTGATCATCGGGCGCCAGGGAAAAGAGATCGAAGTCATGACTGCTGAGATTCAAAAAATCTGCAAAGATTCCCAAGTCAAACTCGATATTCTGGAAATCCGTAAGCCTGAGCTTGATGCGCAACTTGTGGCCGAGCAGATCGCAATCCAACTTGAGCGTCGTATCGCTTTCCGTCGTGCGATGAAGCGTTCCATTCAAACCGCCATGGAATTTGGTGCTGAAGGAATACGTGTTCGTTGTGCGGGACGCCTCGGTGGTGCTGACATCGCTCGTGCTGAAAGCTACCGCGAAGGCAAAGTGCCCCTTCAAACTCTCCGCGTTCCCCTCGACTACGGCTTCGCAGAAGCCCGTACCGTCTATGGAATTATCGGCGTGAAATGCTGGATCAACAAAAAAGAGGACGACGGCCGTCAAGCCCCCGATAGAAATGATCGCAATGAACGTGGTGACCGCGGCGACCGTGGCAACCGCAATAATAATCGCGGTGATCGTGGTGGCGACCGCCGCCAAGGGGGCGCTCGTCCGGACAACCGCTCACAAGGCGCACCTTCCGCTCAATAATTTTAAGCCGCATAAGTCCTCACTTTTAACACAACTTTCACAAGGAGAAATAAGCCATGCCTTTGATGCCCAAAAGAACCAAGTTCCGCAAGAGTCACCGCGGATCACGCTCCGGTAACGCCCAGACCGGAACAACTGTCGCCTTCGGTGACTACGGACTCCAAACCCTCGAGCGCGGTTGGCTTACCACCCGCCAAATCGAAGCCTGCCGTGTTGCGATCAACCGATCCCTAAAGCGGAAAGGTAAAGTTTTCATCCGAATTTTCCCTCACAAATCCATCACACGCCGTCCCCCCGAAACTCGGATGGGTAAAGGCAAAGGCGCCGTCGATACTTGGGTGGCCGTTATCCGCCCTGGTAACATGCTTTTCGAAGTTGCTGGCGTTCCAGAATCTTCCGCACGCGAAGCGATGCGCCTTGCCTCCTACAAGCTTGGTTTCCGTACCCGCCTCGTGACCCGTAACCCGCACCAATAACTTTTCACCCAGATAAATACCATGGCCAATTCCAAAGCCAAAGACATCCGCGAACTCTCTGCTGACGAACGCCTTAAACGCCTTCGTGATCTCAAACAAGAATCCATGAACCTGCGTCTCCAACGCGCAGCTGGTACTCTTGAAAACTCAGCTCGCTTCAAACAAGTGCGCCGTGAGATCGCTCAAATCCTTACCATCACCACCGAGAAGGCCTAAGCTGTCAGCCCAAGTCCCCATCAATTTTAACCGATCCCATCACTATGAGCGAATCATCTCAGGAAACCACAACGGCAGTTCACAAGCGCAAAACCCGCGTTGGTGTTGTCATTTCCAATAAAATGGAGAAAACCATCGTCGTCGAACACGTTGCTCGCGTTCCTCACCCGAAATTCAACAAGATCGTCAAGCGCTCCAAGAAATACTACGTGCACGACGAAAAAAGCGAGGCTGCCATCGGCGACCGCGTTCGTATCATCGAAACCAAGCCGGTATCCAAACTCAAGCGTTGGGCACTTGCCGAAATTCTCTCTCACTAAGCCGGATCAACCGGAATTTAATTTTTAAATCTAATTTTTACTTCATAAGCCATGATCCAGATGGAAACCAAGCTCTCCGTTGCTGATAACACCGGGGCACGCACAGCAAAAATGATCGGAGTTCTCGGTAAACGCAGCCGCTCCGCCCGTATCGGTGACATCATCACCGCTCACATCCGCGATTCTATTCCCACCGCCTCCGTCAAAAAAGGTAGCGTGGTGAAAGCTGTCGTCGTACGAACCGCATTTCCTGTCCGTCGTCCTGATGGCTCGATTCTCCGCTTCGATTCCAATGCCATCGTCATCATCGACAAAGATAACAACCCGCGCGGCACCCGTATTTTCGGACCTGTGGCGCGTGAACTTCGTGAAAAGCAATTCATGAAGATTGTCTCCCTCGCCCCCGAGGTTCTCTAATACCCAATCTCTAATTTCTAAAATCTAATCCCTTTTCCTCTCATGAGCAGCATCAAGACACACGTCAAAAAAGGCGACCAAGTCGAAATCATCTCCGGTAACCATAAAGGCAAACAAGGTACCGTCCTCAGCGTCAACGCCGTGAAAGGCCAAGTGGTTGTCGAAGGTGGGCGCACGGTCCAAAAGGCAGTCCGTCGTTCTGAAGCAAATCCGGATGGCGGCATCAAAACCGTCAATGCACCCGTTCATATTTCCAATGTAAAGAAACTGGGCTAAACCCCGCAAGGTGGTCGCCCGCGCTTAAGCGTTAACATAAACCACGCGCTGACCCGCTAAAACAAAATGAGTACACCCGCACTACTGCAACACTACAAAGACAAGGTTGTGCCGAACTTGAAGACCAAGCTCGGTTACACCAACCCGCATCAGGTCCCTAGACTTGAAAAAATCGTCGTTACTTCCTGCATGGGCAAAGCCCCAGATCGCAAGGTAGCTGTTGACGATGCCGTCACGGAAATTTCGAAAATCACCGGCCAAAAGCCTTCGATCACGTTTTCGAAAAAAGCTGTGGCTAACTTCAAACTTCGCGAGGGTGAAGCTCTTGGTGCACGCGTGACTCTGCGCGGCAACCAGATGTGGGAATTCCTTCATCGCTTCATCAATATCACCGCTCCCAACATTCGCGACTTTCGTGGGATTTCATCCAAATCTTTCGACGGACGTGGCAACTATGCTTGCGGTATTTCCGATCAAACGATCTTCCCGGAAATCGAAATCGACCAAGTCAAACGCCAGATCGGCTTTGACCTGATCTTCGTTACATCCGCCAACACCGACGCAGAGGGCCGCGAGCTTCTTATCGAACTCGGCATGCCATTCCGCGACACCAAGAAAGCCGATGAAGGCGAACTTGCCACCGCATAACCCCGCAGAATTTTAAGGAAACCAATATTATGGCAGTTCTCACAGACCCTATCTCAGACTTCCTCACCCGCTTCAAAAACGCGGCTCGTGCAGGCAATGAAGTCTTCACCGCCCCTTACTCCAAAATCAAGGCAGACATCGCCGAGATTCTTAAACAGGAAGGCTACATCTGGAAATACGAAGTTGTCACCGGCGATCGCACCGAGCTGAAAATCAGCCCGAAGTTTGTCGATGGTCGCCCCGTCCTCACGGATCTCAAACGCGTTTCGAAACCTGGTCGCCGCCAATATGTCGGTTCTCAGGAAATCCCTCGCGTCCTCTCAGGCCTCGGTATCTCGATCCTTTCGACCTCGAAAGGCGTCATGTCCGGCGCATCCGCAAAACGTCAGAAGCTTGGCGGAGAAATCCTCGCCAATATCTGGTAATCCTTAAAACTCGAACCATTACCTATTATGTCACGAGTCGGACTCAAGCCCATCTCTCTTCCTGAAAAAGTTGCCATCAAAGTTGAAGGCAACACTGTCCTTGTCGAAGGCCCTAAAGGCAAACTCGACTTTGCGGTTCCAGCAGGCATCTCACTTAAAACCGAAGGCGGCACCGTTGTCGTCTCCCGTGCGACCGAGCAACGCGAACAGCGCGCCCTTCACGGCACGGTTCGCAGTATCGTCAATAACATGATCACCGGCGTTTCCACTGGATTCGTTAAAGATCTTGAAATTCACGGCGTCGGCCTCCGCGCAGCGGTCAAAGGAAAGGATCTCGATCTCTCCCTAGGTCGTTCCCATCCGCTGCTTCACCCCATCCCTTCCGGTTTGACTGTCACGGTCAATGAAAACACCAAGATCAAGGTTGAGGGTATCGATAAACAACTCGTCGGTCAGTTCGCTGCCGAAGTTCGCGGCTTCTATCCGCCAGAGCCTTATAAAGGCAAAGGCGTTCGATATGCCGGTGAAAAAGTCCGCCGTAAGGAAGGTAAAAGCGTCGGCAAATAAACATAAACCATCTCTGTTTCATGAGCACTATCCAACGCAAAACTATCCGTCAACGGATCCACAGCCGTATCCGCCGCAAGGTGGTCGGCACCACCGAGCGTCCACGTCTCGCTGTTTATTTCTCGAACCAGCATGTCTATGTGCAGCTAATCGACGATACGGCAGGCCGCACGGTCGCATCCGCATCCACGATGGACAAAAGCTTCGAAGGCAACGCCTCCAACATCGCTTCCGCCCAGAAGGTCGGCCAGTTGATTGCCGAGCGCGCCAAATCCATCAATATCTCAGACGTGGTTTTCGACCGCGGCGGTCATTTATATCATGGCAAGGTGAAAGCCCTTGCCGACGCAGCTCGCGAAGCCGGTCTTAAATTCTAATTTCACCCATCACATGGCAAATACTCCTGAAAACGAAGCCGCCGAGGCGGTCCCGACAGATGCAATAGCAGATGTCACTCCTACAAACCAAGATTCCAGTGCACCTCAGCGCGGCGGATACCAGGGCGGCCAAGGTCGCGGTGGTTTCGGCGGCGGCAATTCCGGTGGCGGTGGGCAAGGTCGCGGTGGACGTGGCGGTCCACGCCGTGAAGAGCGTCAAGCGCTGACCGATATCGAGGGCAATGAACTCTCGGAAAAAGTTGTCTTCATCAACCGCTGTGCCAAGGTGGTCAAAGGTGGACGTCGTTTCTCCTTCTCAGCTCTCGTAGTATGCGGAAACAAGCTCGGTAAAGTCGGTCTTGGTTTCGGTAAGGCCAACGAAGTGGCGGATGCCATCAAAAAAGCCAGCGAAGCCGCTCGTAAGGTACTTAAACCGATGAGCATCGTTGATGGAACGATTCCTCACGAAATCTACGCCGAGTTCGGTGGTGGCAAGGTTCTTCTCAAGCCAGCATCTCCCGGAACGGGAATCATCGCCGGTGGCGGGGTGCGTGCGGTTTGTGAAGCCGTTGGTATTCGCGACGTTCTTGCGAAATCGATGGGTTCCTCCAACCACGCCAACGTGGTCAAAGCAACCCTTAAAGCTCTTTCATCCGTCCGTAGCCGTGACCAAATCCTCGGTTCACGTGGTAAAAAGCAGAAAGAAAAAGCCATTTGATATTCGAAATTGGATATTGGGTAAAACCCAATATCCAATCACCAATCACTTAATAACTATTTAATAAAATGGAACTTCATAATTTAAAGCCAAATCCAGGCGCCAAACATCGTGTCAAACGTCTCGGTGCAGGTGAAAGCTCCGGGACAGGTAAAACCGCCGGTAAAGGCAACAAAGGTCAGAAAGCTCGTTCTGGATCCGGCACACGTGTTGGTTTCGAAGGTGGCCAGATGCCTCTTCATCGTCGTCTTCCCAAGCGTGGTTTCAACAACTACGACTTCCGCGACAAGTTCATCGTCGTCAACGTGGGTGATCTCGATGATCGCTTCGATGCCGGTGCGACGATCGACGAAAAAGCTCTCCGCGAAGTGGGCTTAGTCAACGGTCCTTGCGACAAGATCAAGCTTCTTGGTGATGGCGAAGTGGAGAAATCCTTCACCGTTACGTTTGACAAGGTCAGCGCAACCGCAAAGTCCAAAATCGAAAAGGCCGGTGGCAGCATTGCGAGCCCCGCTCCAAAATCATAAGCTCAAAGTCTGGCGGTTCTTGCCGTCAGCAACATTGATTTAGGAGAGGAAGCCATGCGCTTCCTCTCCGTGTTATCAAAAGCAGACATCGCCTTCGAAATCCAAGACCACCTTCGAGAGCGAATCACTGTCCGGAATGGAATCAAAAATTTATACTCTGAAGTTTTTCTAATATTATGATCTCTGCCTTCAAGAACACATGGAATATCCCCGAACTACGGGATAGAATTCTCTTCACCCTCGCGATCATTGTGATCGTTCGTCTAGGTGTACACATCACCCTTCCGGGTGTTGATGCCACCGTCATCAAGGAATGGCTCGATTCGATTGCCAAGAAAAGTCCAGCCGAAGCCGGTGGCATCACGGCGATTCTTCAGGTTTTCTCAGGTGGTGGTTTGACGCAAGCGGGTATTTTCGCCCTCGGCATCATGCCATACATTTCGGCATCGATCATGGTGCAGTTGATGACGGCCATCGTTCCCAAGTTTTCGAAGTTGGCACGTGAAGATGGGGGCCGCCAAAAGATCACTCAATACACCCGCTATATCACCATCATCATCGCGATCGTGCAGGCGTATTTTGTTGCGAAGTCCCTTATCAACCCTGAACAAATTCCTTATTTGCAGGGTATCGAGAAAGTCGGCCGAGATCTTGTGCTGGATCCATCCTTCAATTGGATTCTTCTGACCATGTTGACACTTGTTTCAGGCACCATTCTGTTGATGTGGCTGGGTGACCAGATTACCGAAAAAGGCATCGGCAACGGCATCTCCATCATCATTACAGTCAACATCATCTCTTCGCTTCCCGGCGCTTTGATCCAAGCTTGGAAATTCTTCACAGACGGAGACCCTTGGAAGGCTGCGATGATGGTGGTCATGATCGCACTTTTGCTGATTGTGATCGCGGCGACGATCGCCATCACACAGGCCCAGCGCCGTATCGCCGTGCAATACGCAAAGCGTGTCATTGGCCGCAAGCAATTTGGCGGACAAACCCAATACCTTCCCTTGAAAGTCAACTATGCGGGCGTGATGCCCATCATTTTTGCAACGGCAGTCCTTTCCTTGCCGCCGATGATGCTGCAGTGGTTTTTTAAGGATCATGGTTGGGCAAATGCGCTTTATAGCGAGTTGGTAGGCGGCGGGACCTGGTATTACATACTAGGAGGTATCGGTATCTTCCTGTTCTCATATTTCTGGGTCGCAATGATGTTCCAGCCCTCTCAAATCTCTGAGGACTTGAAACGCAATGGTGGCTATATTCCGGGTGTTCGTCCGGGTAAACCCACTGCTGAATTTCTGGATTTCACAATGACTCGCCTCACTTTTGCTGGTGCGATTTTCCTCGCCGGACTCTTTTTCCTTCCGGCTCTAACCGGTAAACTCGTTAATTTGCCTCCTTCATCGCTTATTCTTCACTTTTGCGGTGGCACTTCCTTGCTGATCATGGTGGGCGTTGTGCTTGACGTGATGCGTCAGGTGGAAACCCATTTGATTCAGAAGCATTACGATGGTTTCCTGAGAAAAGGAAAAATCAAAGGCCGCTACGATCGCCTTGGCAATACCGGCAGCGCCGCACCTCGCAACACCATTGTCTATCTCTGGACCGCCATCGCCATCATCGTTGTGATCGCCGCGACCGCTTACCTCTATAATTCAACTCAGGGTTGACCTAGCGATCGCCGTTTCGACGGATCCCGCCTCTTTCGCTCCTTTTCCAAGCTTTGACCTAATGAGAATCGTTCTTCTAGGTCCTCCTGCTTCAGGTAAAGGCACTCAAGGCCGTGCGATCGCTGCCCGAATGGGGCTTAATTATTTGAGCACCGGTGCATTGTTACGTGAGGCAATGGATCATCGCTGTGAGCTTGGTCTTGCGGCTGAGCCGATTCTTGCACGCGGTGGATATTTGCCGGACGAGCTGATGGAGCCGATTCTTGGTGAGTGGCTGGATAGGAATGATACGAAGCACGGATGGGTGCTGGATGGATTTCCACGCAGTATCGGCCAGGCACGGTACCTCGATCAGTGGCTTTCTGCCCATGGCAAGAGAGTTGATCTGGCGATCGTTTTGTCTGCGCCTTACGAGGATTTGGTTTCACGGATCCGTAGTCGTGTTGAGTGTCCGGACTGTCGTTGGTCAGGAAAAACCGATGAACTCCGAGATGCTGAATTCTGCCCAACGTGTGGCGGGTTGGCCGCCGCACGGCATGATGATGGTGAAGAGAACTTCAAAAATCGTTACGCGGAATACATTGCATACACGCTGCCTGTGGTCGACTTTTACCGCGAGGCGGGTCGTCTGCTTTCTGTCTCGGCGAATGGCACTCGAGAAGCAATCTCCGCAGAAATCTTCTCCCACCTTACCGCCAAATCCTGATATCTCCATAGCCAGAATCACTCACCATGCGTGTCCGTATCCCCATCAAGTCGCCCAAAGAAATCGATCGCATGCGCGAATCGGGAAAAATCGCCTCGCAAATTTTGCAGCAATTGGCCGCTGAGGTGAAACCCGGCGTGACAACGAAAGAGATCGATCAACTTGCCGCCGATCTCATGGCGCAGAGCGATTGCCGTAGCGCCTTCTTGGGTTACAGGGGATTTAGTGGGCAGATTTGTATCTCGGTAAACGAAGAAGTCGTTCACGGAATTGGCGGGCCACGGCGTATTCAGCTGGGTGATATTGTGAAAATCGATGTCGGTATCGTCAAAAGCGGTTTCATCGGAGATAATGCGACCACAGTCGCTTGTGGGGAAATTCCGATTGAAACCAAACGCCTGCTGGCAGTTACAGAGCAATCCCTTTACGAGGCGATCGCGCATGCCCGTCCCGGCCGGAAATTGGCAGATCTCTGCGGAGCTGTTGCGGAATTTGCCGAGCCTTTCGGGTTTACTATCGTACGTGAATTTGTGGGTCACGGAGTGGGTCGCAAACTTCACGAAGAACCCCAAGTTCCCAACTTCCGCCCACGCGGAAAATCCCCAACCTTGATGCCAGGCATGACTCTCGCCATTGAGCCCATGATCAACGCTGGTGTCCCAGAAGTCCGTATTCTCGATGATGGTTGGACCGTCATCACCGCAGATCGGAAACCTTCCGCACATTTTGAGCACACCGTGCTCATCACCCACGGTGATCCGGAAATTCTAACAGACCGCCCACGCGTCGCTCTGCCTGAGCAACTCGGTATTCCTACTCTTTGAGAAACGGTTTAATGAGGAGAAGGGATATTCCTGTCCCTCATATTTCGTCCCCCGCTGTTGAGGAGAAGGGACATTCCTGTCCCTCGTTTTTCCTCATCCGCAGCTCTTCAGGTTGATGGGTTCAAACGGTAAATCTCTGTAAATACCCATCCTCTGCTTGCTCCGGAAATATTATGTTTTGAACAGAAGGTAACCAAGAGAACAAAGGATGTTCCAGCTTCGCATTCTCAGTCCCAATTGCGGATCAGCGTGAAACAAGAACATCAAGAATTTCTGCCTTAATGACGCTCAGGCTCGCGGGTCATGATCTCAAGTGAGGCAATTTTTTGCCCTATCAATAACGACTAGTCGCTTTGTATTACGACGGGTCGTATAACGACTGTTCTGCTATCACTTGCGATGCTCATTCTTAATCTCAACTGCAGTTGGGAGGGTCGATGAGCGGAATGTTATGCACGCATCCGTCATTAGGATAAAAAACCTACATGAAAATCATGTATATACAAAAAAAGAAAAGGGTTGCGGTAGCTGAAAATTTCACACACTCATTAATGCTAATATTTAATAATAAATATCATGAATACAAAACTCACTCTGAAATGGCTCCTAAGCTTCATTCTGGTTTTCTGTGCATCATTATCTGCGCACGGAGAAGACAAAGCGGTTTCGCCGTTCGTAGGCAAATGGTGCAACAAGGACTTTAACACTGGTGGCGTTACGCGAGTCCACATCCGCCAGGAAGGAGATAAACTCATTGCCCACATGTGGGGACGTTGCTACCCAACTGAATGCGATTGGAAAGAATCTACAGCGAAAATCGAAGAAGGCGGCAAGGTATTGTCTCTTACCTGGAATTTGAACTTTGCAACTGTAACCCAGAAACTAACTCTACTTGCTGACGGCAGCCTGAGTATCGCACACCATACCCACTATACCGACAAGAGCGGTCGAGGCGACAAGAATGACAAATACACATTCGCCAAAGGGCTTGAACACGACTGGAGTTATCCACGAGAGAAGTAAAATCGTCGAATGAGCGGATTTTTCCGACTTAAACAACTCGAACCATCGGGATGCGATGCCAATAATCGCTAAACAATGGCCCTGTGGAGAAACCGATCCGGCATTTCCGGCGTGTCACGGCTGTTTTTTCTCCCCTACAGACTCACGGCGCAGCAGTCGCGCCACGGCTTCCCCCGGCCCTCCGCGGTCTCTGAGCTTGAGTCGTCCTGGAAGCTCAGAATCAAACACTCACGCATGCTTCGCGTGCCACTCTCTGTAAATTTTTGGTGAGATTATGTTTTGAACAGAAGGTAACCAAGAGAACAAAGGATGTTCCAGCTTCGCATTCTCAGTCCCAATTGCGGATCAGCGTGAAACAAGAACATCAAGAATTTCTGCCTTAATGACGCTCAGGCTCGCGGGTCATGATCTCAAGTGAGGCAATTTTTTGCCCTATCAATAACGACTAGTCGCTTTGTATTACGACGGGTCGTATAACGACTGTTCTGCTATCACTTGCGATGCTCATTCTTAATCTCAACTGCAGTTGGGAGGGTCGATGAGCGGAATGTTATGCACGCATCCGTCATTAGGATAAAAAACCTACATGAAAATCATGTATATACAAAAAAAGAAAAGGGTTGCGGTAGCTGAAAATTTCACACACTCATTAATGCTAATATTTAATAATAAATATCATGAATACAAAACTCACTCTGAAATGGCTCCTAAGCTTCATTCTGGTTTTCTGTGCATCATTATCTGCGCACGGAGAAGACAAAGCGGTTTCGCCGTTCGTAGGCAAATGGTGCAACAAGGACTTTAACACTGGTGGCGTTACGCGAGTCCACATCCGCCAGGAAGGAGATAAACTCATTGCCCACATGTGGGGACGTTGCTACCCAACTGAATGCGATTGGAAAGAATCTACAGCGAAAATCGAAGAAGGCGGCAAGGTATTGTCTCTTACCTGGAATTTGAACTTTGCAACTGTAACCCAGAAACTAACTCTACTTGCTGACGGCAGCCTGAGTATCGCACACCATACCCACTATACCGACAAGAGCGGTCGAGGCGACAAGAATGACAAATACACATTCGCCAAAGGGCTTGAACACGACTGGAGTTATCCACGAGAGAAGTAAAATCGTCGAATGAGCGGATTTTTCCGACTTAAACAACTCGAACCATCGGGATGCGATGCCAATAATCGCTAAACAATGGCCCTGTGGAGAAACCGATCCGGCATTTCCGGCGTGTCACGGCTGTTTTTTCTCCCCTACAGACTCACGGCGCAGCAGTCGCGCCACGGCTTCCCCCGGCCCTCCGCGGTCTCTGAGCTTGAGTCGTCCTGGAAGCTCAGAATCAAACACTCACGCATGCTTCGCGTGCCACTCTCTGTAAATTTTTGGTGAGATCTCAGATGGCTTGATTTCCGAACGGCCACCCCAAAACACGTTGGTGTAGCTGACGGGAATGCCGATGGATTCGAGGTGTTTGTCGATGGCGGCTTTGTGGGCGAGTACTCGGTCTTTTTCCGTGCCGTGCACGACACCCATGATGTTGACGTCGCCGAATTGCGGGCCGCCTTCGCGCCAGTAGCAATGGGTCATGCAGAAGTGTCTGCCAACCTCGCTGCCGCCTTCGATCTCGCGACCTTTCGGCACGGCCCAATGGAATAGGCCGTTGAAACGGGTGACGCGTTCGCCGGTTTCAGAAGGTTTCACGTGTTCGAGGAAGGTGGAGAATCGGCCGATGACTTTTTTCTGATTGAGGGTCTCCGCAACTTCACAGAAGCGATCTAACGAAACGCCAGCTTGATCGGCGCGTTTTTCCCAGGGGTTCTCGTTGATTTCATCCACGGTGAGTTCTTCTTTGAGGATGAGCAAAACGTTCCATTCTTCCTCGGAAAGTTCCGCTGGTACGGTGGTCATCATCACGGCTGGTTCGTCGGCTTTTTCACCGGGCTCCATGGTTTTACGGCGGACGTGACCGACACCGAGTGCGAACACGCCGTTTGCCGGCATGAGTAAATATTCGGTCGCGCCGGTGAGCTTGAGAAGTTTGGTCGCGTGAAAATCCAAAGACTCACCAACAGGGACTTTCAATGTTGTCCAGAGACGGTAACCGGAGCCTGAGACCTCGGTATCGGTGGAGCGGATGACGACGTGGCCGGAGAACGGATCTTCCTTTGCCATGAAATCGAAGGCCGCGTTGAGTTTTTCTTCTGGCACTTTCCATGCGACAAGCGCGCCGTGGGCGAGTTTTGTGGCGAGCATGGTTTGGCGGACCCGGCGGATGATGCCTGCTTCAAGCATCGCTTTGATACGCTCCATCACGATTTCCAAAGGCACCCCGGATTTTTCGGCGATCATCTGAAAGGGGTGACGCTGAAAGCCAGCGATGAGATCCTCTGATACAGCGAGGATTTTCGCGTTGATGGGATCGGAGACGGCGGTAGGAATTTCGGAAGTCATTGGCGGGATACTAGGCGGAGTTTTTACGAACGTCCAAGCCAGATTGATTCTTACGGAGAAAATCGCAGAATGTGCATGAGACAGAAGATTGAGAGACACAAGACGGAAGACCGGAATAGGATTTGCCGTCGCCTAGCTCCGAAGCCTAAGCGATGGCGGGTCCTTGTGTTGAAGGCTTGCGGGATGTTGCGCGGATTACGATGGCGTTGTAAACTGGTCACAATCTGTGACTGGTTCAGTTGGAAATATTCCGCGGTGGTCAAGCTAGGGGAAATCCGAGTCAACTTGCTCAATGGTACAGTGAAATGAACCGAGTTCCGAAATGGATGCGAGAATTCTGACCACAACGCCTTGTGAGCTTAGTTAACTTCTCCCGAAGCGAAGATAAAATGCTTGGACGTAGTCTAAGGACATAGACAACACGGACATCGTTGTTAGAAACCCTTTGATATTGTAGTAAGATCTCTGTGGTCTCCGTGTCCTCCGTGGTAAAATTCCAACTAGTCGGAGTTTCACTCCTTTGCTTGATTATCTTGAATGAAATTCTTTGAGCGACAACGTCCCACATCATGTAAAACCCTGAAGTTTGGACTAATGGATTGGAAACACAGAGCGTTAATTGGGAATCCTATTCCAGTTTTCCGTCTTGTGTCTCACCTTCTTCTGTCTTTTCTAGAATCTTTTCCAGGAAATTCAATGCTTTCTCCCTTGTATTGAGGCGATTTTCCAACTGCTCGGTTTGGATTTCTTCCAAGATTTCTTTGAAACGCGGGCCGGGTTTCAGGCCTTTTTCGATGAGGTCTTTGCCAGTGATGAGCGGGGGAGGGATGAGCGGTTCGTTGGAAAATTCTTCGGATTTCTCATTGAGGAAATCGTAGTTGTCGGTGAAGCCGTTCGATGATGCGCAATCGACCCGATGCAGTTCCATCTCGAGATCAAAGGTCGGCTCCGACATGAAGCGTTTGAGTTTGGCTTTGCGCATCTGTTGCACATTCATGAACTGCATGTGCCTCGAAACCATGTGCACCACATCGCGAATCACGGCGTTGGGATATTTGAGACGAGTTAGGATGGCTTCTGCCATTTCCGCACCGAGCGTGTCGTGACCATTGAAACGAATCCGACCATCGGGATCTCTGGTTTGGGTTGGAGGTTTCGCGATGTCGTGGAGTAACACGGCGAGGCAAAGCGTGAGTGGGGCATCGGCATCAAGCATTTCCAGCATGATGGAGGTGTGAACATAGACATCTCCTTCCGGATGCCATTGCGGTGGTTGGTCACAACCCATCAAGGGCAGAACCTCGGGGATAAAATGTTCAATCAGATGGGTTTTCACAAGTAACTCCAATCCATGTCGCCGGTTCGGGGAGTTGATGATTTTGGAAAACTCATCGCGAATTCTTTCCGGTGAAATTTTATCTAACAGATATGCATTGGATTGGATCGCGGCGAAGGTGTGTGGCTCAATTGGAAAACCAAGAGTGGTGGAAAACCGTACCGCGCGCAGCAGGCGCAGGGCGTCTTCCTGAAAACGATGGGCTGGCGTCCCGATCGCACGGATGACGCGGGCGTTCAGATCCGGAAGTCCGCCAACGTGATCGATCACCTCGCCCGTCATCGGATTTTCAAAAAGCCCATTGATGGTGAAATCCCGCCGATGCGCGTCTTCATCAGGAGTGGAAAAAGTGACGGAATCTGGTCGGCGACCATCACCATAGGAGCCATCGGTGCGGAAGGTAGCGATCTCCACGTGATGTCCATCGTGTTTCACAATCACCACACCGAAATGCGCGCCGACCTCGTTCGAACCCGGAAAGAGAGCGAGGACCTCATGTGGAGTGGCGGAGGTCGCGATATCGTAATCTTTCGGCTCTACCCCCAGAAGTTTGTCACGCACGCACCCCCCCGCAAAGTAGGCGATATGGCCTGCTGCGGCGAGCTTGGATGCGAGAGATACGGCTGAATGTTTTGCGGACATTTGGGGAGTTGATTTTCAGACTCTTAGAAGCAACACATCAAGACCCATGGGTTCGAAATTTTTGAAATCCTTATCGAGAGTGATGAGTCGCATGCCGCCGCAGATGCCGAAAACCGCCGAGTAAGCGTCCATCCAGATCTTGGGTGAGGAATTATGGGCCTTGGAAAGTTTAAGCCAAGTATCATTCAATCCATCGGGTTCGGTTTCGAAGCCCATCGCATTATCTTCCAATAAATGATCGAGTGTTTGCCATGCTTCAAGTTGGGTTTGATTGGGCTGCTGAGCCTCGTCGTAAAACTTCCTCAGCCTCATCGCGGAGTTTTCGTCCCTCACGCACCGCACGAAACTTCATTTCCGAGTTTAAATCCTCAGGTAAATCCATGGTTGTTTTCATTGATCCACTTTTCCAGCTTTCCAGTTTGATGTCAACGGGTGAGTCTGACGGGTTTGATCAGAGTCCAAGTGGTAGCTTATGGAAAACCATCTACCTGCTGACGACTTCCGACATGGGACATTCAACTTTCATGTCTTCGACATATCCGGTCCTCTTTTCCCCTTCCCAGCCCAGCTCTCCAATGTATTCTCCGCGCTAGGTGAAAAAGCCAATTCCCAGCTTTCGCATTCTGTTTGCAGGCCAGCCGGATCCCGGCTTCTGCATCGTTCTCCTCAATGTGCTACACCCACACCTGAACCAGACCTCGCAACAAGGTCTGTCCTGCACGCATTTCAGTCCTTTGGCCGATGGACTGGCGGCCGCTCGGGCATCCGGGGATTCCTACAGCCTGTTACTGCCCGCCTGGGTGAATCTAGGTGACGCTGCCACGCGTCGAGAGCTTGGGGGTTACCTGACGGCGGTGGCGGAGGATGTGAATGCGGGTCGCTGCAGGGTTGCATTCGACTTTAGCAATGAAACCGCTTTGCCGATCATGGCTGATACAATTATTGAGCTTGCTTGTGATTCCGGCATCAGAGAGCTGAGGGCCATCACGCTGATCAGCCAGAACAGGCTGCTGGGTGAGCTCGATCTGCCGATCCAACATCTTTGCGCGGATGCTTTCGTTGTAAGCGCTTGGGACAGATGCAGACAGCTGCTGGAGCGGGAGGAGCGGGAGGAGCGGGAGCCCGAACATGATCTTCTCTGTCTTAATGCAACGCCACGCTGGATCCGCCTGCTCACCCTACTTAAGTTGGCAAAGGCCGGACTGCTGGACCTTGAGGCACCGGATCACGGTGAAAACTGCCAGATCCCTTACATTAGCTTTGCCGGACTCAGCTATGAAAAAGGCGCAGGCATCGACCTAGCCGACTTCAGGCGGATCCTCACAGAGATTCAACAGCCCGAGTTGCTTGCTTTCTTGAAGCCTTTGCTTGCGCGAATGCCGCTGCGGGTCGACAACTTAAGCTCGCAGGGGAATTCCCTAGCCATGCAGATCGATCTGTACCACTACCGCAACAGTCGGCTCTCGCTGGTGACTGAAACCGGGATGGAGCAGGCGCACCGCCGCATCACGGAAAAGACCCTTAAGCCGCTAGCACTCGGCCAGCCCTGTGTCACCATCAGTCATCCCAACTCCCTCGACTGCGCCCGTGAGCTGGGCTATGCCACCTACGACGATTGCCTCGATAACAGCTATGACATGGTGCGCAACTGGCTGCGGCGAATGGAGGCGGCCATCGCCAGCGCCGATGCTTTCCTGAAGGCTCACGCACGCGACTCGGAGCTGCGCCAGCGGGTACGCGTTACGAACCTGGCCAATCGCCGCTGGACCCGGGGAGGCTTTGCGCAGCACTATCACGACCGTTTCGGACGTCCCCTGCTGGAGCGACTCACCTGGGCAGACCGCTAGGCTTGGATGCGGTTGGGCTTGAGGCTTAGTATGCGACGCGAGGAATTCATAGAAAAAGACCTTCTGAGCAACGCTGCCCAGAAGGTCGATCAGATTCGATGGGAAAGAGCTTAGTAAGCCACGCGCATCGCGCCATTGGATTGGATTACGCGGACGCGATCACCCACATTAAAAGTGACAGGGTTCTTGCGATCGACCTCCTGTACCACTGCAACTGTGTTGCCTGAATCGAGGCGCACCGTCACTTCCGTTCCTTGGCGTGAGCCAAGCTTCTGTTGCATTTGTGAGCCCATTGCTGCACCTGCAACAGCTCCACCGATGGCACCTGCCTGATTTGCTGCGCGACCAGAGCCAATGTTACTGCCGAGAACGCCACCAGCGATGGTGCCCGCCAAGCCGCCCAACTCATTGTTACCCTCGATTTTTACAGAGCGCACGTGGGTTACACGACCCGTTTGCACGGTTTGACCTAGGCGAGCTTCGTCGCGGGAATACACATCACCCGACATGCTGTCCTGAGCGCATGATACCAACAATCCCAGCAAAGGGGCCAACATCAATGATTTGAATTTCATAACGCTCAGAGTCTAAGTGTTGCTCTGTTAGAAGCAATCCTAAAAACCTGAATTTTTTAATGCTTTATGGACCGTGCTGTGATACCCGGTCGGGAAATACCCGTGAGTTGAAAACATGATCGCTCACGACTGTGCGCGGGCTTCCTCCTAAGTGCATTCTCTGCGCTGGGTAATAGCATTTCCCAGCAGTTCATTCATTTTTTCGCTTCTACAAACTGGTGTTCGGAAGTTTTAAAACATCAAGAATGCGATCGAGGTCGTCGTTGCCGTAGTATTCGATTTCGATTTTACCTTTTTTGGCGGAGTGGTTGATCGAAACGTGGGTGGCGAGGTGTTCTTGAAGGCGCTTGGTGAGGGCGCGGATGTGGATGTCGATCTCCTTTGGAGGGGCGGCCTTTTTGGGGTCGGTCTCGGCGGAGGGATTGGCGAGGAGCGATTGGGTGAGTTTTTCCGCAGCGCGGACGGTGAGCTTGCGGCGAATGATTTGGTCGGCGGCGAGTTTTTGGGATTCAGCGTCTTTGATGGCGAGAATTGCCTTGGCGTGACCAACGGTGATTTGGCCTTGGGCAAGGTGAATTTGAATATCCTGATGGAGATCGAGCAAGCGCATGGCGTTGGCGACAGAGGCACGCGATTTGCCGACGCGGGTGGCAATTTCCTCTTGTTTCATCGTGAACTCTTTGGCGAGGCGAACGTAACCGGCGGCTTCCTCGATGGGATTGAGATCCTCGCGTTGGAGGTTCTCGATGAGGGCCATTTCTAACACATCGCGATCAGAAGCGGCTCTTTCGATAACGGGAACGTGGGTGCGTCCGAGTTTTTTGGAAGCTCTCCAGCGACGCTCACCGGCGATGAGTTCGTATTTTCCCTCAACGAGCCGGCAGATGAGTGGTTGGATGATTCCGTGTTGGCGGATCGAATCCATGAGGTCATCTAACGGAGCCTCGATAAATTGATGACGCGGTTGAAGAGGAGAAGGAACGACGTTCTCGATGGCGATTTCGCGAACACGAGGAGATTCATCATTGCTTCCGGAAGGATCCTGTCCGGGTAGCGATTGATTTTTTTTAATGAGAGCGCCGAGTCCTTTGCCGAGTGCGGGTTTTGCCATGGGGCGGTGAGTGTGAGTAAAAGTTTTGTGGAGGGAAAGAGGATTTTGGAAAACGCTTTAAAGAAAGTAAAAAAGTGCCGACCAGAATATGTAAGAGATGTGAAGCAATCGCCGCGCCGAATTTTCAAACTAGGACGGAATGATGATTTGCAGGACCGATGTTGGCTCAGTGGCGGTCAGCGGAGGAGCGGACTTGGGTAGAAGTAAGGTCTGGCCTTTGGGGTGCTTTTGATCCAGGGATCCTGAAATCACGGTGATCAAGGAGAAGCGATCCGGTTGAGGATTTGCGATGGATTCTCCCGCTGCAAGGTGGTGGAGCGTGGTGATAAAATGCTCACAAGAAACCAGAGTATGGCCGCGGGGCGTTTCCAATGCGGGTTCGATGTCGTCAAAATCAATGCAGGCAAGAGACTGTTCGACATGGAGATCACGTGCCTTGCCATCCTTGTCGGTGCGATTCCAATCGAACACCCGGTAAGTGGTATCCGAGTTCTGCTGGATCTCATGGATGAGGAATCCCGCGCCGATGGCATGCAGTCGCCCGGATTCGATGAAAAGGAAATCGCCTTTTTTTGGAGTGATGGAGTGGACGAGTTCCTCGACCGTTCCGTCTGCGATGGATTGTTTGAATTTTTCACGAGTCGCACCGCGTTTCAGGCCGGCGTGGAGTTTGGCTCCGGGTAGGGCATCGGCGATATACCACATCTCAGTTTTGGGTTCGCCACCCAGTGGTTTCGCGATGCTTGCCGGGGGATGAACCTGAATGGAAAGCGGTTCCGAGCAATCGAGGATTTTGATCAGGATGGGAAAGCGATCGCTGTCGGGTAGGCTTGTGCCAAAAATTTCACTGCGATGGTTTTTCCAGAGCTCGTGGAGTGATTTGCCTGCATATGCTCCATCGCAGACGATGGATTGGGCTTCCTCCCGATCGACCATTTCCCATGCCTCACCGTAAGGTGAAGTTGTGTCCGGCAGTTCCCTTTGGTAGATGCTTTCAAGATTTCGTCCGCCCCATATGCGTGGGACGTAAAGCGGTTTGAAAATGATGGCGGACATTTGGGCTTTGGGTGGTGAAGCATGGAAAAGTCGGCACGTTTTTCAATAGGATAATCCAGGATAAGGAGTATTTTTCAGCCATGCGCTGGGTGTTGTTTTTCGATGGAGATTGTGGATTTTGTCAAAAATCCGTGCGCTGGATCCATGAGTTTGATGACAAGGGATGGATTGAATTCGCTCCCTTGCAGGGCAAACTGGCGGAAAAATGCGGGTTGGGCGGCTATGCGGAAAAAAGTGGAGGCTCGTTGGTGGTGTTGCGGGAGCAAGACATGGAAATCTTCACGAAAAGCGATGCGGTCATCGAGTTGGGTAAGGCCTTGGGCGGGGTGTTTTATGTGCTGGCTTTTGTATTTTCGCTTTTGCCCATGCGATTCAGAAATGGGGCATATGATTGGGTGGCGAGGAATCGTTACAGGCTACTTGGGAAAGCTGATGCTTGTGCATTGCCGGATAAGGGGATGAGAGAACGGATGCGGGAGTCATAAAAAGTCATGAAGAGGTCATGAAGAGGTCATGAAGAAGCCTGTCGGAGACGCGGCTCTCCGGAATCAATCCTCGATGAATCGGTCCAGAGAGCGGAGGAGTTCGTCAGATCGGGTGATGTGGTAGATTTCCGATGGTTGGATGGACAGGCGCTTTCCGGCGGAGTTCTGGAAATGCAGAATGACGGGTGTGGTGCCGGGATGTCCGGTGAGGTGGTAATGGATTTCCTCAAGATCTTTCAAGGAGTGACGGTGAGTCCAAAGAATGAGTTCGAGCGGGCCCTTGCCGTTATTTTTTTTGGTTTTGAGCTCACTGAGATTTGCTCCAGTGAGACGGCGTCCGCCGGTACGGTCATCGATTTGGATGCCAATTTTAAGTTTGATGATATTACCAGGCTGAAGGATTCCGCTTTCCTTCGCAGGAATGTAGGATTCCGACCAGAGCATGATTTCACAGGAGCCGGTGAAGTCTTCTACGGTGAGGATACCGAACGGTTTTCCGGCTTTGGTCATGCGGGATTCGACCGAGCGGATCATGCCTGCGATCGGGTAACGCTCGCGCGGGTTATTGAGTTCGATTTCATCAATCAAACCGATGCGGTTGTAGGTATCCGAATCGAGGACACCACGATATTTGTCCAAAGGATGGCCGGTGACATAAAAGCCAAGCAATTCTTTTTCGTGAGCGAGCCGGTCATCCTTGGACCATTCCTCGACGGCGTTCACAACGGGAGAGTCCTTGCTGGTCGGCGCGGGAGCGAATTCGATCGCATCGAACAAGGAAGACTGGCCGGAAGCCTTGTCGCGTTGGCTGGCGGATGCGGAGGCAACGACTTGTTCGAGGCGCGAGAACATCGTCGCGCGGTTTTCTCCTGTCCAATCGAGGGCGCCCGCTTTGACGAGGTTTTCCAAAATTCGCTTGTTGATGACTTTCGAATCCAGACGCGAGGAGAAATCTTCGAGTGAGTGGTAGATGCCGCAGGCGTTGCGTTCATCGATCGCGGTTTTCATCGCGGCCTCGCCGACGTTTTTGATTGCCGCAAGGCCGTAACGAATTGCCATCTTCCCTGATTCGATGTCCTCGGGGATGAAGCGGAGTTGCGATTTATTGAGATTGGGAGGTAGGATTTCAATTCCCATGCGGTGACATTCCGCAACAAAGACGGTGATTTTTTCGGTGTTGTTGACCTCGTTGGAGAGGAGCGCGGCCATGAATTCGACCGGATGATTTGCCTTCATGTAGGCGGTCCAGTAGGAAATGTGGCCGTAACAGGCGGAGTGGGATTTGTTGAAGCCGTAACCGGCGAAGGCATTGATCTTATCAAAGATCGTGTTGGCGAGCTTCTCTCCGATGTTATTTTGTTTCTTTGCTCCCTCGATGAATTTGGCGCGCTCTTTGGCCATTTTCTCCGCGTCCTTTTTGCCCATCGCGCGGCGAAGCAAATCGGCACCTCCGAGGGTGTAACCGGCAAGGACCTTGGCGGCATTCTGCACCTGCTCTTGATAGATCATGACACCGTAAGTGTTGCCACAAACCTGTTCTAACAAAGGATGCTCATAATTGGCTTTTTTGCCTTTCTTGACATCGAGCATCTGGTCGATGAATTGCATGGCGCCAGGGCGGTAAACCGCAATCAGGTCGATGATGTCATCAATGCTTCGAATGTCATACTTCTTGCAGGTCTCAACCATGCCTCCGGATTCAAGCTGGAAGACGCCCATGGTCTCGCCGCGATTGAGCATGTCGAATGTGGCCTGATCATCGAGCGGAACGGTTTCGATATCAAAATTCGGCTTGTGTTTGCGGATATGACCCACGGCATCATGGATTACAGTAAGGTTTTTCAATCCGAGGAAATCCATTTTCAGTAGGCCGACCTCGGTGATTGCACCCATGTCATATTGGGTGACGACTTCGCCTTCGTTGCCGCGGGTGAGCGGAACGTGTTCGTCGAGTGGGCGGTCGCCGATCACGATGCCTGCGGCGTGAATGCCGACGCTGCGGTTGATCCCTTCCAGACGTAGGGCGTAAGTCCAAAGGTCCTTGTAGGTGGAGGAAGATTCGATCAGTTCGCGAAGTTCCTCTTTCGAGTCCCACTCGCCCTGGAGTTTCACGCCGGGCTTGGTCTCGATGATTTTCGCAATGCGGTCGGCCTCGCCGTAAGAAATGCCCATCACGCGGGCGACATCCCGGATGACGGATTTCGCTCCCATTGTGCCGTAGGTAATGATGTGGGAAACGGATTTCTCGCCGTATTTTTTTCTAACATAATCAATGACTTCAGCGCGGCGTGACTGGCAGAAATCGATATCGACATCGGGAGGTGATACGCGTTCCGGGTTGAGGAAACGTTCGAAAAGCAGACCGAACTGCAGGGGGCAGATGTTGGTGATACCCATCGCGTAGGATGCGAGAGATCCTGCAGCTGAGCCGCGGCCTGGCCCGACCGGAATGTCGTTATCGCGAGCCCATTGAATAAAGTCTGCGGTGATCAGGAAGTAGGAGGCAAACCCAAGTGAGTTAATCGTGTCCACCTCGTATTTCAGGCGCTCGGCGACTTCGGGTGAGTTGGCTTTTTCCGCGCCATAGCGTTTCACTAACCCTTCCTGGCAGAGCTTCATCATGTATTCCTCTCGCGGCGAACCATCGGGCGTGGGGAATTGCGGATATTTTTCCGAGGATGTCGAGTCGAGCTTGATTGTGACGTTGCAGCGTTCCGCGATTCGGAGCGTGTTGTCGCAGGCCTCCGGGATATCCTTGAAAATCTCGCGCATTTCCTCAGCGGATTTAAAGTAAACTTCCGGGGTGTAACGCATGCGGTTTTCATCAATCACCATGGAGCCGGTGCCGATGCAGATCATGACATCGTGCGCTTCGTGATCGGCACGATGTAGAAAGTGAACATCGTTCGCGGCAACGATGGGAAGCGAGAGTTGTCTGGCCAGCGCGATAAGTTGCGGGTTGAGGGTTTGTTGGGCTTCTAGGCCATGGTTGTGGAGTTCGACAAAGATATTGTCTTGGCCAAAGATGTCGCGGAGTTCTGTTAGGGTTTCCAGCGCTTTTTCAGATTCGCCTTTTAAAAGCCATTCGTTGACTGGGCCGGAGATACAGCCGGAGAGGCAGATGATGCCTTTGGAATAATTCCGCAGGATTTCACGATCCACGCGTGGTTTACCATTGTACATGCCGTCGAGATGGCCGATGGAAATAAGTTTGGATAGATTTTCCCAGCCTTCATTGGTTTCGGCCAGCAGCGTGAGGTGTGTGGCGCTTTTGCGGTTGGGGATTTTTTTCTTCTCGGCAGCACTTCCCGGCGCGAGGTAAATTTCGCAGCCGAGTATGGGCTTGATACCGGCCTTTTTGCAGCACTGGTAAAAATCAATCGTTCCGTAAAGGTTTCCATGATCGGTCATCGCGACGGCCGGCATGCCGAGTTCGGCAGCGCGGCTGGCAAGTTCCTTGGTGCGGATCATACCATCGAGAAGCGAGTAGGCTGTATGGAGATGGAGGTGAACAAAGGAATCTGACATGCGCAGGAAGAGTTTAGCGGGATGATGACGAGAGGGAAGCGGATTTGGGAATTTCCTCAATTTTGATGTCAAGTAAGACACCTGCAAAATAAAGCTGTTGATTTTGCCAGCGGCGACGGCTTGCATGGGCACGCGCCAAACGACCGATCCATCTTATGTCTGAACCAACCACCTCCACTCCTATCGCCGGAACTTCACTTGCGGACATTGAAAACGCACAGCCGGCAGCTGAACGGTTTATTGATAAGCATCAGATGAAGCTTATCGCACTCGGCCTGCTTTTGATCATTGCTGTATTGGTTTATGCGGTGCAACGGGAAATGGCGCAAAACAAGGAAATGGCGGCAGGTGCTCTTTTGGTCAGCAAAACGGAAACGGCGGATCTAGAGGGTGTTTTCAAGAATTTCGATGGCACTGCGGCAGCAGGAAGCGCCAAGATTTTATTCGCTGAAAAGCAATGGTCGGAAGGCAAGAAAGACGAAGCCATCCAAACTTTGCGCGGACTTGTCGAATCGGCTGAAGCCCACCCCGCTCGTGCGAGTGCGCTTGCAAGCCTTGCCTCAAAGCTTCTCAGTCAGGGAAACACGACTGAAGCGGAGAAGTTTTTCACCGAGCTTACCGAGAATCCGGAAGCTCATTATCTTGCTGCATATGCTTGGATTTCATTGGGCGATCTGGCTGCGGCAAAAGGCGATGTCGAGGCCGCGGAAAAAGCTTACGCGACGGTTGAAAAAGATTATTCTGACAATATCCAGGCAACCCAGGACGCCGTGTCACGGCGCCTGTTGCTCAAAGCGGTAAGCCCTGTGGAAATCGCCGCGCCAACCAAGCCTCTGGATACGAAAATCATTGATGCGGGGGGCAATGCCTCGGACAAAGTTGAAATCAAGAATATGGATGATGCATTGAAAGCGGCGGGTCAGGAAGTTCCGCCGCTCCAAGATCCTGCCGACAAAGATGCCGGACAATAAGAATTAGAGGGGGAAACGGATTGACACTTCAGCCAGCAAGAGACTACTTTTTTGCGTGTTTAAAAAAGTCATAGGCCAAGAAGCAAGTGAATCGCAAAAGCCGTTACACCCCGTAACTGAGCCACGTTCAGCCATGGAAACTACGCATTTCAGTGGTGATCGCGCCGCACCGTCGGCGCCTAAGCCGTCATCCAGCACTCGGAATGTTCTCTCTTCTGATGTCGAAATCAAAGGAACCGTCAAGTTTCAGCATGATCTGATTGTTGATGGTAAAATCGAGGGGGATATCCAATCGACGGGAAATCTCACCATTGGAGAAAACGCCAGAATCAAAGCCGAGGTCAAGACAGGATCTGTTATCGTCTATGGCAAGATTCACGGAAACCTTACAGCCGCCGAGCGCGTCGAGCTCAAATCAAGTGCAGAAGTGGTCGGAGATATCAAAGCAAAGGTTCTCACCATCGATGCTGGGGCGATTTTTGTTGGCAAATCAACGGTAGGGACTCCGTCTCAAGCCGCGCCATCACAACCCGAGTTAAAGCCGATTGCAAATCAAGCTGCAGTCGCAGTAACCCAGCCATTGCTGGCCGAGAAGTGATTTCAAATCCGTTGATTTTTTTAACCAAACTCGGGGAGGATTGCCAAGAGTATGGGGGATGATGTAAATGGAGATCGCAGGCAAATCCAAGTGATTTGTCCGCAATGTGAGCACAGCCAGAATGAACCATCGATTGTGGTTTCCACGTTGTGCCGGAGTTGTGGGCAATACATCAGTGTCACGGATCAAAAAGTGTTCGTCCCTCCGAAATATGCGACGCGTCTGGCCACTTTGGAAAGTCCGCCGGTTCAGCACCCGACTGTAGCCGAGGAGCTTCCCAAGACAGAGGCCAAACCGGGTTTTTTTGATCGGTTTTTCAAGCGCTTTGCCAGGAGCGAGCCGGTTAAACGGAAGTTGCACTGCTATCACTGCAGTCACCTTTTCCATGTGGTTTCCGATGCACAATCCACTCAATGTGCGAAATGTGGTAGTTACATCAGTTTACGGGATTACACCATCGATCAGGCGTGGCAGAGGCAGATACAAACACGCGGCAATGTCATTGTGCTCAAGGGGGCGGCGATCACGGGCGTGAATGTCCAGTGTCACAATCTTATGGTGCTCGGTGAGCTATCGGCCTCGGTGGAATGTTCGGGAAAACTGACGATCAGAAGTCACGGCAAGATTGTGGGAAATGTTCAATGCGATGAGTTGTGCATTGAAAGGGGTGCAAAAGTTGAATTCCAAGGAGAGGTCAAAGCACGTACTGCCTACATTGATGGTGAAGTTAGGGGAAACATTACCTGTATAGAGAAGATCATTTTGGAGAGAAAAGCGCGTTTGCAGGGGCTTGCCCGGGCCAGTGGTCTTGTGATGCGCGCGGGGGCAAAGCATTCCGGACTCATGGAGGTTGTCCAAGCAGCTGCCGACGAGTGAACCTAACGTATTGTGGAGTATTGGCTCTTGCATCTTTTTGTTTCGCCACAAAGATTGAGGAATGGCAGTTGCGCTTGATTTGAAAGAGGAGATTCTGGAGCTGAAACGCGCTCGCAAGGCAGTGATTCTGGCTCACAATTATCAGACAGGTGACATTCAGGACGTTGCTGACCATGTGGGGGATTCCTTGGGTCTGGCCTACCATGCAAAGGCGACCGATGCCGAAGTCATTGTTTTTTGCGGAGTGCATTTCATGGCTGAAACCGCAAAAATCGTAAACCCGGGTAAAATTGTGGTTCTTCCTGACAAAGATGCCGGATGCTCGCTGGAACAATCCTGTCCTGCGGACCAGCTCGCCGCTTATCTGCAAGAACATGCGAATAAAAATTATTACGTGATCGCTTACATCAACTGCTCGGCTGGCGTGAAAGCTCTCTGCGACGTGATCTGCACATCCGGCAATGCGGTGAAAATCGTCAATCTGGCTCCACAAGATAGGCCTATCCTGTTTGTGCCCGATGCCAATCTCGGCTCATGGGTGATGGAGCAGACGGGTCGAAAAATGGATCTTTGGCAGGGTTCTTGTTATGTCCATGTAGAGTTTACACGGGATTCGATCCAACGGATCAAAACAGAATATCCGGATGCTCTGGTGGTCGCTCACCCAGAATGCACCCAAGCCGTCCGATTGCTTGCGGATGAGGTCTGTTCGACCGAGCGGATGGTGGATTTCTGCAAGAACACCGATGTGAAAAATATCATCGTGGTGACGGAGAGCGGGATGCTCCACCGCTTGCGACGTGAATGCCCGGATAAGAATTTAATTCCAGGGCCGACCGATCGTTGTGCTTGTGCGGATTGCCGTTACATGAAAATGAATACCTTGGAGAAACTCCGCAATTGCCTGCGTGATTTGACGCCGCGGGTCGAAATGGAGGAGGAAATACGCTGTCGTGCGGAGATTCCGTTGCTACGGATGCTTGAGCAATCGAAATAGCCCGAGTGGTGAATTGGTTTGCCAGCGAAGTCCCGCAAGATTAGATTTTCACATAATCGTTTCGTGGTTTATAATTTTTAAAAATCCAATTTCATGAAAACCCCATTTATTAAACAAACCCAATCAGGATTCACGCTCGTCGAGTTGCTGGTTGTCGTGGTAATCATCGCCATTCTTGCAAGTATCGGTTTTAACGTGGGTCTGGGAGCTCTCCAGAAAGCCAAGAAAGTAACAGCACAGGCTGCGGCAACCAACGTCGCGAATGCGGTTGAACAGTTTTATTCGGAATACAATTTGCTGCCTGCTCCTTTCAGTGGTGCGCCTGATACCGATAATGGTGCCTCTCCCTATGTCACCGACTCGGGTGAAGGTGTGGATTTATTGGAGGTTCTCTCAGGTTTTGAGGACGAGCAAAATGAACGCAAACTTCGATTCCTCGGAGTGAAAGAAGCCGACAACGGCAATCGCAATGGAATTGTCTACAACGATGCAGGCGATGAGGTTGTGGGTCTGTTTGATCCATGGGGTCAGCCATATTACATCGTTCTTGATTATGACTACGATGGCCGACTTGAATTCACTCCCAGTACCGCCTACGATTACGACGCGAAGTTAAATAACAAGCGCGTCGCTGTTTACAGTCTTGGCATCGACTTGCCGGCCGATGCAAAACGCAAGGATTTGGTCAAAACCTGGTAACCTGTCTCTCCTAAACTGAACTCCCAAACAACATCACATCACAACATGAAATGGATTCTTCTGATCGCCACCGTGGTTTCATTGAGCTCATGCAACACCATGATCGGTGTCTGGCGTGACACCAAAGCGGGTTTCAACTGGACCAAGGAAAAAATACAGAACTCGGGTGGCGGATCCCAAGAACAATATGGGGCGCCTGTTTACTGATAAGGTTGAATGCGTTTCGTGTTGCTTGCCAAATTCCCGGCTAAGGATTAGTTACATCTAATGAAACGTCGCCATATCTACTGTCTCGCCCTCGTTGCGTTTGCTTTTGGAGCTGCCTGCCAGGCAAAAAAGACCGTTGAACCTAGCAAAGTCCGTTTAAAGACGAACAAGGGCGATATTGTGATCCAGTTGAATGCTGAGAAAGCTCCGGTCACCGTTACGAATTTCAAAAAATATGTCAGTGCGGGACATTACAACGGCACAGTATTTCACCGTGTCATTGACGGCTTCATGATCCAAGGTGGTGGTTTTGCTCATCAGGACGGAAAGCTGGTGGAGAAGAAAACCGACAAGGGGATCGTGAATGAGAGTCGGAACGGCTTGAAGAACGAGGTTGGAACTATCTCCATGGCAAGAACCAGTGACCCCAACAGCGCGACCGCCCAGTTTTTTATCAATGTGGCGAATAACGAAGCGCTCAATTTTCCGAGTCATGATGGCTATGCGGTCTTTGGCAAAGTCAGCGAGGGAATGGATGTGGTGAATCAAATCAAGGCGGTCAAAACAGGTGTCCAAGAGTTGCAGAACCTTAATCCCCTGAGTGGCGAGCTCATTCCCGGACCTTCAAGCGATGTTCCGCTGGAGCCTGTCATCATTGAGGCCGCCACTTTGGAATAGGTTTCCTACACTTCATTTGATTTATGCAACTTTGGTTCTGTCCCGTCCTGGCATTTCTGCTTGGCTCCATTCCTTTTGGTTTGCTCATCGCCAAGGCGAAGAAAATCGATATTCGACAACACGGTTCGGGAAACATTGGTGCGACCAATGTGTTCCGCGTGGTGGGTAAAAAATACGGACTGGGTTGTTTGCTGCTTGATGCGTTGAAAGGTTTTGTTCCTGTGGTCATCGCTGTGAATTTGGTTCCTGTCACTGGGCGGGTCCCCATCTTTGATCTGGTTTTTCCAAATGAATGGGCCATGCATCCCGCTCCTCAGCAGTTTACCGCACAACTGGTTCATGTTATCACCGCCTTGGCCGCGGTTTTGGGACACAACTACTCGCCATGGATCGGTTTCAAAGGCGGCAAGGGAATCGCCACATCCGCAGGAGTTTTGATCGGACTGATGCCCGCTGCCGTCGGGGTTCTTGTTGTGATATTCATCCTAGTGCTTGCCCTCACGCGCTACGTTGCGGTTGCCAGTATGGTCGCTGCCGTCTGCTTGCCCATCGTCACTCACTTCGGTGCCCGCTATCATGTCAATGATGCAGGAATCAGTTTATGGGCGGCCGGCACCTGGAACAAACCGCTGTTTTTTTTCACGGTGGTGATTGCGGTTTTGGCAGTTTGGAAACACCGACCCAACATTCTGAGGTTGCGTCAGGGTACGGAATCGAAGTTCGGACTGAAAGACAAACCCCTCAGCAAAAAACCGTGAAATTTCAAAGTGCTGCCATCATCGGCTCGGGTTCATTCGGAACAGCGATTGCCAAACTTTTAGGAGAAGATCTGAAGTCGGTATTGGTCATTGGGCGTGATACGGAAAGTATCGATTCGATCAACAACAGGCATCTGAATCCACGTTATCTGAAAGGAATCCGGCTTCCGGAAAACGTTTACGCGACAAATGAAATTTGTGCCGTTGTGACCTATCCGTTGGTGATATTCGCGCTGCCAGCCGGTGCTACGCGTCAAGCTGCCGAGGATCTCGCAAAATGCGGTTTACCAAATCAAACGGTGTTGCTTTCCTGTGCCAAAGGGATTGAAAGAACCTCGGGTGACCGGATGAGCGAAATTTTACGGGAGGTTTTCCCAGATAACCCCATCGCAGTTTTATCTGGGCCAAATCATGCGGAGGAAATTGCTGCGGGTCAGGCGACGTGTGCGGTGATCGGTTCGGAGAACCCTGAGGTAGCTTGTGAATTGCAGGATTTGTTCACCAAGCCGTATTTCCGCCCTTATACCAGTGGCGATCTCGCTGGAATAGAGTTGGGAGGGGCGATCAAAAACGTGTATGCGATTGCTGCTGGCATGTCGCACGGCTTGGGTCTGGGTGACAACGCGGTCGCGGCACTCGTCACGCGCGCGCTTGCGGAAATGACTCGCCTCGGTACGGCTTTGGGTGGACAGCCTGAAACATTTGCTGGGCTCTCAGGGGTGGGCGATCTCATTGTCACTTGCTTCTCTGAGCACTCGCGAAATCATCGGGTGGGTCTGGCGTTGGGTCAGGGAAAAACCCTTCAAGAGGCGACCGAGGTTTTGGGTATGGTTGCGGAAGGTGTGCCCAGTGCTTATTCGATTTACGAACTGGCGCGTAAAGCAAATGTCCGGACCCCGATTATCGATGCGGTTTACTCCATTTTATACAAGGGCATGCCGGTTGCCTCCGCCATGAGCGAGTTACTTGCCAGAGATACCCGGATGGAATCCGAGTAATGGAATAGGCTCATGACTTACGGGAAGGCGATCCGCTTGGCTGAAACCGATTTGCAGGCTGTATGGCTGAGTGATACTTTCTCTACGCTAAAAAGGTCTTTTTTTCGTATGAGAATGAGACCTTTATCCAAATATCAATCCGGCTGGTGCCTCATGGCGGTGCCGTACGGGCTCATGGATGATTTTTTCCGCTGGATATTTTCAATCCATTTCCCAGTTGATGGCGGCTTGCCAAGATTCAGATGCGGGATAACCATGGAACCGTAAACGGATGACGCCATTCTTAAGAAAAATACTCGGGATGAATTGGGTGATGGTGCTAGTTATGTACGCGTTGCTCATTTTCGGAGTATTCATGATTGAGAGCGCTGCAAGGCACTTGCCGGTGAGTCCGGACAAGTTGAAGGAATATGGTTCTGCCGGCGTATATTTCGCATGGATGCAGAAGAACTGGATCGTGATCGGCAGCTTTGCTTATTTCGCTGCCGCCTGGATTGATTATAAATGGATACGTTGGTTGGGAATTCCTCTCTATCTCGTAAGTCTTGGTTTGATGTTGTTGGCGATGAAAGCAGACGATGATGTACACCGTCTTACTCTTGCTGGCTTAAGCTTTCAGCCGGCGCAGCTAGGAGTCACTTCCGGTATCATCATGATCGCATGGCTCATGCAGGATCTTCCAAAGCTGCATCATCGCCTCGGAAATCCTCTGGTCAGGATTGCGGTCATTGGAATGACCTCGGCAATCCCGTTTCTCATGGTGATGAAAATGGGTGATATGGGTTCAGCACTCGTGTGGATTCCGGTGGTCATTGTCGCATTGTTGGTTTCGGGTATTCCTTTCCGCATACTGAGTTTTATCGGTTTGGTTTCATATGGGGTTTTGCCCATCATGTATTTTGTGGTTTTGCCATTGGTTTCAGAGCGCGGCCCTGAGCGGATAGATTTGTGGATTCGCATGAATCAAGGTCAGGAAGTGGATATCAAGGGCGATGGCTACGCACCCCACAACGTTTCCATGGCGGTTGGCAAAGCCGGATGGAAAGGTCTGGGTTGGATGGCGACTTCAGAGCAGGGATCTCTTCACGACAAACGTTTCATTCCGCATCTCACCGCCCACAATGACTTCATCTTTGCCGTGATTGCGGAGGAATTGGGCTTCCGGGGTGTGCTGCTATTGGTCCTCAGTTTCGCCTTGCTGTTGGTTCAGGGATTGTTCATTGCGTTTTACAGCAGGGATATGTCTGGAAGACTGATCGCATGCATGGTGGTGGCGCTTTTTTTCGCACACATTTACGAAAATATCGGAATGTGTGTCTTGCTTACGCCGATCACAGGTATCCCCCTGCCACTTGTAAGTTATTCAGGAACCTTTGTGGTGATTTGTATGTTCCTTTTGGGTCTGGTGCAAAGTGTTTGGATTCATCGTCGCCATCATGAGGAACCGGTTTGACAAATCAACCGTTCGATTTTTACAAATCCTGCTCGATAGACTTGAGAGTGAGGAAAAGATTTTGCCAGCGGTTTTGTTTCGGTCCATTACTACGCTCTTCCTGTGCGAGATACTTTCTGATGGAACCCAGGCATGAGGTGTATTCTTGAAAAAATGATCGAATCGCATCCTCGTAGTCGGAGCGCAGGGCTTCGGCAAACGCTTCGCAGGTTTCCAATAGAGTGATTTGAAAATCATGGCTGATGCGTGATTTCGTGATGATGGAGATGATCATGCCTCCGATTAAAAACAGCACGGCAACACTACAAAAGATCCAAGGTAGAAGATAGGTGTTCATGACGCCGTTTGCCGCTCCTATGCTCAGGAAGATGAGCGAGGATGCGCTGAACGACTTGATTGCCATGTTGCGATGGCGAAGCTCGCGTTCCAGATCTTTACGCACGTGGAGGTTGCCAATTGCTCGGTGTGCCGCACTGCCGATGCGCTCAACAAAATGTTTCCGCGCTTTTTCCAAGGTTCCGTCGATGGGTGCGGACGTATCGATAGGTAAGCCGATGGATTCGTTGATGCGCGCGCCGAGATCCTGCCAATGCTTGAGGCAGGCAGTTACGATGTCGCTGCCGTCATTTTCCGCAACGGATTCCACGGCTGAACGGAGTCTTTCAGTGATCAATGACTCGATGCGGATGCCGGTATTGTCGCCCGTAAACACCTTGAATAACGACCGCACGAAGCCGAGCCATTTTGCAAGTTTACGGCTTACCAGGATTGCCTCATCTTGAAAGACTTCGGCAACCTTCGTGAGGTGGCTCGGAAGTCTTGAAACAAGGCTTTCGCGCATGGCATCGATTTCATCTTCAAGGGATCTTAAAAACCCCTGATGGACTCTCTGGAGTCTGGTGTTTTGATCGATCTGATCATCAATCAAATGGAGAGCAATCGCGGCTTGGTCATACCAAGCCTTGAGTGTGGATTTCCGTTTTTCAGAATAACAAACGCGTTCGGAAATGAAATGCTCCAGAGCTTGAAATCCGCTTTCCTGATAGAGTTTGAGATTGAGGGTTTGATTGCGCTTTGCCTCGCGAGCAAGCTTTGCGGAGACGGGAAAGACGGGAAGAGCCATCCCGATGCGCTTCATGGATAGATCAGCCATATGCTTCATGATCACGTCAATATCCGCAGCCTCTGCGGAGTCGCATTGTTGGATCACGAAGACGATGCGTTTTTGGTGTGATTCAGGTAAACTTGTTATCAGGTTCCATGTCGATGCTCCCCAAGGGTTTGAAACAGGAAAGACAAATAGGATTATTTCGGCATCGGGAAACAGGTATCCGATGTTTTGTTTCTGCTCGACATCAAGAGTATTGGATCCGGGTGTGTCGATGGGATTAAAATCGCGAAGAACGGGCGCGGTCAGGAATGTTTCATGACAGCGGGAGGAGATGGCATCTCGGCTGGTGTCGCTGTGTCGATAACGGATGATTTGCCGTGTTTCCGGTAGTGCGTTGACTGGACAGAGATCCTCATCCAGCAGGCTGTTGATCAGAGAAGATTTTCCTGAATTTGTTTCACCGCACACCAGGCATGAGAATGGCGCACGGATTTCATTTTCAATAGAGGTCGTATCGGAATTTTCACTGAGATCGGATTCCGTGAGTTTTGCCAGTTCGCGAATTCCAGACCAGACACGTGACAGATGGTCACGGTTGTTAAAATAGCGCTCTCCGAACTTGAGTTGGCTCACACTTGGGTGGGGAATCGGTTACAGGTTCAGTAAGACTGGGTCGAGGCAATTTGAGCGGGAGGTGGGCTGACTTGCATGGCGATGAGTTGGGATACCGTGACGAATTCAAAACCGCGTCTCAAAAGTCCATCGAGCGTCTGCGGCATGGAATCGACGGTTTGGGAATGAAGGTCATGAGCAAGGACGATTCCGCCTGCTGCAGTGCTGGAAACGATGCGGTTTGCGATGACGGATGCGCCGGGGCGTTTCCAATCGAGAGGATCGACAGACCAGAGAATAGTCGGGTAGCCAAATTCATCGAAGACGAGTTGGCGCTGGCGTTGAACGAGCCCGCCATAGGGTGGGCGCATGGTGCGCGGGCGGATACCGGCTGCGCGCCCGATCGAATCCTGACAGCGCTGCATTTCGAGACGCAGTTGTGAGTCACTCAGTTTTGAGAGCAGGCAATGGGTTTGTGAATGATTTCCAATCTCGTGACCTTCTGCAACGGTGCGCCGCAATACGCCAGGGTATAGGTTCACATTATTTCCGATCACATAGAACGTGGCTTTGATGTTTCGCTCGGCGAGTATGTCCAGCAGTCGAGGGGTGTTGGCGGGATGAGGGCCATCATCGTAGGTGATCGCAATATGGTTTCCTGAGACCATCACACGGGTAAAGGTAACACCCGAATTTGGAATGTGATTGTTCGAATAGTTTCCTGTTGGATTCCGAGGAATGGGGCGATTGGAAACTTCACCAATTCCCGGAACAGCCTTGCAGCTCGTCAGGGTCGCGGTGCTGGCTGCAAGGGTAGTCGTGATAAACCCACGACGGGAAAGATTCCCGAACAGGTTCAATTCAGGTGAGCGATCATTGCAGGTAGGTTCCATAAGGTGAAAAAGATAAAGATGAATTAAAGACTGCACAGGAGTCGGGATATGTCACGCCTCTTATTGTCATGAAATGGTTCATGCGGAAAGATTTTTGGGGGCAAGAGAATGTCTGATCTCTGACTTCTTCCATCGACAATCGGCCGGCGGCTATCTTGAATTTCCGCACATGAAAATTCTTCTCACGACTTGCAGTTATCAGGACACCCCCGGCCCGCACCATGAACTCATGGCTGCCCAAGGTTGGGAAATCACCCGCGAGCGCGGCCCGCTTTCAGAAGCTCGGATGCTTGAGCTCGCTGAACAAGGATTTGATGCTTTTCTCTGTGGTGATGACGCGATCACTCGTGCTGTTTTGATGAAATGCGCTCCCACACTCAAGGTCATTTCCAAATATGGCATCGGTCTCGATAAGATCGACCTCCCAGCTACCAAGGAAATGAAGATTCCTGTTCTTTTCACCCCCGGCGTGAATCACGATACCGTTGCCGAGCATACGTTTGCCTTGCTTTTGGCACTGACGAAAAATCTCTATCCATCCATCCAAGCCACTCGCGAAGGCAAGTGGACCCGCCTGACCGGCTTTGAATTGCTCAATAAACGCATCGGCCTGATCGGTCTCGGTAGGATCGGACAGGAAGTCGCGAAACGCGCCCACGCCTTCGGGATGGAAGTGCATGGTTTTGGAAACTACTGGCCGGAGGATATCGCGGAGCAATACGGCATCAAGCGCCATCATACGCTCGACTCTTTGTTCGCGGCATCGGAAATCATTTCTCCTCACACCAAGCTCACTCCGGATTCCCATCACTGCGTCAACGCCGCGCGGCTTTCGCTCATGCCTGACAACTCGTGGTTGGTGAACACGGGTCGCGGTGAACTCATTCACAATGCCGATGTCATCGCCGCACTTGATTCGGGAAAACTCGCGGGTTACGCGACGGATGTGTTAGATGAAGAACCCCCTGCGGCGGATCATCCGCTCCTGCATCATCCGAAAGTGATCGTTACGCCGCACATCGGATCACGGACATTCGAATCCGTTCCGCGCCAGGCAATGAAATCCCTAACGAATCTCATTAACGCACTCGCTGGTAGCGGTGAGACGAATTGCGCGAACGGTGTGATTTGATTCGGGGATCGCGAGTTTTCAACTCGCTTCGTTAAGGTAGGGAGGCTTTGACGCAAGCCGCCGCATGAAATGAGAAGAAAATGATTCGTCTCAAATGGGTCTCAGCTACCCGTTGGCACAGAGGTCGCTTCATCGAAGCGACCCTACCATTACATTTCGCAACTGGATAAAAATGAAAGGAACCGCGGTTTCCAACCGCAACCTCGTGAGCGAAATACCTTCGGCCAACGCATCCCGTTGCAGTCGCGATTGAAAATCGCGGTTCCTTTCTGGGAGGTAAGGCTAATCAAAAATTGTGCGTGCCTTTTTAGATCCTAGGACCGCGAGTCTCCAGACTCGCTCTTTTACGACTGACCTTTACGATTTTTCAAAATCTGTTCATAGAGCTCATACACCGCGTCTCGGGTACAGGCGAATTCCAGAAGGATTTCACTACTGGAAATTTGTCGAAAAATCACACGTAGCCCACCGATGCGGAGGCGATTGAATCCTTCAAGCGGCCCTTGAAGTCCTTTGATGTCGCCTCTGCCTTTCATCAGACCACGCAGCGCCATTCGAACCCGACGCTTGGTCTGTGGCGGCAGCGCAACGAGCCATCCCGCGACTTGCTCAGAGGCCGAAATTTTCATCGTCGAGATCGAGTGGACGGTAGGTGGTCTTGCCGAGTTTCGCTGCGTGAATGACCTCCATCGCAGCGGGATTACCAAGCACATCCAAGGTTTCCATCAAGGCTTCGAAATCCTCAACCGGCAAAGCGACCACGACGGGTTCGTTGCGGTTCGCGATGACAAAGCGTTCCCCCGAGCGGCAGAGTTTCGTCAGGTTCGCCTGAGCCTCTTTCATGTTGTACGTAGCAGACATGAGTTTTGTATATACCGGATTTGGCTAATTCGCAAGAATCAAAAAAGAAAGGAACCGCGATTTTCAATCGCGATCTCGTAAGCGAAATATCTAAAGCCAACGCAGCCGGTTGCAGTCGCGATTAGAAATGCTGACATACTGGGGAAAAAAGGTCGGCCATCTCCGCTGCGCTTCGATTCACGGTTCCTTTCTTCGGTAAGGTCATTTCGATCCTCATCTTCACACCTTTCGACTTTCATCGACTTCCACATACTCAAAAAAAGTCTGGATATCATTCCGATCAGCGAGGCCGCTCTCGTCCTTGTATTTTTTGAGGGTTTCAGAACCCGCATCTGACCAACCGCACTTACAGGCAAAATCATTCCAAGCCAATGGGGTCAGGTCATTTGGCTCGCGCCCATTTTTGATACAGTAATCCCAACATTAGCGTCTGATGCTCCTGTTAGAACGAACTCGGCAAACTTCGTGTAATCCAATTCTAGATAGCTCATGATCCGTGCGTCAAAACCGTCACTCATTCATTCGAAAAAAATCAGCCCGTAATTTGTTCTTGAATTTAAGCCTGACCTTATCGATCGAGCGCCCAAGAAAAATCTAAGCCAGCGATTTTATCGTATTAGCTTCGTGGATGTTCTTAGGGCAGCATTACCGAACCAATGGCATGAAGGGTGCCATCTGGGTCTCGGTATTTGAGGGCGTATGTCCCCGGCGAAACCCGAGTGACTTCAATATGACCTGGATAGCTGCTTTTTCTGTTGGAACTGGTAAAGCTCGCAGTCAATAGAATGTCTGACCCCGCGACCTCGGTATCGACTTTCTCGATCCACTGGCCCGAATGGACGATCTGCGTCTCAAATTGAATCGGTATCTTGTATGCTCCGGATCCAAGTGCGGCTGGGGCCCCGATAGTAATCCCGCCTTTGGCAAAGAAGTCGCGTGACTTCTCGTCCGAACATCCAACAAGCGCAATAGTGGCCAGAATCAGTATAGCTTTCATGGTATGTTTGTATCATGTGTACAACATAGAGCTCCTGCACGAATAAAAGTTGAGGTAGTCATGACTTACGGGTTTGAGGTCTGGTTGCAGAAAATCATCTCAACGTGACGGCTGGTAACGACTGCGTGGCGAAGCTTGTTTGGCTTGGTTATTCTCGTAAGGCATTTTTGAGCTCAGCATCGCATCTTGGGCAAAATCTCACCTTTTCACGGTCCTTATGTATATCTGTGAGCTTCTCAGAGTAGATCCATGGCGTGTGCTTCGGATATTGGTTGGCAAGACGAATGTAGGATCTAGTTGGATCTGCTAGGACATCCTGACTGATTTTATAGGCGGTTCGTGTTTGCAAGGCATTACCATGCTTGGGGCAAAATTCACTCGTTGGGTGTTCTACCGAAGTGCAGCCTGAGGAGACAAGCAGTGACATGATGAAAAGTGAAGATGCGATGCGTGTGGATTGATACATCATACCGTGGATTCATTCTTATGTTTGATGTGCGACCACTGGCGTGGTTGATCGTCAGAATTAGCAGAAAGCATGCAATGAGACTTTTTATTTGATGAGGCAAACAGTGTTGAACGAACGACCGGGTTAAGGGAATGTTATACGATGGGTCGTGAAACACCTGCAAAACCGACCCATAAAGCTACTTTATTCCTGCGCGCTGATTGATCATTATCTAATCTCTTTATGATTAAACGCTAGGCTGGAAAATGACCTGAGGTGTCAAACCATAGTGGGAGGCTGGAATCCTCCCGAACGGCTTGGGGCGGGACGCCCCAGCTACGATCACAAACTCCGCTCACGAATCTCCGTGAGCAGATCATCGATGAATTGCTGCGTTGTTTTCGTGATAGGTTCTTCTTGTCCGCGGACGCGAAGAGAAACGGTTCCTTCTTCGATTTCTTTCACACCGAGGATGATCATGTTAGGGATGCGCTCCATGCGGGCGTTGCGGATTTTCGCGCCGACTTTATCCGCGGAGCGATCGACCGTGACGCGGACCCCGAGATCGGCGAGTTTTGCGGCGAGTTCCTCTCCGGCTTCGAGAGTCTTTTCCGAAATCGGCAGGATACGGACTTGTTCCGGAGCGAGCCAGGTTGGGAATTTGCCTTCGAAGTGTTCGATGAGCAGGCCGGTGAAACGCTCCAACGAACCGAATGGCGCGCGGTGGATCATGACCGGAATGTGCGGTTTGTTGTCCTCACCGACATAGGAAAGTTTGAATCTAACAGGAAGGTTGTAATCGACCTGAACCGTGCCGAGTTGCCAGTCGCGACCGATGATGTCTTTGACGACGAAGTCGATCTTAGGTCCGTAGAAAGCAGCTTCGCCGAGTTCTTCGGTGTAGTCGACGCCGAGGTGGATGACGGCCTCGCGGAGGGCGGCTTCGGCTTTGTCCCAGTTCTCCGCTGAGCCGACGTACTTGTCGCTTTCCGGATCACGCAGGGAGAGGCGGACGCGGTAGTCGTTCATGCCAAGGGTTTGCAGAACTTTTTTCACGAGGTCGAGGCAGCCTTTGACTTCCGCAGCCACCTGATCCGGTGTGCAGAATAGGTGGGCATCGTCTTGGGTGAACCCGCGCACGCGGGTCATGCCGCCGAGTTCGCCGGATTGTTCCCAGCGATAAACCGTTCCGAATTCCGCAAGTCTAACAGGAAGGTCGCGGTAGGAATGATGATCGCTCGCGAAAATTTTGATGTGATGCGGGCAGTTCATCGGTTTGAGCAAATAACCCTCGTAGGTTCCTTGTTCGAGACCGTTGATCAGGGTGGAGCAGGACGCATCTTCGTCGGCGAGTTTTTCCAAGGTATCGCGCTCGGCGATGGGTGCGTATTGGCTGTCCTGGTAGTAAGGGAAATGCCCGGAGGTGCGATACAGATCGAGCTTACCGATGTGCGGGGTGAAGACTTGCGAGTAGCCTTGTTTGTCGAGCTCCGCAGTGATGAATTCCTGCAGCGCGCGGCGGATGAGGGCGCCTTTCGGTTTCCATAAAATCAAACCTTGGCCGACCGCTTCATCGATGTGAAACAACCCGAGCTCACGACCGAGGCGGCGGTGATCGCGTTTTTTGGCTTCTTCGAGACGAACGAGATGTTGTTCGAGTTCTTCTTTGTTTTCGAAAGCGGTTCCGTAGAGGCGTTGGAGTTGGCCCTTCGATTCGTCGCCCATATAAAAGGATGAGGAAACCGACATGAGTTTCACGTTTTTGCACTTCGAGGTGTAACCGACATGCGGACCGGCGCAGAGATCGATGAAGTCGCCGTTTTGGAAACAGGAAATTTGTTCGCCCTCGGGGATTTTATCGATGAGGTCGAGTTTGAAACGGGATGGGTTGCCTGGGCGCTCAGTGAGGCCGCCGAGCCGACCCGATTCCGCCATGGCTTTCGCTTCTTCACGGGAGATCGCCTTGTATTCGAACTTCTGGTTTTCCTTGGCGATTTTTTTCATCTCCGCCTCGATTTTCTCAAAATCGTCTGGAGTGATGCGGTGCTGCATTTCAAAATCATAATAAAAACCGTTTTCAATCGGCGGCCCGTAAGCAAACTGCGCATCCGGCCAGATCCGGAGGATGGCGGTGGCCATCACGTGTGCGGCGGAGTGGCGCACGCGCTCAAGGTCGGTCATCTGGTGGCGTTCTTCTAAAGTCTTGCGGTCGGACATGGGGTGGCTTTTGAAGCAGGGATGGAGGGTAAAGTCAATGATTCGGAGTCGATGCGGCCGCACATGTCCGCAAATGGCTTATCTTCGCGTTGGACGAACTGCCATTTCTGTGAATTGTAATCGGCGACATGACCTTCATGACCATCACTCTCCTCGTTTTGGATATGGTATTACTCGTATTTTCCACCACGGAACAGACTCTTGCGTTTGATAATCCGGTCATGATCGCCGTGGCTCTCTCGGCCCTACCCATCTTTTTCATCGGTTACAAGATCGGTCGTCCGGGCGCGATTTTCTTCCTGACTTTCTACGGATCCTATCTGGCTCACCTCATATTGGGTGCGACAAAATCGACCACTTTCCCTCTTTATCATCAAGTGATGGTAAATTATGTGACTCCTGTGGTAGCACTGATTTTGCTTGGAGTCCTGTATCGCGCTTTCAAACAACCTAAAATCCTCGCCTAGACATTTCGTTGATCTTGTTTAACTTTCTTCACTCCGGCTGTTCCGAGCTGGCAAATACTCATCATGTCCGATCCTGAAAATAACTCACCATCTCCAAATCATTCCAATCGCCCTCCCAGTGATGGAAATGCGTTCAACTGGCGTGGACTTGCCTTGTTCGGGCTTGCTGCCCTGATTCTTGGAGCCGCCCTGTTCGGCCCACAAATGAATCAAAAGGCAGAACCGCTGAAGTATTCGGATTTCCGTCAAAAACTCGATCAAGGCTTGGTGGTTCTGAACGATCCCGATCACCCTCTCAAAGTCGTCACGAGTGATTCCGCGTATGATGCCACCATCACGGGTTGGGTGAACCCAGCTCCGATCAAGCCCAAGGATGCCGATGCCGTGGTTGAAACTAGCTTTTTCAAAGTCGCCGTGAATTTGGATCTCCAAGGTGAGGAGGTCCGCGAGCTTTTGGGAGAAAGCATCCGCATGGGACAAATGGCAAACTACGCTCCACCAAGCGAAGGTGCGAAAACCGTGGTGCTCTCTCTTGCGGACTTTCGTAAGGCCTATGCATCGGGCGAAGTGAAGGCGGATGATTCAGCCGCTCCCTTGCAAGTCATCACCTCGGATACGGATTCCACCGCTTACATTGTCGGAAAACGTGAGGTGATCACCAACCTGATCAAGCCGACCACTAAGGAAGGTAAAGCCGTTCCACCTGCTCCTTTCAAAGTCAGTGTCTCTTCAACCATCCTTGGTGGCGAGCTGCGTGAGCTTTTGAAAGACAAGGCTCAATATGTGCGCCAATCGGATTACCTGAGCCGCGCCCTTTTCACATTCCTACCATTTCTGTTGATCATTCTGTTGCTGTTCTTCCTTTTCCGCCAACAAATGAAATCCGCCGGAAAAGGCGCGATGTCATTTGGCAAATCCAAAGCCCGTTTGCTAACGATGGATCGCAACAAGGTGACATTCAAAGACGTCGCCGGCATCCAAGAGGCGAAGGAAGAGCTTTTCGAAATTGTCGATTTCCTGCGTGATCCCAAAAAATTCCAGAGACTTGGCGGATCCATTCCAAAGGGTGTGCTCATGGTCGGCTCTCCCGGCACAGGTAAAACCTTGCTGGCACGCGCCATTGCAGGTGAGGCAGACGTGCCGTTTTTCTCCATCTCCGGTTCCGACTTCGTCGAAATGTTCGTCGGTGTCGGTGCTTCACGCGTTCGTGACATGTTTGAGCAAGGCAAAAAACACGCGCCTTGCCTAATCTTCATCGATGAGATCGATGCTGTTGGCCGCCACCGCGGACACGGTATGGGTGGCGGACACGATGAACGTGAGCAAACCCTCAACCAACTCCTCGTTGAAATGGATGGCTTCGATACTCAGGAAGGCGTTATCATTATTGCAGCGACGAACCGTCCGGACGTGCTCGATCCCGCGTTGCTCCGCCCGGGTCGATTCGATCGCCAAGTCACCGTCTCTCTTCCAGACGTCAATGGACGTGAAGAGATTCTGCGTGTGCACGTAAAAAAAATCAAACTTGCTGCCGGTGTGGAGCTTGGAACGATTGCCCGTGGAACTCCCGGTTTCTCTGGTGCCGAGCTCGCAAACTTGGTCAATGAATCCGCTTTGCTGGCGGCCAGAAAAGGCTTGGGCGCTGTCACACTCGTTGAGATGGAAGAAGCACGCGACAAAGTCCGTTGGGGTCGTGAGCGCCGCTCGCTTGCGATGTCTGACAAGGAAAAAATCGGCACCGCATGGCATGAGGCGGGACACGCCTATCTGAACATGGTGCTCCCACACACCCACCCATTGCATAAAGTCACCATCATTCCGCGTGGCCCTTATTTAGGCGCGACAATGTATCTTCCAGAGGGCGATAAATACTCGACACAGAAAAAAGAAGCGCTTGCGAATTTGATCGTCACCATGGGCGGCCGAATCGCGGAAGGCTTCCACTCGGATGATATTTCCAACGGAGCATCCGGTGATATCCGCCAAGCCACCTCTCTGGCGAGAAATATGGTATGTGAGTGGGGTATGTCAGATCTGCTGGGCATGGTCGAGTACGGTGAGGGCGATAGCCCCGTCTTCCTCGCCCGTGACATGAACAAGAGTCGAAATTACTCGGAGGAAACCGCCCGTGTGATCGATGGAGAAATCAAAAAATTCATCGACGAGGCATTCCATCAGGCTGAAAAAATCCTCACCGAAAATCGCGATACCGTGGAGAAAATCGCATTGGCACTGCTTGAATATGAAACGCTTGATGCCTCGCACCTGCGCGACATCATCGACCATGGTGAAATGCGTAATCCCCCTAGCGCTCCCAAGCCACCTCCGATTCCCGAGGAGATTTCAAAAGCCACTGCATCAAAAAAATCTCAGGAAGATAAACCCCAAGACAACGGCCCGCTTCCCGGTGCAATAGGCGCCACGGCCTGAATGTTCGAGCCATGCCTGCATCAATTCTCCCAGCTGATATTTCAAGATGGTTTTTTCGCCTTCTCAGTGAATATGTGCTGATAAAAGATTTGAAGTTCTGCGTATTCTAAATGGTTTATTCGTCCCTTTGAATTCCCCCTCATCATGCGGTTTTCTCACTTTGGCCTCATATTCTTTATTTACCTCAGCCATTCCTTACATGCTGAGATTGATTTTGCGCGAGATGTCCGCCCGATTCTCAATGCGAACTGCACCGCATGCCATGGCGGAGTCAAAGAGGCGGGTGATGTTTCATTCATCTACCGCGAGCGTGCACTCGGAAAGGGTGAGTCGGGAAAACCTGTGATTGTTCCGGGAAATCCCGATGCCTCGGAAATGATCGCCCGCATCGTTTCGACCGATCCCGATGAAATCATGCCGAAACCCGAGCACGGGCCGCCACTCGCGAAATTCCAAATCAATATTCTGCGCCAATGGATCCAAGAAGGCGCCAAGTGGGGCGAGCATTGGTCATTTGTTCCACCTCACAAACACCCTCTGCCGTCCGTCAAAAAAACCGATTGGCCGATCCGAGATCTCGATCATTTCATTCTTGCTCGGCTTGAATCGGAAAACCTCAATCCATCCAGCGTTGCAAAACCGGAACAATGGCTGCGCCGCGCATCCTTTGACCTTATCGGCCTGCCGCCCACCCTTGAAGAGATCGAGGTCTTCAAAAAATCCGCTGCAAAAAATCTTCAATCAGCCATCGAAGAGGAAACCGACCGCTTGCTCGCCTCGCCACGCTTCGGCGAGCGCTGGGCCTCCGTCTGGATGGATTTGGCGCGCTATGCGGACTCGGTCGGATACGCCGATGATAAACGCCGCGACAACTGGAAATACCGCGATTGGTTGATCGATTCATTCAACAAGGATATTCCCTTCGACCAGTTCACGATCGAACAAATCGCCGGTGATCTCATTCCCCATGCTACGCTCGAACAAAAAATCGCCACGACATTCAGCCGACTCACCCAAGTCAACAGCGAGGGCGGTACCGATGACGAAGAGTTCCGTATCGTCGCGGTGATGGATCGCATGAGTACCACGTGGGAAGCTTTCATGGGTGTAAGCTTTGGCTGCGTCCAATGTCACTCGCATCCTTATGATCCGATCATGCATGAAGAGTATTACAACTTCATGGAGTTTTTCAATCAGAGCAAGGATGCCGATATCGATGAGGATTTGCCGCGGCTTTCCGTGCCGATGGAAAAATCGCAATACGATGAAGCGAACCGACTTCACGAACAAATCCGCATTTCCGAGCAAAGCTTGTTCAAGCAGCGGAATAAAATCGATTCCACCACGAAATGGCAACCGGTCACATCCGTCAAAGCCGAGGCAAAGAAAGCCATCCTCACCATCACCGGAAGAGAGGGTTATGACGAATTCCAAGCTGATCCCAATGTAGCAAGCGGTGCCGAGTATGTTCTAACATTTCCAACGAATCTCAAAACCTTGACTGCACTTCGTTTGGAAATCCTTCCTCTCGATCCAAAAACCGCGGCACACACGCCCGAGTGGGGCGGGGTCATCAAGCAGCTGCTTCTCGATGTGGTCGATAACGCCGGCAAGGCGACATCCGTGAAACTCCATGAAGTCATCGCTGATGAGGCGCATCCCATGTTTGATCCGAACGGCTCAATCACTGGCTCCGACAGAGGGTGGGGCACTTACTCGAAATTTTCCAAACCCCGTCATGCAACTTTTGTTCTCGATCAACCGCTCCCGCTGTCTCCCGATTCAAAACTTCGCGTGACTTTGAAAAATGGCGGAACCTATTCGGCAAGTTTCCCCATGGTGGTAAAGCGCGGACGCCTTGCTTTGACCGATGAATCCGCGTGGATCAATCACCGGGGAGAAAGTAACGCGGCATCCGCCAAGCAGGCAATCAACGATGCAAGACAGAAACTCAAAACCATTCCATCCACCACCACTCCCGTCATGGTGGAGCGCGAACCTGAGCATCGTCGTAATACCCATATGTTTATTCGTGGAAACTGGTTGGACAAGGGTCACTTGGTGAAAGAAGGTAACACGCCCAAGCTTTTCCCGCCCCTTGAAAAATCCGGCGAACGAGCAACCCGTCTCGATCTCGCGCGATGGGTCGCGTCTCCAAAAAATCCGCTCACCGCCCGCGTGGCCGTGAACCGGTTCTGGCTGGAGTTGTTTGGCAATGGAATCTGTCCGACTCCGGAAGATTTCGGCTCCGCCGGGGAACCCCCATCCCACCCAGAGTTGTTGGATCACCTCGCCGTGATGTTTGTGAATGAAAAAAAATGGAGCGTGAAATCCATGCTTCGCGAAATTGTCACCAGTGCCACCTATCGCCAGGATTCCTCGATCACCGACGAGCTTGCGGAAAAAGATCCTGATAATCGCCTGCTTGCGCGCGGTCCGCGCCAACGCCTCACTGCCGAAATGATGCGTGATCACTCCCTCACTGCTTCCGGTTTGATCTCCCACAAAATTGGCGGAACGCCGATCCAGCCTCCTCTTCCACCGGGTGTTTGGAAACCGTTTGTCGCTGATGCATGGAAAACTCCGGAGGTTGGAAATCCCGAGCGCTATCGCCGCTCAGTCTACATTTATTTCAAACGTAGCATTTTGTATCCGCTCTTCAGCTCGTTCGATGTTCCTCCGCGTGATCTTTCATCAAAACGCCGCCTCGTTTCCAATACTCCTCTTCAGGCGCTGACGACCCTTAATGATGCCGCTTTTCACGAAGCAGCGGTTGCACTTTCGAAACGCATGCAATCGGCGGATCCATCCGATCTGGGCAAGCAAATCGCTCTGGGTTACCGATTGGCCACTTCAGGGGAAATCAATGCGGAACGCACCACCGAGCTGCGCAATCTACACCAAGAACTTGTCACGGAATACAAAAACTCCCCCGATATCATGAAGGGAATCGCCAAAACTCCGGAAGATGCCGCACTCGCGGTGATCGCTTCCGTTTTGCTCAACCTCGATGAATCCATCACAAGATAACCACAAGCCATGAACCTCCTCCAACACCTCCAACATGAACAGCTCACGCTCGCAACGCGCCGCCATTTCCTTAAGGAAGCGGCTTTCGGTTTGGGCGGATTGTGCCTTGCAGGACAAAATCTTCTTGGAGCAACTGCGGGATCCATCGTCAAACGCGATGAGGAAAATCCTCTCAATACTCTGGCGCCATCCTTCGCCCCAAAAGCGAAACGCGTCATTTTTCTGCATATGGCAGGCGCACCAAGCCAAATGGAGCTCTTCGACTACAAGCCCGTGCTGCAGCAATACGACGGCAAGGATTGCCCACAGGAGTATCTCGAAGGTCAGCGCTTCGCTTTCATCAAAGGTGTTCCTCGCCTGTTAGGTCCGCAGTTCCAATTCAAACAACACGGCAAATCCGGCGCATGGATTTCCGATCGCCTGCCATCCCTTTATAAACACGCAGACAAGCTCTGCTTCATCAAATCGATGCAGACCGATCAGTTCAACCACGCCCCCGCAAAACTTCTCATGCACACGGGGAATCAAAACCTTGGTTATCCATCTATGGGCTCATGGATCACGTGGGGGCTCGGCAGTGAAAACCAAAACCTTCCGGGTTTCATGGTGTTGCTCTCCGGCGGACGCTCTCCACGGGCCGGCGCCGCACTCTGGAACAACGGCTTCCTGCCATCGGTATATCAAGGTGTTCAGTGCCGTTCGGGCGGCGATCCTGTTTTGAATGCCGCGAATCCTCCCGGCATCAATCGCAACATCCGCCGCGCGGCTCTCGATTCCCTCAGCCGGCTCAATACCAAAACTCACGAGGAGATCGGCGATCCCGAAACGGTCACCCGCATTTCGCAATACGAGATGGCGTATCGCATGCAGGTTTCGGTGCCGGAGGTCATGACGATTGATGATGAGCCTAAACCAGTGTTGGAAATGTATGGTGCTGAACCTGGAAAAAATTCTTTTGCGAATAACTGCCTGCTCGCCCGAAAACTTGCGGAAAACGGCGTCCGCTATATCCAGCTTTTCGACTGGGGTTGGGATACCCACGGCTCCAGTGCCAACGAGTCACTCAAGGACGGCTTCGTAAAAAAATGCAAAGACATCGATCAATCGGTCGGCGCTCTTCTGTCCGATCTCGAAATGCGTGGCATGTTGGAGGATACTCTGGTGGTCTGGGGCGGTGAGTTTGGTCGCACACCCATGCAGGAAAACCGTGGCGGTGGCGCGGCAAATGCCTTCGTTGGACGTGATCACAATCCAAACGCGTTCACGATCTGGATGGCTGGCGGCGGAGTGAAGCCCGGCATGACATACGGTGAATCCGATGAACTCGGCTACCGCGTCGGATCGAATCCTGTCCACGTCCGAGATTTCCATGCCACAATCCTTCATCTTTTCGGCTTCGATCACCACAAATTCTCGTTCCCATTCCAAGGGCTTAATCAGAAACTCACTGGCGTGAAACCGGCTAAGGTGGTTAAAGACGTTCTCGCATAGGAATTCCAAATAATTAGATCGCTATGTGGCTTTGCCATTTCATATCCGCTCTCACCCTCGCCCTTTGCGCATCTGCTGCCGCTCGTGAAGTGCCTCGAATGAACGTTGTGATTCTCTACGCGGATGACCTCGGATACGGCGATCTGGGTTGCTACAATTCAAAATCCAAAATCCCTACGCCGAATTTGGATCGGCTCGCCAGTGAAGGATTGCGTTTCACCGATGCCCACAGCTCATCCGGGGTCTGCACACCTTCACGTTATGCGATGCTGACGGGTCGGTATCATTGGCGGGATTTCCATGGAATCGACGGAGGTTTCGACAAGTCTTTTTTCAAAGAAGGTCAGCTAACGCTGCAAGGGATGTTGCAAAAGAAAGGTTATACCACCGCATGCATCGGCAAATGGCATTTGGGTTGGGATTGGGATTCGATCCGTCTTCCCGGAACCGATAAAAAATCAAAGAGCCATAAAGATTTCGATTGGTCGAAGCCGTTTCGTGGCGGTCCCTTGGATCATGGGTTTGATCACTACTTTGGTGACAACGTGATCAACTTCCCGCCATATGTATGGATTCAGGATGATCATGTCCTGAGTGTGCCAGATATCACTTTCAAATCCACGCCTCAAAACACCAAAGAGGGCGGTTGGGAATGCCGCGAGGGTCCGGGAAGGTCGGATTGGGATTTTTATCAGGTTCTGCCAACTCTCACGAAAAAAGGCGTGGAATACATTCATTCACGCAAAGGCAAGACCGAACCGTTCTTTCTCTATTTTCCTCTACCATCTCCCCACGCACCTATCGTCCCGAATGATGAGTTCGATGGGAAATCAAAAGCCGGCGCTTTCGGTGACTTTGTGGTTCAGACGGATGATACATGCGGACAAATTCTCAACGCCCTGCGTGAGTCGGGTCTCGATTCCAACACCATTGTCATTTTTTCAGCTGACAACGGTCCGGAAAACTACGCTTATGCGCGTGATGAAAAATTCGATCATTGGTCGGCCTATCCTCTGCGTGGACTCAAGCGAGATATCTACGAGGGTGGTCACCGCGTTCCAACCCTGATCAAATGGCCGGGCCTGACCAAACCAGGTGCGGTCACGGATGCTTTATTCGCGCAGATCGATCTGATGGCCACATTCGCTAACTATTTGGATCACGAACTCCCGAAAAACTCCGCCGAGGACTCGCATGACTTTTTACCATACCTCAAAGGTGAATCAAAATCTCTGCCCCGCACCACGATGGTTCACAACACGTTCAAGGATCTATATGCGATTCGTGATGGCGATTGGGTGTTGATCGATGCCAAGAGCGGAGCTGCTCGTCAGCCATCCCCTGAGTGGCGTAAAAAGCACGGTGTTCCGGCTTATACCGATCAAGCGGTCGGTCTCTATAATATTCGCGAGGACATCGGCCAAAAGAACAACCTTGCGGAGAAACAGCCGGAAAAGGTCAAAGAGCTGCGGGCCTTGCTTAAGAAAATCCGAGATCAAGGCTATTCAGCGCCTCGCCTTGCCAACTAAAGCGGCAATATTTTTGGGGAATTGATACAACTTAGGTATTCCATCGGTCTGGATATATGATGAAATACCACCGGCCTCACGCAGGCATCGTCACTTCCCATACTCATGAAATCGAAACTTGTTTTAGCTTCCTTATTTCTCAGCGGTTTATCCGCTTACGCCCTGGAGCTCGGTGCGCCATTTGCGGATAACGCTGTTTTACAGCGCGAACTTCCGCTGCCGGTCTGGGGTTGGAGTAAACCGGGCACTGAGGTCACTGTCGAATTTGCAGGAAAAAAGCAATCCGCTAAAACAGCGGACAATGGCAAATGGATGCTCAAGCTGGATGCCCTTGCGGCGAGTGCTGAACCACGAGAGATGACGATCACTGAAAAAGGTGGCGAAGCAAAAATTCTTAAAAATCTTCTGGTAGGCGAAGTATGGATGGCATCCGGCCAGTCCAATATGCAGTGGCTCGCATCCAAGAGTTCGGTTCAAAATCTGGTCAAACAACTCGCTGATAAGGGTGAGAAACCGCCTATCCGTGAATTTGAGATTACCAGCGTCTATGCTTCCTTGCACCCGATTGAAAAAGCCACGGGTGAATGGAAGGTGGATGATTATGGTAACTACAGCGCTGTTGCCTTCGCCTTCGCACTAAAAGTCTATCGAGAAATTGGAGTGCCCATTGGTATCCTCAATTGTTCTTTCAGTCAGACAAGCATCGAGTCATGGGTGCCGCGTGAAGGTTTCGCCGCAGGTAAGGATGAATACACCCAATCCATCTATCAGAAAATATTGGAAACCGATCCGACGACACCTGAGCACAAGAAGGCATGGGATGGGTTTTACCAATCCCTCGAGGATACGATCAAAGTCAACGCCGAGCGCATCAAGGCGGATAAAGAAGCTCTTGCGGTCTCCACGAAAACTCCGGGCAACATGAGCGATAACCGTGACGCCTCATGGATGTTCAACGGTCGCATGAGTCCGGTGGTTCCCTATGCCATTCGTGGGGCGATCTGGAACCAAGGTTATGCGAATATTCATGGCGGACTGAAATATTACCAGAATCTCCACAGCCTGATTCGCGGTTGGAGATTGAAATGGGATAACCCGAATCTTCCGGTGTATTTCCACCAGTTTTATTGCCCCGGCCCGCCTAAAGAAGGTTATGGAAAAAATTTCCCCAGCATCGAACCGATGTCGGAAATGCGCCTGGGAACTTGGTTGGCTCGTGATATTCCAAACACCGGCATGGCTAGCCAGATTGATATCGCGGGTGCCATCCACTACGCACAAAAAGCTCTTCCGGGTCAGCGTCTTGCGCTTCACGCCCTCAAAAATCAATATGGCAAAAAGGACCTCGTCACGGATGGCCCCATGTTCAAATCCTATTCCGTAAAGGATGACAAACTCACGGTCGAATTCGATCATGCGGATGGTGGCCTGGTGGTTGCCGAAACCGCCACCAACTCTAACAGTACTCCTTCTGAGAAATGTGACGGCCTCGCGACGCCTATCATCATTCCGGATGGCGCTTCCAAAGTGAATCTGTTCTGGTTGGCTGGCGATGACCGCGTTTGGCATCCGGCAACATTCAAAATCGATGGATCGAAGGTGATCGTCAGTTCACCAGCGGTCAAATCCCCGCGAGGAGTTTCATACGCCTCCGGCGGCATCGGTTTCCAACCCAACCTTTACAACAAGGCATTGCTGCCAACCACACCGTTCATCTATTATGACAACAAACTCGTCACCAGTGAAACTTGGCCGGACAAACCGATGAAAATTGCCGGTCTCGAGATTGATCCCAGCACGGTGGGTCATGCTTACGAATACCGTAGACTACCCATCCTCCGCACCCAGTTCCGCGATAACGCGATCCTTCAGGCGGATATGCCAATTACAATTTCCGGTGCGGCCGTTCTTGAATACGGCATGGAAGTTCCGGGTGAAAAGATCATCAAGTTCAGCTTCGCCGGCGTGGAAAAAACCATTTCTGTCACACCGGAAATGAAAGAATGGAGCGTGACCGTTCCTGCTATGACTGCCAGTAAAGAACCCAAAACTCTCCGGGTTACCATGACGATCAAGGGTGAGGTTGTTATTGATCGTATTTGCAAAAATATTCTCATCGGTGATGTCTGGTATGTCGCAGGTCCAGTTGCTGGTAAAAAACCTCCTGTATTAAAAGTTGAAGACTCAGGCCAACCTGTTCGCGTGATGACTCGTATTGCAAAACGCTCTTCTTCTGAGAGACCTGCGCGCTACATGGTCTCCACCTCGACTGAACCGAACAACCGCTTCGCATCCATTTGGGACAACGCCACGAATGATTTCGCCTCCGTGCTGGGTCATCGTCTCGCCAAACAATCGGGTCGCCCGACCGGTATCATTTACATGACAAGCGATCCCGTTCCGCTCAATAGCTGGATGAGGCTGGAGCACCTGAAAAACGCCCCAAGTCTGAAGGCAGACTACGAAAACCTCGCTCAATTGGAGCCGGGCAACAAATTGTATGATGACAACGTCCGTCGCTACATGGGTGCATGGAAAACTTATTGGAGTGAATACATCCCGCAAATGATTGCCACACGCGGTGTGCCGAACGGAGAAACGTGGGGGACTTTCCCGCAACTCGCCGGACAAGTGACCAGCAAAGCGACCCAGACACACAACGTCTGTGCTTACTCCTTCGCTCCCGGCAGCTTCAAAGGCATTGTCTTCCTGACAGGTCCTGAAATGACGAAAGCTGACCAAGGCGAAAACTTTGGTCCGGAAATGTCAGCCCTTGCCAACGGTTACATCAAGGACTTCGGCGGCAAAGCGAAGTTCATTTACACCATTCCCGACAAGATGCTCGCTCCGAAAATCACCTTGCCGTCCAAAATCACCGGCACAAGTGTGGCTGTTCCGGTCTCCGATTGGCAAGAAGCGGGAGTAACCGATGAGCGCATCGATCAAATCATTCAAGCCGCTCAAAATGAGCCCTAACCGCCAGCCACGATCCCGTGGCAGTCGCTCTAATCCTCCATATCATGATGAAATTTCATTTCTGGTTTGTAATTGTTGGTATCCTTACCTCGGCAAGTGCCGTTGAGATTAGCTCCACGGACAAGGCTTTAACGATCGCTAACGGATCCGTCCGCTTGTCCTATGATATAAATGCCGGCACCTATTCGGGCACGGATCTTCGCACCGGAGTCACGACTTTCTCCAACGCAAGATTCACAGTGGACGAAGTTGGCTGGCGCCAACCCGAGGCCGCCACACGCAAATGGCAAAGCAGTGATCTGGATGATGCGTTTGGCAAAGGCAAGCGGCTTTCGATTACAGAAATCCCCGGTGGCAAATACCGACTTATTAAAACGCTCCACATCTCGCTCTACGACCAGCTTCCTTATGCCGTTCTGGGTTTCTCTGTCACGAATCAGCGCGATGGGGTCGCCCGCATCTGCCGCATCGGCATCCTCGATAAGGCGAAAATCTATCCCGGTAAAAAATTGGAATATCCGCAACTCCTGCGTGGCGGAGCCGGAGCGGAACGCAATCGCATTCAAAACACCCTGCCCATCAGTGCACATAACAACCTCCTCATCACCGGAAAAGTTAACGGCACGCGACAATCCATCGTCTTGGGCGGACTTCACTACCTTGAGTTTTTACGTCTTATCAAGATTGATGAACGCAGTGGTGATCTCTCGGTCACCATCGAGGATCCGCAGGGAAAACGCATCAACCCCGGCACGACTTATCAAGGCACCGACACCGTGTTTCTCGATATCTCCACTGCCGATCCTTTCGCTTCGCTCGAGGCCTACGGTATGGCCATGCGCTCAGCCAACCAAGCGCGGCCCAAGCCCTATGATTTTCCCACGCTCTGTGGTTGGCTTGTATCCCAGGGTTCGTATGGCGAGGGACGCCCGATCAATAACTCCAAAGAGCTTGTCGGCCAAATGGAACTCGCCGCCAAATCCGGTATCCTTAACCACACCCCTGTAGCCATTCGTCTCGAACCTGATTACTACTGCGACAAAAATACCGGCGATACCCAGCAGGGCTGGTGGAATGACGAAACGTGGGCGAAATACAATTCCCTCGTTCCTCCCTACGAGACCTTTGGAAAGTTCTGCGGTAAAATCCGCGAGCTCGGTGGCATCCCTTTCACCTACATCCAGAGCAATATGCCCTCGAACGACTTTGCCATCGCTCACCCGGAATGGATGTTAGATAATGATATATCCCGCATCCACGCTGAGCACCGCCATCACCAGCCTTTCGTTCGCTTTGACTTCACCGATCCCGGTTTTCAAGCCCACACGCTCGCCATGTGGAAACGCCTCGGCGCCCAAGGTCTCGGCGGCATCAAGTTCGACTATCCGGAAACCGCATGGATTCCGAATGGTGGCTTTGAAGATCCCACCTACACCACCACCGCGGCCTACCGCAAAGTATTCGAACTCGCACGTGCTGGTCTTGGTGAACAGGCATTCATTCATGAACGCAACTTGGGTGAGAGTCTCGCTCCTATGCTCGATGTAACGGCTGGCGTCGTCGATCTCCAGCGCGTGTGGCTTGACTCCTCACATTTTGAACCGGAAATGGCCTCACGGATCGGCCTTCGTTGGTACAAGCATCGCAGCGTGTTCGGCTACTACCCCGATGGAAAATCGTTCAAGAAAATGGATATCGATGCGCGCCGCACGATGCTTACCCAAATTGGGTTAATTTCGGGGCGTCTTGAGCTCGGCACTTCCTTCGGACGCATGACGGCGGAAGAGCAATACGATCTGACACGTCTTTATCCCATCCTCGGAGGCACCCAATCCTTCCGTCCGGTGGACATGCTGGTCGAGGGTCGTGAGGACCCATCGGTTTATGTTTATCAGATCAATCCCGATTGGGCTCAGGTCATTCTCTGTAATAACCACGATCAGCCTTTCACCGTTACCGCTCCCATTTCTGGAAACCAAGCAGATACCGGCTCGTTGGGTCAGGATGCGAATGCATCGTATTATATCTATGACTTCTGGAACGATAAGTTGGTGGGTCTGTTCCGTGGCGATGAGTCCATTGAGCAAGCGCTCAAGCCCCAGCAGGCTCTCACCTATTCGCTCCATCGCAAAGCAGTCCACCCGCAGTTTCTCTCAACCAACCGCCACATCATGCAGGGTTACCAGGATCTGGTTGATGTGAAGTGGACAGCTGAAACTTCCACCTACTCTGGTAAGGCCAAAGTCGTCACAGGTGAACCTTTTGTCATCACCATGGCTCCCAACGGGTTCGTTGCCAAGGAAGTGAGCGCTTCCGGCGCCAAGGCACAAATTTCCAAACAAGGCGATCTCGTCCGCATCACGCTCAACAGCACTAAGTCTTCCGTGATCGAGTGGAAGGTCATCTGGAGTAAATAATCCTTTTCTCTCGGCGCCATATGTGAATCATGCTTGGAAAAGCTACATCGTTTTATCCCCCGTCAGTAGACCCACCACGCCATTCGTTTCTTTATGCCCCCTGAAGATTCCTCAACACCTGCCAAAGAACATCCCCTTGCGAACATTCTCATCAATGTTCTCATCCCTGTCTTGGCATTGAGTTTCTTGAGCAAGGAGCCGGACGCTCCGGCGGCGAAGCTCTGGCACGTCGGGCCACTTTACGCGCTGTTCGTCGCTCTGGCGTTTCCCATCGGCTACGGAATTTGGTTTTTTGTGAAAACCCGGAAAATGAATTTCTTCTCCGGTCTCGGTTTGTTTTCCGTGATGCTGACAGGGGGGCTCACTCTTTTCCTTTGGAATAAGGACGGCACGGTCAATGAGAATGCGGCGGTTTTGTTCGGCCTCAAGGAAGCATCCATCCCATTCGTTCTCGGTTTTGCGGTCATTGTCTCGCATTGGTCAAAAACGCCCTTGCTGCGCACTTTTCTCTACAACGATTCAATTTTCAACATTGTGAAAATCGAAGCCAAAGTGAACGAGCTCGGAAAGCAGGCGGCCTATGACAAAGCTATTTTGAATGCGACGATCCTCTTTGGCATGTCGTTCTTCATCAGCACGGTTCTCAACTTCGGCATGGCGATGTATTTTCTCGGCGATCTCGATCACACAGCCCCGAATGCACGCGAGCTCTATAATGAAAAAGTCGCGAAAGTCACCGGCTATGGATTTCTTGTCATCGGCTTTCCCATTATGGTATTCCTGTTTTTCGCACTCAGGAAATTATTGGCCGGGTTGCGCTCTCTGACCGGTTTTACGGATGAGGAACTGATGATGCCGAGGTAGGTTATTTCTCAGCTATGGATGAGTGAGGTTGCCCTGGCTCAGAGCGCACGACCTTAAAGAGGTGTTCACCTTTATTTTCCAAAACGCCTCTGCAACATGGGGTGAAGAAGGTTGGCCAATACGATCGCGGACGTGCCTAAGTAAAATGCGGCCTTGAGATTCGCATGCTCGTTGAAAATGACCGCAGCCGCAAGGATGCCGTAAACCGGCTCGAAATTCGCCGCTAGGTTGAAATTGTAAGCGCTGATGGAGTGCAGCAGCCGATTCGTCAATGCCTGCGCAAATACCGTGCAGCCCCATGCCAGAATGATCATCCAGAGCCAGTCCATCGCATCAGTCACGGCAAGCGCGGGGAAACCCAGTGGATCGAAAACCGGTATCGCCAAAAAACAAACCACCGTCGATGCTACCATTTCCCAACCAACCATGACCATGGGATCGCCACCGTTGATGACGATGGTTCGATTCAGAACGAGAAACACCGATGCGAGGAACGCACTGAAAAGCGCCACTCCAAGGCCCAGCGCATGATGGGTTTCCACGCCCGCAATCAGGCAAATGCCGGCAAGCACGATTAGCCCGAGAAATACCTCGAACTTTAGAATCTTACGGCGGTTGAGGAGTGGTTCGGTAAACGCAGTGAACAATGAAAGCGTCGCCAAGCCGGCGAGTGCAATGGATACATTTGCGATTTTCACCGCTCCGAACAGACATAGCCAATGCACGCCAATGATGGCTCCGACTCCGAGTAGTTTCAGGATATGCCTTCCACCGATCCAAATTTTCCTGTCTCGCATCAACGCTACCCAAAAGAACGCACCCAGAGCGGCGAGCAGGCAGCGCCATGTCACCAGCACGGGCGCACTGACGGAGGCGAGCCGACCCAAAACCGTCGTCGCCGCGAAAATAACCACCAACAAGTGGAGCTGTAGAAATGGTTTGATGGCGAATCGTTGGTTTTATTTGTCAGGCGTGGAAGAGAAATTCGTGGTTTCACCCATTTGCTTCGAGGTTCGATCCTCTCAAACGTCTGGAAACAAGTCATCCTTTCTCACAGGAGCCAGTGAGGCATGGATTTTCGGAAGTATGGTTTTGAGTTTGAAGAATCCTGCTGTCGCATGCGGCCAGAGCAGGCGATCCCATGTCCGCACAAAGGTATGGGTATTGGGAGGTAAGGCATGTTGTGAAAGAAAATCTTTCGTCGTGCCGATCGTGAGATAGGAGATCACCACAGAGTCGAGTTTTTCCTCAGCGATCCAATCCTGCAGTGCGGTTGTGAAATCTCCTTCTAGCCGGCTTCCTTTTCGCTCGCTCAGGGTATGATGAATTGCCTGATCCAGAAACCCGGCAACCCTTGGCGATGTCTCAACGTCGGGTGGAAGATAAGCCGCAGATGCGTGAATTTCACCTATTTCCGAAGGGGGTGAAGCTAGGTCCTCAGGAAACATGAGATGTCCCACCCGTCCCTGAGGCTTTGGATTGTTCGGTAACACAAGCGGGTGTCTTTCATAGTTTCGATCCAACGGAATAGGTTTTGCCTGTTCGTCAAGTTGCCCTGCCGGATTGAATCGGCCGTTGGTGTATTTTTCGATATTTGACGCTCGGGCAATGTAATGCTTGCCGGGTGTGTGAAGTCCAGCAACCCATCGCCAAGAGAGTGTGTTTACCGCAGGGTCGGCATCTAGTAAATGGGTTAGAAAAAAATCGGCACCCAGCTGCCATGGTAGCTTGAGGGTGAAAATCCATATCGAGGCAAACCACATCCTCGCATGATTATGAAGATAACCGGTCTGTGACAATTCATTCACCCAGTGATCCATGCATGCGATCCCGGTTTTCCCATGGATAGCCTGATGGTATTCATTCGAGCGTTGAAGGCTTTGAAGTGAAAGCCGGTAGTCCGTCCAAACCTCGGGTCTCATTTCCAACCAGCCTTTCCAATAGGTGCGCCATGCGATTTCTTGGAGAAATTTCTCTGCGGATCGAGCACTGTATTTGGCGAGGACCGCACGCGTCACCTCTTCCTCGGTGATCAATCGCATCCGGATATAAGGCGAGAGCCATGAAACGCCATGATGATTCCCATGTCCGAGATCGAAATTCCGCTGACCGGCATATCTCGCAGCATGTGGGAGAAATCGTTCGAGTTGAGCAAGCGCCGCCGCGCGCGTCGGTATAAAATCCATATGCGCTATCATGCAGCGGCTTTCTAAATTCGCAATAGGGCAGGGATGGTTTGGGAAAATCGCCGCGTGAGGTAGGGCGGCATCGCCGAGGCCGCCGCGTGGAACGATGTATCCATGGATTGGTCATCGACGATGTGCTTCGCGGCGGCGCTACCCAAGATGGCGCTCTAATTAAACTCGGGGTTGCGTGCGGCGCGGTTCAACCTTACAAGCCGAAGGTCTTATGAAAGGTATGGAAATCGAGTTGCCACCCAGCATGTGCTTGAGCGACAGTTCACCCGACTATCCCATATTTGAAATCAATCATTCGACATGTGTCGCCCGAGTGGCACTCCATGGTGCTCACGTCATGTCTTGGCGTCCGGTGGACGAGGAGGAGGTGTTGTATTTAAGCCCCGTAGCTGTCCTGAAAGAAGGAAAAGCAATCCGTGGCGGGGTGCCGGTTTGTTGGCCATGGTTCAATGCTCATCCCGCGGACCCCGACATGCCCTCTCATGGAATCGCCAGGACGCGGTTTTGGAATTTCGTGGCGGCTAGCGAAAGCGATGAGGGAGTTGTTTTTAATTTTGAAATGACCGAAGGAATTTGGAGTGCAGCCTTGATTTTAAAACTTGGCGATGCACTGGAAGTGATTCTTGAAACACGCAATCCCAATGAAATACCTGTTGTCGTTTCAGGCGCTCTGCATCCGTATTTCGCGGTATCTGATATCGAACACGTGCGTATCGTGAATCTGGATGGCGAGGAGTATCTCGATACGGTCGGCAAGCCGACCCGGCGCGTGCAAAAAGGGGTTCTCACTTTCAAAGGAGAGGTGGATTCGATTTACGATAGTTCTAACAGCTTACTGCTCGTGGATGATTTATCAGGCAGAACCTTGCTGATTGAGAAAAGCGGCAGTCCCTCGACCGTTGTCTGGAATCCATGGGTAGAGAAATCCGCAGCACTTGAGGACCTTCCGGATGATGGCTATAGGAAATTCTGCTGTATCGAAGCCGCCATCGCGAATGACAAAGCCGTCATCGTCATGCCGGGAACGGTTTGCACTCTTAGTACAAAGATAAGCATCGAAGAATGACAGGTAGGGTCATTTTGATAAAATGACCGCGTGATCAGGCAGGGACCTTTGTCCCCAAAGGTCCATTCGTCTGATTAAGCCAACATAAAATCTCATTTAGCAGATTCATCATTCCATGAACGGACGCGTGAGGACACGCGTCCCTGCCATTGATCATGAAGAATTCACGCGGTAGGGTCATTTTTCATAAAATGACCCAGTGGAACGGAATGGAAAATAAAGAGTTTTAACCACAGAGATCGCAAAGAGCACAGAGATTAAATATCGCGAAGCATGGTAGGGTCATTTTGATAAAATGACCGCGTGAAACGGAATGGAAAATGAAGAGTTTTAACCACAGAGATCGCAAAGAGCACAGAGATTAAATATCGCGAAACATGGTAGGGTCATTTTGATAAAATGACCGCGTGGAACGGAATGGAAAATAAAGAGTTTTAACCACGGAGATCGCAAAGAGCACAGAGATTAAATATCGCGAAGCATGGTAGGGTCATTTTGATAAAATGACCGCGTGAAACGGAATGGAAAATGAAGCAAATTTAACTGCTCATTTCATGCGGCGCTTTTATCAAAAGCGCCCTACCATTTGCAATTCTGCCATTTGCTCCCTACCTATGCTATATCCCCGCCAGCGCTTCTTCGAATACCGTCAGCGTTTCATCGATATCGGCTTCGCTGTGGGCAAGTGACAGGAAGCCGGTCTCGTAAGGTGAGGGCGCGATATAGACACCCCTGTCCAGGCATCCCCAGAAGAACTTTTTGAAGAGACTCATGTCTTGTTTCATCACGTCATCAACATTCACGATTTCACGATCGGTGAAGTAGAGACAGAACATTGAGCCCACACGGTTGATTCGGTGAGGAATACCTTTTTGATTCATGAGCCCGCTTAGTCCGGTTTCAAAATAGCGGCCAATCTGGTCGAGACGCTCGAAGCCATTGGGGCTTCCGGATGAAAGTTCGCGAAGCTGGGCAAGCCCCGCAGCCATTGCAAGAGGGTTACCCGAGAGTGTCCCAGCCTGGTATACCGAACCCATGGGCGCAATCCTATCCATCACATCCGCCCGGCCGCCGAACGCTCCGACGGGAAGACCTCCACCGATGACTTTACCAAAGCAGGAAAGATCCGGCGTGATATGTTCGAGGCCTTGCACACCTGCTTTGCCTAGACGGAACCCGGTCATGACCTCGTCAAAAATGAGCAGGGCTCCGTATTTTTTCGTGATCGATGAAAGGAGGGCAAGATAACCGGGTTTCGGGAAAACCAGTCCGGCGTTGGCAGGGTAGGACTCGACGATGATCGCCGCGATTCGATCGCCCATTTCTTGGAAGACTTTTTCTAACGAATCCGGATCGTTGTAGGAGAGTACGATGGTTTTTTCAGCAAACGCACGCGGCACACCTGCCGAATCCGGCTCGCCATGAGTGAGTGCGCCGGAGCCGGCGGCAACCAGCAACGAATCCGAATGTCCGTGATAACATCCATCAAACTTCACGATATAGTCTCGACCGGTGAAACCACGGGCGAGTCGGATTGCCGACATCGTGGCCTCGGTTCCCGATGAGGTCATGCGGACTTTTTCGACGGATGGCACCCATTCACAGATCGTGCGTGCCATATCAACCTCATAGGGATTCGGAATACCGAAAGAAATCCCGTCCTTAGCGACCTGATGAATCGTGTTGGTGATCTCAACCGGTGCGTGACCCAGAATGTTCGGTCCCCATGAACCGATGTAGTCGATATAGGTTTTCCCATCGATATCCGTGATGCGACAGCCTTTGGCACGGCGGACAAAAAATGGCTCGCCGTCCACGTTCTTAAAAGCGCGAACCGGAGAATTCACGCCCCCGGGAATATATTGCTTGGCGACGGCGAAAAGTTTGCTGGAGAGGTTGGACACGGCACGAAGTTAAGTTTCAAAATCCAAAATTCAAATCTCAAAGGTGGCTCGGTAGGGTCATTTTGATAAAATGACCGCGTGATTAGGCAGGGACCTTTGTCCCCAAAGGTCCGTTCGTCTGATTAAGCCAATATAAAATCTCATTTAGCAGATTTATTATTCCATGTACGGACGCGTGGGGACACGCGTCCCTGCCATTGATCATGAAGAATTCACGCGGTAGGGTCATTTTGATAAAATGACCGTGTGATTAGGCAGGGACCTTTGTCCCCAAAGGTCCGTTCGTCTGATTAAGCCAATATAAAATCTCATTTAGCAGATTTATTATTCCATGTACGGACGCGTGGGGACACGCGTCCCTGCCATTGAACGGACGCGTAGCCCCGATGAATCGGGGCTGCTCAATTGACTTTTGGATATTTAGACTTTTGACTCTTTGGGCAATGAAACCTGTATTCGCTCTACTCGTCGCTCTCCTTCCTATCCCCGTAGCTTTTGCCGAGCGTGTGGAGCATCTGGGTTGCTATGCAGAGTGGAGTGAGACCGAGATCGTCGTGGGTAATGCGCTTGTTGAGCGGAAATGGACGATAAAGGACGGTTGGTTGACCGCCACTTCCTTGCGCGACAAAACCAGCGATACCGAATGGCTACGTCAGCCGGGTCGGCAGCCTGCGCCGCATCCTGGGGGTGATCCTGCTAATGAAAAACGCGAGCTGAAGTTCACCACCCGAAAGGGAAAAATCAGTCCGGTGGAAGAGGATGGCTTGTTAGTCATCCTCGAGGCAAGTGGAGCCAAAGATTCATTCAACTACCGATTTCGTATTTTTCCAAATTCCTCAGGTGTGATGTTGCAGTCATCTGGTGGCGGGGCAGCGGCCATAACGACGGAGGAGCTCAAGGATGCAAAAAAACCCGATGGCTTGGAGCAGGCGAACATGGCAAAACCGGATCCGAAAAAGCCCATCCAAGCCCTTGAAGATCTCATGCTTGCGCCGCAGCATTTGCGCTACACCCAGGTCGAGCTCAAGGATCAGACTGACTTTTATGACGAGCTCGTCTTCGAACGCGAGTGGCTGCCTTTGCAGGACCTTTTCGAGGTTGCGTGCAATGTCTTCCATTTGGAAGACCCTCTGAAAGGCAATGGCCTGATCTTCCTTAAACTCGGACCGTTGCCGCATGCGCGTCCGGTGAAATCAGCATGGGATATTCGAGTCGCAGGGGAGGGGCGACGCGTTACGTTCGCCGGACCGGGCTATCCCTGGACGGTTTTACCTTATCAGCAGGGTCGTGCGGGCCGGATTGCCGCGTTGCAAAAGTTTCAACGTTGTCTCCGCCAATATGAGCCACAGCGCGACGGCATGTTTCTCAGCAACACTTGGGGAGACCGCAATCGAGATTCACGCATTAGCGAAGAGTTTCTGCTCAAGGAAGTCGAGGCCGGTGCACGGTTGGGTGTGGATGTCGTTCAGGTCGATGATGGTTGGCAAAAAGGCATGACCGGGAACTCGGCTTCAGGCAAAGGTGCGTGGGGAAATTTCCGCGCCGCGGATCCGGAGTTTTGGAAGCCTCATCCAGAGCGCTTTCCAAACGGCCTCAAACCCTTGGTCAACGCAGCCAAGCAAAAGGGCATGAAATTTGGCTTATGGTTCGGGCCTGATGCGGAAAACGACATGGCACATTGGGAGAAGGACGCGGATATGTTGTTAGAGGCTTTTGATAAAGCGGGAGTTGAGTATGTCAAAATTGATGCCGTGGAAATGAAGAGTCCAGCCGCGGAAGTGAATTTGAATCGCTTCTATAGCAAGGTGTTGGAGAAAACCCAAGGCCATGTCGTGTTCGATGCCGATGCCACAGCAGGTCTGCGTCCGGGCTACTATGGGAGTATTCAGGTTGGACCGATCTTTTTGGAAAACCGCTACACCGATTGGAAACGCTACTGGCCGCACCATACCCTGCGGAATCTTTGGACGCTCGGTGCCTATGTGGATCCTGTTAGATTGAGGATGGAGTTTTTGAATCAGTCCCGTCATGCGGATAAATACAAAGGCGATCCTCTGGCACCTGCCAACTACCCGCCGGATACCTTGTTTGCCAGCGTCATGTTCGCAAGTCCACTCGGCTGGTTTGAAGTTTCTAATCTCCCTGAGGATGCTTTCAAAACCATGCCCGATCTGGTCAGGGTATGGAAAAAAGAACGGGAGGCCATTTTTTCAGGTAGTATCATCCCCATCGGCCAAGCACCCGATGGCTATGTATGGACCGGTTTTTCCTCCGTCAGCCAGGATAGGAAAAGCGCGCGCTTGGTGGTCTTTCGTGAATTAAACACCTCGGATAAGTGGTCCACGGAAATTCCGCTACTCCATTCCAAAGATGCCAAAGTCACGGTTCTCGGAGGCAAAGGCACCGCCACTTTCGAAAACGGCATCCTTCAAACCACCATCCCAGATACCCTTCAGTATCTGTTTGTGAAGGTGGAACCATAGGGTAGACACGTCCTCGTCGGCAGTGATGAAGGTCGGGCGCTCTCGCCGTAGAGCGCCGCGCGAAGCGAGGAATCCAACGAGAAAATTCTTCAATCTATTCCATGCGTCACTCTTGGCAAGAGTGCCCTACCTTTTCACCGAAGGCGTTCACCTTTTCGTTTGGCAATCGGGGTTTACCCCTCTAGGTTCTGCACTTATACCTCCAAGAATCACTTGTCATGAATCCATCCGATCTGTCACCCAAGTCCGCACCGGAGGCATCCGGTCGGCGGAGTTTGCCGGTGAATTGGGGAATGTTGTGCTCGATAGTCGTGACAGCCTTGGTGTTATTGTGGTTTTATGCCTTCGTTCCCCGCTATGGAGTATCGAGTGCTTTTGGCTGGCTCGATAGCGCATGGAATGACGAAACCGATTACGAGCACGGCCCGATTTATCCGCTGATTATCCTAGGACTTTTAATTTATAAGTTTCGTGAAATACGCGCGTTAGCTTCTGAGCCTTCGATTTGGGGGCTAGCCGCAATCGGGATCGGCCTGCTCTTCTACCTGATCGGTTTTCGCACCATGCAGCCGCGTATCACTCTTGGAGCTTTGCCATTTCTTATGTGGGGGTCTGCGTTCTATCTATGGGGATGGCCTACAGCGAAAATATTGTTTTTTCCTCTGTTCTTTTTTTGGTTGGCGATTCCGTTGCCAAGTTTTCAACAGGCAACGGTTCATCTGCAGTTGCTCGCCACCTACATCTCGGAAATCGGTGTTTCGCTCTTCGGAGTGGAAACCGTCGTGCAAGGCACAGCCATCTCTTCGGCCAATGGTGAGTGGGCACCGGTGGAAATTGCCAAAGGGTGCAGCGGCATACGCTCTCTCATGGCGCTGATGATGATCACCACAACTTGGTCTTACCTCGCGAAAGTCTCCATGTGGAAAAAAGTTCTGCTTTTTCTCAGCGCGCTACCGTTTGCGATTTTGGGCAATGCTCTCAGGGTGATATCGATTCTCGTCATTGCCGAATACGGAGATGAAAAATGGGCGCTTGGCACTTGGCATGACTGGTCAGGCCTCCTTCTTTTCTATCCGATCACGATGATGCTGGTGATCGGCCTGCATTCATGCTTGGAACGCGGTCTACCTTGGAGAAATCGAAAAAAAGTCGTGGTGCGACGCATCGTTGGGCAAAACCTTCAACCCAACAAAGAGCCATGAAACGTGCCTTTTATTTTTTACCCATCATCATGGCTTTGGGATTGAGCCTGACCTACCTGCTTCCTCATGCTGAAAAACCCCTGCCATCCGCAGTGAACATGCAACTGCCAGATCAGTTAATCACTTGGCAGTTGCAAAACACGCCACCGACCAATGACGAAATCAGCACTCTGGGACCTGGAACGGAATTCTCCAAAGCCATTTGTTATAGGGCGAGATATGGAGAATACAACAGCGAGGGTTTCGCCATTCCGGATCGAATTGATTTGTCCATCGTTCTATCTGGTAAAGATATGAACACATCTATTCATCGACCGGAAAGGTGCTTGCCTGCTCAAGGTCACCTCATTCGCAATAGCTCCTCTGTGCAAATTGTACTCGCTGACGGCAAGGAGATCACGGCTCGCCGTCTTCATAGCACCCAATACATCAAAAACCCGAAAACTGGTGAAGTGACAAATGAACTCGATTGCGTGACTTATTATTTTTTCATCGGTCACGATCATATTACCCATGATCATTACGAGCGGACATTCATCGATATGAAAGAACGGCTACTCAGGGGCACAGAGCAACGCTGGGCTTACGTTTCAGCCTCTATGTGGTTTGGAAAATTGCCATGGATTGAGAAACCTGTGGATGAAAAAGAAGCCGACCAAAAACTCAAAGAGTTCCTAGCCGGCTTCACAAAGAGCCAAATTGATTGGGAGATGATAGAATCGAGAAATGATTAATGATCCATGATTGGTGTTCTGGGTTTCATGCTTCTAAGACTTGAAGAATTTAGACTGAGACATCTCGCAGTAGCATTTAAATTCTTGGGTAAATTTTTCAGTGCGACGTGGTGCATGGTTCATGCTGCGTGTTGCTTCCATTTACCAAGTTTTCCTGTTAGGCCGTCGAATACGGCTTGGTATGTGAGTGGCAGACGCTGAATCCCATCAACCCAGCACACCGTGATCATATAAGCTATGGCAATTGCGACGGCAAACGGGACTCCACTCTGCTGTCGCTTCAGCCATACCATGTTTCGAATTTTATAGTATAACTTCCAATCGGATAATCCGGGTTCGAGAAAAAAGTGTTTTCCGAGCAGGGATAGATGCACGAGATCCTTGGGTCCAGGATGATCCATCAGAGCTCTTTTAACTGCCTCCTGCTGGAATCCGGCTTGCTCGATTCTCCACGGATACTCCTCATCCTCGCCGCGTATGAACAAGGACTCGTTGATTGGGCCAGTTTTCATCCAAACCTCACGGGAAACCAACGCGCCGGTCCACATCGCACGGCTTGATATGAAGTTGCCATGGGGTAGTTCATCTACCGTATACGCGAGTCTCCAGCCACCCATTTCATCCGCGATCTGCAAGGGCCAAGTAAAACGTCCGCTCTGCGGGTCGATCTGTAAGGCGTGGCGAACCACATCCGGCCGCCAAGGCTTGGCCAACATTTCTGCTAAAGCGTCAGGACGCGGCCAAGAGTCGTCGTCAAGAATCCAAACGGCATCCGCGCCCATTTCAAAGGCGCGCAACATTGCTTGGTTGACTCCGCCAGCATTGCCCTTGTTTTCGGTGAAACGCAAAACCACCAATTCAAATGGTAAGTGGTCCATGCGCTCAAGCGCTTTCACGGTGTCGTCAGTCGAAAAATTATCTGCGACAACAACCCATCGGGGTTGATGTCTTTGTGCAGCCAGTGAAGCCACACATTCACGCGCGGTGACCATGCGGTCACGTGTCGCAAATACCGCAGCAACTTGAGGATTCTGCGAGTGGTTATCTTTGGACATAAACTTGGCTGATATTGGATTTTTAGTATCCAGAGAATCAATTAATCCTTATAATTCTTGGATAAAATGAAGGCTGGCAAAGTAATGCTAAAAGCTACGTGAGCGGATCAGAACGTCTACAAAACTTGAGACCTAGGAGTGAGGAACGTAGCCCCGGTTTCTACATCCTTTCCCGTTTTTCGAGGCGATCGACCTCGGCAAGCGCCATTCCCACGACCTGATCCATGTTGTAATAACGATAGGTTGCGAGGCGACCGATAAATGAAGTCTTTGTTTCGGTATCTGCGAGTTCCTTGTATCTGCGGTAAATTTCAGCGCTCTCGGGAGTTGGAATAGGATAGTAAGGTTCCTTGCCGGGGCCGTAATCTTCAGGATACTCTCGAACAATCGTAGTATTAGGGGTCTCTTGTCCTGTTGCGTGCTTGATTTCGACAATGCGCGTGAACTCTTCTTCATTCGGGTAATTTACCTGCATGGCGGGTTGCCAGAATCCGATTTTGCCGCTAACGGGAAGCCGGTTCTCTAGTTCATTCGATGTGAAGCTCTCGGGCTCGAAGCGTAGCGATCTGTATGGTAGAGAGCCAAAGCGGCAGTCGTAAAACTCATCGATGGGTCCGGTATAAATCATGTGGCGGAAACTGACCTTTTGAGTGACTTCACGGTAGTCGGTATTCAGCATCAATGTGAGGCGATCGCCGCAGGCGGCGATCATTCGCTCGAAGAGTCGATGGTAGCCGTCTTTGGGTAGTGCCTGAAACTCATCGTTGAAATAGCGGGTATCGCGGTGCGTGCGTATTGGAATTCTGCCGCATACGCTGGCATCAAGCTCTCCCGGGTGACGCCGCCACTGCTTCATGGTGTATCCCTTGAAAAACTTTTCATAAAGTTCCCACCCAATCTGCGAGATCATCATTTCCTCGGAGTTGGTAGGGTTGGCGATGGGAATTCTGCGTTCGGCAAGCCATGCTTCCATTTCAGCACTGGTGCTATGCCGTCCTATGATTTGCTCGAAGGTAGTCAGGTTAATAGGAAAACTCCAGTATCGACCGGAGGTGTGTGAGAGGATCGTGTAATTCACAGGATGCCAGTCGGTAAACTGCGATAGATAGTCGCGAATCCGCGGCGAGTTGGTGCGGAAATAATGCGGCCCGTAAACATGCGTTAGAACTCCATGCGAGTCATAACGGTCGTGAGCGTTACCGCCGACATGCCCGCGCTTGTCAATAACAAGACAGCTGCGACCGTATTGCGTACAAAGTCGTTCTGCAGCTGTCAGCCCTGCAAAGCCAGCGCCCACGATTAAATAGTCACAAGTCATCAAGGAATATTTCTCAAAAAAGAATCCAATAATAAAATAGGGTTTAACCCTTGATCCAGAATTTCCATATCTTTGCCACTATCCATAATAGAGCGTCAGTGAGGCCGTTTAGGTAAGGATCACGAAACAAGGTAATGCCGTATGCGCGGCGGATGGCTCGAGATTCGACATGTTGTCTTTCGGCGAATAAAATCGAATCCATCTTTGTGGTTTTTTCCAAATGAACTTGAGAAGCGTTCCTATCGTGAAGGCGAAAATCAGCGAAGCAGCCGGAAGCACGTTGAAACTTGAGTCCTACCGCATCCAGACGGGCATAGAATTCCCCATCCATCACGTAGTGGAAGTCCTCACGGAGGCGGTGATTGGCGTCGATAACTGTAGATTTTCGATAGAATGCGGCGGTGGATCCAACACAGCAATGATGATGAATATGTACAAATCGCGACCATCTGGGAGCACGGACGTGACGGAGAAATCGACCATCCGAATCGATGAAATCCCACGATCCATAGACGACATCAGCATCGGTCACGGCAAGTACTTGGGCAATCTCGGCGAGTGAGCCGGGCTTCAGTCTGTCGTCGGCATTGAGCCACATCACCCAATCGCCGCTGGCACGGTCGAAACCTTTGTTGATCGCATGGCTCATTCCGCGATCCGGTTCCTCGATCCAAATGACATGAGGAAACCGCTTTGCGACCTCTGCGCTGTTGTCTCTTGATCCCGCGTCGAAGACGAAGTGCTCAACCTCAACCCCCTCTTGCGCAGTCACACTTTGCAAACAATCGCCGAGAAAACGACCATAGTTTAGGTTGGGAGTGATGATGGTGAAGCGCATGGAGGAGATTTCTAAGAAACAAGTCGAAGGATGAGCAAGCGGAGTGATCTACTCTGGGTCACAAGCTATTCAGCCATCTATGCTCATGACTAAAACGGATGATATAGAGTTAAGACATTTGATGCGTGAAGGTGATTTAATCAATTTTTTAAAGACCTTCGGGATCGCAGTTTCCGTGCTCTTGAAGCGATGTTGATTATCCGTGATTTTGCTTTTCAAAATGTCGGCGCGCTTTGAAGAGATCTGCTGGAGTATCCACTGCAATTCCTGATTCCTCTACATTAACCATGAGAACCGGTTTATCCTGTTCGATGAAGCGATACATTTCCACTGATTCAGATTCTTCGATCGGTCCCTGTTGGGTATGGGCGAAAAACTCCAGCGCGTCTCTATGAAACGCATAAAGCCCTAGTTGGCGATAATGCGCCGAGGGTTTTCGGAAAGACAGGGGTATGGGTAGGCGAGAATAGGCAAGCGCCAGATGGGATGAGGAAAAGACGACTTTAACCACTCCCTGATCCATCACATCCTCTTCAGATTCGATGACTCCGTAGCCGTTCGTTGCGGCTAAGCCGCTGATCTTACTTTCCAGTAAGGATTTTGTGACTGCATTGATAGACTCCGGAAGAATGAATGGTTCGTCCAAATCGAATAATACTAAGCGTTTTTTAGGCATGATTGGGAAGGCGCAAAGCAGGTCTAGATTACATAAGCGACAATAGGTAAGCGCGGTATCGCTCAGCCATCGCTTCATTGGTGTATAGCTCTATTGCTCTATGACGAAGCAAAGTGCCAATTTTTCGAGCCTGATCAGGATTATTCGCAATCCATACAATTTTCTCAGCAGCCTCAGTGGGAGTTTTGACGTAGAGAGGATAATTTTCTCCGAGTGCTTCGACGTTCCCTGGCAATGGTCTAGTTATGACCGGAATGCCACTCATCATTGCCTCAAGAAGTGATAGATCAAATACAACAATCTTGGGCAAATGTAAGAAGATAGATGCGGAAGCCAGAGCGGCCTTGACAGTATTGACGGGTTGCTGGCCTGAGAATTTTACCGCATCCGAAATTCCCATTCGTGCTACAATTGCTTCGAGAGACTCCGTGAGTTGGCTTTTGGCGCCAAAATTTTCGAAATGCCAAGCAATTTTGTTGAGGCGCGTGTCGCCAAGGCAAGCGAGCACATCGTCAAGACCCTTTTCTCTAACGTGGTGTGCGATAGAGACGATTTGCAGTCGTTCGATTTTTATTGGCGGTTGATGTTCTGAAGTAAATTCGACCCCATTGTGAATCACAGCTGACTTGGTACGAGTGATGGCTAAAAGTCTTGGATTCATCTCCAAGAACAATTCCACCGATCCAGCACTTGGAAAGATTACATGATGGCTATGATAAAAGTTCCAAGAAACTAGCTGCTCGATGATTTTTTCGCGAAACCCAAAACGACCGCGTTCTTGCGCAAGTTCGTTGTGTCTTCCGCCCTTGCCATGTTCGCTGTGTACAAACACTGTGTTTTCAGGAACCAGTAATCTCAAGAAATTCCAGAGATAGTATGGACTGAATCCTAAGATAACTGTTTTACGATATTTTTTTGCCAGACGCGCAATCATGAAAGCTTGTTGTATGAACATAATCAAGCGGTTGCACTTGTCAGTCGGTATCGAGTTTAAGAAATCATCAAATGAGCGTCCTGAATCGTCAGGCAACTTGGCAAGATGGCGACCGCAAATAACATAGGAGCAGATTTCTGGTGGTGCCGGAGTCGAGCCGTGAATTGAACGAAGGTAGTTATATGCGACGCCAAGGCCGCCACCACCACGAGTCGGCTTGCCTTTGCAAAGAAAAATCCAGAGGTTTTTTGGATGGCTGTTCATTAGTTGAATGGAATATCAATTTTCATCTGGTTAATGGATACAGCTAGGAAACACTGGCAGTCTCTGTCCTTCTCTGCGAGCCAAAAGCCATGCCGTCGAGAAATCGAGAGATTCTCCTATAACCTGATGCATATCCATGTATCGGTATGTTGCAAGGCGTCCCAAGAATGAGACTTTTTCTTCAGAATTCGCTGCATTGATGTAAGATGAAAGTCCTATCATATCCTCCATGAGCCGTTTTGGGTAGTAAGGAGTGTCTTTATACGTCGTCTCCTTGCTGTATTCAATGAATGCTAATGTCTTTTCGTGAGTTTCCCAGGGTGCAAAGTGCTTGTGTTCGTGAATACGTGTATGGGCGATTGCTAGGTCTGGGTAGTTGATTACTGCATTTCCTTGATAATCTCCATGGGTCTCAATCCTTTCCCAGAAGACGCTACGGTAACCAAGTCTCCCATGGACATAATTGTAGTAGCGATCAATAGGGCCTGTGTAAAAGATGTGTTCGAATTCGGAACCCATTTCCTGTTCGAAACCGAGTCCGGTTTTTACCTCAACCAATGGATGGTTCAAAATGCTTGCAACGAGTTCAGTGTAGCCATTTTGCGGAATTCCCTGAAAAGATGAATTGTAATAGTTGTCATCGTAGTTAAAACGGATGGGTATACGTTTTAAGATTGAAGCAGGTAGTTCGGTAGGTTGACATCCCCATTGTTTAATTGTGTAACCTTTAAAGAATGCTTCATACAGCTCGCTTCCAATCATCCGGAGCGCTTGTTCCTCGAAGTTTGTTGGATTTGTTATGGTTATATCGCCCTTGCTGGCAATGAAAGCCCTCGCTTGATCTGGAGAAAAGTTAACCTTAAAGAACTGGTTTATTGTATGAAGATTAATAGGCAACGAAAAGACTCCTCTGGGTATCGTGGCCTTCACCCGGTTCGTGAAGGGCATAAATAATGCGTGCTTGCAAACATATTCCCATACTTCCCTGCGGCTGGTATGAAATATATGTGGCCCATATTCATGAATCATTATGCCCGTATTTTCATCCCTTGCTGTATGGCAATTTCCGGCAATGTGTTGGCGTTCATCAATAACAAGCGATGAAATGCCACCTTTTTCTGCAAGTTCGCGTGCTAGAACAGCGCCCGAGAAACCGGCACCCACGATCAATACGTTTTTTTTCATAAGGATTTTAAAAGAAATCAGCGATATGGGAAATGTCGTTTCAATCTCAGGAAGCGAGATTCAATTAGATTCCAACTTATTAAGGCTAGAAGTGTTGAGAATATGAACATTGATAACGCTGGAAGAATCGCATTGGGCCAGAAAGGAATTTCTTTCCGAGGGGCTACGGCAAAGAATTTATATGCCATGTGAAGGATCGGGAAATGGAAGATGTATATTGCGTAGCTGTATTTTCCGGCTGTCGTCATTATATGGCTCACAAGAAACTTGTGCGTTATTGTGTATGGTGTTGAATATAAGACAAGTAGGAGAACATTGGCCATGGTAAGACCGATCACTGGAAAGCCGATGAGATTACCAAGTGGGCTAGAACGGACTTTTGCGAAGGCAAGAACCGTCAGAGTTGCCAGCACAAGCGGAATCAAGAGCACACGGATTATGTGAAGAAACCCCGAAGAATGTCGATATTTATCATGTAAGCAATAGACCAGAGCCCCGAACAAGAGCGAATCCATTCGGAGATGGCTTGCATGATAGCCAAGTTCCATCGTCCACCATCCTGATTGTATTGCCCAAAACCTGAGCATAGTAGTCAGCAGGATACCAGAGACTGTCACTAGTAGGATGTGACCGCGCGACATCCAGACCACTAACGGCCAAAATAGATAAAAGTGCTGTTCAACACAGAGAGTCCAAAAGTGCCCAAGATTGCCTCCTGGCCATGTGGTGGCGTGGTAATAGTTAATGTAATACAGCCAGAATGCTGACTTCTCAGCTGAGTCAATTTGCCGATATTCATCAAAACCACTCCAAGGGAAGAGTGGCAGAAGATGGAGAAAAATTACTATCGAAATAATATAAATAGGAATGATCCGCAGGGAGCGGCGTGCGTAGAAATTGATAAAATAACCTGATTTTTGACGAGTTTTTACAAGAATAGAAGTTATTAGGAATCCGGAAAGAACGAAAAACAAATCGACCCCAATCCAGAGTGGACGGGAGGCTGCTTCGATTATCTTGTCAATTCTGGTGGGTGTGTAAGGAAGAATCAGCGCGTGATGGACCAATACCATGAGGATTGCGAGACCACGGAGGCCGTCGAGTGCTTGCAAATGCTCTCCATGATTGTTCGTTGTTTTATACATCGATCTTTTTTTGACTCTGGCAACTACTGATATAAATTCTATTTGCCAAGTAGTGCTTTAATGTAAGGACTAAGGAAATGACGCACCCACAGGGGGAAAGGGTGATGTTTTCTGCAATAATGTAACCAATCGCGCCATGGCAGTGCGGTTGGCTGCTGGCTGAGTATGAGTCTCTTGATCCTAGGAAGGGACGGGTCTAGCCACGTTTTTGCTTTGGGGTTTAACTCACACCAGCCAAGAATGCCCGCTGGCTGAACAATTCTAACTCCTTGAGATCTTGCCCTGAGACCATAGTCGGAATCGGCCATGGCATGGGTATATGCTGGATCAAGCAATCCGACGATCTTGGTGACTGCGCGCGGAATTAATACACAGTTGCCGTTGAATGTGTCGCATTTTGTCTGAATCTCGGAACAAGTAATCACACCTTCTTGCCCTGTAATATAAGCACCATAATTCAGTTGTGTCGATCCAGGTTTTGCAATTGCGGCAACTGCAATTGAACGATCATCCTGCATTTGTGAAGTTAGGATAAGTGTGGATACCGCGTGAGAGACAACCTCCGTATCATCGTTGAACAGCAGGAAATAGTCTGGGTCTTCTTTGGCTGCTTCACTCCAGGCCAAGCGCATGCCGCCTGCCCAATAGAGCGACCCAGTTCCTTGAATCACTCTGGTCTCTGGGTATTGTGCTTTCACGGCGTCCCCAGTTCCGTCAGTGCACCCGTCATCGACGAGGTAAACCTTGAGACGGTGATTCTCCGGCAACTCCTGTTTCGCCAAACTACGCAAGCAGGCGAGTGTTTTTTCCTTTCGGTTGAAACAGGTGATCAATACGGCTATGGTTCGCATCATAAAGTTGCGGGGAGGGCGGCGCGGTAGGCATGGGAGAAGGCTTCTACCTTGGACTCCCATGATAATTCGGAGGCTCTCTCGTAGGCGCCCGCGCTTAATCTGGGCAGGAGGTCAGATTCTTCAAAAAAGCGAAGGATGGCGGCATGAAATCCTATGGTTGAGGTTGCCGGATCACTCAGGGGGATTTTGAGTCCGCAGCGGTTATCGACAGCGATACCCATGCCGCAGGCATCGTGGCAAATGACCGGCATTCCAAGCGCCAGAGCCTCTAGGACCACATGAGGTGTACCCTCTTTGACAGAGCTATGAAGAAAAATATGTCCTTCATTCATAATTTCTAAGGCTAAGTTTCGCGAGACCATTCCGTGCCAGATGATGCGTGAGCGGATCTTTAGTTTATCCGCGAGCGGGCGCCACCGAATCGCTTCTGGTCCATCGCCAAGAATATGCAATTCCCACGGATGTTGCGGCATGCGTTCTAGTGCATCAAGAATCACGGGAAGAACCTTGATGGGATCAAAGCGCCCACTCCAAACAAGTCGTAAGGGTTCGTTATGTTTAAGCTCGCGGATGCGCCGTTCATAGTGAAATTCCCCGCCTGTTTCGAGTAGGTTTTCGGCTGGGCATCCCCAGTGGGTCTCTACCATCTGGCGATCGGTTGCTGAAACTGCCCAGATTCGAAATGAAGCTTTGGCTGCGGCCTTACAGCGTGAGGACATGCGCATCTGCCACCAATTTCCGAGATTTCTGCCCCCCCAGCGGTAGAGTTGGTCGAGGCTAAATGTTTTAAGGAATGACCATGGGACCATTGGGGAGCCAGAAATGGGACCCCAGAAATGAGGGACTCCCAGTTGCCAAAGATCGCCTGGTTCGCGGTAGCCGATGAAATTGAGATGGTGAGTTAGGTCGAAAGGTTTTGCAGCGTGCAGTTCCCTTGCCTTGGCTAGCGCCTGCTTTTGCCATTCCCTGTAGCCGCGATAGTAGAGCCACCACATCCCTGGTTTGGCACTGAAAGAAACGAGTCGCTTTGCAAGCGGGCTGCCCTCGATAAAGATCGGAGTGATGTGACCGGTCTCACGGCAGGCGGCTTCCGTGAGGGCTAGGATTGTGGGATCCTTAGGTCCGGACTTGAGGTTGCCGCTGATCACTGTCACGTCATAATCTCGTGCAAGGCAACGGGCTATCTGCCAGCCAAGTCCCGCTTCCGAGCCGCCGGATGCGTCAAAGGCAAATGCCGATAGCAGTAAGCGTAGGCGCTGTCCGCTTTGTGAGAGAGAGGTCGGCTGCATGAATTAATTGTTAGATTTTTTAACCATCAGGCCGATGAAGTTGTTGCCGAGTCGGTTGATCGGAGCTAGCAATCCGTAAAGCAGTTTTGCAGCTAAAAGGCTGAGTTTGCCTCCACCCAGTGGCGATACGATTTTTTTTATCAAGCTGTTGTGATCCCACAATCTCAGGGCGCGAATATTAAGAGGGCGCTCGAGGCATTGACTAAGAATGACCTGACGGAACATTTCATGATTCCAACGGAAAACAAAATTCACCGCATCACCGTGGCGTTCCCATTCGGTACCAATCGCTTTGGCGACCAATCCCGTGTGCGGTTCTAAGACTGCAAGTCCGCGGCGCGCCACACGAATCATCTCGTTCAGACCGAGCGCGGGACGTGGAAGGTGGTGAAGTCCATCTTGGACGATCACTAGATCATAGGACTCGTCAGGAAGAGCTACTGCTTCTGCATTGACTTTCAACGTCTTTAGTCGTGGATCGCGGCGGTGGCACATTTCCAAGGCATTTGACGAGAAATCCGTATTCGTGACATCCATGAAGCCCTGATTTAGAAAAAAAGATGCTTCTCCGCCCACGCCGCCGCAGACCACCAGCACCGACATAGATTCGAGGGGTCCTCCGATCATTTTGCGGAGATTTTGAATGACAAGATGTAACCTTCGATCGCGGAGGTAGCGGATGAACGGGTCCGTGGTGTCGTGAAAGCTCCAACGGGAGGCTTCTGCAGCAAAAATTCGCTCAAAAGCCTCGCGTTGTTCTTCTGTAGAGTCGTGCATAGCGGTGTGTGGATATGATGGATATTGAAGTGATCTAATCAATTAAGCGTGTTGAATGATTCAGGGCTCGGACGATACCTTCGTTGAAGTTGTCTGCCATCTTTTCGATCGTGTGCTTCGAGGCGGATTGAATTGCACCTTGTTTCAAGGCTGCAATACATACGGGATCGCGCAATAATTGGATCACTGCAGCAGCATATTTTGCCACATCATCTCCGCATGCTACAATCCAGCCGTTCTCTTCATTTTTCAGATAATCGATCTCTGGGCTATGGAAGGGATAGTCTGTTGTGATGAGTGGCACACCAAGAGCGAAAGAATCGACGACGACCAATCCGACCAGACCGGGCATGAGTAGGAGTTTAGCCAAGGCCCAGAATGGCACCTTTTCGTTGTCATCCTTTGGGCCGATATCGTGGATCCATGAGTTTTTTTTTGCAGCTTGTGTGACCTCCATTCGCTCTGGGCCGTCGCCGATGATGATGAGTTCGAAATCTGGCAGCTCTTTGCGGATCAGCTGCGCGGCCTCAATAAGAAAACGAATGCGCTTACTAGGATATAATCCGCCAGTATAAACAGCAATGTTCTGCGAGTGTATACCGCATGTCTTGCGTAATGCATCCAACTCAGAAGGTTTGAGTTCTTTGAGTCTTTTCCTCATCCCTGTGGTATCCACCGCATTGCCCACTGAGGTTATTCGCTCGGCAGGAAACCCTAGGTCAGCGATGATCTTCGCGCTCAGATCATTATAAGCAAACCACCAGTCTACCCGTTTAGCCAGTAAGTTCTTGATGAATCCTTTGATTCCAGTCTCTGCGGATTTTTGAAAATTCTTTCCGTGCCCCCAATAGGCTACTTTTGGCCCGCCGCAAAAACTCCATGCCTGCAGCACCGGATTCACTATGTATTTCGTTTCCTGTTGAACGATGATCAGATCATAGCCCCCGCAGCGACCCAGAACTGGCTGCCAACCTAGCGGTCCGATCCAACGGATCGGCACCGGTTGTGCCCATGACAGCTTGCCTTGGAGGAAGGTGTTGCGCTGGTTTGGGGCGTAAATCAAATCCAGTTGGATATCACGCGATGTCAGTTTTTCTCGCAAGAGCTCATAGAAGCCGACGCGAAAGGCAGGGAGGTGTTCCTGGATGATGAGTACGCGCATGGATGATGAGATAGTATAAGGACAGCGATTCGGTATCGATGATCAGGCTATGAGTGATTGGGAGATTGATAATGAAAATCTAAAGTCAGTGATTTGGCTATGGGTTTTGTTGAGGTGGATTTGGTAGAGATTTTGGACTGCGTTTGTAATAACCACAGACTTGCAAATGGTGAGCATGACAAAAGCGCAAGGGCGTAATTTCTTCTTAAGCTTAGTCATTGATTGAGGCGTGCGCGCGCCGCATTGGAGAGTTCGTGGATGGTTCGGTCGGTTTCGTTTTCGAAGCGCTCACAAATCTTTTTGGCTGGGTTACCCCCGACCACGGTATAGCGCTCAACATCTTTGGTAACGACGGATCCTGCAGCAATGACGCTGCCTTCTCCTATCGTGACGCCGCTGAGGATAATGGCGCCGTAACCGATCCAGACATCGTCGCCGACTGTGACCTTGATGTCCTTGCCATCCCATTCGTAATCGGAATCGCGTATCTGATGGGACAGGCTTGTGGGTGTGCCAACGTGGCGAAAGTGATGGTCATATCTGCCAACTAATGCGACCCTGTTAGCTATGATCACATTGTGGCCGATGTCGGCGTCGCATTCGATCTGGCTATGGCGTCCGATATAGCAGTTGTAGCCTATGCGGATCTGATTTGGAGCCCAGAGGACAACGCTGCGTCCGGCATGGAAGCCGGGACCGATATCATACTTGCGCCATTTGATATAGGTAAGGTATAAGTCGCGTATGCGTTTGAGGAAGCGGATGAGATGCATGGATCGAGTGATGGGTTTAACCACGATGGACGCAGAGTGGATATAGACTGAGGTCGAGCTAAAGGCTTAGGTTTTGTTTTTGGTGTCTTGGATGATTTGGGTGAATTGGTTAATCCAGTCTTGAGGGTTGGCGTTTTGGATAAGCCATTCTCGACCGTTTTGACCTATTTCGTTGCGTTGCATGAGTGACATGGCCTCGACGCGCTCGACGTCGTTCGCAAGTGCTTCAGCGTCGCCGGGGGTATGGAGGAAACCGGTGTGACCTGGTATCACGGTTTCGGTGAGACCTCCGGAGGAGGCGGCGAGGACTGGGCGGGCGGCGTCATAAGCTTCGTGGACGATCAGTCCAAGGGGTTCCCACCAGATAGAGGGTGCGATTAGGGCGCGGCATCCAAGCAAGAGATCGTCTTTGATTTTGCCTTCGGTGTATCCGACGCAGGTAACTTGGTGCATTCGGTGACTGGCGGCCTGGATTTCTGCCTCGATGGGGCCGGAGCCAGCAATCACGAGGCGCGGGCATGATTTGCCAAGGCGGTTTTCGAGAATGGCCCATGCATCGATCAGGACGCGCACGCCTTTCTCGGGAACTAAGCGTCCGAGAAAGAGGTAATAAGAGTCTGCGGATTGAGGTATAGGCGAAAGGCGAGGTTGCCAGCAGTGGCGTAGGGTAATAATGCGTTCCTGTGCGATGCCAGCTTCGATGAAGCGATCTCGCATGAAGTCTGAAACTGCGATCCATCGCCGGACTACGTCTAGAACGCCGGAGGAAACAAGTTTCGTCTGATAAGCCGCCATAAGAAATGTCTTCAGGAAAGAGCGTTCCCATGCACGTCCGAGAACCTCCGGCCACGGGTTGCCATGTAAGGCGGAATCATTGACTCTACCGCGTACCCACATTGTGCCGGAAGGGCTGAATGGCCTGAAATTGTGGATATATTGAATGACTGGAAGTTCGAGTTGTCTGGCTTCTTCATACATCCCTAAGGACGCGACTGGAACTAAGTTGTGATACAACAAGACTTCGGGCCTGATCTTTTCAACGCTTTGCCTGAGCTTGTTTCTAGCCAGTGGATGGTTCCAAGAAAGAATCGCTTGTCTAAGCCGAGAAGGAGCACCGTGTCCCAGCCACGCTTCACTATGAAATCGTAGTTCGCGGATATCGAACTTACTACCGCCAAGTTGTAGCATCTGGTTGACCCAGACCTCCTCGCCGCCGGGTTCAAGGTATTGGTTAAATACCTGCAGCAATCTAGGACTGGCAATGCCACATGAATGGCTATGAGCTGAGATAGTCATTCGGATTGGTTTTTTTCCAAAAGAAGAGTCATAACGGTAGCCGCACTCTGTGGATCCATGTGAACTCCGTCGGTAAATCTTATGGAATCTGGTGGTAAACCACTAACGAGATCCCAAAATGGTACACCAGATTCTATGGCAAGCGCAACTGGGAGCCGAACATGAACGGAGTCCGATTTTCCGCCTGGAGGAAGTAAGGTGATCAGAAACTGCGTACCCTTTACTTCTAGGCGGTTGATGATTTCGCTCAATTCTTTGATTAAAGTTAATTCTTGTTTGTTGAGTATGGGCGGATCGCACATGAGTATTTTGGGGAGATTTGCAATATCTAGCCTTGTGCATTTATCATGATGAGCCTCTCCGATTTTTCCTGCGAGAAGACGGCTGTATAGGAAGGCCGAAGGTCGCGCAGTAGCACCCAGATTGGGAAGTTCGGAACCAATCTGAAACCATGGCGAAGTGATGGTGCTGGAGATTTCGGTTGGAGGTTTACCGACCGAGCGATAGAGCGTATTGCCCTCTATGATGATGCGAGGAGCCCATGGAATTTGACCGCGGTCGATTGCGCGCAATGTGTCAACAGCATTGGCTCCGTCGCATCCAAGATTGGCAACGCCCGCAAAGCCATTGCTCCGATCCGGAAGGCGCCCTGTGATCGATGATCCAAGCAAGAAAGTTTCTGGCTGGCCACGAATGCCGGTCTGTATTCGAGCTAGCGATGAGAAGAAATTAGATTCACTTTTGTTTGTTCGGCCACCTACCGAGCGCAGAGCGAGACTCTGAACTGTAAAACACAGAGTGATGGAGAAGGTGAGTATGAGGGGATAGCGCAAGTTAACGAGAGATTTGATAGTTGTGGATGTTTATGGAACGCAGCGAGTTGTTAGTTAAAGTTGCGCGTAGTCATATATTTTTTGCGCACTTCCTACAATTTCCATTCAAAATTGAAAATAGATAAAGCCTCTCGGGGCTCCGTAATTGGTGATAATAAGAAAGAGCATGACGCCGTGAAGCATTGGTTCTATTGGTGAATGAAGGAGGCGCATGGCGAAGTGCTGACGGTGTTCTCGTATCCATCCCCATACATGGTAGAGAACGATTGCAGTTCCATAAAAGAACAACGAGAATATCGGAGGTCCGGAAAATCCGGTATTGCCGCTAAAGACGCCTTGGAAGAATGCCCGAATGCATGACATGTCCGGCATCAGAAAGGTCAGCCAGAGAGCCGTTACGATGTGAAATGTGAATACCCATTTCAGAACTGTAATGACAATTTTGAATTTTGAATAGGAATTCGGCTCTGGGTTACCCCTTTGATCTTTCAACCGCAATTTAAAACCCGAGGAGAATCTTTCCAGTGCCAGAAAGAATCCATGCAAACTACCCCATAGGGCAAATTTCCATTCGGCTCCGTGCCAGAGGCCGCCGAGTAACATGACGATGAAGAGGTTTATATACGTGCGGGTGGGGCCTTTACGGTTGCCGCCGAGGGGGATATAGAGGTAATCGCGCAACCAGCCGGAGAGTGACATGTGCCAGCGCCTCCAGAATTCGGTGATGCTGGTGGAGAGGTAGGGGAAGTTGAAGTTGGTCGGAAATTTGTAACCGAACATCGCGGCAAGACCGATGGCAATGAGAGAGTATCCGGCAAAGTCAGCGAAAATTTGGAATGTGTAAGCATAAATTAGCGGGACGAGGTTGAGCGGTCCGCTGCTTTTGAGGCCTTCCTCGCCCATACTCAGCATGGCAGTCTGCTCGGAGAGATTGTCGGCAACAAACATCTTGAGGAAGTAACCGGTGATGAGGGTGCGGATGACCAACTTCCATGGGATGTCCTCGATCTTCTTCGAGACAATTTGCGGCCAGAACTCCTTAGCCTTGACAATTGGGCCGGCGACCAATTGTGGGAAGAATAACAAATAAAAGCCAATGTCTCGTATGCCCTTTGTGAAACGACTGCTTCTTGTTCCTCCTGAAACCAGTTTGTCGCCCTCACGCGTCACCTCGCCGCGTGCCACGTCCACGATCATGCTGATGCCGTGAAAGGTATAGAATGAGATCCCGATGGGCAGGGGAATAGCTTTGAGTGAATCAACCCAAGCAAGAGGCAAACTGGGCACCATGCCTGCGAGGAAGGGTAGGTATTTGAAGAAGCCCAGGAGAGTAAGGTTCATAACCACAGCAAGGCGGGTCCAGTGCTGGACCAGTGCCTCGTTTCCCGCGACCTTGTGTAGGATAATCCGCCCTGTAGCGATGCTATTGCCTACGCAGGAGACCGCAAGTAAGCCGATGAGCTTGGGATCCTCCCAGCCATAAAAGATTAAGCTGGCAACCAGTGCTAGTGTGACCTGCCAGGCTTTTCCATGCCGACGCCGAGACCATGGGGCATAGTAGAGGACAAAGGTAATCGCGAGAAAAATCAGGAATTCCCACGAGTTGAAGAGCATGGTAAAATGAATTTTGTCTAGGCTGATTGCTATTGCGTCCCGTGAAGTGTGTTCGCTTAATAAAAGGTTTATGCAAGCTATTTAGGGTGTATCCAGCGAGTGTTAAGTTCTGTGTTTGTTGCAGGGTTGCCAATAGCAAGATAGTTTGCAGGCACATCACGGGTCACCACAGCGCCCGCCGCGACTACGGCACCGTCTCCTAGCGTGACACCCTTGAGAATGATGGCGCGCGCGCCAATGAAACAGCCGCGGCCAATGGTCACCGGCTTGGATGCACCTTTGGCGTCGTTACCCCATTTCCAGTCGGAGAGAGGCTGATGAAAATCGGTGTCGGTGATCAGGGCGTCCGCGCCGATGATTGTGTTCTCCCCAATGGTGAGCGATTGGGCGGCGCAGAGGCAGGCTCCGCTCATGCCGACTCCGGGGCCGACCTCCAACAGGGCTCCGGGTGCGATGGCGCAGAGAGCTGTACGGCGGCGTCCAATGACCGGATTGGAGGCGATCGCGCTGTTGATGCGAACCCCTTCGTGAAGGATGAGCCTTGCGCCTGCAAGACAGCGCACGATGGGCCTGCCGCGCATCATGACGGAGGGATGGACGGTGGCACGGCGCAGCCTAGCGTATAGCCGCCACAGCGGCATTTGCAGCATGATCAAAGGAGTCAGGAGACGCGAGAGCATGGATGTTGGATGTTAGGGAGTGCTGTTTAATGATCGACACGGAAAATACCCGCTTGCCGGAAATCCACAGTGCCAGCACCACCAGTGATTTTTAGCAAAAACCAGAGCTCGGTGGTTCCGTTTGGAATCGTAAAAGGATTGGATACGATCGTTGCGTCAAAATCTTCGATGGGTGAGGAAACGTAGGTATGGCTTACGGCGGCGGCATCGATCCAAGGGCTGGAAGCCCCCACGCACTGGACGCTGATCCCGATTCCGGAGAAGGTAGTGCCGGGTGGGACTCTGACCCGCATCGTGGCCACGCAGCGGTCCCCTACATTCCAAGTGTTTCCCGCGCCGATTTGCCGCGTATAAACGCCGCGCGTTCCTTGTGACTGTGGGTTGAGAATTTTGATCCGTTGCCAATCACCTTCCGTATCCGATAACTTTGTGTAGATGACATCGGTCTCCGCAACACCCAGCGACATGGGGATCCATGAATTTGCAAGACCTGCTGTGCCAGATACAGCTGGATTTGGCGTCAGCCAAACAGGGGAATCCATGGTTGGAATTAAATCCTCGGCACCGGCGTAGAAAGGATTGAGGAGCTGATGCAGGTCGTTGCCGAGTTTAAGACCTACCCGCATAGTGGGATGAACCCCATCGTTGGGAAACTCGGCGGAAATGGCAAAGCCCTGATCATCCTTTTCGATCAGATGATCCCACGGGCGGTATGAGGCGAGACCTTGAGTTTTCCAAGTTGCCCGCAAAGCAGAGTTCACCGCAGTAACTCGGTCACGCAATTCCGGTGTCCATCCGGGATATGTCGCGCAGCGCTGGAGGATATCGGTGCCGATCACAGGTTTCCCAGTTTGAACCAAGCGACTCCAAATCCTTTGAATGCGAGAGACGATCTCTTGAGGTGTCGATGATGCGATGTCGTTTGTGCCGATATGAACGATAAAGCAGTCAGCTTTGCTGGCCACTGCGTCCTCGATGGGGATAAGGCCTGTCGGTAACCATCCGCCGCCATCGAGGAACATCCACGATGTGATACCCGAGTAACCATGGTCACGGTCTGTCTTGAAAGAGTTGGAACGGGCGACGGAGCGGATGCGCCCGCCGGACATCTGCTCGAGCATTGCACCCCAGCCGCTCAGATCGTAACCGAGACCGTCGTAGATCGCGGGTTGGTTGAAGGTGCTGCGGTCTGTGATCGAATCCCCTACCGCGCAGAAGTTTTGTAGGGGATCGGTCTCAAAAAACGGAGGAGGAATGCTTTCGATCCGGTAAAAATATTGTCTGGAGATTGTGTTATCGGTGAGTTTCTCCGTTCTGTTCCGTCCCGGAGTGGATGGGGATAAATTCTCCCAAGTCAAAAGATCCGAGGAGCGCTGCAGTTTATATTGGCCACCCAAAACCCCTCGGTAGGTAAGCATAGGCTTTCTTGTAACCGCTTCGATCCGCAGATCGAGCACGGGGTTTCCGGTGCCAATCGCGATTGTGGCTATGAACCCTGCAAAAGTCGCAGTTAGAATGGTATGCGGAAACATCATTTAGACATTGGTGGATTGGCTCGCTGGATGAGGGTGCAAGGTTTGCTAGATTGGCTCAATTCGTCGGAAGACGAAGAGATTTTCCGGAAACCAAGTCCAATCTCGGATAAGGCGATTGCGAGCGTCTTCGTCATGGACGAATCCGATCTGGGCTAGCTTTTCGATCCAGTAGGCGCGTGGCTGTTCATTGAAGTGCCCGACGCCTCCTTGCCCGGGATGGGCGGCAGACATGACGATATGATCGGAATGGTTGGTGAGGGTTGTGAGGAACGCATCGGTGAAGTCAGGGTGGATGTGTTCCGCGACTTCGAAGCACCATACGAGATCGAAACGTCGACCTAGGTCGAGAGGTATATTAAGGTCGTAGCTTAGGATTTTATCTGGGTTTTCAGCATGGCGTATAGCTGCCGCAGAGCCTTCCACTCCTTGAACCTCGATGCCTTTTGAGAGAAGCCAATCGAGGGATTTGCCGGTTCCGCAGCCGACGTCGAGGACGGACTTGGGTGCATGTAATTCAAGGCAAGCTTCGAGCAAAGGGATGGGTTGCAGCGAGCAACCTCCGAGTTCGTCGTCACTCTGGAAGATGGAACTTTTGGTGTGCGCCCGCTGCCAGCGGCGCATGGCATTATGGGGATTTGCCGCCGCACGAAGAAATGCGTAGAGTAATCCGTCTTGGTTAAGATTTTCGCGTAGTATAGATCTGATATTCATGGGATAACTTTGTTTGGACGTTATTAGCTAAAATCGAGTCTGGCTGGAATATCCACCAAGGGAATGGCGAATTTCTCGATTCCCTGTTCGGTTCCCCAAATGCGTTCCATTTCGGATTGCGGATTGGAAGTCTGATTGGCTCCGTAGCGGTCGAGGATTTCGATAAATGCGGCGCGGTCGCGCTGCATCAAGTTGAGGGTGATGTTCCTTATTTTATATGGGTTGGGAGGTGATTGGCAATATCTATCAACCGCTGTGCGGATCGCTTGGGAATCCGGGGCTACGGTTGTGGATGTTTCTGGGGTGAGGTAGCGATTGCGACCGCCGCGGTTTGGCGTAGTCACGACCGGAAGACCGCAGAGCAGGTATTCGGTGCAAGAGAACATGGCGCCCTCAGCGGCGGAGAGAGCAAGCCCAACCTGGGAGGCGCGATAGCGCTCGCGGACTTCCTCGCGGGAAATGAAGCGGCGGTTGAAATCGGCGTGGTGCAGGCGTGGTTCGTAGGCGTGGAGATCCCATTCTTCCTGATGAGTGACATAGGTCACAAAAGCGAGGCGTTCGATCTCACGCGCTAGCTCAATGCGCTTGTAGGGCGCCAAGGTGGCGGCATATACGGCGTCGTAGCGTTTGGGGGTGGCGGGATCAGGGGTGAAAAAGCCGTCGCGGACATGAAGATTGTGTCCGAGGCAGGTCGCTTTCTGGCCCAGAAGCATGAGCCAGCGGGCTTCAGACTCCTCGTTGGTGATGAAGTGAAGTCTGGCATTTTTTCCGAAGTGCCGCAGTAACTTGAGGTATCTCGGCAGGCTCCGTGCGCGGATCCAGCCGGGATTATGATAAAGGAAGGTGAAAGGGCGTTTTAACTTTCCCATGGCCACGTAGGAGGCGAAAGATCCCATTACAACAAGCGGATCCTCGGATAATTGATAAACGACCTGTGCTCTCATCGTGTCTGGAGTTCTTTATAAATAGCGGTGAATTTCGCAGCGCAAAGTTTCGGGGAGAACGCCTCACGGTCTTCAGTATGATGTTGATTTCCCATCTCGATACAATGTTCGGAAGATTGCATGAGTGAGGACAGAGCGGTGGCGAGAGTAATGGGATCTAGGGGATTCACGATGTAACCATTTTCCCCGTGCCGAATGTAATCGCGGAGGCCACCGTTGCGAGTGCCTATAACGGGAAGGCCGATGACACGGGCTTCCTTGACCACGGTGGGGCCGGTGTCGGCGCGGGTGGTTATGATAATTCCTTAGCTATGCACGCCAGAGCGATTGTCGGCGAATTCATTGATTTGCCTTATTTTGTGGCTGCGGAATCCGAGGGAGCCGTTGGAAAATTCAGCGTAGCAACTCACGATAAAGATCCAGGAATGCAGAAACGGAGCGGGCTGGATGAAGATGCGCGCGATCTTCCTCAAGCCGAGAGGACCCCATTTGTATGGAGACCTCGGGAGAATCCATGATCTTGTTCAGTGCCTTTATCAACAAGGTAGCGTTGAGTGGATCTACAATAAAACCGTTTTCACCGTCGATGATGTAATCGGTCTGTCCGCCGTGGGTTGAAGTGATCACCGGCAAGCCCGCAGCCCTAGCCTCTTTCACGGAATTGGGACTGCTGTCCGCACGGGTCGGGTGTATCAGGCACATTGCACCCGATAGCTCCAGCTTGAGTTGATCCCAGTTGATGTTTCCAAGTAGCTTGATGTGATCCCCAGGTATACGGGACAAATCGGCGGCCAGGGGGCCGTATCCCGCCAAGCGCAATTGCCAGCCTTTGATGCGGAAATGATCCTGTATTTCTATCAATAAATCAACTCCTTTACCCCAACTCAAGTTCCCGACAAACAGCGCGTAGGGGGCGCTGCCATTCGGGTTTCTCACCACTTTTGAAAATCCTAGATTCGCGCCATATTCAATTTGGCGGATTTTGCACGAATTGTTAACCTCACTGACCCTTTTCGCTGCCCAAGATGATTCAACCGTGACCACATCCGCATTTTTGAGGTAAATTTTTTCCCACTTCGAAAATGCCTTGAATGTAAAATTGGCCGGCACTACTCGATTTGCCACCAAGTGGTTCACGACCCCTTGCACAGAAAAAACGGAAGGGATGCCGCTCCATCCGCACATGGATGGGTAGGCGCGTTCGGAACCCCAGCAATGGATTAAATCCGGCCTGATTTTTCGAAGGACGCGCGCCAGCAGGAATTTCGAGAATTGATAATGAAGTAATAAATCAGCTTTTAGATTAGGAGAAGGTATCAGCCAAAAAGTTTGATTGTTCCATTTGACCATGGATACCCTTCCGAGGCAATTTGATCGATCGAGCGTGATCCAGTGGATTACGAATTCCGAATTCATGACAAATTCATCCGCCAGTTGAGTAAGCCATGTTGAGCTTTGGCCTGCGCCCCGTCCCTGAGCTCCCTGCTTAAAATACGAATGGGGAAAATCCGCAAGAATCGCTATTACTTTCGACATTTTTAATAAATTGCGGACAACTATTGATGTGTAATCGCCATTCTCAAGAGCTAACTTGCAATTACCGAAAAATTCACGATATTCCTTGTGGGAGAATGGATTCCTGCGGCTGAAATTCACAGCCACGAAGGGATGCACACGGACTTTTGTGAAACGGTCTATATTTCATGATATGGCTTTAGTCGGCAATCGGTTCCATGAGAGCGATAACTGAGACCGCTCCAAAAGGCCATAGTCGCCGAAATAGGCCGGTTTCGAGTTTTATGGCCATTTTATTCCCAAACAGTTTGACTACCGCGTTGCTCAATGGTGGCACAATCGTAGTATCATGACCCCATGCAAGGATACGCAATCCCGCATGCTTTTCCGCCATTTTTCTGAAATGGCTGTGATCCCATGATTGGATGTGTCCGTCATTGATATCTGTATCCCAATTCCGGTGGCGAATGAAATCACGCGGGCGGCTCAAATTAGGTACTGCTACCAAGACATATCGTTTGGCCATTTCCCTGAGATGTATTAGCGTTTCGAGAGGTCTTGGCACATGTTCGAGCACATGAAAGCAAGCCACCACATCGAAGGCCTTGCTGCCAAATTGGTTTACAGGATCTGCTGCATCCAGCATGTGAGCATGACCGAAAGCGGAGGCGAGCTCTACACACTTGGGATCCATGTCCGTGCCGTGAGCCTCCATGCCCAGTTCGGTTGCCAACTGCATGGTTTCACCCCGCCCGCAGCCATAATCCAGCAAAGACCAGCCGTTTATATCAGGTTCTCGGGATTTGAGTAGGTCTAGGGCTGTCAACTTCCATAGGGTTTCATAGTAGTGATTCCGGTTTTTTGTCGGATCAATTTCGTAGGGTAGATGTTTGACGTTCATGGTTGTTATATTTTCTAAATATACGGTATTGGAAGTGGTTACAAAAGTGTCTGAAAAAAATCATGATGCAGGCAATTTCAAAAAATTTACTGTAACTGAGATCAGATGTTCATGCCTGACGACTAGCCTACACCAGTTACCAAGTCATGCGAAGAGGCACTTGATTTTCCAACGTTTACGCTAGCGTTTTAACTTACGTCCGTCTTGTAAAGGTGGTATTTTTCTTTCTCGGCGGTGTGGGCAGATGAGTTCACTACCAATCCCTACTTTCAGCTTTCTTAATCAGTCCGCATCATAAGCTTTATAAGCAATCAAACTACTTGGCAGTCGCCCATTCTTACCATGCATGTCTTGCGATGTTTGGAATTACCTGCGTCATTTCTGCAGGCGCTGCGTAGGCTCAGAGTGCCTCTCAAAGGAAGATGCTGGCCGCCCGCCAGTACCATCCACTTCGTTTCCTTTCCTTTTTTTCCGACGTAGAGCCCACTTTTTTTGCCGGGGAAAAGCTACAATATATAAAACATTCCTGCCGATCTAAAAGACCATTCTTATTCAGGGTAGTGATGAATGATCGCCACACATCATCCCATATTCCCTCTTCTTGCTGATCACGTAACCTCCGCCAGCAAGTTACGGGTGCAGGTAGATGTCTTGGCGTGTCACTCCACTTCACGCCGGACATGAGAACCTAGAGAATTCCCTCAAATACATCACGATCGCTGCGGCGTGGACGCCAGAATGAATTAATGTCCGGCTATGCATGCATGATGTGCTCTCAGACCCCGTCGGTCATGAATTCGTAGGCCATGGAACGACAAGTTGATCATAAAATTTTACATTACAATTTTAAAATTTTCAACTTTTGAAACCACTTCTATCTAATTACGTAGATGCTGATCTACCGATATACATTAAAACTTTCACATGATATAATGAGGCGGCGCCACCCAGAGCGAGTAAGGTTCCGCCCACAATTCCTTCGATCAAGGTGGGGATAAATTGATGGGGTATTGATGCCTCAGGGTTGCTAGCCTCTGAGCCCTGATAGCCAACGATGAAGCACCCAACAATGATCAGTATCAACACAAGTAGTGCTTCGATGGAGACGCGGGTAGCGATCTTGGATAGCGGAAAGCCGCAATTTTCAGAACCGCGCAGCATAGCGTAAACACCATAAATCGCAGGACTCAAGGAGATGACGGCCGCTAATCCGGGCATCCCGAACTGGCGATAGGCCCAGAACGATGAAACAAGGCATATTCCCAGGCGCACAATTGACACTAATCCAGTTTTGCCCATTGATCCCGAGAGGGGAAGCAGGTTTTCGAAGCAGGCGAAGAATGGCAGGACGCAAATCGTAAGGATCATCCAGGCATTGGATGTAGGTCCCGCGAAAAAGTCGGGTCCGGCAAGGAATCCTACCAGAACCCGGTTGCCTAGGATAGCACATCCTGCACCCGCAAGTGCCAGCGCCAAGGTCAGCTGTGTGACGCGGTTGAACTTTACTACCAATATATCACGGTGGTTGGACACATAAAGGGTCTGAAACTGGGGATAGAAAGCGTGGGCGGTACGGGTTATCAAATTGGCAATCATCGCCGGACTGCGGGTGGTGAAAGAGAATAGAGGGATGATGGCCAGCCCTCCTGATCTTGCCATGACCAGTGCCGGTAGACTTTGTAGAAGGGAGTGGGAGAAGGAGAGCAGGCAATAGTGAAGGCTGAAGGAAAAAAGTTCGCGCAGACGCTGTATTGATAATCCTGTGATATCAAAACATGGTTTCTGTGGCCCGACGACGACCAATCCTATAAAGTATGCCCAAGAACAAATCTGAACCGCACCTAGCGACCAGACATAGGAACGTATGCCAATGCCATGTTTTAGAAATAGATAAAATACCCCAAGGCTGATCCACGGCATGATAGCTTGCCCGATCGGGCACCAATGGAAGCGTTCCTGGGCAGTCAAAAAACCCGGTACAGCTTTCATCGGAAAGGATATCCCAGCAACGATAAAGCTGCCGGCAAAAAGATAGACCGCATCATTCATGCTGACTTGTGGTATTTGGAACAGCTTGGTCAAAAGCGGTGTTAAGACCAGACCGACCACGATGAGCAAGGTGCCAAGAATCGCGAGGATGATGAAGATGGCGGTCCACCAGCGGTTGATTTCGGGCTGATCGTTGGCAACAATGGGCTCGGCGAATTTTCTTGCCGCAGCGCTACCAACCCCGAGATCCATCCATAATAGATAGCTGACCGCCTGGCTGACGATCATCCAGAGACCGATCTCCTCCTTGCTGAGAAACTGGACGAGAATCGGAACCGAAACGAAAGCCGAAGCGCTGACAGAGAAAAACGCGAAATACGATGCACCTGAGTTGCGGGCGGCTTTGCTGGTAGACAATCGCCACCATATTTTTGAAATTGCATACATGAATACGGAGAAATCCTTGATAGAAAAGTTTTCCAAATAATTGGGTTTGTCAGCATATAAACCAAATGCCAATCAGCCAGTTAATTACTGATGTATTCACGACTATCTGTAGCTCGATCAATCTTATCCTTTAGTTGCGGTCTAATCCGCCGTCATTAAAATCGATCTGCGTAGGGGCGGATCGCGGGATAAGGGAGCCCTGAGGGCGACGGATGGATGTCACAGTCTCGACTAACCGTGCGGGAGCGGCGGCGGTCGTGAGTTCCTGAAGGCGGAGTGTATCCAGCATTTTCAAGAGTCCGGCGGCCGCGAGAAACTGGGGAAATTCGACTCGGTAAGCACCGAAAACAAGCAGCGCCCAAAAGGGATAAATCACATATGGTATGGCGATGAAGGCGACAAACCCGAAGACTGGGCTGCTGCGGTAATGCTTGAGCAACTGCCATGCCTTGCGCATAAAGACAAACATGGCAAAAACGGCGGCAAGCAGTCCGATGAATCCCGTGAAGCGAATGGTCTCTACGTGGAAGCCGTGGTAAGAGCCGCGTAGCAAGAAGGCCTCAATGTTGTCTTTTTCGGTGGAACCGTCGCTGAATCCTTGGGCGGCGTCGAGCTGGGCTCGCATTTCCCTTGCGCTCATGGCAAAGCCGTCACCTAGCAACTTGTTCTGAATGTAACGGTTCGAGGTAAGGGCTAGGCGCCACATCTCGAAGCGCCATTCCGAGCTTTGATCGGCGTCCAGTTTTGCCTTGTCATCCACCTTCACAAAGGGGACGGCGGAAAGAACGCGCTGCGCGCCGAAGGGAAGTTTGTCGGCGGAGCCGCTCATTACAAAGAAAGCAATCCCGAGGAAGGCGGCGACCATCACGGCGATGATGTCGACAAAGTTCTTCCGAGTGATGGCGGCGACGACATAAAACACGAAAATGTAGGCGGTGATGCTCCGAAAGCCAGAGAGTAAAATCAGACCCATTGCGACCGTGAATAGAATCATCCTGAAAGGATAGGTGGGGAGTAGACAGCGTATCGGGCGACTGAAGCAGAGCAATACAATCGCGAGTGTTTCTCCGATACCTGCAAAACTGCCGCTGCTGCGTGCTTCACTGAGATCCGCCGAAAAAGCTTGGCCTGAATCGGCGACACCAAAGTTCACATTCGAATAAATCGGCAAGACAAATTTAGCGAGGGAGGGGATATATTCTGCGGCTAAACCTAGCACGCCATCCGCCAGGGTGGCGCAGACCATCACCAGAACAGCGAGGCGGAAGCTGGGGAGATTAGTGATTAGAGTGGAAAGAAAAAAATACGCCATGATGGCTACCAAGAATGTGGCATAAGGTTTTCCTCCGGCGAGCTCGCCTCCGAACATCAGAAGGCTAGTAGGATTTCTGAGATAAGCTTGTGCGATGGCGAGAAAGTTAAGAATGATCGCAAAGTCCATAATATCCAGACGCAAGATAAAGTCTTGCTTACGCAGAGAGAAACGCAGGGTGAAGATGCCAAAAGCGATCAACGCGCCGAATGCCCAGACGGGTGGTGAGCCAGGAAGGGCGTTTAGAGTGCCCTGAAGCAACAGGCCGGCCGGTACGAGTAACCAGACATTTCGTCCAAGTGCCAGAATGAAGACAATGCCCAAGCCGCCGATCATCCAGGCCAAGGCCTCGGCCTGATAGGCGGCGGCGGCGATGCCAAGATATAGCGCCACGAACGCCAAGAGGATGACGACGAGCAATTCTTTGAGTTTTACGGAGTCCATGCAGGTGGAAGGATGGGAATCGTGATTCCGGATGAATATTTAGACACCTGAGCAAGAGGGTGAAGTGCAAAACTTGGTCAAGAGTTTCAGGCTGATCACACTCGGATTTTGTCGCATGGCGGATAGGGTTAGAATCATGCCAAAACTTTGGGTGAAATGAAACATTAGCTTTATGATGTTAAAAGGTCTAGTGAGCCCGATTTTTGTGGTTTACTTTGCGAAGGCGGCGAGGACTAGAAAAGCTGGACTGGGCGAGTTGGATTCGATTCTGTTAGCCGTTGGTATATCTGAATCAGGTGTTCCGCAGTGCGCGCTGGGGTCAGAAGTTGTCTGTGGCTTTCTTGGTCTGTGGTGCCCATGCGTAGGTTGGTTTCGCGGGACTCGGTAACTGCGAGGACGCCTTGGATTAGAGTTTCGGTGTGGCCGACGCGGTGAATGAAGCCAGATTCGCCGTGTTTAACGTATTGGGTCTGGCCTCCTTCCGAGGTTGTAACGACAGGTAGGCCGATGACACGGGCTTCTTTGACGACGTTGGGAGAAGTGTCGGCTCGGGTGGGGTGGACGAGACACCATGCACGCGACATGGCTTGCAGGGTTTCGCTGCGTGGGCAGTGATCGTGAAAATGCAGGTTTCGAGGATGATTTCCGCGAACGAACCGTTTTTCACCTGCTCCATAGATGTGGAGATCGATTTCAGATAGCCGCGGATCGGAAAAAGCCTTAAGCAGGGTATCGACGCCCTTCAGCTCAGTGAGGGAGCCAATGAAGATGGCGCTAGGCGTTTTTGAAGGCTGACGTATGATGTTGAAGCAGGCAGGGTTAGCTCCATATTCAAGAAGTTCGATTTCGGCATCGGGTGCGAGTTTCCGCAGGTGATCCGCGCCCCACGGCGACTCGACGGTAAGATGATGTGCTTTTGCAAGTATGGCTTTTTCTGTTGCTGACTGAATTCGATAAAGTATAGGCATGCGAGTAACCGCGCAACAGGCCGTTAGGATGCCTTGGAGTGAAATGAGGGACTTTCCTGGAAAATCATTAGCTGCGAGGGCGTATCCCTGTTCCGTACCCCAGCCGTGCAAGAGAGTGGGCTTCAGTTTTTCGTTAAGGGTTGCTATAAGCCGGCGCTCGCGTGTGAAGCGGGTGAGAATCTCGAGGGAAAGTTTACGACGTGGTAGGAGGTGAAAAGTTTGGTTTAGGTAATGAATTTTCCTGTATGCAGAAATGACTTTGGTACAAGTTATCCAGTGGAAATCAAAGCCTTTAAATTGTGATAATTCTTCCGCGAGGGGAGGCAACCATGTGGCGTGATGACTGGGTGTGCCGTGAGCAATGCCGGGCAGGTAATGCACAGGAAAATCGGCGGCGAGGGCGATGCGCACGGTAGTTGGATTGAAATTTTAAACTTTAAACTTCAAGGGAGAAGGAAATCAGGTTTCCTCAAGCTGGCGGATGACGCGTGCGGGGTTTCCAGCTACGATGGAGCTCGGAGTGATTTGGCCTGTGACTACCGAGCATGCACCGATTACAGCATGGTCGCCGATTTCTGCGCCTTTGAGGACGGTGGTGTTGGCTCCAATAAAAACGCTTCGCCCAATGGCAATGGGAGAAATTTGTATCGGGTTATTTGATCCAAGGGGAATTTCATGCATATCGGAATCGCAGATCAGGCATCCAGCTCCGATGAGAGAAGATTCACCTACTAGGATCTTCTGATAAGCGATGATGCGGGAGGAAGAGAGGCCACAATTTTCGCGAAGTTCGATCACGGCGGATGGTCCAGCAAAAAGTATGGTGCGGTGACCGTCATTGTGGGCATTAGACCAGCGCGCGGCGTTGATGGTAACACCCGCGCCAATAGAGATTCTACCTCCGCTTTTAACGATGATACGGGGAAAGCCATGGATGAGTGCCGTGGGGTGGGCGTCAGCTCCCTGCCATCGGCACCAGATAAGACCAGCGAGCCGAAGTGCGCGAAGGATGATACTCTTCATGTCTTGAGGAGGTTTATGGAAAAGATTGCTGCACGTGGAGGAGTGAGGAACAGAATATTCTGAACGGTCAAGTATGACCATTATCTCCATTTCTTGGTTACTCAGAAGTATCGGGACTTGAACTCACGAGCTAGAAACGTGGCTTTACCGTAGGTGGCGTTCGTTTTACGAAAAACGGCTAGTTGGTTAGCTAGATTAAGATCAGAGCTGGCGCGCTGGTCGAAGCGGGCGATACAGAGATCGTAAAGCCTGCGGTCGTAGTGATTTTGCTCTTCGATGGCTCGCAGCGTCGATTCATCGGGTGGATTGGCGTCGTAAGCATAACGGCCGACTTTCCTTCGTAAATAGAAAGGTTTTTTCCAGTTGAGATCGCGTGACAGAAGAAGCAGGCCTTCGTCGAAGCGGTTGCAGGGAATAATGGTATCGAAGAGAGTTTCGAGGTTCGATGCGGCGAGTGCAAAGACTGATTCATCAACCTGTTTGCCGTGAAAATCACTAAGGCCTGCCAATAAGCGGGTCATGCCGTTGGTAAGCTCCCCGGAAAGGCCTGATGATACGTATCCGAGGAGGGTGCGCGATTTAGCATCGCTGTGGAGATAGTGGGAAGGATCGTGAAGTGCGTGGTGGTAGTGAGAGATGAGGCGTGCAACCGGATCACGCATGCAGGTTATATAGCGCAGCGAAGGAATGAATTTATGCAGACCGACGCTGAAATGCCCAATGATAACCTCGGAGCCTTGTGCCTCAATGCGCGCGGCTAATTCGGCTGAAGGTGGGCCTTCGGCATCATGATGGATGAATATTTGACTCTTAGCATATTGGTGAGAGATCACTTTATGCAGCGTCGTTCCGGCGGTTTTAGGGATATGAACGAAGGCAAGCATCGTATTCAGATCTTATAAGAACGTGATGGGGGGATGCGCTGTGCACGCGGTGGTTCGGTTTTACGGTAAGACTGAAACACTGAAACACTGAATAGAATGAAGAGTTATCTATGAGGAAGGCAGGAAGGCAGGAAGGTTTGATTCTTACTTTTGGAGGGGATTGGATGAGTCATGGGCGATTTGCTTCGCGGCGGTCGCTTTATCAAAGCGACCCTACCATGCTTTAGTCGACGTAACGTCGGGAAGGTTTGATTCTCGCTTTTTTCCTGCGTTCCTTATTTTAAAACATGGAATGAGGAGGCAATTGGATTCGTGATGGACGATTTGCTTTGCGGCGGTTGCTTTATCAAAGCGACCCTACCGTTTTAACGGACAGGAATGTCCGTGCTCCTTAGCATGAGTGTTAGCGCTTCTGTCAATGTGGTGGAGGGTTTCCAGCGGGTGTTCGTGAGGCGGTCGATATTGGCGCGGGAGTGTTTGACATCACCGGTGCGTTCCGGTGCGTTGATGATTTTGGAAGCTGATCCGGTGAGTCGGATGATTTCGGAGGCGAGTTGGTTGATGGTCATGCTGTTGCCATAGCCGACGTTGTAGGTGCCGTACATTTCGTCTGAGTTTGCGGCGTGGGCAAGGGCGGCAACGACGTCTTTGACGGAGATGAAATCGCGAGTTTGTTCGCCATCTCCGTAGATGGTGATGGGTTCGTTGGCCAAGGCTTTGCGAATGAAGATGGGCACCGCGGCGGCGTAGGTGCTGCTTGGATCCTGACGTGGGCCGAAGACATTGAAAAAGCGCAGTGAGGCGGTATGGATACGCCCTTCGCGGCGGAACATTTCGAGGTAGTATTCGCCATCGAGCTTGGTAATCGCGTATGGGCTTTTCGGCTCGGGGAGCATGGATTCGATTTTCGGAACGACGGGGTTGTCTCCGTAAATGGCGGCAGAACTCGCATGTATGAATTTCCTCACGCGGTGTTGGGCGGCGGATTCCAGGACGTTGAGCAATCCCGTGACGTTGATGCGGGCGCATTCGATGGGATTCGCCATGGATTCCGGAGCGGAAACCATCGCCGCGAGATGAAATACGGCATCGATGCCAGGCATAAGGGAATCGACCAAAGCGCGATCGGTGATGCAGCCATCGACGAAGGTGTGATCGAGTCCAGTGAGGTTATGGAGATAGCCGGAGCGCAGGTTATCAAGAACCATGATTTCCGAGGCAAGGCCTTGGAAGTGCTCGACGAGGTGGGAGCCGATGAAGCCGGCGCCGCCGGTGATGAGGAGTCGCATGAAACTTTAAATTTTAAATTTTAAACTTGAAGGAGATTTGGGAGAGGGAGGCTGAAGGGCGGTTTATTCCAGCTCTCTGTTCTTTTGATGTACGTTTAAAAATGAGGAGGCAATTGGATTTGTCATGGACGATTTGCTTCGCGGCGGTCGCTTTATCAAAGCGACCCTACCGTTTTAACGGACAGGAATGTCCGTGCTCCTTAGCATGAGTGTTAACGGCTTTGGGGCTAAGAATTAAGTCCAAGGGCGTTTGCCCATTGGTGCCAGCGATTCAAGAGTTGATGACGGCTAAGAATTTCGCGGAAGGCTGGAAAGTTGAAATCTGGTAGTTCAGCTAGATAAACAAGACGCGCGCGATCTTTGGGTCGGCCAACGGAGAGGGCGATGGCAGCGAGATATTCTGGGCGCATGACGCGGAGGGTATGATTTTCCCATTCAACGATCATGGCCTGTTCGACAGCCTCTGATTCCAAGCCGGGTGCGGCACTGAGAAATTGCACAGGAAGATCATGAATCAATAAGCCTTCTTCTTCGAATTGATTGAAGCCAAGTTCATTTAATCGTCGGAAAACGGGGTCTAGGGTGACTAGAAGGGATCCAGGAGGTGGATCGAGAAACACGAAAACGTCTACGTCACGGGTTGCCAGAGGTTCGCCATGGAAGCCAGCAGCGGTAGCGCCGCCAATGGCGTATCGAGTCAGGATTCCTTCTTTAAGGAGTTGCTCAAGGGTATCACAGACGGCTTGCATGAATGTTTGAGCTTTTCGAGCTGGCGGGTTTCTTGGATGAATTGCCCGATCATTTGGAGCTTTAACGCCGGAGGGAGTGAACGTTGTTTTTCACGCCAACGCGGCATTCCACGGCTATGAAGCTGATCCATAGGTTGAACATGAATGAAGGTTAGGGGATGTCAAGGTGGAGTGGGGGGTATAAGCCGAGGGCGTCGTATGTAATGAGGAGGCAATTGGATGAGTCATGGACGATATGCTTCGCGACGGTCGCTTTATCAAAGCGACCCTACCATGGTTTGGCGACGGGACGTCGGGAGAAAGAAGAGCGCGACCACCGACTGCATCGGGGCTGGCTGGAGTCACGCTGGCGATTAAACGATCATCCCAGCGGCGACTGTTTCATTGGTGCCGGGATCGATGAGGATGAAGGAGCCGGTGTTGCGGTTGCGGCGGTAGGAGTCGTGGATGAGAGGGACGGCGGTGCGGAGAGTGATGCGACCGATGTCGTTCATCGAGAGGGTTTCGATATCTTCGATTTTATGGAGGGTGTTGACATCAACCTGGTATTTGACTTCCTGGATAATGGCTTTGGTTTCCTGAGTGGTGTGGCGAATGACGAGCTTGGCGCGGTTGGGCATGGGTTTTGGTGAAAACCAGCAGACCATGGCCTCGATATCTTGGGAAACTCTTGGTGGGTTGTTGGATTTTACCAGAGTGTCGCCGCGTGAGATATCGATCTCATCCGTGAGGGTGAGGCAGACGGATTGGGGAGCGAAAGCTTCGTCGAGGTTCCCGGACTCGGTATGGATGGCTTTGATGTGCGTTTTGAAACCCGACGGGAGGACGGTGACCTGATCTCCGGGTTTGAAGACGCCCCCTGCGACGCGTCCGGCGTAGCCGCGGAAGTCATGCCATTCATCGGACATGGGACGGATGACCCATTGGACCGGGAAACGGGCATCGACGTGGTTTTCTTCGCCACCGACATAGACGTTTTCCAAGTGATAAAGGAAAGTTGGGCCTTCGTACCAATCCATGTTTTTGGATTTATCAACGACATTATCGCCGTTGAGGGCGGAAATAGGAATGGCGGTGATATCGACGATGTTGTCGAGACGGGAAGCGAACTCGCGATAGTCTGCAACGATTTGATCGAAGACTTCTTGGGAGTAATCTACCAAATCCATCTTGTTTACCGCGACGACCAGATGTTGGATGCGGAGAAGGTTGGCGATGAAGGAGTGGCGTCTGGTTTGTTCGATAACGCCCTTGCGTGCATCGATGAGGATGATGGCAAGGTTGGCGGTTGAGGCGCCGGTGACCATGTTCCTTGTGTATTGGGTGTGTCCCGGGGTGTCTGCGATGATGAATTTGCGTTTCGGCGTGGCGAAGTAGCGGTAGGCGACATCGATGGTGATGCCTTGTTCGCGCTCTGCTTTCAGTCCGTCTGTTAGAAGAGCAAGATTGACGTTTTCATCGCCGCGTTTGCGCGAGGATTCTTCCATGGCTTCGAGTTGGTCCTCGAAGATGGATTTTGAATCGTAAAGCAGACGGCCGATGAGGGTGGATTTGCCGTCATCGACGCTTCCGGCTGTTGTAAATCTTAATAGGTCCATGGGGTTGAGAGGGAAGATGTTTTCACCGCGAATGAACGCGAATGAACACGAATGAAGAGTGAAAATTACTATGGGTGAGTGGATGGGAGGATGTTTTCACCGCAGAGGCGCAGAGGTCACAGGGGGTCGCTGAGCCTGGTTGATGAAAAATGAGTGATTTGTTGTGATGAAGTTTGTGTTGGGTGGGGAAGAGAAGGAGCGCGACCACCGACTGCATCGGGGTAGGCTGGAGTCGCGCGGTCCAATTTTAGGATTTAGAATTTCTCAACAAGCGCCTCGGCGGCTTTATATTGGGAGGTGAGGTTGAGGTCGGTGAGTTGTTGTTGGATGAATGTTTGATCGAGTGGTTGTTGTTCGAGGATTCCTGCGATGTCTCTGAGGTGGCGTTGGTGTCCGGATTCCCGATAGAATTCCAATTTATGTAAGATGACGTATTCGGGAGGTGCGATGGAGATGAGGCATGAATCTGTCTCGATTCTTCTGCATTTTTCCAAGGCCCATGGCAGACAAGGGTGATTTCTTGATAGATAAATATCCGCTTTGAAGCCGGTATGGTGATGGATGATGTTAAAATGGCCGTGTGCTTCGCGACGTCTTTCGATTTCGATCACATCCGATGGAGGTAGGTAAAAGTCTTCCTCTGGAAATAAGTTTATGAGTTCTGTGATTTGGTTGGCTTCGAGTAAAACCACAAGATCGATGTCAAGTGTGTTACGTGGTTCACCGTAGATCGAACTGGCTACCGATCCGGTAATCATGTAACGAATCCCTGCTTTTTCCAGAGGTGCTACAAAGATGGATATGAAATCAGGGTCTTGCATGAAGCCAGATGCGAGCGAGTTCTTTTTCGACTTGTTCAGGTGAAGCTTGAGGGTGGCGTAGTCGAATTCCGATGCGTTTCAGTTCCCGTGCCTGCCGGATCGTTGCGGTGAAAAGTTGCAACTTTTCCTTGAGTGACATGTTTTTCCAGATGGAGGTTTGGGAAATCATTTTTTGAAGAGTTTTTGGTTTTTGGTTAGTGCTTCGCTCGTTTCATTTTGTCAGCAAGGAACGAAGAACTAGGAACGAAAGGAGGAATCTTAGTTCTCAGAAATAGCCTTCCTTCTTTCTATCTTCCATCGCGGTTTCGGAACGTTTGTCATCGGAACGGGTGCCGCGTTCGGTTTGGCGGGCGGCAGCGACTTCCGCGATGACTTCGTCGAGGTTTGAGGCCTTGGAGCGGACGGCGCCGGTGCAGGTGGCGTCTCCGATTGTGCGGAAGCGGACGATCTCCCGTGTGACGGTCTCGTGTTCCTGAGGTTTGAGAAATTCGGTGACTCCGAGGAGGGTTCCGTTACGCTCGAAAATTTCACGTTCGTGCGCGAAGTAAATCGATGGGAGGGGGATTCCCTCACGTTTGATGTACATCCAGATATCCATTTCGGTGAAATTGGAGAGCGGGAAGACGCGGAAGTGTTCACCGGGATTTTTGCGTCCGTTGAAAAGGTTCCAAAGCTCGGGGCGCTGGTTTTTTGGATCCCATTGGCCGAAGTCATCGCGGTGGGAGAAGAAGCGTTCCTTGGCGCGGGCTTTTTCTTCATCGCGGCGTCCGCCACCGAGGCAGGCATCGTATTGATGCTTCTCGATGGTGTCGAGGAGTGTGACGGTTTGAAGTTTGTTGCGGGAAGCGTTCGGTCCTTTTTCCTCAACGACGCGACCAGTATCTATCGATTCCTGGACGTAACCAACAACGAGCTGGGCGCGGAGGAGTTTCACGAACTCATCGCGATAGATCATGGTTTCTTCGAAATTGTGACCGGTATCGACATGGACGAGTGGGAAGGGAGGGCGAGCGGGCCAAAAGGCTTTTTTCGCGAGCCAAGCCATGACAATGGAGTCTTTGCCCCCAGAGAACAGGAGGGCTGGGTTCTGGAATTGGGCGGCGGTTTCCCGGAGAATGAAGATCGCCTCGGATTCGAGTTGGTCGAGATGGGAAAGATTGTAATTCATGGGTTAGCTTAGAGCAAAGAGGATGGAGTGAAGAGGTAAGAAGTGGGGGAATGATTGAGTAAGGAAAGGGGCGCGACCACCGACTTTGTCGGGGCATCGCTGGAGTCGCGCGGTCTAATTTATTTCCCGCAGGCGGGGTTTTGGCGGAGGATTTGGAGTGGGTCAAGAAATAATTAGTAAGATAAGTAATTTACTAATGTATGGTGATTAAGGTTGTGAAAATAGGTCTTAAAGGTCCTATAGGACTTATGGTTTCACGGCGGGACTCTCTGCAAGAGCAACCACCTTTTACCGCGAAATCTTTTCGCGGATGGCTTCGACGAGTTCAAGGGCGGCCTCATCGATGGAGATTTTCTCGGTATGGAGGGTGAGGTCTGGATGGATTGGGGGTTCGAAAGAGCCGTCCTTGCCGGTGAAGTGAGCGATTTCGCCTCGGGCGGCCTTGGCATAGAGTCCTTTGACATCGCGTTTTTCACAGGCTTCGAAGGAGGCGTTGACGAAAACTTCAAAGAGGTTTTGTTCGCCGACGATGCCGCGTGCGAGATCGCGCAGTTCACCGCGAGGAGTGATGGCGGAGATAAAAACGATGATACCGTTATCGACAAGGATTTTGGTCAGTTCTGCGATGCGGCGGATGTTTTCCAAGCGGTCTTCATCGGTGAATCCGAGGTTGGAGTTAAGACCGGTGCGGAGGTTGTCACCATCAAGGATGATGGTGAAGTGGCCTTGTTGGTGGAGGACGCGTTCCGCGGCGTTGGCGATGGTCGATTTGCCGGAGCCGGAAAGGCCACACATCCAGATGGCGAGCCCTTTTTGTTCTAACAGGACTTCCTTGTCGTGGCGGTTGAGGAAGCGGTGGGACTCGGGGTGGATGTTGTTCATGGGGGAAACTTTAAGTTTCAAATTCCAAAATTCAATTTGTGGAAAAGAGGAAAATTAACTCAGTTGGCGGACGGCGTTTTTGATTTGATTGACGATGTCGGGCCAAGATTCTGTGGTCAGGGAAGATGTCTAACGTCTAAAAGTCTTATCTCCAATCGCTGGTGCGATTGGATTGGGTGAGCGCGTCCCCGACGATATCGGGGCAAGCGGGAGACACGCGGTCCCAGGGGGAGCTGATTCCAGTCTTGTGTCTTATGTCTCGCAGTCTTGAGTCTTTATCATCCTTTTCCAATAATGAAAGCCTCGAAGCCGTGTTTGGCTAGGGCCTCGGCGGGTAGGATGGCGCGGCCGTCGAAGACGAAGGCGGGTTTCAACATCAGGTTGTAGAGGCGTGTGAGGTCGAGATCACGGAACTCATCCCACTCGGTGAGGGTGGCGAGGGCGTGTGCGTTTTCGGCGGCGGCGTAGGGACTTGCCACGATTTCGAAGTTGGTATCGAGGCTATGTTGTGAAACGCCTGCTTCTAACAGATCGCGATGCATCGTTTCCTGGGTGACGCGTGGATCGTATACGGCCACGTGGGCGTTTTCTGTCAGGAGATCACGGATGACATGGATGGCTGCGGATTCGCGGGTGTCGTTGGTGTCTTTTTTGAAGGCGAAGCCGAGGATGGCGATGCGTTTACCGGAAACCGTATTGAACAGCGTTCGGACGATTTTTTCAACGAAGCGGGATTTCTGCCAATCGTTGATTTCCACGACAGAACGCCAGTAGTCTGCGACTTGCGGGAGATTGAACGACTCGCAGAGATAGACGAGATTGAGGATGTCTTTTTGAAAGCATGATCCGCCGAAGCCGACTGAGGCTTTGAGGAATTTCGGGCCGATCCGGGAATCGGATCCGATGGCGCGGGCGACTTCATTGACATCGGCGCCGGTAGCCTCGCAGAGAGCGGAGATGGAGTTGATGGAGGAAATGCGCTGGGCGAGGAAAGCATTGGCGACGAGTTTGGAGAGCTCGGATGACCACAGGTTGGTGGTAATGATTTTTTCACGAGGCACCCAGTTTGCGTAGACGGAGACAAGGGCGTTCAGCGCGGCTTGACCTTCGGGGGTTTGCTCGCCACCGATGAGAATGCGATCCGGATTTTCCATATCGGCCACGGCTGTGCCTTCGGCGAGGAATTCCGGATTGGAAAGAACTTGGAAAGTGGCGTCGGTGCTGTTGTTCGCCGAGATGATGCGTTGGATGGCGGTAGCGGTTTTGACCGGGATGGTGGATTTCTCGACGATGATCTTATTGCCGTGGGAAACTTCCGCGATGAGGCGGGCGGCGGATTCGATGTAGCGGAGGTCTGCTGCGCGTCCGGCTCCGATTCCGTAGGATTTCGTGGGAGTTCCGACACAAACGAAAATAAGATCAGCCGCAGCGATGGCGGGTTTGAGATCGGTGGTGAAGTGCAGGTTTTTGCCGCGGCAAGACTCGACGATTTCCTTGAGACCAGGTTCATAGACGGGGAGGGTGTCCGAGTTCCAGGCGTCGATACGGGCCTGATTCATGTCGCAGACTGTGACTTGGATGTCCGGACATTTGTTAGCGATCATGGCCATGGTTGGACCGCCGACATAGCCGGCGCCGAGGCAGCAGATGGATTTGATTTTCATAAATTTTAAATTTTAAACACTAAATTTGCCTGACGGCGATGAGGAAAGACTGCGTTGAATGGTTAAGTTCGCTAATACTCACAAAATCATTCAAAGAAGAGCGTGTGATGTGGAAAGATGTCTTGTGTCTCAAGTTGGATGAGTGATTAACCACGAAAATCACGAATGACACGAAATGAAGTGGTTTTGATTTTCATTAACAAGAGAGGAGAAGCCGCGGATGGACGCAGATGAACACGGATAAGAGGATTTTTATGTTACGCGAATGGGTCAGGACAAGTTTTTAGAGCGGAAAGCAGTGTGATTTTTAAGGAACATTTCATGTAATGACGAAGTCGTGATGGCTTGGAAGGAATGTAATGGAGTCAAAGCGGAGAGGGTAGGGAGGATAGTAAGAGTCAAACGTCTAAAAGTCGAAGGTTTGAAAGTTATTAGGAAAGAGTCGTAGAAGAGGTCGCTTAAAGGGCGGTGCCCCACGCGATGAATGAAGAGGAAGAGGGGATATACGAACGATCTGGATGCTTCGATAGATCTAACGCCAGGTAGGGCGCTCTGGCTCAGAGCGCCGCATGGAATGAGATGTGATTGAACGAATTGATTGATGAGTCATTTGCTTTTCGCTTTGCGCGGCGGTCTGGGCCAGACCGCCCTACCATGAAGAGGTCAAAAGTCTAAAAGTCGAAGGTCTGAAATTGAATCGCTGGTGCGATTGTTAATAGAGAGCTGTAACATCGACTTTCGACTTTCGACTTTTAGACCTTGGACTCTTCGTTGGCGCGGTGATCTTTTAGTGAGTAGTAAACGAAAAGCGAATTATAGGTGAGGTAGCGTTTGAAGAGGCGGCGTGGCTCCATGGCGAGCCGGTAGAGCCATTCGAGACCGATTTTTTGGAGAAGCGCTGGAGCTTGTCTGACCTCTCCTGCATGGAAGGCGAAGGCGGCGCCGATGCCGAAGTAGACAGCGGGAGGGAGTCGGTGTTTATTGCGGGCGATCCAATGTTCCTGCTTTGGGCAGCCAAGGCCTACCCAGACAAGATTTGCTCCGGAAGCGCGAATTTTTGAGATGATGGATTCGCTTTCCTGTTCTGGCCAATCACCAAAAGGGGGTGAGTAGGATCCGGCGAATCTCGTGTTGGGAAATTCTTTGGAAAAGCGCTGGGTGAGGGTTTCGAGGGTGCTGTCTTTTCCTCCGAGAAGAAAATGACGGTAGGGGGATTGGGCGGTGTCAGTGGCTGCGATGGTCTGGAGCATCAGGGTTGGGCCGTAGACGCGATCCGTAAGTTTTTCTGCGGTTGGGAGTTGGCGATTGATCGACCAAATGAGCGGCATGCCATCGGGCGTGATGAGATCGAATTTTCGGATCGATTCCGAAAACTCAGGATCGTGGCGGGAGAGTGCGGCTACGTGGGTGTTGGCGGCTTCCACCGCATAGGGACGATCTGCTAGTTCGGCTTTTTCCAAAATCCAAGCGATAGCTCCGGCGTAGTCGGTTACGGCCACGGGGAGACCGATGACGGGTCTTGACTTCAAACTTTAAAATTTAAATCTCAATTTAGAAAAGATAAGCCGTCTAGGCCTTGTAGGACTTAGGGGTGTGGTGTCTACTCTCGCGCGACGTTTACCGAGTGGCCATGGAGTTTCAGCAGCGCGTGTTGGCGGGCGGTATCAAGATCTGAAGCGACCATTTCGGAGCACATTTCCTCGACGGTGATTTCCGGGGTCCAGCCAAGTTTTTGTTTGGCTTTGGCGGGATCGCCGAGGAGGGTTTCCACTTCAGCCGGGCGGAAGTAGCGTGGATCCACGCGGACGATAATGTCGCCGACTTTGGCGGCGGGTGCTTTTTGGGCATCCGTGATGGCGGAAATGGTGGCGATTTCATCGACGCCGGAGCCGGAGAACGTGAGTTCGATACCGGCTTCCCGCGCGGACATCTTGACGAATTCTCTAACAGAAATTTGTTTTCCCGTGGCGATGACGAAGTCGTCGGCTTGGTCTTGCTGGAGCATCATCCATTGCATGCGGACGTAGTCCTTGGCATGTCCCCAATCGCGGAGAGCATCCATGTTTCCGAGGAAGAGGCATTTTTCGAGACCCTGGGCGATGTTGGCGATGCCGCGAGTGATTTTGCGGGTGACAAAAGTTTCTCCTCGGCGTGGCGACTCGTGGTTGAAGAGGATCCCGTTGCAGGCATACATGCCGTAAGCCTCACGATAGTTTACCGTAATCCAGTAGGCATACATTTTAGCGACCGCGTAGGGTGAGCGCGGATGGAAGGGGGTGGTCTCCGTTTGGGGGATTTCCTGAACGAGACCGTAAAGCTCGGAGGTGGAGGCTTGGTAAAAGCGGGTTTTCTTCTCGAGACCGAGGAAACGTATGGCTTCCAATAAACGTAGGGTTCCAATAGCATCGACATCCGCGGTGTATTCGGGAGCCTCGAAAGAGACAGCCACGTGAGATTGGGCACCGAGGTTGTAAACTTCATCCGGCTGGACCTCGGAAATGATCCGTGTGAGGTTGGATGAATCGGTCAGATCACCATAGTGGAGTTTGAAGCGGGAATGTTCGATATGCGGATCCTCGTAGATGTGATCGATACGTTGTGTGTTGAAAAGAGAGGCACGGCGTTTGATGCCGTGAACCTCGTAACCTTTTGCGAGAAGAAATTCCGCAAGGTAGGAGCCGTCTTGTCCGGTGATGCCTGTGATGAGTGCGCGTTTCATAGAGGTGAGAGGTGAGAGGTGAGAGGTGAGAGTTAGAGGAGGGTTTTGCGGAAGGTTGTGATCATGCGGGAGATTTCGTCTAGTTTAGAGAGAAGAGCTTCGATGGGAGTGTCTAGGTGAAATTCGTTTTTGAGCATGACGAGCATGTTGGCTGTTTCGAAGATGGAGCGTCGGGAATAGTTGAGAAATTGTGCGAACTCTGGTTTTGAAATACTGCCAGAGCCTTCGGCGATGTTATTCGTGATGCTGAGGACTGCGGATCGCAATTGTTCCGACCAGCGGAAGTGCTTTAGTGCTTCTATGTTGTCCGCTAAGGCGAATAGTTTAAAACTTATAGCGGCGCTTCTTTTCCAAATATCGAGATTTTGAAATCGGAATAAGTGATTCATGATGATTTTCTCTCTAAGCTCTAAGCTCTCCGCTTTCGAGCGAAGCGAGAAAATCCTCGTAGGCTTGCGCGAGTCCTTTTTCGAAAGGAATTTTTGGGGACCATCCGGTGGATTGGATGAGGGAGATATCGAGGAGTTTTTTCGGAGTTCCGTCTGGTTTGGTGGGATCTGTCAGGATGTCACCGGTGTAGCCGATGGTTTTGGCAATGAGTTTGGCGAGGTCGAGAATCGATAGGTCGGTTCCGGTGCCGACGTTGACCCAATCGGGAGGATTTTCGAGAGAGAGGAGGTGAAAGCAGGCTTCCGCCAAGTCATCTGTGTGGAGGAATTCGCGGCACGGGCTACCGGTTCCCCAGATGGTGACGGAGGGTGCGTTGTTTTGCTTGGCTTCATGGAAGCGGCGGATGAGAGCGGGAATGACATGGGAGTTTTCCGCGTGATAGTTGTCGCCCGGACCGTAAAGGTTGGTTGGCATGGCGGAGTGGTAGAGCAAGCCGTGTTGGGCTCGGTAATGCTGGCACATTTTCAGTCCTGCGATTTTTGCGATGGCATAGGCTTCATTGGTGGTTTCCAAAGGAGAGGTGAGCAGGCAGTTTTCCGGCATGGGTTGCGGCGCCAATTTCGGGTAGATGCAAGAGGAACCTAGAAAGAGCACGCGAGGAATTCCGGCTCGGCGTGAGCCCTCGATGAGATTCGCGGCGATGCTGAGATTTTCGTAAATGAAATCTGCTGGGTAGGTTGAGTTCGCGTGGATACCACCCACTTTTGCAGCGGCGATGATCACGGTATCGGGTTGGTTTTGCTCGAGAAAATCGAAGACATCCCGTTGAGAGGTGAGGTCAAGCTGGGAGCGATTGGCTGTGAGGGCTTCGATGTTTAATGCGCTTGCGCGACGGAGCAGTGCTGAACCAACCATGCCGCGATGACCTGTGATGAAAATTTTCATAAAACTTTAAACTTTAAATTTTAAATTCCAAGGAAGAGTGAATCGAAAATCAATGAATGTGCCAGTTACACCTCGCGTTGCTCGGCGCTCTCTGCGAGAGTGCCCTACCATTTTGAGGTTTAGAGTTTAAAATTTAGAGTTTTAAACTCGCACGCTACCGCCCTTGGTCGATTCTTCATGAGTCGAAGAAAACCTTTGGTGGAATTTGGGGTGATGAGGTTGCCCTTTGAGATGGGTTGGGGCGTTTTGTTAGAAGATTGGGACGGGCTTGTTAGGGAGTATGATGGAAAAGAGGTCAAGGCTGACAGGTTGGAGTTGGCCGAGAAATTCGAGCAGGACTTTGACGCGTTCGGTAGCGGGTGCGACATCCTGGATCGTGCCTTTCATGCCCTGGAACGGACCGGTTGCGACTTCGACCTCATCGCCAATGGAGAGGGATGGGGAAACGGTGATGAGTTCTTGTTCATCGCGGGACTGAAGGCGGACTTGTTCGATGAGAGTTGTGACAAACGTTTCTGGGACGTGTGGAATTTCCGAGCCGAAGCGGACCAGTCCGCGGACACCTTGGCAGAACGTCACTGCGCGTTCCATCTCCTGGAGGTTGAAGTTGGCAAGAAGGTAGCCGGGAAAGAGAGGTTCGAGCCACCAGATCTTGCCTCGGCGAGTGGCTTTACGGTATTTGATACGCGGGCAAAAGACTTCGACATCTTCCATTTCGCGGAGGTGTTTTGCCGCGATGTGTTCGCGCTTGGTTTGGGTGCGAACGCAGAACCATTCTCGAGAATCTGAGTGAGTTGCGATCATTGGCCGAGGATTTTTTGGAGTATGGGTAGGACTTGTCCGCCGCGTTTCATCCATGATTCGAGACGTTCGATACGTTCCTTAAGGAAAGCTTGCTCGGTGGGGTCAGTGTAGAGTGGAACGGTTTGTTGGAGTTGCCTGAGTTTGGATTTACCGCTGTTGAGATGGGGTCGTATTTGCTCGCTGATAAACCCGCCGACGAGGCGTTTGAGATCGGTGGCAGGCTCGTAGTAAGCTCGGCGATCATTGATATTCTGTGCTTCACGAACCGCACCGAGTGTTTTCAGTGTACGCAGGCCCTGACTAGCGGAACCTTTGGAAATGCCGAGTTTTTGAACGAGGTCATCAAGCGAGAGAGGCTTGGAAGAAATGAAAAGCAGGCCGTAAATTTCACCTAGAGAGCGGGGCATGCCGAGTACGCGCACCCCATCCACAAAAAAATCCACAACCTGTTGCTGGATAGAGTTGAGGTGTTGGGGTTTGGCTTGGGTGTGAGTGGTAGGCAAATCCACACGTCAGAATTACGGGAGAAAGCTAGTTTGTTCAAGTTTTTTTGAACTCTTCATCATTCAAAAATCACAAATCGAAATAAATGACGATGTCTGCCCATCAAGGAATGGATTTTCTAGCCTTGTGTCTTGGAAGGGCGAACGAAGAACGCCGTTACAACATGTCGCGGGTGACCCTGTATGAGGCGGCGCAGCGAGGACACTGGACGTTGATTTCAGCGGCGTCATGGAAGAGTTCGTCGGGCTTTTCACGCCATCCGCCGAGGATGGGGAGGATGCGATCCAGAGTGCAGCCGCAGTGAAAGCGAAAAGGGCGGGTCTCAAGGAGGCTAGTCTCCTGGCTTTGTTGGATTTTTCCGACGTCTTCAGCGGTCAGAGAATCGAGCCATTCGAGGTCGGCATCCGGCTGGGCGGCAATCAGAACGAAATTTTCATCATCGAGGCGAAAGGCGCGCGCCGGACGTTGCTCGGATTGATTGTAGAATTGGGCGACCCACTCAACCGGATCCCGTCCATCGATCTCAAGGGTGGACATGCGGGGCTCGCCTGAGTTTCCGGTGGTGGTTTGGCAGTAGAAAAAATTGCGATCCGGTTCGCGGATGTTTTCCGTGAAGATGCGGCCGGTGATACTTGCATCATTGGAAGAGCCGGTAACGAAGAGATTGATGCGCGGGGCGCGGAGGTTGGCGGTCCATGCTGTGGTTTCATTCCACGGGCGTGCCGTGAGATGGAGTGTGAGAACGGCGAGTGCGTCTTTGAGCATGGCATCGAGTTCGCCAGGATAACGAATGCCGTATTCCATGAGGTGGAGGTAGTAATCCGTGTAGATGCCGGTGAATTGCCCACGGACCATCAGGCAATTGCGGTGACGGACGAAGATCGATTCGATTTTGGTGAAATCTTCGGGCTGCATAAATTTCAAGTTTCAAGTTTCAAACTTCAAATTAGAGCAAGAGCTTGGACATAGCTCTTTATTGAATTTTGAAATTTGAGACTTGGAGTTTCACCTCTTAAGCTCCTGGGAGCTCGATGAAGCCTTCGAGTTTGCGGATACGGGTGGGGTGACGCATCTTGCGGAGAGCTTTGGCCTCGATTTGGCGAATCCGCTCGCGAGTGACTTGGAACTGGCGGCCCACTTCTTCGAGAGTGCGGCTGTAACCATCCTTGAGGCCGAAGCGTTGTTCGAGCACCTCGCGTTCGCGCTCGGTCAGGGTGTCGAGTACATCTTTGATTTTGTCTTTCAGCATGGAGAAACCGGCTTCTTCCATGGGGTTGTCGGCGGCTTTGTCCTCGATGAAGTCACCGAACGAGGTGTCATCGGAATCGCCGACGGGAGCTTGTAGCGAGATGGGTTGTTGCGCCATTTTGAGAACCGCGCGGACACGTTCCACAGGTAGATGGATTTCTTCAGCGATTTCTTCAGGGGAGGGCTCGCGGCCATATTCCTGAACGAGTTGCTTCTGAACGCGCATCAGTTTGTTGATCGTCTCGATCATGTGAACGGGGATGCGGATGGTGCGGGCTTGATCGGCAATGGAGCGGGTGATGGCTTGGCGGATCCACCAAGTGGCGTAAGTTGAGAATTTGTATCCGCGGCGGTATTCGAATTTCTCAACCGCTTTCATGAGGCCCATGTTGCCTTCCTGAATGAGATCGAGGAAGGAGAGGCCGCGGTTGGTATATTTCTTGGCGATTGATATGACCAGTCGTAGGTTGGCTTCAACCATTTCGGTCTTCGCTTTGAGAGCGGCTTTCATCCAGAGGCGGAGGTCCTTGTAGGCGGGCTCGAAGCTTTCGTCGTTAAGCCAGCAGCGCTGTTGGACTTCACGCATTTTGGAGGTGAACTCCTTGTCGGTTGGATGCGTTTTGAGGCGGCGTTGGTATTTCCAGAAGTTCTGGACATATTCATCTACCTGTTCACAGAAGTCCTCGACGACCTTTTGTTTGTAGTAAAAACGAACGTAGATGCGATGCATCGAAGCGAGGTTTTTTTCGAAAGTTTCCTCGAGTTTTTTCTTGCCGCGTGGAGCTTTGCCGGCGAGTTGGCGGAAGATGTTGTCGTTATCCTCATGAAGCTGTTTGAGCTGATCGCAAAGTTTACCGAGGCTTTTCATGTAGCGCTCGCGGGACTCGATTTTCTTGTCGAGGATGACGCGGTCGAAGCGTTCCTTCCCTTTGTTGAGTTTGTCCGCGAGGTCGAGGTAAAGCTCGGTGATGAAACCAAAGCGGTGAAGGTTTTTGGAAACTTCGATTTCCGCGTCTTCAATCCGTTTTGAGATTTCGACTTCCTGTTCGCGGGTGAGCAAGGGCACTTGCCCCATTTGCTTGAGATACATGCGGACAGGATCGTCCAGGATATCGAGTTTTTGATCGGCTTTGACTTCCTCTTCCTCGCCGTCGCCTTCGTCGCGCTTTTTGTCTTTGAAGCGGTCGACCTCAGAGGCGTCGATGATATCGAATTCCATGTTGCGGAGGCGCTCCATGATGGCCTCGACGTCATCGGGATCGACGAGGTCATTCGGCAGGATTTCGTTGATATCGTCGTAGGTAAGATATTCCTGCTCTTTGGCGAGTTTGATCAACTCGCGGATTTTTTCCTGAATTTCTGGGGTATCGATCCGGCGTTTCGGATCTTTTTTCGCAGGTTTTGCCTCTTTCGCTCCAGGTTGGGAGGCTGCGAGGATTTCTGCGATTTTGGAAATTTCCTTGGCCTTTTCCTTGGTCTTTTTTTCAGGTTTTGGGGTGGCTTGCTTTTTCTCGGGAGTTTTGGCAGCGGGCTTAGCGGCGGGCTTGGCTGCAGGCTTGGCGGTGGGCTTAGCGGCGGGCTTGGCTGCAGGCTTAGCAGCAGGTTTTGTAGGTGCTTTGGCTGCGGATTTAGGTTGAGAGACTGGCTTGGAAATTTTTGGGCTCCCGGTTTTTGTTTTTTTTGCAGCAGCTTTGGGGGCTGGGGCGACAGGTTTTTTGGAGGCAATCTTTTTCACCGGAGCTGGCTTGGCGGCCTTTGGCTTGGAGCTTGTTTTGGCAGCAGGCTTGGGGGAAACTTTGATCGGCTTGGATTTTGACGCGGGTTTTGCGGTCGATTTCGCGGCTGATTTTTTGGCTGATTTTTTAGAGGGCATAAGTAGCTTTGCTGCTGGGGAACGAGATATATGAAGACAATCCACCCATTAGATGGGCGCACGAAAAAAATCGTGGCGGGCGCAATGAAGATGGGTTGAGGCAATGCGTCAAGCCCTTTGTTTTGGAAGATCAAATCTGACCCTAGGTGGCCTCGACTGGCCAGCAGAGCCGAGGAAAGAAGAGGATACAGGAGGGGTTTCAATGATTGAGATGTAGTGCGCTCCTCGCTGAAAGGGATCCTTGCCACGACAGATCGGCGTGTATGATCGCGCCCTAGCTGTTAAAGATTTATTCTCGCGAGGCTTTTTGGAAAAGATTCAGGCGTTCCAAGGCGGCGCCGGACTGGATGATGTTGCGTGCGATAGCGATCCCATCACCCATGTGATCCGCCAGACCGGCGCAGGCGATGGCGGCTGCGGAGTTGAGAAGGACGATGTCGAGTTTCGGACCGAATTCCTTGCCGGAGAGAATGTTTTCAAGAATTCTAGCATTGAGTTGGGCATCGCCGCCTTTGAGGTCATCGATTCTGGCTTTGTGAATACCAAAGTCCTCGGGGGTGATTTCTTCGTCTTGCGGATCTTGATATGAGCCTGCTTTGCAGATGCGGGTAGGGCCCATGAGGGAGATTTCATCAACACTCCTTCCTCCCGAGGCTTGTCCAGAGACGACCCATGCACTTTCACGACCGAGACGCTGAAGGATCTCCGCGAAAGTGGTGCAGAGGCTTGGTTCGCTGACGCCGACCAGTTGGCATTGGGGGCGGGCAGGATTGAGGAGGGGGCCAATGAGATTGAAAATGCTGCGATGACCTGCGGCGGCGAGGTTTTTGCGGACTTGGGCCACGGCTTTGAAGGCGGGGTGGTAATTAGGTGCAAACAGGAAGCCTACGCCTGCGGTCTCGATACAATGGCGGAAATGTTCGGGAGGCAGATCGATGCGGATGCCGAGCGCTTCGAGAACATCCGCGCCACCGCTTTTGGAGGTGATGCCGCGGTTACCGTGTTTGACCACGATGGCACCAGCGGCGGCGGCTACGAACATCGAAGTCGTGGAAATGTTGAAGAGATCCAGTTGATCGCCACCGGTTCCGCAGACATCCAGCGTGGGACCGGAGAGATCAAGAGAGTCAATCATGGGATCAACGGCGTGTTTGAGAAATGCCTCGACAAAACCGGCGATTTCTTCGGCAGACTCGCCTTTTTTGGAGAGAGCAAGGAGCAGGTGCTGCTTCTTTGAGTCGTCGACCGATGGGTCGAGCAAGAGATCGGCCGCGACTTCGATTTCACGAGGGCTGAGGTCGGCGCCGTTTTCGAGCTGAGTGATGAGCGTATCCATAGAAAAATTGTAAATCTTAATTTCAAAATCTAAAATCCTAAAATGGGAGGGATTCGCTTATGCTGATTTAACAAAAGGCTGACGAACCGAACCTAGGAAAATTTCCACGACGAACGGGCGCCCAGCCGCGTCAGATCGCCTTTGTTTGAGGTAATGGGTGATGCCTTAAAGATTGAGAATCCAGGTGGCGGTAGTGAAATAGATCAGCATGCCGGAAACATCCACGGTGGATGCGAGGGAGGGAGATGAGACGACGGCCGGATCCAGATTAAAGGTTCGGGCGATAATGGGCAGCATGGCGCCAAGGAAGGTGGCTGAGAGAACTTGAAGCGTGAGTGCGAAGCCCACCGCGAGTGAGAGTTTGTAAAAGGAAAAATCGGGTGCGGCGGTGAGGTGTAGGTAGGGTAGGACAAAGGTAATGAAAGATGCCATGCAGATTCCAAGCGTTAGACCGAGGAAGAGACCGGTGCGGATTTCTTTCCAAGCGATTCTCAAGAGGGAGTTTTTATCGATTTCACCCAAAGCGAGGGCGCGGATGACCATGGTTGCGGATTGTCCGCCAGAATTTCCGCCAGCAGCCACAACCATGGGTAGAAAGAGAGAGAGAACGAAGGCTTTCTCGAGTGTCTGTGAGAAACGAAACATGACGTATCCCGAAGCGATGGATAGGAAAGCCAGTCCGACTAGCCAGTTCACACGCCGGCGGAAATGGCTGATGGAGCTAGTGTTAAGATAGGAGAGTTCATTTTGTTCACCGCCGATACCTGCCAGTTTCTCAATATCCTCGGTGGATTCTTCCTGCAGAATTTCAAGAGCATCGTCGTAGGTGATGACGCCGAGTAAGTGGTGAAACTCATCGACTACGGGAAGTACAATGAGGTCGTATTTGGACAGAGTGCGTGCGGCTTCTTCCTGGTCGGCCGTGGCGAGGATGAATTCATCGGCATCTTCCATGATGTCGCGAATGGGTGTATCCCAGGTCTCGAAGGCAAGGTCGCGGAGGCGGACTTTTCCGACGAGGCGACCCTGCTCGTCGACAACAAAGATGCGTGCGAGAGTTTCGGTGTCTTCACGGTCGCGGCGAAGGACGGTGATGGCTTGTTTGACCGTCATGTCCGCCGTGATGCGGCCGACTTGGGTGGTCATCCGTCCGCCAGCCGTATCTTCTTCGTATTTCAGAAGATTTTTCGTGAGTTCCTTGTCGCGAGGACCAAGAAGTGAGAAAAAGCGAACTTGAGCGTCTTCGGAAACGACCTGAAAAATATCGACCCGGTCGTCGTCAGACAGATTGCTCAGTAGGAATCGAAGTTGGGCGGGCTTGAAGTGACCGAGGGCATCTTCGATGAGTGAATCGGGAAGCTCGGCGACCACATCGGTGGCGAGTTCTGGACCGATCGTTTTGAGAAAGAAGTCGCGCTCTTGATCGTCGAGATTCTGGTAAAGCTCCGCAAGGTCGGCATAGTGGGCGTCATAGGCCGCAGCGAGCAGTGCGGAAGAATCTTCCGCGTCGATTGCGCGCTTGATCTGATCGATCGGTTCCATCTCAACATCGTCCTCCACGAGCGGAGCTTGGCGGATGGATATTGGGAGGTAAATGCTGAAATGCTGAAAAACCGATAGTGATATGGAGGTGGCCGCGAATGAATGCGGAGACTGAAGAATCTATTCTTTGATTTTGGAATTTTGAAATCAGAATGAAGGGAATGAAAAGCTTGTCATTGAAATTCTTGCGTTATGTCAGCTTGGCTGAGGGAGTCTCGTTTTTGGTTTTGCTCTATGCGGCGATCTATCAGAAGCGCATCATGGGGGACAAGGATGCGATCGCGTTGCCGGGAATGATTCATGGCGTGTTGTTTGTGTTATTTTGTGTCATCCTGCTGCATGTATGGATTGAGCGCGGTTGGCCCTTCAGAAAAGTGGTCTTTGCGTTTCTCTGTTCCTTATTGCCATTTGCTCCGTTTTATTTGGAGAGGAAGCTCAAGCAGGAGGAGACGAGTTGCAATCCCGAGGGACGCAATTAACAGGTGGAACCATCTGTCTGATTTCGTTTCAAGTCGTGCCGATCAGTGACCGGTAGTCTGACTTTCCGCGCTTTTTGCAACCAAGTTAAATCCGAAAATGACTCTCCTGCTCCTCACTCGGCACGACCTCGAGTAGTAGGGGTTTGCTGCCCTCACCCGCGCCATCAAAATCATCCGTCCGCGATACACGCTTGTAATCCATTCCAAACACTTTCGCCAATGCGGCGAAATCCACCGGAGTTTCGGCTGACATCCATGTCTTCGCTGCCCGACTCATTCCCTGGAGGCGCGCAACCTTGTCGAAAATTCTTCCGCCACCATTGTTGATCACGACCAGTACCCGGCCTTGTCCCTGTATTTGTTCGAGCATTTTCAGTCCGGCCAAGTCGTAGAGGATTGTGAGGTCTCCAAAAATTCCCCATGCATCCGTTTCCTCGGCACTCGCACCGAGCCATGTGCTGATCTGGCCATCGATTCCGTTTGCTCCGCGATTCACGCGCAAATTCCGCACCGGACGTTCCCACTGGGCGTATAGATTCCATTCACGAATGGGTAAACTGTTGCCCAAATATACGCTACCGCCCAAGGCCGCATAAACCGAAAGCATACGCATCCATCCGGGCTCACTATCTGGGAAAGCCTCAAGCGCCTCCTCGATCCTTTCTCCCCGACCTTCAACGCCCTCCAACCAGCCCCCCATATCACCCATTTCCTCCGGTTCCCCCAACGCGGGCAAGATCCTCGAGAGTGATCCCTGCAAAACCCGAGCATCCCGGCCTAAACCACGCAACCCATTTCGGCATATCGACCAAACGCTCACATTCCGCAAATCTTCCAAATCCCGCCAAAATCTACCGCTTGGCACCCCACCCAAACGCAACACTTTTGCTGGAGGATTTTCTTTAAGCACCCGATCCGCGTCCACGATGACAAGGTGCTGCAAAGCCTCGCGCAATCCACTGCTCGCCTCTACTACAACCGGTGCCGCCAGACTCTCGCAAAAATGAAACACCTCCTCTTGTTCTTCCGGTTCCAAATCGCCAATCATCACCACCAAGCCCCGCAAGGCAGGCTCGCGTAACCATTTCGACAACTCAGCCACGTTCGGCCTGCCGAAATCCACCGTGAAGTCCCCCAATTCAACGTGGCCAAAATTTTCGCTACCCGCCGGAAAATCCTCTCCCAGTTCGATATTCACATGCAGCGGACCTTTTCCCTGCCAAGCCGCCATATCGTCTTGCGCGTATCCTGCAAAAATTCCTACTTGCTCGATCGCCTGCGGCGCGCCGCTTCCTCGAAAATGTGGCGGCCTGTCTGCTGTCACCAACACCAAGGGCCTGGCTTGATAATACGCCTCGACAACAGCCGGCAACAACTCCGCCACCGCCGTCCCACTTGTCACCACAACTCCGCATGGACGACCCGTTGCCATGGTGCGACCTAGAGCGAAGAATCCTGCCGATCTCTCCTCAAAATGACTCCAAACCCGAATCGTTCCTGCCGCCTGAAGCCTTGCCAGTGCCTCCAATAAAACCGCATTGCGGGCGCCGCCACAAACCACAAACTCGCCGATCCCGGCGCGCACCGCTTCTTTCAATTTATCCACTGCTTGCTGCCAAGTGTTCACAACACAGATCTAGCCTTATCGGTCACCATTGCAACCCGCTTCATGCATTTATGTTTGGGTGTGATATGAAAAGGCCATGGTGAACGCAACAAGCTGAGGCGGTCTGAGTCATCCGATTCCTGTCCGATCAAGCAGGACAGGGCTATTAAACTTAAGTGGCGAATTCTTGGATTGCATCCGTTCGATCTTTTTTGTAATTAACTGATCCGATTTTCAGCTGCAGGCGGATAACTGTGTGTATGCGTAAATCCCCCCAAACTAAAACCATGAACTTCCAATCAAAACTTACCTCGCTAATCTGCATGACCTCGATGGTTGCCGGTCCTTTCGCTTTTGCGGAAGAAGCGGTCAACGTCACTCCGGAAATCGCCATTTGCCCACCGATTGAAGGATTCGATCCCCGTCCGATCCATCCGGATGTCGAGGGCCCGTGCGTTTTTCCAGGGCCTATTGAAGAACCGATCACGATCGATGACTCGGTAGTGGATACCGATTCCGAAGGGGTTGTGTCGGAAGAGGGAGGTCAGGTTGATGAGAACGTGGTTGGGGATTCCGGCGATACGGTGGAGGACCAAGAAATCGTAGACGGCCCCACCGATGCTGATGGTGGAAACGGAGTGCCCATCGAATGGGTCAAGCGCGGTGGAGGTGACGATGAGGTAACGATCATGTTTGCTACGACCGGGGGTTCCGGGATCGTGCTTGAGAAGGGAGAAACTTCCAATGCGATGGTCCGCGAGCTCGGTCAGGAGGGCAAAGCTGCTGCGATCGAGTCAAAAGCAAACGTCGCCGCACCTGAGGCAACGGGCGAGAAAAAAGAGCCGGTTGCCTTGATCAAAAAAGGACGGGTGTTCCTCCGCTGATTTTCAAGATGTGTTCATGCACAAAAGCCGCCGGATGATTCTGGCGGCTTTTTTTCTTATTGTCTGACCTCATGAAATCCTCCTTTTTCTCAGTCATCATTTGTGCCATTTTCCCAGTCTCGGCCTTCGGCTTGGGCGCTGAAGATGCAAGTCGTCCGGTACCTCTTACTGAGAGTGATTCCTCGGAGCGCCCTGCGCGGGAGGAATCTGGGGAGGTCATGGCAGGCAAGGACGACATTCTTGTTCCATCCCTTCTTGGATTGGCGATTGGATCGACCTCGGAATCAGCCTTAAAACTTCAAAGGCAGCTTAAGCATGCCGTCGTGACGGAAGGCTTCTCAGAAGCGGATGCGGCAACCATCACAAAAATCGCGGCACCGGCGTTGGGGCGGCCCGTCACACTCCGATCCCTGGAGCGCTTGAGCGCGAGGTTAGAAACCGCCTTTCGTTCATCGGGAAAGGCATTTGTTAAAGTCTCATTTCCTCCCCAGGAAATCACTTCTGGTATGATCGCCATTCTGGTTACTCCCGCCCGTGTGGGTTCGATTCGGATCGCGGGCAAACCTTCTTTCGGGATGAAATTTGCTGCAAATGCCTTCCGCGCCGAGACGGGTAAAGAGCTTTCCGGAGATGGGGTGATGGAAGATCTCGATTGGATGAACCTCAATCCGCTTCGGCGGGCATCCATTACCTATAGCGATGGAGTGGATTCGGATACAATTGACCTGAAGCTACGCCTTCGAGCGGACAAGCCATGGCGCGCTTACGCAGGCATGGACAACCAGCTGAGTGAGCAACTTGGTAATGAACGTGTCTTTTTTGGGTTTCAACATGGCGATCTTTTCTCGCTCGATCATCGGGTGACGACGCAATACACTTCCTCGCTCGATTCGAAAAGCTTACGTGGAATAAGCGGAATATACCAAATCCCGCTACCCATCCGCCACTTGATCGACGTTTCTTTGAGTTATACGGAATCCGAGTCGGATTCCGTAGGCCCTATTGATCAAAGCGGACACTTTTCACGGATCGCCTTTGATTACCGTATTCCGCTGCCTCGTTGGAAATCAATCAGCCAAGAGTGGCGGGTCGGAATGGATTTTCGTAAGAACGAATACCTTTTCTCGAATAACACCCATGATACAGTGAAATTTTCAAATCTGAAAGCCGGCTGGAAAGGGCGCCGCAATGATTTGCTCGGTTACAGTCTCGTGGATGCCTCCCTTCTTTTTAATCCCGGACACGGGATGCTCGGCTCAAAAGATGCGGACTTCGTCGCTCTCGGGGCGGACGGGGCGGAATCGCTGATTGCCAAACTGGAAATGGAACGCGCATACAAGCTCGGTGAAAACCTAACGCTGTTGGGTCGGTGCCGATCGCAGTGGGCAAATTCCAAACTTCTCTCGTCCGATCAAATTTCCGCAGGCGGCTACGGGTTGGTAAGGGGATTTGATGAAACCGTCGGCTACGCATCCAACGGTCTTGTCGCGACTGTCGAATTGCAATCCGGCAGTTATCGCACCATGAAGACAGGTGACTTTCAGGCTGTGACCTTTCTCGATGGGGCCTTTCTCAACCGTGACCAAACCGATGATGCCGGGCAACTTGCCTCCACTGGTGTGGGCTTGCGCTGGCGTTATGCGGAGCATCTCTCAGCACGGGTGGATCTTGCGGTTCCGATCGAACGTCCGGAGTCGATCGACAGCAATCCGATGCTGCATTTTTCGGTCAGCACCACTTGGTGATCATGACATTACTGGATGTCTTCAAGCTCACTGTGGTCCGATCAGAACCGTGTTCTTATCGGATGGAGGGGCGTCTTTTCCGGCGGCATCGTTGGTAATGATGAAATTTTCCGGAATGGTGCCTGCGGGAAGATCGAATCCCACGGATTCATAAGCCTCGCTGCTTTGGGGGATTTTACCCAGCAAGCGAGGTTCGGTTTTGCCGCGCTCAATGACCCATAAATTCGTATCCGAGAGGTTGTTTGCGACCAAGGTGCCAATTCCGGATGCCGGGTCATAAATCGGCACGGCAGACGGTGCGTCGGTAACGCCCTTTTTCATACGGCTATCTGTCAGTGGAGACCTGCCTGCCAGCGCATCTCCCAGCACACTCACCACCGATGTTTCGGCATCTGTCGCAGGTGTGATTTGGCTGGTCGCTTGCGGCGGTCTCATCGTCATGACGATCGGCCATGCCATCCCATGAACTGGCTCCAAGCGCTGCCGTTCGCGTTTTTCAAAGGTCTCGAGTTTGTCACGCAAGACCGCGATCTCTCGTATAAGGTGTTTGGTTTCCATCTTTGCAAACAAATTCACGTCGTTATCCTGTGTGGCGAGATCCTGCTTGGGGGGCGCATCTTTCGGTAGATTGGATTCGTCATCTTTGGATGGTTGAGCGACCAGCTCTTGCCCGCCGGTTTCAGGTTTGATGGGAGCCTCCCGGTTGCCGGTGCGGAAAGTGCCGCTGTTCACGGCACTCTCCGACGGCGCGGGGGATTGGCGTTCCACAGTCAGGATAAAGGCAAGTGCGGCCGCGGCCGCGGCCCAGCCGGAAATGCCCAGCCAATTGACTGACTTTGTGGATGGAAGACCTAAGCGCGCTTGTAAGCGCTCAAATTGTCCTGCTCGGGGTGGCAGGGGTGTGACGCTTGCTGCTGCTACGGCAGCGCATAGGACGTTCATTTCCCGGAGGGATTTTCTCAACTCGGGGTCCTGACGCATGGCTTCGTCAAAGGCGGCTGCTTCATCCGAATCTAGCATGCCAAAAGCCCGCCAGGCTGCGATTTCGTGTGGGTCAGAATTCATAACGAGATAGTTGGTTGCGCACCTTATCCAAGGCACGGCGGAGTCGGTTTTTTACTGTTCCTAGGGGAGTATCGAGCTGCGCAGAGATTTCCGAATGGGTGTATTCCAGAAAGACGGCGAGTTCCAGACACTCGCGTTCGTCGGGAGGTAAAATTTGGAGTGCGGCGCGAACTCGGCGCCAATCGTCCTTGATCATCACTTGCGGATCCTCGCTCTCTTCCGCAGATACATGAAGATGGATGGGGACAACTCTGGAGGAATCGCGCTTGCCCCGGTGGCGGTAGCGCAGGCGGTCGATGCAGTAACCGCGCATCACGGTGAAGGCCCAAGTGAATGGTGGAGACTGCAAGGGATCATAGTCGATTGCGCGATGCCACATCCGGACGAACGTGTCTTGGACGACTTCCTCCGCTTCATGGCGATCGCCCAACATTCGGACAGATGCTCCCAAAAGGATCGGGCTCCAGGTATCGTAGAGCTCCCTGAGTGCATCGCTCTCACCCTTGGCCATCCGATGGATCAATGCCGCTGCATCGCCCGTCTGATCTTCGCGCAAAACGTTCGAAAAATCGCGGGTTGAGTGGAACTCAGGCTCGATGATGGTTTGGCTTGTGGACATGGAGATACTGCGACGCAGTGACTGCCTTCATGACGTTATCCGTCATTTTACGAACTTTGGTCCACCGATTTTCAATGAAATGATAAAAAACCATCATAATCTGTCGCCATTGAGGACCGCCGATGCCGGAGTTGTGGGGATGGATAGGCTTGTAAAGAAGATTTTCCCAATTAGCCGGAGAAAAGCATACCCCTGTCTTGGAGGGCTTAGATAAATGGTTGAAAATTTACCTTGGAGATTGGGGCTTAGCTTTTCTAGGCTGCCCGGACCGAAACTTAACTTTATGGCAAAAAAAGATTTCACGATTCTGAACAAACTGGGAATTCATGCGCGTCCGGCAGCGCAGTTTGTGAAGATGGCGAACCGATTCAAATGCGACATCATGGTCGAAAAGGACGGTGAAGAGGTGGATGGCAAAAGCATCATGGGCTTGATGATGCTGGCTGCTGGCCATGGATCGGTCATCTCGGTGAGTGCGGAGGGGGAGGATGAGGATGCTGCCTTGGAGGCGATTGGGGATTTGATCGACCGCAAGTTCGAAGAGGAGTGAAAAGACCAGTTTTTTGGTCGTGGGAGAGCAGAGGTGGGTGAAAGGGATGGATTTCAATCAAAACGAATCAATTTGAAAATTTGAGTTATATGTCTAAAATTACTGTTTTATCGGGTGATGGTATCGGTCCGGAAGTCATGGCGCAGGCGCTGCGGGTGCTGGAAGCGGTGGAGAATCAATTTGGTTTCAAGGTCGAGCGCTCAGAGCATCTCGTTGGAGGTGCGGCGATTGATGACGGCGGGCACCCATTGCCAGCGGAAACGGTTGCGGCGAGTGAAGCAGCGGACGCAATTCTGTTTGGTTCCGTCGGCGGACCGAAGTGGGAGAGCTTGCCTCCCGAGATACAACCTGAGCGAGGAGCGTTGCTACCGTTGAGGAAACACTTCGGATTGTTTGCGAATTTACGTCCGGGAGTTTGTCTTCCTGCGTTGACGGACGCATCACCTGTTAAACAGGAGTTGATCGCGGATGGTTTCGATGTCCTCTGCGTTCGCGAGTTGACCGGGGGTGTGTATTTTGGCTCTCCCAAAGGACGTCATGAAGAGGACGGTGAACCGGTTGCGCTCGATACCATGATTTACAAGAAAAGTGAGATCGCAAGGATCGCGCGAATCGCATTCACTGCGGCGATGGGCAGGAAGAAGCAATTGCTGTCCGTGGACAAAGCCAATGTTTTGGCATCATCCGTTTTGTGGCGTGAGACCGTGATTGAGATCTCGAGAGAGTTTCCTGAAGTTCAGCTCTCCCACATGTATGTCGACAACGCGGCGATGCAATTGATCAAGCGTCCGGGTTCGTTTGATGTGTTGGTAACGGAAAATCTTTTTGGCGATATCCTTTCCGATGAGATGGCGATGATTTCCGGTTCGCTGGGTATGTTGCCGTCGGCTTCGCTGGGTAAGCAAAGGCCGGACGGATTGTATTTTGGTCTTTATGAGCCATCCGGTGGATCGGCTCCGGACATTGCTGGGCAGGGTATAGCCAACCCGATTGCACAAGTGCTATCCTTGGCGATGTTGTTGCGTTTCTCTCTGGGCAAAATTGAAGCGGCGGATGCGATCGAGGCAGCGGTTGCACAAGCGATTGCAGACGGTTTCCGAACGGGAGATATTGCGACTGGGAAAGAAGGAGAGAAAAAAGTCGGTACCTCAGGAATGGGTGATGCGATTTTGGAAAGGCTTTGATTTTTAAAATCCCATATTCCAAATCTGCAACATTTCAAATGTTTGATGCCGACTTGTCCGAGTTGGCATAAATCCGATCTAGCTTGCTAAATCCTATGGATTGGGCTTTTAGTTTAGGAGCAACCGAATAAGTCATCATGTCTAATATCGATTATCCGAATTCCCACGCCGCTTCCATGGCTTCTATGGATGAGCGCTCCCTGTTCATTCGCCGCACTTACGCTCACTTGGCTGGTGCGATAGGTGTCTTTGCTTTTTTGATTTCGTTGCTCATGAGTATTCCGGGTATCGAGGATACCGTTTTCGGTCTGCTCTCGATGAGTAAATACAGTTGGTTGATCGTGATGGGCATGTTTATCGGAGTCTCCTATTTGGCTGACCGATGGGCATCCAGTGATACCTCACGGGGTGTTCAATATGCCGGACTTGGAGTCTATGTGGTTGCTGAGGCGATCATCTTTCTCCCACTGCTTTTGTTGGCGAGGGCGATGACGGGTGATGCCTTGTTGATTTACCAAGCGGGCTTTCTTACGGTCGTGCTGTTTGTTGCTCTCACCGTTGTCGCGCTTACCACACGCAAGGATTTTTCCTTTCTAGGCGGGATATTGAAAGTCGGAGGTATTCTTGCTCTCGGCTTAGTTGTCGCTTCGTTCTTCTTTCAAGGTCTCAGTCTCGGTCTCTGGTTCTCAGCGGCAATGGTATTGCTCGCTGCTGGATCGGTGCTCTACACCACGGGCAACATGATCCATCGCTATCGCACCGATCAATATGTCGCAGCGTCCCTTGGCCTTTTTTCTGCCGTTGCCCTGATGTTCTACTATATCCTGCGTATTCTTATGTCGCGCAGATAAAGAGCGCGAGAGCCGCGAAGAAGAGTCATTTGATTACAAATGGGGGCTGCGACCGCGCCACCATTGTCGCTGGCCGGGTAGTCGTTTTGTAGCCACAGTCCGTAGGCTCTTGCAGGCTGTCGCGTTGGATGTTGAATCCAGCGGCTCCTTGGGCTCAACAAAGACGGATCATATCTTTGATGAATTGATACCAGAGGAAGAGCAAACCGCGTTTGGAGTATTGGAAATTGCCTTCTTCAGTGAGTCGGATGATGCCTGATTTGAGGTTATGATCGATCTGTTGACGCATCTCAGACTCGATGTTGTCCTCGAGACGATCGGGGTCGGGAATGAGCAAATCGGCTCGGTTGATTTTCATTTTCCGAAGAAACTGTCGGTGGTCCCTGAGGATCTGATGAAAACAGGACTTTTCACAGGGAACGTGGTTCCACTTCAGTTTCGGGCAGCAGCGGAGAGTGGGAGCGAAAGGGAAGTTGGTGGTTCTCCAGATTTTCCCGTTCGAATCGGTTGACGTGATGGAAATAAAAGCGAAGGCAACATCTTCCTGTTCGCAAAGGCAGACGGCAGCGACGGCGCGTTCTTCGGGATGCCAGTAGAGGCGGAAGTGTTGTTGCATGCCGGACCATTGCCAGCCGCAATCGGACACGTGTTCGAAATCGGCTTCTTCCATGCCGGCGGCGGCTTCAACGGCATTGGGAAAAAAAGCAGGGTTGGGGATCTGGCGATGGCTTAAACGATTTTCGAGAGGCATGCGCAAGCGGCGAACATGGGTGAGAAGTTCGATCCATGGTAGGAAGAACCATAAGCTCGCGCCTGCGATCCCCGCGAAAATGTTTCCGCTTATAAAATAAAAGAAGCAGAAACTCGCAAATAGGAAAGTTATAGCACCGATTTTCCGCGACAGGTTTTTGCGAGATGAACGCAGTGCCATCGCTAATACGAAGAGGCCGATGACAATTAAGGTCTCACGCATGGTGGAAAATAAGTTTCAAATACCAAAAATCAAATTTCAATCAAGATGCTGAAGCTAGAATATTGTAAGTTGCCGATGATTGAATTTTGGAAATTGGAAATTGAAATTTCAGCGGGTCAGGGCGTCCATGATGTATTTTGACGGACGGAAATTCTCGATGATGATCTCCTGTTTGCCGCCGCGGTTCATGCGCACTTGGCTGAGATTGAAGTTCGGCGTTTTGTGGGGTGCGAACAGAATGTCGTCATGGGTGGCATTCTCATGTTTTTTGAACATGTCAGGAAGGATATCGCCGCCGAGATGGTCATCGCGCCCCGTGGCGAGGTGGCAGGTTCCGAGCACTTTTTCATCCTGAATGTCGGCATAGGAGACGGGAAGAACTTGTGTGCCGAAGCCGAGCTCGCCAAGGGTGCCGGTCATCGGGTCTTCGGCGAGGCGTCGGTTGTGAGCGTCGATGGTTGCTTGGTTGCCGGCGATCAGGGTGGAGCGGTAGATGTTGCGGTCTTTCACGTCGAGCACGCCGAGCGTGCCGTCTTCGTATTTCATTGGAAACTGGCCGTTGGCATTGGTTGGAACGAAATAGACTTCGCCCGCAGGAAGGTTAGCGATGTCCGGTTTTTCTCCAAGGCAGAGGCCATGGGATTTTTGGGCCTCCTGTTGGCTGAGTTCCAGGGTTGCGGTGAGAACGCGCCCGTCTTCGAGGGCGAAATCAATTTCGATTGAGTCCGCCTTGGTCAGGGCGAGACGCATTTTTTCCGCATCGCGGGAGACTTCGCGGTAATCGACCGCTAGGCCTGAGTTGAGAATGATGTCATTGAGGCCGTGAAGTGTGGCACCACGGAAACCGTATGCCTTCGCTTTTGCAGTGAGTGGGGCGGTGGCGGAAAAGGTGGAAATGCAGAGGATGAGATCGTAGTTCGGATAAATGTCCTGATCGAGAGAGAGGAGCTTGCCATCCGTATCCCAGACATCATCCGCAAGATCGAGGTTGGATCCGTTGGTGCAGCGGTAGGCGAACATTTCGCCGCCGGACATGCCGAGTTTATCCATCGCGTAATCTTTGAGAGCGGTGTAGAAATAGCGGTGGGCGTTTTTCTGGACTGGAAAGCCAGATTCCGAGAGGAAGTGGAAATCCTTGATATGAGTTTCTGGTTCGTCGAAGTCGATCAGGATGCAAACTTTACAGCCTTGGGTCGGCTCAAAAACGGTATGCAGAAGACGAACGATATCAAACTCTGGAAACTGGCGTTTCTCTGGATGGAGAAGAATTTCAGGTGAGAGGTAGTCAGGTACTGACATTAGGGTGGTGGTTGCCATGATTTTGGAACTTAGAAGCTGGTTTTGACATCGCAAGAGGCGATTTCAGGAAAATTTAAAATGCGGTCATTTTTTAGTGGTGTAGATGGGTGCCCTTCTAGCTTTGATTTTCAATTATTCGTTTATCATATCTAGAATCTACCTTTCAACGCCCATCAAATTCAGTCACTCGTCGAAATGGATTCCACCCTCGGGCTCTTGGTCGCTTCTCATTTGCTCGAGGAAAGTGCTGCGATCCTCCAATAGGTTCCAGACATCACGGGCAACATAAATCGGTGCCTGAGCGCGCGCGGCGATGGCCAGACAATCCGAGGGACGCGCATCAAGTTCGATGATTTTCTTTTCCATGATCTCGTTCTCCGCCGTAAGAATCAAGCGGGCGAAAAAGACATCTCCGTCGACCGCGTTGATGACAACCCGTGAAACTTGCGCCCCGAAAGCCCGGAGTGTCAGCATGTAGAGATCGTGGGTGAGGGGACGCGGAGGTTTCTGTTCCGACATCACCATATTGATTGAGAGTCCCACTGCGGGATCGATGTAAAACAGAATCACTTTTGACCCATTGCCGAGAAACACCGCGCAGCCCGCCTCGGTGGGCATGAGAGCGATGATTTCGACACGGACGGTATGGGTCATAAGGATACCTAATTCGGATCAGGCATCAAGTCCATGGCAAAGACAGCTCGGTAATCAGGCTTTTTTGATGATGAGATCTGAATGAAAAATCTTGTCACCTATGAGAATGATGGATCGGTGGTCTGTTGGTTGTCCCTGGCCATGAAATTTCTCGACTGCCTCACATATTTGAGTGCCCAGTCCTTTATTTTTTCCTGTTCGTCTGCGGAAAGTTGGCGGACCACCTTGGCGGGAGAGCCTAACACGAGGGAGCCAGGAGGGATCATGGTTCCACCGGTGACGAGTGCGCCTGCACCGATGATGGAGCGTGTGCCGATGACGGCTCCGTCTAGGACGATGGCGCCCATGCCGATGAGGACTTCGTCTTTGATCTCGCAGGCATGAAGGATGGCGGAGTGACCGACGGTTACGAGCTTACCGACATGGCATCCAAAATCATCCGACAGGTGGATGACGACGTTGTCCTGGATGTTTGATTGGGTGCCGATAACGATCTGGTTGATATCTCCGCGAAGGGTGGAGTTATACCAGACGCTGGCTTCTTCATGGATGGTGACGCGACCGATCACATCGGCACTGGCGGCGATGAAGGCGGAGGGATGGATAGTTGGGGCGAAGTTTTCGTAAGTTTCGATGGCCATGGAAGATGGGAGTTTTTTTTAGACGGGCTAGTTGAATTTTGAATGGAGAGAAATCGATTCAGCCAGTCGCTTGGCTGCCAGTTCCAAAAGGGTAGGTGCGTTGGCGATGGCGTATTCAAGGCTTATACCCGGTTTCAGGATCGAGTCCATGCCATCGAAATGTTCACACAGTTGACCTTCATCGGAGATTTTTCCAGCCAAAGCATAAATCGGAATTCCGTATTTGCGAGCAAGTTGTGAGACTCCAATAGGGGTTTTGCCTTCGAGCGTCTGCGAATCCAACGAGCCTTCCGCAGTGATTACGAGATCAGCTTTAGCGATTTGTTCCTCTGCGTGCAGGGTCTTTGCGATGCAATCGAAGCCGGATTCGAGAGTGGCTTTACAGAAAGTCATCAATCCAAAACCCAAGCCACCTGCCGCTCCCGCGCCGGGATGTTCTGTAAAATCTTTTTGGAAATGAGCGGCGGCGATTTTTGAAACATGGCGCAGACCGGCTTCGGCGTGCTCGAGGTTTTCTGTTGGGATTCCTTTTTGTGGACCGTAAACTCGAGTGGCGCCACGGATCCCAAGCAATGGATTTTTGACGTCGCAGGCCACGCGTATCTGAGGGAAATTTATGAGCTGGGTGGAATCGATACTGGCGATTTCAAGGAAATGTTCAGGCACGGGTTTGAGGGCTTTGCCGGATTTGTTGAGGAATTCGCACCCTAGAGCGGCGGCAAGACCGATTCCGGCATCGTTGGTGGCGCTGCCGCCGATGCCGATGAGGATTTGGTTGGCACCTGCCGAAATGGCTTCGCGGACAAGCTGCCCGACCCCATAGGTGGATGAACGGGCGGGATCACGATCCGAGGGGGCGATGCGCCAGAGCCCGTTTGCTAGTGAGGACTCGATGATGGCGGTTAGTCCGGAAGTATCTTGTCTGAGTAGCCATGAGGCTGTGACTGGGCGTCCGAGCGCGTCCTGCACAGTGGTTTCTTTCAGGGTAAAATTGCCATTTTCCTGAAAAGCGTCCAACAAGCCTTCGCCGCCGTCGGCTAGGGGGAGCAAATGGCAGTTGGATTCCGGAAAGACCTGCCTGAAGCCGCGGGCGATGGCCTCGGCTGCCTTTTTGGCAGAGAGTGAACCTTTGAATTTATCGGGGGCGATCAGGATGCGCATGCGTCATTTCTGAGGGTAAAACGAAGATGGGTCGAGAAATCACGTGCTTTTCTTCCAAAGTAACGAACAATTTTTTGACAAGTGACAATTTGATGTTTAAAGAACGCGCCCCGCGCGGTGGAAAATCATTGGCGGGAACCGACCATCCACACCCTCAATTTCGAACCAATTTCAGATATGGCCAAGAAGATCACACTCAAAGCGGCACCGCGCCTTCGCAGCGGTTCAGGAAAACTCAAGCAAATGCGCCGTGAAGGCTGGTTGCCATCAGTGGTTTACGGACGTGGAGTGGAAAATTCAAATTTGAAGATCGATGCAAAGACTTTCGCTGAACTTCTCGCACACAGTTCTTCGGACAGCCTTTTGATCAACTTGGATGTTGAGGGACAAGGTGTTCGTTCCGTTTTCCTCAAAACCATTCAGCATGACTCACTGACGGGTCACGCCGTTCACGTCGATTTCTTGGCTGTGGATGACAAAACCGAGATCACGGCAAATATCCCAGTTCACCTTATCGGTGAAGCGATTGGTGTCAAAGGCGGCGGTATTCTTGAGCAATACGCGCACACGCTCGAAATCACCTGTTTGCCAGATGCGCTTCCAGATACGATTGATGTGAACATTGCCACCCTTCAACTGGGTGAGTCTCTCCACATCGGTGACTTGAAGCTTCCTGCAGGTGTCAAAGCCACGCACGCTGCAGAAGTTGTGGTTGCTCACATCGGCAAACCAGCATCTCTAGTTGCAGAAGAGGCGGCAACCGCTCCTGTCGTGAAATAAGTCTTGGTGATTTTCTTCAAAGCGCCCGAGGATCTCTTCGGGCGCTTTTTTATTGTCAATTTTGTTTGCGGGGAGTTCCTCGATGAGGTGTTTTACGGTATGGGAATTTCTTTAATCATCGGACTGGGCAATCCCGGAAGGCAGTATGAGGAAACCCGCCACAACGTCGGTTTCATGTTGTTGGATCGAATCGCGGCAGCCAACGGGGTGAATTTTCAATCCGAGCCTAAATTCCAGGCGCACATCGCGAAGCTGGGAGATGGGACGATATTGATGAAACCTCAGACCTTTATGAATCTCAGCGGGCGTTCGGTAAGGCAATTGCTGTCGTTTTACAAATGGGAAGCGGACCGGATACTGGTGGTCTATGATGATGTCGCACTGCCTCTGGGGCACTTGAGATTCAGGGAAAAAGGTTCGGCGGGAGGCCACAACGGGATCAAATCCATCATCGAGCACTTGGGGGGGGATGAGTTTGCAAGGTTGAAACTTGGAATTGGCGCGGCGCGGCCGGGGGGGATGACGGGTCACGTTTTAGGGAAATTTGCTACAGATGAGCGAGAAGACCTTGAAAACATGCTTGCCACGGCGCTTGAAGCCGTTCAAGTTTCGCGCTCCCAAGGTATCGCCTTGGCATCGAACCGTTTTAATACTCCACGGGTCAAACCACCACAAAATCAAACCACCGAAAATACAGAAGATGAGCCGTAAATACGAAGGCCTGATCGTCCTGACGACAAAGAACCAAGAAGGTAGCATGGATGCACTCGTGTCCGCTGTCTCAAAAGACATCGAAGCCGCTGGCGCCAAGGTTGAAAAAATTGACAACTTGGGACGCAAAGATTTCGCCTATACCCCACGCAAAATCAATGGCGCGCACTACGTGACTTACACAATTTCAGGCGAGCCGGATTGCATCACGAAAATTCAAGAGAAACTCGCTTTGAACGATTCGGTCTACCTGAATCAGTTTAACCGCGTTGCCTGAATTTAGACTACGTCTCCAGGTCGCTTTTTTTAAACTCATTTACCTTTACTCTCCCTATGGCCAATTTGAACAAAGTCATGTTGCTTGGTAATCTCACACGTGATCCTGAGTTGCGACATACCCCCAAAGGATCTGCAGTCGCGGATCTTGGCATCGCTGTAAATCGCAAAGTTCAGGATGGCAACGGGGGTTGGAAAGATGAGACGACTTTTGTCGATGTGACGGTCTGGGGCGCAAGTGCGGAGAATGCTCAGAAATATCTCACCAAAGGTCGTGGGGTTTTCATCGAAGGCCGCCTGCAAATGGATGTCTGGGATGACAAAGCTACTGGCCAAAAGCGCAGTAAACTCAAAGTGGTAGCGGATAATCTTCAGTTTTTGCCGGATGGCAAAGGTGGATCACGCTCGCCGCATGACGGTGGTTACACCGAAACTCCCGATGGCGGCAGTCGCCAGGGCGGTTCCGCCGGTCCGATGGATGACTATCAGGAAGAAGACGATATTCCATTCTGATAGCCAGACCTGGAGATACAAGGCTTAGCAAGAGCTATGATAGATTTTATCATAGCTCTTTTTTTGTTTGAGGTTCTGACGCCAAGGTTGAGTGAATCATCGCGAAATCGAGCGTCCCGTATCCTCATTTCCGCTATTTGCATCAAACTTATGTATAGGATTTTTCTCTTTTAAATATCATACCATTAACTCGGAGATATCTCGGAACCAAAAATCCGCCCACAGATTTTGCGGATGAGCCTAAATTATATTTGGAATGTCCCGTTGAGGGGGACTCTTGCACTTAAATTTTCTAGCAGTTCGGCTTCAGGTAGTAGAGCACTGCCATCCTTGCGGCGATTCCGTTTTCGACCTGATCGTTGATCAATGATCGTTCGTAGTCCATGACAGCATCGCAGAGTTCGACGCCACGATTTACCGGGCCGGGGTGCATGAGGTAGAGACCGCGTTTTCTGATTTCTTCCAATCGGCTGTCTGTGATTCCGTAGAGTTTGTGATATTCGCGGACAGAGGGAAAGAATGGCGCATCTTGGCGCTCCATTTGGACCCGCAGAAGATAAATGATGTCCGGATTCCATTGCATCGCTTGTGTGAAATCGGTGAAGCGGGTGATGCCCTCAGGTCCGTTTTTCGGAAGGAGGGAGCCGGGGCCGAGAAAGGCGACCTGGACACCGAGTTTTTTCAGGATGCAGGAAGTAGATCTCGCGACGCGGGAGTGAAGGATATCTCCGATGATGAGGACTTTCTTTCCAGTTGGGTCGGGAAATTTTTCCTTGATCGTAAACGCGTCTAACAGTGCCTGGGTGGGGTGGGCATGTGCGCCGTCGCCGGCGTTGATGACCGAGGCGTTGGTTTGTGCGGCGATAGTGGCGGGCAGGCCGGAGCGTGCGTGGCGGACGATGATGTAGTCGGTGCGCATGGCCTGGAGGGTTTCGACCGTTTCACGGATCGATTCTCCCTTGGTGACCGAGGAGTTTCTCACATCGAAATTCGTGATGTCTGCGGAGAGTCGTTTTGCCGCAACCTCGAAGGAGGAAAGCGTGCGCGTCGATGGCTCGTAAAACAGCGTGAGGACGGATTTGCCTTTGAGGGCTGGAACTTTTTTCACCGAGCGGGTGAAGAGCTCTTTGAAGGGGATCGCCTGATCGAGAAGGAGATCGATTTCTTCCCGGTTGAGCGATGCGATGTCCAGCAGGTCTTTACGTGGCATAAGCGGAAAAAAGGGGTGCGTAGTGGATTCCTCCAAAAACGAGAGTCATGACAAGAATGATGGTCAAGATGGCTGCGTGGTGTCGTGAGCGCTTCTTTCTCCAAAAAATATAAGCCGTCAGCAAGCCTGAAACGAAAATAAGGGAGATTGGAGTGATGAAAAAGACTGCCTGCCATGCCGCATAGATGGCAAGGAAGGCGATGAGATAGGTGAGGGTCAGTAAAGCCGGATGGGCGGTCAGTTTTTCAAGATGGGAGAGGGGATTTACAGGATTGGCTGAGAAATTTGCCAGTGTCTCACGTTTGCGAAGCTCAGCAATATCTGCGGGAGAGCGGCGCGTATGAGGTATTTGGGTTTGATTTTGTATTACGTAACCAGGCGCCAGAGGTAGCTCGACTCTGCGGAGGGAATGGATTCTTTTCTTTTTGGGTTTCTCCTCTGGCGGAAACGAACGGGTGAGTTGTGTTGTTGGTTGAACGGTCTGACCGATGACTTTTTCAAAGCCCTGAGACTTCGTTTGCTCCTTAGACGGCGGCGTTGAGGTTACCGGATTTTTTAAAAAACCGAAGTCCTCGCGTAACGCGGCAATCTCTTCTGGGGTCTTTTTTCGATCGGGAATCATGTATGTCTGGAAGCGACGACCTTGACGGAATCCTCGCCATCGGTGCCTGCGAGAGTGACATGGACGTGATCGCGACGGTTGGTTTCCAATTTGATACCGGTATAGTTTGCTTGAAGGGGTAACTCGCGGTGACCGCGATCAATCAATACTGCGAGTTCGACCTTTGCGGGGCGGCCGTAATCAGCAAGCGCGTCGAGTGCGGCGCGAATGGTGCGGCCTGTGAAAAGCACGTCATCGACCAGGATGATGTGGGCTCCGTCGACGGGGAAAGGGATGTCACTTTCCTGAAGCTTAGGATTTTCCCGGAGGTGTTCGAAGTCATCGCGGTAGAGCGAGATATCGAGAACTCCGAAGTTGAGTTCCCGATCTTCCTCAGAAAGATGGGTAAGGAGTCGCTCGGCGACCTCATCGCCACGTGAGCGAATACCAACCAGTGAAATCTCGCCCACCGGGTTCGCTTTGCGAATGGCTTGAGCAAGAGATTCGATACCTTGATTGATTTGATCGGCATCAAGCACAAGCTTGACGGAAGTGGCATCGATGGATTTGGCCTCGGGAAAATTCATGATACCGATGTCCGTACGGCGTTGAAGTCCGTCAAATGTAATTTGGTCTGCCGCCGCGTGTGCGGCCTGGACCGCTGAGAGGCGATCGGTTCCTTGGGCAACGCATGCGAGAACGCGTCCGCCGTTGGTTTGCCATTCATTACCAATTTTTTTCGTGCCGGAGTGGAAGACTTGCTGACCTGTGGATTCGATACCGCGGATGACGTCACCAGAGTGTGATGTTTCAGGATAACCCTTTGAGGCGAGAACGACGCAGACCGACCAATCATCGCTGAAACGAATGAGGTTTTTATCAAGGATGCCTTTCGCTCCGTTCATGCAGAAAGAGGCGAGGTCACCTTGAAGCAGAGGCATAACCGCTTGGCATTCGGGATCGCCGAAGCGGCAGTTGTATTCGATGACTTTCGGGCCCTCTGCCGTCAGCATGAGCCCGAAGTAGAGAAATCCGCGATAAGGAAGATGTTCCGTGCGAAGCGCGGCAACCGTCGGTGCGACGATCGATTCATCGATGATGTTGAGGAGCTCTTGGGAGATGAGTTTGCGGGAAGCAACCGCTCCCATGCCGCCGGTGTTCGGGCCGAGGTCGCCGTTTTGCAAGCGCTTGTAATCGCGAGCGGGGGTTAGGATGAGATATTGGTCATCGACGATCGCGGCGAAGATGGAAACTTCCGGACCGATCAAACATTCCTCGACGAGCAGGCGACCCGGGCCAAAGCGTTTTTCAGTGAAAACCTCGTTGAGGAACTCAAGTGCGGAGGCTTTGTCAGGGCAGACGGCAACGCCTTTTCCTGCGGCGAGGCCGTCGAATTTGAGGACGGTTGGATACTTGTCCGCGATGGCTGCGAGGGAGGATTCCAACGAGTCACAGGTTGTGGCTTCAGCGGTTGGAATGTGGTTGCGCAGAAGGAATGCTTTGGAGAATTCTTTGCTGGCTTCTAATTGCGCGGATTCTTTCGGCGGACCCCAGCAGGGAATTGAGTTTTTTTCGCAGAGGTTGGCCAAGCCATCGCCGGTCACGAGATAGGACTCCTCGCCCGCGATGCAAAGATCAATAGAATGAGTTTTCATCCAGTTGATCAGAGAAGGCAGATCTGTCGCCGTGGTGGGCTTGGCAATTTCAAAAATAGCATCGCTTCCGGGAAACGAAAACAGCTCCGGCTTCTGCGGAGAAAGCGAGAGGGTATGGAGCAGCGCGTGTTCGCGACCGCCTTTTCCAACAACAAGTATTTTCATCTCCGGTTGTTTTGTGAGAATTCAGGCTAATGGGCAAGGACTTTGAAACAAAAGCTAACCCATCGGAATTCCAAGGCGCAAAAAGCAAGGCATGTCATGCGGCTCAACTAGGATTTCGGGGGGAGCAGGGAGCCGTCCGCTTCGTTCTCATTTGCGGCCGGCAGAGACGGCTCCACGAAGTGAGGTAGGGCAAATGACCAAAGTGAGCGTTTTCGCTCCTGTTCGAAAGCAAGCGCACGCTCTTTGCCGAGAGGCATGGATTTCATGTCTTCTTGCCTGGCTTTGACGATGGCAACTTTTGGGCGACCCAATGCGAAATCAGTAATGTTTTGGGTGGTGTTGGAAGCTGTTTCCCTAGCGGAGCGCGTCGCGCTTGAAGCCGTTTCTCTCAGGCTATGCAGGGTTCCGCACGACGCGAGGACCAGAGGCAACAAGGGCGTGAAGAAAAGAGCTTTTAACATCGTTGTAGTTCTACTTTCCCATATGAAATGGAATCTGTCCAGATGCCCTTTAAGGCTTTTTCGTCACTTTATTACGCCAGTATCACTTGAGCTTTCTGATCTTTTGGAACGACGTTGCACGCATCGACAACCAAGGGGATTTGATCCGCCAACCGTGCGTAATCGACATCGTCATGAGCCGTGCAAACCACGGCGGCAGCATAGCGATCCAAATTTTGATCATTCCATTCGATGGATTTTTTTCCTGACCAATGGCCACGATTGGGGGGGATCAAAGGGACATGCGCATCATAATAATCGACCTTTGCGCCCTTGGCTTTGAGTAGATTCATGATTGTGTAGGATTGTGACTCCCGGTCGTCTGAGACACCCGGTTTGTAAGCGACACCAATCACCAGCACAGACTTACCATTCAGGGTTTGACCAGAATGATTCATCGCATCCAGCAGACCGTTGACGACATACTTGGGCATGGAGTGATTGATCTGTCCGGCCAATTCGATGAAGCGGCAATCGATATTTTGTTCCTTCGCCTTCCAAGTCAGATAGTAGGGGTCGATGGGAATGCAATGCCCGCCCACTCCGACTCCCGGATAAAAGGGCATGAAGCCGAAGGGTTTGGTTTTTGCGGCATGAAGGACTTCCCAAATATCGATACCTAATGACGAGTAGATGGTTTTGAGTTCGTTGACCAAAGCGATATTGATATAGCGGAAGATATTCTCGGTCAATTTCACAGCTTCAGCGGTATCGCAACTGCTCACAGGGACAATTTGATCGATGACTTTTCCGTAAAGTTCTGTCGCTCTCTCTCGGCATTCGTCCGTAAATCCCCCGATGACCTTGGGCATGTTGCGCAGTTTGCTTTTTGAATTTCCCGGGTCTTCTCGCTCTGGAGAAAATGCCAGGTAAAAATCTCTACCTGCTTTCAGGCCGGAGCCTTGTTCAAGAATGAGACGGAATTCTTCACGAGTGGTTCCTGGATAAGTGCTTGATTCGAGGGAGACGAGCATGCCTCGTCTGAGATGGGGGGCGATCTCTTTCGCAACTCCATGAACATGGGAAAGATCCGGGTCCTGATGCTGGAGCAATGGAGTTGGCACGCAAACGATGATGGCATCGCTCTCTGCCAGACGCGCGGGCATTGCAGTGGTTTCCAAGTTACCATCGGCCAGTATGTCTACCAGATCCGAGGAGGAAATATGTGCGAACGGTGAACGCCCTTGTTGCAATTCTCTGACTCTTTTTCTGTCGGTATCGTAACCTAGGGTTCTGCAGCCTGCTTTCGCAAAGCCCAAGGCCAATGGGACACCGACGTAGCCGAGTCCGACAATCGCAACATCGAAACGTTTTGTGGGGAGTGGGGTAGTAATCATGGTTGAATGAGGTAAGGGCGCTTGGTGCGTGCGATTGGCGATCCCAGATCGCGACGCCCGAGAAATATGAATTGAATGGTTGCCCACACCGAGGTGAACACACGGATCTGGTGCCATCCGAAATTATCGATGAAAACGGCCAGAATCATTTTACCGTAATCTTTCCATGATGAGGAGCTCAAGCGGGACGTCTCGGTGATGAGAATGGCGATCAGTGTGAAGAACACGCTTGTCGCATAAGCCAGAAAAACAAGTGTTAGAATTTCTTCAATGGTGGTGGTTCCCGAGACCAGTATGATGATAGCTAGGACATAAGCCGTAAACTCGACAACGGGTGCCATGGCTTCGAAAATAAACAGGTAAGGCAATCCCAAGAAGCTGGTCGCTCCATATCTCGGATCGAAAAACATTTTCCAATTATGAAAAATGGCTTGGAGCGTTCCGCGTTGCCAGCGGTTGCGTTGAGAGAGGTAACAGTTAAATTTTTCCGGCACTTCAGTGTAACTGACCGCATCGGGAATAAAGGCCAGTCGAAGATTCCGTTTCTTTTTTCGGTCGAAGAGAAATCCGTTCAAGCGTATGGTGTATTCGATGTCATCGGTAATGGCTTCAGGCCATGGTCCACCCGTTTCATTGAAAACCGATTTTTTGATCAGAAGAAGCGCACCGGAAATACATAGCATGCTGTTCAATCGGTTCATCCCGATGCGTGCCCATTGAAAGCTGCGGGCATATTCGACTTCCTGATTCATGCCTAACCAGGTCTTGGGTAAACCACGTTTTTTGATAACGCCATTCTCGATGACCAAGCCATTTGACGGACGAATGACTCCGGCGGCGGCAGCGAGATTTGGGTCAAATAGAAACGGGCGTGCCATGTGCTGCAATCCATCGGCTTCGATCACGCAATCCGCATCAATAATACAGAGCAGCGGGTAGCGACTCAGGGCAACGCCGGCATTGATGGCGTCCGCGCGATGTCCGTTTTCTTTTGAAATCACCACCAGTTTGGGATGGTCTGGAGATTCGTAAACCGCGTGTATTTCATTTGTTTCGATACTGGAAGATTTGTGTCTTTCCAAGGGTTGAATATTGAAGCGGTGCTTGAGCAAGGTGAGAGTTTCATCGGTTGAGCCGTCATCAACCACAATCACCTCATAGGTGGGATAATTGAGTTTGAGGGCGTTTTCCACGGCTCCGACAATGATGTCAGCCTCGTTATGTGCCGGGATAATCAAGGATATTTGAAGTGAAAGCCTGGATTTTGCAATGTGGTCCAAATCGGAATCGGCAATCTCATTGTTATATTTGCGAAGCTGCATGGCTCCGAGAAAAATCAAGACTAGGTTGATCACTGAGAGGGCAATGAAATAGACCAGTATGGAGATTACACAAATTTGGAGAATCGCGCTCATGATGGATTGTTTTTTATGTCGTGCAAATCATGCTCACTGATGACCTGGCAGCACATGTCATGTGCGGAGAGGTCTTGTGTGTGATTCATAATTTCATTCAGTTGGTTAATGCCGGGTTGGCCAAGGGAGTAGAGCGACTGGGCGGCTGAATAGCGCACTCGCCATGAGGGGTCGGCCAAAGCTTCAACCAAGACGGGGATCTGCGATTCCGCGTGTAGTTTGCCTATGGCCTGTATGGCTTTGTTGCGAACTGACGAATCCGGATCGTGACTCAATTCCGCCACAGGTGAGATGGCCGCAGGGTCACCAATGCTTCCCAGAGCACGCGCCGCATTGAGTCTGATACTGAACTCGGAATGATCGAGCAGTCGGATTAACCGGTTCACTGCCCGAGGTTCTTTGAATGTTCCCAAAGCTCGGACCGCTACATTCAGGATGTTGTTGGAATATTTGCCGCTGGGGCTGTTCATAATGGCGAGGAGTTTTGGTATGGCAGGCGTTCCATAATCGAGAACGATCTCAACCAAGCGTAACCAGTCGATATCGGGTTCTGTTTCGAAAGCGAGAAGTGTGGGTTCGATGAAGTCCGTGTTGCCATGTGCTGCCAGAGAACGGGCTGCGCAATAGCGAACCGCAAGCACGTCATCTTCCAGAGCGTGCAGAAGTGCTTCAGTAGAAGCTTCATTTCTGAGATATCCAAGGCGTTCCGCCGCTTGTAAGCGCCGTTTCGTAAACGGGCTGTCGAGAGCGGGGATTTCATTGTCGACATGGGGTAGAGCGGCAAACAAGTGGAGCAATCGGGATTGCTCGCTTGGCGGGAGCTTCTTGTGGATCTCCATAAGCAATTGCATGGCCTCCAGTGGATCGTTCTCCATCGATTTGATGACCTGTATTTGCGGTGTCTTACCCTCAAGATAGCTCATGACAAGTGGCTCGTTGATTTTGTCAAATGTCATGATTTGTGTTTTGCGCCGGTCTTTGTGCCAGTGCACAGCTGTAGTGATCATGAGTAGAACGGCGCTCATGCCCGATATGACTAGCCCGATATTCAGTGCCAGCGACGAGAGGTTATAATCTAAAATTTCCATGATAATCCGATGGTTGGAGTCCACATTTGATACAATTCATCATCGTTATCTGCGCGTAGGCGGTAGACGTATTCCAATCCCCCAAAGACAGTGAGATCGGGACTGATGGGTTCTTTGTAAAAGATACTGAAGGTGTAGGCATCCGACAGGGCGGCGTTGCCTGTTCCAAAATCGAGATCCGGATCCGTTCCGTAGGATATGCCGAGACTCAATTGACCATCGCGAGGCAGATCACCAAGGTGGATTGAGGCGCTGTAATAATCGTAGTCCGTCTCGCCGTGAATCCAGCCATGATTGTAACGCACGGTAGCGTATGTTTTTTCCGTGAACCAATAGGAGACGCCTGGTTTGATTTGTGTAATGCCATCATCCCAGGTGGGAGCATAGGATCCGAAATTCATATCATCCACATCGAAAAGCAATTCCAGCTGCGGATTGAGCCTGTATTGCAGGCCGATGGAATAGCGCTCGCTTGGCAAGAAGTCGGCATCTTGAGTCAGCGCGATTTCTCCATGTATTTCGAGTGCGCTGCTCGCATACCATGAAGCATGAAAAGCATACATGATGTCTTCTCCGTTTGGTGGCCGATGGAGCAGATCCACGCCACCGCCCAACAGAAGATTTTCCTCATCCAGAAAATGATAGAGGTCGACGCTTTCCTTTTGCCAACTGTCGCGACCCTTGTTGAAAAAGCTCCAGCTGTAAGCGGGGACGATCGCCCACGGATGGGCTTGCTCGCCCGGGGTGGGAGCGGGTCTTAGGTTTTGAGCGGAAGACACGCTGTCAGGAGATTGGCCATAATGGTTTTCGAGCAGACCCATCAGGATTATCAGGATCAGGCATGTGTTTTTATTTATGTTTAGGCGCATTGCAGTATCCCTCCTGTTAGGTTATTCTTGATTAAGTCATCGATGGTGTCTTCGAGGTTCCATTCCGGAATGAGGCCGGTAAGTTTTTTCAGCTTGTCCACGTTCGGCTTGCGCTGGGTAATTTGATCGAAATGCTCGCCGTAAGCCTCATCAAAGGAAACGAACATGATCTCTGAGGAGCTGCCGGTGCGCGCGATCACCATTTTTGCTAGATCAATAATACGGATCTCGCGGGTGTTTCCGACATTGACCACCTCGCCGCAAACAGAAGAACTCGGTCCGTTTGCCATGTTGGCGAGTTGGTCCAGAAACTTGATGGTGTCTCGTACATCGCAGAAGGAGCGGATTTGAGTACCATCTCCAAATACCGTGAGTGGCTGACCGGCAAGTGCCTGCTGAATGAAGCGCGGAATGACAAAACCATAAGTCCCAGTCTGATGCGGGCCCACGACATTGAAAAAACGTGGGATGATAACCCGAAGCCCATACTGATGACAATAAGCCCTTGCTTGAACTTCATTGACTAGTTTGCTCAACGCATAACCTGTCAGCCCTCCTTCTTCCGGTGAGTAGGTCAAATCATTATCCTCCCGTAAATCCTTGCTATGATGTTTGTGGCCGTATACCGAAGAACTCGAAGCAATCATGATCTGTGCCTTGCTCCTGCAATTGGCGGCGGTCTCCAGCAAGCGCTCGGTGCCAGACACGTTCACGCGGATTACGCTTGTGGGTTCTTTGATGACACGGAACATGCCAACGACGGCAGCCAAGTGATAGATTCGGTCTGCCTTGATGACCTCTTCAGTGAGTCGGTTCCATTTCAGAAAATCCGCCTCGAAAAATGTGAATCTCTCATGTTCAATCAGCTCACTGATATTGTTCAGGCTGCCCGTGCTCAAATCGTCCACGGCAACAACCGTATCGCCCCTGTTGATATGAAACTCAGCTAGGTTCGTGCCGATGAATCCCGCTCCGCCAGTGATTAAAATATTCATGCTATGATAGAATTGCTTTTTGAAAGATGGCTCTGACGGGTTTTGCATGGGTCAGAAGAACCAAGGATAAATGGCTTGTGTTGGGTGAATCGGTTTTTTGTTCCAAAACCACTGACAGAAGCTCGTTGCAACTACATGAGCATCCATGTGACCTGAGTGACAGGAGAGATTAATCTCGTTCTGCTGAGCTGAGCATCAGGAATTTTCTTACTGTCTTTAGGTCATATTTCCATCCGTTTGGAGTTGATAACGAGACCCATCAATATGCTTTTTTTCTAACAAAAAAATTCATTGTAACTGCCTAATTCATTCTTTGCCGCGGTGGTCAATTCCTTTGGCTTAATCATCGCTATGAAGATGAAAGTTACCTCGCTTGAGATGCGATTGATTTTATTGAGTTGTGACCCGTGATAATTTCTGACTCTTGCGTTGCTGTGTTTTTTTTGGTTTGGATTTAGATCAAAACTTATCTGTTTGGGTGAAATCGGTAAGGTGTGGTAAGGGGCATGAGTATTGGCATGATCTGTCGAAGCCTCCGTATCTTGGAATTTTCTCATATTGGACTAGCCAGCCGAAAGTTGGGCAGCTTAGCATCTTCACCTGTTAATTTTGATTCCATGAAAGCACCCATTACCGTTTCCATCACAGGAGCTGCCGGCCAAATCGGCTACGCCATTCTTTTCCGCATCGCATCCGGATTTGTCTTCGGTGACGACCAGCCCGTAAATCTTCGTTTGATCGAGATCGAACCTGGTCTTCCTGCGCTTAAGGGAGTGGTGATGGAACTTGAGGATTGCGCCTTTCCACTGTTGAACGAAGTGGTGGCGACCACAGATTTGGACGAAGGTTTCAAGGGTGCGAACTGGGCGCTTTTGATTGGCTCGGTTCCGCGTAAGGCAGGGATGGAGCGTGCTGATTTGCTCGGCATCAACGGTAAGATTTTTACAGGTCAGGGACAGGCGATCGCGCGTTCGGCGGCGAAGGATATTCGGGTTTTGGTTGTAGGTAATCCATGCAACACCAATGCGTTGATTGCGATGAACCACGCGGCGGGTATTCCGAATGATCGTTTCTTCGCGATGACGCGCTTGGATGAAAACCGTGCCAAGAGCCAACTTGCGATGAAAGCCGGTGTGCATTGCTCGGATGTCACCAATCTCTGCATTTGGGGGAATCACTCAGCCACGCAATATCCGGATTTCACCAACGCAAAAATCCAAGGCAAACCTGTCACCGAAGTGATCACGGATCGCGAGTGGTTGGAAGGTGACTTCATCAAGACCGTCCAACAGCGCGGCGCGGCGATTATCGCAGCCCGTGGCGCATCTTCCGCGGCATCCGCTGCAAATGCCGCGATGGATACGGTTAAAAGTCTGATCACTCCAACGCCATCCGGCGATTGGTATTCAGTCGCAATCTGTTCCGATGGTTCCTACGGAATCGAAAAAGGACTTATGGCTTCCATGCCCATCCGAACCAAAGCCGATGGTAGTTGGGAAGTCGTCCAAGGCGTCCCTGTAAACGAGTTTTCCCAATCGAAAATCGATGTGACCATCAATGAGCTCAAAGAAGAAAAAGATGCGGTCAAAGATCTGATCGGTGGTTGATTCGAAAGCGATTCATGAAGGCCGGGATGTAAATCTTGGGGTGCAGCTTCTGGATAGTGCCAATGGAACATTTTGCTGGCTTGGCGAAATGTCTGTGTGCCATATGACATGATGACGAGCGTCCGGATTTAGGCGAAGCATTTGTGACCAGTTGGCAGGAAGAGAATAGCGATGATTGTGTTTTTCGACTCGATTTACAGTCGAACCTCAAAGGATGAACATCCGCCTATTTCCGTCCCTATCTCTCGGCTGTGAGCGCACTAAAAAACTCCGTCCGCCGCAGTATACCGCCCGATACGGTCGCCTCGCCCAGTAGGATGGAGCTGCATTTTGGCTTTTTGCCGCGCCAATGGGGCTATTTTAGGATAAATCTTTAGTCTTGCAATCGCCGTGTGGCCTCCTAGGTTCGCCCTCCGTTTTTCTTTTGTCTGGCGAGCGGTTGGAGCCCCGGTGCCCGTCAGACGCATCTTTTCCGGGGCAATTGTCGGAAGGGAAACGTAAACAAACTAACCAAACCATTAACCAAATATGAGTACTGCAATCGCAGAACCAAGCAATCAGGAGCTGAGCGATTTGATCGACTCGAAATTCACGGAATTCCGCGAAGGTTCCATCGTCAAAGGCACCATCCTTGAAATCCGCCCGCAAATTGTCCTTGTGGACATCGGCTACAAATCCGAGGGCGCCATCCCATCCAACGAGTTTGAGGATGAAGAAATCGAAATCGGTGATGAAATCGAAGTGCTGCTTGAGCGCCTCGAAAATGACGAAGGCATGGTTGTTCTCTCGAAAGAGAAAGCCGCCTACAAACAAAACTGGGACAAGATCGTCAAAGTCTACCAAGACGGCGGCCTTGTTCGTGGCAAAGTCAAAGCCGTTGTCAAAGGTGGTCTCACCGTCAATGTCGGTGTCGAAGCTTTCCTTCCCGGTTCACAAGTGGACATTATTCCACCGAAAGATCTTTCCGAATACGTGGGCAATATCTACGAATTCAAAATCGTCAAGGTTAACGACGAGCGTAAGAACATCGTTCTTTCCCGCCGCGAAGTTATCGAAGCCGAGCGCTCTGAGCAACGCCAGGCGTTCCTTCAAACTGTCAAGATCGGCGACAAAGTCGTCGGCGCAATCAAGAACATCACTGACTTTGGCGCATTCGTCGATCTCGCAGGTATGGACGGACTCCTTCATATCACCGATATGTCATGGGGCCGGATCAATCATCCATCCGAATTGCTTCACATCGGGCAGTCCGTGGATGTTGTCATCCTTGACGTGGATCGTGAGAAAGAGCGCGTTTCGCTCGGCCTCAAGCAAATGTCAGATAATCCATGGGAAGACATCGAGCGCAAATACCCGATCGGTCAGCAAGTCAAAGGACAAGTGACCAAACTTCTCCCATACGGCGCGTTCATCGAAATCGAGCGCGGCGTCGAAGGTCTTGTGCACGTGTCTGAACTCAGCTGGGTCAAACGCATCACCCGCCCATCCGATGTTCTCGAAATCGGTCAGGAAATCACCGCGGTGGTTCTTGGCATCAGCATCGAGGAGCAAAAAATCTCCCTCGGTGTTCGCCAACTCGAGGGCAATCCATGGGACGAAATCGAACTCCGCTACCCAGTTGGAGCGACGATCACCGGTCCTGTCCGCAACCTCACCGCTTATGGTGCGTTCGTGGAGCTGGAAGAAGGAATCGACGGCATGATCCACGTTTCCGACATGTCTTGGACACGCAAGATCAACCATCCTTCCGAAGTTCTCAAAAAGAACGACGAGATCGAAGCCGTCGTCCTTGCAATCGACAAAGCAAACCAACGTGTCTCCCTCGGTATCAAACAAACCGAAGGTGATCCATGGTCCGCTATCGATGACCGCTTCAAAGTCGGTGACCTCGTCAAAGGCACGGTTGCCAAGATCGCTTCGTTCGGTGCGTTCGTTTCCCTCGAAGGCGATATCGACGGTCTCATCCACATTTCGCAACTCAGTGAAGATCACGTGGAGAAGGTCAAAGACGTCATCAAAGTTGGCGACGAAATTGAAGCCCGCGTCATCAAGGTCGACAAAGTCGAGCGCCGTATCGGTCTCTCGATCAAAGCCGTTGGTTACTCCGAAGAGCAACTCAAGAAAGAAAGCGCCAGCTTCGAGTCCCTTCGCCCATCCAGCGAGATGGTCGGTCTCGAGCAAGCCTTCAATCTTGCTGCCGCCGCCTCCGAAGAGTGGAGCCCGGGCGACGACAAATAAATTCTATCCGAGCCGTAGCAATACGGCCCGAGATATTTACAAAAGCCGGACGGGTACGCCTGTCCGGCTTTTTTATTAGGCAGGGACGTTTATCCTTAAACGTCCAAATCTGATGGCCCGATTAGCCTTTCGCATGCTAGCCGTTCTAACCCGCGTCAGATATGGACGTTTAAGGATAAACGTCCCTGCCTTCAATAGGTGTTCCTAAATCCTTGCGTAAACGACTTCATGGGCTTGAATGAGATCATGAAACGCAGGCAATTTTTTAAAGGCGGTGTGGTGACTGGCGCGCTAGCTGGGATTACCGGTGTCTCGGCGGAAGAGTTGGCAAAGACACCGAAGCAAGTTGAGGGACCGTTTTATCCGGTGGTGGCTCAGAAGGATAAGGATTTTGATTTAACCAAAATCGAAGGACAACAAGGCGTAGCCAAGGGAAAAGTGGTGATCATTTCGGGAGTCATATTAAACACCGATGGCACGCCCGTTGAAGACGCGACGGTCGATTTGTGGCAGGCAAATGCAGCGGGTCGCTACAACCATCCAAGTGATAGGAACCAAGCGCCGCTCGATCCAAATTTCCAAGGATGGGCGATTGTGCCGAGCGGAAAAAATGGCGAGTTTAAGTTCAAAACCATCGTTCCTGGTTCCTATCCTGCATCGGAAGATTGGTCACGTCCGCCACACATTCATTTCAAAGTCTCCAAGCTCGGCTACGTGGAATTGATCACGCAAATGTATTTTCCCGGGGAAAAATTGAACGATACCGACAAACTCTTGCAACGAGTTCCTGAGGCGGATCGGTCGAGACTCATTGCAAAGTTGAAATCCGAAGATCCTCCGACTTACGAATTTCGTATGGTCATCGATAAAGTCTGAGGAATTCCGGAGTAAGGGGTTGGCTGATCCAACGATCCATGAAGCAACTCGACGTCATCTCGGTGAACGTTTAATGTCAGTACATGAAAAATGAAACACCGAACGCTAGACCAACTGCGAATCGAAATCATTTCCGTCATCACGAAAAGCACAGGCACCTTGATCCGGTTTTCGGTGGTGACTGGTTTGCACTGAAGGCTGAGGCGTTTGCGCGTTTTTTTGGGACTCCTATCTTTCTCGTGAGTCAGACGCTTATTGTCGTGACATGGATCGGGCTGAATGCCGCGGGCGTCTTTCATTTTGATATGTATCCGTTTATTCTTCTAAATCTGGCATTCAGCTTGCAGGCGGCATATGCTGCGCCACTCATTCTTCTCGCTCAAACCCGCCAGGCGGACCGGGACAAGGCGCATGCCGATGCGGATGCGATGCACCGGGAAGAAATTGCCCGTTCATCGGAGAAAAAGCTGGCTCTCGCTGCCGAGCACGCGGAGCAGATGATGAAGCTTATTCAGCAAAATACAGAGCTGACGGAAATTACAAAAAACCTCTCCGTACGGATCGAGGCACTGACACAAGAAGTGCATCGCAAGATTCTGTCAGATCATTGAAAAGAGCGGGTTTAGAACTCCGGGGATTTACGGAGGGATTTTTTCTGAGAGAGAATGCGTTTGTCGGCGACTGACTGTTGTTTGGATCGGCGTGAGCGGCGTCGTTTTTGGCGTCGCAATTTTTCGATGGCTTGGGTTTTCGCGGAGGCTTTGCCATTGGCGATGGCATCGAATTGATCGCAGAGCTCACGGCGGGCCAGAAAACGGTTCATTTCACGGGAACGATCCATCTGGCACTTGATTGCGATGCCGCTTGGGAGGTGTTTGAGAAAGACGCAGTTTGAGGTTTTGTTGATTTTCTGGCCTCCCGCACCTGAGCCGCGGACGAATTTTTCCAAGAGATCATCCGGCAAGATCCCAAGCGAAAGCATCCGCTGTTCGAGAGCGGCGATTTTATCGGGAGAGGGTAGGTTCATTGAAACGGCGGATTAATTGCTGAAAGCGAATCTAGTTGAAAGTTGCAGTCTATATTGACCAGTATTTCTCACCGATGAAAAAATTCATAATCTTTCCGCTAGCTTTATTGGGTTTATTGCAAGGGACTGGTAGCGCACAGGTGACCGACCGGACGGCTGATTTCAAAGTCGCCGCCGGTTTCAAGCTGGAGCAACTCTATGAGGTGAAGAAAGAGGAGGGGAGCTGGGTGGCACTTACAGAGGATGGTCAAGGGAGGCTCATCGCCGCTGACCAATACGGTGGGCTTTTTCGTATCACCGTTCCGGCGCTCACTGGTGGCGAGACAAAAGTTGAGGCTTTGGATATTCCAATCGGGGGTGCGCATGGCCTGCTGTGGCACGAAGGTGTGCTCTATATATCGATCAATGAGCGCTCTCAAAAAAATCCGGTGGAGACGGGCGTTTGGAAAGCAAAAGAAACCGCAACGGGTTATGAAAAGCCCGAGCTTGTCAAAGCGATTAAGGCGGGTGGCGAGCATGGCGTGCATTCCTTGGTTCTGTCTCCTGACAAAAAATGGGTTTATCTGATTACTGGTAACTTCGCCCATGTTCCTGAAGTTGCTGATTCCTTTGCCCCCAAGATTTGGAATGAGGATCAGCTGTTGTTGAGGAATCCCGATGGTAACGGTCATGCGGCAAACGTGTGGGCTCCCGGTGGATTTATCGCACGCTTCCAACTTGATGGCTCGAATTGGCAGTTGGTTTCCATGGGGCAACGCAATACTTACGATGCTGCTTTCCATGATAACGGTGAGTTGTTCGCCTACGATGCGGATATGGAATGGGATTTCGGTATGCCGTGGTATCGTCCCACACGGATTTCCCACATCGTGCCGGGCACCGAGCTTGGCTGGCGGAATGGAACCGGAAAATGGCCGGCGTATTATGAAGATAGCATGGCTCCGGTTCTCAACATCGGTCCGGGATCACCAACGGGCGTGGTTGCGGGTCGTGGCTTCAAAGCACCAGCAAAATATCAACAAGCCCTTTATGCGTTGGATTGGACCTTTGCGACGATTTACGCCGTGCACCTCACACCTGATGGCTCTTCGTTCAAAGCTGTGAAAGAAGAATTCGTGGCCGGTGCGGGATTACCTCTGACAGATGCCGTCATTGGAAAAGATGGATCGATGTATTTCGCTACGGGTGGTCGCCGTGGAAAATCCCATCTCTGGAGAGTGGTTTATACCGGCAAAGAATCCACAGTTCCTCAACTTGCAAAGTCTTCTCCTAATCCAACCCGAGATAAACTCGCGGAAATGATTCGCGATCCGAAAAAGTTCGATGCGGATCTTGCGCTCAAGCAACTAAGTTCCGAAGAGCGCACCCTCCGATTCATGGCACGCACCGCGTTGGAGCGTTCACCGGATGCAGGCTGGATGCCTAAAATTTCAGATCAGAAAGACTCATGGTCTCAAATTCTCGGGGCTATGGCTCTAGCTAGGTTAGATGGAAAAAAACATCGCACGGTTGCCCTGGAAGCTTTATTGAAGGTCGATTGGAAATCGCTTTCCCAACAACAACAGATCAACTGGCTGAGAGCAGCGGGCTTGGTTTTTATTCGTGGTGGCGAGCCAACGGCTGAGGAGAAAGCCGTGGTCATTTCTAAAATCGATGCTTCATATCCCGCGAAAGAGCGTGAGATGAATTTCGAACTCGCACGCATGCTTTGCTATCTTCAGGCACCGAATGTCGTTTCGAGAACCTTGAAATTGATGGACGAGGCTCCCGCTGCTGATGCGGAAGAGTGGAAGACTCTGGTGGATCGGAATTCGAGATATGGCAACGACATCAACAATGTGATCAAGAATCATCCGCCGACCGCTCAGATTCATTACATCTATTGCTTGAGATCTGTCAAAGGCCCTTGGAAAGGCGATGAGAGAAGACGTGTTTTCAACTGGTTCCGTGAAATCGAAAGTCGCAGCGGTGGCAACAGCTACGCCAAATTCATCGCCATGATCCGTAAACAGATCTACGAGAATGGCACTCCTGAAGAACAGAAGCTCTTTGCTGTCGAAGCAAAAGCACCTGCGCAAAAACCGAAAGCCCTGCCACCAGTCAAAGGTCCGGGTCGCGACTGGACGGTGGAGGAAATCAAGAAAGTCACAGCCGAAGGTTTGACCAATCGGAATCTAGAGAATGGCAAAGCCATGTTTGAGGCGTCGCTCTGTGCGTCCTGCCATAAGTTCGGTGCTGAAGGGGGAGCGCAAGGTCCCGATCTCACCAATCTTTCAGGTCGATTCAAAATCGAAGACCTGGCCCATTCCATCGTCGATCCCAGTCAGGTCATTTCCGATCAATATGAATTCACGGAAATCCTCAAACAGGATGGCACTACGATTACCGGACGCGTGCTCAACGAGAAGGATGAGATCATCATTCTGGGAATCAATCCGTTTGATTTCACCAATCAAGTGGAGATCAGCCGACACGACATCAAGAGTATGAGCCCTTCAAAAGTCTCCCCGATGCCGCCCGCGATGATCAACCGCTTGAACGCCGATGAACTGAAGGATCTCTTCGCATATTTGTTAGGTGTGAAGTAATCACCCTTTTAGCAAATATCGCGATGACCAGAGATAGTTCCAGCCTGAGATCACGGTGAGTGCGACAGCGATACCTAGAGTGATCGGCATCAGCCATGCGTTTTCGCCCCATGGGGTCGTGAGGGTGTGGAGGAATTTCAGAGAAGCTGGGACATTAGCCATCGTTTCAAACGTCAACCAGATCAGGCCGGCGATGAGGTAGATAAGTTGGAAGGTGGTTTTCCATTTCCCTAAATTATCAGCGGCGAGGACTTGTCCGGCTTCAATGGCGATTTGGCGGAGGCCGGTGACGAGGAATTCGCGGCCAATGATGAGGGCGGTGATCCAGACCGGACAGATGCCTTTTGCTGTCAGAAAAACGAAGGCGGCGCTGACAAGGATTTTATCTGCGAGGGGATCGAGAAGTTTTCCGAGGGGCGTCACGAGGTTCATTTTTCGTGCCAGCCAGCCATCCACAAAATCGCTAATAGCCGCGATAACAAAGAGAATTAGGGCAATGACGTGGCCCCAGGTGCTGTCCCAAGCTACGAAAATCATGAAGGCCGCCGTCAGGATGAGGCGTGAGAGGGTGATCGCATTTGGCAGGTTCACCTTACGAATGTGCAAAATTGATGGAGAAAAGGCAACAAGGTGTTGCACTCAATCGCGCAGTCTCTTATTTCCCGCGAGCGGGACAGCCGCAAAAAATTATGAGTAACAGTGACTTTGGACTAATCGGACTGGCCGTCATGGGCCAGAATCTTGTGTTGAACGTGGAATCAAGAGGCTTTCAGGTTTCCGTTTACAACCGCACAACCCACGCGATGCAGGAGTTTGTCGCTAAACACCCTGACAAAAAAATCGTTGGTGAAGAAACTCTCGAAGGTTTCGTGCAGTCCTTGGCATCGCCACGCAAGATCATGATCATGGTGAAAGCCGGTGCTCCGGTTGACGCAGTGATCGAATCGCTCATTCCGCTTCTCGACAAAGGTGACATCATCATCGACGGGGGAAACTCCCTCTACACCGATACCGAGCGTCGTGATCAATGGCTTGGCGATCTGGGTTTCCGTTTCATTGGTGCTGGTGTTTCCGGTGGTGAGGAAGGCGCACGCAAAGGCCCATCCATCATGCCCGGCGGCCCGACATCCACCTGGGATGTCATGAAGCCGATCTTTGAGAGTATTTCCGCAAAAGTCGACGGCGAGCCATGCGTCACCCACATCGGAACCGGTGGTGCGGGTCATTACGTGAAAATGATCCACAATGGCATTGAATACGGCGACATGCAGTTGATCTGCGAAGCTTACAATATTTTCAAAGCCGCCGGGTTCACTCCTGCGGAACTTGCAAAAGTCTTCACCGACTGGAACAATGGCGATCTTGAAAGTTACCTGATCCAGATCACTGCGAAAATTTTCGAGCAAAACGATCCTGAAACTGGCAAGGCGCTCGTCGATGTCATCCTCGACACAGCCGGTCAAAAAGGCACCGGCAAATGGACGCTTATCAATGCCGTAGAAAATGCGGTCGTGATCTCGACGATCAACGCGGCTGTCGAAGCCCGCATTCTTTCCTCCATGAAAGACAAGCGCGTTGCTGCGAGTGCATTCCTCAAAGGTCCGGAAGTGAAAATTTCCACCGAGAAAGCCGAGCTCGTTAAAAAAGTTCACGACGCCTTGTTCGCATCGAAAATCATTTCTTACGCCCAAGGCCTTGATCTGATTGCTGCGATGGGTGAAGAAAAAGGATGGGGACTTGACCTCGGTAAGATCGCTGCGATCTGGCGTGGGGGTTGTATCATCCGTGCTCGTTTCTTGAACGACATCACCGATGCATATCGCAAAGATCCCAAGCTCACGAACTTGATGCTTGCTCCCTTCTTTACGAAACTGCTCAACGAGTTCCAACAAAACTGGCGTGAGGTCGTTTCCATTGCAACGCTTGCGGGTATTCCGGTGCCAGCTTTCAGCGCGTCGCTGGGTTACTATGACAGTTATCGCAGCGCCGTGCTTCCAGCGAACCTGCTGCAAGCCCAACGAGACTTCTTCGGTGCTCACACCTACGAGCGCACCGACAAGCCACGCGGCGAAATGTTCCATACCGATTGGCCAGAGGTGATTGGCTGATTTTTTAGAAAGGAACCGCGATTTTCAATCGCGACTGCAATGGCTATGACGAATAGTTCACGAGGTCGCGATTTAAAAATCGCGGTTCCTTTCAAACCTCGCGCACCTCGTAGCTTTCCTCGGGTTGTTCTTCGATGATCCCAAGATCGACCAAGAATCGATCTGCGGTGTTGATGGTCAGTTCGAAATTCGAGTGGCTGACATTGAAGTTAAAGAAGCTGTGTTCTGCGTAATTGAAGTCGATCAATTGGCAGCGGTTGCCGCGCCATCTCATTCGGCGGCAGAAGCTTGTGAGTTCCGCGAAAGGCGTGACTCGGTCTGATGTTCCGTGAAAGAACATCATGGGTGGAAGCTTTCTGCGGATCAGGCGGCTTGGGCTGAGCCTGATGCTCATTTTTTTTGTGGGGAAGCGATCCGAGTGCAGGCCCTTGGGCGTGGTATTGACCAGAGCGCTGAACAGAATCAGCGCTTTGGGGCGAAAAGGTGGTGCCAAGTCCTTATCTTTGCGCATCGCCAGAAGCAACGAGAGGTAGGCTCCTCCGGCCGCTCCACTGAAAACTATTTTATTGAGATCGATTCCCAGCTCTGCCGCGCTCGCATTGAGCCAATTCAGCGCGAAAATCGAATCTTCGATCGCATCAACAGCTGTGCTTTGATGTTTGGAGCTGACCCGATACTCGAAACAAATCGCAACCATGCCGCGCGCGGCAAAGTGATGCGCGTGAGGAACGAATTGCGGAACCATCGACACATCCCAGAAGCCGCCGTGGAAGAAAACCATGGCAGGTCTGGGAGTTGTTGCAGCAGCAGCCTCGGGGAAAAATACGTGGGCAATCAGATCGAAGCCCTTGTGGTTCACATAAACGTATGTGGTTGCCGATTTCAGGAGCTCTTTATCCCGTGACTCACCGATCGGAGCGATCCTTTGTAAAATTTGACTCATGGTTGATTAAGGCGAATCCCAACGAGTTACGAAACGCATGGATTTGTTTGTTGTGATTTCGGGGCATTTGTCCAATCGTTTTGTCCATGAAAAGTTTAATTCTCGCTTTTACTCTGATTTTTCCGGGTATTTCTATGGCGGATGAAGCGCTGAAAGCCGATCTGGAGAAAGCCTATTCTGTTTGGCGCGATTCGATGATCAAAAAAGATTTTCGCTCATGGCAGCAAGTGACTGCTGAGCATCGCCAGGTGGAGGTGAAGAATCGGATTGTTTCTGAAAAACTTCCATTCCCTGCATCGGTTTTCAATTTGCCTGCACCACCGCCACTTTTGAGCGGCTTAAAGTTTTTAACTGCCGCCCGCAATGGGCGCACTGCCAAAGCCTCTTATTTTGGAAAGATCGATTTTGGCGTGGGTGGTGAGCCAACGGACAATCTGCTGGTGGTTTCATTTATCCAAAGCGGTGGCGGTTTCCTTTACGATAAAGCTGATTTTGTGAATTTGACCGCGTTACCCGAAGTTCGTGAAGAATTAGCAAAGGGTGATTTGACTTATCTCAAAGGAGTCCCAGAAGCACAGCCGTCAGGTATAGTTCCTGTTGTTCCTGTGGCGGTGCAACCTGCCACGACTCTTGCTAAGGTCTATGTTTTCTGTCCAGGCAGAGAAGTCGAGGTATTGGTCAATAAAGTGAGCAGACACAAATTCATCAATGGCAAAGAGGCGGAGACGGTCATGGGTGGTGCTCGTGGCGGCTTGAACGAGGTCCAGTATGCGGTGACCAAACTTAAGGAGGGAACAGGCCAAGAGGCGATGACCATAAGAGTTTATCTGCTCTCGGAAGTTCAGGGTGTGAAGCCGATCAAGGTATTTGAATATCAGGTGGCGGAGAAAGGGGTCGCCGCTCCTCATGGCACAGCTTATTTTGATCTGGATCAGTCCGTGCTCGCTAAACTCAAAGGGAAGTAATCCGTCGCCATGGACCTTTCAAAATGGCAGAATATGGATCCGCATCTCTTGGTCGGATTGGTCAATACCGAGTTAAGGAATCACTCCGAATCACTCGAAGATTTGGCGAAGACACATGATATTTCCGAAGCCGGACTGATAGAAAAAATGCAAGCCGCGGGTTATGAGTATAAGCCGGAACAGAAACAGTTTCGCTAATGGAAACCCAAAGCTGCGTGCGTTCAGATATCAAGCATCCTCCGTGAATCTGATAAATGATTGCCTCTATTCGAGGGGTTATGAGTCATGAACTCTGCACCGTCCAACGGGCTGCTGAGTTTCTATCACTTCGCGAATGCTTTCACTCTTGCCGTTAGCTCCAACAAAGACTTTAAATTCATCCAATATCCAAATAAGCCCATGAAAAAAATTTTTCTGCCCGTTCTGCCCGTTTTCGTTGCTTCAATCCTCCTGCCATTAAGTGCGTCAGCGCAGCCCAAGAAACTCAAAGTGTTTATCCTCGCCGGTCAGTCGAACATGGAGGGCCATGCGCGGATAGAAACCTTTGACTATATCGGGGATGATGCGGCGACTGCTCCGCTTCTCAAGCAGATGCGTGGTGCGGATGGCAAACCAGCCATAGCAGATCACACCTGGATCTCCTATCTCACTGGACATTATGAAGGCAATGCCAATGGCGAGGGCACGGGTAAGCTCACCGCTGGCTATGGAGCAAGAGGCTCCAAACCCACCGAGGACGGCGGCAAGATCGGCCCGGAGTTCACCTTCGGCCTAACCATGGACGCTAAGCTCAAGGAGCCGGTCCTCCTCATCAAGACGGCCTGGGGTGGTCGCAGTCTAAACACCGAATTCCGTCCACCAAGCGCCGGCCCCTATGAATTCAGCGAGGCTCAGATCGCGCAGATGCAGAAACAGGGCAAGGATGTTGAAGCGGAGAAGGCGAAGAAGGTGCAAGAAGCAGGACGATTCTACAAATTCATGATCGACCATGTTAAAAGCGTGCTGGCTGATCCCAAGCGCGTTTGCCCAGTGTATGATCCTGACGCTGGCTATGAAATTGCTGGTTTTGTCTGGTTCCAAGGTTTTAACGATTTGGTCGACGGCGGCACTTATCCCAATGGCCCAGATGGCAAGACCCGGGATTACTCGAAGTATAGCGAGTTACTGGCCCACCTCATCCGCGATGTTCGCAAGGACTTGAGTGCACCCAAGATGCCTTTTGTGATCGGTGTTCTCGGAATCGATGGCTTGCAGGCAAAGGAAGGCATCGTCTCCTTCCGCAAGGCGATGGCAGCTCCTGCCTCCATGCCGGAATTCCAAGGCAACGTCGCGGCTGTGGAGACAGCACCTTTCTGGGCCGAGGAGCTGGCGGTCATTGATGCGAAAAATGCAAAGGTCAAACAAATGGGGTATCTTCTCAGGGTGAAAGACAAAAATGCTGCCAACAAGGACGGCACGATGGATGAGGCTCAACAAAAGGAATATCTCAAAAAGTTTCAGGCTGAAACGATCAGCCCAGAGGAAGCGGCCAAGTGGACCCGTGGCGCCTCGAACGCTGGCTATCATTACATGGGCTGTGCCAAGACCTTCGCTCTCATGGGTAAAGCTTTTGCGGACGCGAATCTGAAGATGCTCGAAGCGAAATAAAGCCTCTGCGGTGGGTTAAATTACATGAGCAATCTCCAAAAGAGTAAGGAATTTCAAAGTCAGAGGTTGCGCCCGTGGGGCTGATCTTTTAGAAATACGAAATAATTATGGCATCAGGATACACCGAAGACGACATCAAGAGTTTGGACTGGCGTGAGCACATTCGGCTCCGCCCCGGTATGTATATCGGGAAGCTGGGTGACGGCTCCGCCCCGGAGGATGGTATTTACATTCTACTTAAAGAAGCCGTGGATAACTCGATTGACGAGCATATCATGGGGCATGGCAAAGAAGTGCGGATCGAGATCGACGACGAAGGCCGAGTCGAGGTGCGCGATTTCGGACGCGGGATTCCCCTCGGGAAACTTTTCGATTGTGCGGCACAGATCAACACCGGTGCGAAGTATGACAGTGAGGCCTTCAAAAAATCGGTGGGGTTGAATGGGGTAGGCATCAAAGCAGTGAACGCCTTATCATCTTTTTTCGAAATTCAATCCTGGCGCGAAGGTGAAACCAAAGCTCTGGAGTTTTCCAAAGGCCAACTGACCGTGGATATGAAAAAACCACGCAAGGACGGGGGTTTGAACGGAACGAGATTGGCTTTTGAAATCGACCGCACGATTTTTCCAGCCAAAACCCGTTTTCGCGACCCGTTCGTGGAAAAAATGTGCCGGTATTATTCCTACCTGAATCCGGCGCTTACCGTCATTTTCAACGACAAGAAATTCCGGTCCAAAGATGGATTGTTAGATTTGCTGCGTGAGGAAATGGAAACCGAGGCGCTCTATCCGCCAATCCATCTCGTCGGTAAGGATATTGAAATCGCCTTCACGCATTGCGCGGAGAGCAGCGAGGATTACTACACCTTTGTAAACGGCCAGAATACTTCGCAGGGAGGTACACACTTGGCGGCTTTTCGTGAAGCTTTGGTGCAGGTGATCCGCGGGTTCTACAAAAAACAATATGATCCATCGGATATTCGCGCAGGCATCGAAGCTGCCATCTGCGTGCGCATCATCGAACCGGTATTTGAATCCCAAACCAAGACGAAACTGGGTTCCTCGACCATTGCTCCAGAGGGTGAATCTCTGAGGACGTTTATTGGAAATTTTCTCAAATCGTCTCTGGACAATTATCTTCACAAGCATCCTCAAGTGGCCGAAGCCATCCAGAAGCGCATCCTCGCGGCCGAGCGCGAGCGCAAGGATTTGAAAGGGATCCAGAAAATTGCTCGTGAGCGCGCGCGTCAGGCAAAAGTGCATAATAAGAAATTGCGCGACTGCCGGGTCCGGTTTGATTCCAAGCACAAGCGCCGGGAGGAGAGTACTTTGTTTATCACCGAGGGTGATTCCGCATCGGGATCGATTACCAAGAGTCGGGATGTTGAAACCCAGGCCGTGTTTTCCCTGCGCGGTAAACCTCTAAATACCTATGGCCTGCCGCGTAAGATTGTTTATGAAAACGAAGAGTTCGCCTTGCTCCAGGCAGCATTGAATATTGAGGATGGGATTGAAGCTCTGCGTTACAACAAAGTTGTTATCGCAACCGATGCCGATGTCGATGGCATGCATATTCGTTTGTTGTTGCTGACCTTTTTCTTGCAGTTTTTTCCAGAAATGATCCGTGACGGTCACCTTTACATTTTGCAAACCCCTTTGTTCCGGGTGCGCAACAAAAAGGAAACGATTTACTGCTACGATGAGGATTCCCGCGTGAAAGCGATTGCGAAACTTGGTAAAAATGCCGAGATTACACGCTTCAAAGGTCTGGGTGAAATTTCACCCGACGAGTTCAAATTCATGATCGGTCCAGATATGCGCCTGGATCCTGTTGAATACGAGGAGGGAAAAGGTGTGAAAGAGCTTTTGGCTTTCTACATGGGTAAAAACACTCCAAGCCGCCAAGATTTCATCATCGAGAATTTGAGAGAGGATGTGGATCGGCAGGTGGCTTGATTTATGTTCGACTTGTCCAGTTGGTAATCATGTGCAGTTGCCATGATCTCGCTGCTGGAGCCATTCTCTCCGTTGAGAAAGCGGGGAGCAGAGGTTTATGTTTTGATCTAACTGACTTGTTTCTCTTCTTGGCAAATTATCGGCCTTATCTATGCTCAGGCTATGACGCACAAAACCCTTGCTGCCATCCTGGTAACTGTTTTTCTGGCTTTTTGCTCTGCATCTCATGCCGAGATTGTCGTAAAATCCGGAGATGTCATTGCCTTTATGGGTGACTCGATTACGGCAGCTGGCAACAAGCCCGGCGGATACGTGACTCTGGTGGTGGAGGCGCTCAAGAAGCAAGGTCTCGAAGTGGGGCACATTCCTGCTGGTAAGTCGGGCCATCGGTCCAACGATATGCTGGCTCGATTAGACGCGGATGTGATTGGCAAAAAGCCGCAGTGGATGATCTTGAGCTGTGGAGTGAATGATGTCTGGCACTTCAAGCTGGTATTGGGCAATCGCACTTTCCAGGGTGTGCCGATCGAGGACTACAAGAAAAACATCACAGCGATCATTGACAAGGCCCAGGCCGCCGGCATCAAGGTGATGGTGCTCACATCGACCATGATCGGCGAGGACGCTAGCAAGGAACTCAATCAGATGATGATTCCTTACAATGCGTTTTTACGTGAAATTGCTAAGGAGAAGAAATGTCTGATCGCCGACCTCAACGCCGACATGCAAGCCCAGCTTAAAACGATTCCCGATGTGCCGGGTAAGCCCAAGACCTTTGGTAACTATTTCTACGGTGGCGATCTTCAGAACAAGCTCACCTCTGACGGCTGCCATATGAATCCGCTCGGTAACAAGATGATGGCCAAAGGTATCTTGCGCGCTTTCGGTCTGACGGACGAGAAGATCGCGGCGGCGCTTCCCTGATATAATCTTGAATTGTCTGTGGCACCGGACCGGAAACGGGATGGCTGGCAAAATGGATCGTCTCTTTTTCCAAGATTGGGATGAGCGATCTTACCTATGCATGAGGAAATACGTAAGCGCTGGCAGGTATTCTGGCGAAGCACGAGTTTTTCTCCCTGTTTGGAGGATTTTTCGGTTTTACTGCCGCCAGCTTCAAGATTGACTGCAAAAAGTTAGCGGTCAGATTTCTCTTCTGCGGCTGAAAAAAACACCCTTGTTCCCCATGCAAAACACCCCTACCAAAACTCATCCCGACGCGAAGCCCAACCGCCGAATCGTGCTTTTCTGTGGCATTTTGCTACTGGCCAGCCTCGGCTCAGTCTACGCTTGGAGCTTCTTCACCAATCCGTTGTGTGAAACCTATGGCTGGTCGAACATGCAGGCCTCGTGGGTTTTTAGTTTGGCGGTTGCTGGTCTGGGTTTGTCTGCTGCTTACACCGGTCCAAAAGTATCCAAACTCGGATCTCGAAAGCTCATGTTTCGTTCGGCTGCCTTTTTCGCCGGGGGGTATCTGATTTCCGCTCTCGCTCTTCACCTCAAAAACCTGCCGCTGCTTTACCTTGGCTACGGAGTGATCGGTGGAATCGGTCTTGGCACGGGATATGTCACTTGCGTGACCACGATAGCAGGCTGGTTTCCGGATAAAAAAGGATTTGCAACCGGCTTGGTGGTGATGGGCTTCGGTATCGGTGCGCTGCTGATGAGCAAATTGATTGCTCCTTATGCACTCAGTGCCGCCAACAACTCTCTGCCGCACACCTTTCTTTTCATCGGTCTGGCCTTCTGTGTAATCATGCCTCTGGCTTGCCTTGGTATTCACAGTCCTCCAAGCTCCACCGCTAATGCGGCGCCCACCACAGTCGCTGAGACGATCCAGCACAATGCAGGAGTGCAAATCAAACTATGGCTGGTCTGTTTCCTCTATAGCCTCGCCGGTCTGGGAATCATCAGTCTTCAGTCTCCTCTCTTTCAAAAAATCGCAGGTGCTGCCGATCCATCCTTAGACAAACTGACGCTTGCGGCCATGGGTGCCACCCTTATTGGCTGGACATCTCTGAGTAACAGTTTGGGCCGCCTCTTTTGGGCATCGGTCTCCGACAAGATTGGTCGCGTTAATACCTTTATTGCCATGCTCAGCAGTGCAGCGGTGGTCTTTCTGATCCTGCCCCATGTCCATTCGCCTGCTATTTTCAGCATCCTTTTGGCTTATACCCTTGCTTCTTATGGTGGTGGCTTCGGTACTATTCCTTCGCTCATCAGTGACCTTTACGGACCCAAACGCATGTCCGCTGTCCACGGCAAGATCCTCACAGGCTGGGCTTCTGCAGGATTGATCGCGCCTCCAGCGTTTGGTTATCTCAAAGATCATTATCCCGAGCATGCGGCCAACTATGCTTTTTACAGCTGCGCCATCGTTCTTTTTCTTTCCTGCGCTTTGGTGGCTACCTTCAAATCTCTTCACCTCAAGACCACTAGCATTCCGGCAATCAATCACGCCGCAGATGATCCGGATTGATGGGTTTTTCAGCCCACTGCGGCCACGTTAGATGCGTTTGCGGCGAAACAAGGTGGGTATTTGAAAAATTGAGAATCCACAGGACAGTTTTAAGTGAATATGATTCGTGCGACTGGTTTCAAGGGTCGTGATAGACGCAAGCCATCCACCTATGAAAAGTATGACGACATACCCAAATTCCAGCAAGTTCTTCATTGTCAGCGTAATCGCCGCCTTTTGTATAGATCAACCCCTTGAAGCTGCGGATAAAGTCATTGCCTCCTTTGGCGAGGCCAACTCGGTGAAATGCTGGACTTCTGTAAACGATGGAGTCATGGGCGGTGTGTCCAAAGGCGGTTTCAAACGTTCTGAGGCAGGAACGCTACTTTTCACGGGCGATATTTCACTGAAGAACAACGGAGGGTTCGCATCTATCCGGATGAATCCGCGCGAACTCGGATTAGCTGGAAATTCCGGAATCATTGTGAAGGCAAAGGGCGACGGCCGGACGTATTGGGTGGACTTGCGGGTTTCCGACCAAATGGCCGCAAGTTCCTATCGGGCGTATCTTCCGACTGTCGATGGTGAATGGAATGAGACGCGGTTGGCATTCAAGGATTTCAAGTTGCAATCTTTTGGGCGCGAAATTCCTTCCAAAGCGATCAATCCTGATTTGATCGTTTCGGCAGGCTTTACCTTGGCGGATAAGCAGGAGGGCCCGTTTTCTCTGGAAATAGAATATGTGAAAGCCACGAACGATCAGTCCCTTTCCGAGAAAACGAATGGAGCGAATGGAAAAACTTTGGTGGATTTAGCCAAGCAAGCCGGTCAGTTCAAAACTCTCCTGGCTGCTGCTACCTCTGCAGGACTCGTGGACACGCTTTCGGAGGATGGCTCTTTGACGCTTCTCGCGCCCACCGACGATGCCTTTTCCAAGCTGCCCGCCGGCACTTTGGACTCGCTTTTGTTGCCGGAAAATCGGGATCAGTTGGTAGCTATTCTTAAAAATCACCTGATCGCCGGAGAGGTCACGTTGGTCAAGGCGCTTGAAGTTCGCCAAGCAACATCCTTGGAGGGTTCGAAAATCACATTTCGCTTCGATGAAGGACGTGTCTTTGTGGGCGGAGCTGTTTTACTCAAGGCGGATAGCAAGGGATCCAATGGGGTCATTCATGTCATTGATCAGGTTCTGTTACCGGATACAAAATCCTCGGAGCCTTTGAAAGCGTCCGAATTGATTGAACTGGCGATTGAACGTGGCGTGCCGGCTTTTAATCAAGGCAGAGTCGCCGAATGTGCGGCGATTTATGAGATTGCTGTCGAAGCGTTGCGAGGCATGGACAGCGTGCCGGAAAAGTCCCGTGTTAATCTTATGAAAGCGATCAAGCAAGCGCGCGCCGAGGAGTCCGACCGCAAACGTGCCTGGATATTTCGCGAAGCGATGGACAAGGTTTGGTTGAGTCTTAAAGATGCCAAGTGAGCCAAGTTCTTTTTAGCGGTTCAAATCAGAGATCCGCGGGTCGGCCATGTTTTAATCATCTGGGTGAGTAGTGACTTGACGAACCAACCGGTTTTTCCGAATGCCTTTTATCCCTATAAAGCGATTTCCTGGCGCTCATGGATTTTATTTAAAATCGGTTCCTTGGTTTAAAGCGTGAACCACCTTGCCGCTTGAATTTACAAATCGGTAAGAGTTTTTCAGGCAGTCATTAAGATATTCCTTGGCCATTGAAACGGCGCCGGTTAACTCGCGACCCATTGCCAGATTCGCTGCGATGGCTGCGGCAAGCGTACAACCTGTGCCGTGAGAAGCTTGGACGGTGAGACGTGGTGAGGTGAAGCGATGTTCTGACTGACCATCGTAAAGAAGATCCGTGCAGTCTTTGGAATCCAAGTGACCTCCTTTGAGTAGAACCGCGCAGCCGAATTTTTCTGATAGGGATTTGGCAGCGCGGCTCATTTCATCTATGGACTGAATCTTTTTTCCAAGCAGGGTTTCAGCTTCCGGAAGGTTGGGTGTAATGAGGTGGGCGAGGGGAAGGAGTTTCTCGCGGTATGCGTAAATGGCATCGGGTTCAATCAGGCTTGTGCCGGTAGAGGCGATCATCACCGGATCGACGATGAGTTTGATGTGAGGATGACTTCTGAAAATTTCAGCGACGCAGGAAACGTGTTTGGCGGATCCGAGCATTCCGGTTTTGACGACTTCGAGCGGAAACGAATTTAGCATGAGCAGGATCTGGTCTTCCAGCATGGATGGGTCCACCGGATCAACGCGACGCACGATATTTGCAGTTTCAGAGACGATACAGGTTACGGCTGTTAGACCGTGAATGCCGAAGTGTTGGAAAGTTTTCAAATCCGCTTGCAAGCCGGCACCGGCTGAACAATCCGATCCGGCGATGGTCAGGATCGCGGGAACAGTTTTGGTGGATGGATCAATTGGTTTCATTGCTTCTTGATTCTTTAGCTTATGCTTCCAATGGTTTCCACATGACAGATGACATCAAGGAATTTCACCACCTGCGTGTGAAGGTGGATCATGTCGTTTACATGCCAAACTTGGATGCTCCACCCGACAAGCCACATCCCTTTGTTTATTTCGTGTCAATTTTCAACGATTCATCCGTACCTATCACCCTTCGCGCCAGAAAATGGGTGGTGATTGAAGATGGTGGTGAAACGACGGTGGTTGAGGGAGACGGTGTGGTCGGACAGCAACCAACGATCAATCCGGGGGAACATTTTTCCTATAACAGCTATCACGTGGTTAGAAAAAGCGCGTTGGTGAACGGTGCGTTCTTTGCTGAAATGGCAGGCGGTGAATGGATTTTTACGCGAATCCCTGAGTTTCGTTTGGAAGTGCCGATGTTGGCTTAATCCTGTTTGCGTGGGATGTCGGGTTTATCCTGCTTTTTCTTCCACAGGGAGGGAGGAGATTTAGGAGAAGAAGAGATCAATATCCGTTCTCTCCTGTTTCGCCTCTCTTGTAGATAAGCGCCTGGAAGGAACAGGCATTTGTATGAAACAAAAAAAGAGGCTCCCCGTATGGAGAGCCTCTCGGATGGAGTTGGTAAGATCAGGCTTTGACTGCTTCCGCGGGTTCTGCGGAAGTATTTTCCTGAGGGGAAAATTCTTCGGTAGGAACTTCACAATTGGAATCTTCAACAGCCGTTTCAGCAAGTGGCTCGGTCGCACTTGGGGTTTCAGAATGATCGATGAGATCAAGGACTTCTTCTTTTATGGGGTTGATGGGAGCCAGAGTCGGAAGACTTGTCGCGGTGTTTGTATCTCCACCTTCGGCTTTTTCCGCGTCATCGTATTCTTTGGACTTGGCTCCGGATACGGTGATTTTACGGCCCATGAAGAATTGGTCATTGAGAACTTCAACCGTGCGCTTGGCTTCGTCGATATCCAGCATTTCAATGAAGCCATAGCCTTTGGAGCGATGGGTGCTACGGTTGTAGACAATTTCGACTCGGCGGACAGCTCCAACACCTTTGAAAAGTTCTTCCAGATCACTTTCGGTGGTGTCGTAGGACAGGTTGCCAACATAAACGCGACGATTTTCCACGGTTGACGGGTCACCTCCACGGGAACGATTCGGGCTTTTGCTCGCACGTTCCCGGTTTTGTTTCCGGTCTTCTGATTGATCACGGGCTTCGCTGCCGTTGCCCTGATCCGTGCGCGCATCGCGGGTTTTACTGCGGCGCGGTTCACGGGTTTGCTTGGTTTCGGTGACACTTGGACGGCGCTCCGGACGTGGGGGTCTGACGGGTTCTTTTTTACCCAAGCCTATCACGTTGAGGAGTTTCTGCCACCAGCTTAGCTTGGCGGGAGTGGGCATGGCGCGGCGCTGCTGTTGGGATTTACCCGAGTTTTGGCGTCCAGAATGGCTACCACCACTGCTGGGCTGGCGTCCATCTTGGCTGTTACGGTTTGTGTTGTTGTTTTTATTACGGTTTTGGCCTCCGCGTGAGCGGCGGCGACGGTTTGTTCCCTGATTTTGGGAGTTTTGTGTATCAGTTGACATGTTTTCGCATGGGTCAGTGTTTTACGGACGGCCCGGCGCGTCGGGTGGGTTGTATCCCCGGCATTGCAGGAACGGACCTGCGCGCAATTACTCGAGCCATCGATCGCCAGCTTTTTGGTGCTGGAACAAGCCTCCGCAACCTTTGCGGAAGAGGTCTTGAAAAAATCGATTGCCGGCAATTTGCGCCGCCATCCGTAAGCAAGGAGGTCCCGGATTTCCTGGCAAATCCCTAAGATTCGAGTCTCGTGAAGAAAAACGAATGATTGGAGAGAAAGGGGTGCCGGATGCGGACATCGGAGATAAGGGGACTCCTGCTCGGGCGGGAAAGTAAGTGGGATTCCGCGTTTGGCAAGGACATCTTTAAATGGTTTCCGGATTCTTTATTCAAAAAGGCGAACGAGGTATCTGACGCAGAAAAAGCATTTCAAAACGATCGAGCTCGACTAAGGCGCGGAAAACGACTGTTCTAAATGATCGTTTTGGCAGAGTAGTGCGTAGTCGTCGTATTGGACTTTTGCTGCTGGGGGCCAGAACACTCGTTGCTGGATGGATTCAACGACCCAATCCATGCAAGATTGGGCGGATTCGAGATCCTCTAGGGAAAATGAACTCCATTCGACAAAACCGACCTCTGTGTCGATCGATCCGAGTTTGATATAGCAAGGGATGGGAACGCCGGTGGAGTTTTTATTCTCGGCAAGGGCGTAGAGGGGGAGTTGGAGGTTTTTCCAGAGAAACTTGCTAGTGGTCTTTCCGTCCATTGACGCGTGGATAGCAGGGGAGCTTTCGGAGATATGTTGGGGGATTCGTGTATTTGCGATGATTTTTTTACGATGTTGGGATTCCGTTTTCTCGACCTTGCCGGTTTTATAATCGATCACGCGGAGCTGACCTGTATCCCGGTGGCGATCGATCCGATCAATGGTGCCGTTGATTTTGAGACCCGCGGAGTCGAAGGAAATTTTGCGTTCCGCATCGATGATCTCCCAGCCTTGTAAGACGCTCTCGATTTGTTTGGAAGCGAACCATGCGAGACGTTGTCGGATCGAGTGCACTTGGATCCGAACGGCGAGTGGAGGTTGATTTCCAAACTGTCCGAAAATCGTTCGGTTGAGCGCGTCATCGAGATAGGAGAGAAGGGCTTTGGGATCTGAGAGTTGTCTGGCATCCGTATCTTTTCCCCAAATTTCCAAAACTTTGTGGGTGATAGATCCGAAGTCACGATGATTCATCTCCCTGCGATCTGGCTCCGGCAGTGAGGCGCGGACGATATGTTTTAGATAAAAGCGAAACGGGCATGCGAGGTAATCGCTGAACGCTGTGACGCTGATTTTTTCAGGGAGCTCGACTTTTGGCGTTTGCCAGATGAGATCGCGCGTCCAGATGAGATTGGCCTCGGGAGGCTCGATTTCGCGGAATAGGTTGGTGACGGTGGTGACGAGCTGGCTTTCGGGAACTTTTAGTAGCAAGCTGGAAGGCAGATAAGTTTCTCCGTTTGCGCCGTTTTTTCCGCAAAACACATGTGCGGAGCCATGGTCTTCGCGCATTCGTATCATGGCATGGAGGAGAAAAGCATCACGGGCTTGTCGTTCTTTTAGACCGTTGAGATGAAGTGCGCCGCGAATTTTTTCGGAAAGCCATGGCTCACCACCGGGGCGGGCGGGGACAAATGCTTCATTCATGCCTGTGATCAACAGGTGCTTTCCGGGCTCATAGAGTAACTCAAGCCAACCTTGGACATCGATGGTTCGATCTGCAGGTGGCTGCGCGGCAGGACGCGGAATTTCAGAGATGACCATCTGTAACCAGAAGAGGTGACTACGTTTTATAGAGGTAAAAAGCGGATTGGCGGCCTCAATGAAATCAGTGATTCCTGACAGGGTATCGGCAGAGGTTTCGGCATCGATTTCGATGAGATCCAAGTGCTGATGTATTGCCTCCGGAAAGGATGTTTTGAGAAATATTTCACGATGTGAAATCAGGCTGGCGATGGCATTGCGAAGCAGGTGGAGTTCGTGTCGAGTGGAGGAAGTCAGCCGACCAATCATTGCGTCTGGTTCGATAACGGGATGCCGATCCCGGTATTGATTGAATGCCACCAGAACATCCGCTCGATTTCCGGAAATGAGACTCGCGGATTCTGGGAGGGTCAGGAGTGCGGCGAGGTTCCGGCAATTCGCGCGGGTCAACCAGTTTTTCCATGCCGACAACCAGCGTTGAAGCGGCGGTAGGGGCGGCTTGGAAGCCGGATGAAACGCGGGCCAACCCCGATGGGTGAGAAGATGAGCAAGCGCCGATCCTGCTTCATCATCCGCACTGCCGAGAGCGATCTCCTGAGAGGATGCGCCGAGGGTTGAAAGGGTGTTTAGGACCGCATGTGCTTGACTGGCGGGATCCGCAACCAATGTTGCGGTGACTGATTCCGGCAAGTTTCTATCCGTCCATGTGGATAGTGGAATACCGAGTTCGTCAAAATGCATGGCTTCCGATTCGGGTGCCGCTATGAGAATGATAACCTCAGCTGTAAAATTTTTCAGTGCTTGAACGATGCAAGCCGGCATTTCGGTAATACCAGCGAGAATGATTTTTTTGAAAGTGGAAGGAAGTTGAAAACGGGTGCGCAGGGCTTGGGAGCGGGATTGATAACCCCAGGCAAATAATTTCTGCTCCATCAACGATTCGAGCTGCGCGAGGTTTTCCCAGCGATCGCCTTCTGTCGTGCCTTTCAGGAATTTTGATGCGGAAAACAGATTGTGCAGCGACTCTTCAAGCGTGCCGCGCAGAGTGACGATTTCCTCCGCAAGTGCCGTCGCCCAATCCGACGAAAGCATATCTAGATTTGGAGGCGTGGGAAACAAGCCCGGGTAATTTTCCCAATCGCTTTGATTGAGATTTTCCAAAATATCCATCCAAGAGATCTTCTCTAACCAGCGCGGTGCGATATTGGAATCCTCCAAATGCAGTAAGGCACCGGGCGTGGTTACCGTTGGAGCAAGAAGTGCTCCAGCCTCCGCGGCGAGGTTTTCGCGGAGGATACGTCCGCTTTGGGATGTGGGGACGACCACCAAACTTTCCGTGAGAGATTGTGGTTCTTGAAGAAGATAAGTGGTGAGACTACCGAGAAATGGTGCTGAGTAACCGAGGTAGATCCGCTGAGGCATGGACGGATGTTAGGTAGATGAGGAAAAACAAAAAAGCTGAAATTTGGAGGATGGTAGGGCGGTTTTGATAAAAATGCCGTGTGAGAAATGGGAAGTCAAAGAGAGAGGGAGGAAGAGATGAAGACAGCTGCTGCGGCGGCACATTCTTCCTGGCGTAAAAAAAGCGAGCACCTGTTGAGGTGCTCGCTTTGAGATGGTTTTCTGACTTTGTAGGGTCAGAAAAAGATTAACCGTTGGTGAGATCGATGGTTTCGATTTCGGCGGAAGGTGCGCCGGTTGAGAAACGCCATCTGACTTTGTTACGCTTTGAAGCGGTACGAAGTTTGCGCTGTTTGCGCTCAGTTGGGGTTTCGAAAGCGCGACGACGGCGCATTTCCTCAAGGATTCCCTCGGAGTCCAGTTTGGTTTTGAGGCGTTTGAGGGCGCGATCTACGGGCTCTCCTTTTTTGACGTTCACTCCACGCATGTGCTGATGTTTTTCGTTGGTTGTATCTTTAAAATCGTTCTTGGGGCGCGGTGTATGGGCTGGCTGACCGAATGAGTCAAGCAGGAAACACCGCCTAATGTTTATTCACCGAGTCCAAAGCGGACGAAACGGGTGACGGTGAGAGTGTCGCCGAGTTCCTTGCCTTTCTGTTCCAGGAGTTGGGTGATGGTGACTTCGGGGTCTTTTACGAATCCTTGCTCAAGGAAGCAGGATTCTGCGAAAAACTTGGCAATCTGCCCCTTAAGAATATTTTCAATGATGTTCTCAGGTTTACCCTGCTCAATGAGACGCACGCGGAAGATTTCTCTCTCGGCGTTGACAATTTCCTCGGAGATATCGTTGCGGGAAAGGCCTTTAGGTGCGCAAGCGGCGATATGAAGGGTGAGGTCTTTGATGAGTTCTTGGAAGGCAGGCTGGGAAGCAACGGCGGCATGAGTGGTGCCAACTTCGAGGAGCACGCCGACTTTCCCGCCGAGGTGGATATAAGAGGCAACCACGCCGCCTGGTGCTGCATCGAAGCGGACATACTTCCGAAACTGGAGGTTTTCCCCGAGTTCCACGACCTTGGCTTTCACAAAGTCTTCGAGCGTGCTTTCGCCGTGAGGAACGGCGAGTGCGGCGGTATGGTCCGCGGCGTTGGAGCCAGCGAGTTTGTCAGCGATTGATGCCACGAAGTGTTGGAAGTTTTCGTTTTTGGAAACGAAATCGGTTTCACAGTTGACTTCGAGAAGGATGCCGGTGGTCGCTGCGCCATTGACGCGGGCGGTGATGATGCCTTCGTTGGCTTCGCGATCGGCTTTGGCACCGGCTTTGGCGATGCCACGCTCGCGGAGAAGTTTGATGGATGCTTCGATGTCGCCATTGGTTTCGGTGAGGACTTTTTTGCAGTCCATCATACCGGCGTTGGTTTTATCGCGAAGTTCTTTAACGATTGATGCGGTGATCATGCTTATTGGGAAATTGGATATTCGAAATTAATTCTTTTTCGCTGCGAGCATACCATCGACCAGGTTTTGGAGGATGATGCGGATCGAGCGGATCGCATCGTCGTTACCGGGAATCGGAAAATCGACTTTGGCAGGATCGGCATTGGTATCGACGATGGCGACGATTGGAATGTTGAGGCGTTGAGCTTCGGCAACAGCGATGGTCTCGCGAGCGGAGTCGACGATGACGATGGCATCGGGCTTTTTCTCAAGATTGCGCACACCGCGAAGGTTGCGAAGGAGTTTCTCACGCTCACGGCCAAGGGCTGCGAGTTCCTTTTTGGACATGGATTTGAACTCGGGTTGCTTCTCGATGTTTTCGAGGTAGCGAAGGCGTTCTACGGATTTGCGTACGGTGGTGGCGTTGGTGAGCATACCGCCCAGCCAACGATGGTTGACATAGTGTTGGCCGGTGGCTTCGGCAGCCTCACGGATGGCGTCTTGTGCTTGGCGTTTGCAGCCGACGAAGAGGATTTGTTTGTTTTTGCTAACAAGGTCGGAAAGGAATTCCGTGGCTTTATCGAGCTGTTGGACGGTTTTCTCGAGATTGATGATGTAGATTCCGCCTTTGTCCTTCATCAGGAAGGGCTTCATGCGTGGATTCCACTTTTTTGTCTGGTGACCGTAGTGAACGCCGGCGTCCACCATTTCTGAGATGAGTTCGTTAATCATGTTATTTGTGAGGTTTGTCCCGTCTTGAATCAGAACGGGCGATTTTGAAGACTTGCCACTTGGTTTCCCCTAGGTCTTCGTTGTTGTGAGGTGGCTGAAGGGGCGCGGTTTTTGGGGGTTAACCCATAAAAATGCAAGCATTTTTCCGAGTTAAGTTAAAAGTTTTTACTTATTGGACATGAAGTTGAGCTGAAGCTCTTTCCCTAATTACTTATTACTAATTTCCAATGTCTCTTATCTCCGCGTTCGGCGTCTGGCGGCTCCGCTGGTACGGCTTGGGGTTCCTTGGGAAGGCGATTGCCCACGGCGTCCGCTTCCGGAGCTTTGTTGGCCGCCGCGTCCGCCGCCACCCCCTTGTTTGACTTTTGGGGGTTTAAAGCCCGTAAGGTGTTTTTCTTGGAGATTTTCGCTATGCCACTGATGACTGGTATCTCGTGGGATTTGGGTTTTGATGAGTTTTTCGATATCGCGGAGGAAATCGATTTCGTCCTCAGCACAGAAGGAGACGGCAAGGCCATCCGCTCCAGCTCGGCCGGTGCGCCCGATCCGGTGGACATAGGCTTCGGGTTCATTCGGAAGATCGTAATTTACGACCAAACCGATGTCTTTCACATCCACTCCACGTGCGGCTACATCGGTGGCGACGAGGACGGGGACGAGTCCTTGTTTGAATTTTGCGAGAGCTTTTTCGCGCTGAGCTTGGGATTTATTGCCGTGAATGGCCTCTGCCTCGTAGCCGGCGGCAGTCAAGGCGATGGCCAGTTTGTTGGAGCCGTGCTTGGTGCGACCAAAGACGATGGTTAACTTGGCTTCTTTCGCTTGGCTTTGTTTTTCCAGTAACTGCTGCAAAAGATACATCTTGTTGCCGCGATCCACAAAGCAGAGTTTTTGCTGAATGCGTTCTGCGGTCGTGACCTCAGGCGTGATGGTGACGCGTGCGGGCTCACGTAGGATTTTTTGAGCAAGGGATACAATGTTCGGTGCGAGTGTGGCCGAGAAAAACAGAGATTGTTTTTTCTTTGGTAGGAGATCGACAATGCGATTCACGTCGCGGAGGAAGCCCATATCCAGCATACGATCCACTTCATCGAGTACGAAGAAATCGACGGCTGAGAGGTCGATGTATCCCTGATCGATAAGATCAAGCAACCGCCCCGGAGTGGCGACGAGAACATCGACGCCTGCGCGCATCGCATTGACCTGAGGGCGTTGACCGACGCCACCCCAGATGGTGGTTAGGCGAAAACGGATTTTTTCTCCGTAGGTGGAGAAGCTTTTTGCGACTTGGCCGGCGAGTTCACGGGTTGGTGCCAATACAAGGCATCGGCATTGTTTCGTGCGAACCGGGCGTGGGTCGTTGTGCAGGGTGTTGAGGATGGGCAATGCGAACGAGGCGGTTTTACCCGTTCCGGTCTGGGCACAACCCAGCAGGTCACGGCCTTCCAAGAGTAACGGAATCGCTTGGGCTTGGATGGGTGATGGAGTGGTGTAGTTGAGTTCGTTGAGAACTTGCTTCAAGGGCGCGGCAAGTGCCATCGCTTCAAATGTAGGGGTCATTTCGTATTTCTAAAAAACCAGTGGTTGCCGCTATCGGCGCTGGTAGGGATCGATGAGATAGGGGTGAGCCTCTTGCAATCTCTCATCGAAGTAGACCGGAAAAAGCGCTGGCAAGGAACTTGCAAGCTGGGAGGCAAAGCCTTCCGGTGATCGTGATAGCCTTATATTTCGGAATGGCAAAGCATTTCTGCGTTGCATGTGAAAACAAAAAAACCGCAAGGGTTTAGCCTTGCGGTTTAATGAGACGGATTTAAAGCCGTTCAGATTAGTATTGGTTTTGGTCTTGAGAGTTGCCGTAGACCGCGCCAGCGCCGGCACCGAGGGCGCCGCCGACTGCTGCACCTTCCAGTGCATTGCCTGATTGGTGACCGATGATGCCGCCTGCGACCGCACCGAGGAGTCCGCCGCCAAGGGCACCGCGTTGCGTGTTCGGACCGGTTGGAGCTGTGCAGCTACTCAGGGTAATGCTGGCAATTGCGGCGACTGTTAAGAGGACTGACTTTTTCATGATTTAGTGTGGAGTTGTTGATTGAATGGATTCGTGGCTGAGAACTTCTAGGAATTTGAACGAAGTGTTCGATTTCTCCTTGATGGGGTCTCAATATCATATCCGACTTCTTGGGGATTTATTTTATTCGTTTCTTTTGAATATTTTTTCAAGCGAGACCCAACGCGTCAGACGGTTGCCACTTCAGGTGAGTATTGAGGGAGGATAGGGGCGAGAGGAGAGAGACCGAGTTTCGTGAGGAGAGCCTGATCTTTTTTGACTGAGGGGTTTTCAGCAGTGAGAAGTTTATCTCCGTAGAAAATGGAGTTGGCGCCTGCAAAGAAGCAGAGTGCCTGTGCTTCGTCGGAAAGGCGGGTGCGACCTGCCGAGAGGCGAACTTTTGCCTTTGGTACGGAAATGCGGGTGACTGCGATCATGCGAACAATGTCGAAGGTATCAACCTGCGGGTTTTCGGCCAGCGGTGTACCTGGCATGGGCATGAGGGAGTTGATCGGAACGGACTCGGGTTGAGGATCGAAATTCGAGATAATTTCTAGCATGCGGAGTCGGTCGGTGATGGTTTCACCGAGGCCGAGAATACCGCCGCAACATACGGACATGCCGGCATCCTGCACGTTTTGTATCGTACGAAGCCGGTCTTCATAGGTGTGTGAAGTGACAATGTTCGGGTAATGTTCAGGAGAGGTGTCAAGGTTGTGGTTATAAGCGGTGACACCGGCTTGTTTGAGTTGCTTGGCTTCCTCCGGACCGAGTTCGCCTAGGGTGACACAAACTTCCATGCCGAGTTTTGAAACGTCTTGGATAATATCCAAAACTTGATCGAAGCGTTGTGTCCCACCGCGAACTCCGCGCCATGCAGCACCCATGCAAAAGCGGGTGGAGCCGGAATCTGCAGCGACTTTAGCACGCTCCAGAATATCGCATTTTGACATGAGGCGTTCGCTCTCCACGCCAGATTTATAGCGAGCGGATTGGGCACAGTATGAACAATCCTCCGAGCAACCGCCGGTCTTGATGGAAAGAAGCGTGCAGAGCTGGACCTCGGGTTTGTTCCAGTGAGCCTGATGCACATCTCTGGATTTTTGAATCAGTTCGAAAAAAGGAAGGGCGTGAAGGTCTTGGAGTTCTTTGAGAGTCATAGGGTGAAATGGAAGATGTTTTCGAGCGGCTGTTAGTAGGAGTGGATTGACGGGAATTCAATGAGTCCAGCCATCATAGCCTGTTGGCATGAAGCCTTGGCCGACCATGGTATAGACGGTTTTGCCTTTTGATCCGATGAGGGGAAATCCCAGATTTTTCTTCCATACCGAAGACATGGAGGCACCGGTGTGGCAGCCCCATGATTTACAAATGGCATTTTTGGCGAAGATGGATGATTTGAGTTTTGGGATATCGTCTTGATGTAGCCATGCGGTGGATACAGCCATGATGTTATTGCCGTAATCAAACATGAATGAGAATTGGTTGGAGTGACCAAAGTAATCGTAGGTTTCAACCGACTTGCGTGGTCGGGCGTTGATTTTTGAAATGTAATCGGAAGATGAACTGAACCAGATGAGGGTTGCGTTGCGCTTGGCTGCCTGCTCGGCGATCCATGTGGTGTAGGGTTTCTGATCCTCGAGTCCACGGGTTTCGTATCCGGGTTTGTAAACCAGCCACACCAGCGCCGCCTCTTTTCCCCATGTCTGGCGGATTTCTGCCATGCGGAGCGTGGAGGCGCGTACGAAATTGCCCCACCAGCGGTCATGGCGATCTTCTTCTGTTCGGTAATCTTCCCAGGCACGCAAAGCAGGACCGCCGCAAACGATGACGTGCTCTGCACTGACAACCGGTGAGAAAAGCAAAATTGATAGGTATAAGGCTTTCTTCACGTGGGGCATGCTGGATTTGTAAACCTGGTGGAGACTTGGGGTCAATCGGTATCGCAAAAGCCTCGAGGTGTTGCTGGCTCAGCGATCGCGCTCGAAACGCAAGATCTTTTCGCCTTCGCGATAATAATTGAGGCGATCACGGGCCTGAACTTCAAGGTATGCCGGATCTTCTCGGAGGGCATGCAGCTCGATTTCTCGGTGCTCTTTGATATCCAGAGCTTTTTGTTCTCGCGCCTGAGCACTACGGAGCTTGGCTTGAAGTTTCTCGCTCTCGCGTATGGAAGGGTAAGCGGATGCCACAATCAGAAGACCGAATGATATCGCCGTGAAGAGATAAAGAAGTCGATTCGTGCCCTTGATGAAGCGAACTCTCGACTCCAAACGTGCCAGTTTTTGCGGTGTGAGCTTGGTCTTGGCCATTTCCGAAGTGAATATGTTTGAACGCGATTCAAGGTTGATTGTCAAGCAAGGTTAAGTTTTATGGCATAAGCTTAGGGATTGCATGGAGGAAAACTTGCGCCTAGCGTCTGCGCCCCGGTGTGGCCGGTGGAACTAGAAACAATGAAATTACCTCATGTGGCGATTGTCGGGGCGACGGGTGCTGTCGGCGTGGAAATGCTTCTTTGTCTTGAGCAAAGGAATTTTGAATTGAGCGAACTGACGCTTCTGGCATCGGCCCGTTCCGCTGGAAAGACCGTGATTTTTCGAGGCACGGAAATAGTGATCAAGGAGCTCACGCATGATTCATTTAAAGGTGTCGATATTGCATTGTTCAGTGCCGGAGGAGATATTTCTCGGGAATTCGCGCCTTCGGCAGCAGCGGCTGGAGCGGTGGTGATCGATAATTCATCGGCATTCCGCATGGATGAGGGTGTTCCATTGGTGGTTCCTGAAATCAATCCTGAGGCCGCGAAAAACCGACCGAAAGGCATTATTGCCAATCCGAATTGTACCACAATCATCTCGTTGATGGCGCTTGCGCCTTTGCATGAGCGGTTTGGTTTGGAGAGTGTGATTGCATCAAGTTATCAAGCCGTTTCGGGATCAGGTGCACAGGGAATTGTGGAATTGGAAGAGCAGGTCAAAGCGATTGCAAACGGTCAGTCGTTCACGCCGAAAGTTTACCCGCGACAGATCGCCTTCAACGTCATTCCGCAAGTGGATGTTTTCACTGAAAACGGTTACACCAAAGAGGAAATGAAAATGGCCTATGAGGGGCGTAAAATCCTGGGTCATCCGGATTTGAAAGTTTCATGCACCTGCGTGCGCGTGCCGGTATATCGTTCACATTCGGTTTCAATCACCGCGAAGTTTTTTAAAGAGCCAGATCTTGAAGCGGCGAGAAACGTCTTTGTGGGTAGGCCGGGTATTCAGGTGAAGGATGATCCTTCACAAAAACTTTTCCCTGTTCCTTTGGATACAACTGGCAAAGATGATTGTTTGGTGGGTCGTATCCGCAAAAATTTGGTTTTGGAAAACGCACTGGACTTGTGGGTTGTTGGCGATCAGGTGCGTAAGGGTGCGGCGCTTAACGCGGTCCAAATTGCGGAAATTCTCTAAATGTCCATTTCATGCGCGGCAATTTCGAGGATTATTTGAAAGCTCAGGTGTCTCTTGTGGACGCTGCTTTGGATGATTGGTTGCCTTCTCCGGGTGAAGCTCCCGGTTCAATTCATGAGGCGATGCGCTATACGGTTTTCGCTGGCGGTAAGCGCCTGCGTCCGGTGCTGTGCATCGCAGCAGCTGAGGCATGTGGCGGAAATGCGGCATCGGCTCTCAGGGCGGCTTGCGCGGTCGAGTTGATGCATACCTATTCGTTAGTACATGACGATCTGCCTTGTATGGATGATGATGATTTGCGCCGCGGCCGAGCGACTTGTCACAAGGTTTATGGCGAAGGCATGGCAGTGCTTTGTGGAGATGCTTTGCTCACGGAATCTTTTGCGTTGCTTGCCAAATCGGCACCGATGGGTCGCCATACAGTGGGCGACATGGTTTCCGAGTTGGCATCAGCCGGGGGGAGTCGAAAATTGATTGGAGGTCAGGTGTTAGACCTCGAGGGTGAGGGTCAGCAACTTGACAAGCAACAACTCCTCGCGATTCATGAGGCGAAGACTGCTGCTCTCTTGGTCACTTCATTGCGTTTGGGAGGAATGGCGGCAAATGCAAGCCCCGCGCAATTGAAGGCTTTGAGTGATTTCGGGGAGAGCCTCGGTCTGGCCTTTCAGGTCATCGACGATATTTTGGATGTGACACAGACCACCAAAAGTCTTGGTAAAACCGCAGGTAAAGACGTGGCGGCAAACAAGTCGACCTATCCGTCCGTATGGGGTTTGGATGAATCCCGCAAGGAGGCGGAGCGTTTGACTCGGGTTGCATTGGATGCGCTGGAAATGTTTGACGATCGAGGCGCGAGGTTGCGTGAGATCGCCGAATGGATGTTGGCGCGAGAATACTGAAGACAAGCTCGGGTCCCGAATCTTTTTTAGATGAAGAACGAGGTTGATTCTGGTGCGAGGATGGGGCTAATTCTTTGTATCAATAAGCGATCTTTCAGTTTCATGTTGGCTAGGCGGTATCTCAATCCGCGCCGAGCCGTATTGTCATCTTTTACCCTGATTTCCCTGATCGGCGTGATGCTGGGGGTTTTGGTATTGGTGGTGGTGATGGCGATCTATGCGGGTTTGGAGCGGGATGTAAAAGGACGCTTGCTGGGGTTTACTCCGCATATTTTGGTCAGAACGCCTCTGGCGCCGGCAGTCGATCTTGGAGAGGAAGGGGTTGAGATTTCTGGTTGGCAGTTACTCGCAAAAAGAGCGGCAGAAGTGAAAGGTGTTTCCGCTGCTACAGCTTTTGTCTCGGATCATGTAATTTTGGATGTCGGATCCTGGCAGCGGCCTGTGGCATTTCGTGGAATCGATACGAGTGATGCGGCACAGGTGGAGGGTATTGAGAAAATGTTGGATTTAGAGGAGTATCCTGAATCGAATGCGGATCTTGGATTAGATGATCGCGCGGTGGTTTCCTCGATTGTTGCCGGTCAGTTTCAGCTTCAGGTCGGCGATACCATGCGTCTTTATTCGACTCGGAATTTTGAAAGTGTGATGCAGGCATATCGGGTTACCGAGCAACCGGTGGTCCGAGAGGCGTTTCCCGAGGCGTGGGAGATGGTTACAAAAGTTCTGAAGCAGGATTTGAAGCAGGTGGGTGAAGGGTTCGAGGTTCCTGAGAATGATCTTGGTGAGGCTTATGATGCTCTGAAAGACATTCACTCAAAGCAGATCCGTGAGCCGGAGAAGTCAGGAGTTTATGCGATTTTGAAGGCTATGGAGGCTGGAAGTTTCATGGAAGATAAGAAAATCTTTCGTTTCTCATCTGAAAATCAAACCAAACTGATTGAAGCTTACGACGCCTTATCGAAAAACGATGCTGCGGAGTTGGATGGTGAGATTTTGAAGGGAATCAAGAGCTTGGTGCTTCCTAAAGAGGTGCGTGTGGTGGGTATTTATGCGGCATCCCAGATGGCAGTGACCCCGGATTTATTTGTGCCCTTACCCTTGGCACAGGATTTGGCGGGATTGGGCGGAGAGGTTCAGGGGATCGCCTTGCGGCTGGAGGATCCTTATCAAGCCGAGCAAATAGCGGTCAAGGTTCGTCAGCATCTCGGATCTGGCGAGTATGTTGAAACCTGGGGAGATCAATATCAGGCATTCTTTAATTTGATCAATCAACAACGTGTGATGATGTATTTTGCACTGTCTTTTATCGTATTGATTTCGGCGTTTTCGATGATGGCGGTGATGTTTACGGTGACGATACAGAAGCGCCGTGAGATTGGTGTGATGAAAGCACTTGGTGCCGCGCCGGGTCAGATTGTAAGGGTGTTCTTGTATCAGGGAATGCTTTTGGGGGTGTTAGGTGCGATTCTTGGAATCGGTCTCGGGCGTCTGGTGATCTATTTCCGGGGTAGTCTGCAGGAGGGGATGCGAGCGTTGGGCTTCGATCCATTCTCCGCTTCCCTAACAGGTTTTGGTGTACTGCCTGCTCACAACAATCCCGTTGAACAAGTCGTGATCGGTTTTATGGCATTCTTACTTTGTTCGCTCGCCGCAATCGTGCCGGCATTTTTCGCAGCGCAGAGCGATGCTGCCAAGTCTTTGAGGAATCTTTAATTATGGAAATTTGGCTTATTCAAAACGGGGTGAAAACGGGACCGTTTCAAGATTATGAAATCCGTAACCGGATTGCCGACGGGCAGATTGAGACGGATCAATTTGCTTGGCATGAGGGTTTACCGGGATGGGTGAAATTGCGTGAGATGGATTTGTTTCGGGATGACTTGGAACGAGCACAACGGGATAAAAAAGACACTTTCGAGCCTAGAGATCGGGTCGATCAGTTGAAGTCGCCGGATGTGGGTTCATTATCTGGTAAGCGCCATTTGGCTCGGAGGTTTTGGGCAAGATGGTTGGATTTGATGCTTTATACGGCAATCTGGTGGTTGTTGATGTATGTTGCAGGGCGAGATATCGGAGCGATCATTCTTAATCCTTGGATGCAGCTTTCAATTTACCTCCCATGGTTCATGATCGAGGCATGGTTGCTGCATCGGTTTGGGGCAACTCCCGGTAAGTGGTTACTGGGTATCCGCGTGGTTAATGATGATGATACGAACTTGACGCTTAAGTCATCCATTTGGCGGTCGGTTCGGGTATGGATTGCCGGAATCGGTTTTGGCTGGGGATTGCTGTCGGTATTGTGCCATGCGATGAGTTGGTTCACGGCCCGGAGAATAGGCAAACCGGTATGGGATTACATGGGAAAGCACAAAATCACCGTTGTTCCCATGAGTGCGTTTAAAATCATCACCCTTGTTTTACTGTTTTTCACCGCCATGCAGCTACAAACTGCCGTCAGGTTTCCACATGAGAAAGAGATTATTCTGAAACAATATCCGGATTTGAGAGAGTTCTTTCAAAGAGGAGAACCTTGGCATTTTCCAGTGAAGGACTGATTTTTAGAAATTGGCGATATCATCCTTGTCCTTGTCATCGGTGCCATTACCAGCCGTTACACCGTCTTTGCCCATCGACCACAGATCGTAGTCAGGATTGAGCGCATCTGACCCACGACGATAGCGGAATTCGGCTTTCCATGGATCAAAGATTTTCGAGCTGGATCCTGAGCCTTCGATCCATTTCTGGCTGTCGTTTTCCGGATCAAGATCAGATAGATAGATCGAAGCGGTGCCATCATCTCCAGCCATGAGGCCATCATAGTAAAGTGCCTTGAAGAGCATGTTGGTTTGACCGCTTCCATCCGAGCCACCCGCATTCTCATCTCCGGGGTAATCGCCATTATCGAGTTTGTATTCTTCAATCCCACGGGAAAGCAGGTTGATTTGGATTTCGGCTTTGTTATTGTCTCGCCTGGCGTTGACAAATTGAAGACCGCCAATGCTCAGCCCTGCCAGAATCAAGATGATCGTGATCACGACTATGACCTCAACCAGTGTGAAGCCATGGTGATGATGTAAGCGGAGGGTTTGTTTCATCGACGTCATGAGCTTATTGTGCCTCGCTCATATCAGAGATCATTTTGATGAGTGGAAGGAAAAGAGCGAAAACGACGGCTCCGACGATTAAGGCCAGAAACACAATCATAATCGGCTCCAGGATGGAGGTCAGCGCGGTAACGGCACCATCCACTTCATCATCATAGACATCAGCTACTTTGAGAAGCATTTCGGGAAGTTGTCCGGTTTCCTCGCCCACATCGACCATGGAGATCAGCATATTGGGAAATACGCCACTGGCCGTGAGGGGAGTAACGATTGACTCTCCCTCTTTAACAGCTTCGTGGACTTTCGATATGGCGTTTGAGATGACGACGTTGCCAGCTGTGTCACGGGTGATGTTGAGAGCTTGGAGGATGGGGACACCGGAGGTGACAAGTGTGCCGAGTGTTCTTGCGAAGCGAGACACGGCCGATTTTCTTTGAATGTCTCCAAAAACAGGTAGGTGGAGCTTGAGTCTGTCGAGTATCTCGCGTCCGCCCTTTGTTTTACCCATCGCCCCCAACACGAGATAGAAAACGAAGCCTGCAACAAACATCCAGACAACATTGGGAATGATAGAAATGGGGGTAGCGAGACAGAACTCGGAGAATCCGAAAACAACTTGGGAAATCAGCGGGAGTTCGGCATCGTTATCATTGAACATCTCCTTGAATTTGGGAACGATGACTACCATGAGGAAAACCATGATGGCCACCGCGATGAACATCACGATCGCCGGATAGATCATGGCAGAGGCAATCTTATTTTTCAGCTTTTGTGCTTTTTCCTGATATTCTGCAAGACGGTTTAGGACGACTTCAAGAACACCACCCAGCTCACCAGCTTTGACCATGTTCACATAGAGCTTGTTGAATATTTTCGGATGCTGTGCGAGAGACTCGGAGAAAGTGGAGCCGCCTTGAACGGAATCGGCGAGAACAGAGATGGTTGATTTGAGAGCTGGGTTTGGCTCTTGTTTTTCAAGGACGGTTAGCGAGCGCAGCAACGGCAGGCCAGCATCGATCAGGGTTGCCAATTGCCTTGTAAAAATCATCAGGACTTTCGGCTTAACGGTGTTTTTCGCTTTGCCGATCGTCATGTTCATTGCGCTAGCTTTGCTCTTACCCCTTGATTTCTTGGGCGCAATGGATCGGGCGGCGGCTTTAACAGTTCCCTCCTCATAGACTTGGGTGGGAAACAAATGTTGTGCTCTCAGCATCTGAATGGCATCGGCTTCGGAAGAAGCAGATAATACGCCTTCGGTTTGCTCACCTTTTGCATCGAGTGCTGAGTAAATGAAATTGGGCATGGGAATTTTTTATTATTTAGAGATGATTTGAGGGGAACATAAACATTTTTTTCGCAATTCGAAGGAGAAATTTAATGCGAATTCCGGTCTAGGTGTATTTCAGAACCTCTTCAATTGTGGTTTTCCCGTCGTAGATGTTGCGTAGGCCGTCTTCCCGAAGCGTGTTCATGCCCAGTTCGATTGCTTTTTGTTTGATAACGACTGTTGGGGCGCGGTTGGTAATGAGTTCGCGGATCGGTTCCGTGATGTTGAGAAGCTCATAGAGGCCGGCGCGTCCGCGATAACCGGATTGGCCGCAAACTTCACAGCCCGCACCTGTGTAGAATTGCTTGTCGCCCAGTTCGTGGGCTGAAACTCCTAGTTGGTTCAGAATGGCTTCGCTGGGTTCGTATGGGCTGATGCAGTCCTTGCAGATCGTTCTGACCAGACGTTGCGCCAAGACTCCTTCTAGAGATGCAGCGACAAGGAATGGTTCGCAGCCCATATCGATCAATCGGGTAATGGCTCCGGCGGAGTCGTTGGTGTGAAGAGTGGAAAGCACCAAGTGGCCGGTGAGTGCCGCTTGGATGGCGATGGTGGCGGTTTCCTTGTCGCGCATTTCGCCAATCATGATGCGATCTGGATCTTGGCGAAGGAAGGCGCGCAATATGCGAGGAAAATCCAATCCTATCGCCTCATTGATGGGAATTTGAATGATGCCATCAATATCGTATTCGACCGGATCTTCCGCCGTTAGAAGCTTCGCGTCGATCGTATTGATACGTCGCAGCCCGGCATAGAGAGTGGTGGTTTTTCCCGCGCCTGTTGGACCGGTTACAATAAAAATTCCGTTGGGCTTTTCAATCGTATCAACGATGTATTCATAGATACTTGGAGTCAGGCCAAGGTTTTCCAAGCTCAGATTTACAGATGAACGATCGAGTACCCTGAGTACGACGGATTCACCGTGATGGGTTGGCAGGGTTGAGACCCGCATATCAACCTGCTTTTCTCCGATTTGTTTAACGATTCGTCCATCTTGCGGAATGCGTCGCTCGGCGATGTTCATGTTCGCCATGACCTTGACCCGCGAAATGATGGGTAGTGCAAGGTGGATGGGAGGTGGTGCCATTTCATAGAGAGCGCCGTCCACTCGATAGCGGATTTTGAAGTCTTTTTCGAAGGGCTCGAAATGAATGTCGGAGGCCTTTTCTTTAATGGCCTGGTAGAGCACTAGATCGACATAGCGAATGATGGGTGCGGAGTTTGCTTCGGCCTCGGCATTTGCGGCGTCGATTTCCTCAGTGGCAATATCAAGCTGGCTAAGAATATCATTCATAGCGCGGCCTTCCCCGCCGTAGCATTCATTAATTTTAGCTTCGACGAGATAGTCGGGAGCCACAACAACGATGATTTCACGTCCAAGGGTGAAACGTAAATCCTCGACAGTTTGAGGGTTAAGGGGATCGACCAGAGTAACATGAAGCCCTTGGTTATCGAAGTTGACCGGAAGAGCGCCGTGAAGGCGGGCTGTTCCTGCTGGGACCAGGTCGAGCAAGGCTTGTGGTGGGATCCAATTTTTGAGATCGATGGTATTCGCGCCAAGTTCCGTAGCCACGATGGGCCATACATCGTCGCGGTTTTGAATGACCCCGAAATCAGCTAGAAGTTCGGGCACGGATTTTCCGCTATTGTCGACCTCGTCGAGGATTTCCTCGCCAAGCGCGGCATCGATGAGGCCTCTTGATTGGAACAATTCTAGAAGTTGGCGATTATCCATGATGAGTTATGGGCAGAACGGTGTTTTTGAATGTCGTTTAATCGATGTCTCCCATGGTGGCATGGACGACTTCCTCGGCGGACGTGACGCCTGCTAGGATTTTGCGTATGCCGTCTTCACGGAGCGTGCGCATACCCAGCTCGCGGGCGCGTCTGCGGAGTTGGTTGGTGGATTGTTCCGTATTGATGAGTGTACGGACTTCGTCATCGATGTTGAAAAGTTCGAAGATGCCCATGCGCCCGCGATAACCGTTACCACGGCATTTTTCACATCCAGTAGGGCCGTAGATCGATGAGTCGGTGACCCGTGAGGAGTCAAGGTGAAGGGCGCGCATTTGTTTCTCGGAGAGTTCAGCGGGAGCTTTGCAGACAGGACAAAGTTTACGAACGAGGCGTTGGGCAAGAACGGAACGGACGGCGGAGGCAATCAGGAAGGGTTTGACTCCGATGTCTGCGAGACGCGCGACAGCGGATGGTGCGTCGTTGGTATGGAGGGTGGAGAATACCAAGTGACCCGTCAGAGAGGCGTTGATGGCGATATTTGCGGTTTCGGCATCCCGAATTTCACCAATCATGATGATGTTGGGAGCTTGACGCAGCATGGCACGGAGGGCGGCTGCGAAGGTCATGCCGATCTCTGATTTAACCATGACCTGGTTGATGCCGGGGAGTTCGTATTCGACAGGATCCTCAACCGTGATGATCTTTTTATCTGGCCGGTTGATGACGTTGAGGCAGGCGTAAAGCGTGGTGGTCTTGCCTGAGCCGGTCGGGCCCGTCACCAGAATGATGCCGTCAGGCAAGCCGAGTAATTTTTCGAATTGAGCTTGGTCGTCTGAGAAGAATCCGAGTTCTGGCAAACCGAGTAACAATGCGGTCTTGTCAAGAATACGCATGACGATGGATTCACCATGATTTGAGGGAACGGATGAAACACGGAGATCGACCTCTTTTTCTCCCATTTTGAGTTGGATGCGGCCGTCTTGTGGAAGTCGTTTTTCCGCGATCGACATCGTGCCGCTCATAACCTTGATACGGGCAATAATGGCTGGCAGCAGTTTTTTCGGGTGTGAATCGACATGTGTCAATTTGCCATCAAGGCGATATCGGATGCGGACCGAGGTTTCGAGCGGTTCGATATGGATATCTGACGCTCTCAATCGAAACGCTTCAGTGAGCGTTTGTTGGACGAGGCGAATGATGGGTGCGTCATTCGCATCGGTTCCTGCCTCGGAGTCGCCCGTTGAGATTTGAAATCCATCGCTGCTGGATTTGTTTTTTGAATGCTCGACGTGGTAGAACTGTCTGAGGTGGTTTTTAATATCTGTGGGTGTTGCACAGGCAAAATTCAGTTCTCTACCCGTTACATGAGGCAGGCTGTCGAGTGTTTCGAAATTCAAGGGGTCGGCGACCGCGACAGTTAAAAACAAGCCGTCATCAGCAATGGGAACAGCACGGTAACGTTGGACAATATCGTCGGAGATTGCGGTGATGATCGATGGATCGAGGGTGAGTTCATGGAGAACGACAAACGGAACACCGGCGCTGCTGGCGAGAGTTGAACTGACGACTGACTCGCTAACGATCCCGATGGCCATCATGTGATTGATGATGGTCATGCCGGGAGAAAGCTCGGAGCGATATTGATGAAGTTGCTCAGCGCTCAGGATGCCGGCATCGACGAGGAGGTCTGCGAGGTAATCTTCGTTGGAAAACACGGTTTTTTGGAGAAGGGATTTGGGTGAAGGTCAGCAAAAAAATCATGCTAACGAATTCGTATGATCTCAAGATGCTCATGTGAATTCGCGGTGTCAACCCATCCAAGCGAACCGATATCATTTTAGATGGGTGAGAATTCGGGGAGATTGTCGAAGTGACATGAAATGATCACACGCCGCCAGTAGCTGTGAGTCTTGGGGTTTTGCGAAAGCATGGATAAACTCGGCGAAGCTACGGGGTGGTTCATATTGAAGTTCCGGCATTCCCCATTCGATCAAATCCGTGAAATTAACATCCGCAGTAAGATCTTGGAGCCCGTGGTTTTGGTATATGGCTGGGCCCTCGACCCTTTGATGGAGCAGGTATCCGCGAAGTGATCCTTGAGGAGCCCGGTAGTAGAGATTTTCAGCCAAGTTACCGTAATCGATGGTGAGCATTTCGCCACCTTGCCATTGAGGCAACCAGGAACGTAGCCACTTTTCATAGGATTCGTGCACTTCGACCCGTTGGCCTATCGGGAAATCGCGGCGGAAAATTGAGGATTTTGGCAACATGAAGGGGTCAACAAGGATCTCCTGAGTCAGTTTTTCGGAATGGACCAGGGCAATTTCTTGCCAATCGCTTTGGTTTTTTTGAAACAGGCGGACTGGAAAGGCATCGACCAGCTCGTTGGAAAAAATTACAGCATGACCACCGCAGCACTTTAGGGCTTCGTGAATGGTGGTGTGAAATGCGGCACGCTTTCCAAGAGTATTTTTTTGGTGGCTAAGCAGGGTGGGGGAGGAGTCGACCAAGTGGAGTTTGACTGCGAAGCGAAGCGTGATGGGGAGGTGTTTGAGAACCTGTTTGGAAAGAGTGCCCATCCCGGAGCCGACTTCAATGAGATGTCGAGTCTGGTGGAAACGCATGGCTTTGGATGCCCATGCGGCGATAGCTCTGGCAGGTGCTTCTGAGATTTGTGGAGCGGTGGTAAAGTCTCCGCGTGATCCGATGGTATGGATATTTTTTGAGTAATAGCCACGTTGCGGATCATGGAGGCAACGCCACATGAATTTCTCAAAAGTTTCTTGAGGCATAAATCGGAAAGGCAATACGTAAAAAAAAACCGCAACCCGGATGGGAGGCGGTCTTTGAGAAGGGAGCGTTATACAAAACGCTCAGGCAAACATGGGATTACTTGGTTGCAGCTGTGCGCGCCTTGCGGATGAAGCTGTTTACAGTCTCGGATGGCTTTGCGCCAACGGCGAGCCATTTGTCCGCCTTTTCAAGATCGATTTCGTAGTTCGTGCCCTCGACGAGTGGATTGTAAGTTCCAATCTGTTCGATATAACGGCCGTCGCGACGCTTACGGCTATCGACGGCTACGATTTTGTAGTAAGGACGGTCCTTGGTGCCCTTGCGGTTGAGACGGAGAGAGACTGACATGATATGACGTTTTGTGGGGTTGCCCCTGTTGGGCGGGCGCGGAGGTTGGTGGAATTTACGGGACAGGACAAGCGAAATTTTGCCAAGAATGCGAGTTTTTTACAAAAAATTAATAGAGTGGGAGAGATGCAATAAAAAACCCGACCGAAATGAATCGGCCGGGTTGAGGTAAGTTCGGATTAACTCGCGTTTAGTAGGATTTGCTACGAACGTGGCTGTAGTAGCTTTCAAAGCCGAGTTCGGGAGGGAATTCGGAGAGCCCTTCATGCACGTTCATTTCGATGCGTTGATCTTGACCACATTTTTCGTAGGGGGGTTTGAAGGTGCCGCGGTAGGTTGGGCAAGTAAAAGTGAAGAGCTCGTAGAAGCCGTAACCGAGGCGTTTGAAGGCGCGGTTTGTGCCATCAACTGCTCCGTAACTCCAGCCAGCTTTCGCTCCGTAACTATCTGTTCTGCGAACGATCGTCTCGGGAATTTCAACGACGCCGTAAAGGATGTTGCTGATTGCGCGACCCAGCTTGCGAGTGGAGGTGTAGTGAGACCCCGGAGGTGATTGGATATCAGCCGCTGCGAAGCCTGAGAGGGCAACAAGATTGGCGATGATGAACAGAAGTTTTTTCATACGGAGATTAGACTAAAAAGATGAGGGGTCTGTTGGCAAGGAGAAGTTTGCGAATTTTGCTAAGGATGGTTGTAGGTTTTGCTTATGCGGTCAGAGGCTGATGCCGGTTGCCGAGGTTACACCGGGGATGGCGCGGATGGCTTCCATGACAGCTGCAGGCAGAGTGTCGTCCAGTTCGATGATCGAGAGGGCGTTGCGTTCCGATTTGTTGCGAGCCAGGGAGAGGTTGGCGATATTTTGACCTGAGTTGCCAAGAATGGTGCCGACGGCACCCACCATGCCGGGGCGGTCATCATTCCGAACGATGAGGAAGTGACCTTTGATCGGCGTATCAACGAAGAGACGATCAATTTCCACAATTCGTGGACTGCGTCCGATAATGGTACCGGCGACGCGGAATTTTTCATCGCCTTTGCGCAATTCGACAACGAGCAAGTCGTTAAACTCGGTTTGTGCGCTGATGGTTGATTCCACCAGATCGAGACCCATGGACTTGGCAATGGCGGGTGCGTTAACGAGGTTGACTTGACCATCGTCTCGGGAAGATGCGAGCAGGCGGAAGAGTGCCGTGCGGGAAATAAGGCCGGTGTCTTTGGTGGCGAGGTCGCCATGATAGGAGACACGGATGGCATCCGGATTGGCTGGACCGAGTTTGGCAAGCAGAGTGCCGAGAGCTCCGGCGAGGTCGAGATAGGGACCGATTGCGGCCAGGGCTGTGGCATCAAGCGATGGCATATTGATCGCGTTGCGGATTTCTCCGGTCGTGAAGAAATCGCGAATTTGAATGGCGACTTCGATTCCGACGTTTTCTTGGGCTTCGTTGGTGGAAGCGCCCAAATGAGGGGTGAAGACGATGTGCTTTTTGAGGCTGAAAAGGGGATGATCCGCGGCAGGTGGCTCTTTTTCGAAAACGTCAAGGCCGCAACCGGCGATGTGTCCGGAATCGATGGCGTCTTTGAGAGCGGATTCATCGATCAGACCACCACGGGCACAGTTAATGATCAGGGCGCCCTTGTTCATGAGAGCCATGCGCTCTTTGTTCATGATGTGGCGGGTGTCGTCGGTGAGGGGGACATGGAGGGTGACGACATCGGCTCCTGTGAGGGCGATGTCCGGAGATTCTGCCAAGGTCACTTTGAGCTCGCGCGCGCGAGATTCTGTGAGGAATGGATCGTAGGCGACAACTTCCATGTTGAAAGCTTGGGCGCGCTTGGTGAACTCAGTGCCGATGCGACCCATCCCGAGGACGGCAAGCCTTTTGCCATTGAGTTCGATGCCTTGAAAAGCCTTGCGCGCCGCATTGAAGTCTCCGGCGAGGACCCCTGCGTGGGCAGGACCGATATTTCGTGCTGTGGAAAGCATCAGCGTGAATGCGTGCTCGGCAGTGGAAATGGTGTTGCCTGTCGGCGTGTTCATCACGATGACGCCATGGTCGGTTGCGGCTTCTCGATCGATGTTATCAACGCCTACACCTGCACGTCCGATGGCTTTTAAGTTGGTGGCAGCGGCGAGAATTTCCCGAGTTACTTTGGTTTGAGAGCGGACGACGAGTCCGTGGTATTGGCCGATGATTTTTTTCAATTCTTCCGGAGCGAGGCCCGTATTGACATCGACAGAGATGTTGGGAGTGGAGCGTAGGGCTTCTACACCTTTTTCAGAAATGGGATCAGAGACTAGGACGCGGTAATTGCTCATAAGGACGCTGTCTCGGTAGATGAGAAGCGGATGGCATGCAAGCTGAAGTAAGTATGAATTATGATTGAGAGAGATCAGCGCCGAGCTACAGTTGCGAGGTGCTTCACTGGTTTTCAGACGGAAAATTCCCCTTATATCTTGCGCCGATGGCGGGCGTGACGGATCTTATTTTTCGCAGGATCTGCAAGGAAATGGGTGCGGATGTGATGGTCACGGAGTTTGTGAGCGCAGAAGGCATCATGCAGGCGGATGATCGGACCCGGAAATACACGGAGTTCGATGAAGGCCAGCGCCCCGTGGGGGTACAGTTGTTTGGAGCGGATGGCGAGAGGATGGGCGAGGCGGCGCGGAAAATCATTGATAAAGGTTTGGCGGGTGGAGTGCCGGATTTTATCGATATCAATTTCGGCTGTCCGGTGAACAAAGTAGTTTCCCGTAATGGTGGCTCCTCCTTGCTGCGGGATTGTCCGTTATTGGCGAGTGTCGCGAAGGGGGTAGCAAAGGCAGTCGGTATGGATGTGCCGGTGACTGCAAAAATCCGAATCGGCTGGGATGCGGATTCGGTCAATGCGGTGGAGGTCGCGAAAACTTTGGAAGATTGTGGGATGCATGCGATCGCGGTGCATGGTCGGACCCGGGCACAGGGATATTCTGGGGAGGCCAATTGGGAAACGATCGATGCGGTGGCACGCGCTGTGGCGATTCCTGTGATAGGAAATGGTGATATTTCCTGTGGGGTGGATTTGGCCAAGCGCAAGCGGGAGACAGCGGTAAGCGGGGTGATGATCGGACGAGCTGCGATGCAGAATCCTTGGGTTTTCCGCGAAGCGAAGTATTTTTTGGAAACCGGTAACGTGATGGAGGTTGTGCCGTTAGAAGAAAGATGGGCTCTCATTTTGCGCCATTGCCGTATGGCGGTTGAGAGCAAGAGGTATGGAAATGAGCGACAAACATTGATCGCCATGCGCGGTCGATTGATGGCTTATTGCAAAGGATTTCCTGGCGCAAAAGATTTGCGGCAGAGATTGTGTCAGGTGGATTCGGTAGCGGCTGTTGAGGCACTGGCTGAAATTTCCTTGGAGATCGGTTAGATTTTTAAGAACGGCTTTTGAACTTGCGAGATCCGGTGTTTTACGATGGTTTCTCACCATGAACAAAGTTAGAGTCGGATTTGTGGGAGTTGGGCGAATGGGTGCGAATATGGCACGCCGATTAGCCGATAAGGATTATCAAGTAACTTCGATTTTTGATCATTTTCATCAGGTGGCGGAATCGGTTGCGGATGAGCTTGGTGCGAAGGCGATGACTTGTCTTGCGGATGTCACGGCCGCATCAGATGTGATTTTTACCGTGGTGACCGATGACGCGGCGATGGAGGAAATTTTTTCCGGCGATCATTCCTTGCTCAAAGGAGCTGCGGGTAAAACGTTCATCCACTGCGCAACGGTAAGTCCTGAAGCGCATATGAGAGCGGCTCAGGTTGCAACACAGGTCGGTGCGAAAACCTTGGCGGCGAGTATGGCTTCGTCGATTACGCAGGCGCGTCAGGGGACATTGTATCTGATGATCGGTGGTGAAGAGCAGGTCTTCAGGGCGCACGAGGCCATGCTTAAAGACATGTCGATCTCGCTGCGTTATGTTGGACCCGTGGAGAATGCGGCGAGGATCAAGGCATTGGTCAACATGGTCATGAACATCAATACCGCAGGTCTGGCGGAGGGGCTTGGCTTGGGCGCTGCTCTGGGTTTGGATCTGAGTATGCTCAGGGAAATTTTTGCTCAAACCGGTGCGAACTCGCGTGTCTTGGAAACGGACGGCGACGACATGATGGCTCGCGAGCATGACTGTTATTTCTCTGCCTCACACGCCGCGAAGGACAGCGGTATTGCTAATAAGATAGCGAATGCGGCCGGCGTGGATACGCCACTCTCGCGTGCAACTGAGGCCCAGTATCGGAAACTTGTGGAGCTCGGTCTGGGAGACATGGATAAATCCGTGATCGCTGAGCTAACTTTTCCCGGCAGAAACGGACAAAATCTCTAAACGATGGAAACCGAAAGTCAGATTTTTAACAGCCATGGCGAGCGACTTGACGTTGATTTTCATCATGGATCCCAGACGGCCGTAGTCGTAGTATTGGGTCACGGTGTGACTGGAAACAAAGACCGGCCTCTCTTGGTGGCGATTGCCGAAGGTCTGTCAAAAAAAGGCTGGCCTTGTATTCGTTTTTCCTTTTCCGGCAATGGCGATTCCGAAGGGAAATTTGAAGATTCAAACATCACCAAAGAGGTGGATGATTTGCGATCCATAATGAATTTGGTGCCTCCGGAAAAAAAGATCGCGTATATCGGTCACAGCATGGGCGCTGCGGTGGGCGTGAAGGCGGCATCGTGTGGAATGGCGATTCAAGTGCTCGTTTCACTGGCGGGCATGGTGGATACGAAGGGCTTTGTTGAAAGGGAATTTGGTGATCTGGTACCGGGTAAAGGTTTTATGTGGGATGATGAAAACTGCCCGCTTTCCCAGAGTTACGTGAATGATCTAAAACAAATCGGCAGTCTTTTGCCAGATGCGGCCAAGGTGGCTTGTCCATGGTTGCTTATCCATGGCACCGAGGATGATGTGGTTCCGATTGAAGACAGTCGGAAAGCATTCGAAGCTGCGTGCTGCGATAAAAAGCTGAATGAGATTCCCGGAGGTGGTCACTCGTTTGATGCGGAATCTTATGGAGCCATTGTGGATAGCATCGACCTCTGGCTGAAGAAGAGCTTTGGTTGATGTTTGGAACGCGCGACTTCAGTCGCGCAATTTGCACAAGCTCGACTGGAGTCACGCGATCCATTGATTTTCATGGCACGCTCAAATTCAGCATCACCGGCGCGTGATCGGAAACTTTGAGTGAAACATTCGGGACTGTGGTGGCCTGATTTTTGGTAAATCCGGACGTGAAGATATAATCGAAAGTGGTAGGCTTGAAATCCTCAAAACGTGGGTTATTGCGCCAAGTGATTCGGTCTTTCTGTGGAGTGTTGTTCCAGGTGTTATGGAAACCGGCTTTAACCATGTCGTTGATCGCGCTGCAGAGGGGGAATTGTCCATCGTGGTTGGTGTTGAAATCCCCGCCTATGACCCAGCCAACGATTTTTTCACGAGAGAATTTATTCATCATTTCATTTTTGTGTGCGATGATTTGACGGACTGATTCGGCGCGTGTGGCGGCGATCTTTTTTGCCTCTTGGGGATTTTCACTGCCGCGATTACTGCGCAAGTGGATGCAATAAACCATGATCAATCCACCATCGGGATGTTTGAGGGCGGCGAAGGCAAAACCGCGTTGCAGGCCGGGAAGTTTTTTGGTCGATTTGAAAGACTCCTGCCACCCGGAATGCAGTTCGAGATTAGATGCGATCGCGCACTGCTGGGGAGATGGTGTTTTTCCATCGAACTCCATAAACTTGGTAAGGATGTGGGGTTTGATCGTGGGATGGTTTTTTATCAGATTCCTGAATGCTTGCTCGTCACGTATTTCCTGAGCGAGAAAAATATCGGGTTTGGTTTTTTCTATGATGAGACTTGCTGCTTTGATGTGTTCAGTTTTGTCAGCTTTGGTGGCTTCTTGGAAGCCGCCGGGAAACCATTTGATGTTCCAAGTCATCGCTTTCAGAGGTTCTGCCGAGAAAGTTGCCTGAATTAGCAGTCCGTGAGAGATGATGCAGAGGAGGAATTTGATTGGGGTCATGGGGCGGTTTTGGCAGCTCAAAGGGATCATGTGAATCAAATTGGCATTGTGGCTTGCAGGTTGGCGTGCGGATTGTCAGTTTGTTTCAGTATGAAACAACCCTTACTCCTGACCCGATGGTTCGCGTCAATTTTTTTCGCGCTCACATTAAGCGGACTAGCTACGGCTGAAGATGTGTCTACCAAACAGCCTGCGCCAAAGACTCTGGATCAAAAAATCGATGATTGGTTTGGCAAAGTGACGGGGCCTTTTGTGAATGCGGTATTTTATCCCTTGGCTACGGATATAGACCCAGAAAAGGTTTCTCGGATGCCGGAAAACTTGACCCTCCCGGCACCGGATGGCGCGGATCCATGGTTCTACCGTGCGGATGAAAAGAGTGAGTGGCAGCGGGTCAGTGTGGTCAAAAATAAAGACGGTCTGTATTGCGAGGAGTTGGCAATGGCCGAAAAAGCGAGCGGCACGGTCCAATCATTTTCCGGACAATGGACACCCGCAAAGTTTAAGATTTTCCTGGTGATTTTCTGGTTGGCCGCAGCGGGGGTGATTCTGACGATCATCTTCAAATTCATCAACATTCGCGCTTTCGGGCTCGCGATGCGAACGGTGCGTGGCAAATACAGTTTGGATACCGACCCCGGATCAGTCACACATTTCCAAGCTCTCACGGCCGCCGTCTCGGGCACGGTGGGTTTGGGTAATATCGCCGGTGTTGCGATCGGTATTCACAGCGGTGGACCAGGGGTTGCTTTCTGGTTGTTCTTGAGCGGATTTTTGGGGATGTCGACAAAGTTTGCCGAGTGCACGCTAGGCGTTAAGTATCGGATTTTCGATACCGAAGGCAATGTACATGGCGGCCCCATGTATTATTTGCGCCGCGGACTAAGCGAGCGCGGCATGAGACCCCTGGGAATGGTGCTCGCATTCTTCTTTGCGATCTTCTGCGTTTTCGCCTCGTTCGGAGGAGGCAATGTTTTCCAAGTCAATCAGGTTACGACACAATTGATTAACATTACAGGAGGCGCGGATTCGTTTTTTTTCGAAAATCAATGGGTCTTCGGTTTGATCATGGCCTTGATGACGGCTTTGGTGATCATTGGGGGAATCAAAGGCATCGCTAAGGTGACCGACAAACTGGTGCCGCTGATGTGCATTACTTATGTCGTCAGTTGCATTCTGGTGTTGGTGGTCAACGCTTCGCATATCGTTCCTGCTTTGCAGATGATCATTAGTGAGGCATTTCAACCGCGTGCTGCGATCACAGGCGGGTTGGTGGCTGCCTTTATCTGGGGAATGCGTCGCGCCACTTTCTCGAACGAAGCGGGTATCGGTTCAGCACCCATCGCGCATGCTGCGGCAAAAACACGTCGTCCCGCATCGGAAGGTGTGGTTGCTCTGTTAGAGCCGTTTCTCGACACCGTGGTGATTTGCACGATGACCGCATTGGTTTTGTGTGTGACGATGAATTTTGAAGGCGATAACTCGGCCAACTATCACATAAACGGGCATTCCTATGTGCTTGGGACGGCGGGAACCGGCTTTAAGGAGGGTATCGCAATGACATCGGCTGCGTTTGAAACGATCCATGCTTCTTTTAAATACATCCTGTTTTTCTGTGTATTCCTGTTCGCTTTCTCCACTTTGATCACATGGAGTTATTACGGTTTGCAGGCATGGCAGTATCTGTTCGGTAAAAAGGTGATCACGGCATGGATTTATAAAGTTGTTTTCTGCCTGATCATCATCGTGGGTTCTTCCGCATCGATGGCCAATGCCACGGATTTCTCCGATGCTTCGTTGTTTGCGATGAGTATTCCGAATTTGATCGGCGTTTATCTGTTGTTGCCGATCGTTCGCTCTGAGCTTGCTCGTTTCATCTCATTTGCCAAACGGGTGGATGATGGTGCCACAGTTGAAGAAGCGGATGCGGCGGATCGTGGGCATGAGTCTTAATGGACATGGCACGGGAATACAAAATTCAGCGTAAAACATCATTTTCGGTTTCCGGAATCGATTATGAGCGTGCGCTCAATGAGGAACAATACCGTGCGGTCAGTTCGGCTCCGGGCAAGGTCTTGGTGATTGCTGGAGCGGGATCTGGGAAAACCCGGACACTGACATATCGGGTTTCCTGGTTGTTGGATCGCGGTGAGCACGCGAGGAATATTTTGCTGCTGACGTTTACCAATAAAGCCGCACGTGAAATGGTGGAGCGGGTGAAGAGTCTGGTTACAGGGGATGTGGCGGATCTCTGGGCGGGAACGTTCCACTCGATTTGTAACCGTATCTTGCGCAGGCATGCGGAGGAGATTGGTTTCACAAAATCTTTTTCAATCCTAGATCGTGATGATCAGAAATCGCTGATGAAGGGTGTGATCGCAGGTTGTGACATCGATACAAAACAACGCCGCTTTCCCAAACCTGATGTTTTGATTGCCTTATTCAGCTTGATCGCCAACACTGGGTCGAGCTTGGAAGAAGTCTTGGTGGCGAGGTATCCGTATTTCATCGAATGGATGGATGAGCTTGAGATGGTCCTCGTGGCTTATACGAGGAAGAAGCATGCAACGAACTCCATGGATTTTGATGACATGCTGCAGTTGACCGTCAAGTTATTGAAAAATCAGCCGCAGATATTGGAAATATACCGCAAGCGCTTTCGAAATATCCTGGTCGATGAGTATCAGGACACGAATGCGGTGCAGAGCGAGTTGATCGATCTGTTGGCCGGCGCTTCCAATAGCCTGATGGCGGTCGGTGATGATTCTCAATCGATCTATTCTTGGCGGGGAGCGGAGGTGGATCACATTTTGAATTTTCAAAAACGCTATCCGGATTCAGTGATATACACCATTGAGACGAATTATCGGAGCGTCCCTGAAATCCTAGATCTGTCGAACGCAGCGATTTCTGCGAACAAAATGCGATTTGAGAAAAATCTGAAATCATCGCGTTCAGAGATAGGAGCCAGACCCGCACTCGTACCAGTGGAGGATCCAACGAGCCAAGCTGCGTTTGTCGCGCAACGAATGTTGGAGCTAAGAGAGGAAGAGGGGATCGAACTGACAGAAATGGCAGTGCTCTACCGCGCGCATTTCCAGAGTTTGGAAATCCAGATGGAGCTTACCCGCCGTGGTATTCCGTTTTCGATCACTAGCGGGCTGCGATTCTTTGAGCAGGCACATATTAAGGATGTGGCGGCTTTTTTACGATTCGTCACGAATCGCAAGGATGAGGTGAGTTTCAAAAGGATGGTGGAGCTATTGCCGGGCTGCGGTCCGGGCTCTGCGGAGAAGCTCTGGCAGAAATGGTTGCGTGACCCGTTATCAGGAAATACCGAACCTCCGCAAAAGTGGTCAGATGTCTTTTCAGGTTATCCAGTGCCGAGAAAGTCAGTCAAGTATTGGGAGCAGTTTTGCTATACCTTAGACGAATTGACTCCAAACGGGGTATTTGCAAGCCCGTCGGAAATGATCTTCAGCGTGCTAGAGGGTGTATATGATGATTATTTGAAGGAGAGTTTTGAGAATTATGAAGGTAGGCGCGGAGATATTGAACAGCTTATCCAGTATGGAGGAAGCTTTGAGGATGTCTTGGAATTCTTGGCGCAGCTATCATTAATGAGCACCACGGATGGTGAACCCACGGGTGATAAGGCCGTCAATGACGACGACAAGGTAACGCTTTCATCCATTCATCAAGCCAAGGGCTTGGAGTGGAAAGTGGTATTCTTGATCTGGCTGGTCGACGGGCAGTTTCCGAATGGCCGGATTCTGGAGGCTGATGATGATGCGTCATTTGAGGAAGAGCGGCGCTTGTTTTATGTGGCGCTTACGCGCGCGAAGGATCAGCTTTATTTATCCTACCCGATGATGAACCCGAAAAGTTACACGGGTGACATTCTCTGCCGGCCCTCGCGCTTCCTCGATGATTTCCCAAAACAGCTCGTTGAGGTATGGAATGTAGGCAATGAGTGGGTTGACGATGATCCTTTTTGAACACCGAGGCATGAAAATGCGGGCCAAGTCCATTGATCAGGTTATTTATGAGGATCCGAGGATTATTTCAGTTTCATTGAATGATGAAAATCCCGTAAAATAAAGGCTTTGAGAGAAAGTTTCGAAACAACCACATTTTTTTTGACAGAGTGCAACTCTTTGATAGTCTCCGCCCGCTCTTCCCCACAGCGGCGGGGGTTCCGCGACCAGTCTCATTCATCATGTGACAGGACGCGGTTCTTTTGTCGTTAGAAAGGATGAGCTCACAACAATCCATATTGCTCGTGTAGCTCAGGGGTAGAGCGCATCCTTGGTAAGGATGAGGTCGGGGGTTCAATTCCCCCCACGAGCTCCATGATACATAAGCAAAAACTTCTCAGAAACTTCTCAGCGAAACCAATACGAAAATGGCCAAAGAACAATTCCAACGCAACAAGCCGCACGTTAACATCGGCACCATCGGTCACGTCGACCACGGCAAAACCACCCTCACCGCAGCGATTACAAACACGCTCGCCGAAAAAGGTTTAGCCAAGAAGCAATCCTACGCAGATATTGATGCCGCTCCTGAGGAGCGTGAGCGCGGTATTACCATCAACACCGCGCACGTAGAGTATGAAACCGAAAAACGTCACTATGCCCACGTTGACTGCCCGGGACACGCCGATTACGTGAAAAACATGATTACGGGTGCTGCTCAGATGGACGGCGCTATTCTTGTGGTTTCCGCCGCTGACGGCCCGATGCCACAGACACGTGAGCATATTCTTCTCGCCCGCCAAGTGGGTGTTCCAGCTCTCGTGGTTTTCATGAACAAGGTTGATCTTGTTGATGATGCAGAGCTTATCGAGCTCGTGGAAATGGAGATCCGTGATCTTCTCTCCTCCTATGACTATCCAGGTGATGACATTCCAATCGTTGCGGGTTCGGCTGTGAAAGCGCTTGAAGGCGATCCTGTTCATATGGCAAATGTCCTTAAGCTCATGGATGCGGTAGATTCCTACATCCCAGAGCCAGAGCGTCCAATCGACAAAACCTTCCTCATGCCTATTGAGGATGTGTTCTCCATTGAAGGTCGTGGCACGGTCTGCACCGGTCGTGTGGAGCGTGGCATCATCAAGAAAATGGAAGAAGTCGAAATCGTTGGTATCCGCGACACACAGAAAACCACGGTTACCGACATCGAAATGTTCCGTAAGCTTCTCGACGAAGGTCGTGCGGGTGACAACGTCGGTCTTCTTGTGCGTGGTCTGAAGAAAAACGATGTGGAGCGTGGCCAAGTTATGGCCAAACCCGGTACCGTCAAAGGTCACACGATTTTCAAATCCGAGATCTACGTTCTTTCAAAAGAAGAAGGTGGCCGCCACACCCCGTTCTTCTCAAACTATCGTCCACAATTCTACTTCCGCACGACTGACGTGACCGGCAGCATCAAACTTCCAGAGGGAGTTGAAATGGTGATGCCTGGCGATAACATCAACTTGGAAGTTGAGCTCATCAGCCCTATCGCCATGGAACCCACCATGCGCTTCGCTATCCGCGAAGGCGGCCGTACCGTGGGTGCAGGCCGTGTTGGTGAGATCATCAAGTAATGTCATTCAACGGTGTCACCGGTTCGTTAATGCGAGCCGGTGAGCCAAGCTCTTGGGGCACCCCGCTAAACCGGGGTGCCCTAAAGTCGCCTCAAAACCTTTCACTTTTTCAATCTAACGCGTCAGTAGTTCAATTGGTAGAGCGTCGGTCTCCAAAACCGAATGTTGGGGGTTCGAGTCCCTCCTGGCGTGCCACTTTCCGTTACCCTTTCACAGCGAATGAAATTCCTCGAATACATTAAGACATTCCTTGAGTATATCAAGATCAACGACAGTTGGATTGCCACGGGAATCGTATATGCGCTTCTCATTGCGGTGCTTGTCTTGTTGTTCCGCAATCTTGCAAAAATCTCCAGTTTCGCCAACGAGGTAAAGGGAGAGCTTCGCAAAGCCAGTTGGCCATGGGATTCTGATCCTAAAGCAAGCGGTTTCAAAAAATACAAGGAACTCATCGACTCAACAATTGTCGTCCTTATCGCTGTCATTCTACTCGCGGGCTTTGTTCAGTTTTGGGACTTCTTGCAAGTCTACGTGGTCGGTTTTCTGACAAAAATTTTCGTTTGATTTTTTATTCGTTCAACACAGTTTTCCAATGCCTAATCCAAAAGAATATAAAGACCAATGGTATGTCGTCCAAGTGCTTTCGGGCATGGAAGGCAAAGTGCGTGAACGCATCGCTCGCCAGGTTGAAGCTGAGGAGATGCAAGACTACATTCGTGAGGTGTTGGTTCCTACCGAGATTGTTTCTGAAATTAAGCGTGGTAAAAAAACCGAAACCAAAAAGAAATTTTTTCCCGGTTACATCATAGTCAACATGTATCTCGCCACCGCTGATAACCAATTGGTCGAAAAAACCTGGTTTTTCATCAAGGAAATAGAAGGCGTGATCGGCTTCGCTGGGACCAAGGATCGCCCTGCACCCATGCGTCAACGTGAAGTTGAGGCGATGCTCTCTCAAATCCAAGAGCGAGAGGAAACGGTTCGCCCTGCGATTTCCTTCGAAGTCGGTGACACGGTCAAGGTTGCGGACGGACCCTTTCAATCTCAAAGCGGCATCGTAGAGGAAATAGACCCAGAGCGTGGAAAACTCCGCGTTGCTGTTGATATCTTCGGACGCACCACTCCAGTCGAACTCGAATACTGGCAGGTGGAACGCGAATGACGCGTTTGAATCTTAATTTTATCAAAACAATCTCTTACCAAATTTTTACCTACTAATATCATGGCCAAGGAAGTTACCAAAATCATCAAACTCCAGATCCCTGCTGGAGCCGCCAACCCATCTCCGCCAGTCGGACCGGCTCTCGGTCAAGCAGGTGTGAACATCATGGGATTCTGTAAGGAGTTCAATGCTGCCACCCAATCACAGTCCGGCGATATTCTTCCGGTGGTGATCTCTGTCTACAAAGACAAGTCCTTCACTTTTATCACCAAACGCCCACCCGCAGGCAATTTGCTTAAGAAAGCAGCAGGACTTGCCTCTGGTTCTGGCGAACCCAACAAGAAAAAAGTAGGCAAAATTTCCAAAGCCAAGCTTATGGAAGTGGTAAATATCAAAATGCCTGACCTTAACACAAAAGATCCGGAAGCAGCAGCCCGCATTCTTGCCGGAACCGCGCGCCAGATGGGTCTTGAAGTCGAAGGTATGTAACTCTCCAAGTCCGCTAACCGCATCAACGAGTCAGTGGACACCGCAAGAGGATAGGCCGACCAGCTTATCCGTTATCACTGCAAACCAAACAAAACACATGTCAAAACAACGCAGCAAACGCTACAGAAAGGCCGCCGAACAGGTAGGCTCCGATAAATCCTATTCTCTCAAGGATGCGATCAGCACCCTGAAGAATCTACCAGCACCCAAGTTCATACCTACTGTGACACTTTCTTTCAAGCTTGGTGTGGATCCACGAAAAAGCGACCAAATGGTCCGTGGTTCTGTCTCTCTTCCTCACGGAACGGGTAAAAACGTCCGTGTCGTTGTATTTGCACAAGGCGCTGCCGCTGAGGCTGCAATCGCTGCTGGTGCTGAACACGTCGGTTACGATGATCTGATCAAGAAAATTCAGGATGGCTTCGTGGATTTCGATTCTGCAATCGCCACGCCGGATGCTATGGCCGAAGTCCGTAAAATTGCTCGTGTTCTGGGACCACGCGGTCTAATGCCAAACCCGAAAACCGGGACAGTGACTGATGACGTCGCGAAAGCCGTTAAAGAAGTCAAGGCTGGCCGTATCGACTACAAGCTCGATAAAAATGGTAACATCTCTGGAGCTATTGGCAAAGCCAGCTTCGATGAAAAACAATTGGAAGATAACGCACGCGCATTTCTTGATAGCGTGATTCGTTCCAAGCCACCTTCCGCAAAAGGTAACTTCGTGCAAGCAGTGACGCTCGCTGCTTCAATGCTCCCGGGTCTGCCGCTGGAAGCCGCATCCTACACCTCAAAAGCAACCGCATAATCACCAGCACCCAACGACCATGAATCCAGATAAACAAATCATCATCAATGGCCTGCTGTCACGTGTCAATGAGTCTCCCTATGTAATCGTCATCGATTACACTGGCCTCACTGTGCCGCAGTTCAGCGAACTTCGTAACCGCTTGGATGACAATGGAGCCAAGTGCACTGTTGCCAAAAACAGCTATATGCGCAAAGCCCTCTCCGAAGCCGGTCTTCCGGATGTCGGTGCCGACCTCGTCGGTCAAACCGCTTTCGTGACCGGTAACGCCGAGGTTTTCTCCGCGGCAAAGGTGCTCAAAAATTTCGAAAAGGAATTCAAGAAACCCGAAATGAAGGTCGGTATTCTTGGAACGGATATCCTCGATTCGGCTAAGCTCAAAATGCTTGCTGATATTCCCTCTCGCGAAGCGGTTCTCTCGCAACTTCTCGGCCTCATCAACGAGCCGGCAACTCGCATTGCTCGCATCTTGCTCGAAAAATTCGATCCGGAACGTGAGCATTTCAAATCGGAGGGATCGAAAGATTCCGCTGCGGACTCAACCCCTGAAGCTACAGCTGCCGAATAAACAATCTGAATGGATGGTCTGTCGCGTCTCCACGCAATGACCTGATTAACAATGGTACCTCGTCGGTTTCCCAGCAGGGAAATTGAAATCTCCGGAAGCTCCGGGGGCGACGATACCGCAAAGGAGAAAATAACATGTCAAATATTGCAAACCTCGTAGAAGAACTCGGCAAGCTTACCGTTCTGGAAGCTGTCGACCTCGTTAAACAACTCGAAGAAACCTGGGGCGTCTCTGCCGCAGCTGCTGTGGCCGCCGGTCCCGCAGCTGCTGGTCCTGCTGAAGCCGTAGAAGAAAAAACTGAGTTCAATGTCGTCATCACTGATGCCGGTGCCAACAAGATCGCTGTCATTAAGGCAGTTCGTGAAGTTGCTCCAGGTCTTGGTCTGGCCGACGCCAAAAAACTCGTTGAAAGTGCACCTGCCAACATCCTCGAAGGTGTTGCTAAGGATGCTGCTGAAAGCGCCAAGAAAAAGCTTGAAGAAGCCGGCGCAAAAATCGAGCTCAAGTAATTCGTTACGGATTTTTCCCGGAGCGGTTCTGCCGCTCCGGGCATTCTCCTCATAAAATCATCAATACTTTGCAAAACCGGAACCGACGCGTGACACCACTCAAAGATGCGGCATTACGCGTCGCTTTCGCCCCATTGTATCCTTCTCACATCTCCTGAACCCAACTCCGCTCGCGCCATCACCGGCTCGGGCTTAAACTCGTAACACCCACCACCACCACACACCATGGCTGAACGTCTCTATTTTGGTAAATTTGAAGAGGTCATTGACCCGCCTAACCTCATTGAAGTCCAAAGCCGGTCTTACGACGATTTCTTGCAAAAGGATGTCGCTCCTGGAGATCGTGCTGACTCAGGCCTCCAAGCCGTCTTTCGCGAAGTTTTCCCGATCAAATCCTATGACGAGGCAATCGAGTTGGATTTTGTAGCTTACGATATCGAAGATCCGAAAATCACTTCCCTCGAATCTCTCCGAAATAGCGAATCCTTCTCCGCAGCTCTTTACGTAACCTTTAAGCTGAAGGATGAAACAGGCACCAAGAAAGAGCGCGTCTACATGGGCGAACTGCCAATGATGACCCGCCGCGGCACATTCATCATCAATGGTGCCGAGCGTGTGATTGTTTCCCAACTCCATCGTTCACCCGGTATCTGCTTTGAGACTTCTCAGCACCTCAACGGAAAAATGCTTCATAGTTTCCGCATTATTCCTGACCGTGGATCATGGTTGGAAGTACAGTTTGACACCAACGATCTTCTCTACGTTTACCTAGATCGCCGCCGCCGTCGCCGTAAGTTCCTCGCAACCACTTTTCTTCGCGTTCTCGGTTACCCCACCGATCGCGATATTGTCAGCCACTTTTACTCCATCGAAAATCTCGCTCTCGGCAGTAAGATCGACGAAGCAGAACTCGGCCACAAAGTTCCTTTCGAGGACATCCTAGATGGCGAACTGGTCATCGCCAAAGCCTACGAGCCACTTACCGCCGGTATCGTGAAACAGCTGGTCAGCCTCGGTCACAAAAAGCTTGAGGTCATTGACGGACGCGAAGACGAAATCCTACTCAAATCCCTCCGCAAAGATCCTGCGAAAGATGAGGAGTCGGCTCTCAAAGATATCTACCGCAAGCTTCGTCCGGGGGACCCGCCGACAGCTTCCAACGCAAGAGCTTTGCTCAAGCGTTTGTTCTTCGATGCGAAAAAATATGATCTTACTCGCGTCGGTCGCTACAAAATCAACCAGAAACTTGGTATAAGTGTTGATTCCGATCAGCGCATCATGGTTCCCGAGGATTTCCTTGCAGCCGTTCGTTACATCCTCAAGCTGAAAAAAGGTGAGGGTGTGATCGACGATATCGATCACCTTGGTTCACGCCGCGTGCGCGCCGTTGGTGAACTTCTTGCTAACCAGTGCCGTGTCGGTCTTGCCCGCACCGAGCGTTTGGTCAAAGAGCGCATGACTTTGTTCGATGTGAACATTGAAGGCATGACTCCACAGAAACTCATCAACCCGAAAGCGCTCTCCGCTGTCGTGCGTGATTTCTTCGGACGTTCGCAACTTTCCCAGTTCATGGACCAGACCAACCCTCTGGCCGAGTTGACTCACAAACGCCGTCTTTCCGCACTCGGACCAGGTGGTCTCAACCGCGATCGCGCAGGCTTCGAAGTCCGCGACGTTCATCCTTCCCACTACGGTCGTATCTGCCCGATCGAGACTCCCGAGGGTCCGAACATCGGTCTGATCAACTCGATGTGCACTTACGCCCGCATCAACGAGTTCGGTTTCATCGAGACTCCTTACCGCAAAGTGAAAAACGGTAAAGTCACCAACGAAATCGAATATCTCACCGCTGACCAAGAGGAAAACTATCTCATTGCTCAGGCGTCCAACGTTATTGACAAGGCAGGTCGCTTTGAAAACGAGCGAATCGATGCCCGTGAGCGTGGTGAATTCATCGAATCCACCCCTGCAGAAGTTCATTACATGGACGTCTCGCCGAAACAGCTCGTTTCCGTTGCTGCCGGTCTGATTCCGTTCCTCGAGCACGATGACGCCAACCGTGCGCTCATGGGTTCCAACATGCAGCGCCAAGGTGTGCCGCTTCTCGTTTCCGAAGCTCCTCTTGTCGGAACCGGTCTCGAAGGCAAAGCAGCTCGCGACTCCCGTGCAGTGGTGGTTTCCGAGGCCGATGGCATCATTGCCGCAGCCACTGCGGAAATGATCATCACCACCAGCGATGGTAAACTTCCGGTTTCCGACGAAAAATTCCTCAGTGAACCTGAGTCGGTCAAAACCAACGTTGCCAAAGGGATCTTTGCTTACCCGCTACGCAAATTTATGCGTTCCAACGCCGGAACCTGCATCAATCAGAAGCCTATCGTCAAACTTGGTCAGAAAATCAAAAAAGGCCAAGTCCTCGCTGATGGACCGAACACCGAAAACGGTGAGCTCGCCATCGGTCGCAACGTCCTCGTGGCATTCATGCCATGGAACGGCTACAACTTCGAAGATGCCATCGTCATCTCCGAGCGCGTGGTGAAAGACGATGTTTACACTTCGATCCACATTTCTGAATTCGATGTAGCAGCTCGCGATACCAAACTCGGCCCTGAGGAAATCACACGTGATATCCCGAACGTCGGTGAGGAAGCCCTCCGCAACCTCGACCATGACGGAATCATCCGTATCGGTGCAGAAGTAAAACCTGGCGACATCCTCGTTGGCAAAATCACTCCGAAGTCGGAAACTGAACTCGCTCCTGAGGAACGCCTCCTCCGTGCGATTTTCGGCGAAAAAGCGGCTGACGTGAAAGACACCTCACTCCGTGTTCCTTCGGGCTGCACTGGCATTGTTCAAGATGTCCGCGTCTCCTCACATGGCCTTGCCAAGAAACGTGCGGAAAAAGTCGATCCAGTTGAGCTCAAGAAGCAGCTGAAAAAGATCAACGACGAGCACAAGAAAAAGGCTGACAAACTTACCGACGACCTCACGGAAAAACTCTCCGACATCCTTCTTGGTGAAAAAATTCCGCTCGATGTTGTGAACGCACAGACCGGTGAAATCATCATTCCTGCTAACCGTAAGATCACCAAGACCCTGCTCCGTAAGCTTGCTTCGGTTCACGATCACATTGAAATTGATCCTTCCCCAATCCGTAACAAGATCGTCGAAATCATCAATTCCTTCGAAAGCCGCTTCCAAGAACTCGACACCGACCGCGAACGCAAACTCGATTCCCTCGAGTCCGGCGACGACGTCGATCCAGGCGTGATCAAAGAAGTCAAAGTTTTTATTGCTGCCAAGCGCAAGCTCTCTGTCGGTGATAAAATGGCTGGACGCCACGGTAACAAAGGTGTGGTTGCAACCATCGTCCCTGAAGAGGATATGCCTTTCCTTCACGACGGGACTCCAGTTGACATCTGCTTGAACCCGCTCGGCGTGCCTTCACGTATGAACGTCGGTCAGGTTCTTGAGACCCACCTCGGAGTTGCGGCAAAAGCTCTTGGGTTCAAGGTGGCGACCCCAATTTTCGATGGCATCAAAGAAAACATCATCTGGGATTTCATGTCCGAGGCGAAAAAAGTCGACGGTGTGAAAATGGTCGGTGGTGGCGAAAAAGCCCGTGAGCGTAAATCCAATGAGCCGGAAGGTCGGGGTTACACCTGGATCGGTGACGGCAAAGATGGCAGCACCGCTGGTAAATCCACTCTTTATGACGGGCGCACTGGTGAGGCTTTCCACAATCCAGTCGTGGTCGGAATGATTTACATGCTCAAACTCGGTCACCTTGTTGCCGATAAGATCCACGCACGTGCCGTTGGTCCCTACTCGCTCGTCACCCAGCAGCCGCTCGGGGGTAAAGCACAATACGGTGGTCAGCGTTTCGGAGAGATGGAAGTATGGGCGCTCGAAGCCTACGGCGCCGCCTACACCCTTCAGGAAATTCTCACGGTCAAATCGGACGATGTCCAAGGACGTACACGTATTTACGAAGCGATTGTCAAAGGCGACAATAACCTCGAAGCTGGAACTCCGGAATCGTTCAATGTTCTCATCAAAGAGATGCAATCGCTCGGCCTCGATGTCCGCCCGGGACGCCAAGGTCAATCGAATCATGGTTCGCCGCTCTCCAGCGGTGGAGTCGATGATTTCTCCCTAGATGATCTAACCCTCTAATCAGAAACGCGAAACCAACCCCACATCCCTAACAATTACCTATTATGAGTGTAGACAATAACCTTCGCGAAATCTTTGGCGTGGACGAGCGTCCCGAAGCCTTCGATCAAGTTTCCATCACCGTAGCCTCTCCGGATACCATCCGTAGCTGGTCCAAAGGTGAAGTGAAAAATCCAGAAACCATTAACTACCGGACCTTCAAGCCGGAAAAAGGCGGTCTTTTTTGTGAGCGCATTTTCGGGCCAACTCGTGACTGGGAATGTGCTTGCGGAAAATACAAGCGCATCAAACACAAAGGTGTCGTTTGTGACCGTTGCGGCGTGGAAGTCACTCTCAGCCGCGTCCGTCGCGAGCGCATGGGTCACATCGAACTTGCCGTTCCGGTTTCTCACATCTGGTTCTACAAGTGCATGCCCTCGCGCATTGGCCTGATGCTGGACATGAGCGCGCGCCAGCTTGAGCGCGTGATTTACTATGAAGATTACGTTGTTACCGATCAAGGCAACACCGCCCTAGAAGTGGGACAACTTCTTACTGAGGTCGAAATCCGCGAAGCGGAAGACACTTATGGCGACGGCTCCTTCAAAGCGATGATGGGTGCGGAAGCGATCATGGAACTGCTCAAGCAGATCGACCTCGCAGCACTTGCTGTAAAACTTGAAGAAGAACTCGCAACGACCAAGTCCAAGCAGAATAAGAAGAAGCTTTCCAAGCGTCTCAAAATCACCCAGGGCTTCGCCGCTTCCAAAACACGTCCTGAGTGGATGATCCAATTGGTTCTTCCGGTCATTCCCCCCGATCTTCGTCCTCTCGTTCCTCTCGAGGGTGGGCGTTTCGCGACTTCCGATCTCAACGATCTTTATCGTCGCGTGATCAACCGTAACAACCGTCTCAAAAACCTGCTCCTTCTCAAAACTCCGGAAGTCATTATCCGCAACGAGAAGCGCATGCTTCAAGAGGCTGTCGATGCACTCTTCGACAACGGCCGCCACGGCCGCGCCGTCACCGGTGCTGGCAACCGTCCGCTCAAATCCCTGAGCGATATGCTCAAAGGCAAAGGCGGTCGTTTCCGTCAAAACCTTCTTGGCAAGCGCGTCGACTATTCCGGCCGCTCGGTCATCGTTATCGGTCCCGATCTCAAACTCGGACAGTGCGGTCTTCCGAAGAAGATGGCTCTTACCTTGTTCGAACCATTCATCATCCGCCGCCTGAAGGAACTTGGCTACTGCCACACGGTTCGCTCGGCGAAGAAGATGATCGATCGCAAGACGACCGAAGTCTGGGACATCCTCGCGGAAGTTACCAAAGGACACCCTATCCTCCTGAACCGTGCTCCGACGCTTCACCGTCTCTCGATCCAAGCGTTCGAACCAAAACTCATCGAAGGTTCTGCGATCCGCGTTCACCCGCTTGTTTGTACCGCTTACAACGCGGACTTCGACGGTGACCAGATGGCCGTTCACGTTCCTCTCTCCGTTGAGGCCCAGATGGAGTGCCGTCAGTTGATGTTGGCGCCTAACAACATCTTCTCACCTGCGTCCGGTCGCCCGATCACGGTTCCTTCCCAGGACATTATTCTTGGAACTTACTACCTTACATGGGCTGGCATCCGCACCCAAGTGGATCGCGACAAACAAGAGCACCTGCCATTGTTTGAAAACTCCTCGGAGGTCGAATTCGCCATTGCTTCACGCAAGATCGATTACCATTCTTGGATCCGTATCCGTAACCAAGACTTCGGTAAGAAAACCGTTTACGGTGAATCCGATCTCAAGATCATCGAGACCACACCGGGTCGCGTCCGTTTCAATGAAATCTGGCCAGCCGAACTCGGTTTCTACAATAAAACCGTTGGTAAGAAACAAATCGGTGACATCATCTGGCGTTGTACTCAAGCAGCTGGTAAAAAGAAAACTGTTGAGGTTCTTGATAAACTGAAATCCCTCGGCTTTATGGAAGCCATGCGTTCCGGTATCTCCATCGGTATCGTTGATATGCTCATCCCTGAGGAGAAACCAGAAGTCATTGCCAAAGCCTACGAGGAAGTCGAAAAAGTTTCCAAGCAATACCGCAACGGTGTCATCACCAACGGCGAGCGCTATCAGAAAGTCGTCGACATCTGGACCCAGGCCACCGACACCATCGCCAACGCCCTCTATCGCAAGATCGAGTATAACGAAGGCAAGAAAAAGGCATCGCCTCTTTTCATGATGGTCGACTCCGGTGCGCGGGGCAACAAATCTCAGATCAAACAGCTCGGTGGTATGCGCGGTCTGATGGCAAAACCATCCGGCGAGATCATCGAACGTCCGATTATTTCTAACTTCCGCGAAGGTCTCTCCGTGCTGGAGTATTTCATCTCCACTCACGGTGCTCGTAAAGGTCTCTCCGATACCGCGTTGAAAACGGCGGACTCCGGTTATATGACCCGCAAGCTCGTCGACGTCGCCCAAGACGTGATCGTTTTCCAACAAGATTGCGGTACTGCTAACGGTATCGCAGTCGAAGCGATCTACGACGGTGACGAAGAAGTCGCCTCACTTTCCACTCGTATTTACGGACGTGTTTCTTGCGAGCAAATCAAAGATCCGATCAGTGGCGAAATCATTGTCAAAGTTGATGACGTCATCACCGAATCCCAAGCGAACGCGCTTGAGAAAATCGGTCACGAGAAACTCAAAATCCGTTCGGTTCTCACTTGTGAAGCCGACCGCGGTTGCTGTGCAAACTGCTACGGTCTCAACCTCGCGACTGGCCTTCCAGTCAAGATCGGTGAAGCTGTCGGTATTATTGCCGCGCAGTCGATCGGTGAGCCAGGAACCCAGCTTACCATGCGTACCTTCCACGTTGGGGGTGTTGCTGCCGCAACCTTCAAACAACCCATCATCAAAACCAAGAACGCCGGACGCCTCGTTTACAAGGACCTCCGCGTGGTTCAAGACTCGGATGGTAACTGGGTGGCACTCAATAAAAACGGTTCGGTTTCTATTCGCGACAAAGGCGGCCTAGAGCTTGAAAGTCACTCCATCATCATCGGTTCGATCATTTCCACCAAAGATGGTGAAGATGTTAAAAAAGGCGATACCATCGTAACATGGGATCCATACAACGTGCCCATTCTTACCGAGAAGCCTGGTAAAGTTGAATTCCGCGACATGATTCTCGGTATTACCGTTGCCGCCGAGGTTGACAAGGAAACCGGCAAAAAAGGAACGATGGTTACCGAGCACAAAGAGGATCTCCATCCTCAGGTTTGCATTACCGATCCGAAAACTGGCGAGGTCATCATCAGTTACTCCATTCCTGTTGGCGCTCACCTTTCCGTTAAAGAAGGCGAAGTGGTCACCGGAGGAACCCAGCTTGCTAAAACCCCACGTAAAGTGGCGCGCACCAAAGATATCACCGGGGGTCTACCACGCGTTGCCGAGCTTTTCGAAGCTCGTAAACCTAAAGAGTCCTGCGTGATCGCGAAAATCGAAGGCGATGTCTCTTTCGGTGGAAATGTTCGCGGCAAGAAAAAGGTCATCATAACCGATTCGACTACTGGAGAACAAGTTGATCACCTTGTGCCGATGGGTAAACACATCATTGTGACTGAGGGTGACAAAGTGAAACGTGGCGATCAGATCACCGAAGGTCCGGTTTCTCCGGAAGATCTTCTCGAAGCCTGCGGCGCGACCGAACTTCAGGAACACCTCGTCAACGAAGTGCAATCGGTCTATCGCGTCCAAGGCGTTGAAATCAACGACAAGCACATCGAGGTGATCGTTCGTCAGATGCTTCGTAAGGTGAAAATCACCGAACCAGGCGATGCTGATCAATTCCTCTGGGGTGATCAAGTCGAGCGCACCACCTTCAAAAAGGTTAACGCCGAGATTGTTGCCAACGGTGGTAAGCCTGCCGAAGGCGAGCCAGTATTGCTTGGTATCACCAAGGCTTCCTTGGAAACTGATTCGTTCATCTCCGCCGCTTCCTTCCAAGACACCACCCGTGTTCTTACCGAAGCCGCGACCCTTGGCCGTATCGATTACCTCACCGGATTCAAAGAAAACGTCATCATGGGTCACCTCATCCCAGCGGGCACGGGCTTCCATCACCATCGTGATTCGGAGTTCGAGTTCACTGTCGAAGAGCCAGAACCCATTATCGAAGAACCAGAAATCTTCGAAGACGAAGAAGACGTGGTTTCCGCGTAATTCTAACAATATTCAAATAACCCCGGTTCATCGAAAGGTGGCCGGGGTTTTTTGTTGGAGTGCGGAGGCTTGCCTTCGCCGAGGCAGGAGCGGAGCTTGCTACGCGTGGTGGGCAAGCAGCGTAGGAAAATCCAATCCCACCCACAACGGAGCAAACTCCGTCCACTGCATGTCGGGAGCAAGCTGCTGTACTCCCATTGGTTCGCAGTTCTTACCTCAAATTCCGGATGAACTCCGTAAAGAAAGCTTCACCCTCTAACAAATGATCTATCTCAATATACTCATCTTTCGTATGCGCTTGAGAGATTGAGCCTGGGCCGATGCAAATCGATGGAATGCCCGCAGCGGAGAGGTGAGCGGCATCCGAAAACCAAGGGGCACCATCTAGCTGGGTGCCTAGCGCGGTCGCGAGAAGTTTCTGTATGTAGGGATTTTCCGCATCCGTCTCCATCGGTGGATTTTCATGGGCGTAGATGATATCCAATGGGAGCCTTTGTTCGGAAATTGTTTCTCGCAGGATTTGCAGCGCGCCGCCCGCAGAGTAAAGTGATGGAGTTTGGCGAATATCGATTTGAGCGGTAGCCAGATTTGGGACGATGTTTGCCGCCAAGCCGCCGGAAATGACGCCGATATTCATCGTCGAATGGCTAAGAATTTTGTGATCAAAAGTGGCAAGTCTTGGTTCAAGAGTTTCCTGTAAAGCGATCAGAGCACGGGAGAGTTTGAGAATCGCGTTGTCTCCCTTTTCCGGTTGGGACGAATGCACGGAAACACCGCTCGCAGTCAGGGTCGCCCAAACGGAACCCTTCGTGATGTTGACGACCTTCATTGAGGTCGGTTCTCCCACGATCGCAAATTCATATTCCGCGGCGTGATGTTTTGCAAAATGCTTGGAACCATGCTGTGAAGCTTCTTCACCCATAAAGGCCACGAAATCGACCGCTACCGATAGATCTTTGAGGATTTCCTTGTTATTCTTCAGACCCATCAGCATGGCCGCCATGGGGCCTTTGGTATCGGATGCTCCACGTCCCCAGATTTTCCCGTCGCGGATTTCTCCTGAAAAAGGGGGTATGGTCATATTGTCGACTCCAACCGTATCCAAGTGTGGCCCCAGCAAAATACGCGGACGACCATCAAGTGGCGCGAAGCGGGCAATCAAGTTCGGACGCCCTGGCTCGATTTCTTCAAGGGTGACCTCTGCGCCAATGTCCCCGAGCCAGATTTTCAGGAAATCTGCCATTCCTTGCTCGCCGATCCATTCTTCTTGGCCTGGCGACGCATGGTCGGGATTCACGGATGGGATTTGAATGAGTTCTTGGAGTAGCATGGAGGAGACTCTAAATTTTAAATTCCAAACTTCAAGGAAGAGAAGAGATTAAGGATCTAAGCCTCGTGAAGGGACGGCGCTGATATGCTTAAATGATATGCTAGAGTGAATAAGAGGAGCGAGACGCTCTCAGCAAGGCCTGTGGCGAGACGCCGCAGCTACATGAAAATTTTTGGCTGGGCGGTTGCAAACTACCGCCACGGTTGGCAGATTTCGGGTGTCGTTATGACAGGAAACAAGGTAACAAATTTGGCGGCATATCGCTTTGTGGAGTTGTCGGAGCTGAAAGAGCTTCGGGAGGAACTGTTGGTTCTTTGTAAAGATGCCGGTTTGAAGGGGACGATTTTATTGAGTGTTGAGGGAGTGAATTTGTTTGTTGCCGGCTCGGAGCAGGGGGTTGATCGATTGATGGGGCGTTTGCGGCAAATTCCGGGCTTGGAAGATTTTGTCGGCAAGGTGAGTGAGAGTGATGCTCAGCCTTTTCGGCGTATGTTGGTGCGAATTAAGAAAGAGATCATATCCTTCGGAGTGGATGGAATTGCACCGGGTCAACGGACTTCGCCAAAGCTGCCAGCAAAAGAGTTGAAGCGTTGGCTGGATGAGGGTCGTAAAATCATTCTTCTGGATACCCGCAATGATTATGAGGTAAAGCTCGGAACATTTGCAGGCGCGGTTGTGCCGGATATCCGAACCTTCCGTGAGTTTCCCAAGGCAGTGAGAGAGTTGCCACAGGAGATGAAGGATGAAACGGTTGTGATGTTCTGCACGGGTGGGATTCGTTGTGAAAAAGCGGGTCCTTTCATGGAGATGGAAGGTTTCAAAAACATCTATCAACTCGATGGTGGAATTCTTAAATACTTTGAGGAGTGTGGTGGAGATCACTATAACGGAGAGTGTTTTGTATTTGACCAACGCGTTGGAGTGGATCCCGCGTTACAGGAGACGGATTCCGCGATTTGTTATGCATGCCTTGCGCCGCTTGATGCGCAGGATCAGGAAGACGTCCGTTATGTGGGAGGGGTGAGTTGCCCGCATTGTTTCAAAGCAGAGCCGGAAAAAATGGTCGAGCGTATCGTGGAAGCACAGGCGAAACTCAATGAAGTGTGCCGTGTGTTACCGGGATCCATACCTCAGGAAAACCGTAGACCGGTGAATGTCGCAGCAAAGTATGACAAGTGGACTTTGCTCGATTTGTTGGCGGAGCAGTTTCCACAAATCTCACGCGAGGACTGGGCGCAAAGATGCGCGGAGGGCCGTTTTGTGAGTTATGGCGGAAAGGTTCGTGGAGCGGACCATGTGGTTCGTGCGGGGGAGAGGATTTTACAGGTATTTCCACCAGCCGTGGAGCCCGCAGTCGCGACAGGGATACGAATCCTCTGGGATGACGAGGCCTTATTGTTGGTTGAAAAGCCTGCGCCCTTACCGATGCATGCAAGCGGCAGATATCATCGCAATACGTTACAATATCTGATTAACCAAGTGTATGAACCGAAGTTTCCGCGTCCGGTGCATCGTTTGGATGCGAACACTCGCGGTCTCGTGCTGTTTGCTCGTACACGGCATTTTTGCAAAATGCTACAACGTCAGTTTCTGGACGGCACGGTAGAGAAAATTTATCGGGTGAAAGTACATGGTTGCCCTGAGTGGAATGAAAAAGTGTGCGAGTTTTCGATTTCCAAAGAAGTCGAGGGACCTGGTGGGCGCGGTGTGGATGAGGAAGACGGATTGGATGCCCGTACGGAATTTGTTGTCAAGGAACGCTGCGCGGATGGAACGACATGGCTGGAAGCGAGACTGGGCAGTGGTCGGACCCATCAGATCCGTGTGCATCTATGGGAGCTCGGTTTCCCTGTGGTTGGGGATCCCTGTTACCTGCCCGACAAGCGGATGAGCGACAAACAGACTTTGGACGTCGGCGATGCACCGATGGAATTGGAAGCGTGGCGGCTGAGTTTCACTCATCCTGTCAGCGGTCAACGAATGGTTTTTGAAAACGGTGAAGCCCTGCAATCGTGAACATCCCTTGGTTTGAGCATGCTTCGAGGCAAAAGAAACTCATGGTCGGGGTTTCGGGAGGTTTGGACTCGACCGCACTGTTGTATCTGTTGAAAGCTGAGGGTTTTCAAAGGGTTGTGGTGTGTCATTTGAATCATGGGTTGAGAGGAAATGAATCTTTGGGAGATACAAAATTTGTCAAACAACTTGGAAGGCGTTTGGGTTACGAGGTGCTTTCTGGAAAAGTCAATCTCTTGGCACAGATGCGGTTAACGGGTGAGTCATTGGAAACGGCGGGAAGAACAGCGAGGCATGCGTTTTTTGCGAAGTGTGGAAAAGAACAACGCTGTGGGTTGATTTTGCTGGCTCATCACGCGGATGATCAAGCGGAGACGATTTTATGGAATCTGGTGCGTGGTTCTCTCGGCTGCCGTGGAATGAGTGAGATCCAAGCGATCAAGATGGCCGGTCGAAGCATGACGGTGATCCGTCCGCTGTTAGGTGTGCGTAAAGTCGAGCTTGCCGAGTGGATGAACGGGCATGATTTTAATTGGCGTGAAGATACAACGAATAGGGTGAATGATGTGGTGCGGAATCGGCTTCGCAACGAAGCGCTGCCTTTATTGGATGCAATTGCCAACCGTGATGTGACTCCAGCCTTGCTCCGCGCCGCAGAGTTAGATGGTGAGTGGCGTGAGTTGTTGGACTGGTCGGTGGCTGCCGTGGCAGCGACCGATCCACAGGGGCGCTTGCACACAGGCGTGATGAAAAATTTACCCGCAGTTTTATCCCGAGCGGTCATTGCTGATTATTTAAAGAAAAAGCAGATCGAAAATTTAGAGTGGCGTTTGCTGGAGCGCTGTGTGGATCTGCTTGATGTGGATAAGCCTGCGAGCGTAAATCTTCCCGGTGGAAAGCGGTTAAGAAGAAAGGCGGGTAGGATTTTCATCGAGTCTTAGGCGCCTGCTTTTGATCTGAATGAGAGTTAACTTCACTGAACGCAAAGATCACAGAGATGTGCCGTCGCGCATTTCAAGCTAGTCATCCATGCTTTTTTCTGTGTTCTTTCCTTTTTTTACGGCTAAATTTTATGAATTACATCCGAACTTCATGACGAAGACTTGCAAACCTACCGAAATTTCATCCATGCTTACAGCGTGCCAGAAACTCAATCCGCAAACGAAAAAGCCAGACGCTGGGGAGCGTATGTCTGCCCGGATTGTCGTTTCATTTTTCGTATCCCGATGGATCACGATGGAATAGGCACGGTTTGTCCCTCCTGCCGCAGGATGCTGCGTATCCCCAAAGAAGGCGATTCCGTCGCACCTTTGATGGCCCCGATCAAGAAGATCAGCGGTTAAGTTTCATCGCTCATTCCACCGACGGACATTTTTATATTTACTGCGGCAAAGGCATGCATTTCCCGATGTTTTGCGTTGCGATAAATTCTTGATCATAAACGTAAATTTTTTGCGATTTTCCTCGGGGTGGGGAAGATAAGGGGAAATTTAAGCTAGGGTTCTACCAGGCTCGACCCAGGCTTGTTTCTCTGATTTCATGGGAACCGAGTGCACTGGCTGGGTGATTCCCCGTATTTTGGGTGTTCTTGAAGTTTAGAATTTGAATTTTCAAACATCTGGGTTGTGGAATTCTCATAGCTGGGAATGATGGGGGGGTGAAAGATCAGAGAAAAGTGAGGGATGTGGTGTTTGCGGGGATTGATTTTGAGGGAGCGGGCGCGCAAAGCGGCAAAGAGGATTGGCCGGTGCAAATTGGTATGGCGACGTGGTCGCTGGAGAAGGGTCACGGGGATTTTTATGTATCTTACCTTGAGCAGGATGGGGAGGTGGATTGGTATGCGAAGAAAATTCATGGAATCGATGTCGGTCATTTATCTGGAGCTCCGAGTTTGATCTCGCTGTGGCCGGAAGTGAACGGTCGGTTGGGGAACGACGCAGTTCCGGTTGCGCATGCGAAAGGCACAGAAAAACGATTCCTTAGAAAATTTCCGGGTAATCCGTTTGATCCATGGGTCGACACTTTGTTGTTGTCCCGCGCGGCGATGCCGGATCAGAAAAAGCATTCTCTGGGTGCATTGTGTGAAGAACTCGGAGTCGCGGATCGGGTTCGGGACTTGGTGCCGGGTAAGGATTGGCATGATGCTTTATTTGATGCCGTGGCGTCATTGGTTTTGCTGGAATGGATGGTTCACAAATACGGACTGCAAGACTTGCCCTTGTGGTCATTGGTGGCGCCAAACACGGGAGCGTGGTACCGTCTGCGCAAGGCGATGACCTAGGAATTTTTCTCAGTCATGGTCAAACTGAGGTTTTTAAAATTCAGTCGGGAATTCTGGGTCACCGACAGGGTTTTGGATTCGCAGAGATCCGTTCTTGAAAGTCTCGTGCTGACTCGAAAGGATGGTTCGCGATGACAGAGCCCAAATCAAAGCGAACCAGTGGTTCGGTAGCGATGGATGACTACCTGGAGCAGATTTTGCATTTGATCGAGGAGAAGGGTTATGCCCGCGCGGTGGATATATCCGGAAAGCTTGGAATTTCGCAGGCAAGCGTCACCAACATGCTCCAGAAATTGGATGGAGAGGGTTTGGTGAAGCATGAGAAATACCGTGGCACAGTGCTCACCGAAGAGGGTTTGCGAATTGCCGGGGCAATCGTGGAAAGGCATGAAACCCTGACCCGATTTCTCAGGCTGTTTGGGCTTGAGGAGGATACCATTTACCGGGATGTCGAGGGCATGGAACATCACGTTTCAAGGCCAACCCTTGAGGTGATCCGTGCGGTTGCGGATGCACTTGAGGGTAGCGGCACGTTTCTCGATGAAGTAAAAAGCCGCATTCGTTTGGAATCTGACAAATCGATCAAAAAAAACTGAATTTCATGTGATTTATGCATGGCATGATTGCGGATTATGCTTCATGTTATCAGATGGGCATCGAAATTTTCTTTGCTCCGATTCATTGAACCCCAAACCATAAACAACTATGCAAACTGCCAACGTCAATTTGCCTGTCACCGTGACGGTGAGGCATGAAGAAGTGACCGATTCCCTCCGTGATTATGCGCATAAGAAGATTCAGAGCTTGCATCTCGATTATCCGAAAATCATCGAGGCGAAGGTGATCTTGGACGTCCAGAAGAACCGTCAAATCGCGGAGATCATCCTTTTTTGCACCAACCATATCACGATCGAGGCGCATTCCGAAGGGCGTGACATGTATGTGGCACTGGATGAGACGATTGAGAAAATCGCCCGCCGGATGCGCAAGCAAAAGACCCGTTTGATGAAAAAGAACCGGCCGCATCGGAATGAGTCGATTCGTTATCTCGATGAGAGATATTTCACCGAAGCGGCGATGGATCATCCTGAGGAGTCTGAGCATGATCCGGAACCATTCATTGTCATCCCTGAAAAAGTTGCGGTCAAAACCATGTTTAAAGAGGATGCGATCATGGAGTTGGAGCTCTCGGAGCGTCCGTTCATCCTCTACAGGAGTGCACGCCGCCATTGCTTGACGATCATTTACAGAAGGAAGGATGGCGAATACGCGGCGATTGATATCCAGCCCTAGTTGCGGGTTGGATGTATTTTCAAAGAAGGGGGTAGCCGCGTGGCTGCTCCTTTTTTGCTTATACATCAGGAGTGGTGCAGTGGAGGAGATTGGGCTTTACCTGTGAGTGAGTTGGGTTAGACAGGACCTGCCTGATTTTACGGCAATTCATTAATAATTTTCACTCACGATATGGATATTCAAATTGCGACACTTTGTGATTTCGCCGCTGACTATAACGGCAAACTGGTCATTTCAGGGACTTTTGACACCTTGGCCGCGAGAGCTCTGCCGGTGGTGCATCCTGCATGTGCGTTAGCGATGCGTTTTTGTTTTACTCAGGAAGATGTTGGCCGTCACAAACTATCGATCACGATTATCAATGAAGATGGTGAGGCTTTGGATCCTCAGAATATGCCGATTGAGCCTGAGTTTGAGGTTAAAATGCCAACGGATGTTCCTTTTAATACACGCAACATGGTGATGAATTTGCAGGGACTTCGGTTTAATGAGGACGGGATTTATTCCATTGATATCGGTTATGACGGCGAGTTGATGATGCGTTTGCCACTGCGGGTTCTGAAGGTGAGTGCAGAGGCTTGATCCATATGAAAAGACAATACAAATGCGCTCTCATTACTGGGGCATCGGCTGGTCTGGGGGAGGAATTCACTAAGCAGCTTTTAGGGCGGGCGGATCAGTTTATTCTGGTTGCGCGTCGTTTGGATCGGCTTGAGCGCACGGCGGATGAAATCCGAAAATCTCATCCGGAAACAGAAGTCATCGTGTTAGAGGCGGATTTATCGGATCCGGTGAGCCGTGTTTTGTTGGGAGAGAAAATTCACGACCGGGGATGGATTCCGGATCTTCTGATCAACAATGCAGGATTGGGCGATTATGGTGAATTTTTGACAGCGGATTGGGCGACGATCGATCGGATCCTGAGAGTCAATATTGATGCTTTAACACATCTAAGCCACTTGTTCGCTCCAGGCATGGTGAAGTCGGGCAGAGGTTGGATTTTGAATGTTTCCTCCCTGGCCAGCACCCTAGCGATTCCCGATTTTGCAGCTTACGCGGCGAGCAAGGCGTATGTGAGCAGTTTCAGCGAAGCTCTGCGTATTGAACTTATGGATTCTGGGGTTGAGGTGATGTCGTTATGTCCCGGCCCGGTGAAGACCGAGTTCGGGGAAGTTGCGCGGCGTCAGGGTGCTGACTCGGGCATGAATACGGCGCGACGGTTTTTCTATGTGAGCAAACAACGGGTTGTAGCCGAGGCATTGGCTGGCTTAGAGAAAGGAAAAGCCCGTATTTTTCCGGGAATGCAAATCGCCATGGCTGGATGGTTCTTTGGTATTATGCCTTTATTCGTGATGCGTAGGTTGATGCGCGGTCGCCCACGCCGCTGAGGTTTTACCTTCACAAAAAAAAAGGGAGCGGATACTGTCAGCTTGTGTTTCGTCATACGGGTATCGCGCTTTTGTTTATGCTGTGCCTTACAGGGACTGGCTGCAGCCCTGTCCCGTATTCGGGAGCATCCGGAGCGTCGCGTAACAAAATTTCCCCATCTGCCCTGATGCGGGAGGTTCGGTTGAAAGTGGATATGGTTCCGCGTGGCAAACATGGCCGGAAGGTGGTTCGTCCCATGAACCCGCGTTACATCACGATCCACAGCACTCAAAACCAAACAGCCGGTGCTCAGCAGCATTCGTTGGCATTGAAGCGGGGCGCGTTGCGGGCGACCAAGCGTCCGGGTGGAAATCGGATCGGCTACCTGATCTGGCACTTCACGGTGGATCAGGGTATGGCGATTCAGCACATGCCGACATCCGAGCAGGGCGAGCATGCGGATTTTGACGGGCCGGGAAACAGGTATTCTATCGGCATCGAGATGTGCGAGGAGAGGGGCTCTGATCTTAGGGCTACGATTGAACGCACGGCCAAACTCACTGCGATCTTGATGAAGAAGCATGGAATACCCATCAGAAACTTGGTTCCACATTATCATTGGCCGCGCAGAGGTGCGAATCCGGCGAACAAGAATTGTCCTCACTTTTTAATGGATAATGGCCGACCTTCGAAAAAATGGCGGTGGTTTTTGGGTCGGGTGAATGACTATTATCGGAGGCTGGAGTGAGATGAAAGAGGACCTTGTTTCACATGGCAGTCCGATCAATGATCAAACGGTTCTAGAGCCGGGTGTGCACTATGTTTGCCAGCGCTGCAATGCATGCTGCAAATGGCCGGGAGATGTTCGTATTGAGGATTCCGATGTGGTAGCAATTTCGGCTTTTTTAGGCCTGAATGAGGCTGAATTCATAGCGAAATACACGCGATTGCGTTCAAATCGCCAGGGGCTATCGATCCTTGAAAAGGCCAATCATGAGTGTGTGATGTTGGAAGACGGGGGATGTCGAATTCATCCTGTGAAGCCCAGACAATGCGCGGGTTTTCCAAATACATGGAATTTTCCAGGTTGGCACGATGTCTGCAAAGCTCTGCCCGTGTCCGAGCATCATTTGTGACATTATGATGGATTTTCTTGATAGGATGAGCCTGCGCTTGAAAATTGGATGTGAATGAACGATACGAGCCGGTAGACCCCCTGATTTTGCTTTAATCATGCCCAAAAAAATCAAATCCACGAATCCAAGGATTCTGATCGTAACCCCGGAGATCACCTATCTGCCGGCGGGAATGGGCAATATGTCGCAAAGGATGTCGGCAAAAGCGGGTGGCTTGGCGGATGTTTCAGCCTCTTTGGTTTCGGCTTTGTTCAACTTGGGTGCGGATGTGCATGTCGCGATGCCAAACTATCGGAAGCTCTTCCAGGGAGATGTTTTCAATCTGCACGAGAAGGAGTTGAAAAAATATCACGAGGTCCTGCCTGAGGATCATATCCATTTGGCTGAGGATAGGATTTTCTATTACCGGGAAAGGGTTTACAGCAGTCATTCGGATGAGGCGATGCGTATTGCCCTGGTGTTCCAGCGTGAGGTGATCAATCACATCGTTCCCAAAGCCCGGCCGGATTTGATTCACTGCAATGACTGGATGACTGCGTTGATTCCGGCGATGGCCAAGCGGCGCGGTATCAAAAGTTTGTTCACTGTCCACAATATCCATACGCGTCAGGCGACTCTCTCTCAAGTGGAAGATACCGGTATCGATGCCGCAGAATTTTGGATGAACCTTTATTTTTCGGGTAGCCCGACCAGCTACGACCATGTCCGTTCGCAGGTCCCTGTCGATTTGTTGACTTCCGGAATTTTTTCTTCGCATTTTATCAATACGGTCAGTCCGAGATTTCTTTGGGAAATTGTGGAAGGTTGGCACTCGGTGGTTCCGTGGTCGGTGAGGCAGGAGATACGAAATAAGTATTATGCCGGTTGTGCATCAGGAATTTTGAATGCGCCGGATGCATCCTATAATCCCTCAACTGACGAAGCCTTGGTCCAGAAGTTTACGGCGGGTGATTTTTTTGAAGGTAAGCGTGCGAACAAACAAGCGCTTCAGCATGAGCTCGGCTTGGATCTTAATCCGGACGCACCCTTGTTCTTTTGGCCATCACGTCTGGATCCGGTTCAGAAAGGTCCGCAATTGGTAACGGATATATTGGTCAAAATGGTATCGGATTACTGGGAAAAAGGTTTGCAATTGGCCGTGGTTGCAAACGGACCGCACGAAATCCACTTCAAACAGATCATCAGGGAGTTTAATCTGGGAAATCGAGTGGCGATTGTCGATTTTGACGAGCGCTTGTCGCGCATGGCTTACGCGGGCTCCGACTTTATGTTGATGCCTTCCTTGTTTGAGCCATGCGGATTACCACAGATGACTGCTCCGCTTTATGGATCCCTGCCCGTCGTGCACGCTACGGGCGGTCTTTACGATACGATACGCTCAATTGATGTGTTGAAATCAACCGGCAATGGTTTCCGTTTTGATCATTACAATGCAAGTGCCCTACGCTGGGCGGTTGATCAGGCAATGGATTTTCATAGCTTGCCGCATGAATTGAAAATCAGCCAAATTCGCAGAGTGATGTTGGAGAGCATCAAAGAATATAGCCACGAAGAAGTGGCGAGAAAGTATATCGCGATTTACGAGGAAATGCTCGCTCGTCCATTAGTGGATGAGATGGCGGGGTGATTCTCGTCCACTTTCGCTACCTATAGCCGAAGATGATCCTATGGAAGCAGGGCTGTAGCCAAGATTTGGTATCTCGTGTCCATTTTCCGTAAACCTATTCGCCACCGGGTTTAGTAACTCGGCACAGGGATGAGCTTGGAATACTGATATGAGTTTTCAGCGATGAAATCACTCATTTGTTCGGCCGTGAAAGTTCTTCCGCGCAGTTGTTTCACTGCAGCATCAGTTAGCACAGTCAGGGAGATCTCAACGGCATTGATTCGTCCGGCTGCCAGCTGGGCAGCAGTTACGGCAGGCGAGCTGGATGGACTGGTCAGTCCATTTCCCGTGATGATGAATTTCTCGCCATCTTTGAGGGACACCGTCGTATTCGATGTGATCGTTTTGGTTGTTGGAGCCGTGGGATCTGGAATGGTCACATCGATATGGAATTTTACTGCGAATTGGTAAACGTTTTCGCAGACAAAATTTTCCTTGGCCTCGACTGAATTGACTCCGCCCGACGAATAGGGAGCGAATGCGGTTTTAAGATTCGACTGCCCGAGCAGGTTTTTGAATGTATCATCCGGATTTACTATCTTACGATAAAGGACGAATGTTTTGTATTTATCATTACTGGTCTCACCGATCGGATCCTTGTAAACGAGTTTGTATCCAATTCCTGATACGTCTCCACCTTTATCATTATCTGGATCTCCGATTTTTCCGTCATATCGATCTGTTGCCGCGGAGAAGAAAATCAGGTCGAGTGCGCTTGGGCTCAGGTTTCCATTCGGTCCCTCCGTGGGAATGGCGTATTCCGTATAAAGCCATTGAAAGTCGTTGCCACGACGGACCACCATGGACTCAAAATCGGCAGCCATGGAATCGACCATGGCCTTGGCTTGGAGAGACGCACGAACTTCCGCACGGCTGCGATTCCAAATGTCCATGGATGTGACCGTAACCGTGACCAAGATGGTAATGATGATCGTGGTGATCACCATTGAGACGAGAAGCTCAACCAGGGTGAAGCCATGGGAAGTCTTGCTGTGATTTGCTTTCATATGACTTTGGGTGGAGATCAACGGCGAACAGCAAGGTTACGGACAAACACAGGTTTGACTTTGGAATTGGCTGCGGCCGCGTAGTCGAATTTTTGTTTGAATTTGGAACCTGCCAAATAGTTGGCTGAAACGGAGGGAACCATGTGAAATGCCGCGGAGAAGGTGATTACGGCATCAGTATATGCGGTTGAAGTGGCAGCTATTGAGGCATCCGGATTTTTGATCACACCCGGAGTGCCGAGAACTAACTCGTTATTTACCATAACGAGCTGGGTAGGGATGACGTAAAACAAGGATCCTACAATGGCTTCGAGGTCGTCTTCCAACAGTGTATCATTCACCCGTCTGGCTGCGGTTTGTATGACATAGTCAACTCCGGGTTTTCCGGTGATGTTTTTCATTGGCATAAGAGTTCCATCCGCGCGGGGAGCTACGCCTTTATCTCCGCGATATTGATAGACGAAAATGGCTTTGGTTGCGACATTTCCTTCCTTGATCCATGTGAACGCCTTATCAAAGCCTGTGGGGATTGCCGTGGTAGACTCGTTGTTCCGCAGCGTTGCTATGTCTCTCTCGAGAGTTGCTTTAAGCCGATCCGCTTGCTGAGTGCTGATGGATCGTCTGATGCCCTGCGCCGCAGGCGTGAAGACTGTGAGGAAGCCGGTGAGCAAGACCGCAAGGACCAAGATCGCGATCACGGTCTCCATGAGCGTGAAACCGCGCTGGGTGGTTTGGGGTTGCGAATTCAGAGGTAGGTGGGTTGAGAATTTCATGATTTCAGAAATTTTCCCGTGAACTGTCCATATTCATGTGTTCCGGGTTGCGATAGGTGGATGTTCTGCCGTTTCGCCATATTACGAATCCTGCCAGATCTTTTTCCGCATCTTTGATAAATCGCGGCTCTTGGCCTTTCGGGCGAATACCTCCGCCGAGAATAAAGCTGGCACCGGGATTCAGCGAGATACCCTCAGCATTGAACTCGTAGTAGGCATAATCACCGGCGTAAAGAGAGGTGAAGTTTTCACCTGTCATCGCCGCTTCGGGAATATTTCCACCATCGGTGAGTTGGGAGTATTCCCGGCTGTAGTAAGTGCCGGAAGGCAGGAAGTAGGCGCGGCTGGCCAGAATCCATACATTTGGGTCGATCGTTCCGTCATCATTGATTTTTTGATGAGCGATGACCACACGACGTAGGTAATTGTCACTGCTTGAATCATCGACATCCACCATCAGACGGCTCTTGCAATGTTTGGAAATTGCGATGGTACGAGCTTCGTTAACAAGCGATTCACAGGTGGCGATCGCGGAGGAAGTGCCTTTGCCTGCTGAGAGATTTTTCAAGCCCATGACGCCGGCAGTCATCAGGATCGAGATGATTAAAATGACAATCAGGAGCTCAATGAGCGAAAAGCCTGATGAAGCTTTTCTGCAGGAAAGGTTCAACTGCAGCAATGCGGAAGGGTTTTTCATGGCTTGAACTGGATATGATTGGCTCTACAACTTTACATGACTTTGAGGATTTCCGCAGAGAGGGCAAGAAGTAATGTCAATACATGGCAATCACCTAAGGATTTTTGAAGTTATTTTTCAAATCGTCCTCCACAAGGGCTGCTGATCCAAGACCACGCAGAACTGATGATATCGATGACGTCACAGTGCTTGGCTTTCCAGCCAAGCGTCTGGTAGGCGTGAGAGGGATCCGAAATCAATTCAGGTGGGTCTCCCTCGCGTCTGGGGCCATAACGAATGGGGACTTTCTTGCCGGTGACTTGTTCTGCTGCGGCAATGATTTCTTTTACGGATACGCCTTTTCCTGTGCCGAGATTGCATTGAATGGACTCATCTTGAGTCAAAATATGCTCCAACGCGAGGCCGTGGGCAGTGGCGAGATCATCGACATGAATATAGTCGCGAATACACGTGCCATCAGGGGTTGGATAATCCGTGCCGTAAACTTCAAGTGCCTCGATTTCGCCAGTAATAGCCATCAGGACTCTGGGAATGAGGTGGCTTTCCGGGTCATGATCTTCCCCGATACGGCTATCGGCAGAGCATCCGCTTGCATTGAAGTAGCGAAGGCAGGCAGAGCGGAGATTCCATGCCTTGTCGCAATCGCGGAGGATGGTCTCCACCATGAGTTTACTCTGCCCATAGGGATTGATCGGTTTTTGTGGGTTCGATTCGTTGATTGGGATCTTTGCCGCAGTGCCGTAAGTGGCGCAGGTGGATGAAAAAACGAAGGCTTTGCAGTCATTTTCCTGCATGACTTGGAGCAGAGCGATGGGCTCGGCGGTATTGTTCCAATAGTATTTGAGGGGATTGGTCACAGATTCGCCCACATAAGCGAAGGCAGCGAAATGAATCACAGCGCAAAACCGGTGCTTTTTGAAGAGCTCGCGCAGTAGAGATAGGTCGCCGACACTTCCAATCACGAGTTCAACCGAGGGGTCGATAATGGCGTCTTTATGGCCAAATATGAGGTTGTCGAGAACGATAACTTTTTTACCCTGCGCAACCAAGTGGCGAACCGTATGAGAGCCGATGTAGCCGGCTCCTCCGGTAACGAGAATGGGAGAATCTTTCATGTGATGCCCTAAGCAAAGCCTTTTAGTCGCGGCGCTGCAAGTACGGATGACTGCGACTCGAGCCGTTGAAAATAATCGGAATGATCATGAATAGATTCATGTCAAATGGGGTCTACCTATGACTATGAAAGTGAATCGTGTGTTTTTGAGCGCTACCGTTGCTATAATGTCCGTCTTAGCGGTTTCCTCATGCTTCTATGACCCCCACTATTCCGGATCATCTTACTCATCGAGATACGGAAATGGATATGGTTATGGCGGCAGAAGCTTCACCACCACTTATTTCGTTCACACCAATTCTCCGAGATGGGGTTATGACCCGTATGCAAGGTGCTACTATGATTATTCGAGACGTTGTTATTATGATCCTTATCTCAAAGGATATTATCCGGTTGGTTACCGTCCCAGATGCGTACAAGCGGCGCCTCATCCGCATGGATGGAGAAGTGGCAGCAGATCCATTATAGCGCCGAGCCAAATACGAGACCGGAAGATCGACAATTACCACAATAGGGAAGATTGTTATCGCAGCTTAAATACCCATTGGTCCCGCAATGTGCAGGTCAACACCCAAACCCACGATGTGAATTCATATCCCAACAGTCAGATGTCAGTTGTTCCGACTGGCAAAATCAAGGATCGAACTTTTTTCGAATCGCCCCGGTTGGATCGGCGTGGCGGTATAAGCGGCGCAAGCAGCGATGCTCACATCCAATCACAACAAAATTCCAACCGTTCCCAACTGGAAATCTTTGAGCCAAAACCAGAGCGTTCGAGATCATCGAGGCCGCATAAGATCGAACGCAATGCGGAACGTATGAGCCGAGATGCAGAAGTCAGGCAAGGTCGCAGCGGTCGCGGTCATGACTCTGCAAGGCGTGATGCTGATGCGGTAGGTATTTCAGCGACTTACTGAGCGGGCGGCAGAGGCTTCCGATTGGCTTGGCGAAGCGCGCTTCGTTGGGCTAAATGTCATTCCTCGGGATTTTCGGAATCATCAAAAGCCAGAGAAATACGAGGCATAAAAGGATGGCGGCGAGGCCGACATGAAGGACTTGCACCCATGAGTAGATGTGAATCTGTGCCATAATAAGCCCCAGGATCATTTGGGATAATACGATGCCTAGAACAGTATATTGAATGATTGTCGCTCCACCTTTTTGGGTTTTTCGGGCGATTTGAAATGCGATGACGGTTAAAATGAGAATCATCCAAGAGAAACTGCGGTGAAAAAGGTAAATGAATGTGGATTCAAGTTCGTGGATCCAAGTTTCTCTGGGGGAGTTGAGGTGGGATTTCAATAATTCATCGGTCATCTCCCGGATCTGTGCTCCAGTGATACCTTCCAAAACGATGACACCTAGTAAAGATAAGACTAGGGGGAAGGCGGCTTTGGATTGGCGGTGAAATATCAGGCGATCCGGCTTGTCGGTACCTGCCCAGACACAATAGGAGAGATTGCATATCAGGAGCATGGCCAGAGCGAGGTGAGTGGTGATGACGCCTGGAGATAGGCCACTGTAGACAATTCGCGCTCCCATGAGCGCGTTAGCCAGAACCAATAATAAAGAGCCAAATGAGAGCCAAAAAATCGCGGGACGGCTCTTTCGAAAAGAGAAAGCGGAGATGAATGACGCGAGTGAAAAGAAACCCACAGGCATGGAACAAAGTCGGTTGATGAATTCGGTCCATACATGCCTTGGATTGAATTCACTCTTGAGGCTCTCCACCGTAATGGATTCAGGATCGCGCCCATGTCGTTGAGCATCGCGCTGAAATTTTTTGAGATCGAGTTTACTGAAATCCACCTCTTCAACATGAGTCGGAGGTATCAATAATCCCCAGCAAGTCGGCCAGTCAGGGCAACCCATACCAGCTCCCGTGACGCGAACTGTGGCGCCTACGAAAATCAGAAAAAGAACGGATACTAGAGTGGCAAGCGTCAGCTTTTGATAAAGAGTGAATTTCATTTTGACGTGTTTTTTTTGCGATTCAAACAAGTATCCTTACAGGGGTTTCGTGACTTTTTTCTCACGCAGAAGACTGAGCAGGGGAAAGCTGATGGTCGCGATGAATGCAGCAATTAAAATCGGCATGAGAAAGGTTTGAGCTTCCTTAAGACCGGCGATCACAATGGCCAGAGTGGCAAATATGAGTAGGGCCTTGCTGGCTTTGATTTTACCTGTTTCTGGAAGGCTTGGCATGTGTGGTCTTCATTAATAGGTCAGTAGTTCTGGGTCGCAACTTAAAATGGCCTATGGTTTATGAATCATAAAAAAACGCCAACCCCTTGCGAGGCTGGCGTTTTGGTTGATGCTGTAGCAACAAATTATTTCGTGCGTGTGATTTGCACGGGATCACCTGCGGGTGCGGCCTCAATTTCCTGAAATTTTGGAAGTGGGCGAAGACGAGGAGCTTTTGAATCGCTCGTGCAGCAACCGCATGAGGTGGAGAGAACAGCGACGATACTTGCGAAAGTTAAAACGAACAGTCGGATCATAACGGATGTAGGTTTGGCGTAAGCGCGAAAGGTGAAAATTTGCCTAAGTTGCAGGAAGCCCCATCCTTGGAAATTCCGAGGATGGGGCTTGATTGAATTATTTGGCAGGTGCTTGATAAGCAGGTGCGGGAGCGGATTTGCTAGGGCAGCATGAGGCGGCGAAGAATGCGGCTACGGCTGCAACGATGGCGATTTTAATGATGTTCATGATTTATATTTGGTGAATTAGTTTAATTCTCGAATGGTCGATTGGCAACGATTCGACAACCCAGAGATTAACTGCCGATCCCCATGCTGCAAGGTAAAACAGCGTATGCATCGGATTGGCGCAAAATATGACGATTGCAGGTTGACCGAACTCTCATCAAAACTAGGATTTTGCGATGGGATTCGAACGGGTATCAAAGCCATTTTTGGAGACGTGGTTGCGTCGGACAAGGAAGCAGTTGTCAGGCAGTGGTAGGATTTCCCAGCTTGCATGGATACTGGCTCGTGATGAGCCGCAATTTTCCCAGCACGAATGGCGCCTTAAACTTCAGGCTATTTATCAGGGGGATGAGGAGCCCAGTCTTGAGTTACTGACGCAAATCGATTCGCATTTGGCCAAGCCATCCGGCAGATTGGCTTCGGAGGATTCCGACATGTTGTTTTTTCAGTGAAAGCTCAATTTTATTCAACGGGCATGGCACGAGGCGCGCTGTCATCAACGGGTTTTGCACGAGGCGGGCTCTCATCACCAACCGGCAGTGCGCGTATGGGTTGTCCTGATGGATTGGGAGATTGAGTTTCGAGCGGGACGGCTCGGGGAGGATTTGACATTTCCGAATCGTCCCCGCTTGGGGGTAAGTGGCTTTCGTCGACGGCTTCTGCTTTGGCAGGGTGGATAGGGCAAAGATCTTCAGCAAGTGGGCTGTTCTCTGTTGGAATTAGCTCGGAATAAGCGGTATTGGAGGCGTAGCAGCCTGAGGTGGCACGTTTGCCGGAGAGGCGGCAGAGATCAATCGTGGATAGATGGATATTGGAATGAAGGTCATTAGCTTTATATCCAAGCCGGTCCGCAGTTTTCATGATATCGACCCATACAGGCAATGACAGCGTCGAACCATAACCTCCGCTGATGGTTTTTTGAGGTGTATCGAAGCCAACCCAAACAGCGCATGTTAGGGATGAGGTATAGCCAGCAAACCATGCGTCCTTGAAGTCGTTGGTGGTTCCGGTTTTGCCGCCGGCTTCTTTGTCAAAACCGAGCTGCTTCATGGATTTGGCCGTTCCTGAGGTGGCGACTTCCCTGAGTATTTTAGAGACTGACCAGGCAGAACCCCTATTTGCCGCTTGGTAGGAGAGCGGCGGAGTGCTATAAAGAATATTATCGGATTTATCTCTTATTTCCGAAATGAGGAATGGACGATAGCGAACACCATCGTTTGGAAAAATGGTATAAGCCGTGGCGACTTCCCACGGGGTGGCTTCCCACGAACCGAGAAAGGATGAGGGATTTTCCGGCATGGCTTTTCCGAATCCTGCTTTGAAAGAAACGTCTTTGACTTTGGAGACGCCTGCATAATTTCCGACTCGGACTGACATGGTGTTTCGGGATCGGATTAGGCCGTATGAAACCGGATACTCGTCACCGAATTTTCCATCTGAATTTTCAGGTTTCCAGTTGGCGGCGCCTTTGATTTCTCCGTATCGAATAGGGCCATCTGAAATCTGGGTATTGGGGCGCAGGCCTTTGTCGAAGGCGGCCAGATAAACGAAGGGCTTGAAGACCGATCCGATTTGGCGACGCGCTTGAATCGCGCGGTTGAATTTGGATTCATTCGCATCTCGCCCGCCAACAAGCGCGAGCACGCAACCCGTCTGGTTTTCGATGAGCACAGCTGCCCCTTGGATGTATTCGGGTTCTTTGCGTTGTTCGATAGGGACGCTCTGCCATGCAGCGCGTGTCTGATGCGGGTAGCCATACATGCGCTCGGTGTCGCGCATTTTTTTATCCAAAGCCTCCTCGGCGATGGTTTGGAGGCGTTGATCGATGGTGGTCAAAATGGTAAGTCCACCGAGTTGGATGTTTTCTTTTTCGAGAATCACTTCCAGATCCCGACTGATTGCATCCATTGCATAGGATTCATTTGCATTACGCCGCCATGTTGGCCTTACGTTGATGGCTTCTTTTTTCGCTGCATCGGCCATTTTTTGACTGATGACTTTTGCACTGACCATGCGAGCGAGGGTGGTGTTTCGTTCCCGCTCGGCGGCTTCCATGGAACGGAAAGGATTATACGCATCCGGACCGCGGACGATTCCGGCTAGGAGCGCGGACTCGGAGAGTGTCAGTTGGGAGGGATGTTTTTCAAAGTAGATGCGCGAAGCCTCGCCTATACCCTTGATTTGCCGGCCCCAGTTGATTTGGTTGATGTAAGCTTCAAGAATACGATCTTTGGAGAGGGCTGAATTGATACGGAATGCGATTGCGATTTCTAGGCATTTGCGATCGATCTGACGAAGAATGTCTCCGCGCTTTTCTCCGTGTTTGAGTTGAAATATGTCTGAGGCGAGTTGTTGGGTAATGGTGGATGCTCCTTCACGCTTGCCTTGAAAATTTTTGATTGCGGCGCGGGCGATGCCGATGAGGTCAATCGCACCATGCGAGTAAAAACGCTCGTCCTCGCGGGCGAGGATGGCTTTGCGGAAATTTTCCGAAACCTGATCCAAGGGCACAATGGATCGTTTTTCTCCATGAATCCGTCCTATTTCGGTTCCAAGACGATCGAGAATGATCGTTCGCTCGGGCATTTTGTTGATACGATTGAGATCGTATTTTATAGAACGCGAGCCGTAAACTACGGCCAAGACGACGAGTGCGCACAGACCAGTAACGAGAGGTGTGCCGATGGTGAGCATGATGAGCCTGTTAAGGCCTGTAAAACCTCGTGTGAGGTAAAAGAAGAGGTGGAATGGCCAGAATATCAGAATGGATATCACGTTGGTGCGGCCCTTTCCGCCCTTGGATTTGGCGCGCGCCCGGTTGGTTTGTTGCTTGCGTCTTGCCATTGGAACAGCAGTGAATGTATGAGATTTGCGAATCATAGGAAACTTTAACTTCCCATTTTTCTAAACTTTTTCCTGACAAGGGCGCGCTTAGGTAAAGGTAGAGAAAAAATGAAAATCGCCTAGACGAATCCCGGTCATGGTGTCGATTGTTTGGAGATGCGAATAGTTTCCATGCTTTTGGTTTATGTTCTGGCTTGCGTTGGATTGCAGGCAGATGAGCCGCTGAGAAATGTGGAGGATCTCGTGAGTTTGGAAAAACGGGTTCATGGCGTTGCTCAAAAAGCACTGCCTGCCACCGTTGCGCTCGTATCGGACGGAACAGGTTCGTCGGGTTCAGGTGTGATTGTCAGCAAAGACGGTCTCATTTTGACCGCTGCCCATGTGATTCAGGGAATGAAGAATGTGGATGTGTATTTTCCGGACGGAAAAAAACGGGTGGGTAAGGTTTTGGGTGCGAATTTTTCAAAAGACATAGGAATGGTGAGAATGATCGATTCCGGACCTTGGCCGTTTGTGGAAATGGGTGAATCAAAGCCCCTGGAAGCAGGCGACTGGCTGGTTGCCTTGGGTCACTCCGCAGGTTTTGATCCGGCAAGGACTCCCCCCGTCCGTTTTGGGCGTGTGATGTCCGACGGCCCGGGAAATTACTTCACTTCCGATTGTACCTTGATCGGAGGGGATTCAGGTGGTCCGCTTTTTAATCTCGACGGAAAACTGGTTGGAATCAATTCGTCGATCGGATGGTCATGGAAAAACAACAACCATGCGGGAGTGGATGGTTTCCGCGAGGATTGGGACCGGTTGACTGCGGGTGAAACGTGGGGGGCACTTCAAATGAATCCATTGGCCAATCCCGAGACGCCCGTGTTAGGGATTGTGATGGGAATGCGCGATGAAGGGCGTGGGGTGAGAGTTCAGAAAGTGGAGCCAAACTCACCTGCGGCCGCTGCTGGGTTGAGGGTGGGTGATATGATCGTCGCAGTCGATCAAGAGCCGGTCTTGGGTGGAGCGGAGTTACAACAGGTTTTGATCAAAAAAGAAGTGGGTGACCTGATATCCTTGGGGCTAGTTCGTGGCTCGGAAAAGCTCAAAATCGACGTCGAATTGGTCAAACGGGAGGATTTATTTAAGATACGATGAGATGGATTGGTAAATCAGGTAATGGATGGATGCTGGTGCTATTGCTGATGAGTGCCCATGCGCAGGAGTCGGATGTGCCATTGATGCGGCCGGATGAGGAAAAGGTGATTCAATCACAGGACGAGGCGTTCAATCAAGCGCTCGAGTCAACGCTGGCTCAATCTGCGAAATCCACAGTGCGTATATGGGGTAAGCCCGCACGTTCAAGAAAAGCTGCTATGCTTGCATACGGTATTGTGGTGGGTGATGGCACACAGGTTTTAACCAAATGGAGTGAAATTGAGCGATTTGAAAAAACTCTTCATATTCAGGCGGGAGGAGGGGAATCCTTCAAGTCCGAGGTGGAGGGTGTTTTCACCGAGGAGGATCTTGTTTTGCTCAACATTGCCATTCCCGCAGATGCAGAGGATAATATCAAAGATATATTGGTTCCCGCAAAATTCTCCAAGAGCACATGGAACTACGGACAATTTGTTTCGGCACCACAACCGAATGGGAAGCTCGCTGGTTTTGGAGTGGTGAGTGTTTTGGAAAGAAATCTTCGTGAAACCGATCGGGCGCATTTGGGAATCATGGCGGATCCGGATTTTCGAGGCAAGGGCGTGAAAATTGCGGACGTGCAGCCGGAGCACGGCGCTGCAGAAGCGGGAATTCAATCGGGCGATGTCATTCTCGATATGGATGGGAGGGAAATTTCCGGTCTTCAGGAATTGAGAAATGCCCTCACCAACAAGCAGCCTGGTGATAGGGTGAAGCTAAAGATCGAGACAGCCGGCAAGGAGCGCAGCGTAGAAGTCCTGCTGACGAACCGTCCGATTTATGGGGAGTTGTCCCCGAATCGTCTCAATCAAATGGAACGCATGGGTGGGGAACCCAATCTTGTAAACAGCGGATTTTCGCGGGTGGTTCAGAGCGATATGAAAATCCAAAGCAATCAGGTTGGTGGCCCAGTGGTGGATCTGCAAGGTAAGATCATTGGGGTCACTCTGGCGCGTGCGGATCGGACGAAGACTTATCTAATGAGTGGTTCCGCAGTGGCTGATTTATTGAAAGGCAAAGCCGAAACTGTTGCTGAAGCGAGGGAAAAGATGGAGTCTAAGCGCCAGCAACTCGCTCAGCAACGACGTGACCTGATGCCAAAGATGCGGTTGAAATCCCCCCAAGGCCAGAAGCCCATGGATCCGGAACGCGCACAACGCCATCTGAGTGACATAGAGCGCTTGATGGGACGTATCAATCGTGAACTAGAAGCTCTGGGAGGCGGCCGTTCTCGCTAGTTACGAATTCTCATGCTTTCATCCATCCCTTGGTTGCGTTCTGCATGGGAACCCGATTATCTTCGCGCGCGATGAGCGAGAAGGAATTTTTTTATCAAGATCCGTTTCCATTGGGACCGGACGATACAGAATATGAATGCATCCATGAAGGGTGGGTTGAAAGCTTGGATTTTCAGGGAGAAAAAATCCTTAAAATCGATCCCCAGGCGCTGAGTTTTTTGGCGGCGGAAGCGATCAAGGCTATTAATTTCAAACTCCGCAGCAGTCACCTCGAACAAGTCGCGGCGATACTGGATGATCCTGAAGCCTCTGATAACGATCGAATGGTGGCGCTGATGTTGTTGAAAAATGCCGAGATCGCCGCACGGGGAATTCTTCCTGCTTGTCAGGATACGGGCACTGCAACGGTGATCGGTAAAAAAGGTCAGGGCGTTTGGACAGGGGTGGATGATGCGGAGTTTTTATCGAAAGGCATTCACAAGACTTACACCGAGGAAAATTTGCGCTATTCGCAAACCGCTCCTCTGAACATGTATGACGAGGTCAACACCAAGACCAATCTGCCAGCCCAAATTGATCTCTACGCGTCCCAAGGATCCGACTACAAATTTCTCTTTGTCAGCAAAGGTGGTGGATCGGCGAACAAGACTTTTCTCTATCAGGAAACCAAAGCGCTGTTAAATCCCAAGCGCCTCAAAGAGTTCTGCATCGAGAAAATGAAATCGCTGGGGACGGCGGCTTGTCCTCCATATCATCTGGGTTTTGTGATCGGCGGTACCTCGGCGGAAAACAATCTCAAGACTGTGAAGATGGCGACGACCCGTTATTACGACAGCCTCCCGACCAGTGGCAACGAGCATGGCCGCGCGTTCCGGGATATTGAGCTCGAGAAAGAACTTCTCGCAGCGGCGCGCGAAATCGGAATCGGCGCGCAGTTTGGTGGAAAATATTTCGCTTTGGATGTCAGAGTTGTTAGATTGCCGCGACACGGTGCATCCTGCCCAGTGGGTATCGGGGTTTCATGTTCAGCAGATCGTCAAGCCAAGGCGAAGATCACTAGCAAAGGAATTTTCCTCGAGAAACTCGAGACAAATCCGGGTCGGTTTATTCCGGAAAAATACCGGGATTGGAAATTCAAAGGAGTTGAGATTGATCTCGATCAAGGCATGGCGAAAACCTTGGAAACCCTCGCCAAATATCCCGTTACCACCGCGCTTTCTCTAACAGGAACCATCATTGTCGCGCGGGATTCGGCGCATGCGAAGATGAAGGAGATTTTGGATGAGACCGGAGATTTGCCGGAATACTTCAAGAGATATCCCGTCTATTACGCTGGTCCGGCAAAGACACCAGCGGGCATGCCGTCGGGAAGTTTCGGTCCCACAACGGCTGGGCGGATGGATGGATATGTCGATCTCTTCCAATCCAAGGGCGGTTCCATGGTAATGCTGGCAAAGGGAAATCGCTCCCAACAGGTGACCGATGCCTGCAAGAAACACGGCGGATTCTATCTCGGCTCGGCCGGCGGACCTGCTGCATTGTTAGCGAGTGATCACATCCGTTCTCAAGAAGTTGTCGACTTCCCGGAACTCGGTATGGAAGCCGTTTGGAAGATCACTGTGGAAAATTTCCCTGCATTCATCTTAGTGGATAACAAGGGTAATGATTTCTTCCAGACGATCAATCAGTGCCCGATTTGTTAATGGGAGCGCGGGCGTCTTGCCCGCATTGAGGAAAAGATGCGGGCAGGATGCCCGCGCTCCTCTACCAATTCACCGGCAACTCAATCATTTTTCCGGCGTCTTCGTATTTGATGTGGCCGTTTTTCACACCGTACTCGTGGACGAAGCGGGTGACTTTCACGTCGTAGGCGCAGTATTCGGCGATCTTTCTCAGGGGCTCGAACTCACCGGTTTTTTTATGTTCCTGCCACCAACGGATTGCATCGAGTCCGTCGGCGGATTTCCCCGTGCCGAGGCAGGATGACGCGACGTTGTCGAGTTTGAGGAAACGGCCCATGCGCTCCTTGACGTCGAGCATCATGTCGAGGTTGAGGGTTTGTTCTTCGAGGTTCGGAAGGACGTAGGCTTGTAGCACAGGGTAATCGAAACCGATGTGGTTCCAGCCGACGACGAGATCGGCTTTGAGAAGTTGATCGGTGAGGGCGTCGAGTTCGTTTTCGCCATAGATGACGTATTCATCAGTGGCGGTGGAATAGGTGACGGCGACAGAGATGCAGAGCTTGGCTTTGTTTGAGAACCCCCCGACATCGCTGATGCTGCGCTGGGTTTCTAGGTCGAAATAGACGATGTTTTTTTCAGGCACGGTGGGGAAGGGTGATTGGAAATTGGATATTGGGAAATTAGGTAGCTCGATTTTCTCTGATCTTCTGTCTTCTGTCTCCAGGTCTTCTGTCTTTACCGAACCTGCCCGTTGCCGCGGATTCGGTATTGGTAGCTGGTGAGCTCACGCAGACCCATCGGACCGCGAGCATGGAGCTTGTCGGTGGAGATGCCGATTTCCGCACCAAAGCCGAATTCTCCACCATCGGCGAAGCGGGTGGAGGCGTTGTGCATGACGCAGGCGGAATCAATTGAACGCAGGAATTTTTCAGCTTCCGCAGGATCGGCAGTGACGATGCTGTCGGTATGGTGCGAGCCGTAGGTGTTGATGTGCGTGATGGCTTCATCGAGAGTATTGACGATTTTGATTGAGAGGATTTTCTCCAAATACTCGGTGGACCAATCTTCCTCAGTCGCGGGAATGAGATCGGGCAAGATTTGCAAGCAAGCTTCACAGCCGCGAAGCTCGACAGTTTTTTCCCTGAGTGCGCTGGCGACTTTTGGGAGAAATTCGTGCGCGACGGATTTCTGGATGAGGAGGGTTTCGAGGGCGTTGCACACGCCGGGCTTCTGAACTTTGGAATTCAGGATGAGATCAATCGCCATTTTTTGATCGGCATGTTCGGAAACGTAGATATGACAGATGCCGTCATAGTGCTTGATGACCGGCATGCGAGCCAACGAGACGACGGTTTCGATCAGGCCCTTGCCACCGCGAGGGATGATGAGGTCTAGCCATTGATCCATGCCTGCCATCGCGGCAACGCTTTGTCTGTCGGTGAAAGGGATCAATTGGATCGCGTGCTTGGGCAGGCCGGCATTTTCGCCACTGGTGCAGAGAGTGGAAGCTATGGCGCGATTGGAGTGGATGGCTTCACTGCCACCGCGTAGAATCGTCGCGTTACCTGTTTTGAAACAGAGTGCTGCAGCGTCTGCAGTGACGTTGGGCCGGCTTTCGTAAATGATGCCAATCGTGCCGATTGGGACGCGGATTTGTTCAATGCGCAGGCCGTTGGGTTGGGTCCAGTCCTCCAAGACTTGGCCTACGGGATCGGGAAGGGTAGCGACGTGTTCAAGGGCGCTGGCGATGGCCTCGAGCCTGCCGGGATCGAGTTTCAGACGATCGAGCATCGCGCTGCTAAGTCCTTTTTCCTCACCTGCGGTGAGATCTTTTTGGTTTTCGGATAGGATTTCCGCTTCGTTGTCCCTTAGGCCTTGCGCCATCGCCCGCAGGATAGTGTTTTTTTGATCGGAGGAAAGCGCAGCAAGTTGGTAGGCGGCAGCACGGGCTTGTTTGCCCATGGTATAAATTTGCTCGGTGACGGAATCAGACATGGGCTTACTTTTTAGCGATGAAGTGAGTGGAGATGCCTCTTCCTTCAAGGATATCGGAAAGACGCTCGGGATTGCGGCCGTTGGCGATGTGGACTTCGATGCCTGCTTCTGTGGCGCATTTTACGGCTTCGAGTTTTGAACTCATGCCACCCATGGAGAATTTCCCTTTGTTATCTAGGACGTGGCCGAATGCGGCATCGATATCGATGACCTCAGGAATGAGTTGCTTATTGGCGGGATCAAGCAAGCCATCGACACTGGTGAGGAGAATCACCCGCTTGGCTCCGACCAGTTTCGCAACTTGGACGGAGAGCATGTCGTTGTCTCCGAAGCTGAGTTCGCGGATAGCGACCGAGTCGTTCTCGTTGATGATAGGAAGGATGCGTGGCTCTTGGAGGAGGCGATTGAAGGTGTTGAGGAGATTCGCGGCTCGGTTCTCGGTTTGGATGTCCTCAGTGGTGAGGAGAATTTGAGAGACAAGAATGTCAAAATTGGCAAACAGCGAGCTGTAGGTGCTCATCAGGCGGGCTTGCCCGATGGCAGCGCAGGCTTGGCGGGTTGCGATATCGTTGGGATATTCGGTAAGTCCCATCGCGGAAACACCGGAGCCGACTGCGCCGGAAGAAACAAACAAACAGCGATGTCCCGCATTGATGAGTTCCGAGATGGAAGAGACCAGATGAACAAGGGCTGCTCGGTCGATGGTGCCGTCGGCAGTTTTGGTCAAGACACCTGTGCCGGCTTTGATAATGGTGAGATCGCTGGTCATGAATACATGAATTTCGAAGAGGAGCCATAAACCGTAGCGTTCTCCTTGCCAATCCAAACCTTGGGAAACCTTCGGACGGATTTTTCGAGTTCCGCTTGCGGACAGCAATCGACAGTTCTATAAAACCCCTCGCGTGCACCAATAAAGATGAAAGCTATAACCCGACTTCTCCTTTCTGTTTTGATTTTGAGTCTCTCACCGGCCTTTGCTGCGGGTGGTCATGGGGCAGAGCCGGCATACCCAAAGTTGTCAGATGGCAGCAGTCAATATGCGGCTTTTCCCAAACCTACTGAAACATATCAAGAGGTAAAGGGTGATGCCATGGCTATTATTAAAGCCAGAGCGTCAGAAGATCCTTTCAATGTTGCGGCGACGATCATTTTCTTGTTGGCAATTTGCCATACCTTTGTCGCCATTCCATTGGGTAAATTGGCTCATCATTACGATCACATTCACCAAGAAAATCTGAGAAAACGCGGGCCTCGCGATGATGAACATCCGGATGGCGAGCCTGAGGTTTCGTTCAAAGCCACATTTTTTCACTTCCTCGGAGAAGTTGAGGCGATTTTCGGAATCTGGGTGATCGTTCTGGCTGGAGCCGCGGCCTATTATTACAGCTGGGGAGATTTCAAATTGTATCTCTCAGAAGATAAAAACTTTACTGAGCCTTTGTTTGTAGTGGTGATCATGGCGATTGCGGCAAGTCGTCCTGTTTTGCGCTTTGCGGAAAAACTCTTATCAGTTGCTGCTGCATTAGGCAAAGGCACTCCCGCAGCATGGTGGTTGAGTGTGCTGATCATCGGGCCAATCTTGGGTTCATTTATCACTGAGCCAGCTGCGATGACGATTGCCGCAATGTTGCTTGCAAAAAAATTCTATGAGTTCAAGCCGTCGCCTGTTTTGGCATATGGAACCATAGGGCTCTTATTTGTGAATATTTCAGTAGGCGGTACGCTCACTCATTTCGCAGCGCCTCCCGTCTTGATGGTGGCTGGAACATGGGGTTGGGATACTCTATTTATGTTAGAACATTTCGGATGGAAGGCAGTATCAGGAGTGGTTCTTTCCAGTCTGTTGTATTTCGTGATTTTCAAAAAATCATTGCATCGTTTGGCTGATCGAGCAGATGGGGTTGAAGACAATAAGCTTAATCCACAAGCATGGAGTGAACGTGAGACGCCAATACCTGCTTGGATTACCTTTGCTCACCTGTTGTTCCTCGGATGGACAGTTTATACCGCTCATTACCCCGTTTTGTTTGTGGGAGGTTTTCTATTCTTCCTAGCGTTTTTGATGGCGACGCGCCATCACCAGAATGCGGTGTCAATGAGAAGTCCGATGATGGTTGGTTTCTTCCTTGCTGGCTTGGTAATACACGGTGGCTGCCAGGGATGGTGGATCGGTCCGATTATCCAGACGCTATCAGATGATGCTTTAATGTTGGGCGCAACGATTCTAACAGGATTCAATGACAACGCCGCAATCACGTATCTAGCCTCTCAGGTCGAGGGGATTTCATTCACTGCCAAACACGCGGTTGTCGCCGGCGCGGTGACAGGTGGTGGTCTCACGGTGATCGCCAACGCGCCTAATCCAGCAGGTCAGAGTATTCTTTCAAAATACTTCGACGGTGGTGTCTCTCCACTGAAATTATTTCTAGCTGCGCTTACCCCAACTATTATCGTCTACGCTTGTTTTGTATTTTTGCCGAACGGTCCAGCCAAAGAGCTTAAGCCTGTATCCACTCACTCCAAAGCTGTGATCGAAAACGTGATTACGGCTCCGGCTAATCCCTGATCTGAAAAAGCTCTTCAGGGTGATCGAAGAGGTAAGTGGGTTTGACTTCCGCGAGGGATTCGCGGGAGTTGAAACCCCAGGTCACAGCGGCATGAGGAATACCGGCTTTTTGTGCTGCTTTGACATCCCGCAATTCATCGCCGATGTAGATCATTTCCGAATGAGCTAATGAAAAAGTTCTGCGAATGGCGCGGAGATGGCGCGATTTACCGGTGAGTTTCGAGGTTGAGGATATAAAATCGAATAGTTCCCGGATCCCGTGTTTTTGGAGAAATATATCGACGTTCGTGGTGGTGTTGGACGTTAGGATCCCGAAATTTTCCGTTTGATTGCGAAGTCCGGTAAGAGTCTCCTTCATGCCGGCGATAAGCTCCAGCCGATCGATGTTCTTACGCATCATCGCTGTACCACGAGAGATGATTGAAGGAAGGCGGTGCTTGGGAATTTGTAACTTGCCGAGAATTTCCTTAAGCGAGAGATGTCTGAGCTCGGATATCTCATGCGCATCGACTTCACGAATTCCATATTCGGGTGCCAGCTCATTATATATTTTGCGGGTCTCACTGAGTGTGTCGGCGATCGTACCGTCAAAGTCGAAAACGAGAGATCGGTATTTCATCTGAGATAAATTGATTGAGCAGGCCAATGGAGACGAGCTTGAAATCTGGAAAATTCACAGACTTAGGTTTGGATTGATATCGCCGTCCAGGGGGTCGATTTTCCCTGACAAAAGCCTCAGCAATGCAGCAAAGGCGATCATGGCCGCATTATCCGTGCAAAGATCTGGGTTTGCGATCTCAAGCTGGAATCCTTCCTTTTTGCAACGGTCCATAAATGCCTGGCGGACATAGCGGTTTAGGCTGACACCACCGGACAAGCCGATGATACGCGTATTGGCGACTTTTGATGCCCGGATGGTCTTTTCGACCAAGACATCGACCACAGCGGCTTGGAAAGAGGCGGCAATGTCTTCGGGTTTTGCGTCGGGCTCTTTTTGTAAGGTGTAGAGAACAGCTGTCTTCAGGCCTGAGAAAGAAAAATCCAGTTCATCGCCCTGCATCATGGAACGCGGGAAATCGTAGGCTTTCGGATTACCGTTGCGGGCGGCTATTTCGATTTCCGGACCGCCAGGATAGGGAAGCCCAAGCATTTTTCCAACTTTGTCGAACGCTTCACCGGCAGCATCATCGCGAGTGCTGCCGAGTTTCCGGTAATTTCCGGGTGAGGAAACCTCCATGAGTTGGGTGTGACCGCCTGAGACGATCAATCCAGTGTGGTGTGGAACTGCGCTCTTTTCAATGAAAGGCGAGAGCAAGTGGCCCTCGAGGTGGTTGACGGCGATGAAGGGTTTGCCTGAAATACAGGACATTGCCTTTGCCGCGGTGCTTCCGACAAGCAATGAAGAGGCCAGGCCTGGACCCATGGTTGCGCCAAAGGCATCGATATCCGCCATGCGCATCGCGGCAATTTCCAGCGATTTCTCAACCAAACCATTGAGATTGAGTGAATGACTGCGGGAGGCGATTTCCGGAACGACTCCACCGTAAACCCGATGTTCCTGAATTTGGGAAGCGACCACGCTTGAGAGAAGTTCGGCGCGTTGTCCCAGCTTGCCGCGGAGGATCGCCACCGCCGTTTCGTCACATGAACTCTCAATTGCCAGAATAACCGCCACAACGGAATCATTCATCGGCGAGGCGATTTGGGCAATAGCGAAGGTGAACAAAGGATTTCAACGCAAAGGTATGATTGATGGAAAATAGAGAAATTAACTCAAAATTTGGGATATTTATGGAATTCTGAAATTTCTTTGAAAGTTGGATGATAGAGGTTGGACGTTGGGCGTTTCCTATTTCAGGTTCTTTGCATGCTTTTTTCTGCGGCTTATCCTGAACTGCTTTCGCACCCGACGCCCCTGATGCGTCAATTCATGGATTTGCTGGAGGAGAGTGTTTCTCTGGAGAAACTTGCTCGAAAAAGTCAGCAACTGACGCGTCAGAATTTTGGCAAGACCATGAGGTTGTTTGCTCCGCTGTATGTTTCGAACGAGTGCGTGAACAACTGTTCATACTGTGGTTTCTCGCGAGATGCCGCGATTCTCCGAACAACTCTCAGCGTCGATCAAGTGGTAACCGAAGGCAAATATTTGCACGCACAGGGATTTCGTAATTTGTTGTTGGTGGCGGGGGAACATCCGAAATTTGTTTCAGAAGGATATTTGCAAGCATGTCTGGATGCGCTGATCCCGTTGTTTCCAACGTTGGCACTAGAAGTGGGGCCGATGGAGGACGACCAGTATCGGGAGTTGGTCGATCACGGTGCTGAGGGTTTGATTGTTTACCAAGAAACCTATCATCGTGAGACCTATCAGACGCTCCATACTGCAGGACCTAAAAAAAATTTTGACTGGCGCTTGGATTGTCCGGAACGTGCGTATGCGGGAGGATTCCGCAGGATCGGGATTGGTGCGTTGTTTGGGTTAGCGGATTGGAAGCATGAGGCGCTGTCGCTTGCCGCGCATTTAGAGCACCTCTACAAGCATTGCTGGAAAGCACAGCTTTCTGTGGCCTTTCCGCGGATGCGCCCCTATGCAGGAAACTATCAATATCAGGCGGATCCTGATCGCTTTTTACCAGATGAATCTTTGCTGCGGCTGATCACAGCTTTTCGCGTGGTTTTTCCGCAAGTGGCGATCGTGCTCTCCACTCGAGAGCCGGCCAGTCTGCGCGATGCGATGGCTCCCTTGGGTGTGACTCATATGTCTGCCGGCGCGCGTACCGAGCCCGGCGGTTACACGGGAGCTGGATCGGACGATCTTCACCTCACCGTAAAAGGCAGGCGGGTCGAACTCACCGAACGCAGCGGCAAGGAAAAAGCCACTGAGCAATTTCAAATTCACGATACCCGCACCCCTGCGGAAATCGCTGAGATGCTGAGAAAGCAGGATATGGACCCGGTTTGGAAAGATTTTGATCAGGCATTAGTAAGGGTTTGAGAAAACATCGTCTGGTCAATTGGCGAGAATGGATTAGATTTTCCACAGAAACAAACTGTCAAAAACATGCCACAGCAGATTGATCAATACGCCCGCGATATTTCCGATGAGAAACAGCATTCGGTCATCGATGGATCATCGAAGGGAACGGACAAGCGGTATTCCGTGTTATTTCACGATTACGAGGATCCGAATTCTTTAAGGAAACTGGCCGGAGCAATCAAGGATCACACCTTGCATCATCTGGATGAGTACCTTGAGAAAGCCGAGCACGCATTGACGGAGCGGGGAGTGCACGTGCATTACGCATCGACGGATGAGGATGCGCGTCAGGCGATTCTCGGAATTCTCCAGCAGCATGGCGTCAAGCAACTGACCAAATCGAAGTCGATGGCGGCAGAGGAGATCCACTTGAATCCGTTTCTTATCGAGAACGGGATCGAGTGTTTGGAATCGGATCTCGGGGAATTTATCATTCAGTTGGACGGCGATGAACCATCGCATATCGTGAAGCCGATCATTCACAAGAACCGCCGAGGAATCGCAAACACGTTTTTGCGCGAGGGGATTGCGCCAGATTACAATGACGATCCGGAAACCATCACACGTCGAGCGCGGGTGCATCTGCGCGAAAAATACATGGTGGCGGAAGCCGGCATTACCGGCGCGAATTTTGTCTGCTCTGATACCGGACGTTTGGTGCTGGTGACGAACGAGGGTAACTCACGTTTCGGCATGGCTCCAGTGAACGTTCATATCGCGTTGGTCGGGATTGAAAAGGTCATTCCACAGGAACGCGATCTCTCGGTGTTTCTTAATTTGTTGGGCCGATCTGCCACGGGTCAGCAACTCACGGTTTACACCGAGTTCATTAACGGGCCGAAATCCGAGAATCAACCGGACGGACCTGAGCACATGCACGTTGTGTTCATGGATAATGGACGCACGGATGTTTTGGCATCGAACTGCCGGGAGATTCTGCGCTGTATTCGTTGTTCCGCGTGTCAGAACGTTTGTCCGGTTTATCGTCAGGCATCAGGTCATGCTTACCGCTCCGTGTATGGTGGCCCGATCGGTGCAGTGCTTTCACCCATCCTTTTCGGCAAACGTTTCCCAGAACTTGCAGACTTGCCAAAAGCTTCCTCTCTATGCGGAGCTTGCAATGAAGTTTGTCCCGTGGATATCCCGATTCCGGACCTATTGCTTCGCCTTCGTGATAAGGCGAAGCGCGAGGAAATTCCATCCGAGGGAGCTATCCCCATGACGCCTTTTGCAACCCTCGCCACTTCGCCGTCCCTTTGGCGCACCGCGATGACCATGTCCAAGGCGATGAACCATCTGCCTATTCAAGTCGCGCCGATCAAACCCCTCCAAGACTGGCTCGGTCAGCGGACACTGCCTGAGTCCCATGGTGGGGATTTCCGTAAGTGGTTGAAGGCGCGTAATAAGTGATCGGGCATTTTTTACAGGGAGGGATGAGGATGAGGGGAGAAGAAGGAGTTAAAACAAAAATGGAATTGGATCTACCACACAAGGAACTCACTAAGGAAGTTATCGCAGCTGCGATTTCTGTTCACCAAGAGTTGCGCCCTGGATTGGATGAAAAACTATATGAGCGCGCTCTCTGCGTTGAGTTGGCGGAGCGGGGTATCGGTTTCGAGCAACAACCCAAGTATGAGGCATTTTATAAAAAGCGGTTTATTGGCCATCTCGTGCCTGATCTTGTTATCGAGAACAAGTTGATCGTTGATGCAAAATGTGTCGAAAGTTTTACTTCTGTCCATGAAGCACAAATCATCGGTTATCTCAACATCAGTAAACTTGAAATCGGCCTGCTCCTCAACTTTAAAACCTGGCCGCTTGGTAAAAGACGACTTTTCCGTTCTCAATCATAACCAAACCTATCATTCACTCTTCCTCCTCTTCTCCTTAACCTCCTCCCTCCCTGTAAAAAAAAGCCAGAACCATCTCAAATCCATGTCCCGTTCCCAAATCTTCTCCAAAATCCGCGAAACGACGGATCACCTTGCCGAAAAGGCCGCTTACCCGAGTTACGAAACTTCAGTGATGCATTCCAACGTGAAGCTCAAACAAGAAGATCTCTGGGATGCGTTTTCTGAAAATTTCAAAGCGGTCAACGGACGCCCCATGAATTCCGTCCAGCAACTTGCGGAGTTTCTGGATGGCAATAACCAAAAGGTCGGATACTGCGATCCGGCGCTTTATGAAATGATTGGAACAGCTCTCGAGGCAGCTGGGTTAAAAGTGGAAACGACCTACGACAGAGAGCGCTACGATGATTATCAATTTGGTATCACTCGAGCGACGGGTGCGATTGCTGAGTCGGGTTCTCTGATTATTGATGATTTCAAAACCACCTATCGACTCGCAGCACTCTCACCATGGGTGCACGTCGGGGTTTTGAAAAAAGAAGAAATCCATCGCACGATTCCTGATGCGATCGCAGCATTTGGTGATGCACCGAATATTATCTGGTGCACGGGACCTTCAAAGACAGCTGATGTTGAAGGGATTCTTATTGAAGGTGTGCACGGGCCAGGAGAACAGATCGCGCTGCTGGTTTAGTTCAGGCTGTTTCTCAACAGGGAGGGAGGAGAAGCGGGAGGAGAGGAGATTGAAAAATTCATGATCAGAATATCAATCCGCCACACGGATTTTATAATTTAGAGTTTAAAATTTAAAATTTACAAAGTGTGTCCCATCTTTGTCCGCTTGGTATCCAGATACTTTTGGTTGTGGATATTGGCTGGTAGGGAAAGCGGGATTTGTTCTGAAATTTCCAAACCGTAACCTTCCAGCCCCACGACTTTTTTCGGGTTATTGGTGAGGAGTTTGATGCGACGGACGCCAAGGTCGTGGAGGATTTGGGCGCCCATGCCGTAGTCGCGGAGATCGGAGGCGAAGCCGAGTTTTTCGTTGGCTTCGATCGTGTCGAGTCCTTGTTCCTGGAGTTTGTAGGCATGGATTTTTGCAGGCAATCCAATACCGCGCCCTTCTTGGCGAAGGTAGAGCAAGACCCCACCTTCTTCTGAAATGCGTTTCATCGCGGCGTCGAGTTGCGGGCCGCAATCGCAGCGTTGGGAGTGGAAGACATCACCCGTGAGGCATTCGGAATGGACTCGAACGAGCGTCGGTTGCTCGGGGTTAATTTTACCGTGCGTGAGTGCGAGGTGATGCGAATGGTCCAGCGATACGGTATAGAGATGACAGTCGAAATCGCCGTAATCGGTTGGCATCAAGACGGTACTCTCATGTTTTACAAACTTCTCGGAGCGACGGCGGTATTCTATAAGTTGCGCAATGGTGCAGGCTTTGAGATTGTGTATGGTTTGGTAATCTCCGAGGTCGCCGACGCGTGCCATGGAACCATCTTCGTCCATGATTTCACAAATCACGCCTGCGGCGGGAAGGCCAGCGAGTTTGACGAGATCGATAGCGGCTTCGGTGTGCCCGGCACGGCGCAGGACACCGCCTGACATGGCTTGAAGCGGGAAGATGTGGCCGGGTTTTACGAAGGAGTCGATGTGTGCGGATGAATCCGCGAGCAGTTGGATGGTGTGCGCGCGATCGGCAGCGGAAATCCCAGTGGTAACACCTTTTGCGGCATCGACCGAAATCGTGAAGGCGGTTTTCATGCCTTCGTGGTTGCGCCGTGTCATCTGCGGTAGGTCGAGTTCTTCAGCACGCTCGGAAGTGATGGGCGCGCAGATCAAGCCGCGGCCATGAACTGCCATGAAATTGACCATTTCTCGTGTGCACAGCGAGGCGGCACAGACGAGATCAGCTTCGTTTTCACGATCCGGATCATCCGCGACGATGACGATTTTTCCGGCTGCGATTTCCTGAATAATTTCGTCGATGGGATGGAAGATAAGTGCTGGCACGGGTTAATGAAGAGTGAAGGGTGAAATCTGAAGAGTGAATAAAAGATTCTAGATTTGAAAATTAATTCAGCATCGGATTTTTTGGCGCTTGCGATATGAGAGCGTGATAGGGAGAGATGCCGCTGAGAAGTCTTTTCCAGAGGCTGAGATCGTGAGGGTGGCTGAGTAAGTCTTGGGGTGGATCAAGAGTAATCCAGGTATTGCGTTCAATTTCATCTTCCAGTTGTCCCGGAGACCATGCGGAATGGCCGACGATGGCTTGAACGAGATGATTCGTTTTATTGATCATGCCTTCTGCTTTAGCTGCAGAAATTCGTGAAATGAGACGCGTTTGATTTTCTGAATCGGTATAAAGAACCGTGAAACTCAAATGCTCGGTGCCGACGGGGCCGCCTTGCAATATCGGTAGTTTTGCGAGCGGGGTATCATCAAGCTCTGAAACCAGATCACCCACGGTTTTGCCGATTGGGTGGTTGATGATTGTGCCCAAAGCTCCGTCTATCCCATTGTGCTCTTCGATGAAAATCACGGAATGATCGAAGGTTCCATCACAAAGGGACGGGGTTGCAAGTAACAACCGACCTTGAAGCGAAAGGGTTTCGGGTGCGTGGGTGTTTAGATTCACTGGAATGACTTTAGGCGGGATGCGGGGAATTTCAAGAACGGCAAATGAATCAAATTCACCACAGATCGAGTTAAGATGAAATGATTAGCATATTCGTAATTTGGCATAGTAAAAGCTGTGATGTAGGCATGAAAAAAGGATATCAGCTAGACATGATCGTCAATGATTGTGGGGAAATCGAGCTGAATCAGGAGTTTCGCCGCGAGTTATTGAAATGCAAGATCGCCAAGAAAATGTTAAGGTTGTTTTGATAAAACGACCTCTGTGAGATGCTTATGAATCGAAATTAAAGGTATCGAAGAAGATGGGTTGTCGACTTCACAGGCTTATGGCAATCCTTGATTGTTTTTTGGAGGCACAAACTAGCGGTCGTCTTATCAAAACGACCCTACCATACTTGCGTTCTAGTCAATTGCATCGGTTATGACTTGGCCGGATACCTAGATTTTTCCGTAAAACATGCTGTCATTTTTGAGTCTTCTTGCCATGCTAAAGCATCCTGCCTGAATATGAGTTCCGAAGATATTGCCAGCGACATGCACAAGATTGTGAATCAAACAGCGAAGGTTGAGATGGCGACCTTGGAAGATTTGCCGGCGTTGACGGAATTGGTTGTGGACTTGTTCTCCATGTCCTCGGGAGATTTCATTCCGGACAGGGCGTTGCAAGAGCGTGGTTTGCGATTGATATTGGAGCAGCCCAGCCGAGGGAGGATTGTTGTGATCCGGAATGAAGACAAGATTTTTGGAATGGTGAACATGCTATTTACCATTTCTACCGCGCGGGGTGGTTTTGTCATTTTGATGGAAGATGTGGTGATTCATCCCCATCATCGCGGTCAAGGCTACGGAACGATGTTGGTGAATTATGTTATTGAATTTGCGAAGCGGAAAAAATTCTTACGGATCACCTTGCTGACCGATAAGATCAGCGCGGAATCCCAAGAGTTTTTCCAGAAGCAGGGATTCAGCTATTCAAACATGATTCCAATGAGATATTTGATCGAGACGGATCAATAATTCGCGAGGTGCTTCGTGAGTATCGGCAAGAGGGCATCCTCGATATCGGAGCCTTTTATCACTTCAAGCAGGGATTTCATCGCGGTTGGAATGTGCTGGCGATACCATTCATCGTGGCGATTTTCGATGATATTTCCAAAAGCCCCAAGCGCTTGCATGAGACGCTGGGCGGCGCATTTGTGGAACAGGGAGGTTTCAGGCCTTTCATCGGAAATATCTTCCCATAGATCCAACAGTTGCTCGCGTTCGTCTGCGGAGTGATCCATGTAGGGATCGAAAATGAGCGATGCGAGATCGTATTCCTGACGTCCCCGGCGCAGGCCCTGAAAATCGATCATGTAAGCTTTGCCGTCTTTGATAAGCAGGTTTTGCGATTGGAAGTCGCGATGCACCAGATGCTTGTGACTTGAGCCAAGTCCCTCCGCCATTTCCATAAACGCCTCGTTTTTTTCGAGCGCCACGGGGCTTTCCTTGAGGAAATCCTCGATAAAGTAATCGAAGAAATATTTTTGCTCCCAACGATAAAGATCCGCATCAAAGGGCGGCATCAGCTCGAGGTCTTTGGGGACTTTTGTGAAAAAGAGTCGGTCAATCTGCTCCAGTGCGGAACGATAATAGGGCAGGCGGTTTTTGAAGGGTTGATCCTTCAGGGAGTGAAGATCAGTATCGCCAAGGTCTTCAATGAGGGCTACGTTATGCTGGGAGCGATCATAGAGAATTTCCGGAACATTGAATTTCGCTTCTCTGAGGAATTCCGCGATAGGCACAAACTGGGCGTTATCTTCCCGCTCATCCGTCCAGTAGACACCGATGAAATCATCGTGAATGGGAGTTTTCACCCTGGCGATGGTGCGACCGGATGCACCACGTTTGATCGGGATCATTGTGATGGGTACGGTTGGATCGACCTCAAGAAATTGTCTGGCGGTGGAGAGGATGGCTTCAGTGGACATGGGTGGCGGAACTTAAACCGGAAAATTTGAATTATGAAAGTGCGTTTTCCTCTGAATTTGCAGCGTTGAGAATGGAGTTTGGAGCTGATTCCAGATAGTTGTGCCATGATTTTTGAATGATCGTTGCCGTTCCAAGTCCTTGACGGCGGCAGGGATGAGAGGTTTGATCGCTTGCCGCCGTTTGCGGATTTTTTATGGATTATACAGCGAAAATAGCGCGCCACGTGGCATCGATTCCAAGATCGGGGATTCGGGATTTCTTTGAATTGGTTCAGGGAAGAGATGATGTGATTTCATTGGGGGTCGGTGAGCCGGACTTTGTGACGCCGTGGCATATTCGCGAAGCTGCGATTTATTCTTTGGAGAAAGGCCAGACGACCTATACTTCGAACCTCGGATTGCTGAGTTTGAGGAAATCCATTTCCAAGTATGTCTCGGGTTTTTTCGATGTAAATTATGATCCTGCGAAAGAAGTGTTGGTGACAGTGGGCGTTTCGGAGGCGATTGATATCGCGTTGCGCGCATTACTCAATCCGGGTGAGGAAGTCATTTATCATGAGCCGTGTTACGTTTCCTACTCGCCAAGTATCGTGATGGCGCACGGGGTCGCCGTAGCAGTTGAGACGACCAAAGAGGATGGTTTTTCTCTGAAGCCCGAGGCTTTGGAAAAAGTGATCACACCAAAGAGTCGCATTCTGATGTTAAATTTCCCGACCAATCCTACGGGTTCCGTTGCCAGTAACGAGGATCTTGAAGGTATTGCCAAACTTGCGATCAAACATGATCTAATTGTGCTGACGGACGAGATCTACAGTGAGCTGCGTTATGACGGGATTCAGCATGTTTCGATAGCTTCGTTGCCCGGCATGAAGGAACGCACGATTTTGATGCATGGATTTTCTAAAGCGTTTGCGATGACGGGTTTCCGTTTGGGTTATGCCTGTGCTCCGCAACCTATCATTGAGGCGATGATGAAAATTCACCAATATTCCATGCTTTGTGCGCCGATTATGAGTCAGAATGCGGCGATTGAAGCATTGGAAAACGGCAAGCCTCAAATGCTGATGATGAAGGAAAGTTACCATCAGCGCCGGGATTTTCTGGTCAAACGTTTCAACGAGATTGGCTTGGATTGCCATACGCCGGGTGGGGCGTTTTATGTGTTTCCAGACATTCGCAAGACCGGTCTTTCATCCAAGGAATTTGCGATGGGCTTACTTGAAGCGGAGAGCGTTGCTGCAGTTCCTGGTAGTGCATTCGGATCGAGCGGAGAGGGCTTTCTCAGATGTTGTTATGCAACCGGCATGGAAGATCTGCGCAAGGCGATGGAAAGTATCGAGCGTTTTGTATCCAAGATCTAATTGAAAATTCCAGATGGATGGACAGTGATTTGAAGAATCCCGAACAGCTAACGAGGGCGCATGTAGGGCCATTCGCGGGGTTTATGATTTTTCTGATCTTGTTGCAGCTTTCTGAGAGCTTTTTTGGTTGGGATCATCCGGCAGCTCCCTGGTGGAAACAGGACGTTTCACAGTGGATCTATCCAATCCAAACCCTGATTGTCCTTGGTTTTTTGCTTCGCTATTGGAAATATTACCGTTTCGACTGGAGTCTGAAGTGGAGTATCATCGGCGTGTTTTTTGGCGTGATTGGAATTGGTTTTTGGCTTTTGCCAACGACGCTATACGATGCTTGGGGGTTGTCTGGTGAAACGGAAGGCTGGATGAAATGGCTCGGGATTGCGAAGCGTGATGAGGGATTCAATCCTGGCATTTTCGAACATCCTGCAGCGTATTGGGCTTCTCTTTTGATGAGATTTTTTAGGGCAGTGGTCATCGTTGCCTTGGTCGAGGAAATTTTCTGGCGAGGATTCGTCATGCGCTTCTGCATGAATTGGGAAGGGGATTATTGGAAGCAACCGTTCGGTCGCGCGCATTGGAAAAGTTATCTGATTGTGACTCTATTATTCATGGCGGCACATGCTCCAGTCGACTGGGCGGGAGCCTTGGTTTATGGATCCATGACTTATGTGCTATGTATTTGGAGCAAGAATCTGGGTGCTTGCGTTGTCATGCACGCGGCTGCGAATTTGCTCATGGGAATTTATGTGATGAGCTATGGTAAATTTGGATTATGGTGAATAGGGAATTTCTCACTTGAAAATCAACCCGATGGTTCAGGGGAAGCTTTGGGTCATGGATTTAAGAAATAAACCTTCCCCAAGGCTGGAATTTTCGTGCAGGGTTTTCGCATGAAAAGCGAACGCATTCTCTATGTGAAAAATGGCTGTCCGTGGTGTGTGGAAGTTGAGCAATATCTCAAGCAACACGACATTGAGGTGGAGAGAGTTGTGGTGTCCGGAAATGCCGCAGCGATGTCGGAAATGGTCGCGCTATCGGGTCAGAGTAAAGCTCCGACTTTGGATTGGGAGGGTGAGGTGCTTGCAGATTTCGGGGTGGATGAGTTGGTTCCGTTTTTGGAGGGGAAAGTTGGTTAGATTTCGCCTCAGGCGTTGGATTGTTGGGATTCTTGTTAGCTCGTTTGAAAACATCCGATTCAAAAAAACGGTTTTTGGATTTTAAATCAAAGCTGCGGAAAACTGCAGCAGGTTAGAGCCTGCGGCAGATAGATTTCCTATACGCCTAATTTCTGATGAAAGGTGTCGGTATCTTTTACAGATAATACAAAAGCTTCTAATAGCTGGATCGTGGCTTCAATGTCATCGAGGTGCGCGGTTTCAACGACGGAGTGCATGCAGCGCAGTGGAAGAGAAACGAGCGCACTTGGAATGCCTTCACGAGAGTGGAAAATCTTATCCGTATCGGTTCCGGAGAAGCGGCTCGATGATTCATGTTGGATATCGATTTTGCTTTTTTTGGAGATTTCAATCAGTCGCTTTACAATGAGTGGGTGGTTACATGTTCCGTGCGATAGGGTTGGACCCTGACCGAGTTTGACCAAACCGAATTTCGCTGAGTCGATTCCCGGAGTATCGGTGGCGTGAGTGACATCGAGACAAATGCAGATATTCGGTTTCAACCGATAAGTTGCCATCATGGCGCCGTTGCCTCCGATTTCTTCTTGGATTGCATTCAAACAAACCAAGGTCACCGCAGGTGTTTTACCTGATGCTGCAATGCGTTTCATGACCTGAGCGATAATGTAAGATCCCAGGCGGTTATCGAGCGCCCGGGATATAAGGCGTTTGTGTGCGAGTTCTGCAGGGCCGTCCTGATATACCATGGGATGGCCGACGCGAAGTCCCATCGCCGCGACTTCTTTTGCGTTCGAGGCGCCGATGTCGACCCAAAGGTCATGGACAGCGGGTGACTTTTCACCATTGAGTTCGTCACGTCGCAGATGGATGGCTGTGTTGCCGATGATTCCGGAAACGACTCCGTTATCGCCGAGAATATGGACGCGGCGACCCCGGCCCGTTGCGGCATCGGATCCACCGATACGATCGATACGAAGGAAACCTTTGTCATCGATGTGCTTGATGATGTAGCCGATTTCATCTGCATGCGCCTCGAGCATGATGGTTTTTTTGGATTTGCCCTGAAGAGTGGCCCAAGTGGAGCCGTAGGCATCGCACTCGATCTTGGTGGCGGTCTTTTCAAGGTATTTCGCCCAGACGTTTTGGCCTGGCATTTCGAAGCCGGTAGGTGAGGGGGTTTCGAGGAGTTCAAAAAGGAAGGCTTGGTCAGCTTTTTTCATGTAGGGAGACTGAATTGCGAATATTGAATAGTGAAGAGTGAATTTTTTTAACCACGAAAAACACGAAAGTTTCGGGTGCTTCGGGTGCTTTGGGTGCTTTGGGTGCTTTGGGTGGGTGATCTTTCGTGGATGTCTGGAGTTCATTAAACCGCTCCATTTCGTGCTTTTGGTGTTTTTCGTGGTTCATCTTCTTCATTCGCGGGAATTAGCGGGTAAAATTCTTCCGTTTTCTAGCTTGAGAGTGGGGTTGACGCATCACCCTTTCCGTGCACAATCCCGCCGCCGCGTTTGGAATGACTGCGGTATGTAACCCAAAAGTCTCCCGACTCTCTCTCACCAAGCAAACATATGACTACCATCGCCATCAACGGATTCGGTCGCATCGGACGCCTCGTCTTTCGCGCACTCGTCGAACAAGGCCATCTCGGCACCACATTCAAAGTCGCCGCAGTGGGCGATCTTGTGCCGGCTGACAACCTTGCCTATCTCCTCAAATACGACTCCACCCAAGGTAAATTCGACGGTGAAGTTTCATCCAAAAAATCTTCTCCCGATCTTGCTGAAGACGACATCATCGTCGTTAACGGTCACGAAATCAAAGTGGTTTCCGCGCGTAGCCCAGAGGGTCTTCCTTGGAAGGAGCTCGGTGTCGATATCGTTATCGAATCCACGGGTTTGTTTGTTGAAGATAAACTCGCCCAAGGCCACATCACCGCTGGTGCGAAAAAAGTTATCATCTCCGCTCCTGGTAAAGGTGACGACGTACATACCTTCGTTCAAGGCGTGAACGATGGCGATTACGATCCTGCCAAGCATCATCTTATTTCCAATGCTTCTTGCACCACCAACTGCCTCGCTCCGCTTGTGCACGTGTTGTTGAAGGAAGGTTTCGGAATCAAAGAAGGTTTGATGACCACCATTCACGCATACACCGCCACCCAGAAAACCGTGGACGGTCCGTCCAAGAAAGACTGGAAAGGTGGACGCTCCGCTGCGATCAACATCATCCCTTCCGCCACCGGAGCTGCCAAAGCCGTTTCATTGGTTTGCCCTGCCGTTAAAGGCAAGCTCACCGGCATGGCTTTCCGCGTTCCTACTCCGACCGTTTCATGTGTCGACCTCACCGTGAAGACTGAGAAAGAAACTTCACTTGAGGAAATCAATGCAGCTCTGAAAAAAGCTTCCGAGACCTATCTCAAGGGAATCCTCAGCTACACCACGGATGAAGTGGTCTCGACTGACTTCATTCATGATAAGTCATCCTCGATCTACGATGCAGGCTCTTCCATCGAGCTCAACAGCACCTTCTTCAAGCTGGTTAGCTGGTATGACAATGAGTGGGGTTATTCAAACCGCGTGATCGACCTCCTGACCGACGTTGTCAAAAAAGGTATCTAGCCGGAGAGCTGGTCTTTGGCCGGCTTCTTCTCTGAATGATCTAACGGCGGGTTGCGTGAAAACGCAGCCCGCCTTTTTCATGAAGTAATCTATCACTTGTTTGCAGCGGGAATCTCAGTCGAGTAAACTTCTTTCCCATCAACGTCGTGATGGATGAATGTGGCTTTGTTGCGATCAATTTGAAACGATCCAAATCCGCCTTTGACTCTAAGGAACCGATGCTCTGGCCTGTTCTCGTCTGGATTCCATCCTTGCGCATGAGCGTCTGACGCTGGACCGCAGCCAAATTCGTTGAGGCCGGTTTCTGGATCGATTGAGTGGTATTGCCAATGACGGTCGCCGTTGATGACAAAACAACCCGGAATCGAGTTGAGAAATTTTCTCAAACGCTCGCCTTCGTGATGGAATCCGTTGTTAGCATGATTATCATTTTTTCCAGCGCGATCAGGACCGACAACCGGTGTAGCGGAAATATAGAGTTTGAAGGTGGCATCGGATGCTTTCATGGTTTCCTCGAGCCACTGCCATTGCTTTTTACCAAGGATGGACTTATTCGGACCGTCTGGCATGTTGTTTGGTGAGCGAAACTCACGTCCTTCGGGCAGCCAGATCTGGAGGTCTTTTCCCCAGCGAAACGTCCGATAGGGTGTATCCGATTGTGGAATTTGTTCGCGCCAGATTTTGACACCTTGCTCCCATGTCAGGTCGCCGTATGTTTGTCCCGGCCAAGCATCGTTTTTGAGAAGATCATGGTCGTCATGCATCCAGTAGCTGGGAATCCGTTGGTGAAAGCTTTTTTGAAAAGGCAGCGAATACATGCGCCCCCATTGATAGCGGGCGATTTCCATGTTTTTTGCCAGAGGTGGTTTGCGATCATAGTAAAGCGTGTCACCAGATTGAATGAAGAACGCAGGTTTGAGAGCCAGCATGGAGCGGTAAATCTTGTGGCCGTTATCCACATCGTCACGAAGTTCGAACTCCTGGCAGGTCGAGACGGTGAAAGTGATTGAGGTATCCGCATCGGCGGCAGGTGCCGTAGTGAAGGTGCCTAGGGTTTTATGTTCGATACCTTCTGATCGTGCCTCGACTTCAAAGGTGTATGTCGTGGCAGGGTTTAAGCCATCGATCATTTGCTGGCAGGTAAAATCGTTTTCAGCAACAGCGGCTTGCCATGTGGTAAGCTTGAGTGGGGTGTCTTTGTTTGTTTCGGACACAGAAAAACGTATCTCTCCCGATTTACCAGGAACTGTCCAATTGGGGGACTCCTTATTCCACTCCGCAAGCCGGTTGTCTGCCTCGGGATTTTTCGTCAGACGGGTCCAGAGAACGACTGAAGTGTCCGTGACTTCACCGATTTTCACCCCATTCGCAAAACCTACTGCGTAGCATGGCAGGTGCAGAAAGATGAGGACAAAGACGGATTTCATCAGGTTGCTAAAGTCCGGGAATACCGAGACCCCCTGTGAGTTTGCCCATTTCTGCCGCAGCTTGAGATTTACCCAGAGTGATCGCGTCCTGAACTCCCTTGAGAACGAGTTCTTCGAGAAATTCCGCATCGCTCGGATCAATCACTGCAGGATCAATTTTAATTTCGAGAATATCACCGGCGCAGGTTGCGCGGACTTTAACCTTATCTCCACCCACAGACACGGTCACTTCGCGCGCCGCAAGCTCGGCTTGTTTTGCAGCAAGGCCCGCCTGCATCTGCTGGGCCTGTTTCATCAATTTCTGGATGTTCATAATGTTGGATCAAGGGGTTAGGAATTTGGCTTCGAATTTTACCAATGCAGCTTGGATCAGAGGATCTTGATGGAATGCATCATCGACAGCTTTGACTTCTGCAGGCGGGGGAGCAGCGGGCTCGGATTTTTTGACCGGAACGGGTTCGGGTTCCTCTGGAAAATCTGATTCGTCCGGTGCGTTTTCGATCAGGGCGTCAAAAGCGGAGAGAGCGTCACCGATTGTTTTTTTGGGTGATGGAGGCTGCGGAGCCGGAGCGGAAGGTGTAGCTTGAACGACGTCTGCAGGCGATTCTGCAGGAGGATTTGGTTTTGTTTCAGGCTTTGCGATAGGAGAGGAAGCTGTGGAGTAAGATAGGTGATCGGCTCCTTTGGTGAGGACCTTGATCACATCGGTGATTCTGACTTCGGAGAGCACTTGGATTGCCTTGATCATGCCGAGCTCGAAATGCAGGCGTTTGTTCGTGCTCCATTTCATGCGGCCATCGGTTTCGGCAAACACATCAATGGCTGCAAGAAGGCGCTCTGATGCGTATTCATCTGCGTCACTGACAAGTTTGCTCCAGAGTTGATCGGGTATACCTTCGCCATCGGATGAAGGATCGAGTTTTGCGATGAGCAGCCCGCGTAAACAACCGATCAGTTCACCGAGAAGTTGGGAAAGTTCCCGACCTCCTGCCGCTTCTGTCTGGATCAGCTTGAGTGCTGCCGGAGTGTCACGAGCGAGCAACTTTGAGGTTAAATCAGCGACTTTTTCACGAGAAGTGAAACCGAAAATATCCAGAACGTTTTCCTCGGTAATGGATTCACCGCAGAATGCGACGAGCTGGTCGAGCATCGACTGCGCGTCACGCATGCCGCCGTCAGCGCCTTTTGCAATCGCCCATGCGGCCGTGGCATCCAGCTTGATGCCCTCCGCAGAAGCGATATGCAGCAAGTGATCCGCGATGGTCTGGGTCGGTATGGGGCGTAGATCGAAGCGTTGGCAACGGGATAAAATGGTTGGCAGAATTTTCTGCACCTCCGTGGTGGCGAAGATGAATTTCACATGGTCTGGAGGCTCTTCCAGAGTTTTCAGAAGAGCATTGAATGCCGCATTGGTAAGCATGTGCACTTCGTCGATGTAGTAAATTTTGAACTGGCCCCTGCTTGGCGCATATTTGACGGACTCGCGGAGATCACGGACTTGGTCAACTCCGTTATTGGAGGCACCGTCAATTTCCAAAACATCGAGTGACCGTCCCTCGGCAATTTCTCGGCAGACATCTTCTTCGGGATCGAAATCGATTTTCGGACCGCCGGTGCAGTTTAGAGCTTTGGCAAAAATTCTGGCGGTTGAGGTTTTACCTGTGCCGCGAGGGCCGACAAAAAGATAGGCATGGGCGAGACGATTTTGGTCGATCGCGTTGCGCAGCGTGCGGACAACATGGTCTTGTCCCAAAACGTCATCAAACGTCTTGGGGCGATATTTTCTGGCAAAAACCTGATAGCTCACAGGGAGAGAATAGTGTTCTGGGAGCATTTGTCATGATCACTTTTCAAGAAATCGGTTTTTGTCCGAAAATAGGGCATGGAACCCCGAAAACGATGGATTTCGAGATAGAAACGGTTCTTTGTTTAATGGTCAACGCGTGACTATGCGTGCCAGTTGCAGATTGATATTTTGGCATGTCGGATCCAATCCGCCGCCACGATCAATTTGGAAATAAAATGCAAATTGGGCTGGGTATCTCGACGGTGGATTGGGGATCTCCGAGTAAACCTGTTTTCGGATTCAAACTGAGAACCGAAACGGTGTTCGAATTTTGATGCCCGCAGAGTAGCCATTTGCCTGATGGATCAATGGCAAAATGGCGGGGAATTTGGCCACCACAGGGAGCGTGTTGGAGGAAGGTGAGTTTGCCGGTGGTTGGATCGCGCTTGAAGACCACGATAGAGTTATGACCACGGTTCGAGCCATAGACAAAGTTTCCGTTCGGATGAACTTCGATTTCAGCTGTGGTATTGGGTTCTTTGAAATCTGCTGGCAGGGTCGCAATAGTCTGGATTTCGGTGAAGCTTCCGGTCTTGGGGTTAAAGCCTGCGACAGAAATCGTATTGGTAAGTTCGTTGATGACGTAAGCGTGTTTTTCGTCAGGAGAGAAATCCATGTGACGCGGTCCAGAGCCTGGCGGGGCTTGGAATGATTTGGGATCGTTGGGAACGATCTCGGAGGTTTCGGGATTGAAACGATAGATCAGAGTCTCATCCGTGCCGAGGTCGGGTGCGAAGAGCAGGTTGTCGGCTTGGTTGAAATAGACGCCATGCGTGTGGGCAGCGTTTTGACGGGCTGGGTTCGGCCCGGAGCCTTCGATTTTGAAAAGTGAAATGATCTTTCCGATTTTTCCGTCGGCATCTAGATTGAAGGTTGCAAGAGAGCCGCCGCCGTAATTTGCAACCGCGAGAGTGCTGCCCGAGGAATTAACCGCAACGTGGCAAGGGCCGGCGCCGCCGGAGTCGGCATCGTTGATCAATTTCAGTGAATGATCTTTCTCAATGCCAAAGGCTCCGACTTTGCTACCAAAGCCAATCGTATAAAGTATGGGTTTCTTTGGATGAAGCGCGAGGAAGCCCGCCTTCTCAAATTTTCCTGCCAAGGACGGTTGGGTCAGAGCGCCCTTTATGGTGTCGAACTCAGCCAGATAAATTCCATCCGCATTTGTGCCGATATAAACGTGTCTGGTTTCGGCGTTAACTGTTAGCGAACTGAGCGTGAAGGAGAGAAGGATGCGCTTTATCATGATATTCTTAGACGTTGAATCCGAAGTATTGCTTGGCGTTGTTGAATGAAATATCGGCAACGAGTTTTGAGAGAGTTTCAAAATCATCCGGAAGTTCGCCTTTTTCCGCTTCGTCTCCGATGAGGTTGCAGAGAATACGACGGAAATATTCGTGACGAGGGAACGAGAGGAAGGAACGTGAATCGGTCAGCATGCCAACGAAGCGTGAAAGCAATCCGGTTGCTGAGAGCGCATTGAGTTGCATTTCCATGCCTTCTTTCTGATCGAGGAACCACCAACCTGAGCCAAATTGGATTTTGCCCGGCGTGATGCCGTCTTGGAACACACCCGTCATCGACGCGAACAGGTAGTTATCGCGCGGGTTGAGATTGTAGAGGATGGTTTTTGGCAGAGCCTCGCGTGATTCAAGCGCGTTTAAGAAAACAGCAAGTGCTTCCCCTTGTGGAACATCGCCCATTGTATCGTATCCGGCATCGGCGCCGAGCTTGGCGGACATGCGGATATTGGTGTTGCGCACGGGATTGAGATGGAGCTGTTTTGTCCATCCGCGTGCGGCATCGAGTTGTCCGGAGAAAACTAGCAGGTAGAATGAGAAGCGTTCTTTGTCTTCTGCTGAAACGGCTTTGCCATTGCGTGCTTGATCAAAAATTCTAGAGGCTTCGGCATCGGTGCATGGCAGAGCTGGGCAACGATCCAGCCCGTGATCCGAGAGTCTTGCACCAGCTGCATGAAAATCATCATGACGCTTTTGTAAAGCGTTCAAAAGATCTGGGAGCTTGGTGATGGATATGTCAGATACTTTTTCCAAGCGCGTGATCCATGGGTTGAGGAGGTCGGGGCGATCCACTTGGAAGGCCTTGTCCGGGCGGAAAGTTGGTAAGACCTTCGTGCTGAAACCGGATGCGGCGATTTTCAAATGCTCATCAATCGGGTCGGCAGGATCGTCCGTGGTGCCGACGACCCGAACATCGAATTTTTTCAATAGGCCACGTGCGGAAAATTCTTTCTCAGAAAGTCTGGCGTTGGTTTGTTCCCAAATTTCATCAGCGGTTTTCGGACATAGCAGAGTATGAATGCCGAAATAGCGTTGTAGCTCCATGTGCACCCAATGGTGCATGGGGTTGCGGAGGGTGTAGGGAATGGTCTCGGCAAAGGCTTGGAATTTGTCCCTGGGACTGGCGTTGCCGGTGATGCGTTCTTCATGGATGCCGTTGGCGCGCAGCAGACGCCATTTGTAATGGTCATGGCCGAGCCACATGTCGGCGATGTTTTCCCAGCGATGATCATTGGCAATTTCCGAGGGCGATAGATGATTATGATAATCGATGATGGGTTGATCAGCTGCAACTTCGTGAAACAAACGGCGTGCGGTATCGTTATAGAGCAGGAATTGATCGTCGAGGTAAGGCATGACGAGGTGATTTCTATTCAAATGCGGGCGGAGGGAAAGTCAGAAAAGACAATCAAGAGGAGAAGTGGGTAAGGGCTTACCAAGGGAGAAGCTTATTGGGATTTCGTTTTGGCAGATCCTGAAACCTCTTAGATAACAAAATGAGTGTGTGGAATGGGTCCAAGAAATGGAAAATGATAAATCAAAACGTGCAGGACCTCGATCAAGCAAGTGCTGAAAAAAGGGTTTTGCGATGTGTCACTCGCTTTACTTGCAATTTTGGATGCAAAGACCGCACGACTGGCATAAACGTGAATCTGGGAATGGCTCAGATATTCAGCTTGGAATTTTCAAAGTCTGCCCGACACGGATGACCGAACCAGAGATTCCGTTTGCTCTCTGAATTTTGGAAATGGTTGTCTTGTAGCGCTTGGCTATGACAGACAGAGTGTCACCTCGTTTGACCGTGTGGCGGGTAACAGTCGGCTTAGGTTTGGGCTTGGGGCTTGAAGAGCTTGGATAAGTTTGAGAAATTTTCGGAGGCGAGTTCGTTTCGGCAAGCGGGATATGAGGCTCGGGAAGGTTGTTTGATGCAACTGCGGGAGAAGTTTGGGACTGAGAACCGGGTGCGGGCGGGTTATACCACTTGTCCGGCTTGTCCACCCAATCTTCAATATAGTTACCTCGACTGTCGAATGGACCTGTTACGGCTTGGGTTTGAGGCGCACTCTTGAATCCGCATTGGGTAAGAAGCGGAATAGCGATGATAGGGATTAGTTTCCGAAGAAAGAAAATCATTACTGGAGATTATGCGGAATTATTAAGGTTATGCAAAGCATACTTATGGATTTCAGAAAATTTGACAAGCCTCGGCGAAAGTATGAGGTGACAATTTCGGGCAGTGGTGCGTATCAAGTGCGCTCCTATGTCCCTGATTCAAGAATGCCGACAAACTCTGAAGCTGGCTTTTCCCTTGGTCATCGGGCAAGTGAGTCAAATGTTGCTTGGGGTCGCGGATACCGTGATGATAGGTAAACTTGGCGTCACGGAACTGGCGGTGTTGACCTTCACAAATTCCTTGTTTTATGTGCCGTTTATTTTTGGGTTGGGGGTCTTAACGGCGATCTCGGTATTTACTTCGAACGCGCACGGAGCGGATGATGCTCGGGCCGGGCGCGCGAGTTGTAGGCTGGGAGTTTATATTTCGGCCATACTTGGCCTAGTTCTTTTCGGCGTCATGTGGTTGTTCTCGCAGAATCTCGAGATATTCGGGCAGCCCAAGGATGTGGTGCAAAGCTCCAAACTCTTTTTTCAGATCATCATGGCTTCGATGGTGCCGGCATTGATGTCGCTTGCTTTGAAAAATCATGCGGATTCCTTGGGCAGGCCGTGGCCGCCGTTTTGGATCTTTCTTTCGGGAGTTTTGCTCAATGTGTTTTTGAACTGGGTGATGATTTATGGAAAACTGGGCTTTCCGGCATGGGGGTTGGAAGGGGCGGCGATCGCGACGTTGATTGCTAGAATAGCGATTCTGGTCGCTATGTTCATATGGTTATATCGCGCCGTAGGGTTGCGTGATTGGCTGCCTTATCATTGGTTTCGTTTGCCCAATCGGTTCGAGTTACGGCGATTTCTGAGTATCGGGTTTCCTGCGAGCTTGCAGATGGTTTGTGAGGTGTCTGCATTCTCCGCAGCTGGGTTGTTGATGGGGCGATTTGGTGAGACTGCGATGGCTGCGCATCAGATTGCGCTGATGTGTGCAGCGACGGCGTTCATGGTTCCATTGGGATTGTCGATGGCCTTGAGTGTCAGAATAGGCTCGGCCAATGGTGCGGGTCATGGTGAGCGACTACGCAAAATCGCGGTCTCGGGTTGGTGGTTGGGTGTGGGCTGGGCGCTCCTTGGCGCGGGTATTTTTCTCTTTTTTGGGAAATGGCTGGCTTCGCTCTACATGGATGAAGCTCCGGTGATTGAACTTGCAGCGGGGATCATGATTGTTGCAGGGGTGTTTCAGTTGTTTGACAGTTTGCAGATTGGTTCCGTTGCGATGTTGCGCGGACTTCATGATGCGCGCATGCCAGCATTCATGGGTTTTTTAGCCTATTGGGTCATCGGTATTCCCATCGCGGTTTTTCTTTCGATCCATCTTGGCTATGGGGCTGTTGGGGTATGGTGGGGTCTGGCAAGCGGCTTGTTCGTCGCCTGTTGCCTGCTTGTTCCGAGGTTGTGGAAGTTGACGCGTGTTTGAACAGGCAGGGACGATTAGCCATAATCGTCCAGATCTTACGGCCTAATTTCATCCTGGAAACCTGACCGTATGATCCACCGCAAAATATGGACTTCTAAGGATAAAAAGTCCCTGCCTATTCGATCATATTTTCGACTGATTAGGATAAATCGATCTCGGTCCGATCAGTTTGGTGGTGATCCAGATGATGAGTGCGAGAGGAGCAAAAATTTTCCAGCCCAAGAGCTCGATGCCCATCATCCATGAGGCGTATGGGGTTTTTGTGGTCCCGGCGAAGAACGCGATCATGGAGATGCCGGTGAACAAAGTCACTGGCGCTGCAAGAAACCATGCGATCGAGTTTCCGAGAGCTGCGCCAATAAAGAAGAGCGGTGTGACTTCGCCGCCTTTGAAGCCCGCAGCAAGTGTGATGATGGTGAATGCTAACTTCCACAACCATGCGTTGGCGGGCGCGTGGATGTCTGATGAGAAAAATCCTGTCAGCGTGAGCGACGATTTATTTTCTGCTAAGACCCCCAGCCCCAAATAATCGCCGGTTCCAGCCAATGAAAATAGAACGAGAATCAGGATACCTCCAATTGTGCCGCGGATGGCTTCGTGAGGAAACCAATTTTTAAATCGGCGTTTGAGATGGCGTTCTGTAAAAATGAAAAGTCTGCCTGCAAGAGCAAGCATGGCTGCCAGAATCATTCCTTTCCAGATCAACGGGAAGAGGTTCGATGGAAGTTGAAGCGTTGGGTAAGGCGTGTGATGGACTCCCCAAGCAATGCAGATGTGATGGGCGGCCCATGCACTGAAAAGACAGGGAATCAGGATTCGGTTGACGAGCTGGTGGCGGGTGAACTCCAGCGCAAACACCGCAGCAGCAATAGGCGTTCCAAACACGGCTCCGAATCCAGCTGCAATGCCGCAAAGAACAAGGATTCTCTGCATTTCATGGGTGGGTGCAAGGAAACGGGAGAAACTTGCGCCGATCCCAGCTCCCATTTGTACGGCCGTACCTTCTCGACCGGCGGAGCCTCCAAACGCATGGGTGAGGAGAGTTGAAATCAGAATGCTAGGTACGAGTCGACCTGGAATTTTTTCTGAGCTGTTTTGGAAATGATGAAGTATGAGCGCATTGCCCGAGTTAACGGATTTGCCATGATAGCGATAATAAAATCCCATCGCAGCTCCCACTAATGGGAGAAGCCAGATCAGCCATGGATGAGCGAAACGGTTTTTGGTAACCTCATCCAAGGACCATAGAAAAAATGCGGCAGCTGATCCCATGACGATTGCCAGCGCGGCGAGAACCAACACCCACTTGAAGGTTTTTTGCATCGTCATGAGGGAGTTGAATGTGAATGCGTCGATCCACGCCGGCGTTGCCGTGTCAAATCAGTAATGATTTACCGGTCATCTGCGCTGGCTTGTCGATGTTGAGCATTTCAAGCAGAGTGGGTGCGACATCTGCCAGAATTCCGTCGCGCATTTTTTTCGATGCGGCATCGTCGGCGACATAAATGATTTCCACAGGGTTGGTGGTGTGAGCGGTATTGGGTGAACCGTCCGGGTTGCGCATGTATTCGCAGTTACCGTGATCGGCGGTGATGAGAAGTTTTCCACCAAGGCGGAGAGTTTGTTCAACGATGGCTTTCACCGAGGCATCGATGGTCTCAACAGCTTTCTTCGCCGCTTCCACGACTCCGGTATGTCCGACCATGTCGGGGTTGGCGAAATTCAAGATCACGAGATCAAAATCCTTCAGATGGTCCACCACCGTTTGGGTCACTTCACCCGCCGACATCTGTGGTTTGAGATCATAGGTCGGCACATCTTTTGGCGAGGGAATGATGAAGCGTTGTTCGCCCTGGTATTCGGTTTCAACGCCGCCATTGAAGAAATAGGTGACGTGCGGATATTTCTCGGTCTCTGCGATGCGCATCTGTTTCATGCCAACGGCGGCAACGGTTTCACCAAGGGTCATATCAAGGCTCTGTGGTGCGAAAATCGCCTCACAGGGAAAAGTTTTGTCATAAACCGTCAGAGTGACGAAGTGGACCTTTGGGATAGCAGCTCGATCAAAGCCATTGAAGTCGGGTTTGAGAAACGCCTCGGAAAGTTCACGTGCGCGGTCTGCGCGAAAGTTAAACCATAGGACCACATCTCCATCACGAATACGTTGGGTGTCAGCTTCGGTGAAGATCATGGCTGGCATGAATTCATCGGTTTTGTTCTGGGTCGCGTAAACTTCGGAGATGGCTTCCGAAGCGAGAATTTCCTTTTTCAGGCCGATGCCATGCACGATGGCGTCCCATGCGATTTTGACTCGGTCCCAACGCTTGTCGCGATCCATTGCGAAGTAGCGACCGACGACCGTGGCGATCTTCGCGCCGAACTTTGCGGTTTCATCTTCGACTTTTGAAACAAATGCCGCGCCGCCGGTTGGTGAGGTATCGCGGCCATCGGTAATTGCATGGATGAAGATGTCTTTCACGCCGGCTTGAGCAGCGAGGCGGGTCATGGCGATGAGTTGATCCTGATGGGAATGAACCCCGCCATCGGAGACGAGACCGATCAAATGGAGTCGGCTGGTTTTGGCCTTTTCCATGGCTTTTTTGAAAACCTCGTTTTGTTCAAGCGTGCCCTCGGCGATGGCTTTGTTGATACGCGTGAAATCTTGATAAACGATGCGTCCCGCGCCGAGATTGAGGTGGCCGACCTCAGAATTTCCCATCTGGCCTTCCGGGAGGCCCACATCCATGCCGGACGCAGATAGGAAGCTGTGAGGGTATTGGGAAAGGACTTCGTCGGTGAAAGGAGTGTTTGCGAGGATCACTGCGTTGCCGTCTTTGACGGCGGTTTTTTTGCCGCCGGGGTTGCTTCCCCAACCGTCACGAATGATTAAAACTACTGGTTTCTTGGCCATGCGGGTGGCTGTAACGGCTAAATGGCCAATGGGCAAGGCGGAAGAGTCTGAGGCAGAGACAGATTAGTGGGAGATTTTCACCTTTTAGTCCCCACTGCCAGTAGACATCGGGAAATCGCTGATTTGCTCGAGTTTAATATGATAGAGCTTGGCGATTTCGGGGGCGTCTGAGGCGTGGTAAATCTCCTTATAGTAGATTTCCTTTATTCCGTAGGCACAAAGGGTTTGCATGCAAGCGGTGCATGGCATGGTGGTGGTGGCGACGATTTTGGCCTCTCCTCGCTTGAACAGGGAGCAGAGATTGATCTCGGCATGCAGCATGAATTTTTGCCGCCCCTCGCGATCGACCCAAAAATCTGCGGGTGCGTTGAAGCCCGGGGCCAGTCCGTTGTAAGCTGTGGCGATGACACGGTTGTCGTGGTCCAGGGCCGCCGCGCCTACTTTGCGGTAAGGATCCTCGGAGCGGAGGCTGGCGACATGGGCCAGCGCCATGGCGTATTGCGGAATGCTGAGACGGTTTTCTGACACGCGGGGAGTTTTGGTTCCAGATGGCGAAACATCAAGGGAGAAACGGGTTTAGATTATCCGAGCATTGCAGATGCTGGTTATTGCGCTTATGAAGTCCGCGTGACGGGTCATACAAGAGGGGTTTTGGCTGGGGTGTTGGCTTTTGGATTATGGGGAGTGCTGCCGATTTATTGGAAGCTCTTGGAGACGGCTCCGGCGATGACCATTGTGGCGCAAAGGACTTGTTGGACCTGTTTGATCTTATGGCCGTTGTTGTGTTTGAAAAGGGTAGGAATCCGTGCCGATCTGCGGACGCTCTCGTGGCATGTGGTTTCGGGGGTATTGATTGGCGGCAATTGGTTGCTCTATGTCTGGGCGACGATTAACGAACGCATGATTGAGGGGGCGTTGGGTTATTACATCAATCCGTTTTTCAACATGTTGTTCGGTGCTTTGTGGTTTGGTGAAAAGCAGAACCGCTTGCAAATGCTGGCGATTGCCACGGCATTCTCTGGAGTGATGTTGCAAATTCCTGGGGTAGGACATTTTCCATGGGTGGCGCTGGCGTTGGGTTTGAGTTTCTCACTGTATGGAGTTGTTAGAAAACGATCTTCGCTGGGGGCTCTAGATGGTTTGACGGCTGAAACAAGCTTGCTCGTTCCGGTCGCTATGGCATGGCTATTGTGGACTCATTCAAGCGTAGCGGATGCCTTCGGTGGTAGTTGGGGCAGCGGCTTGCTTTTGGCAGGAAGTGGGGTGGTGACTGCGATTCCGCTTCTGGCATTTGCGTTTGCGAGTCGTAATATTCGCTTGAGTACATTGGGAATGCTTCAATTTATCGGACCGACCTTGCAGTTCTTCATCGGTTGGAAAATCTATGGTGAACCGATGACAAGTCTACGTCTCGTGTCATTTGGTTTAATCTGGATCGCGATCGGGCTTTATGCGGTAAACGGAATTCGAAAAAAGCGAGAAGTGAAGATTGGAGAAATAAGCCAAGAGTTGAATTGAAGATTTTTTTAACCTCCATTCCTTCATTCTAAATATCATCCAGAGTTTTCTGGCCGCGTAGTTTTGACTCGGCGTCATCGGCTTCGCGGTTAGGCATGGCGAGGCCTTTTTTGATTTCACTTTTTGCATCGTCATTTTTACCCATCATCGCCAGGGTGCGGCCGTATTCGATTTGGTGGATGAGCCGCTTGGGATTGATTTTCCGGGCTTTTTCGAAGTGATCGAGTGCGTCCTGATAAGAACCTTTCGGAATGTTGCCATAGATGACTTTTGCGAGAAGGCGGGTCGCACCGCCGATGTCGGCAATTTCCTGATGCCAGCGGCCAAGCATGTGGTGGGCATAATCGGATTTTGGATTTAGCTTCAGAGCTTGATCAGCAGCGCTTTTGATTTCCCGGGATGCCTCCAATTTTTCCTGATTTCCCAAAAACTCGGTATTTTTGCCTAGAGAAAGCGCCAGGGCGAGATGGGCATCGGGTAATTTTGGGGCGATGGCGACTGCTTTGCGTGAGTAAGCGAGCGATTTTTTCGCGGCTTCCTTGCGGGCTTGGCCTTTGAGGGATGGCATGAGATCGCCATATTGTTTGGCTATTTTAATGAGAATATCTGCTTGGTCGGGCTGTATACTTTCGGCTTTTAGGTAGGACTCCAACGCATCTTGAGTTTTTCGCTGGGCATCCAACTCATCGCCTTTTTTGATCCAAATAGATGCCGATTCGCCAAAACAGGCCGATGCGATCAGCAGGTAGAGCGGAATTATTCGAGTGAAAATCATGCGCCAACTTAGCATAAATTTCAATATACAGGGTGAAAAATTGAAAATTCATGGATGAGTTTACGATAAATTTTCAGTTTTCCATCCATGCTCAGCCAGTCATGATGCCGTCCACATGACATCGGATTTCTTGGTGGTTGGAGCGGGCATCGCGGGTTTGTCGTTTGCATTGCGGGCGGCAAAGCACGGCAAAGTGGTGGTGTTGACGAAGGGTAAGGCTGAGGAATCGAATACGGCTTGGGCGCAGGGTGGTATCGCTTCGGTTTTGCCTCAGGGTTTTTGTGATACGGGAGATACCGTGGAAAAGCATGTGGCGGATACCTTGGACGCGGGAGCAGGACTTTGCGATGAGTCAGTGGTACGCCGTATTATTGAAGGAGGAGCTGAAACAATCGAAGATTTACTATCTTACGGCGTGCAGTTTGACCGGCAGGATGAAAAGTTTTCATTGGGAAAAGAGGGTGGTCACAGCCATCGGCGGATATTGCATGCGCGGGATACAACGGGGCGTGAGGTGGCTCGGGCGATGTTGAACGCTGCGCGAAATGAGCCGAATATCACTCTTTTGGAAAATCATTTTGCCATCGATCTGATCACTTCCGCGCGCTTGGATATTGTGTCAAACGACAGGATATTGGGAGCTTATGTGCTCAACAGGGAAAGTGGTGAGGTTACCGTTTTTCGCTCGGATCGGGTGGTTTTGGCGTCGGGTGGGTGCGGTAAAGTCTATCTTTATACGACCAATCCCGATTCGGCGACGGGTGACGGCGTCGCGCTTGCTTGGCGTGCTGGTGCGACAATGGCCAACATGGAGTTTATTCAGTTTCACCCAACCTGTTTCTATAATCCGGCAGCAACCGGACCTGAGGCGAGATCGTTTTTGGTAAGCGAGGCTGTGCGCGGTGAAGGTGGTATTCTGCGCAATGCCAAAGGTGAGGACTTTACGAAAAAAGCCGATGCGAGAGGCTCTTTGGCACCGCGTGACATTGTGGCACGCGCGATTGACCAAGAGATCAAAAAGACCGGCGCGGCATGTGTTTATTTGGATGTGACGCATAAGCCGAAAGGCTTCATGAAAGAGCATTTCCCATACATTTATGAAACACTCATGAAGTTCGGCGTGGATTGTGAAACCACTCCCATCCCAGTGGTCCCAGCAGCGCATTACATGTGCGGAGGGGTGAAAACGGATGTGACCGGCAAGACAACGGTGCGTGGGCTTTATGCGATTGGCGAGGTGGGCTGCACGGGATTGCATGGTGCGAACCGCTTGGCATCAAACTCATTATTGGAAGGCAATGTGGTGGCGCGCTTGGCACTTGAGGAAATGATGCGAATCTACCCTCCGGACAAGCCGGTGATGGATGCTCCGCCGATTCCGGAATGGCACCATGGAGATGTGGCGGAGCCTGATGAATTAGTGGTAATTTATCATAATTGGGATGAAATTCGAAGACTCATGTGGGACTATGTTTCCATTGTCAGAACGGATAATCGCTTGCGACGTGCGGCGGCTCGTTTGAGGAATTTGAAGAAAGAAGTCCGCGAGTTTTACTGGGGGCACCGGGTGAACGCGGATATTCTCGAATTGAGAAATTTGGTGACGGTGGCCGGCTTGATCGTGGAGTGTGCTCTGCGACGCAGGGAATCACGCGGCTTGCATTTCACCATGGATTATCCGGAAACGGATGAGCGTTTCCTGAAGTCCACAACGCTTAGAAAGTTTTAAATTTTACAGTCTCCTGAAATGGAGGTGAGCAGGCCGAGAGCGGCTTTGAGAGAGCGGAGAGAGGCGGTTTCATTGGCTGTGTGATAGCCGGTTGTTGGAATTTGAAGAGTGGTTCCGCTGATTTTTCCATCGCTTGCCGCGATCAATCTTCCGAGCTCTGTCCTGCCAAGTGAGAGTGGTTTTTCACGGTCGAGATTTCGTTTTTGGATCCAATCATCCTTGAAGGAGTATGATATGCCCAAAGCCTCGCATTGATCGACGATTTCATGGGTGAACTCCGGATCAAATATAGAGGTCGCATCCCGATTACGAAGGGTTAGGTCTTGTTCTTCAGCTTCTTGTTGGGTGGGATACGGGCTGGTATCCAGAACCAGCAGGCGCTTCGTGCTCAGCGATTCGCGCTGAAACCACGCAAGCACATAACGCCAGCTTTTTCCTGCTTCTTCCTGGGCTGTGAAAAATGCTGTTCCCTGATAACCGAGCCTGAAAAGATAAATGATGAGTGCGACGCTCACCACATTATCGAGCTGAGCCGATATATGGCGATCCGTGACTTTCAAGCGGTCAAGGAATGCGAGCGGAGTGCCGGGTTCGAGATAATCCAAGCCCTCCACCTCGAAGATGAGGTTCGATCGTTTCGGACAAAGATAGCCTGACGAAATGGTTCCTTGCCCGATGTAGGTTCCCGAGTAGGGGAGATGAGCTTGGATTCTCTGACCGGTGAAGCGGTCGGCTATTGTTGCGACCATTTGTTCGGAAACAGAATCGCCTGTGAGCTCACTGCGGTTGCTCGCGATGAAGGCGGCGTATTGGAATTCGTTCGGTCCCGTGCAAACCAGTCCGTTGCGATCGACGTGTGCGGAGAGGTAGGCGCTTTCCGGCTTATTGCCGCGCGCCACCAACAAACCACTGTGACGTTCGACCGAAATATCCATTTCCTCGAGTTCTCTGCGAATCACGCGGAAAAATGAATCCTCGGCACCCACTACGGAAGGCTCCCGAATCAAATGACGCAGGGTGATGAGCAAACCGGAAAGATCTGCAGTGGAGGAAGATCGCATGGATGTGGTTCTTATAATTCTGATTTTGGAGAGCTTTCAGGTATTTCTTATTTTCCAGAGGAGATACTCCAAGAGGCATCGCCTGATTTAAACATTTCAATAGCAAGAGATTTGATTTTCACGTCAATATAATCGCTGCTTTTGCCCGTTGCGATCCATGTGTCGGGTTTGGTTTCCTTGGCTTTGAAGCGGAGCTCGGATGCGGCGGAAATGACATCAGGAGTAACGGGAAATAGGTCATAGGTTGATGGATTGATTTTTGATTTCTCGGGTAAAGTGAGAATTAGGGTGACTTGTGTCTTGTCTACGATGAATTCCAGTTTTCCTCCTTTTAGAGGTTGGGGAATGGAGCTGTAAGCCGTTTGGATGACTGAGGCATCGCCTTGAGTGGAAAGGGTTAACTCAGCTTCTCCGGGCACGCAGCTGGATTCGTTACAGGCAAGCCATGATAAGGTGGCCTTGATTTCGGGAAGAGGCCCTTGCGTATCATGGGGTGGGTGGATCGTGATCGGAAATACTACCTCTCCCTCATAGCCGAAACTGGACAATTCTCCGGTGAGCATGCGTTTGGGCGCCGGATACTGGATTTCATCAAGCCTCCATCCGTCGGGAAGTTTCGCTTTGATATGAATCGGGATACCACCCTCACCGGGATTTTTCCAGTAGGTATGCCAACCTTCCGAGATCTTCATTTTTATAATGCTACGGATGGATCCGCCTTTGCTGACGCTTTGCGTTGATGTGACCCATTCTGCGGTTGCATGCGGCTGCTGTGCCAATGCATAGGTTGCTAAAAGCGCTGAAATGAATGCGGTAGCTTTCATATGTTCAAACATGAAGATGAATGCGTTTTTGGCAAGGGTCGGATGATTGCCGGCAGGTGATTATTTATTGAAGCAATATTCTTGAGAGGATTGAAAAAATCCGTAAGTATAAGTGCACGATGAAACATATCATACATCTTGGAGCGGTATTTGGATTTGCCATGGCGACACTTCATGCGGAGGTGAAAATGACCTCAGGCAATGGAACCTTGAATTTCAGTGGGGGAGAAGGGCCTGGAAAAGGTAAGCACGTGGTTCTTTTGGCAGGGGATGAAGAATACCGATCTGAGGAAGTGATGCCTATTCTAGCTAAAATGTTAGCGGAAAAACATGGGTTTGAGACTACAGTTCTGTTTTCCGCCGATGAGGATGGCACCATCAATCCAACAGCGACCTCAAGTCTGATGGGTGCAGAGGCCTTGGATAAAGCCGATGCCTTGGTGATGTTGCTGCGTTTCCGCAACTGGAATGATGAAACCATGGGTAAATTCAAGGCGGCCATCGATCGTGGTGTCCCAGTAATCGCTCTTCGCACCAGCACCCATGCTTTCAATACCGGAAAAGGCGGTAAATGGGCGGATATGTCATGGAATCATTCAACGGGTGGCTTTGGCCGCAGAGTGCTAGGTGAGACATGGATCAGTCACTGGGGTGTGCACAAAAAAGAAGCGACTAAAACGGTGATCGAGCCAGGTAGTGAAAAAAGTCCGCTCCTCAATGGTGTCGGTGAGGTTTTCGGTGACACAGATGTCTATGAAGCCGCTCCTCCGGAAGATGCGAAGATTCTTCTGCGTGGGATGGTTCTCAAAGGAATGAATCCAACGGATGAGCCTGCCGATTATGAGAAAAAAACCAAAAAAGGCCAAACGCAAAAGGTCAATGAGCCCAAAATGCCAGTGGCATGGACCCGTGAAGTGAAGAACGAGGCAGGCACAATCAATAAGATTGTAACCACCACCATGGGCGCGGCGACTGAGATCGTGGACGAGGATTTGCGCAGACTCATCGTCAATGGCGTCTACTGGGGATTGGGCTTGGATGTGCCCGAAAAAGCTGAAGTATCTATCTCAGCGGAATTCAAGCCATCGAATTATGGGTTCAAAGGATTCAAGCCAAACATGAAGGCCGCAGATTTTGTTAAATAATCGGCGTTAAAATTGCTCTATGAAAGGTGAGACTATCCTCTCACCTTTTTTTGTGTTCTAATCTTCTCGGCGGGTTCTAGGGCGTCTTTTTGAAATCATTACATCACTATGCAACAAGAATTGGAATTGGACACGCATCAAAAAGCTCTCAAGATCAATTTAGATCCGAGGTGGTATGGAACGTTTGCGGAGATCGGAGCGGGTCAAGAGGTTGTGAGGTGGTTTTTCCGTGTTGGCGGTGCTGCAGGTACTGTGGCGAAAAGCATGTCTGCGTATGATATGACAGTAAGCGATGCGATTTATGGCAGTGGGGATCGCTATGTCTCGCAATCACGTTGCCAATCGATGTTGGATCGCGAATTCGGACTGAATATCGAGCGTCTTGCTCCGCAACGTGGAGATAGCACTGCGTTTTTCGCCTTTGCGGATACAGTTGTGGCCCGATCTTACCAAGGAGGAAACGAGTGTCATGGATGGATGGGTTTGAAATTTCAATCTCGCCCGCACGATGAGCCCAGCCAAATCATGATTCATGTTCGGATGCTCGATTCAGAGGCATCTTTGCAACAAGAGGCTCTTGGTGTTGTGGGTGTAAACCTTCTATACGGTGGTTTCTTCCTGCACCACGAGCCCGAGTTGCTGGTCGAAAGTCTGCTTGACAGACTCACCACCGGGCGGGTCGAGATCGATATGATTGAGTTTCGTGGTATTGAATTCCGTGCTGTCGACAATCGATTGATCGCTCTCAAGCTCGTTCAGCTCGGTTTGAGCGGAGCGGCAATGTTCAGTGCAAATGGTGAAGTACTTCAGCCATCTGAGGCGCTGTATAAAAAAGCGGTGCTCGTAGAGCGGGGTAGTTTCCGGCCGCCGACACTTGTGAACTTCAATATGCTGGAATGTGCTTTGCAGAAAATCAAAGACGATCCCACGATGGCGAACAAAGATGTCCTGCCCATTTTTGAGCTCACCATGCATAATCTTCTCGCAGGCGGAAAGGATGTGGATCGCCGGGATTTCCTGGCAAGGGCCGATCTTTTGGCAGCTTGTGGGATGACGGTTTTGATCTCCGACTACTTTGAATATTACCGGCTGGCTGCATATCTTTCCTGGCGGACGAAAGAGAGAATCGGAATTGTCATGGGCGTCCCTTCGCTTATTGAGCTTTTTGATGAAAAATATTATACGACCCTACCGGGTGGAATTCTGGAAAGCTTCGGCAGACTTTTCAAACATAACTTGAAACTCTTTATCTATCCACTTCTTGATCCCGCTACGGGTAAAGTCATTACAAAGGATACGATGAAAGTCGCCCCGGAGTTGACCAAGCTCTATGGTTATCTGGCAGACCGAGGTAGCTTCGTGGACCTTGATAATCATGATCCCAAGGTGCTAAGTATTTTATCAAGGAAAGTTCTTGATAAAATTGGCAAGGGTGACCCCAGCTGGGAAGCCATGGTGCCGAAACAAGTGGCCGATCTAATCAAGAATCGTTGCTTTTTCGGATATGGTCGGTGACTTTAAGACTGTCTCCATCTGGCGGTGATGTCACCATACGCATCGATTCTTCTATCCCTGAAAAACGGCCAAATACGGCGGAATGTTTCCACCTGCTGGAAATCGATATCATGATAAACGATTTCTTCTTTTTCCACAGAGGCTTTGGCGACGATTTCACCATATGGATTCGCAACGAATGATTGTCCCCAGAATTCGGTACCGTCATGGATTCCCGTACGGTTGATTGCAGCAACATAACAACCGTTCGCAACCGCGTGCCCACGCTGCACGGTTTCCCAAGCACAATGTTGGGCAGTCCCTAGTAATTTTTTTTCCTCGGGAAGCCAGCCTATCGCGGTTGGATAAATCAATAACTCGGCACCTGCCAATGCCATCAGTCTCGCCGCTTCCGGAAACCATTGATCCCAGCAAATCAAAACACCGATTTTACCATGAGCAGTGTCCCATACGGGCCATCCACTGTCACCGGGAGTGAAATAGAATTTTTCCTCAAATCCGGGGTCCTGAGGAATATGAGCCTTGCGATAAGCGCCCAGCTGAGTTCCGTCGGCATCATGCACGATAGCAGTGTTATGATACATGCCCGGACCGCGATGCTCGAATAGCGAGGAGATCAACACCACTCCAAGTTCTTTGCTAAGTGCTCCCAAGCGATCGGTTAACGGACTTGGAATGCGATCCGCGAGTTCAAACCGTCCAGTGTCTTGAATGGTACAAAAATAGGGAGTCAGAAATAGCTCCTGAGTGGCGATGATTTGTGCGCCGTTTTTCGCAGCTTGCCGGATCAACTGCTCGTGGTGATCGTAGGCGGTTTGCTTATCAGGAAATGTCTTGGACTGTAGGAGTGCGATTTTTGGCATAACGCTTGTGGATGACTCTAATTATTGACAATACCAATAAAATATCAAGATCCACCTTGTAAGGTCAAATTTGCGGTCCGTCTCTGAAGGTTAGATGATTGGAGGTTTGGGATGTGTTGCTACTAGGTAAGTAGTAATTGAGAGTTGTCACCGGAGATGTATGGGAAGCGTTTCCGAATGAGTGGGTGGTGAGGGAGGGGGATGATGTTGGGCGTTGCGGGCCAGGGTTGATTTGACGGAGGAATGCGTGATGGATCGGAGCGGCTGGAGTGCTTTTGTCTTATGTATTTCAAGGG
>JBIIKO010000014.1:0-33714 GCA_044233125.1 Luteolibacter sp. | reverse complement strand
TCAGAAACTTCAATAACTACCGCCTGCGGGTCATCGCCCAATGCGGATAATCCTTAACTACCAACAAACTACCCACCCTAACCCCAAACCAAAAAAGACCTCATCCCCCAAACTTTGGTGTAGACCCCCCAACCCTTGAACGCTCTCACCCCAGTCCCGGTGAACGGGACTGGGGTGAGAGCGGAGGGGGTGGGATTCGAACCCACGGAACCTTTCGGCTCTCCAGTTTTCAAGACTGGCGCAATCGACCACTCTACCACCCCTCCGTTGGGAAAACTCAGTGAGTCGCGGGTGATATGCACTCGTTAGGGAACGAGATCAAGGAAATTTCCGTGGCGGGAAGGAGCGGTTCGGAAGAAGCGGTTGGAAAGAAGCGGGTCTTACCAGTCGGTGGTCAGGCCCTCGCGTTGTGCGAGTTCCAGGAGCTCCGGGCGCATGGGCCACTCGTCACAGCGCTCACTGGTGGCGTGGCGTTTGCTGGCGCCCTTGAGTGTCATGCAGCCGGTGTTGTCACCGATCAGGCGGATGGCCTCCACTTCCTCTGGGGTCAGACGCACGTCCGGCATGTTTCCGAACTCGCGGATCTTGTCCTCGATGAGTCTGGCGCCCTCGCCGGCTTCTTGGATGAAGGTGGGAACAACGCACTCGACCGGCGATTGGGAAAGATTCCAGATCGATGCGAATTCTAACAAGGTGAGGTTGTGTTTCTGCGCGATGGGAGACATCCGCGCGACTTTTTCCATGCCGTGTCCGACCCACCCTTCCGGGCGGTAGGTGCGGTGATCTCCGGGTTTGAAAACAGGAGGGTCACCGAGATCGCCATGGAATACGCCACCGTAGTCCACGACGCGGGTGAGAACTTTGATCCCGTGTTTCCGGCACGCGGGAAGCAGGAGATTGGAAGGCCACGGCTCAAGCGGATTGAGAATCAGCATGGTCCAATCGATGATTTCACCGAACTTCTCAAAGAAATCTAACAGATCAAGGGTAAAGCCGTTCGCAGGGCCCGGAGCCATTCCAAGCTGACGGGTCAGGCCGTCTTCCTTGGCGCGCGCCATGGCGTCCCAGACCGCCTGCGAGGTGTAGCCGTGGACATCGGGGTTATGCAGCATCAGGAGGTCGAAATGATCCGTGCCGCAGCGTTCAAGGGAAAGCCTGGTAGCGTGTTGGACGAATGCATCGTAGCCCTCGGGGCCGCGCAATTCAGGATCGGTAAACCGCGGATAGCCTTGCGAGCCCTTGCGCTGACCCTCGTAAAAATCATGCCCGATCATGCCAACCAAGGAGTAGGTGGACCGATCCACACCCTTGAGCGCCTGCCCGAGAAGTTCATCGGCCTTGCCGTTTCCGTAAACATCGGACGTGACAAAGGTGCGGATTCCGGATTCATAGGCGGTTTTGATGCAGCCAAGGAAACGCTCTTCAGAGAGGGTTTCCCCAAAGTGCATGAAGCGACCGCCGCTCCAGGTTCCGTATGCTGTTTGTGTGAGTTGCATGAAAAGGGTGTGGTTGATTTTCTGCAGAAGTTTCGACTCGGAAAGTGGGTTTCCGCAAGTAGGAATAAGTTGGGAACACATGAAGCGCAAAAAATCACGGAAGCTGCGGGTGTTCTTGATGCCTTTTCCCTAGATTTCTCAAACGAATACCCAGCACCCACGCTTGGTCATACAATCGTTAGGATCAAAAATCCGTCATCCCGCAAGTGATGGCGGGGTTGCTCCAGCCCTCCGTTATCTTCGTTGCCTTTCCGCCCCGATGAAGTCGGGGCTGTAAAAATTTTCTTCACAGAAGTTCACAAAGGAAACGAAGGAGCTTCGCGCGAAGCTTTCGATTCAAGTTCTGTTTGGAGATTCAATCGCGATATGAATGGAGACCCGAACCCATGTTCTACAATGAGATTCTCACTGTTCTGGACTCGAATTTCCCCAGCTTGATGGCCCTGTCATCCCATTTGATTTTTGAAATTTGAAACTTGAAATTTAAAACTCACATCGATTTCAGCAGCGCGAGCTGGTTGCGCGCGCGGACGAGGTTGTGGCCGGGATATTTAGTTTTGAAATAGGTGTCTCCCATCAAGTGATCGGTGAGGAAACGGGTTGCGAGCTCGAGGGTGATGACTTTCGGCGCGACGGGCAAAAGCCTGAGCTCATCCGGTGTGAGAAAATCTCCGGCAGTGGAGAGGTAGCCATCGGTCAACGCCGTGCGCAGTTTTTCATCGACGAAGACTTTTCGCAAATCCTGCTCATCCTCTGCGGCGCTCGAGGCGGCGGAGCGGACCAGATCACCAAAGTCGAACAACGCAAGTCCGGGCATCACCGTATCCAGATCGATGACGATGGGAGGCAGATCGGGATTGATAGGAAAGAGGATGTTGGAAATTTTCGTGTCGTTATGGGTGACGCGCTGTGGGAGACCGGCATCGGTCAGCAAGGTGGTTAGATTTTTTTGGGAGACAATGAAGTCGACTTCTTGCTGCGCTCCGGTCAGGCGCTCGACGGGATTTTTTTCCACGGCTGCCAGCAACTTCGCGTAGTAGGTTGGAGTGTGATGAAAGTTTGGAATGGTCTCGTGAAGCGTCGTGGGATCCATATCCGCTAGGCGCGCTTGAAAATGACCGAATGCCGCCGCGGCGCGATACGCCAGTTCAGGCGAATGGATTTTCTCAAAGGTCTCCGTGTTTTCGTGAAACGGATAGCAGCGCCAGACGGTGTTGTCGGGAAGTTTCAACCAGCTTCTACCATCCAGCAGTGGCATCAGACAGAGCTGCTCGGTATGCGGATCTCGCGTGCCGATATGGCCGGTGACGTGGAAGATGTTTTCCATGACCTTTTCCGGCTCGGGAAAAACGGCGGAGTTGATGGATTGCAGGATGAAACGCGTTTCGGTTTTTCCACTGCGGCAGGTGATGGCAAAAGTGGTGTTGATCAGCCCGGTGGCGATCTCCTCGTGATAAACCATGGGACCGGGCAGGATGAAACGGGATGCGATGTCTTGCAGGGTCATTTTCATTACGGAGGCAGATGGGTTTGGGGCTTAATGTTGCAACTCGGTGAAAACCAAAGTTCCGGTCGCGGTTTGCAAAGTGGAAATGACCACGGCGGTCACGGAGTTACCCATGCTTTCCGCCGCGTGATTGACGACGACCATCGTGCCATCGGGCAGATACCCAACCGCCTGATGGTCTTCCTTGCCGGGTCTGACCAGTGCGACGCGCAGTTTTTCACCCACGGCAATCGAAGGTCTCAGGGCCAGATCAAGTTCGTTTAGATTGAGAACGGTGACGCCCTGGAGCTTCGCGATTTTGGTCAGGCTCTCATCCAAGGTCAGCAGTCGGGCACCGAGGAATTTGCTGGTCTCGATCAGGTGTGAATGGCTTTGTTTTTCAGGTGCGGTTCTCGCGTCGTGAATGGAAACCTGAATCTCACGGGATTTCTGCATGGCATCCAAATGATCCAGTCCACGTTGCGCGCGTTGGCGTTGACCGCTCTCGCCCTCACTCGCTTGGGTTTGGATTTCCTCCAGCACATAGTTTGGAACGATCAAGCGACCCCCGATGAACCCGGATTCGATCAATCCCAGGATTCTCCCATCCATGACGGCCTCGGCATCCAGCACGATGGGTTGCCCCGAGCTGGCATCTTCCCGGAAACGCACATAGGGAATGATGAATGCGAAATCTTCCCGGTTTCCGCGCAAGGCCAGAATCGCGCCCAAGAATCCCAAGCTGGCATACAAGGTCACATCCACGGCAAGCCGCAGGGAATCGATCAGATTCTGACTGTCATCCTGAGCTTCAAGGCGCTCACGAAATGCCAGTTCTAACAGTGCGGATATCTCCACGCGGGTGAGGAGCCAGGCGCAGAACAATCCGACTCCTAGCCCGAAGGTTGCGGTCGAGAACCCCCGCAGCGTGAAGCCCTCCATGAGCTTGTCCAACCCGATGAAGATGAAGCCAACCGTCAAACCCGAAAGCAGGCCGCTGGAGATTGAAATTTCAATGCTGGTGCCTCTGGTGCTGAGCGCGATCGCAACACCGGCTGCCTGGCAAACAAGCAAATAGACGAGTCGGGCGATGTTAACAGAGCGTTGGTTCATTCCAGTAAAAGCCCATGCTTGTGACAAGTCAGCCACGCTTCAAGCCGAAACCTTGCGCTTGGATCATTTCGCCTCTCCGGCCGTGCGATCTACAGGTGCTCGTCCGCCGTCAGCTTGATATCTGATAGAGCGGCGATGAAGTCCCCGAGTATTTCCGCAGGAACCATGATCGTGTCGCGATTTCCGCCGACATCCTCCGTGATTTTCACAACCATCCCGCGAGAGTTTTGTTTCAGATCGAGGAAAAAGGTTTTCCGATCCGATAAAATCTTTTCCGTATGCAACAAATCACTTTCCACTGGTCTCGCTGGGTTGTTAATCGCAACAACCATTAAGAAGCCCGTTTGATTGTCAAATCATTTCCCGAATCCATCCATGCGCGATTTTATCCCCAATCACCGCCCCGCCTTGGTGCTGGCACCCATGCAGGATGTGACCGATCTGCCTTTCATGCGCGTGTTGGCTCGGCGCAGCCTGCCGGATTGGTTCGTCACGGAATATTTCCGCGTGCATCCCCATTCCCGGCTGAATGCCTATATCCTCAGGTCCGTTTCTGAAAACGCCACCGGCCGTCCCATCTTTGCGCAGATGATTGGCTGCGACATTCAAGAGCTCACCCGCACCGCCCGTGAGCTGTCGCAGTTTCCCGTCGCGGGAGTCGATCTCAATCTCGGCTGCCCCGCGCCCGTCGTGTATCGGAAAAACGCCGGCGGTGGCTTGTTGCGGTTCCCCGATCAAATCGATGCGATTCTCGGCGCCCTGCGCGATGCGATTCGGGGTCGCTTCACGGTCAAAACCCGCCTTGGCTTTCACAGCCCGGATGAATTTCCCCACCTGTTAGAAATTTTTCGCAAACATGCCATCGATGGCTTGACGATCCATGGTCGCACGGTCGCCGATCGCTACCAGACTCCCGTGCGTCCCAGTTTGGTAAAAATGGCGGTTGAGACCCTTTCCTGCCCAGTGATCGCAAATGGAAACGTGGTCGATGCAACCACCGCGTTAAGCTATCACCAACAAACCGCAGCCGCTGGGTTGATGATAGGCCGCGGTGCCATCCGTAATCCATGGCTGTTTTCTCAAATCACGGCGGCATTTGAGAAGACGCCGCCTTTCGAGCCCAGCTATCGCGATTTATGGACCTACATCCATGAGCTTTCCGAGGAATTAGCCAGGGAAGCCCCATCGTTTGAGCCCCTGGGCCACATCCAACGCATGAAAAAGTCCCTCATCTACGTCTGTGACGGCATTCATCCGGATTTCGAACACGCCATCCGCCGCATGAAAACTCCCGAGGAATTTGAGCGGATTTTACAAGCCCATCTCGACCACACCACCCCCATGCCTGCGTTACCCTCCGCCCAGTCCCAAATGTTTTGCGGATTTACGGATTTGCTATGAATGCGCGGTCCGTATGATGGATCGACCAAAAAGGATTTTTTCGGCGAAAAGACCCGCCAGGACATCTGGTTTTTCCGCTGTCATTCAAGTTGTTACGGCGGGTCTGAGGAATCGAAAAACCTTAAAAAAAAACTTGGCAAAAGGCTTCAAAAAAGCAAGATTTCAGGATAAATAGCTGCCTGACAAAGTCACCCAAACTTTAAAAGTTCTGAAATTCACGATCTTGAGTTCTTCAAGATCGTGGTCTTTCTGTCTTTGTTAGACAACACCCAAGCCCACTCTTCATTCACATCGATCTCGGTAAACTCATTATATGAATATTTTTAAAAAAACCTCCCCCCAGTTTCTTTTCCGTTACGCGACACTGGCTACATTTGTAGGCATGGTTTCATTCGGCACTTGGTGGTTACTTAACTCAAACAAATCTCATACCGATGTCACGGTCACCCCTGCGTCCGCTGAAATCCCGCATGGCGCGAAGGGACATACTTGCCAACATTGCAAACCCGCCCACCCAACCGCAGTCGCCATCCGTGAAGCGATGTCCTCAGCCGAGGCCGATGGCGTAGCCGCTTCCTTCAAAGACGTCACCGAAGAACAATGGTGGAATGGAATCGAAATTCCTTATCAACACATCCTTCCGCGTGAAGCCTTGATCGCGAAAGTGGGCGATGCATTCACAGTCCGTTTCGGAGATAAAGCTGAGATCAATGGCACACTCACTCTGCGTCACACCCAGAATAACGGCACCCAAGCTTTCGGGCTCAAACTCGGCGATACAGGTTTCAACATGCATCTGCAAGAATTTGCGGATGGCCGCGTCAAGGGCACGATTCTTAATTTTAAACATCCATTGGCATATCAAATCAATGGAAACAAAGAGAATTACACTTTGACGCGAGTTGCCATTACAGATGTGATTTGCGCCAATTGGGATGAGGATAAACGAGAAGTAAGCGTAGGTTCGCGCTATGCAGGTGGTGGTTCAGGTTCGGGATTCAGCGGCGTACCGCTCTACAATAGCCGTCCGGGCGCGACACATTGTATATATATCGATTTTGATGGAGAGACGGTCACGGGCACTCGTTGGAACACGGAGCCAAATTTTGTTGGCGGTCCTCCTCCAGGTGATATCATCGCTACGCCAGGAAATTTCAGCCCTGCAGAGATTCAACGTATCGCTGATATCGTTGCGGAAGACTTCCGTGGCTTTGATGTAACGGTCACTACGGACAGGATTGTTTACGAATCCTATGCGCCAGCCGAGCGTCATATGAATATCGTCACCGACGATCAAGCTTGGACAGGTCTCGCATTTGAGATTGGTGGAGTCGCCTACGTCAACACTTTCGGAGATATCGAACCCTCATGGACGTTCAATCCCGGCGTCAATGCTGCATCCATGACCATTCCTCACGAGGTCGGCCATACCTTAGGCCTGACGCACGATGGCAACCGTGCGGACGAATACCAAAGTGCCATTGGCAATTGGGGTCCCATGATGGGCGCTCCTTTCGGTGCATCTGTAGTGCAATGGAGCCAAGGAGAATATGAAGGCGCAAACAATCAACAAGATGACATCGCGGCTATCGAAGGCTATCTTGGTTTCATCGCGGATGACTACGGAAGCAGCACCTTTGCCGCCACGCCACTACCCACCGATGCGGAAGGCGCGGCCGCTTTTTCCGGTGTGATTTCCAGTGAGCAAGATCTGGATGTTTTTGAGTTCCAAGTGTCTGCCGGAACCGTAGACATCAGCATCACCCCTGCGGGCGATGAGGAAACTCATAACTTCAAGGCAAGGGGAAGAATTCTCGATGAGAACGGAGGAGTGATAGCAGACATCAACGAGCTCGGCACAACTTCCGCAATTATCTCCGAGCAGTTGAGTGCCGGCACCTATTTCCTCGAGATCTCCGCAGGCTCCAACGGCACGTGGGCGACCGGAGGTTATGAGGCCTACGGCAGCATCGGAGCTTACAATGTCAGGGCAAACGTTCCCGTTCCCTCTCCCGGCGATACGGATGGCGACGGACTCACTGACGACGAAGAACTCGTTCTGGGCCTGGATCCTTATGATCCAGACACGGATGGTGATGAAATCACGGATCGCAAAGAAGTTTATCCCTACTACATCGTTCCCGGAGCCTTCACTTTCCAAGAAGCTCTGATGGATGCTGCAAGAAGAGGCGGACGACTCGCCACGATCGAAACACCGGAGCGTCTCTACAAACTCAAACGGGGCATTCTGGACAATCCACACCCTTACGTTGTCCTTCCCTTCAACTACGACCCAACCGTCGAGCTCGCATCGCGTCTCTGGGTTGGCGGTCATGACAGTGAGCAGGACGGTAGATTCCGTTGGCTTGATCCCGTGCGTGACTGGGTCACACCTGCCAATGAACTTCAAGGTCCGGAGATCGGATCTGCGGTATTCGGCCAAATGTTCTCGGGCGTCAACGAATTGAGAAATGTGGTCAACATCAACGCCTTGACGGTCGGACGCAAAGTCATCGCCTCAGGCATCCCCGCAGGCACCACCATCACGGGCATCAATGTTGGCACCCGCACCGCCACTTTGAGCAATCCTGTCGGAATAGACTTCACGGCCGGCGTCGGCCAAGTGACCGTCGTGAACGGCGGACTCGGTTACACGGTCGCCCCCACCGTGACGTTCAACCCTCCAAACGGTGCCACCGCTGTGGCAAATATTTCCGGCGGTCGCGTGACTTCTGTGACCGTCACCAACGCGGGTACGGGTTTTATCAATCCTCCCCTTGTTGAATTTACCGGTGGCAATGGCGGCGGAGCAACAGCCAATGCCTTGCTCACCAAAGCGGGAACCGCCAGTGTTTTGTCCATTACCGTGAATACTCCCGGTGTAGGCTACACATCAACTCCTACGGTTGTGATTGCGGGGGGCGACCCAACAACTCCGGCAACGGCAACTGCCAGCATCAACGGATCAGGAGTGGTGACCGCGGTGACCATCGTCAATCCCGGATCCGGCTACTCTAGCCAACCTACCATTACCTTGGTCGGTGGCGGTGCGACGACGGATGCCACAGCAACGGCGAACATGTATGTGCCTCAAGGGCGGATCTACTCCCCCGCAAGTTCCGGAATTTACTCAAACTGGAATACAGTCCTACCCGGTAACCGGAGCAATGTGCCCGAGGGCATTTACCTCGATTCGGGGACGGCATTCACTTGGGGCCCTGCCCAATTTACCTCCCGGTTTGGCTATGTGCTGGAGCTACCTCTCACCGATCCATTCCTTGTTGATACGGACACCGATGATCTCAGTGACTCCGAAGAACTGTTCACATTCGGCACCGATCCGTTGAACACGGATACGGATCTGGATGGAGTGGATGACTTCGTGGAAATTTATGTCAACCTGACCGAACCTCTCAACCCCGATACGGATGCGGATGGTCTGACGGATGGAGACGAGGATACAATCGGTACGGATCCGCTCTTGGTGGATACCGATGGAGATGCTTTCAGTGACTTCGATGAGGTCAATGCGGTGCCGCCATCCGATCCCTTGGATGCAAACAGCCGCCCCACCGGTGTGGTGCCTGTTGCCAACGAACTGCTTCACAAATCTCCCGAGCCCACCGGGCCTAGCAGGGAACTTACGATCTCCGATACCTACGCGCCTTTCGGCACGCGTCCCGATACGGATCGGGTCAGTGAAGACGGCTCCGTTGCGATCCGTGACGTCAATGGCGTGATCATCTGGGTGGATCGCTTGGGCCAATCCGTGGTTCTTCCTGAAACGGCTCTGTCCAAGACGCTCTATGTCTCTAACTCTGAGTGTATTGTCTGGAGAAATCGGTTCGATCCAACTTACAACGAGCGCGGCTCGGTCTCCCGCCTTGTGATCTATCGCAAGGACGCCAACAATATTGTCACAACTTCTCCGGAAGTAATTATTCCCGGAACTCTTATGGAGACGGTAGGGGTTTCTCCTGCCACTTATGGCTTCACCCTGATCGCGGCCGAGACCGATATCACCGATCCTATAGAAGAATCCCGCCAGCGGTATATAGCCGCAATCCGTCCAGATGGCACGACCTACGCAATACGAGATGTCGATGCCTGGGACGCTCGTGTCACGACCGGCTATCGTGTGACCTTTGATGGGCAAGTTCAGGAACTGGCGGATCGCTTTGATTTCGTTCCGAGAAACTCCCAAAACATCGAGGGGATGCGCCTCGTCGGTTCTGGCGCAGATGCTTCCCAGTTTTTGATAATGATAGCTGCTTTGGACTTCTACGACGACGTGGACGACGCGGATCCCGGGGTTTTTAAAACTCAGGAATATGGCATCTGGGCCACATGGAACACCGATACCGAGCAACTGTCCAATGTGCCTTTGTCCTCCACTACGGATCCGATTACGGAAATGGGTTATATATCCAATCAACGCCTGATTCTTGAGACCCGAATAGGGGCCACTAACAACTACAACCTTCAAGATATCCGGATTCGGGATACGGGAGCGATCACGCTGGTCAATACCGTGCCACTTGCTCAGCAGACACGCATCCTTGCCTTGAATACGTTCTCACGGGCAGGAACGCCCGCCTATCTCTACACCACAGGACCTCTCGGAGACAGTATTTCCTTGTTCCGTTTCGATCAAAGACTGGCGCAGATCGGAGCTACGGTGACCCTTCCTTCCCGAATTACCTCAGGAAATGCTTTCGTCCGTAACCCGCGTGACGCTTCGCTGCTAATCCGTGATGACAACGGTCAGTCGATGTGGATTCCCTCCATACTCCACCCCCTGACATCGGTCGTCCAAGGATTGGGCACGCCAAAAGTCCTTGCTTCGGATTATGATTCGAGACCTCTATTCGTCTCCACGAACGAGGCCGTCGTCTGGCGCAATGCCGGCGCACCCGCCCAACTGACCCTGCCTAACAGCGGGGTGGTTCCTGTCGCGGACATTTCTCACTACACGATCAACACGAATGGAGGCCTTGTCAGGACGCCGATCACTCCTCCCATTCTTGGCCGTTTTGTGGGAAGGTCTGCTGCCTTGACTCTGGATGCCGACACCGAGGGTTGGTTTGTCACAACCTTTGACAAAACCGCTCCCCGCACCACGGTCATGCGCACCTACCGCTTGCGCACCACCACGACATCGGATCGTGATTATGATGGATTGCTGGATGTTACGGAATTTGCTCTCAACACGGATCCCAACAACGCCGATACCGAGGGCGATGGCATCAATGACGGTCTGGAGATTTTCCCTTTCTATGTGGCAACGGGAAGCTTCACCTACGAAGAAGCACGCCAAGAAGCGATCCGCCGCGGCGGACGGCTTGCTGTGCTGGATACGGCAGATAAATTAGCAGCGGTTCAGCGCTTGCTGGGCACTCTGACCCTGGGCACCCGGTACTGGCTCGGGGGCTCCGACCAAGAAGGACCCAATGACGCAACCGGCGCGCGTGAGGGAAAATACCGCTGGATGAATGCCTCTGGCCGGTTTTTTGACCTGCTCGGTGCTCCAGTCGGCTCGCTTGTATCCACCAATCCAAGCCTGACTCCTTGGGCTCCTTCTCAACCCAATAACGTAAACAATGCCGATGGTCTGCTCATGCGCTCGGATTATCTCTGGGAAATGGCTCCGTTGGCCAATAAATACGGCTATATTTTTGAATTCAAAACCAGCGATCCGCTACTCATCGATACGGATACCGATGGCCTTACAGATGAGGAAGAATTCCAATTCGGAACCAACCCAAATCTCGCCGATACCGATGCCGATGGCATCAGTGATCTCCTCGAAGTTCGTGGATACAACTGGGTGACGAATGCAATCGTTATCGACTTGAGTAGCAACGCCACCACGTCGAATCCTGTGCTCGCAGATACCGATGCCGATGGCGTTTCTGACTATCTCGAGGTTGCAGGTTACATCTGCACACCCGGCCCTGTCTATGTATTCGATATCAATGGAGCCCGGACCAATCCAAACTTGCGTGATAGCGACGGTGACGGATATTCCGATGGTCTTGAGGTTTGCAATGGATCGGATCCAAATGATCCTTCCGGCCGTCCTTCCGTACTGCCGGATTTGATTCTCGAGGATCAATACAATCAGGTGGAAAATATCGGGTCTCAGGATATTCCCCTTGATTTTGTCTGGTCACCACTGGGTCAGCGCACGGACAACAGCCGCTGGTCGGATGATGGATCGGTCATCTACGCAGACGCGAGCGGTGTTCTACTCTGGCAGACACAGAATGGTCAGGTCACGCCTATCCCGAATTCCGCAAACGCCATCCCCCTCATTGTCTCCAATAACAAGGTGATGGTTTGGCACAATGCCTTCAATAACCCAGGCAATCCCGCCCCCGGAGACGGCGACGGCGTTGCCCCTCTTGAGGTTTATATCTACAATATCAACCCGGCAACAGGAGTGATTTCTAATCCGGTGGTGGTGTCAGGTGCAAACACACAGCGGATGCTTGGTGCAAACATCTTAGCAACAGCACCGATCACGACGACATCCACAGCCTACCACCTCATCACTGCCGAAGTGGGCGGAGCCAGCCCTTACCGGGTTTACCGTGTCACTTTGGACGGAAATGTCCAAGCGGTCAGCTCAATTGCTGGTGGCGCCGCCGCTGAATCGGGGCGCGAAGGGGCACGTGTTTACGGACATGGTACGGATGGCTCGACGGTTTTCCTCAATTACTGGGTCGATGCTGCCCGTGCGGGTGCAACCACCGGGATCTGGGGCGAACTCGTCACGGCAGCCGACGGAGCCGACGGAGAAGCAGCTGCCCTCCCCAGCCGCGTCCTGTATACGTCGGCGACTCGAGTCGTCTACGAGAGTATCATTCCGACTGCCGCTACCGGCACATCGATTCCGATTGGGGCTCCGATCAATATTCAGCGCAATGGCACCACAGTGACCATCACTCTACTGAATCACGGCTTGTCCGTTGGAGACAGGATCGCAATTTCGGAGACTTCCGGAGGTGTCGTTGATCCCGACACGGAACCCAGCGTTGTGATCAACGGCGTGCATACGGTTACTTCGGTAGCGGATCCGGATACGATCACCGTGGTTGTCCCATCCGTGTCTACCGGTAATGAAAACTATACAGGCCTGGGTCTGGTAAGCCTTGTCTCTTCAGGCGGCAACCGCATCATTGATGCACGAGGAAATGCATTCACGGGATTCAGCGCCGGTGACAACAGTGATATCACGCCCAATGAGCAGGACTACTTCCGCTTCCTGCAAATTTCGACCCAGACGGTCGCAGGGGATACGCGCTGGGCCTATGCATTGAATACCTCTCAGGATCAGATTTTGGCCTATCGCTTGACGAACAACGGCTTCGTCTTGGAATACCGCGCGCAATTACCACAAGGCGTTATCCTTGATGAGTTTGCGACGGTGAAGAAAATCAATCCGTTGGACGGATCCGCCATCATCAGCTCCGACAACATCGACAATGTGATTTGGGTTGGCAACATCGGCACAGCTCTGCAGAACGCAACCCTGTTCCCGTCCAGCAGCCGTGCTGAGGGAATGTTTGTATCGGCGGACCAGGCATTGCTTTGGAACAACGCGAAGGCCCCTGTGGGCCTAGGCGGGGTCATTCCGGATGTGCAGCTGATCCATTATCAGAGAGAGCCAGATGCATTGGCTGCCAGCGATATCTCATCTTCCATACGAGGAAAATTCGTTCTGGCCACTCCGATTTTCAGCCCAGCTCTTGAAAAATGGATCTTCAAGACTCTGGAGAAAACAGGCAGCAAGACGACTACCATTCGTTCTTATGGATTGACCACTTTCTCAGAGCGTGACTCTGATAATGATGGAATGCCAGATGCGATCGAGACATTGCAGGCACTCACAAGCGCACTAAGCCAAGACACGGATAGCGATGGGCTGGCAGATAGCGATGAAATTTACCCATACTACATCGTTAATGGTAGTTTCACTTGGGAGGAGGCCAAAGCCGATGCGGACCTGCGTGGAGGTCGACTCGCGGTCATCAGCAATCGCGACGATTACAGCGCGATGGTCAGGCGTTTTGGTGATACAAACGCCAACAGCTTCTGGCTGGGTGCCACAGATGGTATCGTGGAAGGCACATGGCGCTGGGGTGATCTAGCCGGCACGGTCCTGAATAGCGCCAATTGGGATAATCTCGGCGCACTTGACTGGGCGGGTTTCTATGCACAGACCGTCAGCACGGTGGTTCCTTGGGCAACGGCAAGACCCAATAATGCCAACAATGCGGATGGCCTGATCTTGCGTGGCGACAAGCTTTTTGAAGACCGCCCAGTGACCGAGCGCCGTGGCTATATCATCGAATATACCCGCACCGACCCAACGCTTGCGGACACAGATGGTGATGGTCTCAGTGATGAGAACGAGTTTTCGAATGGCACGGATCCAACAGTGATCGATCGTTTCGTAGGGGTGCCTGACCTCCCTGCTCCAGGACTGGGCGTTCCTTTCGCCAACCCAGCGGTCGCTACCAGTTACTACGGCCTCCTCTATGATCCCGAACAAGGCCATATCGGAAACATTTCGATGAAAGTATCGAAAACCGGTGCCTTCACCTACACCTATCAGGGCCTGCTCAACACGATTAAAGCAAGCGGACGAGGCAGTTTCTCATCCAACGGCGCCTACGCTGGCGGCAGTCCGCTCGGACTAGCTGATATAGCTTCTGTTGACATGCAATATGTCCAGCAAGCAGGCGAATGGGTCATAGTGGGCGTGATGGAACGCTTCTCAGGCAAACAATATGGGTTTGAACTACGCACGGCAAAATACGCTAAGAACAATCCGTATCCCGCGCCAAGCACTGTAACCATGGCCTTCGTATTGCCGGAATCCACGCCATCCGCCCCGCTTGGTGATGGTGTAGCGACTGGCGCAATCGACCGCGCGGGTATGGTAACACTCAATATTTACATGCCGAATGGCTCACGTGCCACATCTTCGGGTCCAATCTTGAAGTCGGATGATTACGTGATGAATGCCTTGTCTAGCACGGGTAACAAACCCGCCCTCATTGGAGCCATCCACATGACATCAGAGCGGGCATCCCTCGATTATGACGGAACCCTCCGTCTATATGCTCAATCCGCTCCTGTGAGTGGTCAATCCACCGGCGCGGTAGATCAACAGCGCTTGGTAATGGGTTCGGCATACAGAGCGGCGTCCAAAGGCCTGTCTCCTTATTTTGAAAATACCTTAAGCGGTTGGAATACGCGCTTCAATCTGATTGACGGCGATTTCGACGGTGTTTCCGAGATAGGAGCATGGGGGGCAAGCAACAAAATCAATATTCCAGGGTCTCCCGTCAGAAGTTCCTTGGCGACTTTTATTCCCAAGACAGGGCTTATTTTCAATAGCCATACCAAGACAGATGCGGTTCTTGGCGCCAAGACAACCGCCAGCGGATTTGGGGTTGTGCTCCAGAAGGCCGAGCAAATGCGCGGTTACTATATCAGTCCTCTGTCAACAGGGCGTTTCACCGTAACGGAAAATGATGGCTCGGTTCCTTCGCTGACCAGTATCTCACCCATCAACAAACTGGTGCCCGTTGCGGCCACGGAATATTTTGTTCAGGTCAACGCCGTTGGCGCATGGGAGGTAAAGGTTCCTCTTGGAGCGAGGATCACAGCAGAAGTCGTTTCGGGTGGAGCGGGTCTGAAGGGCAATGGCAATGGTGTGGTCAAGGTTACGGTTCAGGAAAACACCACGGGCTTGTGGTTCTACTCGACCCTTGAGATCGCCGGGATCAAGCAAAACATCACGCAAGATTACGAGGAAAGACGTTAATTGAATGGCTAAGTTACAACATCCATTTCCCAACGGGAATGGATGTTGTTTTCTTTTGGAGGTAAGCGCCCTGAACTAGGTCGATATGAAAAAAGAACGATTCAAACTCATTTTGACAGGTTTTGCGGTGCTGATCGCCATCTGGATGGTGTGGCCGGATACCAGAACAACGGATCGTTCGGAAGGTGTTGAACACCCACCATCCCGTTCTGGGCGAAGCGGTTGGAGCTTGCCCGGTTTGGGTCGAGATGAAAAAGAATCTGGCGCGCCGGCACGTGTCAGGTCTTCTGATGATTCCGTCATCCAACGCATCGATCGCCTCATCAATCACCCATCCCTGAGCAACCGCGAAGTTGCCGAGCAGCTGCTTTTGATTGCGAAAGATCAAGGGGTTTCGGAAAATATGCGTGCTGAGGCACTGGGCCACGGTGTCATCTTGGAGTTGGCGATTTTCGCCGGTATGGCAGCGGATACCCAGTTGCCCGAGGAAATGGCAGAGAACCTTCTCACGCACGTGATCAATGAAAATGCAAATCCGTCTCTGCAAATCCGTGCTTACAAGGATTTCATGAATCATTCCTCTCCGGACATCCGAGAAAAGGCGAGGGAAACGCTCGCGTTCATCCTAGAAGATGATGCGGGCGAGGCGGATCAAGCGACTTTGATCCAAATGGCGGATGCTAAGCTCAAGCAGATTGAGGCGGAAAAACCTCCGGAAGAGTGATCGGGCTCAAATAATCGGACATAAAGCGATTATTCGGTTTACTTTTTTCCTCTAACAAAAAAGTCTTCGCGCCGACCTGCGCGATCACATGCCCCCCTGTGTATTCAAAGCCTGTCGGAAGCACTGTCTGCTTCCGGCATTCAGCATCATCGAATTACTTGTCGTAATGGCGATCCTGTTTTCCTTGGCAGGCATCGCAGCAAACGGAATTTCCCATTCGTCTCAAAACCCCCGCCTGACTTCACGGGATTTGGTCAAAGCAAAGCTTCAGCAGGCGCGCGCCCATGCCATGGCGAACCATACGTATACAGCCATAGTTGTTCCTGTTAGATCGAGCGGTAAAAACGGACTTCATGAAATCTCAATCATCGAAGTCGAGCGAATGAATGAGGGTTACGTCCCCGTTGAAAACGAAAACGGCGATACGGTTATGTTGCAAAAATGGACGAAGTTGTCCGGGAATTTTCATTTTGTTACAAACACCATGATCGGATCGGATTTGCCTACCGTGGTGGATGAAGATGAAACATTGACTCTTCTTCAAAAGGGCCGTGTGACGGAATGCCATGCAATCGTCTTTGCGCCCAACGGACAGATCAGGTGGCCGAGCGCGGGTTCGCCCATACACATCGCCATCGCCGAAGCGGCTCACCGAGGGGGCTCGTTCCGCATCACTCGGATTTCCAACCACAGGCCGGTCTTTGATCTGTTAGTGGTCAATCGCCTGACAGCCAAAACCCGGAATGTGACACCATGAATCGGAGCTCCCTGCGGATTTTCAACACTCATCCTGGCATGACCCTTGCAGAGGTTGTGATTGCCATCGCCATCATCGCTTCCACGGTGCCATTGATCCTTGCCGCGACGAGTGCCGCGCATCGCGCCCGTCAATTCACGGAGACGGAAACCCATTCCGCCTGGCTAGTGCGCGACGCGCAGCGAAGAATTTGTAACGAGTGGGCGCAGTCCGGAGAGAAATCCGATTTGGGAATTCCATTTCCTTTTCCAAGCCAGGATTCACCAGAAGCGACCATGCAACTGGCATACAGGCAGGATGGCACTTTCATTTCAGCTGATGATTCGGATCAAGCGGTCTATTTTGTATCGGTGAAAGCCGAGCCTTACCTACAGGCGACACATCAAGCCATAGGCTTGCCGCTCGCGCTTGTCTCCATCGAGATTCAAGCCGCTTCTAACAAACGCAAGAAACTGAACTATCGATACATCGGCACACGCGAAAAAATTCTATGAATCATGTAAATTCATCATATCAGGATCGTCGCACCGGCTTCACCGTGTTCGAGCTAGTGGTGACCATGGCAATTTCCAGCGTGATTTTACTGACACTTGCCGCACTTCTCACACAAACGACGGAGGGTTACGTGCTTTCGCAACGCTCGATGAACCACCTCTCACAGGCGCGCGCGTTTGTTCAGCTATTCCAGTCTGATCTTTCCAAACGCTTGCCCGGCACATCTCTGATCCATCGCTCCCCACGAAGTGCCGGTTCTCAGGTTTCAGATCAAATTGCGTTTGTTAGGACGATTGCAAATGATGAACAAAATCCGGATGTTCCGGGAGACCTCGTGACGGTTTGTTACTACGTCGCCTTTGTTGAAGAATCGAACCAACGCGTGATTCCCAAATTGTTTCGCAAAATCCTCAACCCTAGGGAAACCCAACAACTGATGGAAGCCGGTGACGGAGCCGAATTTCCGGAAGTGGATCCATCGCGTGACGAGTCTGTCATCGATTCCGTATTAGGTTTTCGCACGACTCCAATGGATGACAACTCGGAATCAGGCAGTTGCGAATCCTCAAGCCAAAGCGCTGCGCATCCACCCTCTTGCCTCGAGGTGGTCTTGCGAACGGTCGATGAGTCACTCTCTCTCCGGCTCACGAACCCAGCCGACTGGATTCGTCTCGCAAGCGCTCCCAAAGAATCCGAGCTCCAGTTTATTCGCGAGGTTTCGCAAAAATTATCGATCGGAAAATGATGCGATACGGCCGGAAAAATTTTAGCATGCACGGCATCGCGTTGCCAATGACGCTGCTGGCGATCAGTGCGCTCGTTGTGTTGTTGCTAGGCATGCTGGCAATTCTTGGAATTGAAAGAAAAACCACGCGTGCATACTCGGATTTAACCCGTGCAGAGCTCGCTTTGGAAAGCGGTCTTGCAAACGCGCTCTCGGTCATTACGGATGTCTCTCTTGGAGCGGGTTCGTTGGTCTTTCGAATGGATGATCCGCAGCAACCCATCCTTGCCAGTGACCAACGGCCGCTAGGCTATCGCGAGCAATTTTTTACTTATGGCGCGGTGTTTGAGAATGAGGCCTGGCAGGTCATTCCTTTGTTCAGCAATGCCTCTCGCCAAAACCTGGGCAACCGCCAGATTGATGCAAAAGCGCTGGGGGAAAATCTTTCCGAATACTGTGCAGGCGCGCAAACGCTGATTCCGATTCATGAACATGATCAGAACATTCCTCGCGCTCAGTGGATCACTTTACCCGCTGATTCGGAAAATCCTGCAGAATGTGTTTCGCGCTTTGCGTTTTGGATCGAGGACCTGAGCGGGAGAATGGATGGAAAACACCTTGCTCTGGCAAAGCGCGATCAGGGCACTGGCACGGCGGAGATGGATCCTTCCACGATTTTCAATCCCTTGTCCTCTTCCGGAAACATGCCAACTGCCATGGATGAGAAACGTAGCGTGTTGCGCACTTCCGCTTCATTGAGAAATTACCTTGATCCTTCAGCGGCGCGCCGGATCGAGCCTTACATCACGTATTTGCCCGAATGCCGAGATTCGCCCGAAACCATTCCATACGGGTTCGGATACGTGGATGCTGGAAAGCCGGCTCCGGATCTCAACGCGCTTGTCGCAACGGGAGATGTGGCAAAAATATCCGGTCATATCGCCAGCAATCTGCCGCTGTTTGCAAGCCGGGGTGGCGGTTTCCCGAGTTCCGAAGATTATCTGAAAACACTCGCGGCATCGATTGTCGATTACGCGGATGCGGACAGCAACGCAACCGTCGGAAGCGGTTACCGCGGCATCGATTCCTATCCGTTCGTTAACGAGCTTTTCGATCGATACGAGTGGATCGCAAGTAGCGATGGCAAGGTCAGCGTCAAAGTCGAAACCTTCGCCGAGTTGTGGAATCCATGCCAACTTCCCATCGCTGGAGAAATCCGTTTCATAAATGTGAATCGCCACAGGATCAACATACCTCCCGCGGCCGAACACGAATTTTCACAAGTTGAGTTTCCCCCGCTCAGCGTCAGCATGCCACCGAATGGATTTTTGGTGATTCCCTTGGGCGAATCAGTCCATGCCTTTCCCCAAGGTGCGTTCATGCCCTCCCAGCTGAGTTTCAAGGAAACTCATGAAAGCAACTTCATCCTCAAATGGAACGAGCGAGTGGTCGATTTCGCACGTGGGGGTTTGCAGAGGACTTCGGGTTTGTTGAGAGCGGGATCAGGCGAACGCAAATGGAAGGGAAACGCGTCTCCGGCCCATGATTTCAGCATCGGCCAGTTTGGAGATCCGCGCGCATCAGCTTACATCAATACTCCAATCATCGCTAACAGTTACGATGTAAATAGTAATTGGGGAGGACGCGCATTGAAGCGCGCTATAGCCGCCGCCAAGCCAACCCTTCCTTATGCCGAAGTGCGCATCAATCAGTGGCCAGATGGCGGATCAAGCACGCTTCCCGGTGTCAGGCCAGTCAACGATTCCCGGCGTCCTACCAGCTCGCAGATCATGAATTCGAACGGCACACCATATCTCTATGGCGTTTATCCAGCCAATCAGCCCGAGCGCGCACCGGCGGTCATTTCAAATTCCGGGCGTTATCATTCTCTCTGTGAATTAGGTAATATCCACGACCCCGCACAATGGACCGATGTTCAATCTCGGGACTCCACGGCAAGTCCGAGAGCTGGTGGAGGTTTTTCGCTGGCGATCGGCCGACCTGAATTTCCCGTATTCGACACCGAGGGGAAACGTGCCGCCCAGCTCCTCGATCTGTTTGCTCTCACCCCTGAAAATCCTCCGCTTCATCCTTGTGCCCGCCGCATCAATCTCAACACCGCTCCGCGGGAAGTGCTGCGGTGTTTGATCGCCGACGTTTCCTTGAATGCGGATCCCATGGCGCCGGATGTCACGCCTCGCCATGCGCAAAGTATCGGTGATCTTTTTGCGGACAGGGTAATCGCCCACCGCAATCAAAGCCCCCTGCGCGGCTTTTCGGATCTCAACAGGTTAAGTGAAAATCCGTGGGTTGTGCGTGATCCATCAAATTCTTCACACACACCGTTTTTTGGAAATCCTGATTTTTTCCAGCATGCCCCCAAAGTCACCGACAATGACAACCCAAACGATCTCATCGAGTGGAACGATGCGGGCAGAGAGGAGCTGATGCGCAAGATGATGAATCTGGTGACGTTCCATTCCAAAACTTTCCGCATTGTTGTCGCGGGCGAGGTGCTTTCCAAATCCGGCAAACGCCTCGCGCATGCCACGCGTGAATTCCATTTCACGGTCGAGCCCGAACGTGATGCGAGCGGCCGCACACTTCCGAATGGAAAACCCCTTATGACTAAACATTATGAAATTTCTTATTAAAATTGCATCCTTGGTTGCATGCTTGATCCCGCTCACCCTCGCAGCTGAAACTGTCCGTTACGGATTTCTCAATGTGGTGAATCTGATCCCTTCCGCCACCGCTTGTGAAATCAACCTCGCAGGAAAAAACCTGGTTTCAGATGGCTTGAAGCCTGCGGTGGAAACCGGTTGGTTCATGGTTCCTGTGGGCTCACAAACCCTTTCCATTCAACATCCCGACCATAAGAAATTCGTTTCCAATATCTCAGTCGCAGAAGGCGCTTCTCATCTGATCATCATCTATCTTCAGGCCGGCGGCCAGCTACAGTCCGATGGAAAGCTATCTCGTCCTGTCATTCGTCTCGCCGCTTTCCCTGCCTATGCCTCGACAGGCTTCGCCTTGAAAGCCGTCTCCATGTTTCCTGAAACCAATCGCTTCCGGTTCGCAAGCGAAACCATTGAGCTGGAATTCTCAAAAATGACCGATGCCCCGAAATGGACGGGAGGCGGATTTCAAATTCAGCACGACGGCAAACTTATCGGCACCGTGAGTGGCGGACGCGATCGTGCCTCCTATCTGCTTCTTTTGGGCACCGATCACCAAGGCAACTGTCTGACCGTTCTCGCGAATGCGGATATTCAAAAGCTTCCACCTTGGATGCAAGGGGCTCGTCGTGAATGATAGGCGCTCTAACAGCTTGTCTTTCTCGTGAGGTGACAGGAGTGGGCGGCAAAGCCCGCTCCAAATGCGGTGAGCCATAGCGAGGTGTCATCCGGACACGTGCGCAAACGTTCCTCGAGCGCGAAAAGAACGGAGGGACTGGACATGTTGCCGTGTCTGCGGAGAACCTCGCGGGTTTCTGTTAGATAAAAGGGAAGCGCTGATTCGATCGCCTCGATCACATCGCGCCCGCCCGAGTGGGCGAGGATCTGATCGGGAGTGGAAGGATGTCTGGCATAGAGCGTTGCAACCGCTTTTGCGGCGAGTTCCGGAACGCTGCGGTGGAGCTGGTTTTTGAGTTTTCCCCCGGAGTTGGTGAAACGGATTTTTTCGCGGTCGGCCGGGACATGGTGGGTGTCAAAGCCATCGAATTTCCATTTTCCGCTTCCGCTGAGGATCGCGGCCGCAGCTCCGTCACCGAAGAGGCATAGCGAAATCAGCACGCCAGGATCATTGTCCATGTAGAATGCTGCGGAAGATACCTCAACGGCGATGACTGCAACGGTGTGGTCGGGATTGGCGGCAAGGTATCCGTGGGCGGCGCGCAAGGTTGGAATGGCGGCTCCGCAACCTAGTCCTACCAGGTCGCACAAGTAGGTGTCTGGTCGCAGACCCAGCGCTTCTGCCACGTGGCTGGATGGTCCCGGGCAGAGATACCCGGTGCAGGTACAGAGAAAGACCGCATCGATGCTTTCCGGTGCGAGGCCAGCTTTTTTCAAAGCTTTGGAGAGAGCTTCTGTGGCGAGCACGGGAGCGTGGGATTCAAAGGATTTGTTGAGGTTTTCTGCATCATGCCGGAAGACGCGCGCGAGGTCGGCTTCTGTAAATTGACGGGATCCGATGCCGGAGCTGCCGTTGCAGAGAATTTTTTCCAACAATGAAAGCGAACGGGGCTTGAGATCGCCGATAGCCGGATGGGATTGCAGGGCATGCCAGGTTTCCGCCTGAGTGAAGGAATGCGGCGGATTAGTGGTGGCGAGTGAGGTGAGATACATCCGGATAGTTTGCGGGTTGTGAGTGTTTGTTTTTTTTCAGGGAAGCGGTTGTTAGCGAACCAGACTCAGAATGGGATTGAGAGGAGCGATTCTAACAAGTTGTCGCAAGACCGGTTGAAAAAGCAAGGGGTGGATGATTTTCGCGGAAGTGAGGCGTTTTCGAAAACGCGTGTGCAGGTCTTTTCCAATCCGATCACATGCAGTGTTCCACGGGTCTCGGTTGCTTGCGTAGGAGAGCAGGTGGGGAAGCGCGGTTTCCGCAGCTTGGAGGGCCATGGTCATGCCGTTGCCGGTAAAGGGTGGAATGATCGCATGGGAATCTCCCAGAGAGAGAACCCCGGGCGTAGGTGCTTGGAGGCCGAGCGAGAAACCTGCGACAGCGGTGAATGAACCTTCTCTCCACTCGGCTGCGGCAATGCGATGGGCAAGTTCCGTATTGCCATTTTTTAGAAGATAGGCGGGCAGAAGATCTTCATGACGTGCCTCTATCGATGGGTCGATCCGAAAGAGTCCGCAGATGTTGCTCCAACCATCCTCGACGGATGTGATCCCGAGGTAACCCCTTGGACCACTGTGCATTTCCAAATGCGCAGCGGCGCCGTCATGACGGATGTGAGCTTTGAGGCCGATCCATTTTCCCTTCACTGGCCTCCTGCCGGCAGTCCATACATGGCCGGGCTGGTCTGGGGTAATTCTCAATCTCGATCCAGTTCGAAGATCGACTCCGGAGGCACGGGCAAGTTGTTGCAGGCGGTCGTCAAGCCGGTGTCTTGAAATGGCGAGTGCAGCATCGGGCAGCAAGGTTTCTCTCAATGGATGGTTTCCCGAAAACCAGGTGACGCTGCGGTGGAGCTGTGCATCGCTGAGTGCTTCGGTGATACCCAGAGTTGCCAACGTTTCTTGCGAGATACCCGAAATGAATTCACCGCAAACGCGATGCCGTGGATAGCTTCCCGCTTCGTGGAGAACGACAGGGATCTCATGCCTGCGAAGGGCGATGGCCAGAGAAAGGCCCGTCAAGCCTCCTCCGGTAATGGTGATTGTTTTATTCAAAGGATGAAGCATAGCACGGGACGGCTGTTACGCTATCGGTAAAAACCCGCCGCAGTCCAAATCCTGTGGCGCTTTAGGAGCTTAGGAAGCTCATTTTAGTCTCTTGCAATGCAGGCGGAGTGCTCCCCTCCAGTCGGTGGTCTCGATCACATGAAAACCCTGGTTCCTCAAATCCAACCATGTGGCCAGCTCGCCCGGGATGAAGCCGGCCTCGATGCTGACCCGCATATCATGGCGTGTGATGGGGTGGATGAACGGCGCGGCCAGTTTCGCCATGAGCAAAGGAAAGCCAGCGCGAAGGGGCTCGTTGATGATGAGGGTGTCAAACGCGCCCATCCATTTTCCAAGCTCGCGAAGCTGTGGTTCATCGAAGTGATGGAGAAAGAGATTGGCGATAAGTGTGCCGCCAGTTTGGGGAGGGGTTTGGGAAAAAAGATCGCCTTGTTTCCAGTCTGCTTTTGCTGGGAGACGCAGTGGGCGCGGAGCAAGATCATAAGCTACAATTGCGGAGTCGGGATGTTGGTTTACGATTCTGAAAAGCAAATGCCCGTCACCAGCTCCGATCTCGGTGATGGGTCGCCCGGTGTTCGGGATCATCGACATGATCCAGCGTTCGTTGCCCATGAAGAAGTTGATGCGGCGGAGGTCACGTCGGGAGCGACGCGCACCAAGGTCATTATGCGGCAGATGGTCGAGGAGTTCCGGGGTGAGTTTTCGCATGTTGATGTAAAAGTTGGCGTTGCTCGCCTGATCCCAAGCCATCAACAGGTTCTTGTAGGGACTCTCGCCGGGGAAGAAAATAAATTTCGGGCGATTCATGATTTCCCATCAGGGCTTGCACTGAAGTCCATATATTCCATCATTTGCACGGATGTCTTACCAAGCCGCAGAAGATCGTTACTCGAAAACCGAATACAACCGCTGTGGGATCAGTGGTTTGAAACTGCCGCCCGTTTCTCTCGGCTTGTGGCATAATTTCGGTGGTGTCGATGATTTTGAAAACGGACGCGCGATGTTGCATTGTGCCTTTGACCACGGAATCACGCACTTTGATTTGGCCAACAACTACGGCCCGCCTCCGGGATCGGCTGAGAGCAGTTTCGGAAAACTCTTGGTAGAGGATTTCCATTCTTACCGCGACGAGTTGATCATCTCGACGAAGGCGGGTTATCACATGTGGAACGGCCCTTATGGCGAGTGGGGGTCGCGAAAATATTTGCTCTCCAGCCTGAACCAAAGCCTCAAGCGCATGGGCTTGGACTATGTGGATATTTTTTACAGCCACCGCCCAGACCCGAACACGCCACTTGAAGAAACCATGGGCGCACTCGATGCGGCCGTGCGCTCCGGAAAGGCGCTGTATGTGGGGCTATCGAATTATCGGCCAAAGGAGTTTCGCGAAGCGGTGCAGATTTTGGACGAACTCGGCACACCCTGCCTGATTCATCAGCCGCGCTATAGCATGTTGGATCGGTGGGTCGAGGACGGGCTTCTGGACGCACTGGACGAAACGGGTGTGGGGGCCATTGTTTTCTCGCCACTCGCCCAGGGGATGCTGACTCAAAAATATCTGAAATCCATTCCGGCCGATTCCCGTGCGGCCAGTCCGAACAGTCCTTTTTTGCAAGAAGCGGGAGTGCGCGAGCACCTGCCAAAAATCCGCGCGCTCAATACCATCGCGGAGTCCAGAGGCCAGAGCCTGGCACAGATGGCGATTTGCTGGGTGTTGCGCCGCAAAACAGTGACGAGTGCCTTGATTGGAGCGAGCCGTCGTGAACAGATTCTGGATATTTTGGCGGGCCTCGCCGCCGCGCCATTCAGTGAAGATGAACTACAGTCCATCGATGCCGCATGCGCTTTATCGTGATTCCGGTTTAGCCCGCGAAGGATTTCAAAATTCCCAGAAACGTTTTACGTTCTCAGCAATTTGCACAAGCGTTCCCTGGCCCGCTTTTTTTTCAAAGGCTTCCGCGATGGCTTTGAGATTCGCAGGATGATTGACTCCTTCGCCCAGCGGAAACTTCAGCAAGCTGGCCGGCGGCATCATGTCGGGAGCATCGGTTTCTAACAGGATTCTGTCTTTCGGGAGTTGTTTGAAAACCGCCAAGACTTTGGCTTTTCGTGGGTTCAGAAAATATCCGGAAAACGAAAACCAAGCGCCCCGCTTCAACAGCCGTCGGGCGACTTCGATCGAGCCGCCAAAAGAATGCATCAGGAATTTTTTTGGCCATGCGGGGGCTTGGTCCATTTCATCAAACAGTTCTTCCCACGCCTTGAGGCAATGGATGGTGACCGGTCTGTCCAGCTCGACGGCGATCCCGATCTGCTCACGAAAAACGGGTTGTTGGATTTTCATCCTCGTTGTGCTCACCCAACCATCCAGCCCGATCTCACCCACACTGGCCGATGGATCATGGATTAGGATTTCTCTCAGCCGATCCTGCCAGCCCACTTTGGGAGTATCCGCAAACCACGGATGCACGCCATAAGCCGGTCGCACAAAATCAGGAAAATCCTGCGCAAGTGCCCTTACGGCCTCCCAATCTTCCTCTCGGGTAGCGTTTACGACACAGCCGGTAACGCCCGCATCGCGCATCTGCCCGATCAGCACGTCGACCGGTAATCCGAACTTTCCGCTCTGCAAATGATTGTGAGAATCAAACAACACCTGTTATTTAGCTCATGAATCCTAATTTGGGATCAGAAAATTCAAATTCTCCAGAGCATCCCAACACTTGCTTCCTTGCTCCGCACAGTGTATCCACCCAGATCCAAGCCCGCAGCGGGCGTAGCCAAATTTCTCATGATCAAGTGGATTCTCCAAAAAATCGGTGGTAGCAAAAACATGCGTGAAATACGCCGCATACGACCCACCGTCGCGCGCATTAACGAAATCGAGCTAGCCCTGCAGCGAGAGCCGGACGAAAAACTCCGTGAAATGACCGCCAAATGGCAGGCTCATCTTGCCCGTTATCACGAACTTGATGTCCCCGCAAAGCCAGTGATCGAGCGTATGTCGGCCGAAGAGCTCTCCGAGACCGCCAAGATTCTGGAACAGCGCCTCAACGGGCTTCGCAGTGAATTTCCCTCGCTACCCGCCTCGATCGCGGCAACACCGGATGCCATTGAACAGGCGAAAGCGGCTTTCCATGACATCGAGCCTGAGTTCCAACGTGCTCGCGCGAAGTATTTGGAAACCATTCTGCCGGAAGCCTACGCCGTAGTGAAAAATGGCGCGCGTCGCATGTGCGGACAGGAAATCCAAGTCAACGATCATCCGATCGAATGGCAGATGGTCCACTTCGATGTGCAGCTCGTCGGCGGCATTGCCCTGCACCGCGGAATGATCGCCGAAATGCAAACGGGTGAGGGGAAAACCCTTGTCGCCACGCTCCCTGTTTTCCTCAACGCACTCACAGGCCTCGGAGTCCATGTCATCACGGTCAATGATTACCTCGCAAAACGTGACTCGGATTGGATGGGCTCGTTGTTCCGTTATCTCGGCCTGACCGTCGGTTGCATCCAAAACCAAATGGCACCATGGGATCGTCGCGAGCAATACAGCTGCGATATCACTTACGGAACCAACGCGGAGTTCGGCTTCGATTATCTTCGCGATAACGGGATGGCATCCGCCAAAGATGAGCAAGTCCAGCGCGGGCACTACTTTGCCATCATCGATGAGGTCGACTCCATTTTGATCGATGAAGCCCGCACACCGCTCATCATTTCCGGACCCACCGCCCAATCTTCCCATCAGTTTGACAAATACAAGCCGCTCATCGACTCGCTTGTGAAAAAACAAACGGCCCTCTGCAATGATCTCGCTGCGCAAGCCAAGAAGCTGATCGAGGCGGGTGATATGGAGGGCGCAGGGCGCTTGCTTTTCAAAATCAAACTGGGCCAACCGCGTAACCGTATGCTGATGCGTTTTATGGAGGAGCCTGAAAATCGCCGTCTCATCGAGAAATCCGAGCTCTCTTTGCACCAGGATGCCCGTAAAAAAGATCTCTTCGAAATCAAAGAAGAGCTCTATTTCACCATCGATGAAAAAGGCAATGATGCCGACCTCATGGAAATGGGTCGCGAGTTCCTTTCTCCGGGAGATCCGGAGTCTTTCACGCTTCCCGACCTCGGTACTTTGTTTGCCGACATCGATACCAATCCCGATCTGACCGAAGCGCAAAAAATCGAGGCGAAGGAAAAAGCCCAGCAGAAGATGGATGCCCAGGCTGAAAAAATCCATAATATTTCCCAGCTCCTCAAAGCGTATTGTGTTTATGAAAAAGACGTCCAATACGTCGTCAAAGACGGCAAGGTCATCATTGTCGATGACAATACCGGACGTGAAATGCCGGGCCGCCGCTGGTCGGATGGCCTCCATCAGGCGGTCGAAGCCAAAGAGGGCGTCGCCATCGAAAAGGAAACCCAGACTTTTGCGACGATCACGATCCAAAATTATTTCCGCCTCTACGAAAAACTCGCTGGCATGACGGGAACCGCGGAAACGGAAGCCGCGGAGTTTCATGACATTTATCGCCTCGATGTGTTGCCGATCCCGACAAACCGTCCCAATCAACGGGTGGACGAAAACGATCAGGTTTTCAAAACCCGCCGTGAGAAGTTCAATGCGGTGATCGAGAAAATCAAAGAGGCTCACGAAAAAGGCCAGCCGGTGCTTTGCGGAACAGCTTCGGTTGAAGCTTCCCAAACGCTCGCACGGATGTTGCAACGTGCGAAAATCCCGCACTCCGTCCTCAACGCAAAGTTTCACGAGCAAGAAGCGGAAATCATTTCCCAAGCCGGCCAAGCGGGCGCGGTTACCGTTTCCACCAACATGGCGGGACGCGGAACCGACATCAAACTCGGCAAAGGCGTGGCAGAAGTCGGCGGCTTGTTTGTCATCGGCACGGAACGCTACGAATCCCGCCGTGTGGACCGCCAGCTCCGCGGTCGTTGCGCTCGCCAAGGCGATCCAGGCCGCTCGCAATTCTTCATTTCCTTCGAGGACGATCTCATGCGCAACTTCGCCGCAGCAGAGAGAATGACCTCGATGATGGAACGCTTCGGTATGAAAGAGGGCGAGGCTCTCGAACATTCCTGGCTAAACCGCTCCGTAGAAACCGCGCAGAAACGCGTTGAGCAGCGCAACTACACCTGGCGCAAACGCGTTCTTGATTTCGATGATGTCATGAACCGTCAGCGCGAAGTGGTTTACGGCTACCGCAATGAAGTATTATCGACGGAAACTCCTCGCGATCTCGTGAACGAAATCATTGAGGAAACGATTCCCGCAAAGGTGAATGAATATCTGGTGGATCGCGATTACGAGGCGCCAGATTACAAGGAGCTTCTCGGTTGGGTGAACGCAACCTTGCCCATCAGTGTGACCATGGAAGAGCTCGATGTGAAAAAAACACCCGAGCAGATTTCCGAATACCTCGTTGCGAAAGTCAAAGAAACCTACGAAATCAAGGTTCGCAATCTGCCTTACGAAGTGCTCGATCAGGAGGAGCGCCGCATGGTGCTCGTTGCCATCGACAAACAATGGCAGGAACATCTCTACAGCATGGACGCCCTTCGCGAAGGGGTTAACCTGCGTGCCCAAGGCCAGAAAGACCCTCTCATCGAATACAAAAACGAGGCTTACGCACTTTTTGTTAGATTAATGGATTCGATCAAGCAGGAAGCCCTTAGCAATCTCTTCCGTTCTGCTTCTAACCTTGCGGATTTCCTCAAGCAACTTCACAGTCAGCCAAAACAACTCCAAAGCAGTGAGACGCAAATCACCCGCAACAACATGGCGGTCAGCGGCAGTTTGGAAAATGTGGATCCATCACAGGTTTCTTCTTCAGGGAGTGGCGAGCTCAAGCTCAACCTTCCAAAACGCAAGCCAAGCTTCGCGATCGAAACCACAGGTCGCAATGCACCATGTCCTTGCGGCTCCGGCAAGAAGTTCAAGCAGTGCTGCGGTAAAACGACGTAAGGAGTATTACCAATTAGTTAGTCGGTTTTCAGAGGAGAAAACCGCACCCTGCACGGACGGAACGGAGTGGAGTCAATGCTGTGGCAAGTAAGCGTAAGCGAGCTTTTCAATAGGTGAATCGGTTTTCGAAGGAGAAAACCGCATCCCACACGGACGTAATGTTGTTAAGGCACCGCGCGAAGCAAAACGTATTTGATTCGCTTTCAAAGAATCCGATTCCTACTCATTCCATGCTGCCCTAAATCTCAGCCCACTATCCAGATATCCGCATGCCATTTTACAATGATTGTCCTGGCCGTGACAATCATTGTGAGGATGGATAGGCTAACTAGGGCTCATTGAACGAAGAGACTGACTGATACATACTGCAAGCAAAGCGGGAAAAGTATTTTAACCGCAGATGATTACAGATAAACTGGAAATGTTGGATTAAGCAGGATTGAATGATTCTTCAATCTGCATTCATCGGTGTTCATTTTCGGTTAGATTTTTATTTTTGTTAGAAATTTTCTTGCCGTCGCACGTCAAATGAGATGAGTTTTCGGCCGTCCACTTCGATCTTATCCGTCAGAAGGGACTTCATCCCCCCCCATGAAATCCATTTTATCGGTTTTTACGATACGGCTTGCGCGTGCGCAGCGGCTTCACTCAAGGAAGGAAATCCATTCGATTTTCCGGAAGTCACCAGATTTTGAAATCATCTGGCTTGATGAGAAAGGAGCACAACATTGAAGCCTGCGCATGTTCTCGTTGCCGTCATCTTCGGCGGCCTGCTGCCGGTCGGAGGCCAGTCCCTGCCGCCACAGAAAGCACCGGAAATTCAGCGGACTTCCACCGACACGAATCTTCTGCGTTGGCATGGGCACCAAGGCCGTAGCTATTTCTTGCAGGTATCCGACCCCTCAAAGCATCTTGAAAAATGGCTCTGGATGCCAGTGATCATAGCCGGAGCGGACGCTGAGATCAGCCAAGAAGTCCAATCTATAGGGAATAAAGGCTTTTATCGCATCTGTTACACCGATCAGGTGCCAGGAGCAGGCGAGACCCTCGAGACGGCCGACTTCGACCAAGACGGGCTTTCCAATATGAGCGAAATCCGTCCCCAAAACGGGATCGCGACCCATCCCCTCAATCCCGATACGGATGCGGATGGGCTGAAAGACGGTTGGGAAGTCTCCCATGCATTCAATCCGCACGATTCCAGTGACGCAGCTGGCGATAAGGACGGCGACGGCTTGACCAACCTGCAGGAATACCAATGGGGAGCGAATCCCGCCAACCCGGACACCGATGGCGATGGCGCGATGGATGGAGATGAAAAGGATGGCAACACGAATCTGAAAGATCCGGAAAGCGCGCCGCAGGAAGGATGGATCGTTTTGACAGGAGACTATCCAAAGGAAGAAAGAAAAGCTCTCAAGCGCGCCGTAACCATACCGAAGGGTCAAACCCGTGTGGTTGTGGTGGTTCTGCACAGCGAGGAGTATCCGGAATACACCGAATACAATTCCGAGTTTGACGATCTTCTGGAGTGGAAAATCACGCCCACAGGCGGGACCGAAATTGCAGGCCAAGCGGGCGTGAATGATAAACACGCGGATTGGCAACTCGCCGAATCCAAAGGCACCGCGATCAAAAACTTCTACCCTGCCCACATCGAGAAAGTCAGCAGTCTTACGGCTCCCCCTGAAAAAGACCTTACCGTAACCCTCGAGCTAGCCGCCACGAATATCAGCGATGACGAAAAGCCAAGCACGGTCATGGTTGGCCTCCTCCCGGTGGAGGTAGCGCCTGACAAACTTGCATCGAACGGTGACTTCAACGAGGGAGACACCGGGGCAACCTCCGCACAAACTACCGGAGCCAAGGCGGACAATCGAAACCAGACGCTGATTGCCGCAAGAGATAGCACAGACGGCAGTGTCAACGCGGGAGACCTAGTTACCGAAGATCTCCACGAAGGATGGTTTGGACTCCTGCCGGACGCGATGCCGGACGGGTTCTTTGACGGAGCGACCATAACGATCACAAAGCTGCATAAAACAGATCCCGCTACAGGTGAACGCGAGGAAGGAACGGTAAGGTTCTTCGCCACGTGGGGAGAAAACCAGGAAACTGTGATCGATTACAACGACCCATTCATTGACAGCATGTTTCTCAATGGATCTGCTCCGAAAAATATGGTCGGCAAGGTTTATGGAGCGAACAAAACCATTCCTTCCGGTGCCAAGTTCTGGATCGAGGGCGTTTCCCTAGGGAAGATCACTTTGGAGTGGCGCTACCAGAAAGGAGACACCGACATTAAATACGAGCAGACCTTTGAGATCGGCAACGATTGGCCGAAAGAGAAGTGGCATAAAGCCGTCCGCGACGAGATCTATCTGGACAGCTATACCAGCAGCAGCGGTAGCGCGATGAACGGCTCCTCGACTCAGGGTGTCGATACCGACCAATATGCCGTAGCGAATGACTTCCTGCCCAACCGCCCGTATATTTATTCCGTTTACGAATACTATGCGAAACTCCATCGGGACGAACCTGGGAAATTCCTCTGGGCAGGACTTGCCAAACAGGCTGGAGCTCCTGTTTATGCAGGTCTTAGTGACGCGCAGAACGGGCGCACTGGCATCGCGATAGCAACCTTCGGAATCATCGACAACCAGACACTTAGAACGATTCAAGATATCCTAATCGACGCGAACATCAACATCTACAATGACCTCGCCTATCAGTTCGTTGCTTACAGGACGGGTGGGATTGATTCGATTGAATATCTAGCTCAAATACAAAATTTATCCCCTGAAGCTCTTATAGCTTGGCAAAAGATTGATGAAGGGAATGACGTTTCGGGAGGAAATCAAGGACTTCTGGAGCGGGAACAGTCGATCATTCTAAAACAAACTTACATTGATCTTGATGACCTTGCAGATGGGAAAGTGTCATGGTTGTTCTCGCTTTTAGCCGAGAATCCCGTGCCTGGCGGCCCTGATTTCCAAGCTGTCGTGCCTAGCGGCAACATTTCCGTATTCAACGATCGCTGGCAGTGGATCACCAATACAGGCAATGGCATGTGGCCGTTATGGATGGGCAAGAGCGAGACGCAGCGTTTACAATTTTCAAATCGGGTGCTTACCAGTTATGCTGACACCTTCAACCTGGTAGCTCCACTTCGATGAACAGATTACATTGTATCTTTCTAGTAATCAGCTTGGCATTATGTGCAGCGCGTGGTCAGGAAATCCGAATGGATTTTCGTCAATCGCATACGCTTGATGACATAGTTGGCTTGGAGTTGATGAAATTATTCCAGACCTCCGAAAATGGTGATAAATCGTATTTTTCGGAGAACCTCGAAGTGCTAATTTTTTTGCCTTCGGGACGAAAAGTTATCACGAGGACGCAATCGCTGAAAGTGCAAGCGAAAGCTGATGGCACTCTTATTTATGTCCGGATACTGGGCCCTATAATGCCTCTCGATGAGGTCTACGAGGCAGGGAAGAAACTCTACAGCGCATTTTCAATTCCCCATGACCGCTTGGAAAAATGGAAGCCTGAAGCAGAAGCCGCTGGGCATGATGCTAAAAGCGTATCGGGTGGTGATCACAACGGAATTTACCCCTCTGTCTTCATTGAGATATTGGACAGTATGAATAGGATGTATCCATGGACTATATCATTTAGCCTGAGCTGGAATATCTTACCAAAAGACAAACGTGACGAAGCATGGGGGCGGGAGAACAACCCCAAGCCGCCTCCCGGTCTTGAGGTCGTATCTTTGGAAGCGCCGAGCGGGAAGACCTACGACCGCGCCGACGCTTGGGTTGAGGCAAACCGCAGGCAGGACGAGTTGGACAAAAAACTAGGACAAGTGCGTGGACCGGACGGTCAGCTCATCAGCGGTCCGCAAGATCCTCCCAAAGAGCGAGCTGAGAAGCCCCGCTCATCTGTCGCTGTCAAACCAACTGATGTCATCACGGAGAAATCAAGTCCATTTCCATGGTGGATCATCGTGAGTTCGATTGGCATCTTGATTTTTGCTCTCACGATTTGGCTGCAACGTCGAAACTCGAAACCCAATTCATAACCCCCCGAAGATCGTCGCTCCGCCCCACCAAGCATCCCACTCTTTTGGGGTCATCTTTTGGGGTCAGGTGTCGCAGGTCATCATCTTTTGGGGTCAGGTGTCGCATTTTAACATTTATCTTGCTGCTGCCAATGAGATGGCCAGGTTGTGGTCATGCCACGAGCGTTAAGATATCAATATGCGGGAGCAGTTTATCATGTCATGGCTA
>JBIIKO010000002.1:0-363314 GCA_044233125.1 Luteolibacter sp. | reverse complement strand
AAGTTCCATCGTTTGCTTGCTCTGATACCGGATGATTTGGTATCCCTTGATTCCTATCTCACTAGGTGGGGTCATGGGGCTCATGATTCATTCTTGGCCTCATGTCCCCAATCTTTGATTAAGAGCCCCTAAACTTTGACTATGTTTGGCGATATGAAGCCTCTTCTTCTCATGTTCGGCGCTACTCTTGCATTCGCTTGCTCCTCATTGCGCGCTCAGGATCCCGATCCCAATCGCATCCTTGAAGGCGCCCGTCTCAGCGCGGCACTGACAAAACTCGATGACGGACTCAAGGGCCATCTTGCAAATAACGGAAAAAAAATACCGATTACCATTTTCCTGAAAGGCAGAGACATTCAGTTCCAGTTCCTAGAAAACAGCACGTGGAGAGTATTCCACCTCCGCCTTAACAAAGACCAATACGATCTCTTTGAAATGATTGATGGTAAAACGATCGATTTTCCACGCAACAAGCTCACAGAATCCATTGCAGGAACGGATCTGACCTACGAAGATCTGGCACTCCGTTTCTTTTACTGGCCAAGTCCAAAACTCGAGGGCACTGAAACCATTGGTTCGTTTGATACCTACAAACTACGGCTCGACAAGCCTGCCAAGGATGTTGGCAACTACTTCTCGGTTTACGTCTGGGTTCATACAAAATTCGGGGCCTTCATGAAAGTCCACGGTCATGCCAAAAACGGAGAAATTCTCAAAGAGTTCCTCGTCGAAGATGTCATGAAAGTCAGCGAGGATGTCTGGACACTTCACAAAATGCAGGTCTCAAGCTACAAAAACGGCCGTCGCAGCTCCATCACCGACATGATTTTGGAAAAGCCTGCCAAGGAAGGACTCAAGGGACTTCGCTAAGCAAACTTTCGCGTTCCGCGACAAGTTGTGAAATCGCCGTTTTGACGATTTTTTCACCATTCAACGATTGAACCGAGTCTATTCAGTAAGCTTGACCTCTTTCTTATCCCTGATCAATTGCGCTCATCTTTGAAAAGATTGGCGCGCATTGGAATTTATTGGGCATCAGCCCATTTCGCGCACAATTCCTGCTTGTCCCGAGGCTCCACCTGCTCTTTATTTCCCACCCGCTCACATGACCAATCCTTTCTATCATTCCAGCACCCCTCTCGTAACCGATTCCTTGCACAACCTTAGCCGTGAGCATGATAACTGCGGCATGGGTGCGATTGCGCATCTTGAAGGGAGACGCTCCTATACCATACTAGATCATGCACTGACATCCGTCTCCTGCATGACGCACCGCGGTGCCGTTGATGCCGACATGAAAACCGGTGATGGATCGGGCATTCTTTCTCAAATCCCCTACCCGCTCTTCACCAAAGCAGCCGAAGCTCTTGGCCATAAAGTCACCAACCCCTCAGACCTCGCGGTCGGCGTTTTCTTTTTCCCTGCCGGAAACGACAAACAAACCGAATCGATCAAAAAAATCACCGCAGATACCATTGCCAAACGCAACATCCCCGCGATCGGTTGGCGTGATGTACCTGTCAACATCGATGCCCTCGGAAAAATTGCCCAGAAGTCCCGTCCTGAGATCGAGCACCTTCTTATGCTCAAGCCAGAGGGCATGGACTCACTTGAGTTCGAGCGCAAACTTTACCTCTGCCGCCGTGAAATCGAGCACGCAACCTCACAAATCAACGGCTTCTATATGCCGTCGTTTTCAAATCGCCTGATCTCCTACAAAGCCCTCGCTATGCCTGCTGCATTGCGCGCGTTCTACTCCGATCTCACAAACCCTGATTTCGAAACCGCGATCTGTCTCTATCACCAACGTTTCTCTACCAATACCTTTCCCGCGTGGCCGCTCGGACAACCGTTCCGCATGATGTGCCACAATGGAGAAATCAACACGGTTGAAGGCAATCGAAACTGGATGACATCTCGCGAGGAATTTTTCGAATCGCCGGTATGGGGAGATGAAATTGATATCGTTAAAAACCTCATCCGCCACGGAGAGTCGGATTCCGCATCGCTCGATCATTGCCTCGAGCTGCTCATCCTATCCGGCCGCTCACCCGAGCACGCGATGTGCATGTTGGTTCCTCCGGCCTACCGCAACGACGAGGACATTTCCGATGAACTTCGCGCCTTTTACCAATACATCCGCTCTTTCTCCGAGCCTTGGGACGGACCCGCCGGCTTGGTCTTCACAGATGGCACAAAACTCTGCGCATCACTCGACCGCAATGGCCTGCGACCTTCACGTTACAAAGTCACCGCAGATGGCTTCCTTTATATCGGTTCCGAGGCGGGAGCGGTGATCTTCGATGACGCCAACGTGATCCGTAAAGGTCGTCTCGGCCCAGGGCAAATGCTTTCCGCAGACACCTCCACCGGCATACTCAAACAAGATCTTGAAATCAAAGAAGATCTCGCCCGCCAGAAGCCTTACCGTCGCTGGATTGATGAAAATCGCCTCGAACTCCGTAAATTCATCTCCCCTTCCGCACACGTTCCTGAAATCGAATTCGACGAACTTGAACTCTCTCGCCGACAAGTCGCCAATGCGATCTCCCTCGAAGAACTTGACATGGTGTTTCCACCCATGATCAAAGGCGCACAGGAGGCTGTTTTCTCCATGGGCGACGATATCCCGCTTGCCATCCTCTCCAGCTATCCACGTTTGCTCTATACGTATTTCAAGCAACGCTTCGCCCAAGTGACAAATCCGCCTATTGATCCAATTCGCGAGTGGGCGGTCATGTCACTCGGAGCAGGCCTAGGCCCAGAAGGAAATCTGTTAGAAGAAACTCCCGCCCATTGCAATTCCATCTCTCTTGATTCGGCTATTCTCTTTGAACACCAGTTGGAAAAAATCACCAACATGGCGGAATACGGATTTCCCTCGCATGTTCTGGATTGCACTTGGGACGTTTCCGCCGGTAAAGAAGGACTCAAATTACGCATTGATGAGCTCTGCAAGGAGGTCGAAGAAGCGGTCAATCAAAAGATCTCAATCATCGTACTCTCCGACCGCGCCACCTCCGCCACACGCGTTCCCCTTCCCGCTCTTATTGCAACGGGAAGCATTCATCACCATCTCAACCGCATTCGCAAACGCATGCGCGCATCCATTGTTGTCGAAACCGGCGAGGCTCGTGACGTGCATCAAATTGCTTGTCTTTTCAGTTTCGGCGCGACCGCGGTAGTTCCTTACCTCGGCTATGCAACCGTTCGCCAGCTTGTCGCCGCAGACCAAGGCAAAAACAAACTCGGTGATGACATGACGCCTCAGAAGGCAATGACAAACTACCGCAAAGCCCTCGAAAAAGGCTTGCTGAAAATCATGTCAAAAATGGGCATATCCGTCCTGAATTCTTACCAAGGATCACAAACTTTCGAAGCCATCGGCATCGGCGATGATGTTGTTGATTTCTCCTTCACCGGAGTGCCCTCTCAAATCGGCGGCATCTCTTTTGCGGAAATCGCCGAGGAATCACTCATCCGCCATCAGGCGGCCTATGAAACCGAAGTGCCATCCGGTAAAACACTCGATCTCGGTGATCCAGGCTACAACCGCTACCGCAAGTCGGGTGAGCGCCACTCATTCACCACCGAGGTCATCAAAAATTTCCACAACTACGTCAAATCCGGCAAACCGGAAGACTATGAGGAATACGTTAGAGTGAGTCTTGAAAGCAACCCGGTCGCGATCAAGGACCTCCTTAACTTCAAACCCGCCCCTTCAGGCCCGATCGCAATCGACGAAGTTGAGCCTGTCGAAAACATACGCCGCCGCTTCACCACTGCCGCGATGTCGCTCGGTGCACTTTCACCCGAAGCTCACGAGACACTCGCCATTGCCATGAACCGCATCGGCGGGAAATCGGATTCAGGTGAAGGCGGAGAAGATCCCGTCCGTTTCAAACCTTACCCCAACGGAGATTCCGCTCGCTCCTATATCAAGCAAATCGCCTCGGGACGCTTCGGTGTTTCCGCCAACTATTTGATCAATGCGGATGAACTTGAAATCAAAATGGCACAGGGTGCAAAACCCGGAGAAGGAGGGCAGCTGCCGGGCCATAAAGTCAACGCCCTGATCGCCCGTCTTCGCAACACCCAGCCTGGCGTACAACTTATTTCTCCGCCTCCTCACCATGACATTTACTCGATCGAGGACCTCGCCCAACTGATCCACGACCTCAAGGAAATTAACCCCACCGCGCGTATAACGGTCAAACTGGTTGCCGAAGCCGGTGTCGGCACTGTCGCTGCCGGCGTTGCCAAAGCTTCAGCCGATAATATTCTGATCTCAGGCCATGACGGCGGCACCGGTGCCTCGCCCTTGTCATCAACCAAACACGCTGGCTCCCCATGGGAACTGGGGCTTTCCGAAGCTCAACAGACGCTGATCATTAATAATCTTCGCGACCGTGTCATCCTCCGTACCGACGGCGGCATCAAGAACGGTCGCGATGTCATCATCGCAGCTATCCTCGGTGCCGAGCAATTTAACTTCGGCACAACCGCAATGATTGCCATGGGCTGCGTTTACGTCCGTAAATGCCACCTCAACACCTGTCCCGTTGGCGTCGCCACTACCGATCCAAAATTCCGGGCCAAATTCAAGGGCACTCCCGAAATGGTGATCAACTATTTCAATGCCGTCGCCCATGAAGCTCGAGAAATCATGGCAAAACTCGGCATCCGCAAACTCGATGACTTGATCGGTCGCCCCGAATACCTCATCCAACGAGAAGTTCCAAGCCATCCAAAAGCAAACACCCTCGACTTCACCCGCCTGCTCAAAGACGTTGTCCCGGCAGTCGCCAAAGCCTCGGAGAAAAAAGAATCAGAAATCGCACGCATCTGCACCCAGGAGCGCAATGATGGCATCGCCAAGAAAGCACTGGATCTAACCATTCTCAGCGACATCGTAGCAGCGGTTACAAAACAACCAGCCGAATCAACTCCTGAATATGGGGAGGGATCTATTGGGGCCGATGTCCTCGAAGCCATCAAACTCATTCCTGATCGGGCTCCTGTCGAACTTTCATATGATGTAGTCAATACCGACCGTAACATCGGCACACGTCTTTCGGGTCGTATTGCCCAGATTTTCGGAAACGATGATCTCCCGATGGGCAGTATTCATATCACATGCAAGGGCACAGCCGGCCAATCGTTTGGAACGTTCCTTGTCAACGGAGTCACCCTGGAACTGATCGGTGAAGCCAACGACTATGTCGGCAAAGGCATGGCTTCCGGTGAAATCATCATCAAGGTTTCCGAGGATGCGAAATTTGAAGCCGCGAAAAACTCGATTGTTGGCAACACCTGTCTTTATGGCGCCACTGGAGGTTACCTTTTCGCTAACGGCCGGGCAGGCGAACGCTTCGCAGTCCGCAACTCCGGATCCACGACAATTGTCGAAGGAATCGGCGATCACGGTTGCGAATACATGACCAACGGAACAGTCGTCATCCTCGGAAAAACCGGTAAAAACTTCGGTGCAGGAATGTCTGGTGGAACCGCATTTGTTTACGATGTGGATGGTAAATTCTACTCCCGCGTGAACAACGAAATGGTTGTCGCCCTGCCCGTGTCACGCTCTAAAGATATCGATGAAGTCAAATCCCTGATCCAGCTTCATCTGCAGAAAACCGGTTCCAAACAAGCCGCCGATCTTCTCGCGGATTGGGAAACCACGACCCGAAAACTTGTTCGTGTAATTGCCAAGGAACGCGCCGAACTCGAAGCTGCCGAGGAACAACACGAAGCCGCGTCCACGCCAAGATAAACCATCACTAATCAACCACCACCGAATACCATGAGCACACAACTCGAAAAATCATCCATCATTTCAAAAACCAAAGAACTTTGCGACCAAATCGCAAATGATGCCGAATTCAAAAAGCTTCAAGCCGATGTTGAGAAATTTCTCTCAAACGACGCCGCCAAACTCCAATACAAAACCGTTCATGAAAAAGGCGAAGAGCTCCACCACAAGCAGCACGCTGGCGTGGAACTCGGCGCTGCCGAAATCAAGGCTTTCGAAAACTCTCGCGACGCCTTGTTCAATAACCCAATCGCAGTGAGCTTCATGGACGCACAACGCGCTCTTGAAAGTATCCAAAAAGAAATCAACCAATACGTGGGCATGACCCTCGAACTCGGTCGCACCCCAACTGATGATGAAATCGCGGAAGCACAACACAACAGTGGCGGTTGCTGCGGAGGTGGAGGCGGAGGCGGTTGCTGCGGTTAACCCCACACACATAACACCGTGTCAATCAATGACGCATATCTGACTTTTCTGGGCACCGGCACTTCTGTCGGTGTTCCTGTTATCGGGTGCGTTTGTGAGGTCTGCAAATCCAATGATCCACGAAACAAAAGGACTCGATCCTCAGTTTTCATCCAGACCCCTGAAGCCCAAATCCTCATCGATTCAGGGCCGGATCTGCGTGAGCAAGCACTGCGCGAAAACCTCACTTCGGTTGATGCCGTGCTCTACACCCATTCACACCTCGACCATGTCGTAGGATTTGATGAGCTTCGGGCTTTCTGTTGGGGTAAAAAGGAACCTCTGCCCCTTTATGCCAGCGAGTCCTGTCTCAATGTATTGATTCATATGTTTGGCTGGGCGTTTCATGCCGAAAACACCCACAGTGGCTATATCAAGCCAGACCCCCGTCCCATCTCCAAACAGTTCACCATTGGAGATCTAAAGATTCAACCGCTGCCGGTCATTCACGGAACCGTAGAAACCCATGGTTACCGTTTCGAAACGCGGGAGGGTTTCAGCTTCGCTTATTTACCTGATGTAAAAATCATTCCTGAGGAAACAATATGCCTACTGGGAGATCTTGATCTCCTTATCATCGATTCCCTGCGTAACAGCCCTCACTCCACTCACCTGTCGATTCCTGAGGCTCTTGCGATGGCCGATTTTCTCTCTCCAAAGCAAACCTTACTGACGCACCTGAGCCACGAAATCGACCATGGAACTTTGGCAGCAGAACTGAAAAATCAGATCTCTCCAGCCTACGACGGTCTGAAAATTCCGCTAAGCAGATACGATTAAAATCATCTTACCTTCCTGAAATTCCGTCTGCCAAAGGTTGCAAGATTTGCATGATGCTTCATGCTTTCCCTGATGAATTGTGACACAAGCTCCATATTTCGCTCCGCTACGGTTGCAATATGCTTTCTCTGCTTGGTTTTCCCATCCCAGACACACGCACAAACTCTTGATGCTTCACAAGTTTTGGTCATTTACAACAAGGCCTTACCGGATTCGAAAAAATTGGCCGAATTTTATCAGATCGAACGAAAAATTCCAGACAATCAAATTCTCGGGCTAAATCTGCCAACGGTCAGTGATATCTCGCGTGAGGAATACGATATCCAATTACTCAAACCGTTACGTGATCATTTTACCACAAATGGTTGGTGGAAACGGGGTAAAGATCGTAACGGATTGATGCGCCCGACAGCAAACCGGATTCGAGCCCTTGTTCTCATGCGAGGTGTTCCACTTCGTATCAAAGCGAAACCCATAGATTCAAAGGAAAAATTATCAGCCGAAAGAATCATCGTCACAAGCGATCAGGCATCTGTCGATTCCGAGCTATCGCTCTTTGGTGTTGAATTTCCCCACGACAAAGGTCCCGTTCCAAATGATTTTTTCGACAGTCAAAACCTTTTCTCCAAGGTCAGTCTTCCTCATCTCGTTCTGGTCAATCGAATAGACGCCCCCACTTTCGAGGTTTGCAAAAACATGATAGCGGATGCTGTTAGAACTGAAATTCATGGACTTTGGGGCCGGGCATACGTCGATATCGCAAACAAATTTCCTCAAGGTGACAATTGGTTGAAAAACATTGTTTATCAAAACATCAAAAGCGGCATTCCAACAGTTACTGATCATTTCAGCGATACGCTACCCCCCAGCTATCCGATGTCTGATGCCGCAATCTATTATGGTTGGTATGAGCGTGACGTAAACGGTCCATTTCTCAATCCATCATTCAAATTCCGACCCGGTGCCATCGCTTTTCATATTCATTCTTTTAGTGCCGAACAACTCACGGATCCCAATAAAAATTGGGCTGCCGCCCTGCTTATACGCGGTGCTGCCGCAACGGTCGGAAATGTTTACGAACCTTTTCTGCAAAACAGCCATCACTTCGATATTCTGCATGACCGCCTCCTCAGGGGCTGGACTTTTGCAGAAGCCGCAGCGGCAGCCATGCCGGCTCATTCATGGCAAGGTGTCGTTCTTGGTGATCCACTTTACCGCCCCTTCATGCACTTTTCGGGAACCGGTGAAATCCTTGAAGAAGACCGCGACTTTCGTGCCATTCGCGCTGCCTCTCGCCAATGGCCAGATGATGATACCCTTCGAAAGGAAAAACTTGTTTTAGCCAACCAAAAACTGTCAAGCGGCAGACTTGCTGAAAGCCTTGCCAACGAATATCTATACAAGAAGGATTTTTCCACCGCTCAAATCTGGTTTAAAAAAGCACGCGATTGTTATAAAGGGAATTGCGATAAACTTCGTCAAGACCTCCAACTTATCGCTATCGAGCGCACGAAAAAGAACGATTTGGTCGCAATTCAACTCATCAAAACGGCTCAAAAAACCTACGGCAATCTGCCGGAAGCCGCAGCTCTTGCCAATTGGCTGGATATCGTCCAAAAATCCATGCCTTCTGCAGATAGATCCAACCATTAAGTCATCCCATTTTGAATGAATTACGAGTTTCTACTTCAGAGCGTTTGGCATCCCCCCCTTGCATTCGAGGAAGTCGCCGCTCCAAAGCTTCCGCCAGAGCTTGAACTGCAAGCACTCTGGTTTTCCGGGGCATTCGGCCGTGATTTCCGACTCAAAGATGGTCGCATGCTTCGTATCACTCAGTTTGGCGAATGGAACCATGGATCCGGCCCTGACTTCTCTCATGCCGCCATCGAAATCAATGGTTTGCATTTCACAGGCGATGTTGAAATCGATTCAAGAAGCTGCGATTGGGAATTACACGGTCACTCTACCAATCCAGCATTTTCCAATACCATCCTGCATGTCGCGTTCGAGCCGAGTCAGCGGGAAATGTTTGTCCGCACATCAAACCACCGCCAGGTTCCGGAATTGCTCATCTCTCCCAACCAACTCAGCGAAGCGCTTCGTCTGCCTTCACGCGAAACCGCGATTTCCATTCCAGGTCGCTGCTTTCAGCCGTTAAGGAAAATTCCAAAAATCGCTATCGAGCGCTTGCTTCGCGAGGCTGCCCTGCGGCGCAGTTCACAAAAGGCGTCACGATTCCTTCGTATTGCAGACGCACACAACCGCGATACAGCTCTGTTCCAAGCTACAGCGGAAACCCTGGGATACGGCGGCAATTCCTTTCCCATGAGACTATTAGCCCAAAGGGCTCCACTCCAATCACTGCTCGGAAATCCGGCAGAATGCGAAGCCATCCTCCTAGGTACCGCAGGATTTCTCGAAGCCGATCTCTACCTCAAATCCCCTCATGACACACGGGAATACCTGTTAGAGCTATGGCAAACTTGGTGGAAAATCCGGCCAAATTATGAACTGTCAGAAAGTCGTTCACCACAATGGAAAACCCATGGTCAACGACCCGCCAACCACCCACACCGCAGGGTTGGGGGCCTTAGCGCACTTCTCAAGGAATGGAGCACCTTCCGTAAACTTGCATTCGCGAACCCGTTTTCCACCAAAAGCCTCGTCGATTTCCTCCATGGCTTACGGCACGATTTCTGGTCTTACCATCACACCCTGACCTCAAACCGCAGCCTATCCGCCATTTCTGTCTTTGGAAAAAATCTCGCTCTTGAGCTCGCCGCAAATCATCTCATTCCACTCGCTCTCCATGAAGAACGGTTCACCTTCAAGGATTACTACAAACTGCGTCACACCTCAACCAACCAGAAACTGAAGAGGACGGCCATTCGCCTGTTTGGCGATGAGAAAACTGCCGCCCCGTTTCTCCGTCGCCTACCCCATCAACAATCCCTTCTCCAACTCTACCACGACTTCTGTCTCGAGGATTTTAGTGATTGCGAAAAATGCCCATTTCCCGAGCAACTCGCCCAATGGAAGTGAGAAAATTGTGAATGATGAAGTTTTAAAAATCGGCTCTCTGATTGCCTATTCTGTCATTTCACTCTTCACTCTTTACTGTTCAAAATTCAGCATTCAATGATCATCATTCTAAACGGCCAGCAACACAGCCTCAGCTCGGAAATCACCTTGCCCGATCTCCTGGAGTCTCTTGGACTCTCAGACAAACCTGTTGTCGTAGAACTCAACCAAGAAGCCATTCTGCCTCGTAACTTCGCTCAGACTCTCATCCAGTCGAACGACCAACTCGAGATCATCACCTTAGCCGCTGGGGGTTGAGCCGGAGGCTTAGTGATTGGTTATTCGTTATCAGGGATAAGACGTTCACGATGCTTGGTAGCCTTGTAGGTAGGGCGCTCTCGCCGCAGAGTGCCCTCACGAAGCGAGAAAGATCATGATTCTTTATCCTGATGTTCCTCATTCCATGCTGCGCCCTCAGCGATGATGCCCTACCTGAAGACAAAGGTTTTTTGACAGTCAATCAGAGCCATACGTCCCTCTGCGCCCTTTTCTGCGTTGCGTTGAAATATTCCATAAGACGCCTGCTCCTAAAAAATCACTTCTAAACCATTTTTCCCTTGCATGTAGGGGTGAACAAATCCCATCTTCCGCACACGTCCCATTCATGACGTATTCCAAATCCGGTGTAGCTCAGCGGCAGAGCGGGTGGCTGTTAACCACTAGGTCGTAGGTTCGATCCCTACCGCCGGAGCCATTTGGAATTGCTAAAATGATCTGATTAGATCGCTTCTTGCAAACTTCATTATTGCCGTTCGTTTGCGTTTTTTTCTGTTCTGAGCCTAGGTTTACGAGGCAAGAACTATCGTTGATTTCAGGCTCAACCTCACTATGAAACCCCGATTCATCCTTATCTCATCCCTCGTGACGATTTTCTTGAGCGCTTGTGTTCACAACAATAACCTTACGCCAACAGTCCATAAAATCATCCCCGCTCGTTATGCCGGTGAATGGCACGAGATCGCTCGTTTACCCAATGCCTTTGAGCGAGGCCTTATCGCAGCGAAAGCCACTTACACGCTCAATCCAGATGGCAGTCTCAGAGTCGTCAACGAAGGACTCAAGGAAAATGGCAGGATCACTCGTATCGAAGGCAACGCGAGATTTGTTAACCCACAAGAGCCCGGAAAACTTAAAGTCCGCTTCAACCGTTTTCCCGCGAATTTATTTGAAGGCGACTACTGGATTCTGAATCTAAACCCACAACACACTCGAGCATTGATCGGCTCTCCAAACCGTAAAATGCTCTGGTTGCTCTCCAAAAATCCTCACGATCAAAAAGAGGACTTTAGAGATTTTATCAATCATGCCGAAAACCTAAAGTATCCAACGAAGCCTCTCTACTACAATCCCAAGCGGATAGAATGAAAAATAAAATTCAAAATCCAATCGCTCATAGGAGAAGATACCAATCTGCACTCACGGGATAAGAAATTGAGGCAGTTGCGCTCTCAGCGGGAAACGCTAGCCACTGCCTGCGACTTCTTGTGTGCTTCCAAAGCGGTTTCCGACTGGGATTTCGCCCATTCATCATAATCCTTTTGAGGAACCACTTCTAATGTCCCGACCATGTTGGCATGACCTTCACCACAGAGCTGAGCACAAACCACCGAAGTCTCCATTGGCTCAACAGGAGTGAACCACATGGTATTTTCTTGGCCAGGGATCGCATCCATTTGAACACGCATAGGCACAATAGCATAGTTGTGAATCACATCTTTGGAGCCCACATTGAGAACCGCAGGACGCTGCTCGGGAAGTTTGAGACCGGAAGCGATGAAATCGTCATGGGCGTTGGGATCCGTATAATCGATACCAACCACATTGGTGCCATCAATCAAAGCCGCATCAACACGTCCGAATTTACCATCAAGACCGGGGTAGTGGTAAGTCCACCCGAACTGCCAACCAATAACCCGGATCCGAACAGGATTCATGTCTTTTACGGTCTTCCAGTTGTCCACCTGCTCATTCCAAAGCGGAAATGCAAAACCCAGAAGCAAGACGGCTTCAATAATAATCACTGCAATTTCCATGTGGCTGGAAAGATGACTTTGAACGCCATGATAAGACGCCTTTGGACTGCGCTTCCGCCAAAACTTGAAGAGGCAATAGAAAAAGAAGGCGGTCCAGCCAACAAATAGTGCCAGCATGAACCAATGGACGACCATAATCAGATGGTCGACGTTACCGCCGTGGGCGGAATAGTTTTTGGAGAGTCCAATAAGTTCTGAAAAGGTCATTTTGGTAAAATCTGAAATTTAGAATACTGATGTATGTTAGTGACTGATGTAATCGTCGCGAAGCTCAGGATCAAGGTTGGCATTTTCACGACGCGCCAGACGCACCATGAAGAAAATAATACCTGCCAACACGGCCGTGATAACCACAAGAAGGAAAAGAATTGAGTAACCGATGGAATCACCGGCCGCTTCAAATGAAACACTGCAGGTTGTGCAAGCTAGGAAATTGAATGGATTCACGGATGGATTAGAGTTGAAGTTTGTTTGCTTTCTTACAGAAGCAGATGGCGTAAACCGGCATGAGAATGATTCCAATGATACCTGCAATACCCGAGCCCGTGGCCATCACCGATGGCTCCGGAGCAAGCACAAAAGCCCACATCACCAGAAAGACACAGAACAAGGTGCAGACAGTGATAAAGACGATATGGAAGCTACGAAGTGACATGATGCTTATTTGTAAAAAAGGTAATCAAAGATAGGACTACCTTTCGCAAGTGCAAGTAGCCCTGCAAGGCAGGCGAAAAAAAAGATCGCTCCAAAGAAAACCCAATAAATGAGTTTTTTCTCATGATTCAAATGCATGAATATCACGGCAACAAGAGAGGCCTTGGTGCCTGCAATCAGCATGCCGACAATCGCGTCCCATTTGTCAAAGCCGTGCTCGCCGACATCAAGCCAGTATAACCAACCTGGCGCCTCAGCAACCAAGACAGTGAGAACGGTGCCGACAAAAAGTGCTCCGAAGACCGCAAGGTAGGTCTTTTTGGATTTTTGGATTTCTTCAATTGAATCAGCCATTTCGGGAATAAGTTAAGATTTGTGAAAATAGGTTTACATCAGATAGAAGATCGGGAATGCGAAAATCCAGATCAAGTCGACAAAGTGCCAAAACAAGCCGCCAACTTCAACGCGGTATGCAAGCCACTCCGGATTTGAGAGAAACATCTTACGACCAAAGAGAAGGTAATAAAGAAGAACGAGGGCGCCGCCGATCACATGAAGCCCATGAAGACCTGTGATCGTGAAGTAAATCGCATAATAGTTGTTCCAACTTGGAGTGAATTTTGAAGCATAACGAATCTGATCACGTGGCACAGAGAGTTCTTCAAAGGTCTCATTTCCTCTGGCTTCGTAATTCGGACCCATGAATTCTTCTTTAAGTTTGTCGAAACCGGAGATTTTCACACCTTTGGTATCAACTCCTTTTTCAGCAAGCTCTTTCCAACCCATGCGATATAGCTCTTTTTCAGTGAGGACACGAACCGGGGTTCCATCCTTTTTAAACCCGTAACGATCATTAAGCGCTTTTTGCTTTTTAGCGGTTTGTTCCAAATGCCATTCCCATGCTTCACGAACAAAATCATGGTTCTTCATGAGCCATGAATTCTCGATGGCTGTCTCAGGAGCAATCCCCTTCTTTTCAGCCTTCATGACCAACCACTGAAAATCGATTGCATCTACGTAGTGGAAAACCATGGGACTATCCTCCATCTTACCGGTGATGACGGTATCGTCGCGAAGAGTAGATGAAGAAGAACCCTCTTTAATGTCACGTGGCTTGAAAAGCAACTCAACCGGATTGACTACTACAAAAGTAACAGAAGGAATTTCACCTAACATCCGTGGTTTAAGCGCTTCCATGTCGATGCCAACACCTTCAGACAGCTCCCGATCCTTTTTGCCGGGATTCTCCTTATGAGCCTTCTGCCAAGCCTCTCTGAGGGCCACAGTCCGCAGCTGGGAATTGTGCGCCAGTGCGGCAATGTGGACATCTTTGATTTTATTCAAAAGTTCAACAGACAATGGAGCACCCGCTTTTGCAATTTCAATCGCAGGCTGACCTTCTTCAACGACCAAGTTGATGTCTGCTTCCAGCTTAATCTCGGCTTGATGATGACCGGCTTCCGCCAACATCTCCTCAACCCATGCGGCATGATAACGTTTCGTGGAGAAAGAAATTTTTTCCGCCTTGATACGGATCATATTTTCTTCAATGGGGTGACCTTTGCGATCCAGAACCAACTTTCCATCTTCCTTCTCGTATCCGAGATGACCCTCGACAATCGAATAGTCATGCAAACGTACCGCTTGATGGTGAAATTTAAGATAGTATTCAATGCCTTTGAGCACCATGAACAGAGCCGCACATGCGACCGTGATTGCCATGTAAACTTGGAATTGTCTCCAATTACGCAGCTTCAATGCAGCCCATGCAAAAACCACAGTGACCGATGAAGCGATGAGCACAAAGGTGTTGATCAAACCAGGAAGCACGGGAAGGGTTCGTTCCGGCCATGGATAATCCGCACCCAGGCGAAGGTATACATAAGCAGAGAAAAAGCCGCCGAAGAGCATGACCTCGGATGCGAGGAAAAGCCAGATGGCAATCTTGGAGTTGACCAGACCCGTGTCTTTGCGGGGAGTGAAGATGTATGGGATTTCCATTTCTAAAATTTGGCTAGGGCTAATTTTACAGCAATTGATAAAACTTAGTGAGTGTCTTTCGACGTGGAGACGATAGTTTCTCCTTCGGATACTCGGACGTTCTTGTCAGGGACCTGCCATTGCGGCAAGTAGTCCTTGTCACAATCAGGCCGTGAATATTCATAAGGACCGCGATAGATGGAAACGTCGAAGGTGAAATTTCCGTGACCCGGAGGTGTCGGTGTTGCCCATTCGAGAGTGGTTGCGTCCCATGGGTTATCGTTTTCAACCTTGCGTCCCATTTTCCATGCAAGCAGGAAGTTGATGATGAAGGGAATTTGAGCAACTGCCAAAGCCCATGCACCATAGGACATCACAATGTTCAGGTCGATGTATTCGCGAACAACGTTACCAAAAACGTTGGCGCTATCCGCCGCTTTTTCCAGATATGCGTCACCCCCGTTATACCAACGACGATGGAACCCAGCCATGCCCTGCACTAACATGGGAAAGAAAAGCACATTCATGCAGACCAAGCTTGGCCAGAAATGGAGGTGATTCAGAAAACTGTTTGTGTAGCGTCCTGTGATTTTTGGATACCAATGATGAACACCCGCAAAGAGTCCAAACAAGATTCCCGGTGCGACCACATAATGGAAGTGACCAATAACATAGTAAGTATCGTGAAGGTGTAGACCGACGAGGTTGAATGCCAGAGGCAATCCGGTGAGACCTCCAATGCCAAACATGGGAATGAACGCACAGGCCCAGAGCATGGGTGGAGTGAAACGAATTGACCCGCCCCATAGTGAAATCAATAACGCGGTAATGATGACCACGGATGGAATCGATATCAGTACGGTAGTGGTCTGGAAGAAGGTCGAAACCGATGATCCCATGCCCGTCATATACATGTGGTGAGCCCAGACGATGAAGGATAGGAACCCAAGGATAAGAACCGAGTAAACCATCGATTTGTAACCCCAGAGCGGCTTTCGCGTATTGGCTGGAATGATTTCCGCAACACATGCAATGGCGGGCAAAAGAAGGACATAAACCTCGGGGTGGCCCAGGAACCAGAATAGGTGCTGGAAGAGCAGTGGCGAACCACCACCGGCGAGATCAACAAGACCGTCGGCTTTGGTATAGAGACCGGATGGCATGAAGAAAGATGAGTGAGCCACCCTGTCCATGAGCTGCATGATCCCAGCCGCTTCAAGCGGAGGGAAAGCAAGCAACAATAGGAAAGCTGTAACCAGCATCGCCCAGACAAAGAAGGGCAAACGCATCCAAGTCATGCCGCGTGCCCGTAAGTTGATGATCGTGGTGATGAAATTGACTGAACCGAGAAGCGAAGACGTGATCAACAATACCAGACCGATGAGCCATTGAGTTTGCCCTGCAAGCCATTGGTTGACGATTTGACCGTCGGCAAAACCTGCGAGCGGCGAGTAGTTCGTCCAACCGGATTTAGCAGCACCGGATTCCATGAAAAACGAAGCGCACATGACCAGACCACCCGCAAGGTAAGTCCAGTATGAAACCATATTCAACTTGGGAAATGCCATATCAATCGCACCGATTTGCAGCGGTGTCACATAGTTACCGAAAGCACCGAAACCGAGTGGCACGATCCCCAAGAAAACCATGATCGTGCCATGCATGGCTCCAAACATGTTATAGGTTTCACCTGTGACTTTGCCGTCTTGAAGCCAGCGAGACTTCCAGGTATCACTGAATATCCAACCCATCCAATCTGGCAGGGGCTGGTGCGGATAAGCAATACTCCAACGCATTACCATCATCAGATAAAAACCGAAAGCTAAGAACAGCAACGCCGTGATACCATACTGAATCCCGATCGTTTTATGATCCGTAGAAAAGACGTATTTTGCAAGCCAGCCGGGATTGTGATGGTGATCAGCATGGTCGTCATGGTGATCGTGGCTGTCGTGAGATGCTGCTTTGGCGCTCATAATTGATTTAGGCGAGGAGGTGATGGATAAGTTAAGGAAAGCCGGCAGTTGCCGTTGTTGTATGAAATTAAGGAGCCGGTGTGAGATTGGACGGATTGACCATTGTGGCGGGTTCCAATACCTCACCGGGAAGCATCGTCATGTGTTTGGCTGCGATTTCCTGAGCCGTAACGGATTGCCCCGCTTTTTCACGCGCTGCAGAAATCTCGAAAGCTTTGGTTGCCATGTCAATGGAGACCACATCACCGGTTTCGTTGCCGAAGTTATTACGAACAAAAGTCATCAAGGAGGCAAGTTCCACAGCCGTCATACCCGCACCCTGTGCCGGCATCACTCCAGCACCATAAACTTTTCCGGTACTAGTCGGGCCTTGAATCCCGTTGAGGACAACCATTGCAAATGTTTGTGTATCACCGATGACAAACTTGGAACCGACGAGCGAAGGGTAATTTGCTCCATCACCTTTGGCATCGGCACCATGGCAGCCGTTGCACTTCGATGCGTAGATATTTTTGCCACGACTGCTGAATGCCGCTAGAGCTGGCTTGGAAGCTGGACCTTTCGCTGCGCCACCCGGGATCTCGTCACGCACGTAATTCGGACGAGTAAGATCACCATAGGAGAAGAAATTACCGGCCCGGCCAAGAACAGCTCCGGCGACAAGCAAGACAATACCGCAAGCAACAATGACCCAGAGGGCAACTGGCTCGTGGCCATTCTCCGCGATGCGGCTTTCGCGCAAAGTTGCAGCGGTTTCAAGCTCAACACGGCCATGGGCCTTGGTGACATTGATCGACTCGTCAAGATCGGGTTGTGGGTTCGATTGCGGACTGGGCGAGGACATGGTGGGAAGTTTACGATGGAGAGTGAGAAAATCGTTGGAAAATCAAGGTGCGGCTGTGGATGGCGCAGCGGGCTTTGCAAAGTTGAGGGAAGGTGGAACAGGTTGATCTTTTTTCAAGGACAACAGATAAGAAACTAGTGAGCGGGCATCTGCACTTGGGATGATTTCACGGTCGCTGCTATTATCGAGTTCGAGTGCTCCTCCATTTGGAATTCCGTTAATTTTCTTTTCCTCAAAGAGAAAGCGGAATGAAGGGCATGCGGAATGGCTGAACTCGGCACTGGAACGAGGATCATACAGATGGCGGTAAAGCCATGCTTCGGGAGAAATATCCTTGGCGTAGGTATTGACCACACGGACGCCCAGATTGGAGAGATCCGGACCCAAGCGAGTTTCACCGATATGAGCGAATTTCTCACCTGAATAATCGTAAACATTAGTTTCACGGCGGCTGTCACCACGCTGATCATCATAAACCATACCGCCCATGTCTGATCGAAAGATGTCGTTTCCAGCATAAGTAGGACGAACCAACTGAGAGTGACACAGATAGCATCCGTTTTCAGCATATACCTTGGAGCCATCCGCGATGCGCCCGGCGCGCTTGGGAATGAAAACAGAATTGGTTCCAGTTGCATCATCTCCCATTGAGATGGGCTCAATCGAGCGCATCTTGAAATAAGGAACGACAACAACCGCCAACCACGCAACACCGAAGCTTGCAGAGAGACTGAGAAAGAATGTGCGAAAACTCATGAGAAGATTCTGGGTAAAACTGTTTAGTGGGCTGGTGTGACTGTGCCTGGGCCACAATTGTCAATATCGCCGTCCTCCCCGTGCGGACTAGGTCCGTGGTCGGATATCAGAAGTGTCGGGTGGATACTGCGGCGGCCGAGGCGCAACCACATGACCAGCAAATGAAGGAAAAAGAAAATGTTAGAGATCAGAATGAAGCACCAGGCAATGGTAGTAGCCCAGGCATACGGATAGGCACGGAACGCAATGGCAATCCATGGTTTGTTGAATTCCTCTTGACCCATGCCCTGTTGTAAGCCGCCAAAAACAGCGACAAGGGCAATCAGAACGATTCCGTAAATGGAAATAAAGAAATGCATTTTGATGAGGCGTCTTGAAAGCCACTCGCGCCGAGTGATACGTGGCACAATGAAATAGATCCCGCCAAACATCACGAAGCTGAAGAATGCGTAGATAGCTAGAATTTCAAAACCGTAACCTGACATGGAGAACTGACTCAGTTTGAGAGTGGAACCAGGAATATTAATAAATGCTGCGCATACAGCCATAACGATCAAGCCGAACAAACCGGCCATGGTGAAACGTAGCGTGGGGCTGTGCATGACAACATCCTTGGTAGACGAAGCCGTTTGCAGAAGATTTACTGCAGCACTCAAAGCGGGAATGAAAAACAGGATGGTAGCGGCAGCACCAAGGTAAGGAAGGAAGTATGGAATAGGCGCACCCATCAACTTCTGCATACCGGCCCAGGGCATGATCACGGCAAGGGACCAAAAGCCCATCTTCGCCATCGAATAACTTTGAACGGGTCTTCCGGTCACTTTAGGAACCAGATAAAATGCAGTTCCCAAGGCAACGGGTGTGAAGAAGAGGAAAACCATCGCGGATTTGTACCAAGCTGCTATGCCAGCCGCCATAACCGGATTTCCAGGAACCATGTGGATGAGAATATTTGCCGTGGCAAATACCCATGGAAACCAGAGCATCGCTGCCATCAAATACCACTGAGATATGTAAACAGACCCCTCAGGACGCACTTTAAACTGAACGAATGACCAGACCAGGATTGCGATATAGCTAAGAAGCAGCACCGGCCATGTGAAAGCAGGAAATTCCATCCAAGGAATTCCAGTGCCGTATCCGAAAAGAATACCAAAAACACCCAGAGAGACCCCCAAATTCCATAGATGCCCGGCGGTCAGAACCAAACCGGCAGCCTTGCAGGTTTGGCGGGATAACCGTGACATCAACCAGATGATGACACCAAAGGCGACTTGAAAACCCCAGCCATAGACAAGCAAATTGAGGTGAGCGGCCTGAGTGCGTCCGTAGGTTAGAAACGAGCAGCAATCGAGAAAGGTTGGTGAGTGAACTTTCGCAGAGGAAATGATTCCAAGGATTAAGGAAACGGCGAGCCATGCCGCGCCGCTGGTAAGGAAAAACATCACAGGATGACGAAGCGAGCGGTCGATTCCGGCTCTCAGCTGAGCGTCCTGGAGATTGGCGTTTGAAATTTCTGTAGACATCTGGACTGGTTAAATCTTTGAGCTTCTGACTTACGGTTTGATGAGTTCTTGGGCAGTGACTTGAGGTTGGCCGACCTCACTGCGTAGCGCCTTCACCTCTTCAGGTTTCACCGCCGATGCTTTGTTTCCGAAGCTGTTGCGAATGTATGTCAAGGCACCGGCGATTTGCTCATCGGTCTGATATGCCATAGGCTGCATTCCGGCAGGAAAATCGTATACTTTGCCAGCCACTTCAATCGGTCCTTTTAAGCCTCGAAGCTGGATGCGAATCAGATTGGAAATAGGTCCGGTAACCCACTCAGAACCGGCGAGCGGCGGGCCAGCCGGCGTACCTTCCCCATTTTGACCGTGGCAGGCACCACAGACAAGAAACTGGGCTTTACCAATTTCCATCTGCGCAGGATCAATCGGCACTTCCGATGCGAGTTTCTTGGCGGTTTCGGAACCGGGAACCACTTGTGTCGGGATTTCGACAGCGATGGGATTCGAGTGCGTCAATAATTTTGCAACATTCGGAGTCACGGAATCGATGGCATCTTTGGACAGGAACTTTGCTTGCTCGGCAATCACGCCAGCTTTGACCTCTTGACGAATTTTTGCCGCAGCCTCCTCAGGCTCGGCGCCTTTTTTCAACCAGCCAAATGCAGCTGCCGCGCCAAAAACAACGAGCAACAAAACAGCAAAAAATGTAAAAATTCCTAAGCCGTCGATGAAGGCTTTGAAACGGATCAGTAGATTATCGCGAGTGGGGTCCATGCGGTTAGATAAAAAAAATCAGTTGGAAAGATTAGCGGATTCGAGAATACGCGGGTCACGGTTCGGATAGAGCGAGTGTTGACCCAACGCACGAAGGAGAATGAAAACGAATGCCGCACCAAGGGTTATGAAGGCAAGTATGTCACCCCAGAACGCACCGGGGATAGCGGGCACAATATCACCAAATACCTTGTGATTTATTCGACCAAGCGAAATACCGCGCTCTGGAATGGTGATGAGATAGTGATCAAGCGCGTGCATGCAGAGCGTGTAGATAGCGACGATCGAGAGGTATTTGGGATTCTTTTTCAGCCAAGCCTGGAGGAGCACGACGAATGGAACAACAAAGTGAAAAAATACGAGGCAGATCATTCCGATGTTCCAGTTGCCAGTGTTACGGATGAGGAAGTAAGAAGTTTCTTCCGTAATATTCGCATACCAGATCAGGAAATACTGGGAGAAAGCGATGTATGCCCAGAAAGTGGTGAAGGCGAACATCAGTTTACCCATGATATGGAAATGTTCAGGACCCGTAACATGCTTAAGGTGTCCTTTGCTTTTAAGCCATGCCGTAACTAGGACGATCACCGCCATGGAGTTGAGCGCAGAACCCGCGAAGAGATACACACCCCACATGGTTGAGAACCATTTGTAATCCTGACCCATCAGGAAGTCGAAGCCCGTGAAAGTGATCGTCAGGGCGAAAACGATCAAGGTGTAAGTTGAATGGAATCTGGCACGGAACAAACGTTGCACACCGGGATTTGGATCGGTGTCCTGAGTGGTGGACAGTTTACGGAGGAAATAAATCACGGCAGAGAGACCGATCCCGTAAAACGCGAAACGTCCAAACCAGAACGGAATATTCATAAACCAGTGCTTGTTGTAGAGCAGATGATCGGCATGATGAAGATGCTCTTTCACAGAACCACTACCAGCTTCACGGTGGATGTTCATCCACTCGAACAGGTATTGATTGACCTGTGGGAAAAGCAAAGGAATGCCGAACAGGAAGATCCAAGGAAAAGTGGAACCTAGGTTCTCAAACGTACGGCGTACGGAAGTCCCCCAACCTGAATTGGAAACATTGTGAAGCAATGTCCAAAATACCCCACCAATGGAAAGCGTGAGGAAGAAATAGTATGCGAACACCCATGAGTAGGCATAAGTTCCCTGAAAGAACTCACCGAAAACGCCGAAAAGCGCGAGCAGGCTCACGACAGTGCCGCAAGCGGCAACGATGAATGATAGAGTTTTGATTCTGGAGATCTTCGATTTATCGAGGTGATCGCCGTTGATGGCTATATCTGCGGATGTTACGTGGTGGGACATCGGAAAAAATTATTTGGCTGCGGTTGCGGCTTGTTTGGCGGCTTGAAGAGTGCGGACGTAGGAGATGATCGCCCAGCGGTCTCGGACAGGAATGTTGGATCCGTAACCGCTCATCATCCCCTTCCCATGAGTAATGACATCAAACATGCGACCGTCGGGGTAAGCTGCGGAATTGAATGGATCGAGGTGCAAGTTAGCAATGCCCGGCACTCCATAATGGGATGTAATTCCAAGTCCATTTCCGGTTTCGCCATGACAGGCCGAGCAGTAAATTCCATAGCGCTCTTTACCACGCTTGATGAGTTGGGTGGCGGTTTCTTCGGAATCGAGTTCAAGCTCATCAGGCATTCCGGTACCGAAGTAATCACCTACATGACCCGTATAGTAGTAGCCCGTTTGGCCCCCGAATTCGTATTCGGGAATACCACCAATTTCTTTTTTACCGGCCTCATTAAAGCCAAGTGGCTGGGTGCCCGCAACAGGCAGGCGTGAGCCTTGGCGATCCGCGAAGAAATGACTCGGAGATTGAGCCTTGAGTTTGTCTTGATTGTCCATATCCGGAAAGACCTGAATGGGCGGCTTGGAGAAATGTTGACCACGGAAGCCCAGAATCCCGATAACGAGAACTGCGACAATGGCGTATGCTAAGAAAAAGTAGCGCATGGCTGATGATGGATTGTGCGGGTAAAAACGGGTTAATTCTGTTCTTCTTCAACGAGTTCGATGTTCTCGCCACCGATATTCGCGAGTAGATCACGAGTGCCTTGCGGGCTGAATTTTTCGTCACGTGCCTCAATGGCAATGAAAAATCCGTCATCTGTCGCGCGGTGAAATTGCTTGCTAGCGAAGAGAGGATGGTTGAGGCGCGGCAACTGAATGAGACCAAGCAAACCGAAGAGCACGGTGAAACCCGAGAACAAGATGGTCAACTCGAACATCACTGGAAAGAACGCCGGTATAGTAAAAATGTTGGTAGGTTTCGCCTGAACGACCGTCGGATAGATGACAACCTGAGTCACGTAGGCGAGAGTAAAAGCCGTAGCAGTTCCGGTGATACCCCCGAAGAAAACGAACCATGGGAGAATGGAACGCTTTAAACCCATCGCTGCATCAAGCCCATGGACAGGATACGGGGTGTAGCAATCCCATTTACTGAAGCCCGCATCGCGGACTTTTTCAGCAGCCTTGTAGAGCGCAGAGGCGCTTTTGAACTCGGCAAGATAGCCATAAACTCGTTTTCGGGTAGTGCTCACGTGTTGAAAAATTGAGATTTGAAATTTGGAATATGAAATTTATTTGCTCCTCAGCTCATGTTGATAGGCGGGAATGACTTCCGCGCCGGCATCCGGATGGGATTCGTTATCCTCAAAATGCGGATCGCTCTCGGTTTTTGTCCATTTCACCTCCGCAATGTTAATGCACGGGAGAAAACGGAGGAACAACAGGAACAATGTCAGGAACATGCCTATGGTTCCGATAAACAGCAGTTGATCCTGGGGCGACGGTGAGAAAGTTTTCCAATCACCTGGCAGCCACATGCGGGCGAGCGTAGTGACAATGATGACGAAACGCTCATACCACATGCCTACGTTGACGCACATCGCCACAATCATCACGACCCAAAGATTTTCACGACAAGCCTTGAACCAGAAAACCTGGGGTGAAAGCACGTTGCAGGACATCATCGCCGCATAGGCCCACCAGTAAGGGCCGGCGATACGGAATTTAAAGGCATCCATTTCGTAGATCGCGCCGGAGTAGAAAGCAACGAACAATTCCATCAAATAGGCGTAACCCACAATCGTACCGGTGAGCAGGATGATCTTCGCCATGTTATCGATGTGCTTCATGGTGATCAAATCCTGCAAACCATAGATGAAGCGCGCTGGGATCATGATCGTAAGCACCATGGCAAAGCCGCCAAAAATGGCACCTGCAACAAAGTAAGGAGGGAAAATCGTGGTGTGCCAACCGGGCACGACCGAGGTTGCGAAGTCGAACGAAACCACAGAGTGAACCGAGAGGACCAGAGGAGTTGAGAGCGCTGCGAGGAGAAGGTATGCCATCTCGTAGTGGCTCCACTGACGGTTACCACCTCTCCAACCGAGAGAGAAAATTCCATAAATGATTTTACGAATACCTGGCTTACAACGATCGCGAATCGTGGCGAGATCGGGAACCATGCCAAGGAACCAGAAAATCAGGGAAATAGTGAAATAGGTCGATACCGCGAATACGTCCCAGAGAAGAGGTGACTTGAAGTTTTGCCAAATCGCGTTGGCGTTCGGAACAGGTGCAAGAAACCAAGCGAACCAGACACGACCCACGTGAAAGGCTGGGAATATCCCTGCGCACATCACTGCGAAAATCGTCATTGCCTCCGCCGCGCGGTTAATCGAAGTCCGCCAGTTTTGGCGAGTCAGGAAAAGAATGGCCGAAATCAGGGTCCCGGCATGACCGATGCCGATCCAGAAAACGAAGTTCACGATTGGCCAACCCCACATAATGCGGTTGGTGTTTCCCCAAACACCGACTCCCGTGGATACAAGGTGGAAAAGTCCCCCACCCACGCCGATCAAAGCAATCAGCGATGATGGAATAAACAAAAGCCACCAGAGCAATGGTTGGCGATTTTCAATAATGCCGCAAATACGGTCGGTAATCCAATGGTAGGAGCGGTCGTTGAGAATCAACTTTTCACGCTCGAGAACAGGAAGTTTGATTCCTGAGTCTTGATGCGGGGCGGTTTCTGAGGTGGAGGCCATGGGTATGGGTAAAATCAAGAGAGAATATCAGTAAAAAAATCAGACCATGTGGATGGTGGCTTGACCGATGAACGGGGCGTCCGGCATGTCAGGATTCGGGTTTTTCACACGAGCTAGGTAGCTGGTGCGAGGACGGGTTCCGATGTAATTGAGAAGGTCGTAACTGCGTTCCAAAGCTTTGGCACGTCCCATGGCCGAGGCTTTTTCATCGAGAAGGTTGCCGAAGGTGATAGCTTCTGCCGGGCAAGCGTCTTGACAGGCGGTTTTGACGGAGTCGACCGGAATGCGGAGGGTTTCAGTGGAAACTTGGTATTCTGGCGAGGTTTTGCCGGATTCAAGGACTTCCTGTTTCTGACCCCGCTTCTGACGAATGATCGCACCTTTGATGCGCTGCACACAGTAAGTGCACTTCTCCATCACGCCGCGCATGCGCACGGTAACGTTCGGATTTTTTTGTAAATGATTGGCTTCACCGTCGTGACGTATGCCGACAGGCCCTTTGTTAAGGTTGTTTTTGATGAGAGGATTACGCTTGTTGTAATCGAAGAAGTTGAAACGACGTGCTTTATAAGGACAGTTATTTGCGCAGTAGCGAGTGCCGATGCAGCGATTGTAAGCCATGGCATTCAAGCCGTCCTCGGTATGAACGGTGGCATTAACGGGGCAAACGGTTTCACATGGCGCAGACTCACATTGCATACAAGCCACGGGCTGTGGAACCATCTCAACATTACCTGAATCGAATGTGTTCTCCTTGTGCGTTGCAAAGTAACGATCCATTCGGATCCAGTGCATTTCGCGACCTCTGGCTACCATCTCCTTGCCGACAATCGGGATATTGTTTTCCGATTGGCATGCAACAAGACAGGCGTTGCAACCCATGCAGGAAGAAAGGTCAATCGTCATGCCCCATTGATGGAGCTTATCACTCAGCAAGGTGTTACCCTGGCGATCTTCCTGTTTGTAGAGTGAAATATTTTCAGGGGCGTGAGAGTCATTACCTTGCTTTTTAACACCCGCAAGTTGTTTGCTGAAATCCCCTTTGTGCTCGACCGTATCGGTGGAAATCTCACGGGCGAGAGCTCGACCATACATGGCATTATGTTCCTGCGTGAGAGCAACCGAGTAACGTTCATCGGTCTTTTTGATCGTCGCGCCAGTGGCGAAATAGGAAGTCTCGGAAGTGCGAAGCGGATAAGCATTAAAGCCACGGTTCATTCCGACAAGTCCGACAAACTTACTGGCATTCGAATTACCACGACCCAGTTCGTCTTCTTCGTTGAAGCCTTGTCCGTAGCCGAGCGGAATAATCAGCGTGTTTTCGGCTTGGCCGAAGGAAACGAGAACCGGGAGAGTAAGCGATTTGCCATTCACCGTCACTGTGATCATGGGTGACTTGCGGTTTTGACCTTCGCCATCTGGAGAAACCGATGCGAATGCTGTTTCAAGCGCGATGATCTGATCGTAAATGCCGAGATCTTTTGCAGTCTGTGGGGCAATGAAAACGGCGTTGTCCCAAGTGAGCTTGGAAATCGGATCCGGAGCTTCCTGGAGCCAGCCGTTGTCAATCCAACGTCCGTCATAGACCGAGGAATCAGTCGCAAAGATGACATCGAGTTGTTTGGAACTCGGAGCGTTTATTTTCGCTTTAGAGATCGCATCTGCCGCGCTTGCGGAGAGAGCAACCGAGGTGGATGGGTGTGTTGTAGAAGCACGGAAGCCATTTTTGAGGACTTCATTCCACTCAGTCTCCGTGCCATTGAACGTGGTTTTGACAGCAACCATGGCAGGTGCTGGAGCGCCTTTGTCCCCTTCCCCGATCACAAGTTTTCCGTCAGCCAAGAACGCGAGCAGAAGCTCAAGCTCTGATACGCAATCAGGATAAAGCGGAAGAATCATGGGCTGCACCACGGAATAAACACCGCAGACGCTTTTTGCATCGCTCCAGGATTCCAAGTAATGCGCGGATGGAACATGCCAAGTGCAAGCATACGCTGTGGCGTTGGTGCGATCACCCAAATGGATGCTGATTTTCGCCTTGGCGAGAGCCTTGGAGAAATTCAAGTCGGCAGGCGCATCGTAAACCGGGTTTGCCGGAGTCAGAAAAACCACGGTATCGACTGCCGCAGAATCGAGATCAGTAACAAGCGCAGCGATGTCGCCAAAACCTTTGTTATCGGTCTGATAAGCCCGCAGACCTTTTCCCTCTCCGATGTTGCCGAGGGCAATGTTAATCGCCAGTGTGAGATGTTTCAGAGCTTTCGACTGACGCGATCCAGCAACAACGGCTGTCTTTGATCCGCTCGCTTTAAGATCTTTAACAAGCTCTGCGATCCATTTGAGTTCATTTACATCAGTGAGCGGTGGAATATCACCCACTGGCGCACCCAATTCACGTGCGATTTGTGCGGCAACCGCAGCGATGCGACTTGGAGCAACCCGCAAACGGTGATCGGCCATTCCTCCCGTGAGGCTGAAGGCAGATTCCACCGAGTAAAGGCGGTTCATCAATTTGGGATCGGGTTTCGATTCGTAACCCGCACCTTCCGGTTTACGACGATTAAAAAAGGCGATGTTGGAGCCTAGTGGATCTGTCCCAGCGAAGTCGCAATCAAGCGAGAGAATACGATCCGCATTTGCGAAATCCGGAACCAGCTTGACGCCTTCGCCGAATACATCCTTGTCATCAACTGTTAGGGCCTCGTATTGATAAAACTTGGCATGGGTAAATGTTTTGGCGAGTTCGCTGACCAAGCGCAAACGAGTCGGGCTTTCATCGGCGCCGAATACGAATCCCATTTTAGCACTCTTGTCTTTGACGATCTCACTAAGAGCCGCTTGAAAATCTGCCAATTTCGCCTTTTTACCACCATTGAGGATATGACGTGACCGCGAAGAAGAGTAAAGATCGAGAACCGATGCTTGAGCGAATGCATCAGTACCTTCATAATCCGGATGCAGGCGGTTTGGCCCAACTTTGGTTGGGCGACCCTCGTAAGTGGTAACCACCAATGGCACCGCACCTGTCGCACGTGGCATCGAAGACGCGTAGTAGGTGGCTTTACCTGGAATCACCCATTCCGGTGCCTTGGTATAGGGAACAAGATATGCTTCTGGACGGCGGCAAGCGACCATGCCGAAACCGGCCAGAGCGGTCGATGAACCCATGAGCTTGAGGAAAGAACGCCGACTGGTTTCCAGCGCCTCCTGATTTTCCATTTCAGCCGAACCCTGCGGAAATTCACGATCCATCCAATTTCGGAATTCTTGGGTATCCTCAAGTTGGCCTGTACTGCGCCACGAGACGGTCGTCTCGTCTTTGGGGACTGCGGGATGTTGCAAAATGCGTTTACTCATGTCAGGGCTGCTGAAAGATTTTTTTGGAAAGATGAGAGATCAGTGGTGGCAGGTAGCGCAAGTGGTCTTGGGACGAACCGAAAATTGCTCTTTTAACTTCTTACCGAGATCCAGAGTGGTTGTGACACCTTTGTCCTTACTGTATTTAGAGACATCGGCATCGCCGTAGTGGAAATTGAAAACTTCTTCAAGTGGACGAAGGTGTTTCTCGGGAGCTCGATGGCAATCCAAGCACCAGCCCATCGAATGCGGCTCAGCTTGGTAAACCACCTCCATCTGATTCACATCACCGTGGCAGCTCTGGCACGAAATCCCGCGATTCACGTGCGCGGAGTGATCGAAATAAACATAGTCGGGAGCCTTGTGAATGCGCACCCATTCGATCGGCTTACCATCGTAACCCGGATAGTTTACATTCATCGAGCGGTGGAGCGGAGCAAGTTTTGGACTGTCCTTTTGGACGTGCTGGTGGCAGTTCCAACAGGTGTTGCCGCTGGGCACGTTGGAGTGACCGGATACGTCCACGAAAGAATGACAGTAACGGCAATCGAGGCCGAGCTGTTCAACGTGGATTTTATGAGAAAAAGGAATCGGTTGTGAGGGTTGATATCCGACGACCTGAGCCTTTGGTGTTGCGTAATAACCTACCGCAAGAACCACTCCAACACCAATGGTGCCAAGGCAAAATGCGATTTTGAAGGGAAGCAGGTTGGACCAACGTGGAAAAATATTCGCCATGAGAGCTAAGTGAGTAAGGTGGTGAGCCGCGCGAAGACTGGGAGATTGTGAAAAAATTCACAAGCGTTTTTCTTTCATAAATGTAAAATTAAAATCAAGGCCTTATTGAGAACGATTATCAATAAAAACACACATAACCCCCTGAAAAGAACCTGATTGAGGGGTAAATGTGCCGAGTAAGGCAGAAATTGCCGACAGGAATGAAGCTAGATGAGAAATGACGATGAGGAGAGCGCCTAAACAACAATGAAAAACGTTACTGTTAGATTCAACGATAGTCAGGTTTCCTGATACGAAACCGCGTGGTAAACGTTTCCTAGAATATCGAAAATACCGGGATTGAATAAGTGCTCACTCCATTCTCCGGATACCGAGAGGGTTAGCCTCCTGCAATTCAAGCGGTAATGCGGTATCTGGGAAGCCTTGCCATGCGATGGCGCGGCAGAAGCGGAATATCGCCATCGTGCCAACGGAAGTACTACGACCATCGGAGGTCGCGGGAAACGGTCCGCCATGAACCATACTGGAACAGACTTCAACGCCGGTCGGGAAACTGTTGAAAATGAGGCGGCCTGCGCGTTGTTGGAGAGCGTTGACTAGGCTTGCGTGTTGCGAAAGCTCATCAACAGTTCCGTGCACTGAGGCGGTGAGTTGCCCTTCCAGTTGAGTGATCGCCGCTTCGATTTGTGCCACGCTGCCACGAACGATAAGCGAGCCAGGACCGAACATCTCAGCTTGGAGATGCTCGTTTTTCAGGAAATCTTCAACGGCCACAGTGAAGACCGCAGGTGCGCACTGGCCATGTGCTTTTTCAGCGGCGCTGATTGCCAGAACTTTGACTCCGGGTATCTTGGAGAGCGATTCCGTAGCATCGGCAAATGCTTTGCAGATCGCAGCGTTGAGCATGGTGCTGGGTTGCCCCACTTCAACAAGACCCTTGAGTTTCGCGAGGAATTCATCTCCCTGATCTGTTGGTAAAAATACCAAACCCGGGTTAGTACAGAACTGTCCGGCACCGAGCGTAAGAGATCCGTAATAAGCCTCTGCGAGAGCGGCCTCGCCTTTCGCGAGTGCGCCGGGAAGAAACACGATCGGATTGATCGAGCTCATTTCCGCATAAACCGGAATCGGCTGCGGACGTTTCGCCGCGGTTTCCATAAGCGCCACACCGGCATTACGCGAGCCTGTGAACCCAACAGCTTGAATGACCGGGTGCTTGACGACAGCTTGACCAACCGTGCGACCCCCACCGTAAAGAACTGAAAAAACACCCTCCGGCATGCCGCAATCTTTCGCAGCCTCAATCACTGCGTTAGCGACAATTTCCGCACAACCCGGATGCGATGAATGGGCGATCACAATCACTGGGCAACCCGCTGCGAGAGCTGATGCGCTGTCGCCACCTGCCACCGAGAATGCGAGAGGGAAATTACTCGCACAAAAAACCGCAACTGGGCCAAGCGGACGAAGCATGGAACGCAAGTCCGGTTTAGGAATCGGCTGGCGATCCGGTTGTGCCCGCTCGATTCGCGCATCAACCCAAGAACCTTCCTCTAACAGAGCGGCAAACAACCGAAGTTGTCCGACAGTGCGGCCTGTTTCACCGCGCATTCTTGCTTCAGGAAGTGCGGTTTCCTGAGGCCCACGAATCACAATATCCTCGACCAATGCCTCGATATTCTCAGCAATTTTACGAAGGAATGCGGCACGGGTTTTTCCGGGCAAATTCGAGTAAACGGGAAACGCTGCTGCGGCCAAAGCCATGGCTTGTTCGACTTCTTCTGGCGTGGCGGACAGGTAAACCGGTGCAAGAGCTTCACCCGTTGCGGGATTCACCGCCTGCCCACACGGCCGAGTGCCAGTGGAACGTGAATAGCCGATGAATGAAGTGCCGGAGAGCTTGGTGGTCATGGAATTGGATAATTATAAAGTAAAAAACAAGAGCCGTCGCTGTCGCATGCTTGGTGAGAGCAACCGCCCCGGTAAGTTCTGCATTGGCAAGAAACAGGCGAGGCAGCGGACGCAATACACAGCACAAGTTAATATGGGCTTTTGGTCAAGACTTGAGCTGATTTATCGGAATTTCTCTGGAAAAATATTCCAAGCCAACCCAGCAAGATCCTTAAACTTCAATCCATTCGTTCCTCACTCTATCTAACGAGTAAGTCGCGACTCGGAAATACGTGCCAGCATATTCGCCTCATCATGAAACACACGCGAAAGCCCTTTAGATAAATTCGCTACGCTTTTACAGTCGGAACACTTGCATTACATGTTGGTGGCGCTGCTTTTATTTCAATCCGTCTAAAGCTCTCATGAGCGCTTCTTGCACTCTAGGATCTGCAATGTTGCCAAGATGTCCACCGTCAGGAAAAACTGTCAGATGCGATTTTGAAAAAGTCGATCTCAACCACGAGACATCTTCCGATCGCAGCAGAAAATCATTTTCATTGATGATCACTCGAACCTTGGACTGCGCGCGGAGCTGGCTAGCTTGTGTTTTCAAATTCACTTGTTTCACGAGCTGATCCTTGGATATGCCTTTTTTTCCATAATAAGGCACAGCGAATCTTTCAAAATAATCACCCAGAGAGTATTTAAGGATCTCATCATAAACCGGCTGCCTGCGCCAGGTGGAAATGGGTGTCTGGAGCACTCCGAGATCATGTCTTGATTGGCTCTCGTAGATGATGTCGCGCAGACCCAAGCGGAACGCCAAACCGATGAGGTATTTTGACTCGTCACCGTCGAATATGACCGGTTGCTCAAGTTTGTTTTTACGCAACACGGCATAGCTAACCTTATGCATCGTGTTGTTGACCCGCTGCTGTCGTTCCGCTTCTGGCCATTTCAAGGGAGCATCCGCGTAGCTATCCAACTGCTTGAAACCGTGCATGATGTCCACTGGCATGTCCATGGCGACGTAACGATCAAAAGTCATGAATTCGGTTTTCAAGTGCGACTCCCTGGCAGCGATCTGCAATGCCATGAATCCACCCATCGATAGCCCAATCATCGCTCGCTTGGTAATGCGATTGGGATATTTTTCGGTCAATACACGATCCGTTTCCGTAATGGCTGTGAGGAGATCATGACAATCAACTGGCGGATAAACTGGCAGCGCTGCGGTCGATGCCGTGCTCATGAATTCCGGATGAAACACACTGCTCGTGCTGACAACTGAATAGCCTTTCTCATAGAGAAGTTCTGCCAAACCAACCGACATCGAGGAAAGCCGATGGGAGATTAATCCTGGAGATATATAAATCAATGGCGCGGGCTTGGATTGCAACCAGCATGAGGTTTTCATTCTACGGCCCGTTGAAGGAATTTTCACCGAGATCTCACGACTTTGGGTCAGAAACTTGGGATGATGGGGGCCGAATTTCACGGCGCCGAATGTCTCCAATGTCGGCAGGTGAATCGGACCTCTCACCTGCAAGTCAGGCACTCCATCCTTGGCACTGTAGGTCCATACAATCCTCGAGGTGGCATAGGAATCCGCATCCGTCTGGAGTGAGCGTTTCGCATTTTCGCTATGATCGGAAAGATAGTTATAAGTTACAGCGGGCGAAATCATGCCGTAAGGCGGATAATAGTTGAGAGGCTCGGAAAGTTTATCCCCCACCAGACCCACCGCACTGCGCTCATCATTTGGCCCGAAAAATGGCAGAACCACATAATGATTCGGTTTCCAACCCCATTTTCCGAGAGTTTGACCAAAGCTCGCATCGGATTTTGGCATGTTCCATTTGCTCGCGGGGTCAAAAAATCCGGCCAGACCCACCGTGGAATTCGTCACAAAACGCAGGGACTCATTCCCCGCTCCATCCCAACGACCTTGCAACATATGATTCACCACCCGTCCAGGATAGGTGATGTTGCGACCGAAATCCTGAATGGATTCACGCACCCTTGTCGGCACCAAAACCCGATAAACTTTGGCTGTCGGATGAATCACGCCAAGCAAAAGGCCCTCATTGACCATCCATATGCCGCGGTTGACCGGTTCTCCAGAGTCATTGAGCAAATCCGGAAGCGGGGTATTGGCACCTGCTGTGGGATGAGATTTTCCTGCCATCTGGCTCTGAAAATTTGACGTGGTACAGGCGCTCAGGAAACAAGCCAACGCCACGATAACAAGACACAATAATTGGCGGCAGTGGGTAATGCTATTGGATTTGGAAGACAAGTTTAACATCAGTAACAAAAAAAATCTAAAGCCCAGACTAGCCGGATTTGATGATTCGTAAAGCCTCGTGATACCGATTTACTGGGTTTTGTCTTATGGCAATTCATAGTCAAAGACCACCACTCTCTCCAAACATGGCACCACGAGGTCTTTCACCTCTTCATGGATCGGGTGGGGCAAGTAAGCATCCCGACTCTCAGGGCTGTCAAAAGTCATGATAAAACCGTGAGTGAATCCATCATTGAGCCCCTCAGGGCTGTCATATGGACCATGCTCAAAGCCCACAATCCCCGGTATCCGACCCATCATCCCCCGGAGTGCGGCAAAACATTCATCAATCTTTGCCTCTGCGATTTCTTCTTTGAACTGAAATAATGCAATATGTCTAACCATGATTTGTGAGGACTCTATGATCTCTGTCCTCATTTCACGCCAGACAAAATTCGCAACTCACTTTCCATGATACAAAAACACATAGGAAGATTCAGACTCTCAGACTTTTAGACTTTTTTTGTTCGGACGGTCTCCAACCCACCCACTTTTTGTAGGTATTGGAAAAAGTGGATACACTATCAAAGCCGACCGCTTTAGCGACAAATTCCACTTTATCATCCGTGACTGACAACAAATGCTGAGCCCTCTGCAACCGCAAAAACGTCAAGTGTTGCATGGGACTACGCCCTAGTTCTTTCTGACAAACCCTTCTCAAATGCTCCCCGCTCATATGGGCCAATTTAGCAATTTCAGACAAAGTCCAACTTCGGGAAAGATCCGACTCGACCCGCTTCCATACTTCCCAAAGACGTGGGTCCTGACGGTGAGGCTGGGCAAATCTCACCACGTAACGATGGATCAACTCACTCCAATGATGCAGCAAAGCAGGCGATGCCTCACCTCCGGATTCCTGATACAAACCCTCAATCGCGGCTTGCAGCGATGCGCTTGCATAAGAACCGATCACCGGAGAATCCGATGAAACGATGGGATGCACCTCACGTGATTCGTTGTAACGCACCCATGCGAACTTCCAGGTCTTGTCCGGCAGACATTTCAGAGCATTCATCATGAATGGCGGCTGCAAACAGGCCTGATTTGCCCGAATCTTTTTCCAACCGCCATTTACCAAAACCACGCCTTCACCCTCAATGCACGCAATCATGAAAGTTCCACCCAGATTCGTCCTCACAATTTCAAACGGAGCCACCGCATCCATGATGCCCACATGCGATATGTGATGCTGCTGCAGTAAAGGACAAAAATGACTCTTCTTCATCCAAGATCGCGAATCCTTGGAATTCGCTCGAGCGACACGATAACGGGTCGCTCCAAATATCTGAACGTCCCTGAGAGGGATCACATCGGGCTTCTTATTCAATCTCCCGCCAATTAGATAGAATATAAGCTAAACGTCAACCCAGAGCGAATCTCACTTTTCACTCTTACCGATAAGTTCCATTAGCTTTTCCGCACAAGCACGTGCGAACACCGGATCATTGATTTCCATATCCATTTCGATTACCGGGTGCTTGCTCGCACTTTTGATGACATCAAATAATGCAAGGTCAGCTGCTGGATCGTGAAAAGATCCACCCTCAGCGGAAATCACCGAGATCGCTCTGGTCGGCAGAAGGATTGCTGTCGGAGCGGCATAGGCATTGGTTTTATTCACCAAAATTTTACCGAGCTCGGCACACTCCGCCACGGTGGTGCGCATCAATGTCACTTGCGGGTTGTGATGATAAAAATGCCGTGATGCGAATGCATCGGGAACCGATGCCGGCTCGCCAAAGTTCACCATATCCAAACAACCCACTGAAACCACCGCAGGAACTCCCGCACGCTTCGCCGCGTTCATCCGATCCGGACCCGCTGTTAGAAAACCTCCAACCCACTCATCCGCAAGCTCGGTCGTGGTGATATCAAGCACACCCGCTACCATCCCGGAATCAATGATCGCTTCCATCGATTTTCCTCCTGCACCGGTTGCCGCGAAAACCAACACTTCATACCCATTTTCTTCAAGGATTCGCTTTGCTTCGGTCACGCATGCCGTGGTGTTTCCGAACATCGATGCCACGATCAAGGGTTTGTCGGATGCCGCATCCATCTTGGACTCAACCATTCCACAGATCGCTCCAGCCGCACGGGTGAAAATCATTCGTGAAAGCCGGTTCAAACCCGCGACATCAGTTACACTCGGCATCATCACGATGTCGCTGGTGCCGACATAGTGAGCGGTGTTTCCAGAAGCCAAAGTTGATACCATCACTTTAGGAAAACCTATCGGTAACGCGCGCATTGCCGAACTTGCAATGGCCGTTCCACCACCTCCGCCAAGTGAAATCACTCCATCAATTTTCCCCTCACGCTGCAGTCTCGACAGTAAAACAGGCGCAGCCTGACTCATTGCCGTCACCGCTTCTCCCCTGTCCTTCTTGGCGATAATCGGAGCTAGATCAAGCCCTGCAGATTCCGCGACTTGAAATCGCGTAATATCCGGCTTCACTGTTGGCTCACCACCTGTACCAACATCGATCAGGAATGCCACATGCCCGTGCGATTTGATGATTTCCGCAACAAACGCATGCTCCTCACCCTTCGAATCCAGCGTTCCTAAAATCGCAATGGTGGACATAACTTATCGCTTGAGAGTGATGGCTTTGAACTCGCGAGTTAAAGCAGTCAGCGATTGCTCCACCGCCATGCGCTCCAACGATGAAGCCCCGACAAATCCTACACAATCAGTCGCCTGAATCACCCGATCCGCATCCTCTGGTGTGTTAATCGGTCCACCATGGCATAAATATAGCACATCATTACGAACAGATTTACCCGCATCGATGATTGCCTGAGTGCGGCGTATCGTTTCATCCCACGGAATCACCGCATCGGTCACGCCAATCGATCCGCCAACCGTTGTGCCAACGTGCGCGATAATCACATCCGCACCGGCCTTTGCCATTTCAACCGACTCCTCGGGGCTTCCGACATAGACGATGGAGAAAAGATCCATACGCCTTGCCAGCGCTATCATCTCAAATTCCTTTTTCACACTCATCCCGGTTTCTTCCAGAACCCCGCGGAAATGCCCGTCGACGATGGTGTGAGTCGGGAAATTATTCACTCCCGAGAAACCCATGTCTTTCACTTTCCCCAACCAATGCCACATCCGCCGGCGCGGATCGGTCGCGTGCACGCCACAGATGACGGGAATTTCATTAACCACAGGAAGCACCTCATACTCGCCGATCTCCATCGCCACCGCATTCGCATCACCATAAGCCATCAAGCCAGCCGTCGAGCCATGACCCATCATCCGGAACCGACCCGAATTATAAATGATAATCAAATCAGCTCCGCCTTTTTCGATAAACTTCGCACTGATTCCTGTCCCCGCACCCGCCGCAATGATTGCCTGACCCTTCGACAAGGTATCATGCAAACGTTCCAAAACTTCAGTGCGTGTGTAGGGATTTCCGATTCCGGTCCATGGATTAGGCATGCACTATCCATGACTGGAAATCCTCACATAGCCAGAAAATCAGCGCCAAAGAAAACCACCAACTGTTATCCGAAATCCACCTCACCGTTGTGAATGTGCATGAATTCATGGAGCCGCTGGTCGGATTTGAACCGACGACCTGCTCATTACGAATGAGCTGCTCTACCCCTGAGCTACAGCGGCTTTTGTGAATACTGCCGCATGAAACGCATGCCGCAGAGCCACGAGCGTTTTAACTTCGGGAGCTCATCTTGCAACTAAAAATCTGCCTACATTCCCCTTGTATCTTGACGAATCACGCTCACCCACAACACGATATGATCATGTCAAAAGCCAAGCATTTCGCCGGATTGGATATCGGAGGTTCCACCGTCAAAGCCGTCATCATCAACTCAACCGGTGATCAGGTCGGTCCCATCGTCGAAGTGAAAAGCCATGTCAAAGACGGCTACCAAGCCACGTTCAAGCAACTCGAAGCCGCTCTCGATGAGCTCACAAAAAATGCAGGAATCGATCGCAAAGACATTGGCGGGATCGGACTGGATGTCCCTGCTCCGTCTTCGAATGGTGTGATCTGGGGAAAAGCCAACCTCGGCGATGACTGGGTCGGAACCGATATTTGTGCCGAGCTAAACAAACACCTAAACATTCCCATTCACATGACCAACGACTGCAACGCCGCAGCCGTTGGCGAGTACGCGATCCGCCACAAACACCTCGGCGCCCTACTCTTGGTCGCCCCCGGAACCGGCCTTGGCGGTGGCTTCGTCCTGCCCGGAGGAAAACTTTACGAAGGTGCAAACGGCCTCGCTCTTGAGGTCGGTCACATTTCCGTTCCTTTCACCGAAGACGACGGCTCACTTCCAAGTTGCACCTGTGGCCTCAAGGGCTGCCTCGAGGCATGGGTTTCCTTGGTCGCTCTCCGCCGCCGACTCTCCATTGAACTTCAAAAACCCGAATGGAAAGACCATGCTCTCAACGCAACCGAAGCAACGATCGAGGAAAAAGCCTTCAAACTACGAACCCTCGCCGAACATGGCGACGCCCTTTCCATCCAACTTTTCAAACAACAAGGTTTTATCCTCGGCTATGGGATCGCCGATCTCGTCAGAACCTTCGACCCCGGGCTTGTCGTCATCGGTGGCGGCCTCGCCGAAGCCAAATTCCGCAACGATTTTCTCGATTGGGTGCGTGAAGGTTTTGCTGACCGAGCTTGGCCGATTTATCGCCACAGCCCCATCGACCCGCAAAAAGAAACCACCCGCTTCGAATGGGCGGAGGGCGGTGACGCGGCCGCATCGATCGGCATGGCCTACACGGCGCGTGAGCTTTTTTCCTAAGCCAAGCAGGGGCTCCATCCTACTGCCCTGTTACCCTATGACGGCAAAATGCCGCCGATCCTTAAATAAAATCCAAAAATAAATCTAAGGATCAAACTGCTCATGTGTCTTATACGATATAAGCATGCTAAAACCGATCCATGGACTTACACCCATCAAACTACGCCACCCGTAGAAACGATGGAGCGATATCTGTGTTATCCCCCCCATTGAAACCAAGAACCATGGAGGAAAAACCCACGCTCCGCCAAATTTTCGACACCGAAGAATCCGCCCTTCTGCGTTATGCCTTCGGTATTCTAGGTCAACGCGAGGCGGCCGAAGACGTCGTCCAAGAATCCTTCATGCGACTTCACTCCCTCTGGCATGAAGTCGAGTCTCCCCGCCCCTGGCTTTTCCGCTGCGTCCGCAATCTCGCCTTCAACCACATTCGCGACAACAAACGCACCACCCCCCTCGAAACCACCTCTCCTGATTCCAAACAGTTGGAAATCGAGGATCCCAACCCTGATGCTTCAATCGGAAAAATGGAAGCCATTGGAACGCTCCAACTCCTCATCTCCGAACTCCCCGAACCCGACAAAACCCTCGTCTCCCTCAAATACCTCTCCGGCCTCCGCTACGAAGAAATCGCCCGCCAAACCAACCTCAGCGTCTCCAACGTCGGTTACAAACTCCACCACATCCTCAAATCCCTGGCCATCTCACTCCGTCACTTAGGCATCGAAACAGCAGAGGGCTGAAATTTCAAGTAATTAGCCAAAACCATTCTCTTCAGTTCCAAAATCCAAAATCATCAATTGTAAATCCATCTCTTCTCTTTGCGTTCCCTCCGCGACCTTTGCGACTTTGCGTTGAAAAGAAAATCACCCGCTCCGTATTATGAAAGACCTTCACACAGTCCCTAACGAAACCCTCGAAGCCCGTATCACTGCGTGGGTTCTTGGCGAGGTGTCTTCCTTCGAAGCCGCCGAACTTGAAGTGATCTGCGCTGCCGACCCCGAACTCCAGCTTTTCCTCAGCCGCACCAAAGCCATCCATTCCCTCATGCTCGAAACACCGCCTTCCACATCCGATCACTTCTGGAAACTCTCCCCAACCAAACGCGAGAAACTCGACCCCATCATCGGCCCTAACAACTCATCCCGCGCAAACGAAAATTCCGTTAGACCCCGTGCTATTTACCGTACAATTTTCGGAATCGCAGCCGTTGTGGCCGTAACCCTTTTCATCAAGCAGTTCATCTTTTCTCCCACTAAAGAGCTGCCACTCACGATGACTTCTGCAAGTTCCGAGTCGAATTCGGAAATACCGGCAACAAGTAGAATGAACATCGACTCACTGAATATGGATTTGGCTGATAGAATAGATTCCGGCATGCTCGAGAAAAGAGGAAGCAGCTCTGGTCACGTTGGCCAAAGAGGTGAAGAAAACCCATCAGCCCCCCCAGTGGATTCAGATGCGTCAGCTTTAGCTGGTTCATTGGCCTTGAACGAGCGACCGCTAGAACCCAAATTGTTATATCAATCGGATGCAGAAACTACATCCGAGAAAAAAAAATCATCCGCAATCGTGCCAGTTGCACCGAGTATCGCAGCCAAACTGAGCAAAGCCAATCCCCAGAAACGATCACTCTCAACTGACATAACCGCGGGTTTATCTGCAGGGGCTTCTGCACCGCTGGCGCAAACAGAAAAAGACGAAGCAACATCTGAACTCGAGCAAGACGATACAGGAAAAGATGCCGCACTGGAAAAACGTGAACTCCTTTCCTCCCACTCCACGGTCGCAAAATTCATCGGCATCAAAGACCATGAATGCTTGGGTAAAACAAGTTTATGCCCGGATCGATGTGGTCATTCCGGAAAACTCGCCACCTTCGAGATCATCGAATACCTCGATTATCAAAAACCCGGCGAATACGGCGACCCCAAACAAACCAGTTTCCAAGTCCTTATCAGAGACAATCTAGGAAACGCAAAAATTCCCGCCGAAATTCTCTCCATCATCGAATCCCTCAAACCCGATACCAAAATCAAACTCTCCTGGAATCACGACTACGTCACCAGAGACAAAACCAGCTCCCCCGAACGCCCCATCACCAAAATCGAAGCTGAGCAATAACTCAAAAGTCAAAGCGGTTAAGACTTCGTCTTATTGGATCATGTTCGCGATTGCTCGCACTGCTTGGTTGATTTTTTGATTTTAAAAGAGGTGAATCATCCTCCTTGACTCTCCCCTCACTCCCAAAACACCCTGCAACGCAGCTATGTTTCTCATTTCCATTCCCGCACTGAAGCGCAATACCGCGATTTTACGCGAGGTAGCGGATCAGGCGGGTTGTAAAATCATCCTAGCTCTCAAGGGATTTTCGTGTTGGAAAGCATTTCCTCACCTCACCAAAGACCTCGACGGCTGCTGTGCGTCCGGGCTCTGGGAAGCGATGCTCGCGAAAGAGCATTTTGGAAAACACATCATCACCTACTCTCCCGCTTACGATGAGGAAGATATCGATCAACTGTTAGAGTTTACCCATCACCTCGACTTTAATTCGCTTTCCCAATGGTTTCGCTTTCGAGAAAAAATCTTCGCACACCCTAGATTCATTTCAGGTGAGGTGGTTTGCGGACTCCGGATCAATCCGGAACACTCAACCGGCCAAACTCCCATCTATGATCCCTGCGTTCCGGGATCCCGCCTCGGCGTCACTGCGGATCAATTGCAAGCTGCCGATCTAACCGGCATTTCCGGCCTGCATTTCCATACGCTTTGTGAACAAAACTCACCCGATCTCGAGTCCACGCTTCAAGCCGTGGATCAAAAATTCGGCGATCTGCTCCGATCCCCACAAATCACCTACCTTAACATGGGCGGTGGCCATTGGATCACCAAACCCTTCTATGATCGTGACCGTCTCATTCGTCTTGTGAAGCAAGCACGGGAAGCATACGGCGTGGAGGTTTGGCTCGAACCTGGCGAAGCGGTCGCTATTCACACTGGGGTTCTCAGAGCCAAGGTCATGGATGTATTCGAATCCGCCGGTCACAAACTGGCGATTCTGGACGTATCCGCCACCGCACATATGCCCGATGTCATCGAAATGCCCTACAGGCCTGATGTGTATCTTGTTGAGAAGTCAGAGGCCAGAGACCAGAAATTAGAGGTCTTGAATCCCGCAGTCACTCTGGATGGCGAAACCTACCAGCTCGCCCAAGACCCCCAATCTCCAATCTCCAACTTGTCCGTCGTAGCTTCAGCGAAGTCGGATCTCCCAATCCCCCAATCTCTCTTCACCTACCGCCTCGGAGGCCCGACTTGCCTCGCTGGCGACGTGATCGGAGACTATGTTTTTCCCCGAGAACTCAAGACCGGAGACATTCTCGTCTTTGACGATATGGCCCATTACACCATGGTGAAAACCACCACTTTCAACGGAGTCAAACACCCGCCCATCGCCCTGCTTCATGAAGACGGTCGGATGGAAACGATCCGGACCTTCGGTTATTTGGATTTTCGCAACCGACTTTCTTGAAAAATCTTTACCCAACAAACGGTAATCATTGATATAACGCCTGCAAGCAACTGCTTCTTGTCGCTTGCATCACATCCTTCCCTCACCTATCCTAATTCCATGAGCACCCTATTCCTCGGCTTGATTGGTCCTATCGGCGGACCTGAAATGATCATGATCTTTATCGTGATCCTTCTCCTTTTCGGAGCTAAAAAGCTCCCGGAACTGGCGCGTGGCGTAGGTAAAAGCATGGGTGAGTTCAAAAAAGCCCGTGAGGAATTTGAACGTGAAATCACCCGTTCCGAGGACGAGGTCATACGTGAAAAAGATGCCGATAAGACAGCCCGCGTCAAACCAGCTGCCAATAACCAATCTCACGACGCATAGTCCCCAATCTCAAGGCATTGGCATGGAATAGCTGACGCCACTCACCCCCCAAAAAAATATACAATCATGCGCAAGTCGCCATTTTGGCTGCGCCCAGCCTATTGCCTTGGCTTCACCCTGCTGTTTTTTGCCGGCACATGGTATTCCCAACTCGCCGAAACTCCTCCCTGGAAACAATCCGCTCGAGCTTCAGGACTTGGAGTTCCCATCCATGAGCAGGATCGGACAGCTTCCTCCAAGCATTGTTCGAGCAATTTCCGTTTTATTTCCTATAATCTGAAAAACTGGCTCGTCTCCAGCCAGAATCCTGAAAAATCACCGGAATCCAAAAGCGCCATCATCGACATACTCGCTGCCAGTGGCGCGGACATCATCGGTCTTTCTGAAATCGGCAGCGAAGCGGATGTGTTGGAAGTCAGGGACCGACTCAAAAAGGCAGGACGGGATCTTCCCTACTTTCATCATACCGGAGGCACGGATCCAATCCGCCACCTCGCCATTTTGTCGCGTTTTCCTATCACCTCAAAGGATTTTCCCGATATCACGATCCAACCAAGAGAGCATGCCATGCAGCGCGGGATTCTCGATGTCACCATTGAAATTGACAACCAACCCATAAGATTCGTTGGCATCCATCTGAAATCAAAACGAATCGTCCCGAACTTTGATCAGGAGGAAATACGAATTGCAGAGGCAGAACATGTCAGAAAACACCTCGATTTCATTCTTTCCAAACAAGCCGGCATCCGCCTCATCGTTTACGGAGATTTCAACGATCATATCGAAAGCCTTAGCACCAAAATCATTCTCGGAGATTACCACAGTCCACTCTACCTTACACCTGTCAACGTAACTGACCAACGCGGTGAAAAGTGGACCTATCATTACAATTCTCAGGACAGCTATGACCGCATCGATTTTATCACCGTCTCAAGAGCACTGAAAAAAAACATCGACCGTAAACATACGAAAATCATCGACACTCCGAACTGGGAACAAGCCTCCGATCACCGCGCCGTTATGGTTGGATTCCATTGAAGCGCTATTCAGATATCAGCAATCAAGACAAATGGATAATAGACGGACCACGCAAAGTCTATTCGACCACTTCATCGTCATCGACAAAGGTTTCTTCATCGACTGGCACCGCTCGGAGAATTTCAGCTGGCTCCAATGGCTTGATTTGAGGATCTTCAATGGGAATGGCTTTGAGAATTTCTCCTTCTCCCTGCACAACTTCACCACTTTCACCCTCCGCCACCACCACGACCGCTCGTTTTGGCGGCTCAATGATTTCCTTAATCTCATCTTTCAGCGGTTCAAAAAAGTTCCTCACCATCGGAGCGGCCATGCGACCCCCGGAAACTCTTTCTCCTGGTTTTCCCTCATATAAAACCGCAAATGCATAGCGTGGATTATCATGAGGAAGAAATCCCGCAAACCATGCAAGGCGTTGGTTTAACTTGGGCGGCCCCCATTGCGCGGTTCCGGTTTTGCCCGCCAATGTCGTGTAAGTCAAATTTCCGCTGCGTCCCGTTCCGTATCCCTGAGAAACCACATCCCGCATTCCGGATCGAACCACTTCCACGGCACGGTAATCGACACTGAGCCAGTTTTTCCGCTCAGGCAGCATCGCCTGAACGACCCGGCCGCGATTGTCCTGAACCTGAGAAATCAGAGATAACCTCGGCAATGCCGTTCCGTTTCCAATTCCCGCCATCATCTGGGCGACTTGGAGCGGAGACGCCAAAAGACTGCCTTGCCCGATCGACATGTTCGCCGTGTCTCCATTCAAAATTTGTCGACCCTCATTCTTCATCATCCATTCATTATTCGGAACGAGTCCCGGAGTTTCTCCGATCAAAGGCAGACCGGATTTTTCTCCCAAGCCCAAACGCCTGGATAGACCCAGAAAGACAGATGCACCGGTATCGATCCCGACCTGATAGAACCAAGTATTACAGGAACGGGCGAGAGCACGCTTCACATCAATCGCCCCCTCCGGAACCATCGTCCAGTTTTTAAAAGTATGGTTACCCAAGGTGATGGCAGCGGGGCAATCGATGAGTTTACTTTCATCCACAACTCCTCGATCCAACGCAGCCAGCGCGACCACCGGCTTGTATGATGATGCCGGAGGGTAACAGGATTGAAACGCACGTCCGAAAAGCGGCGTTGCCGGATCATCCTGAAGAGCTTGGAATTCCGCAGCGCTCACCCCAGGAATGAACCGATTCAAATCAAAGGTCGGTCGCGATGCCATCACCAGCACTTCCCCCGTGACAACATCAAGAACCACAAAAGCCCCGCGCTGGCAACCCTTCGCCAGCACTTCCTCCGCGAGCTTCTGCCATTTCAAATTCAAGGTCGTTACAAGCGTGCCGCCAGGCAGCGGACGTTTGACCTGTTCTTCTAACAGCTTGTTGCCATTCTCATCAAACAACAAGCGCTTCATCCCGTCCACACCCGTGAGCTGATCGTTGAAAAGCTTTTCAAAACCGGCGCGACCCTCGCTTTCCTCCCACAGCGGATCGTTGAAATTAATCGGCCCGGTAGGAAGTTTTCCGACACTGCCCGCATATCCTAGAATATGCGCCGCCAAGCCTTGGTGCGGATATTTACGACGATAAACCGGCGACAAGATCAAACCGTCCGGCAATTTGGATTCGATCTTTTTTCCCTCCTCCGCACTCAACATGCGACTCAGGTATAATGGCAACCAACGACGGTGCCGATAATGATCATGAAGCTCATCATCGGTTTTCGGATAAGCCAACTCGATGACCCCATCAAGCTTACTCATGCGCGCGCGCGCCCAATTAACCACATAGGCCCTATCGACATCCTGAAACTGTTGAAACTGCAGCGCGACCTGATACGCCACCTCGTTTTGCGCAAATGGCTCGCCGTTCCGATCCACAATCTGCCCGCGTGGCGCAGGAATCTTTAAAGAAATGACCCGCGCGTCTTTACGATTCAGTATCGATCCCTCACTTGCGGATTTCTTGGCCGCAAGCGATTCCGCGAGCTTGACGGCATCATCCTGAATCGCCACCGCGGCAACTTGAGGAGTTTGGCTGAAAACCAATTCCAAATGGCAAATTGCGGCAACAATCAAGATACGCTTCATCAACACGCAAAACATAGGGCTCTCGGCACAAAGTGGCAACCCAAGAAGCCAGATACGGAAAGTCGTAAAAAACACCCAAAGGAATCATCCGCGGTTGTATGCGGTGCCTCTGATTTTGCTCAATGCCTGAAGTGACGGTGCCCGGTGAAGACCATCGCCATACCAGCGGCATCCGCAGCGGCGATAACCTCTTCGTCCCGCATCGATCCGCCGGGTTGGATGCACGCGGTAGCGCCAGCATCGATAGCAGATTGCAATCCGTCAGCAAAAGGAAACATCGCATCCGAGGCGACGATAGATCCTTGCAGAGACAAACCGGCTTCCTTGGCTTTCCAAATCGCAATCCGCGAGGAATCCACCCGGCTCATCTGGCCAGCACCGATTCCGAGCGTGCGGTCGGCATTGGCATAGACGATGGCATTCGATTTCACGTGTTTGACAATACGCCAACCAAATCGCATCGCGCGAATTTCTTCCTGAGTCGGCGGACGCTTGGTCACGACTTTGGTTTCCAAATGATCCAGTCCCAACGCTGTGTGGTCACGATCCATCACCATCAAGCCTCCGGGGCATGAACGGATCACAGGAGCTTTTTTCGCAGTCAGATAAGCATCGTTGATCTTCATCAAACGTAGATTCTTCTTCTTCTGAAGCAGGGCACGTGCATCGGGCTCAAAATCCGGTGCGATGATGACGTCTGTGAAAATTTCCGAAATCACACGGGCCAACTCCAAGGTCAGTGGACGATTGGTGACGATCACGCCGCCAAAGGGAGCTTGGCGATCTGTCTCAAAGGCCTTCTGCCAGGCCAAACGTAGGTCTTCATCGTCTTGTCCGACCCCACAGGGGTTGGTGTGTTTGAGAATCGCGACCGTCGGGCGCACGAAGTCCAAAATCAAATCGGCAGCCGCTTCTATATCGAGAATATTGGTATAGCTCAACTCCTTGCCCTGCACTTGAGTAAAACAAGAAGCAAAATTTCCATACAACGAGCATTTCTGATGCGGGTTATCTCCGTAGCGAAGCTCCTGCTCCAGCGGCAAGCTCACGGTGAACGAACAACCCGTTCCCTGACGGCATTGACCGAGGAAATTCGTGATCGCCCCATCATACTGCGAGGTCCGCAAAAACACTTTGACGGCAAGCTGCTCGCGAAGTCCTTTGGTGGTATCACCCTGATTGTTCCGCATTTCCTCCAAAACCACTGGATAATCTTCCGGAGAAACCACCACTGTCACATGCGAATGATTCTTTGCCGCACTGCGCAACATGGATGGACCACCGATGTCGATGTTTTCGATCGCCTCATCCAAGGTCACTCCTGGCTTGGCGACGGTTTCCTCAAAAGGATACAAATTTACCACCACAAGATCGATGGCAGGTATGTCGTGTTTGGCCGCATCCGAGACGTGATCCGGATCATCACGACGATGCAACAATCCGCCGTGCACTTTGGGATGAAGGGTTTTCAGCCTGCCCTCAAATAGCTCAGGCGCTCCGGTGTATTCGGAAACATCGATGACTTTGAGTCCCGCTTCACGCAGGGATTTTGCGGTGCCGCCTGTGGATAGGAGCTCAACTCCCATTTCCGCAAGCCCCTTTGCAAACTCAACCAAACCTGTTTTATCTGAAACCGAAAGCAACGCGCGGGTGATAGCCATATTGTGTGATTTGTATTTTCCGCCCCATCCCCCGTGGGCGACAAGACACCCACCCCGTAGCCAAGCCCTCCCAAACACGCAAGCGGGAATCCACTAATTTGAGACCAAGCGGATCAACTTAGAGGCTGCCTTAAAAATACCAAAATGAGGGAATTGAACCGCAGATGAACACAGATGGACGCAGATAAAAGAATACAGATAGAGGCAGGAAATGTTGAATTCTCAAGTAATCCCTGACTCTTCAATCTGCGTTCATCTGTGTTCATCTGTGGTTCAATTTCTTAAATTAGACTCAAATCCCAACCTCCACGACCCAGCACGTGTTCCCATCCACCCGGAAACGCACGTTTCTTCCGCAAAGTTCAGCCCCGTAGACTTTTTCCGCCCCTTTGGGTGATGCCGCTGGCCTTGCATCCAGGGAGAGTACCTCGCAAATCACCCGTTGGGAGCGTTCATCCAATGCCTCAAAATTCGCCCATGCAGATGCCTCAACCTGAACCGAAAATCTCGGAATCTCCTCTGCCGCATACCCCCCCTGCGCATGGGGCAAGCATTCCACATAAGGCAAATACGGCTTGATATCAAAAACCGGTGTGCCATCCATCAGATCCACCCCGGAAACATGAATCAGAGGCGGTCGCAAACCCTCGCCAGCGTCAAAATCGATGCGGTCCAATTTCACCAATGACAGCCCTAATCCGTTGGGTCGGAAAGTCGAGCGACTCGCAAAGACCCCGACCCGTTCATTTCCACCAAGACGAGGCGGCCTAACGGTTGGGTGCCAGCCTTTCTCGACCGTTTCATGAAAACCAAAAATGAGCCAGAGGTGAGAGAAACCTTCAAGTCCCCGCACCGCCTCCTGGCATCGGTATTTGTCAGAAAACTCCAACACGCCCCACGCCGACGGACATAACCCAGGCTGCCTGGGTATGACGAATTTTCCGCCAAAACAGGTTCTCAATATCCCAATGGGTTCGATTTCCATGTTTTGGCGAAAAGTTTTTCGAATCTAATCAAACACAGACTACTATTAGTTCATTTTAAAGTGGATCCGACTGCGCACCAATCCCTCCTCTTTCCGAACATCCCATGTCATCGAGTCAAACTCGCGGGTCGCATCAATCATTTTCTTGATGGAATCTTTGTTGGCGTTGAATCTGCCGCGCGCCGTCTCGTCTTGGATCAGTTGTGCCATGTGACGATCCATCACTTTGAACATCTCCTCCGAGTAGTCTCCAAGCACCTTGAAGTTCATGCGGAATTTCACTCCCTGTCCCGACTCCCCACCTGCCTCGGCCTTAGCGATCAGATCAATGGCTTGGACTTTCGAGGTCGATGCAACGAACCATTTGTCGTTGAGCGTCACGGAAGGTAAAAAATCATCCTGAAAGAATGGCATCGAAACAAACCAAGTCACCATTCCGTCCTTCTCCGAGCTGATGGGTTTTTGCATCGGTATTTTCTTCTGCGTCATCTCACTCACCTTCGCAAGAAGAGCGGTGCTGTGAGTATTTATCTTATCCCAAGATTTTGCAATTTTCGCACGATCTGTCACGGGTGTGATCATGGCCAAACGTGGTGCTTTACCCTCATTGACGATCTCTTGGGGAATCCCGGGAAGCGCCGGCATCGCACCTTTCATGTCCATCAAAAACACGGTCTCCTGACCCATGCCATCCATCAGATCACCCGATGCGGCTTGATAGAGCGCAAGCATGTCCTCTCGGAAATCCGCGTCGAACAATTTTAAATATCCCTTCATCTCAAGTATTTTTGGATCTTCGATTTCCAGAGCGGAAAACTTGAGCGCCATCGCGTATGCGGTTTCTCCAATCAACTCCAGATACTCCTTCAACTGCGCGCTGTAAGCAGCGTTGCTTGAATAGTTTAGGAAAAACAGATGATCGGGATGGTCTCCGAGATGTGCAAGACGCGTCGGAGCACTCCAATCCATAGCCCCTTTGTCGTGACCACCGAGGCTGTCAATTTTCAAACCCTCATCGGAATAAGCCACCATGCCGAAAGTATGGGTTGTGCCCAACGCTAGCAGGGCTTTTTCACGTTCTGCAAATAATTGTAGCAGCTCTTGGATGTCACGCATCTCGCCACCGGAAAGCCCCTCACGGAAACCCAATCCATAGCTCGCCACTCCGCCCACCTGCTGGATCAGGGACTTGAGCGCTGCCTGATCGCCGTAAGAAACCGTTAAAAAAGGCTTATCTGAAAACTCATCCACGAAGCTCATTTTCTTGTCAGCACCGAGAGAATCCTTTGGCTCATTCACTAACTGAAGAGAAGCCTCATCGCCTCCGATCATGAGCACCACATAATCTCCAATCGTGCCGGTCGCGAAGACCATGTTCTTGTTTGATAGAGTTGCCAACAAAGCGTCAACCGTTTCCGGCTTCATGTTTTTTTCCATGCTCTCACGGTTTTCCGATATGAGCTCAGCCATTTTGGCTCCCAACAGCTTGTATCCAACGAACCCGGAACCTGCCGTCTGAATCTCAACAGGCACGGCCATTTCTCCAGCCATGCCGAAAAAAGCCATACTCGAGGAAACCATGCGGGCCGCTTGCTCGAGCTCACCCTCTTTCGCACGAAACGCAATATACATCGGAGGAAAAGCGGTCTTGTTGAGCAAGGACATCCCGGATTCCGGATCCTCCAAAAATTTCATGAACGATTTTTCCTGTGAGCCGCCTTGCAAGGACTGGCCGAATTCCTCCATGTTGCCATTCTTCATCAGGGCCTGCACGGCCTTGCCAATAGCAGCGGCTTGAAAAAATGAAACACGCTCATTCAATTTCAGCAGGTTTCCCATCTGCTCTCCGGAAGTTTTACCAAACGCCACCGTCACTTCCTGACCCAGTAAGGTCCAGACGCCTGAAGCCTCAGCGACTTCGCCCTTCGGCGCCTCACCGGCAACATCCTTTCCTGCATCTCCCGCAACTTCCAGTTCCTGTTCATCTTCTGGCAACTCATCCGCACCCAGCCCAACTTCGGCATTGATAAGTGATTTCTGATCCATCATCGCGCCCACCAGCTTCAAGGCCTTGATTTTTTCAAAGGAATCCTTGGCTTGATAAACGGAAAGCAACATCTCTGTGTCCGCAGGAAGATATTTTGCAAATCCCGTCTTCTCCGCGCGCTTTTCCGGACTCAAAACAAGTTTCTCTTTCTTCACCTCCTCGGTCTTTTTGACCTCTCCCACAATCTCCACCTTGGGTACTTCTGTCACCCCCGCATCAACCCCTTGTTTGGGTTTACTCTTACATCCCAAGGTCACAACCGCAAAAAATCCTAGTATACCGAAATAGCTTATTTTCATCGGGGAAAGTAAAATGCACGATCCCGAATGACTTCAAATCTTAATTCAGATTTTTTAAATCCAAAGAGGAGTATCAAATTTGCAATCATATGACTCATCATGCTTGAAGTTTGAAGTTTGAAACTTCAAGTTTATGCACTCCATGGATTTATCAGACTTCAGAAAAGAATACTCCGCCAAAGGTCTGCATCGACAGGATTTAGGCAGTGATCCGGTCGAAGTTTTCCGAGACTGGTTTCAGCAAGCGTCGGAACTCGATATTCCAGAACCGAATGCCATGACCCTGTCAACGGTCGCTCCTGATGGATTCCCATCCCAGCGGACTGTCCTCTTAAAAGCTTTTGACCAGAAGGGATTCACTTTTTTTACGAACTATCAATCGAGAAAAGCCCGCCACATCGAGACCAACCCCAAGGTATGCTTGCTCTTTCCATGGGTCACACTGGAACGCCAAATCATCATCCAAGGCATTGCGGAAAAAATCTCCACCGCGGAGTCTCTCAAATATTTCATGACCCGACCTCGCGAATCCCAAATCGGCGCATGGGTCTCGAACCAATCCGAAGTCATCAATTCCAAAAAAATCCTCCTGCAAAAATTCGAGGAGATCAAATCCAAGTTCCGTGAAGGTGAAATTCCCCTCCCTTCCTTCTGGGGCGGCTATCGCGTGATCCCCCATACCATCGAGTTCTGGCAAGGCGGCCCGGGTCGCATCCACGATCGCTTTCTCTTTACGCGCGGAGCCGATGACTCATGGCAAATTGACCGCCTCGCTCCGTGAAAATACGCATCATCATTTCACCATCTTGTCCCCCAATCAATGTCAACCAAGCCTCCAAATAAACTTCCTGATTGTTCGGCTTTGCCTTCCCTCTGCGACCTTTGCGACTCTGTGTTGAAAATCATAGCCCAACCGTGGCTTCGAAGCTTATTCCCTCTCACGATCTCTCTCTTTTTCCTCAGCTCCTGCGCAGACAAACCCATCGAAAAGCCGAGCACTCCTCAAACAAAAGAACAAGCCCAGCTCATTGGCAGAATCGCTTCCATCCACAGGGGGGACAACTTCGTTCTTGTTCAATCCTACGGCACCTGGAACATCCAGACTGGTACCATTCTCGCCACCATAGGCGCAGATGGCCGAGCAGCAAATCTCAAAGTCACCGGTGAAAAAATCGGCCAATTTGCCGCAGCTGACATTCAATCCGGAACCCTTGAAATCGGCGATAGCGTCTACACGACTCTTATCAGCGAATCTTTGGGCAAGGAGAAAGAGCCTGCACCTGAAACGCAGGGCGAAACACCACCGGAAAACAAGGATACCCAAGAAGAAAAATCTCAAGAAACCGAGAACAGCCATCAATAAGGATCCGGTCTTGCCGACACCGACACTATGCCCCCCAACCCTATATCCTCTCTGCATTCCAGCTCAATGACCTCGGATTTCCGCCCCAAGGACATAGCCGTTCGATGACTCAGGCCTGCTTTTTTTATCTATGGGATCGACACGGCGGTATTCACACTGTAAAGACTTGAATTATCCAATTCATGATCATGAACTCGCAAAATTCCTCATTCTTACGGTTTGAGTTTAAAAATCGTGGTTTTGCCCTGATTGCGACGGTATTGCTGATGGTTTTACTGGCGATCATCACCATCGGCACACTCAGCCTCTCTGTGGTCACGCTGCGCAGCGGTTACCATGAACAAGCCGAAATGCAAGCACAGGCAAATGCCCGCTTGGCTCTGATGATCGCCATTGGCGAACTCCAAAAACAAGTCGGACCCGATCAACGTATCACAGCGAACAGTTCGATCCTTTCTACAGCTACAGTGCCCAACCCCAACTGGACCGGAGTCTGGGATTCTTGGATTGCCGGAGATCTAAGTCAGGCTCCAGTAGGCGCAAACTACCCGGCTGCCGCCAGCGAACATCAGACCATAGGCTCTGTGCCGGATCCCAAGATGCGCCCCACCTACACGCAAAAATCCAGACATTTCCGAGGCTGGCTCCTTTCCCTGAACCCGGAAGATATGACCAATATTTTCACCCCCATGGGTCCCGTCCTCAGTGGCAAAGACTTGCCTCAGAATTCCGATACTGCCGTGCAACTGGTCGGCAAGGGTTCACTCGGCTCCTCCGCTTCAAGCACCGGCCATGTCAGCGCACGTCTCATCAAGGTCGAACCAAATTCCAGACAAAGCAGTTACAGTGGCCGCTATGCTTGGTGGGTGGGTGATGAAAGCCAGAAGGCCACCATCATGGAGGATTCCTATCTGAAAGAAACATCACCTACGATGGCAAAACGTCTGTTCCGTCAGGAAGCTCCAGCCAGCATGGGCAACACCAGCATCACAGGCCTTGAGAAGATAAAAGACGAAACCCAAATCGCCAAGGTCGCAAGCAAAGGCACGGTCGGACTGGTCGAGGGTGTTGTGAAACAAGATGCAAGCCTCAGATTCCACGATATCACCACCTCATCCGTTGGCGTTCTGGCTGATGTCCGCGAGGGTGGACTCAAGCGCGACCTTTCCACGATTCTGGAAAGGAACATCGATCCGAGTGAAGTGTTCAACCTGAGCTACGTTCAGGAATTTGAAAGGGCCAATTCCTATAAACCCGAAGCCAATTCCTTCATGTTGTACAATTTCGACAATTTACACACCAGCCCAAATCCTACAGGTCAAGCGATTGTCCCGATTCAGGATCTGGCCGCTTATTACCAACTCTACGATGGCTCTCGCCCGGGCTGGGGCGGCGGAATCCAATTCTCATCCTCTGCCTCCTCGCCACCCAACAATCTACTTCCCAACGGAGTGATGGTCAGCAATACCGACTTTGGAGGATACACCACCGATTTTAACAAATTTCTGCGAGGTTATACCGCACAATACCGAAACCCCATACCTGTGAAATTAGAGGTCTTGTTGAGTTACGTCACAGAACCTCGCACCGCAGCCGAAATTGCAGCCGATCCGCTGACGCTTGATGGTGATCCCAACACCATAGCAGACGATTACAAGCTCATGATAGGCCTGTCTCCCGCCATGACATTTTGGAACCCTAACAATGTTCCTCTGGTGATGAATTTGAGTAATCCCGAATACTCCTGTATTTTCATGCGCCATTATCCGATTCCAGTATCGATTAAAATCATGAAAAAGACTTCCACGAGCTCAAGCGCGCCGGAAACAGGAAGCATGTCGATCGGGATGAGATGGGTTTCTCGGACTCAAGATGAGCTCTTCAATTTTTTCTATTCGGGAACCAATAAAGCGGTTTTTGAACCCGGTGAAACAAAAGTTATTTCCCTACAATACACGTCTCAAACCAATCCTGATGTGGCAACGACGGATATCGATTTTCATTTGCGCGGAAGAGGATCACGATACGGGGAACAATATATTCCGAGTCTCGAGCTTGTCGAAGGATGGCAACCGGAAAGATTTGTGAGACCCCTGGTCCGCGACACCACCGCAAGAGCTGGGCAGGTGTTCACTTTCAAGGCGAGTGATTATGTCTCCGCTGAAATCAACGGCGGAACCGATGGGGATTTAAGCATGGATATAGCCCAGAAATCAAGGCACGGTCGTGCCTCACCGGGGGTCATGTGGCACTATCGCACCCAACGTTGGCAAAGCCGCTACAATTCATCGAATACCTACAAAAATGATTTTTGCTATCTAGGCTTCCCCAGAGCTGGCCGCGGAGGAGCAATTGCCAGCACCGCTCCGAGGCCAATCCAAATCGCAGCAAGAAGTGGAAATCAGCTTATTTCGGCAATGGGTAATGCCGCGAACTTAAAGGATGATTTACCCCAATCGTTTTTTTACTACAGCATCAAATTCGGAACAGAAAGTCATGAGTCGCGTAATTTCGCACAAGGAGGAGCTGGGCGACGCTTCCCATCACGGCCTTTCCTTCACTCCTCACCCACTGTGACCGTTTTTTACGATAACCTGAACGCAGCTTCCACATACAACTACGGTTGGAACTGGGCTTTCATGGGGATTAATAATTTTCAACAAGCTCCCATCTCGATATCTGCGGATAACCATGGCTACTTCGGGGGAGGCTATACTGCGGAAAATGGCACAACGCATATTGTGCAACGACAGTTACCTCTCACTCCGCCCATTTCTATTGCCGCCTTGAGCCACGCGATTCTGGGAGGACACAGCATCGCAACTGAACCTCCTTATGAAGGTTATTCCCCCGGAATGACTAACCCAGCTGGTTCGGAAGCCGTGCAGCGCGTTTGTGCGACCGGCTACAATGGCTTGGGTCCTGCCACCCAACAAGCCATCGGCAACTCCTACGCCCATCCCAGTATCCCAGCAGGTAAAGCTTACATCCATAAAGGTGACCCATCTCTTCCTCCGACATCTGATCCATTGGTGAACCGCGAGTTTGTCGAGGGTGTCAAAACTCAAAGACCTTTTGTGGATCACTCTTACCTGGCCAATAAAGCGCTATGGGACGACTTCTTCTTCTCCTCTATCACCCCTGAACCCAAGGAAGTTAAAATATATGAGACGAACACATCCCGCACCGCAAAAAAAGTGGCGGAAGATTTCTTTTTTCAGAGCAAACCCTTGCCCAACCGCCGGATCACACCCTACCTAGCAGATATGGATCAGAAGAAGCTGGACAGTTTATTCACTGACCCCAACTTATTCATCGATGGGTTAGCTGACAAGATTGCCGCGCATCTGATGGTCAACGGAACATTCAACATCAACTCCACTTCAGTCGAGGCATGGAAAGCCTTATTTTCCAGCCTGAAAGGCAAACCAGTAGCTTACTTGGACAAGGACTCCGCTCTAACAGACGGAGTGAGTCTCAAAGAGGACCGACCCTCTGGTGTTCCCATCGGCGCTGGCGGGGCTGCGAATGCGAAATCTTACAAAAACAGCTCCTCGGATCCCAGCGATCCGGAACAATGGATCGGATGGCGCGATCTTACGGATGAGGAAATCAAGCAACTTGCCATTGCGATGGTCAAACAGGTCAAACTACGCGGACCTTTCCTCTCTCTTTCCGAGTTCGTCAACCGCCGCCTAGATTCCACCAATCCCACTCTTTCCGTCAAAGGCGCGCTGCAAGCAGCCCTCGATGATACCAATGTGCCCATCAATGCCGGATTTCGCTCCAACGACAGGATCTTCACAACGGCCGAGAAAACTTATTTGAATGCCGCATTCCCCGAGGCGATGGAGGGAGCGATCGCTTACGGTAGCTCCGCCTATGTGGACCAAGCAGACATTTTGCGCAACATGGCCGAGCAACTCGCACCGCGGGGTGATACGTTCGTGATTCGCACTTATGGCGACTCCATGGATGCAAAAGGCAAAGTCATTGCCCGCGCATGGTGCGAGGCCGTGGTCCAACGGGTTCCGGAATATGTCGATTCCAAGGACGCACCCCACCTCAAGCAATCCGACCTAACATCGAATCATAACAAAAAATTCGGCCGAAAGCTGAAAGTTGTTCAATTTCGTTGGCTGAACGCATCGGAAATCTAACGTTCAAAAAACCATCATGTTTATTTCAACCCCATTTCCGAGAATCACATCCTGCATTCTCATCGCATCGTCGTGGGTTTTGATGCCCATCTCAAACGCGCAACAAGCGCCACAAGTATCCCTTCAATTCCTGTCGTTCCCAGAACAACTGGAAAGCGAGCCTGTTGAGCTTTTGATTGGAGAAGGTAAAACCATCATTGTGGATATTCCCGGAAATGAGTTGTCGCCGGCATACAAGGTGCCGCCCCTCCCTTCAATTGCCGTGGGTAAAACCACAACCAATGAAGAGGGAAAGTCTGTCTTTCAAGCTTACGGCACCGCAAATTCCATTGCCGCCAAAAAACAAATCATCCTGCTCATCCGCAAAGGGGAAAAAAATAGCGATGGATTTGCCGTTTTGCCACTCAATGGACAATTGGACGAATTCGCTGGCGGCAACTACCTCCTCATCAACGCCTCCAAGATGCAGGTCGGAGGAAGCATCGGGGATAAGAAATTCAATCTCAAACCTGGGCAGAAGGATCTGCTAAAGCCGAATGCCAGCCACACGGCTGGTGGTTGTCAGGTCACTCTTTCTTACCTTAAAAGCGATAAGTGGAAGGTTTTCTATGACACGCGCTGGGTCGTAAATGTCAGATACAGGTCTTTGGTCTTCTTTTACCAAGACCCAGAATCCGGAAGCCTAGGTGTCGCTCCCATCATGGACTTTCTACCGTTGTCTCCAGACCGAAATCCGAATTGACGCGGAATCCTTATTCTTGTTCATTATTCATACATTGGAGCGGCCCCAGATTGCCCACTCACAGACTTTTGAGCCATCATGAAACTCACCCGCATCCCCCCTGTCTATCGCATGCTTGTGATTCCTCTACTCATCTCGGGATCAGCCTTTGCAGTCACCCCCATCACCATCACCAATCCGGGATTCGAGTTACCGGTCGTTGAAGAAGGCCTCTATGAACAAGCACCTACGGGTTGGAGTGCATACAACGGTGCCGTCCTGGGCTCGACGGTTTATGCCTACAATCCGAGTATCGATGACTTCGCCACAGAAGCACCGGAGGGATCCAATGTCGCGGGTGTGCTCACCTTGTTGGCCAACGGAGTAGAAAAAGGTCTTTCCCAAACCCTATCCACGACCTTCAAGGAAGGAGACGCCTATCAGCTGACCGTCAAGGTTGGCTATTCCAACTACTTCGCGGTCAATCCTGGCTATAAGATACAACTTTTGGCAGGCGGTACGGTGATCGCCGAGGACGACAATTCCCTCAGTCCAGCTTTTGGCCAGTTTGTGACCTCCACGCTCAATTACGTCTATGATCCCGCCGACTCAGGCCTGGTCAATCAGGCGCTCCAAATCCGGCTCATCAACAAAGGGCTAGATGATATTCAAAACGAGGTCGCCTTTGATGATGTGCAGCTGTCCGTGGTTTTAGCCAATCCAGAGGTGAACGCCGGTGGTCCTTATTACCTGCCCAATTCAACAACTTCACTTTCTCTCGTTGCGACAGCACTACCATCTGGAAACGAAACCATCACCGCCTACGAATGGGATTTGGATAATGATGGCCAATTCGATGACGCGACTGGAGCCACTCCAGCAGCCATTTCCTACACAAATCTACAGACCCTCTTCGGAATGATCGATGGCAGCAACACCGTCCGCGTGCGTGTCACCGATTCCTCCTCCAAAACTGCGATCGATGATGCCACGGTACAACTGGTGAACTCCACCAAGTACACCGGGCCCGCATCAAACAATGACACCTGGAACACGGCCACCAACTGGGACAACGGCATCCCTCAGGGCGACCTAGATGTTGTGATCCTTGCCAGTAAAAGCCCCCTGCCATGGAGCAATGCCACACCCACTTATACCGGAAACCTCACGCTGCAGAACAATGCGGCCCTGAGCATCGGCTGGACGACTCAACTTCTTGGTTCCTACAACGCACTGGGTACCCCAGGATTAACCAAAATCTTCATGAACCCCGGATCCTCGATCATCACCCGTATGGGTGGAACGGCCATCGTTCCGGAAATCCAACTCCTAGGCAATGCCCTGTTCGGTCTTGGCTCCTCCACCCAAGGAGGTGCCACGTTGCAGTTCAATTATCCCATCAGCGGGTCTAACCAACTGCAGTTGCAGGGAAACGGCCAAGCCTCCTGTATCGCCAATTTCAACGTTCCGAATAGCTTCGGTAGCCTATACGCCTTTGGCGCGCCGTATGTGGATCCCGGCCTGACCATCCGGGCCAACTCAGCAGGCTCGCTGGGATCAGGCAACATCACGATAGCCAAGCACCGCACATCAACCACCAGCTACGCGATTCTGGAAATCAATGCGGCCAACGCCATGGCGGACACGGCGACACTCAGCATCAGCGGCACGACCGGCACGATGCTGCGGATGAATGCCAATGATACAATCGCCGCGTTCGTTTTCAACGGAGTAACACAGCCTGCGGGCACCTACGGCAGCACCACCAGCAGCGCAACCTACAAGTTCAGTTGGATCACCGGAACCGGTATTCTAACTGTAGGCACACCAGCGGTCGGTTATTGGGATCTGAACGGAGTTACCGCAGGCGCGGGTGGCATCACGCCATCCGGAATATGGAATTCGTCCAATACCTACTGGAACAGCTCAACCGACGGCACCGGCAGCGCAGCCGCTTGGACAGCCGGAAACACTGCCATCTTTGCCGCCGGCAGCGATACCACTGGATCCTACACGGTCGATGTCGTGGGCAATCAGGACATGAGCGGCCTCATCATGCGCAATGGCTCGATCGCCCTCGCTCAGGGAAGCGGCGGTAATCTCCGCCTAACAGCAAACGGCTCAATCAGCGTGAGCTCGGGCTCGAGCAGTATCGCTACGCCGATCAGTCAGGATGCTTCCACACGCTCCCTCACCGTATCGAATGCGGGAACGCTGACTCTGTCCGGCGATCTTTCCCATTCGGGCGGCACCACCCTAGTGGGAGGTACTTTGATCCTATCAGGAAATAACAGCTTAGCCATTGGAGCCACTACAGTGAATGCGGGTGCCTTGTTTGTGAACGCAGCAAATTCCATTCCCGGTAGCACCCGGAATCTTACCATCAACTCCTCGGGAACTCTGGCCTTCGGTCCTTCCTTCGGTTCCGAAAACATCCAAACGGCTCTCAACAACCGCATCGTCACTACCTCGGCGGGGACGATCGTGGCAAACCATTTTTCCTCCACCTCCGTCGACTTCAACACCGCAGGTCTCTCTGCCGCCTATTTCGGCTCCCTAGGTGATGTGTCCTATACTGGCACTCTAACACCTCACGGCACAGCCTATCGCCTTAGCGGCGAGGGCGGCACCCTCACCATGGCGAATACCAATGCGATCACCGGAGCGCGTTCACTTACGGTCCGCGGATATGTCACACTGGCGGCAAACAACGACTTCACAGGCGCGACAACCGTGCTAGCGAATGCGTCCCTTTCGCTACCCGGCACCACCGCGACCAGCGGCATCACTCTGAATGCAGGCAGCATCCTGACCATCGGCAACAGCGGCTCACTGGGCACCGGCACCCTCACTTTCGCCGGACTCAGTACTCTCAACACTATCGGTACCTTGGTCACCACCAATCCGATTGCTGCCAATGCAGATTTTATCACCCGTGGTAGCGGAAGTCTCACACTCGGCGCAATCACCATCAACAACAACCGAAACATCACTGCCGAAATAGACACCACCATCAGCTCGATCAGCCGCGATGGTGCCAACAATCGCTCTTTGAGTATTGGCGGATCCCGCATGACCACAGTAACCGGCAGTCTCACCCTCGGCGTTGCGGATCTGACGAAGAATGATAGCGGAACGCTTATCCTCAATGGGACCAACAACTATCGACACATGACCATCAATGGCGGCATCCTGCGCCTCAATGGCAGTGTATCTGGTGCAGGCGCCACATATATTGCAGCCGCAGGCTTGCAGCTTGGCAACGCATCCAATGGAGGATTACCCATCGGTAACATCATAATCAACAGCCCTTCCGCCTATATCCAAGCCGTGGACGCAGACCGCTCCATTAGCAACAACCTGATTCTCGAAAACAACCTCACCATCAGCGGCAGCCAAAGCCTTACGATCGGCGGAAAGCTGACAAACAGCAGCCTCAACCGCACTCTCACCAACAACATCATCTCGACCAAGTCTCTGACTTTAGGCGATGTGGATCTGTCCAATAATACCACCAGTCGCGTTTTAACCATCGCAAGTTCAGGCAAGACCGTCATCAATGGCATCATCGCCAACGGCGGCGGTTCCACTGCGGGTGCCTTAATCAAGAGTGGCTCCGGCCAACTCATTCTGAACGGGAATAACACGTATGCGGGAACCACCACGGTGAACGCCAACAGCGGCGATTTGCTAATCAATGGCAGTATGGGTGCCACCAACATTACCGTCAGTGGCGGATCCAATTTGTATGTCAATGGCAGCACGGGTGCGGGCAGCATCACCATGAACGGCACTTCCAAGTTGTATGTCAATGGCAGCACAGGTAGCGGCAACATCACGATCAACAACGGAGCCACCTTGTTGGGCACCGGAACCATCGGCGGTAACACCACCATCGCTGCTGGCGGCAAACTTGTATTCAGCATGAATTCCATGCCTGCCGCACACGACAAGCTGGAACTCGGAGCTGGCCGCACACTGACCTTCTCCGGCTCCTCACAAGTCACGGTATCCGGCTTTGTAAACACTGGATCATATACGCTTCTAACCGCCCCCGGCGGCATCGTCGGCACGGTTCCCTCACTCGTTTATCCGGATGGTTGGATCGCAGGGCTTTCCATCGTTGGCAATGATCTTGTTCTAACAGTTGAATACTCCGGAGTCTTCCCAGATCCACCAACGCTTGTCAGTATCGCAGATGATAAAAGTGGCGGTCCGGTAGATGTCTATACCCCCATCACCTACACGGTCACCTTCAATGAGGACATGAATGACACGACCGTCAGCACAGCGGATTTCAGCAACTCCGGCACAGCATCCGTTGTTTTTGGCAACATCGTCGAAACCGCACCGGGAGTTTTTACATTACAAGTCACACCCACCACCGCGGGAACCCTTCAGCTCAGGATCAATGCCGGTGCCAGCTTACAAAGCGCGGCAGGCCTGAACCTCAACACCACCAATGCCCTGCTGGACAACAACACTTTAGACATAACAGTGCCTGTTCATGGCGTGCTGGCTGTTACTACCGGCGACTACTCTGCCATTGGCGACCCAGGCGGTCCTTTTAGTCCATCCTCAAAGACCTACACTCTCAACAATTACGGCAGCCAATCACTGGATTGGACTGCCGCAAAATCGGTGGCATGGCTCAATCTCAGCAGCACCAGCGGAACCCTCGCACCAGGAACAAGCACCACCGTTACCGTTTCTCCGAATGCAAGTGCCAATGCTCTTTCAATCGGTGCCTACTATGACACGATCACGTTTGCAAATACCACGGCTGGGGCTGGCAACGGTCTGGGCAACACCACACGAGGTGTTAGCCTCACGGTGAACGGCCTCCCCGTCGATGTCACGCTGGGAAATCTCTACCAAACCTACGACGGCACACCCAAGGCAGTGACCGTCACCACCAGCCCTGAAAAAACCTATTCGCTTACCTATAACGGCTTGAGTGGTGCTGGGAACATACCGACTGATGCAGGCAGCTACGAGGTGGTCGCCACGGTCACCGAATCCGGCTACACAGGCTCCGCCAGTGGCACTCTCCTCATCTCAAAGGCTTCCCAGTCCATCAACTTTGCCGCTCTGGGCACCGTCGGCAATGATCAGACTTCCATCACACTCACGGCCACCAGCACCTCCAATCTGCCAGTTACATTTACCAGTTCCAACAGCGAGGTTGCCACCGTAGATGGAAACACAGTGACGATTGTTGGCGTCGGCACGAGCACCATTACCGCCATTCAGGCAGGAGATGAAAATTACCATCCGGCTGATAGTGTGGAGCAAGTACTCACCGTGATCCGAGCCAATCCGCTTGCAGTCCCGGGCGGTCCCTATACCGTCTCCAGCACGGCAGATCTATCACTAAATGGCAGCGGGTCATTAGCCTCTGATGGCCAAACCATCTCCACTTACGAATGGGATCTCGATGACAGCAACGATGGCGCAGGCTTCTCGGCGAATGTTACCGGAGCCGCCCCCGCAGCTATCAACATGACGACCCTGCAAAGCACTTATGGCATGGTGGTCGGTAACAATCCCATCCGCTTGAGAGTGACCGATTCTGCAGGTAAAATCTCCATTCAATCCACCACTGTCCTTCTCACAGCGCCACTCCGCTGGGATGCCGACGCAAACTATGCCAACGGCCAAAACGATGGGAGCGGCGGATGGCTCAGTCTCAAGCAATGGCGGGATGTGGCCGCAGGATCAAACATCGATTGGATAAGCGGCAAAGATGCGATATTTGGAAACGGTGGCACAGGCGGCTCCGTCCCTCTGTTCGAGCCCACCACCGTCGGCTCGATCACCGTCAATGCTTTCAGCGGAACCTATGATCTGGGAAATGTGGCGGGTAATCTAACCATCAACCGTGGGATCACAGTTAATGCCGGCTCCGGTAATATCAACCTCAACAGCCCCATCATTCTTGGTGGTTCGCAGACTTGGACGAATAACTCAAGCGGAACAGTCACTGTTCCAGGGTTGTTGGATCTGGGCTCCAACACGCTGACGATCGATAACGTAGGACAAGTTACAATTCCTGGAGCTAACGTGGGGGCGAGTGCCACGGGAACCGGAGGAATCATCAAAAATGGCACGGGATTGCTTCGCTTTGCCAACGGTGGAGCACCCGTATACACGGGTCCAACCGTAATCAACGCCGGAAGGCTGATGATAGGCAACGGCGGCGCCCTACCTCCCGGTAACCTCACCCTGAACAATGCGATTCTACAGGCTTACTACACATTCAGCGTGACACGCACGCTCGGCCCGGGAGCCGGCCAAGTCCAATTGACCGGTGGTACAACCGGATTCAGTAGTATGACGAGCATGGGCGCCTCAGTGACGCTCAATAACAGTGCCAACTATGAAGTGGTTTGGGGTAGCCAGTATTTCTCACCCTCCACCTTCGTCATGGAAAATGGACCGGATACGTTGCGCGATCTCTCCTTTAACAACAAAATCGACCTCAATGGTGCGACACGCACGGTATCCACTCCTTTGGGAGCTGGAGTGACAACTCTCGGCAGCACCGCCACCTTTTACGGAATCATCCGCAATAGTAGCGCAACTCCAGCCGGACTCATCAAGACTGGTTCCGGGATTCTCAGACTCAATGCCGCCAACTCCTACAACGGCGGAACGACATTGCAGGAGGGCACCCTGCAGCTGGGTAACCTTACTGGCTTGGGCTCCAGCGTAGGAACTCTTTCCGTCAATGGCGGTTTGTTAAACCTGAATAACATCGCGGCCGTGACGGTGGGCAATCTCACGGGCACTGGCGGCACGATCGCCAACAACGGCGCAGGTGCGATCACTTTCACCATCGGAAATGGCAATGCCACGGGCGGCAATTTCCAAGGCGTGATCGCGAATAATACGAATGCAGGCACCGGCACACTGGCTCTAACAAAAACCGGCACCGGCTCCATCACTCTTTCCGGCGCGAATACTTACACGGGTGCGACCACCATCAATCAGGGGAAACTGTTCATCAATGGCAGCACCGCAGCAAGTAACATCACGGTTGCCAGCGGAGCAACTCTCGGCGGCAGCGGCACACTTGGAGGAAACGCGACCATCGCCGCCAACGGCAAACTGGAGTTCAATATCAACACTCCTGCTGGCAGCCATAATCCGCTCGATTTCGGCAGCGGCAAGGGATTGACCTTCAGTGGCGCTTCAGAGCTCACTATTTCAATGTCTGTGGGAGCTGCGCCAGGCACTTATGTTCTGGTTACTGGAGGAAACAACATCACCGGCATCGCTCCTGCCACCCTTAGACTGCCTTTTGGCTGTATTGCCAATGTATCCATCGTCGGTAACGAACTTCGCTTGGTAGTCACCGATACCGGCGATATCACCCCGCCCACACTAGCCGCTAACTCCATCGTTGATGACAAGAGCGGCAACCAAGTAACCGACAACACCTTGGTAACCTACACGGTGACCTTCAGCGAAGACATGGACGCAGCCACCGTAGGCGCGGATGACTTCAGCAACGCGGGAACCGCCAGTGCCAATATCGGCACGGTTACCGAGACCTCACCCGGAGTTTTCAGCGTGCCGGTTACCCCAACCTCCATTGGAACGCTCCAACTCAAGGTCAATGCCTCTGCAGTCCTCACCGATGTGGCCGGCAACGCCCTCAACACCGCATCCGCCATTGTGGATGACACGACGATTTCCGTGATAAGCAGCGACACAACTCCTCCAACTCTAGCAAACACGGATATCGTCGATAACAAGAGCGGTGGCCCGGTCATGGTAAACACTCTCGTCACCTACACGGTGACTTTCAGCGAGGACATGGACGCCGCCACCGTGAGCGCCGCTGACTTTGGCAACGCGGGTACCGCCAGTTTCAGCATCGGCACAGTCACCGAGACCTCACCTGGAGTCTTCAGCGTGCCAGTCACCCCAAGCTCCGCAGGAACGCTTCAACTCAAGGTCAATGCCTCTGCGGTTCTCACCGATTTGGCGGGCAACGCTCTCAACACCGCATCCGCCATTGTGGATGACACGACGATTACTGTGGACGACACGCTACCCACCTTGGCCAGCAGCGCGATCGTCGATAACAAGAGCGGCGGCCCAGTCATGGTAAACACTCTCGTGACCTACACGGTGACTTTCAGCGAGGACATGGACGCCGCCACCGTGAGCGCCGCTGACTTTGGCAACGCGGGTACCGCCAGTGCCAGCATCGGCACGGTCACCGAGACCTCACCCGGAGTCTTCAGCGTGCCGGTCACTCCAACCTCCGCCGGATCTCTCCAACTCAAGGTCAATGCCTCTGCGGTTCTCAATGACGTGGCGGGCAACGCCCTTAACACCGCATCCGCCATTCTCGATGACACAACGATCACCGTGGACGGCACGCTACCCACCTTGGCCAGCAGCGCGATCGTCGATAACAAGAGCGGTGGCCCAGTCATGGTAAACACTCTCGTCACCTACACGGTGACTTTCAGCGAGGACATGGACGCCGCCACCGTGAGCGCCGCTGACTTTGGTAACGCGGGTACCGCCAGTGCCAGCATCGGCACGGTCACCGAGACCTCACCTGGAGTCTTCAGCGTGCCGGTCACTCCAAGCACCGCTGGAACGCTTCAACTCAAGGTCAATGCCTCTGCGGTTCTCACCGACGTGGCGGGCAACGCTCTCAACACCGCATCCGCCATTGTGGATGACACGACGATTACCGTGCAGAGAGCCTTCGAATACTGGTCAGCCGGTGCCGCATCCAGCGCAGACGCGAACAACGACGGAGTCAGCAATGCGATGGCTTGGCTGCTAGGCGCCGCCAACATCTCCACCAACGCCATCAGCCTAATGCCGACTCACGACAATACTTCGGACGCAACTTATTTCATCTACACCTACCGCCGCAGCGACATGGCAAACCTATCTCCGGGAACTGTGATCACCGTTGAATACGCAACGAACCTGAGCAGTTGGAACACCGCATCTCATAACGGAACGAACATTGTGATCAGTGAAACCGATGATTTCTACGGAGTAGGAGTCGATAGGGTTCAGGTAAAAATCGCGCGATCCTTGGCGACCAACGGCAAACTTTTCACCCGTTTAAAATTGGTCCCGTAAAAAATGAATTTGCCTGCCGCCTCAAACGAAAACGGAATATTCTGTTGGATGTTCCGTCCTTAGATCCGTTGCCGACTATCTTTTTTCGATTATAGAGTTAAGCGTTCTTCCTCCGTAAATAGGACGCTTGTTGTTAAAAAATCCAAGCCCTTTAAACTCGACTGGAGTCTCACTATCTGTTGATTCACGCCAGATACGAACCTGACTAAAAATGACGCAGATAATTTGTCATTTTTACTGATCTTGATATGGACAAATAGGTATTCACGGTGTATTTACCTTAATAAACCTCTGGTTTCACAAAACCCATGAAACAAACCTCATCCATGTTTACCACGGATCGTGGATTTGCGCTCGTCGCCACGATTCTTCTCATGGTGCTTTTGGCCGTTATCACGGTCGGCACCCTGAGTCTCTCTGTCGTCACCCTTCGCTCCGGAACCCAAGATTTCGCCAAAGCACGAGCCCAAGCCAATGCTCGCATGGCGCTGATGATCGCCATCGGTGAATTGCAACGCCACACGGGGACGGACACACGGGTCACAGCCTCCGCCAATATCGTCGATAAAAATTATCCTGAGTTGCTGGGGGTGTGGAAAAGCTGGGAGGGAACCGATCATGATTCGGCAACAGGTCAGGCTCCGGGCCGCCCCATCGCTCCTCTGTATGGCACGAAGGTCGTGACAGCGACACCCAGCGGCACGGGTCGTTTCGTTAACTGGCTGGTTTCCTCTGCAGCAACAAAGACCGCACCCGATATCAAAGATGCACCAAACTTAATTCAAACCTCCGCAAGCACGGACACCATTCCCCTACTCGCGGATGGCTCGTTACAAGAGTCCGATACCCGCCAAGTCCATGTCGTTCCGACTGAATTGGACGACAATGGCGATGAAGTCAACGATGGCCGCTTTGCCTGGTGGGTATCCGGTGAAAACCAAAAGGCGAGAATCGGACAGCCATACAAGCCACGAAGCGAGGATGTTTCAGCTCTCGTTGAAATGGGGCAGTCACACTCCATCTCGGATCCAACCGTCTTTGGACTGCCGGCTCTGATGAATGATCCAGAACTTCACAACCCGAGCAATGCCCCTGCAAAATCAGGGCGCAAGGCAATCAGCCGCCAAACCATGGATTTGATTGGCACGGATAACAAAATCGAGCCTAACAAAAAATTTCACGATCTTTCTTCCTACTCCGTTGGCCTGCTGACCAACACCGCAACTGGCGGCTGGCGGAAAGATCTTTCCATTCTAACAGAAAGATGGGATGCGATTTACTCAAGCTATCCCGGAGGACGCCTGCCGCTCTTCCGGTTGAATCCAACATCAGACCCAAGCTCAACAACACAAGTTCCAAAACCGACTAAGCCCAACAACACCATACTCATAGCCCCGACCGGTGCAGGCAACACCGCAGTGTTGGCCGCAACTCCAAACCAATCCACCTTTTATCCATGGAGCAGATACTCCGATCTTTTCATCTACAACAACCAAAGACAACCAAACTACTACCAAGCAGCATCCGCTTCATGGCAGTCACTGGTTGCTTTCGCAACGGCCTACAAACAATTTTACATGAATTCAGGTACGATTGAAAGCCCGTTTGTTTGGGATAGAGTGGCAGGTAATAATTCTACATGGGGGGGCGGTAGCACCGCAAGGGTTTTAAATCTTTACAACTACAACCATACCCAACGGCTGCATCCTCAAATAGCAAGGTTTCAAGCCATTGTCTATGCAAGAGCCGTCCCAAGAAACCCTCCGACCAATCCGCTCAGATATGATTTGAGAATGATGTGGACTCCCGTAATCACCCTATGGAACCCATACAATGTTGGCTTGACCATGGGACCTCTCAATTCCGCCATCAATGAAGAACTACTGATTGGCTGGACGCGCTCTCTACCCATTGTCTTGGCGACTGTACTTCAAACTGCTTACCCTGGCGGACCCTCCACCGTTCCCAACAGCGCTTATCGATTCCTCTCACCCGGCAACTTCCAATACCTTGACGTCAACGGAAACTTCAACGCTGAAGGTTATGACACCAATCTAGCAGCCAACACCTCCAAAGGTTATCCAACGGCATCGCTTATGGATGTCCGCACTTTCGGAGCATCATTTCCACCGGGTCCAATTACATTCAAACCGGGAGAAACAAAAGTTTTCTCGCCCCGATTTCCAGGTCATGTCCATTGGTCAGGAAGCGTTAGGATGGGAGAGGGATTCAACTCAAGCAACATTTTAGGGTTCGAATGGACCCCAGCAGGCAACCGCATAGGAACAGACAGATATTGGTTTCTGATGAACAACGACAGGGCGACCAGACCTTATAGGGCAATGAATGCAGGCCTGGGCTTTGCCCTGTCATTCGGCATTTCAAGCGGCGCATTTTACCAGTCCCATCCCTCGCATGTGGGCGTGCAACAGCAATTCCACAATATGTCGACTCTAGCACCTGAAGCTGAAGGCAACACCTATTGGCCATCAACCGATGTCGATGAAGTGGGCTACTCCATATCGGAACTAGCAAGCGGTCCTTGGGTTCCTGTTTTTTCTGTCAGCCTGGGTCCCCGTATGACCATCGGCACCGGTTCAGGGACAGCGCAGAACCGACCCACCAAAGGGGTTTTACAAAGCAACCCGCTTGCCGCAATGGCGCTGGTCAATCCGGTAAGCGGAGATCCGAAGGCACATCCCGCAAATGGAACCTTTGACATCACTTACCACTCAATGAGCATAGGCTCCACATTGACCCCCAATCTAAGCACTTCCAAAGGCTTTATTGCCACAGGTTATCAGAGTGGTGACGGTTTATCCCGCCTAGTCATGACAAACATTCCCCTGCGCCCCATGGCCTCGTTGGTCGAACTGGAGGGTTGGAATCCTCGTGGCAACAACCCGTGCCCGCCGTATCAATCCAACCTGATTGGCAATAGCGATGCTAGTCCCCTCATTCCCAGCAACACTGTCATACCTAACACTCTTTATCCAGCCGGAGCTCAAAACAACATGATGCACGATGATGCCTATTGCGCGAACCACTTGCTCTTTGACGATTGGTTTGTTTCCTCAATCGCTCCACAAGCTTTTGGCAATAATGTCACAAAAGACATCAGTACGGCATATCGAGAGTATCTCAAAGGCGAGAGCCTTTTGACAAACCGCGCTTACCGGCCCATCACAGCAGATAGCAGGCTGACCGATGCCGAGGCCACGACACGAATCGCTCAAATCATATCAAGCCATGATGGTTGGTTAAAATCAGCATCACGTTTCGAAGTCGAAGGCATGTTCAACGTGAACACCACTTCGGTCGAAGCATGGAAAGCCCTCTTGGGTAGAGCAAAAAGCCTTTCTAAAGTCGCGATGCATGGCGCAAACGAATTCGTTTCAGAAAACGTTTCTAACAAACATGTCGTGACCCGTGGTCCCATCGCACCTGATGTCGAAGCCGGAAGTGGAGCCGGCTTCGGCGGCCAATTCGCAAATGCCTCCGAGTATACCGGCTTCAGAAGTCTGACTGATGAACAGATCAATGATCTCGCGGCGAAAGTCGTTGAGCAGGTCCGTCTGCGCGGCCCGTTTCTCTCGCTTTCCGAATTCGTTAATCGCCAACTTAGTAGCAATGAAGATCTCGCTCTGGCCGGAGCCATTCAAACCGCGATCAATCGTCTATCCGTTGATCCCATGAAAAAACTGCGCGACCCGGCAAATTCGCTCTCTGACAACACCATGGCAGCTAACGATCCCAAACTCGCCGGGGTGAATTATGAATTCACGAAAGCCGCGGAAGGTTCAAGCGCCTACGGCGCGCCCGGCTGGATCCGCCAAGCTGATATCCTACGTCCCATCGCTCCCATCCTAAGCGTAAGAGATGACACCTTCACCATTCGCGCTTATGGCGACTCTCTCGATAAAAATGGCAAAGTCCTCGCCCGCGCCTGGTGCGAGGCCACCGTCAAAAGAACACGTGAGTTTTCCGATCAAGGAGACGCGGCAGACTCGATCGAACCACCAACCATCCCAAGAAACATCACTTTCGGAAGAAAATATGAAATCGTCTCTTTCAGATGGTTGAACTCAGACGAGGTCTGATCAAAAAAATATCAAATCCAACCTCATGATCCGATCCACCTCCATCCTCGCTTTTACCCTATTATTTGTGATCAACGCTGTCCAAGCCCAGTCACGCACATGTCGCCTTGTGTTCCCCGAGCGCCCTCAAAGCGCGCCGAAAGTCGCTTTTCTCTTTGATGGAAAAACCAGTCAACCCATCACGCTGCCGAGCATGAATTTATCCGAGGTGATTGACTTAACCAGTGGCGATCTGACCATCGCGATCACAGCGGATAAAATCACGGATCCAGAAGCCTTGCCCCCAAAATCCCCCCTCCTGAGAATTCCTGAAAATATCCGTGAGTTCTATATCATCATCACACCTGATCCCGAAAATACGGTGATCCCCATCAAGATGAACATGGTCAATACGGGAGAAGGAAAACTCAAACCCGGTGAAACCTTGTGGTATAATTTCACGGGTCATCGCATCGCGGCTAAGTTGGGCAATGCTCAAATCATCATCGACCCCAACGATCGCGGCATTTCCAAAGAGCCCGCTCCCACCAGTAGCTACTACACCGCCATTTTGAGATATCAGGCAAATGGCAAAGGCGATTACGCACCCATCACCGAACAAAGCTGGTGGCACGATGCCACCAGCAAGCATCTGGGCTTCATCGTCAATACAGGTGGAAAGCTACCGAGGATATACTATTTCCGCGACTTCCGCCTTCCCTACGAAAAAGAAACGACAGAGAAATTAGAAATTGAGTAGTTAGATAAGCCGCCGGCAAGTTTCATGAAAATTTTTTCCATCATTTTTCTGTCCCTTTTCTCTCCGCTGAGCCACTCGCACGCCCAAGAGGCCACCCATCGCAACTGCCGCATCGTTTTTCCAAGCCGCCCAGCCGACGCCCCGAAAAGACTCCATCTTTTCGATGGAACTTCCTCACAGGAAATCGAGCTTCCGAGTATGAATCTTTCGCCCGTTTACAATCTCCCTGCGGGCGCCATACATCTCAAATTGCTTACCTCCAAACCCGAGGATTCAGAAAGCGTTCCTCCAGATGCCCCTTCCATTGAAATTCCGGAAAATTATCACGATTTCTATCTCATCGTCTCCCGCGATCCTGAGAATAAAATCGCAGCTGTGAAACTCAAAGCCATCAATATCGAAACCGCAAATTTCAAACTGGGACAGACTCTATGGATCAATCACACCGATCAAACCATTGAAGGAAAGTTGGGCGATCGGATCTTATCTCTGGGACCTGATAGCTCAAAAATCCTAGATGCCCCGTTCATCAACAAAAGCGGACCGACCCGTGGCTACTACCACGCGAGTTTCACTTATCTCGTGCGAGGCATGGAAACATTTGAACCCATCACCGAACAACAATGGTGGCACGACGCTACCTGCAGACACCTGGGTTTCATCGAACACTCAGGTGGGAAATTACCAAAAATATACGTATTTCGAGACTTCCGCGATCCAGAGCCAAAAGAATAAAAGAGCCAAAGCTTGGAAACGATTTTAGCCGCCACCACCGCTCTTAAAGCGAACAAATCCCTCTTGCCAAGATCCGACCCTAGAAGGCCCTCACCCGGAAAGTTGACACAGACGTCTTCTGACCTAGGATGAATCCGTATTCAGCCAATCCATTTTATGAAAATTTATTCTCCCCACCCGTCCATCCGCAGCTCCAAACCCGCAGGTTTCACACTCTTGGAAATTGTCATCGTGCTGGGCATCATCGCCGTGATTATCGGTGGGTCGATCGTCGGTCTCAACAAACTCGGTGACGGCGCCAAAATTCAACGAGTGGAGAGTGACTTTAACAATCTCCGAGCAGCCGTATTGAATTACAAGATGCTCGCAAACAACGCACCAACCACCCAACAGGGTCTCAGCGCCCTCTTTACCAAACCCTCCACGCCTCCCATCCCCAAACGATGGACATCCGCCGGTTCAAAAGGCGTCCCAAACGATCCGTGGGGCGTGCCTTATCGCTACCGCAACCCGGGAAAAAAGGACTCCTCCGATTTTGAAATTTACACTTTCGGCCCGGATCAACTGGAAAATACCGATGACGATATGTCCTCCCAAGACTGACTCGCCGAATTTCCGGCTATCACTTTCATGAGACATCCGGCTTGAAGAAATCACTAGGAAATTCAATCCATTGTTTTCGAGCGCACTACGCAAGATACCCCGTAACCCTCTGCCACCTTTGCATCCGATTGGCAGAAACCTATCGAATTTGAATTCATTCGCACCCATTCGCAATTCATCAAATTCCGGAGGCTTCACGCTGATCGAAATCATCGTGGTTCTCATCATCATCGGTTTGATCGCCGCGGGATCGGTTGCTGCTGTCGTCCTGACATCGTCCGAAAGAGCTCTGCGCAACCAATCCAGTGAGATCGAGATGCTCGCCAAAAAAGCCCGTGCTGCAGCCATTTTACACCAAAAACCCTACGCGATTGAGTTTCGCGCAAACTCCATCAACTTGCGCCCCCTCTCCCAGACTCGTGAAAACGAGCGCACCACGGCACTCGGAAATGAGATCGGGGGCAGGCCTAGCGATCAGCCAGTGAGAGCCGATCTTATCGAAACTCTCAAGATAGACCCGGACATCACATTGACCTTCCGCCATTGGAACTCCCCATCATTTATCACTCCCACTGAAAAATCTTTTCCCATCTGGCGCTTCGATCCGGATGGTCTCTGCGAACCGATCACCGTCCGTCTCGATCTGCACAACAGCTACGCACAAGACACCTATCATCCGCTTACTGCCAGCATTGCTGATTCCGAACTCGAGGCCAATTAACCTTTTCAAATCCCATTTCCGTTTTTGAAATCTTCCAAAAAATCATCCGGCAAACGCAATGGCTTCCTGCTGATGGAAGTGATTGTCGCGCTGGGTATTTTCGCCATGGCTTGCACGGGGCTTGTGGTGGCATTTCACCGCATGGCGGAAACCGCAAACCTAGCACAAACCGAGCTCAAAATCACCCGTATTTTGGAGTCAGCCCTGACCGAACAACTCTCCTTCCCAACGCTCGAAGAGGGCACCACCCAAATCCCTATCGAGGGCACCGACATTGAGCTCGATGTCGTCGTTTCCCCTATCGATAAATTGGAAAACCAAGACGGAAAGATTCTGCAGGACATGTATCGAATCGAGATTACTGCAAATTGGTTCGCTGACGGAAAATGGCAATCCCGCTCCGTGGAAACATGGCGCTACAACCTGATGTATCAGCCATGAAATCCAATGCTGGATACAAACAGAAGCAAGCCAGAGGATTCACCCTTTTGGAACTCGTGGTCGCTCTTTTGTTGATCGCCATGTTGTTTGGCATGGTTTTTGCCACGGCCCAAGCATCCCTCAGCCTGGGCAACTCGGTCGTCAAAACCCAAAATGAGGAAATGCTCCACCAAGCGTTTTTTGATCTGCTTGAAAAACGCTTTTCCGAACTCCCCGGAAATACAAATCTCAATCTCCAGTCAACCGATTCAGGATCCCATTATCTCAGCGATCTGACGCTAGAAAACGTGCCCCTCTCGTTCACATGGGGTGATCAGGAACGCACCGCAAAAGCCATCCAGTTATCCACCGTGATGCGCCGCTCGGGTTATCTGGATATCGTTCTCAGATACTATGAAAACCCTATCCTCGATCCAAGCTCGACCAATGCATCAGGCTCTGGATTCGGATCAACGGCCGCTGATGAAAAGCCTTTTGCGGAAATCATCCTGCTGACCGATGTCCGCTATTTTGAATGGCGTGTCCTTGATCCTAGCCAAATGGAATATGTTTTCGATTGGAACGGATCCGGAAAGCTGCCGTTGCAAATGGAACTCAGCTGCGCGTTCGGTGCCGAAGGCGAGCCTTTACGCCATGTGTTCTGGATTCCTCCCAAACAAAACCCGGAAGTTTACATGCGCCAACTCCAACAACAAAGGATGAACAAGGGAAACCCGACAACTCCCGGAATTCCCTCTCCAGGCGTGCCATCCGTTCCAACTCCCACTCCGACCCCTAACCCGAATCCGTCAGAATGAGGATTCACACCCTACATCGCCGGGTTTCAGCTCGCCGGGGTATCGCCCTGATTGCGGTGCTCTGGCTGATCGCAATTCTGTCACTCGCAGCAATCACGACTCTGCGCGTCATCTCATTCGACGCAGAGATCACCACTTCCAAAATCCACGGCTCACGCGCCTTACAACTCGCGGAAATGGGCATCGCCATCGGAGCGAACCCGGTTGTGGAACGCAATGACCCGTTACTCCATCGCATCGATGAAGAAAACAACGAGGAAATCCATGTCACCCTCAGTTCTGAAAGCGCGCGTTTCAACATCAACACACTTGTTCTGGCGGAAGACAAAACCCTCATCCGCTCAATATTCATTCACTGGGGCTTGGATCTTGATGCCGCACAAGCCCTGACCGATGCCTTTACGGACTGGATTGACGCGGATCAGGAGGTCGCTCTCAATGGAGCGGAAACTGAGGAATACATCCGTATGGGACGGATCAACCAACCTTTCAACAGACCGTTTTATGATCTTGATGAAATGCGTCTCGTGCGCGGCATGGATCAGATCGAGGCTCTGCGCCCAGATTGGAGAAATTGGTTTACCATCTGGTCGGGAGGAACGCTCGATATCAACGAGGCTGATGCTGAACTGATTTCCGTGGCAGCTGAGGTCACCGCCGCTCAGGCCTCAATCATTCCAAATACAGTACGTGGCAAAGACGGCATCCGCAATACCCAGGATGACGTTCCTTTCGAAGATCTGACTTCCGCAATTTCCTTGCTTGGCATCGATGCAAATTCACGCCAAGACATAGCCCAACGTTTTACCATCAACGATACCACAACACGCATCAGCTCAACCGCCCGCTCCGGAGAATCCAAACGCCGCATCATCGCCATCGTCAAAAATCGCACCGGAAAACCCATCCTACTCAGCCGCACCAACGAAATCGTTCCCTGATATTCATTCCCCCCCAACTCCAAAGACCTTTTTCTCCGCCATGGCAAAATCCAATTCTACTTATCTTCTCATCCCCGGTGAAACCGATTGGGAGATCTGGTCGATTCTGCCAAACCAAGCTGCGACGCTTCAGACCACGCACCCGGTCAAGCATCCCTCGGAAATCGCAAACCCTCCCGCTGGGGATCTGATCTTTTTCTTTCCCGTTCAAGCACTCACCGCACTCCCGTTGCGTGTTCAAACCGGCGATGTATCTCTTTTTCCCGATCTGGCCGCCACGCATGCGGAACGCGTCGGACTGCGGCCCGATCCTCTCGCGGGTCAACTCACGGACATTTTTTCCATCTCCACCTCAGCTGAGGAGTCGACTTTACTTTACATCGTTCTCCGAAATCCGACGACGGAAGCCCTGCCCTCCAAGTCACCGAAGGCTTTCGATATCTCCGCGCGCGCCTTTCCAAGTCAAGGCAACACGCTGAACCTCTGGCGTGAGTTGAATCAGTGGGTCTTTGCCATCCATCATGAGGGGAAACTCATTTACAGCCAGTCCACCGCTTCATTAGGCGTTTCTCCAGATGCAAACCTGATCCGCGAAATCCGCATCGCCATCGCCCAACTCTCTCTGCAAGGTATTGAGGTTAAGCCAGACAAAGCCATCGTCTGGTCAAACGATACTCAGACTCAAACCTCTGAGCTGGCAAAAGCCTTGACCATCCAGGTCGATCTCTCCCCGAAACCCGCTCCATCTCTTCCAGAGCAGTGTAGCTCTCTCCTTCCTGCCGATGTCCGCGCCGCCCGCCGTGCTGCCCGCAGACGCCAAAACACGATTTTCACCATCGCCGCTGTCGCCCTTTTCTATATCGGTGCGATCGGTTACTTGGGCTTTGACCTATGGAAAACCCATTCCTCCACCAAAAAAATCAAAGAAAGCGCTGCCATCATCGCACCCGCACGTGAAAGCTTCGCCTTGCACATTGAAAAATGGGACGAACTCGAATACGGCATCAGCCGCGAATACAATACGGTGGATATTCTCCACCGCATTTCCAAATGCATACCCGCCAACTCCGGACTTCGTCTGAAAATCGCAACCATATCGGCGACAGAAATTCTCTTGGAGGGTGAGGCTCCTCAGTCCCAAGCCATCACACAGTTCTCTCTGAACCTCAAAAAAAGCAACGATCTCACCCATTATCGATGGGAAGATGGCCGCCCCCGACAATCGAACCGTGGCTGGGAATTCACCTTCGTCGCTTCATCTCCCCAAGCCACACCATAACTCTTCCAGATTCTTCGCATTAATCTCTAAGCTTTTTCACTGACAAACACGCTTTCCCAAACTAATTTCCCCCCCACTTCTCACATGTCATCCCGCGAAAAAAAATTACTCTCTCTCTTGCTCCTCGCGGGGTTTTTGATGCTCAATCTTTTTCTCTATTCCCAATATCTGCAGAAAAAAAATCTTTTTGAGAACGCTCTGGAAACAGCAAAAATCGAGCTCCAACAGGCCAAAACCAGCCAAGATAACGCGGCGCAATACGCAGAACAAATGCAATGGCTCGCTGACTATGAACCCGCCCAAACAGATGCGCAAACTGTCCAAGGCCAGCTTCAGGCATTCATTGAAAAAGAAGCAATCGCAGCTGGACTGACCGTCAAGCCCCAAGAATTCCTCCCCACAGATACCACAGGCAAACACTACCACCGCGCCCAAATTAAAATCAGCGTCACAGGCAGGGAGGAATCCCTTTATCGCTGGCTCAATGCCGTTAACGAACCATCCGCCTTTCGATCCGCCATCCAAATCCGCCTAAATCCGAACACTCAGGACGACAAACTCATCGACTGCAGCGCCGTCATATCCCAATGGTTCCCTGCTGAAAAAACAGATTCATGAAACCGTTCCTCTTCGTCGCTTTTCTGGGCATGATGCCGTGCTCAATTTCTTTTGCACAGGTTCCTGAAAAGAAACCTCACCAGTTTTACAGCGAACTCTGGCTGAATAGCCCCTTTACAACTAAGCCCATTGTGACCGGCGACCCAAAAATTAGCAACCCCCTCGATGATTACCACCTCACAGGTATCGCTCCGATTGAAGGAGGCTACCGGATTACCATCGCCAACAAGAAAGACAAAAACGCCAAAAAAATCATCATCGAGCCCGGGAACGACTCTGGTTTCGAAGTGGTTTCAGTAGATCGCAACCCCAAGATAAGTCTCGGCACAACGGTAACTCTCAAAAAAGGATCTACGGAAGGCGTGGTGCGCTTCGAACCCAATCTTGTGGTTCTCAACGCCCCTGCCTCAACAACTAAGCCCGCTAACAACCCTCCCGGCGTCGTCGATCCAAGCCAGCCCTCCCCTCCCGGTGGCCAAGCCGCTCCCAACACAACGGCTCGCCCCAGAATTATTCCTCCGATCGTACCAACACATCAAAAGCCCCCCAGTAACAGTCCTCAATCCAGACCCAGCCGCAAATAATCACTGCCCCCCTTTGTTTCCCTGTATCCGAGCATCAACTTCCCCATCACCGAATGAGCCGCTACTTTATTTTCCTGACCGTATTTCAATTCACTTGCCTTCCTCTCTTTTCTCAGGATCGCGATCAACCCGCCATTCCCGGAAATGTTCAGGCAAAAGAGAACAAACCCGCGGGCGATAACACCCTGATCAAGGAAAAAATCGAATTCACCGAATGCAACGGCAACGAACTCGCCGGCCTCTACACCAAATACACGGGACGCAGAGTCATTGTCTCATCGGCGGCCTCCAAAGCATCTTTCGCACTCGTGATCGATGCCTCACCGGAAAACCCTCTCACCTACGCCAAAGCCTCGGAAATCCTCAAAAAGACCGCAACGATAGAGAATTTCATCTTTGTCCCAGATGCCACAGACTCCAATCTCGATTTCCTAACCCTCGCTTCCGGAGGAATCAGACCCACCAATATCGGTGTTCCGGTCTTTACTGAAGACGACCCGCTCCCACAAGGCGATGCCGTGATTTCCTATGTGATGAAGCTCGATCACATCAAACCCGATGAGGCCGTTCGCACTTTCACACAGATCATCGGTCAATTCGGCGCCTTTGGATCCATCGCTGCCGTCCCTAACGCTGCCGCCGTGATCATAACCGAAAACACCTCGCTGATCCGCAAACTCATCGATATCAGGGTTCAAATCGACAAACCCTCCAGCCTGGTCACGAATCGCTTCATCAATGTCAAATTTGCCGATGTCACCGAGCTGGCCACCACGCTCAACGAAATGCTTGGAAATCAGCAAGAAACCAAGCTCACCGCCGGAATCCAACGTGCCCCCCAAACTCCCGGAATAGTCAATGATGTGACGGCCATTAACAAGGACCCCGGCGGCAGCTCTTCCGGTGAGGAAACCCCCTTGCAAATCATTCCTGATGCCCGCACCAACCGCATCGTCGCCATCGGTCGTCCGGTCGATATTCTCTTCATCGAAGGTCTTATCGATCAGTTTGATGTCGAGTCAGACCAACGCAATTTCCTGCGCAGAAAACTCCAATTCCTCGCGGTTGCCGATTTCCTCCCTATCGCCGGTGATGCTCTAACCCGCGCTTTTTCGGGAACCGGAACCAGCGGAGCCGATGCAACCAACCCACCCCAGCCCGGCGCATCAAGGAATACAAGCACCAGACAACAAACCGGCAATTTCTCCAATAACAACACCAATAACAGAAATACTTCCAACTCAGGTTTCGGAGGCATGGGAAATTCTGGCGGAAGCAGTGCAAACAGAGGCGACTCCCTTCAGGAACCCGATGCTAACTCCGCACCGGTATCTCTCCTCGTCGGCCGAACGCTTCTTGTCGCCGACAACATCACCAACTCCATCATCGTTCAAGGCCCTCCATCCAGCGTGGAAATCATCGAAAAACTGCTCGATCAGGTCGATGTGAAAGCCGACCAAGTCATGATCTCAACGGTCTTCGGACAACTCTCACTCGGCAAATCGACCAAAACTGGAGTGGATTGGATTCGCGCCTTTCGCGGTGGCGAAAAAGGTGGACTTGGCTTTTCAAACATCGGGGGTGAAAACAATACGGCAAATCTTCCCAACGATCTGACAAATCCGGCAACCGGCTTAGGGGATGATGCAGGATTGGTTGCCGGCAATCTGTTTCCCAACCAAAGCGGCTTGTCACTCTATGGAAAAATCGGCAATTCTCTTGCTGGTTATGTAAATCTTCTCTCAGAAAATAACGATTTCACGATCCTTTCCCGTCCATCCATCTTCACAGCCAACAACCGTAAGGGCACGATTTCTTCAGGCAAACGCGTTGCAATCCCCACAAACTCGAATTCATTTACAGGTGGCGGCGTATCTACCAATGTCGAATACCGCGATGTGGTATTGAAGCTCGAAGTCATTCCACTTATTAATTCGGAAAAAGAAATTACCTTACAAATCGCTCTGGTCAGCGATAGTATCGGTAAAGATACACCAATCGAAGGGTTGGGAAATATTCCTGAGATAAATACCCGTGAACTTCTTACTACCGTTACCGTTCCGAATAACGAGACTATTGTTCTCGGCGGCCTCATCACCACGAACGATAAAGAAAACGTCACTGGCATTCCTATCCTCAGCGACATCCCAGGGCTCGGACGTTTGTTCTCAACCAAAACCCAAGGTATCGATCGTGATGAATTGATGATCTTCATCCAGCCATCCATCGTAAATGGCTCCAAATCCCTCAACTCTGTCCAAACCAACATGGATAACCGCTACGATGTCTCGGACCCAGCCCGGATTTTTGCAGACGGTCCGGAACTCCCCCCACTTGTCGATCCCAGCATCGCTCCAGGCCATGCGAACGACGCGAACAAATCCGCACCCGTTCGCAAACCGATGCGCCCCGTCCACAGAAAATAGGACCGCGCGAGTCCACTCGCGCATCCCAAATTCCTCTCTTCTCTTCCCTCTCCGCTCTTAGCTCTCCGCTATAAAAAAGGGTGCCGTCTCCCTGTAAGCCGGATTCTGTCCACCTCGATTTTACCCGAAGCTGGACGGTCATTTCTCTCAACCCGGCTTGCACCGGGCGCCCCGCTCGCGCGGAGTGCGACTAATACCCGGGAGTGAACGGACGAGCAGTCCTTTCCCTGTTATGTCTTGCACCACCTGGGGTTTTCATTGCCGCTCCGGTTACCCTCGGCGCGGTGGGCTCTTACCCCACCATTTCAACCTTACCTGTGCTCTTCCGAGCCATCGGCGGTGTATTTTCTGCTGCACTGTCCATCCGCTTGTCTCTCGACTCACGTTCCCTGCTTTCACAGGGCAAGTTGCTCTATGGTGTCCGGACTTTCCTCAACCAGAACTTGCGCCCTGATCGCGACCGTCCAGGAGACGGCACCCACAGTAAACGCTGAAAACCTGAAAACCTGAAAGCAAAATCGGAATTCTAAATTTTAAACTCTAAACTTCAAAAAATGAATTTGATACCTCCCCTGTCCTCCATTCCCCACCTTTCACTCTTCACTCTTCACTCTTCTATTTGATCACCCATATATCCAAAAAGAACCAAACAATCATCAGGAGCCCCACCATCACCTTCACAACAATCCCCACCAGAGTGCCCACCATGCTGCCGACCCCAGACACTGCAGACTCCCTGATCTCCTTTTTTGCAAATAACCTTTCAAACCCAAACGCCCCAATAAGCGGACCAAGCAGTAATCCGAAAGGCAGAAAAAACAATCCGACAATTCCCCCCACCAAAGCCCCCAACGCCCCCCATTTCGTTCCGCCAAACCACCGACTCCCTAACGATCCACTGACCATTTCAAAAATCTGCGAGATTGCCATCAGTAAAACCAAAATCCCAAATCCCCACCAAGCGATTCCAGCACTTGTCCCAACCATCAACCGATACCCAACTGCCGCCAACAATATAAACAAATGCCCCGGCAAAGCCGGCACCACACATCCCACCAATCCCACAAGCAACAAACTCCCCGTCACCAACCACACCCCACTATCTTGGAAAAAATCAATCACACCTCAAAACTACCCAAATCCCTAAAAAGTAAAACGAAAAGACTCACCAAGCCAAAAACTGAAACACTCCCCTCACCTTACAAGATGTCCACCCTAGCCTGAACCCGCAAAACCATCATCTCTTCTCGGCACTCACAATCTTTGACACCGCCACGACAAAGATTGTCATATCTGTTTCCTAGCCGTGTGACTGTTTTTTGGGGCTACAAAATTCCTGTTTCGCGATTGAAACTTCGGTTTTCTTAATTATCCTGATCTGTATGCGCTACGTGTTCGCTTCACTCCTTTTTCTGACTTCGACGCTTTTTGCACAAGAATCTCACATCGTCGTTGAAGCTTATTCCGGAAAAGTGCTTTCCGCATCCGGCGCCACGACCAAGCGCTCGGTTGCCTCTCTCACAAAAATTGCCACCGCCATCGTCGCGGTTGATTGGGCGACCGCAACTGAGACCGATCTGGGCACGACGACTCTTACCATCCCGGAATCCGCAAATCTTCTCGGTCAAGCTACCGCAATCGGCCTCAAAGTTGGTGATTCGATGACTTTAAGAGACGCCCTCTATGCATCCCTCCTGCGATCCGATAACTACGCGGCTCTTGCCATCGCCAACCATGTCGGCAGGGATATCCTTTCACGTCGTGGACTGACGGGCGATCCCGTCCAAGCATTCGTGGGAGAAATGAATCAACTCGCCAAATTCGTTCTCGCAAAAAACACCCGTTTTACCAACCCGCATGGCCTGGATCTCGAACCCAAGCCCGGTTACTCCACCGCCGCTGATATCGCCCGCTTTTCCATCCACGCGATGCGCCGCAATCCGATTACCTTCATCACGCGCCAACCATCCCGTGAAGTCAAAATCAACGGGGTCGGCAAAACCATCACCAACACCAACGAGCTTGTCGGAGAAACGGGCATCCTCGGCATCAAAACTGGTACCACACAAAACGCCGGACCTTGCCTCTCGACCTGTATGGATCGCGATCCACTTGTCAGAACCAAGCCGGACGGCAATAAGGGAGTCACCCCACGGCGTCTCATTGTAGTCTTACTCAACAGCCCGGATCGCTTCAATCGCTCACGTAAACTGCTCCGCGATGGCTGGGCCTACTATGACTCATGGCTTGCCGCCGGGGCTGTTGTAAAAAATCCAAAATACGAACTCCTAGCCACACCCCCACCCGTCAAATAAGATTCAAATTTCTATGATTCTCGATTCCTCTTATTTTTCATTATTGCCTCTCCTTGTTATTTAAGATTTGAAATTTGAATTTTATGCGTATCGGCATCCTAAATAGCGGCGGAGATTGTCCCGGGCTCAATGCCGTGACTCATGGTGTGGTCGGTGCCGCACACAAAATCGGCTGGGAAGTCATCGGTTTCAGAGACGGATTCGAAGGCCTACTACCTCCCGGAGATTACCGCTTTCTCACACCCGAGGACACCATGGGTATCCTGAAACTAGGTGGCACCATTCTTGGCTCCACGAACAAAGGCCATTTTTCTGCAAAAATCGGTGTCGGAAACGTCACTGAAATACCGAAAGAAATCGTCGATCGCGCCCGTCGCACCATCGACCAACTCAAAATCGAAGCCCTCATCATTGTCGGCGGAGATGGTTCACTCACCACCGGACTTCAGCTTTTCCGTCAGGGCTGGCCAATCATCGGTGTCCCCAAAACGATTGATAACGATCTCTCCGCAACCGCGATGTCTTTCGGCTTCGACAGTGCCGTCACCACGGTTGTGGATGCGCTGGATCGTCTCAATACCACCGCCGAATCACACAAACGCGTGATGGTGCTTGAAGTTATGGGTCGCCACGCCGGATGGATCGCGCTTTGGGGCGGCATCGCCGGAGGTGCCAACGTCATTCTGCTTCCTGAAATCCCTTTCTCTCTTCAAAAGATCGCGGACTTCATCAAAAATCGCGATGCGCAAGGACAGCATGCTACTCTAGTTGTCATTGCAGAAGGGGCGAAACTTCCGAATGGTGAACTCGTTACAGTCGATAAAAACAGCGCTGGCGAAATCCGATTAGGAGGTATATCCGAGCAAGTGGCCGCCCGCCTGCAAGAACTCACAAAAAAAGAGACCCGCGCCACAACCCTTGGGCATCTGCAACGCGGCGGCGCACCCACATCATTCGATCGCATTCTCGGAATGCGCTTCGGCGTCATGGCTGTCAATCTTGCCAGACAAAAAGCTTTTGGCCGCATGGTGTCTTACGAAGCCTACCACGTGGATTCCGTGACGATCGAGGAAGCTGTAAACAAACTCCGCCTCGTCGACCCCAACGGCGAAGTGGTCCAAGTCGCTCGCGCCGTGGGTATCTGCATGGGCGATTCATAAAGAGCACAGAGCACAGAGCACAGAGCACAGATTATTGAGATTTGAGATTTGAGATTTGAGATTTGAGATTTGAGATTTGAAATTTCAAAAACCGTCCTTGCCGTCCCCCCGTCTCCTCCATAAGTTCGCGCAACCTATTTTCATTGCGTGTCACTGCCTGTCTCCAAACCCCTCATCATCGGTATCCTTCCGGCTCGCTGGGGCTCCACCCGCTTCCCCGGAAAACCGCTTCACCTCATTGCTGGCAAACCACTCATCCAACACGTTTGGGAACGCTGCAAGAGCGCTAAGATGCTCTCCGAAATTTTCATCGCCACCGATGATCCACGTATCGAAGAGGCCGTTCTGGCTTTTGGCGGAAAGGCAATCATGACCTCGCCCGATCACCTCACCGGCACCGACCGTCTCGCCGAAGCCGTCAGACAAATCCCCAACGCCACCCACATTCTCAATATCCAGGGCGATGAACCCTTGATCGACCCCGAATTGATCGACGACCTCGCTACCGCACTTTGCGCCGATCCCACCCTGGACATGGTCACCGCCGCCAACCCGCTCAATCCCAAAGATCCCGTCGTGGTCGACCCGAATGTCGTCAAAGTCGTCCTCAAACTCAACGGCAACGCCCTCTACTTCTCCCGCTCCCCACTGCCTTATTTCCGCAATGCGGTCGCAAACCTCCAGGTCCTCCGCCACAAGGGCGTCTACGGTTACCGTCGTGATTTCCTAGAAACCTTCGTCACCTGGCCGCCCTCGCCGCTGGAACAAGCCGAATCCCTGGAACAACTCCGTGCCCTAGAAAACAACGCCAACATCCGCGTCCTCACCACAAACGACACATCCCCCGGCGTCGACACTCCCGAACAAGCCGTCGAAATCGAACGCATTCTATTATCTTCCTCTCACTAACTCTGTCTCAAACATCATCCACTAATCCCATCTAACACTTCTCGATACGCCCTCAAACTTGAAGTTTGAAACTTAAAATTTGAAATTTATGAAATACATTTTTGTCACCGGCGGCGTGGTTTCCTCTCTCGGGAAAGGCCTCGCAGCGGCATCCATCGGAACACTTCTCGAAGCGCGGGGCCTCAAAACCCTGATGCAAAAATTCGATCCGTATCTTAACGTCGACCCCGGAACCATGTCACCTTACCAACATGGCGAGGTCTATGTTCTCGATGACGGTGCGGAAACCGATCTCGACCTAGGTCACTATGAGCGTTTCACCTCCGGCATTCTGTCTCAAATGAACAACCTCACCTCCGGTCAGGTATTTGATTCCGTCATCAAAAAAGAACGACGCGGCGAATACCTCGGAAAAACCGTTCAGTTCATTCCCCACGTCACGGATGAAATCAAAGACCGCATGCACTCGGTCACCAAAAACAATCCCGATGTCGATGTCCTCATCACCGAAATCGGTGGCACGGTCGGGGATATGGAGGGTCTGCTTTTTATCGAGGCCCTACGCCAGTTCGCTCTGGAAGTCGGTAAAGAAAATGTCTGTTTCATCCATGTTACCTTACTGCCTTACATCAAGGCTGCAGGTGAAGCAAAAACCAAACCCACCCAGCAATCCGTCGCCAAACTCCGCGAGCTCGGCATCCAACCTGATATCATCATTTGCCGCACGGAAACGGATCTCGATGAAGACAACCGCCGCAAAATCGCGATGTTCTGCAACGTGGACAAAAAGAACGTCGTCGCATTCCGGGATGTCGCTCACACGATTTACGAATGCCCGCTCGATCTTCGCAGAGATAAAATCGATCGTCTTGTCGTTGATAAAATCGGCCTGGGTCACACACCTTCACCCAACTTGGAAAAATGGGAAGGCTTCGTCCAACGCGTCATCCATCCGAAGCATAAAGTCACCATTGCCGTAGCTGGAAAATACATCGAACTCCAGGACGCATACAAATCCATCTACGAATCCCTTATCCATGCGGGAGCGTATCACGATACGAAGGTCCAGATCATTCGGGTCGAAGCCGAGGCAATCGAAGACCAAGGCGCGAAATCGGTGATCGGAGATGTCGATGGTATTCTCGTGCCCGGTGGCTTCGGAGATCGCGGGATCGAAGGGAAAATTCTTGCCGCCAAATACGCGCGCGAAAACAACATTCCTTACTTCGGAATCTGCCTCGGTATGCAAATTGCCACGATCGAATTTGCTCGCAATAAGTGCGGACTCAAAGGCGCCAACTCCACCGAGTTCGACAAAGCCACCCCACATCCCGTCATCTGCCTGCAGGAAGAACAAAAAGGTATCACCGACATGGGCGCCACCATGCGCCTCGGCTCTTCCGAATCCATCCTCTTTGCCGGAACCAAGGCCGCCGATCTTTATGGTAACGCCGATCGCATCAAGGAAAGACATCGTCATCGATACGAAGTAAATTCCGATTACCAAGACCGCCTGCAGGAAGGAGGCCTCGTTATTTCTTCCGTCTCAGCCAACGAAGGTTTGGTGGAAATTGTCGAACTCCCAAATCACCCATTCTATATCGGTGCCCAGTTCCACCCTGAATTTCTCTCAAAACCCAATCACCCACATCCTCTCTTCTCCGGCTTCGTCGCAGCAGCTCTTAAAAAAGCGACCGATTGATTTAAAAGAACGCTATCAAAATTTCATGTATTTCTACCACAGGGAGAAAAGAGTATCGGCAAAAGAGAATTTTTATCCACTTAACATTCTTTCCGAGGGAAAATCACATTTCCCGTCACGACTTCGCGCTTGTTCACGATGAGCGCGTGTGCACGTACCCTTTCCTGAAACAACAGGAAATGCGGCGTTTTACGATGTTCTTCCAGTGCTGCCTCATCGTCATAAAACTCAGCGAGGGTAAAGACATGGTGATCCGTCATGCTTTGTGAAATCACAAAGTCACGACACCCCGGCTCATTTGCCATCGCATCAGCCGCCTCCTCGCTGAGATACGTGATAAATTTTTCCACCTTGTCAGGATTCACCTCCACCACAATGACCAATGAAATCATGTTGTAAACATGATGCGTTTGAGTGCCGAACGACAATGATATTCGCATGTAGAAAGCGACACCCTCCAAGGACCGCGAGTCTGCAGACTCGCAGTTCTTGCATAACATGTATCAGCTTTCTTATTGAGCTTTGAACTCCAAAACTTAGATTCTCCATTGCGACCCACCGTAATCTCTGCGCCTCCGTGGTGCAAAATACGAACAAACCATGCACGCCCAGCTCCAAGCCCTTTTGAACAAACGCCTCAGCATGATCGCAGATCACGCTTTCCGCGATCGTGATCCAAATGCGCATCTGGAAGCCTTGAAATCGATTTCCCAGGAAATCGACGCCTATGTCGAGACCCACCATTCCGGATTCGACGCCAAACTCCGACATTACCTTTCGAATTCATCTTACCAAAAGGCCCTCGACCATCTGAGCGCCTAAGCCATCATCCGCAACATGAAATCACTGCCTTTTTCAAATTCCCCGATTCTCAAAATCACCCTGTTCCTCTCGGCTCTCTGCTCTCCGCTTCCAGCTCAAAAACCCAACATCATCTATATCATCACGGACGATCTCGGCTATAACGATCTATCCTGCTACGGTCAGAAACATTTCAGCACTCCCAACATCGATCAACTCGCCGCAAACGGCATACGCTTCACCCGTCACTACTCCGGCGCCACGGTCTGTAACCCCTCACGCTGCGCCTTGATGACTGGAAAGAACACAGGGCACGCCTCCATACGAGGCAACGGTCAGTTCTCCATTCCGGACGAGGAAATCACCGTTGCAAAAATCACCAAAGCCGCGGGTTATCATAACGCCATGATCGGCAAATCCTGCGTGACCGGAAATACCCAAAATCCGGAATCTGTCATTCATAACGGTTTCGACTTTTTCTACGGAACTACCAACCATGGTGACGCCCATTACCGTTATCCCTTATTTGTCTATAGAAATACCGAAAAAGTCGCCTTTCCTGACAACAAACTCCACACCGGAACCGATTACGATCTCGAACTCTACACCAAAGAAACCCTGGATTTCATCTCACGGCAGAATAAGGAAAAACCCTTCTTGCTGATTCTATCTTATCCCGCACCACATGCCTCTGTCATCGCACGTAAAAAGGAACTCGAAGAAGCAAGGCCTTCTGTTAAAAACGAAATCTCCGGCACCCAGGAAAAGCACTACACCCCAACCCCTGAAGTCAAAGCCAACTATATCGGCATGATGAAATACCTCGACGAATCCGTCGGCAAAATCATCACATCTCTAGAAAAACAAAATCTGTTAGATCATACTCTGATCATCTTCACGAGCGATAACGGCCCACACTCCGAAGGTGGCTACAAACCCGAACTTCTCGATTCCAACGGGCCGCTCCGTGGTGGCAAACGCGATCTCTACGAAGGCGGCATTCGAGTGCCCTTTATCGCTTCATGGCCAGCTTCCATCAAACCCAACCAAACCTCGGATCACCCGTCCGCCTTCTGGGATTTCCTTCCCACAGTCTGTGAACTTACAAACCAAAAGCCACCCAAAGACATCCAAGGCATTTCTTACGCCAGCACTCTGTTAGGCAAGAGCCAACAACCCAAACACCCTCACCTTTATTGGGAGCACCACGAGCAAAACATCCGCCGTGCAATTCAAGTCGGCGATTGGAAACTCGTGCAAACCAAACTCGCTCTTCCCGATAAAGCCACCACCGAACTCTTCGATCTTTCCAAAGACATCGGCGAGGCCAACGACCTCGCAGCAACTCACCCGGAAAAAATCGCCGAGCTTCTCAAGCTCATCAATAAAGCCCGTATTCCGAACAAAGACTTTCCCATCCCAGTTCTCGACAAACCCTAATCAATCGAAAGCTCAAGAACACAAAGAACTTCTTCCCATTCTTTGCACTCAAACATCATCATCCCAACCCAGTGCTTCAAAACCTCCGCCTCCTGGACTTCCGCTGCTTCAGTTCTCTCGCGCTGGACACATCTCCTGCCGGTGCCATTTTCACGGGTCAAAATGCCCAAGGAAAAACCTCTCTGCTTGAGGCCATCTGCACCCTGATCCGACTCCAATCTCCCCGCACCAACCGACTCCACACCCTTACCAAAATATCCGCTCAAGGCTTCGGCATCGCCGGAAATCCTTGGGGGCAGGAACGAAAAATCCAGCAAACATCCAAAGGGCTGCTGCTCAAAGCCGATGGTGAACCGCGTCATTCACGCACCGAATATCTTGCCGATGGGGGCCTCGTTGTTTGGATGGGAAATGAAGATCTTGCCCTGATCCGTGGTCCAGGCGAATCGAGGCGCAATTACCTCGATTTCATCGGCGCTCAGCTGGATCCAAAGTATCGTACCGCATACACCCGCTACCGCCGCGCACTGAAAGCCAAAAACCTTCTTCTCAAAGAACCCAGACTCCGTCTTCCTGAACTTCTCGCTTACGAAGACATTCTCATCGAACATGGCGAATACCTCTCCCAGGCCCGTCAACAACTCGTCGCCGATCTCTCACCTCTCGCCGCCGCGGCACAGATTGACATATCAGGAAAAAACGAAGAGATCAGCCTTTCCTACCTGCCTGCTTCAGGACCCTCGATGAAGGAATCAATTCTCCAAGCTCGCCAACGCGAAACCAGTACCCGACAAGCCGTGGTCGGCCCACATCGCGATGATCTCTCAATCCGCATTCATGGAATGCCCGCTTCCGATTACGCAAGTGAAGGACAACAGCGCACCATCGCCTTGGCTCTTAAACTGGCCCAAGGCGATCTTTTGCAGCAGCGCGGAACCAAAACCCCCATCTATCTGCTGGACGATATTTTTGGGGAACTCGACCCTGCCCGCCGCAACGCGCTCATTCATCACCTGCCCGCAAACGCCCAGAAATTCATCACCACCACTCACCTTGGCTGGATGGAATCCAAGTGCCCCATCAATCCCCTACCCATATTTGAGGTTCACCACCAGACGGTTCTGCCACGCGCTTAAAATGGATTAAAATTTGAATACAACTCGCCCATTCTTCGTCAGAGTTAAGCATTGAGTCTTTCATTTTCAGCCAGCGACTTCTATTTTTAAGAGATGAAACCAGCAATCTTCATATTATGCAGCTTGTGGCTAACGCTGATTTCATATGGTCAGATCAAAAAAGACAAAGAATCACTCCTAGATTCGGAGCCCGGTGTAGTTTACCTCAACCAGGTGTTCGCCAAGCCCATCAAGCTCAACGTGATCGAACAAGCTCAGGTATTTTCCGATAAAGATGGAAAACACCGCTTGGGATTCTTAAAAGCTGATCAAGTGGTGGATCTTGAGGGCATGACCGACAGAGCCTACCGGGTTCGTGGACAAGGAACCAGAGATGGCATTTCTGGTTGGGTTTCTCCGAAAGCCTTCTCCCATCACGATGCGGACTTCGTGGAAAAATTGAAGAAAATTTATGAGCGGCAGATAGCGGTCAAAGAAATTATCAAAAACAAAGGCCTCGCTATCGGCATGGCCCCGAGTGAAGTGGCAATTTCTCGCGGCAAACCCACAAAAACCACCATGCGTGTGACTCCCACCGGTGAATCCGGAACTTGGGAATATATTAATTACGAAGAGATCAAACACTACATCACCAAGATTGATCCCGTTTCAGGACAGGCTTTCCGCCAACTCTCACACATCACTCAGGAAGAGACCGGCAAGACAACCGTTGAATTCAAAGATGGCGCAGTCTGCGCTCTCGAGGAAATGAAAGACAAAGGTCCGGGTAACGTGAAAATCATCGTCCCTCCCATTGTTGTGGGTTGGTAAGTTGATGGTAACACGCAACGACCCTCTGTGAATCACTCAACCGGAACAATCACAATCTCATGCTCCACAGGTTGCAGTGAGTTTTTCACCTTTTCCGCAAGCGCTGCTCGTACGGGTTCGGTTTCGGAAAAGGCGGCATCCGGATCGTTTTTGCCTTTCTTCCCGTGAACGATGGATTTGATTTGCTTGGTTTCGTAAGCTTGTTTTTCCGCGACCGCATTCCACACGGCTTGGAAAGCCGGCAAGAGCGGGTGATGGATAAAATCTCTGGCCAGAGGTATGCCTGCCATGACTTGCTCCGCGGTATATGTCTTGGATTCCGTGCCCCAAGTGACCCGATAGGCCTTGGCTTTCGGTGAAGTCACGCGGAGAGTGAGTCGGTTGAGCTCCTGATCGAATGGCACAAGCGCCATGCCGGCACGAATCGAATCATCATTCTTCACATCTCCCTCGCCGGCACTGAATGGCAATTTGGTGCTGCGGATTTTCAAACGACCACGGCAACAAGCAATGATTTCGTGGCCACTGCTGGCGGAGAATTTGCCTGAAGAAGCGTCCCATGTGAATTCGCCGAGATTTCCATCAAGCCCCATCGCATCCAGAAAGGCTTTGGCCATAATAACCTGCCCAGCCCAGCCGGGATGCACGCCGTCTTTACCTGCGGTTTTGAATTCCGTTGAAATGTCTCTCTTTGCGCGCAAATCCGCTAGCAACATCGGCTGATAGATATCTGCAAATCCGGACTTTTCTGTCTTTGCGACATCCAGAGCAATGTTACGGAATCTGGAAAGTGAGAGATTGAGATCTTGCTGATTTCCGCGTGCGGATTTCACCCAGTGTGGGACTGAGTCGATGATGCCGGATGAACCAACAATCAAACGACATCCAGCATCGTGAAACTGCTTGGAAATTTCCGTTAGATTTTTTCGGTATTCTGCGGCGATAGCTTCATCAAAAGGAACATACCGGAAATCATTCATACCATAGCAAGTGGTGGCGATCGTTGGATTGAAGCGAAGCACATCGCTTTTCATACGTGCAAGAAAGCCGGATGCCTGCTCTCCGCTCCAACCATACTGACGGCATGTGATTGCCAGTTCCGGCGTGCAGGCTGTCAGATAAGTTTCGATGATGACCGAATACTTTTTCTGCTCGGTGATGGAGTCGCCGCAGATGGCAAGCCGATCACCTTTGCGCAACTGAAGGCCATCGACCCTTGGTGCGGGTTCGAGTTGATAGGCGGAGAGTTCCGCCGGCAGAGCCACTGGCTCAGCAAAGGCAAGCGATGAGAACGCTATCGAGCCAAGGAGAATGAATGGGCGGAACATGCCGGATTCAAATGATTGGCTGTCACGAATGCAAGAACGAGCTCGGGATTGATGAGTATCCACTCCCAACTCCCAACTCCCCGCTATCAAAAAAAGCTCTCCAGCGTAACCACTGGAGAGCTTGAATGAATTTCGATGGAGCAGAGCTTATTCAGCGGCTGCTTCCACTTTTTCAGCTGCTTTCTTGGCCGCTTTTTTCGCAGGCTTTTTCTCAGCGGCTGCTGCCGGAGCTGCCTCCTCGGCAGCCACTTCGACAACTTCATCCGCACCAAGTTCCGCTTGGTCAACCCACTCGATGATCGCCATAGGGGCGGCATCGCTCATGCGTTGGCCGAGTTTAACAATGCGGCAATATCCGCCCGGGCGGGTAGCTGCAGCTGGCGCGACCTCTGCGAAGAGCTTGCTCACGGCTTCTTTTTGACGAAGGAAAGCAATGGCAAGACGGCGAGAATGCAGGTCATTGCGTTTGGCTTGTGTGACCAGCTTTTCAGCGACAGGGCGCAGGGCCTTGGCTTTGCCGAAAGTGGTTTTGATGCGGCCATGTTGGATCAGACTGCATGCCAGGTTGGCGAGCAGCGATTTGCGATGGGCGGTTTTGCGTTTAAGCTTGGTAGTGTTGCGGCGATGTCTCATCGGTGGCTTCCGTTAATGTTTAGAAATAAAGAGGTGAAATTAGTCATCAAGGTTTTGAGCAATCAAATCGGCAAGGCCAACTTGTGTCTCGTCTTCGGCGCCAAGGCGCGGTCCGCGGGAAGCGATCGATCCGCCTGCAAGCAGGGAAGGCTCAAAAGACATGCCAAGACCAAGGCCGAGTTCGACGAGCTTGTCCTTGATCTCATTGAGGGATTTCTTACCGAAGTTGCGGTATTTAAGCATTTCGGCTTCCGACTTCATCGCAAGCTGGCCGACGGAAGTGATGTTCGCGTTGTTCAGGCAGTTCGCCGCACGGACGGAAAGCTCAATCTCGTTGACCGACATATTGAGAAGTTTTTTGAGCGCTGCGTTTTCTTCGCTGGACTCTGCTGGAGCTTCTTCGAAGTCGACAGCGTTTTCATCATAGTTGACAAAAACATCGAGGTGATGGCGTAGAATCGCGGATGCTTGAAGCAATGCGTCTTGGGGAGTGATGCGGCCATCCGTCCAGACATCCAAAGTGAGCTTATCGTAGTCGGTGATTTGACCAACCCGGGTGCTGTCCACGCTGTATTTGACGCGAGTCACGGGAGAGAAGATGGAATCGATCGCGATCACGCCGATCGGCTGGTCCTTGCGCTTGTTCTCATCGCCAGTGGAAAAGCCACGACCGACACGAACTTCGAATTCACAATCGAACTTCACTTTTTTGTCCAAGGTGCAGATCACCTGATCCTTGTTCACCACGGAATAGATATGATCGTCAATAATGTCACCTGCCGTGATCACACCTTCTTTTTCAACTTTGATGGAAAGGATGCGCGGCTCTTTTTCGTTGTGGCTGAATTTGACCTTTTTCAGATTGAGAACGATGTCGGTGACATCTTCGACCACTCCTGGGAGACTGGAGAACTCGTGTTGCACGCCGGCAATTTTCACCGAAGTGATGGAGGCACCCTCAAGCGAGGAGAGCAGGACGCGGCGCAGTGAATTACCGACCGTATGGCCGTAGCCGCGCTCAAAAGGTTCTGCGACAAACTGCGCGTAAGTGTCGGATGCGGTATCCTCGTTGCGAACGAGACGATTTGGAAGCTCGAAACGAGCCAGTGTAGTAGTTGACATATTTGGATTCGGTTGCCGGGTTTCCCTCACGCGAGAACAGGTATTTTCACACCCTGAGGACCAACGGCGGTTAATTGTAATTCGCTCGCGAGCCGCGAAAGAAAAGCTTTGTCGCCTCACTTGCAATGCTTTTTCTCTAAAAAATCAGAAAAATGACTCATTTTGACCCTTAAACCCATAAAAATGCTTGGATTTTCAAAAAAAGCACCGGAATATCTAACTGTTCAAAGAACCCAGATATGAATTCAAAGAAAAACCTAACTCGATTCACATACGAAACCGCAGCATTTGAAGGCTGGCGCTTATGCATCAGCCGTGCTGGAACCAGCTTCACCAAATATTTCTCCGACAAAAAATTCGGCGGAATGAAGAAATCCCTTGTTGAGGCGCAAAAAGCGTTGGCTGAGGTCAAAGCCATTCTGGACTCCTCCAAAAAGGTGGACGGCAAGCTGTCCCAGACCACGGTTCGCAAAGTCGAATCCCTTCTGAAAAAACTGTAATGCATCCCGGAGGTCGTTTTTTCGATTCCGTTAGCCGATTTTGATGCTTCACTCGTAAATGCCTCCTGTCATCCACTGGTTTCGCCGCGATCTAAGGATCGCTGACAACACCGCCCTTTTTCATGCCTCACACGCGGGTCCGGTCATACCCGTTTATATTCTCAGCTCCTGGAGCAAATATCATGCGTGGACGGGATCAAACCGGCAGCAATTTCTCTGCGGTTGCCTTGAGTCGCTGTCAAAAAATCTCGAGACCCTCGACTCAAGACTAATTATTCGGGAGGGTCCTGCGGTTCCCGCTCTGAAAAAGCTGATCAAAGATACCGGAGCAACCGCTATTCATTTTAATCGCGACCCTGACCCTTTCGGAAAGAAAACCGAACAGGAACTCAGCAAGTTATGTGCGGACTTGGGAATCGATTGCTGTGGGCATGATGATGTAGCTCTGCACCATCCCATGGAAATCCTCACCCAATCGGGAAATCCATACAAAGTTTACACCCCATATGCAAACAACTGGCTCTCGCAACCCAAACCATCACCTCATCCCAAGCCAGTCTCTCTGAAGACTCCACAGGGCATTTTTTCCCTAGCGTTGCCGAAACCCGCCTATTGGAACCTACCCGAGTCTAAAGCTAATCTACCCGAAGCCGGCGAACGAGCGGCACGTGAGCGCATGCGAGAAGCCGTATCAAAAATCATCGGCCAATATGGCGAAAAACGGGACATCCCATCACTCCATGGAACTTCCCGCCTTTCACAAGACCTACGCTTTGGCCTGATTTCAATCCGCACGCTTTACGCAAATGTCACCGCTGCCCTCAAATCTGCGGATGCCCGCTCGCGGTCCTCCATCGAGATCTATATCAAGGAGCTCGCTTGGCGGGAATTTTACTTCGCCATCCTCCACCATTTCCCTCACGTCCTCGAACATGAGTTCAATCATGATTGGAAGGGCCTTCCTTGGGACGAACCTGGTGAGAATTTTGAGAAATGGAAAACCGGTCAAACCGGCTTTCCTATCATTGATGCCGGAATGCGCCAACTTCTGCAGACCGGCTTCATGCATAATCGCGTGCGCATGATCACCGCGATGTTTCTTACCAAGGACCTGCATATCGACTGGAAACTCGGAGAATCCCATTTCATGCAGCACCTCACAGATGGCGAAATCGCCTCCAACAACGGTGGCTGGCAATGGTCCGCTGGCACAGGAGCAGATGCAGCCCCCTATTTTCGCATTCAAAACCCATGGTCCCAAACCGCGAAACATGACCCAACGGGTGTTTACATCAAACGATGGATACCTGAGCTTGCCGAAGTGGACCCCAAAAAATTTCAAGCGCCTCCGGAGAATGGTATGCCGCTGGCGGCTGGTTACCCCCTACCCTGCGTGGATCACAAAACTGAACGGGATCGGACTCTCGCGATCTTCAAAAAACATCGCGCCTAGGTTATTTCGGGCATTTTTTTAGTGGGAAAGAGGAGAATATAGAGGGAAGGAGAGTTTGTAGAATACCATTACAAAAAACTCCTCTCCTCCCGTTCCTCCTCCCTCTTGATATATTGGCCTTAACAATCGGTATGATTTGAAATCATCGAGTCTGAAGGTATTCAGTCTTCATTCTAGCGGCTTAAAATCTTCTGCCTCCTACCCGTTCAACTTCTCGAGATTCTTGGGAAGGAAAACACCGTTTTTGCGAATCAATTTACCGTCGAAGTAGATCTCACCACCGCCGTAGTCCTTGCGTTGGATATTGACCATATCCCAGTGAATTTGGGATTGGTTCCCGTTGTCGGCGATTTCATAGGCCTGCCCCGGCGTGAAGTGAAAAGACCCGGCAATTTTCTCATCAAAAAGAATGTCACGCATCGGTTCACGAATCACCGGATGGAACCCGAGAGCGAACTCCCCGATATAACGGGCACCGGAATCGGTATCCAGGATGCGGTTGAGTTCTTTGGTTTTGTTGCCTGCTTCAGCTTTGATGATTTTTCCATCCTTGAACTCGAGTTTGATCGAGTCGAAAGCAATGCCCTGGTAAATGGTGGGAGCATTGTGGCTCAACACGCCCTGAACGGAGTTTTTCACGGGTGCGGTAAACACCTCGCCATCGGGAATATTGTAATGACCACCGCATACCACGGCAGGTATCCCTTTGATTGAAAATTCAAGGTCCGTGCCTGGGCCGACGATATGAACCTTGTCAGTGCTTTCCATGAGACGTTTCAAGGCATTCATCGCAGGAAGGAGCGCTTTGTAATCGAGCAAACAAACATTGAAATAGAAGTCCTCAAACGCTTCGGTACTCATGCCGGCCTGCTGCGCCATGGATGCCGTTGGCCAGCGCAAGACGCACCATTTGGTTTTCTTGACCCGGTAATCAATCACTGGCCGCATTTGCTTCATCGCGGTCCGCATGACCTTTTGGGGAACATCGGAAGTCTCTGAAATATTGTGACTTCCACGGATCGCGATGTAGGCGTCCATATCCTTCATTTCAGAGAGGAGATGCTTGGATGAGAGATTGTATTGAGCCTCTGTCGCTCCCATCAAAAGTTCACGCGAAATCCGTGTTTGATGGATGCGCACGAACGGAATGGCGTTTTTACGGCGCACCTGACGGATCAATGCAATGCCGATGGAGTCGGGGACATCATGAAGATCTAGAAGAACCTTCTCTCCTTTTTTTAGATCAATTGAGTATCCGACGAGTTGTTTAGCCAATGAATCGATCCGCGGGTCGTGCATATTTTGGAAATTGGTATTTAAATTATGACCTAGAAATTAAGGTATCGCGAAGAATCTCGATGGCGTGACAATGTCGAATGGGACGTCCCTGCACTCGGGCCAAGCCGGTGAGGTGCATCAAGCAGGACATATCGCCGCTGGTGAGAATATCCGGTTTAGCCTCCAGAATATGATCCATTTTCAAACTGCCCATTCTTCCCGATATATGGGGAAAAGTGACCGAAAACGTACCGCCAAAACCGCAGCACTGCTCGCCCTGCCCGAATGGAACGATTTCCGCATTTTTTATGGAGGAAAGCAGCTCCACCACCGCTTCTCCGCTATCCGTTCCTCGCGAGTGGCACGAACGGTGAAAGGCAATTCGCGTTGGCTGATCGAATTTACCATTCCAGGTTTTGATCCCGAGACCATTATGAATGAAATCGATCACCTCCCAAGTCCTGCGGGCCAAAGATGTGATTTTTTCATCTGGGCAAGCTTCGAATTGAAGGATGTTTCCGTGAAAATTCATCGCGGCACACGAACCGGAAGGAACGATCACCGGCAAATCACCCGCGAAGACTTCCGCGGTATGACAGGCAACCTTTCTTGAGGCCGCCCAATCACCGGAATTAAAGGCAGGCTGTCCACAACAGGTTTGGTTTTCAGGAAAAATCACCTCCACGCCAAGATGCTCAAGTACCTCTACGGTCGCCTTAGCAGCCTCATCATAAAACGCATCGCACAAACATGTGCTCATCAAAAGCACACGTTTTCCAACGGGTCGGTCAGCTTGAATCATATCAGTTTATCGTTTGCGTAAGAGGATTCGACCCGCTGAGCCACGTCGCGATAGCCGTAATCCACTTCATAGATCTGTTTGAAGCTGTCCAACGCAGCTGTCTTATCCCCCATCTCGTGATGGATCTGGCCTTTTTCGTATAGCACTTCTTTTTTCGTACCGTCCATGACATGGAGATCCGCAAGGGCGTCCGAGAGCTGCTTGATGGCAAGATCATGCATGTTTTTAGCACGGAAAGTCCGCCCCAGCATCAGCAAGACTCTGGTGCGGATGTGCGGATTTCGCGTGGCTTGTTGAAGGTGAGGAATTGCTCCTGTGAAATCACCACTGCGATATAGCGCCTTGCCTAGCTCGAAGCGAAGTTGGGGATCGGTCGGGTTTTGCTCCATGCGCTGTTGCGCCTCCATGACTTGCTCCCTGAGCCTTGCAGCACGACTCGCGGCGAGTTGACTCTGCAACTCCACATTATCGGGATCCGCGGCAAGAGCTTCTTCAAGCATTTTGAGTTCGTGTTCCAGCGCGTGATCCCGCATGACGGCCGCTTTGTTCGCCAAGGCAATATCACCATGGCTCAAAGAGTGTGCCCAATCGAAAAAAGTGTGGGCGTTTGCCCAATCTTCGAGTTGTTCGTAGATGCTCGCGAGATCTTTGACAGCCGCGAGATTGTTCGGGTCGGTATTGTATTTTTCAATCGCCTTGTCGCGACGGGCTTCAAGCTGTTCTCTGGTAAGACCCGTACGGGATGCCTGCTCGAGTTCCTCGGTTTGTGAGATGTTGCGCATCAAATCACGCGCACTCGTGTTTTCATCCCATTTCTGCTTCTGCATGGATGCGCGCGCAGAACTGTCTTTCGCACCCTTGATGGCAGCGGAGTCCAGAGGGGTTTGTTTGATGATATCGTTATAGACTTCAACCGCATGGCTGGGGTCGTTATTCGACAAATAAAATTCAGCCAGCTTGTGCAAAAGCTTCGTGTTCTCTGGAGCAAAAGTACGTATCGTTTCCAACGCGAAAGCGGCCGTCTTGGGCAAATCCAACTTCAAGGCCAGATCAAACAACAGATCATTGGCCTGTTCATTGATCGGATCTTTCTCGAGCTCTTTCTCAATCAAGGGCAACGCCGATGCCGGATCCTTCTTAGCTTGGCTGGCGATTTTCATGATCGCCATGCCTCCTCCCGACATTCCAAAAATACCCTTTTTCTTATTGCCCAGTCCAGTGAGTTGGATGGCGCATTTGCGGAGTATTTTACGTGCTTCCAGAAAACCCGGGGCATCTTTCAGAACCGCCTGCAACAAACTGACAGCGTATTCCGTGTTATTCATCTGAACTGCAGTCAGCGACTTGAGCCATAAGGCCTTCGCATTTGCCGGTAGTTCATTTTCGCTGATTTCTGCCATGGTAGATTGGTATTTTATGTAACGAATGTGATAAAAACGATCGGGTAATGAAGAGAAAAGTGACGATTGAAACCTGTCTTGGCAAGCATCCGCTGCCAATATGAAAAATCATCTGCAAATATCTTCTGATTTTTAGCGTTGAAGCCTTATCCGCGGAATGCTAAATACGTCTGCCGGTAATTTATTTTTACCACGCACTTTGTTATGCCACCGAAAAATACATCAAGAGGCCAGTCCAGAGGGCGCCGAAATCAATTTGGGCCCAGAAAGGCCACACCCGTCAACGAAGAGGACAAAGCCGTCGAGGTCGAGGGTGAAATTTCATCGGTTCTAGCTGGAACCATGTTTCGCGTGAAGATGGCCAGCGGCCATGAGGTCTTGGCACACATTTCCGGAAAAATGCGCAAGCGTTTCATCCGGCTTGTCGTGGGTGATCGCGTAAAAATGGAGATGTCTCCCTACGATCTCACCAAAGCACGTATCGTTTTCCGCCTAAGTTGATTCGGTTTTACGCTTTTTAAATGTCTTATACGCAAAGCAAAAGAATGCTGCGGCAAAGACATACATGAAGGTCGAAAGAAACTGCCCTTGGGTCAAAACTCCATCGATGACCCATGCGGCGTCTGGTTCACGGAATTGTTCTGCAAAGATACGAAACGTTGCATAGAGACCGAAAAACAAGCCTGTCAGCAACCCGTTCGGTGCGTGAGGAAAGCGGATCCTCACATACCAAAGGATGGCAAACAACAGTCCACCTTCGAGCAATCCCTCGTAAAGTTGTGAAGGATGGCGCGGTTCCAGATAGGGCTCGATGGCTTGATTCACCTCATGGGAATCACGATTCGCGGCGGCAAGAATTTGAAAATAATCATAGTCCGTGATCGGCCTTGAATTGTCTTGCGCGAATTTGGCAATCGATTCCGCCAAGGGTGGGTATGCATCCAACGCCGCTTGAAAGGCTTCGTTGAAATTCGCCGATTCCGGTGATTTGGATTCGCCCAGCGTGGATGGAAATTTCACCGCCCAAGATACTCCATGAGCCACTCGTCCATAAAGCTCACCGTTGATAAAATTGGCGATCCTGCCGCAAAGCAAGCCAATGGGCGCGACCACACACAATCCATCACCCAACCCCGTCCATGAAACCTTGTGCTTTCGCGCATAAAAATAGGTAAAAATCATTAACCCGAGAATACCGCCGTGGCTCGCCATTCCTCCTTCCCAAACTTTGAAAATTCCTAACGGATGATTCAATACGCTTTCCAAACCATCTCGCGGGATTTGATAAAACAAAACGTATCCCAGCCTACCCCCGATAAACACGCCCAAGAGCGCTGCTGCGGCGATAAAATCTGCGGTCTTGTCAGGCTGCAAAACCCAAAGCTTTTTCTCGGCCAGTCTCTTCAGAAGAACATATCCCCCCAAAAAACCGGCGAGATAGGCCAGACCATACCACCTTAAAGCTATGCCTCTGGTAATTTCAAAAATCACCGGATCCAGATCATGAACATAAGTTGCGAACACGGGATGAGCTTGCACGTTTGAAAGCAAACGTCCAAGACACAAAACGATTAGAATTTACCAAACGGAAACAAAGGAGGGTTGTGTGGCTCGGGAAGGACAAACAAGGGATCCAGCCGATCCAAGTATTCTGTAATTGGGTCTTTACGAGGATTCGACTGAATTTTCAGCCGCATTTTCAGGTCAAGATAATGATTGAATTCGCCGCTAGTCTCCCTTGCTCGGGTAATTTCAAACCAGTCAAGAAAATCGCGCGCGCGACCGGCTTTTGCGACCATACTCTCCCGTGCCGCCTTCAGCTTGAGCAGTGAAGCAGAAATATCTTGGGTCTCACCCGCAACCCATTGCTTCAGAATGAGTTGATATTCCTGCAACAATGGCCGGTAAGAGGGAAAACACCGATAACTCAGCCTCACCAATTCCTCCTCCATCAGACGGACCGATTCCATGCGTTCCGCCTTTGCAAGCTCCGGAACCCGGCTCCATTCGGAAATCGGAATCTCATGCATGGCGAGATCTGAGTCGCGATATCTAATTTTGAGGGCGTCTTCCAATTCCTGATCCGTATTCACGACTCCGATCACTTCGGTCAGAGGAGCTGATCCTTTATTCGCCAGTTGCAGCTTCCACCATTTCGTGAGTCCACTTTTAGACAAGTTCAGCTCGGGAAAATGCTGGCGTAGCAATGCCGGAAACTCACCGCTAAATGAAGGAGCTTCCTTTGCAAAAATCCTCATGCCGGCTTTTCCATCGGGTTGCTCGCACAATGCCATGACCAATGCCCCCGCCGAAACACGAAAAGCGGCTTTGGATGCTGCATCGAGCTCAAGCAATCCGGCTTCGTCGAGTCCGAAGAGCTTTTCCAAATCGAAAAATTCTCCGTGACGGAACATTGCGTCGTACATGCGTCTGTCGCTTCTCCCCAAGCGCCAATCGTTCGCCTCCGATAGGCCTTCAATCAACCATGGCGGAATCGAACGACGAACCTGAGCATCAACTGTTGCGGCATCTTTCAAAGACCTTGCTAGCAAGCACGCCTCGATCACCACGCGCTGGCAGGCCTCTTGTGGCATGCCCCGACTTAAGTTGATGAAAACATTCACCTGATAGCCGGCTTCATGGTAGCTCAGTTTCAATACCGAGCTGCGTAGCGGAACAGGATCACCAAATTTACCGCTGAGATTGAGCATAACAGGAACCTTCCAGTCATCAGGTTCTTCCAACAACTTTAACAGCCCATCTTTGGTATCCTCTGCAAGATTCGCCGCCGCCGCCCGCATCGCCGGATCAGAACCTGAAATTCTAAATTGCCGACTTCGGCTCACCACAACCACATCCTGATCAAACTTCGGCTGAGGCTCCTCAACCGGAACTGCCTTCGGAGTTGCTTGCTCTTTTAAATCATCTTGCCCGAACACGCTGCCTGTGAGGCCGAGGATCACAATTCCAAGCTTCACATGAGATTTCCATGAGTGGCAGTTCATCGCATTCCAAATGAGGTTTTCATGAGCATATTTGAAAACGCCGAAGGATTCACCCACTTAGAAGGACGCATCCTCACCGCCGACGTGACGAGTCGGCCTTCTGGGATCGAGAATCAGACGTTTGTCCTGAATCTCAAACCTCGCCATTTTTTGAAATCCCAAATCGATTTCCGGCTCCATGACACGGGCTATTTTAATGTAATCCGGCACCACGGCATTGAGAAAACCTTGAGGCACGGAAAGTTTGCCGAAGCGCCCTCCAATGTTTGGCAGAACGGATCGCTTTTCATAGTTTCCGCCATGCAAATGAATCTTCGTTTTGATACCATTTTTATCCTCGATTTGTTGAATCTGAAGATACATCGAAACGGTCATTTCATATCCGAGAACCTCGCGAACGATAATCACCTCTGCCAAATTCTTTTTCAGCCTAACCAAAACACGTTTCAAGGATGCCTCCCTTTGAAGTAAACCACCCTGTTTTGCGACCAGTTCATTCGCCAGCAAATGATTGATTTCAGCCTCAGTCACAGTAACCGAGTAATTGCCCCCGACCGCCTTGGTCAGTACCTCATGCAGGTTTCTTGTCGAACCGCCCGACAAATCATGGCCATCGATATCGACCAAGCTTTGTGGCTGTAGCATCATGTAAACGGCGTAGATGATACCGGCACACATCAAGACTGTAAGAAGACGGAAAATCTTTCCGCCCAGACTTGTTTTTCCAGCATGAACGAGATGGGTTTCTTTTGCTTTTTTTGACATATCGATGATTGGTGAAACTATGACATATCAAGCGGAATCAGTCCGAAGAAGGTTTGGCGGTGGAAGCAGGATCTGATTTCTTTTCCGCGGGTTTGTCCGCCTTGGCACTCTTTTCATAAGAACTGGAACGGTAGTCGGTTTCATAAAATCCCGAACCCTTGAAAATGATCCCACCGCCAGAACCGAGCAAACGTTTGACGCTTCCCCCACAATCCGAATCTGGGCAATTCGTGAGTTTCGCATCATTCATGCTTTGGAAAACTTCAAACCGTTTTCCGCACTGGATACATTCATAGTCGTAATTTGGCATAGTTGATATGGATATGGAACAATCGCACCTGAAAAACCGGCACGCTTAAGACACGATAGAGAATCCTTTCAAATCTGGCAACGCGGCAATTTTCTCCTCAAAGACCGCTTTGATATGGTGAGCGACCACAGAATCCTCACGCAGCTCCCGCAGAAATTCGGCAACCTCGGCGTTTTCACCAGAAACAACCAACTCCACTGTACCATCTGGCAAGTTCCTCACTTTGCCGGTCACATCGTATCCACGTGCCAGATCCTTGGTCGTATAGCGAAATCCAACACCTTGGACACGCCCTTCGTAAATGACTCGTTTTGTTTCCATATAAGGATGATTGGCGCATTCGCCTCGGATTTCAACTAGGTCTTCCCTTTCTTTTTCGAATATTTTTGATGTTTATGAGAAGCCTGCAACGAACCGCTTTTTAGTTGCCCGATCTGATCCCTGATCAGCGCGGCACGCTCGAATTCAAGCTTAGATGCCGCCTCCCTCATTTCCTCTTCCAACTCGGATAAAACCCGAAGTTTGTCATAAGTGCTAAGATCATCAGAGACCATGGAAGCGTTGAGATGATCTGCATGCTGACGTTCTTTCTCATAGGTATGCAAACTTTGCTGAACCGCGCGTTTCACCGATAACGGCGTGATCCCATGCTCTTCGTTATGAGCTATTTGACGTGCGCGCCGATACTCGGTCACGTTAATCAATTCCTGGATCGAATCCGTCACGACATCAGCAAACAGCACGCACTCGCCATTGACATGGCGTGCCGCACGTCCCGCGGTCTGGATAAGTGAGGTTTGATTTCTAAGAAATCCCTCCTTATCCGCATCCAAAATACACACGAGCGAAACCTCAGGCAGATCCAATCCCTCTCGGAGCAAGTTGATTCCAATCAAAATATCAAAATTTGCGGCACGAAGCTGACGGAGAATTTCCACTCTTTCAATCGCATCGATATCCGAATGCAGATAGCGACATTTCAAACCGGTGGATTGCAAATACTCCGCCAGATCTTCTGCGGTTTTCTTGGTCAAGGTAGTCACCAGCACCCGTTCGTTTTTCTCCACCCTCTGGCGACAGAGTTCTATGGTCTCGTCGATCTGCCCTTTGAGAGGACGAAGAATCAACACGGGATCTAACAAACCCGTCGGCCTGATGATTTGTTCAACTACCAAATGCTTGCCAAGTTGCGTTGGATCGAAATCTTTCACCGACTCCTCATTTCCAGATGCTTTGATTTTGATTTTTTTGAAGTCGATGGGCGTAAAATCATCTTCCCCACTTCGTGCTTTGACGGGAATGAATTTTTGATTATCCGGACGCGAGTTGATGATTTCAAAAGGTCCGGGCGTCGCGGAAACATAAACCCGCTGGCCGGTCATTTCCATGAATTCATCAAAACGCAATGGCCGATTGTCCATGGCCGATGGCAAACGGAATCCGTGCTCCACCAGGGTCATCTTGCGGCTTTTGTCACCCTCAAACATACCGCCAACTTGGGGAATCGTGGCATGCGATTCATCAACGAGTAAAAGAAAATCACGTGGAAAAAAATCAAGCAAGGTATGAGGTCTGGATCCGGGCGGACGACCTGTCAGGTGGCGCGAATAGTTTTCAATTCCCTGACAAAAGCCCAATTCGTGCATCATTTCCAAATCATATTCCGTCCGCATTTTCAGGCGCTGCGCCTCAATAAGTTTGCCGTTTGACTCCAGCTCGCGGATTCGATCTTCGAGTTCGGCGCGGATTTCTTTCATCGCCACTTTCATTTTATCCCCCGCTGTTATGAACTGCTTGGCCGGATAAAACGTGTGACTTGAGAGCTGTTCGATGACCTTGCCGTTGACAGTATGGATCGATGAAATGCGCTCCACCTCATCGCCGAAAAACTCCACGCGAATCGCCGTCTCATCAAGATATGCGGGATGAACTTCCACCACATCTCCACGTACCCGATATTTTCCACGACCGAAGGCAATGTCGTTTCTTTCGAATAGCAAGCCGACCAGTGACGAGAGGAATTCCTCTCGTGTCAGCTGCTGGCCGACCTGAACCGGCAGCATCATATCTTTGTAATCTTCTGGGGAACCCAAGCCATAAATACAGGAAACCGATGCGATCACGATCGTATCATCACGCGTCAACAGGGATCCCATCGTCGATAGCCGCAAGCGCTCGATCTCTTCATTCACCGCCGAGTCTTTTTCAATGTAAGTATCTGACCGTGGAATATATGCTTCTGGCTGATAGTAATCGAAATAAGAAACGAAATACTCCACCGCATTGTGCGGAAAGAAATTCTTGAATTCCGAGTAAAGCTGCGCCGCCAGAGTTTTGTTATGACTCATGATAAGAGCCGGCTTGCCATGCCGGGCTATCAGGTTCGCCATTGTAAAAGTCTTACCCGATCCCGTGACACCCAATAAGGTCTGGTGCTTGTTTCCGGCAGCCAACGACATCGAGAGCTTCTCGATTGCTTGTTGCTGATCACCCTGAGGCTGGTATTCACTAGAAATTTTAAAGGGCATGGGGACAACAACATGGCGCCGTCAAAAAAAAATTCCAGCAACGATTCTCGACGAGACAAATCTGCGAATTTGGTGTTATGTCATAATTCATGGCAGATCCGTCTTACAAGTGGATAGAAAGATTGAAATACATCTACTTCTTTTGCTCTCTCATCTGCCTATCCCTCATGGCATATTTGGTGACTCAATACGTCCTATTCAAAGAGGCAGCCAAGGACAAACCGCTTGAAAGGGAACTCGTTATAGACCCCGTAGGTTCCAAAGCCCACAAATCTGAAAAATTCGTTAAAGACCCGCGTGATCAAAAGGGTAAAACAGACAGCTCGTCCGTGGAAAACGGTGCTATTCCCAACCAACGGGTAATTGTTTTCAGAGACGCGACTGCCCTTGAGGCATTTCTTAATGGATTAGGAAACGGTGTGAAACTTCTCGGACGCCTCGAAAAATTGAACGCATTACACGTCGGTTTTGAAAATGAGGACGATTTACTCGGCATGCTGGATGGCTCAGAAGAAACCTCATTCATTTATCCTGTTGAAATACCCAAATTTTCAATAGGACCACAGGATGGAGCTGTCGCCATCAAAAACGGCTTACTCAACTGGCTGGGTGTAACGGTCGACAACTCACAGTGGGGAAATGGAATTAAAATCGCCATTCTGGATACAGGGATCGCCGACCACATCGCTTTCAAAAAGCACATCGAACGGATCAATCTGATTCCATTACCGTCCGACTCCAACCTACTCAACGGACATGGAACCGCCGTTGCTTCTCTTATTTTTAGCGACAATCCATTGGCGCCCGGCGTGGCTCCTGCAGCAAGTCCTCTGTCGGTTCGAATTGCCGATGATCAGGGCAATTCCAACAGCTTTCTCATCGCACAGGGAATCATCGCGGCAGTGGATGCAGGTGCCCATTTGATCAATATCTCACTTGGCGGAACTGGGCGCAGTTCACTTGTTGACCGTGCCTTGGCATACGCCAAAGAGTATGGGGTTGTCGTTGTTGCCGCAGCAGGAAACAGCGGTATGCAGGGCGTGATGCAGCCTGCCGCAAACCCTTCGGTCATTGCGGTTGGTGCGGTCGACGCAAACAATCAACACATGAATTTTTCAACGACAGGTAACCAAGTAGCGGTATCCGCTCCAGGCTACGGCGTGAATGTCGCGTATCCGGGCGACGCCGCAGCTCGCGTGAGCGGCACTTCATTCTCATCTCCCATCGTTGTTGGAACTCTAGCTGCGACGATGAGTCACAACGGCTCCCAAACACTGAATGGAGAATCGGCGGTGAGCACGATGAATCAATACCTTAACGACATCGGGATACAGGGTATCGACCCATCAACCGGCTCCGGAGTCCCCGACATGTGGCGCATCCTCAACGGCAACAAACCCGGCATTCATGATGCCGGAGTCACCTCTGTCACAACCCACTTCGCAGACCCGAGCAACGAAATCCACATCCTTGTCCAAAACCAAGGGACTGAAAAATTAATCAATTCCGCAGTTTCTGTAAACATCAACGGTAACATCACCCAATCAAATATCACCACACTCGCAGTCGGCGAGAGCCGTGTGGTCAGGATACCGGTTAGCTCTTTTGAGAACTTAAATATCCAAAGTTCCATCCAACTCTCTGGTAACCTTGTAGATCAACGGCCCGCAAATAATTCTCTCACTCAGCAGATCAAAACTAGCGAGTAGCCTGTAAGTTACCCACTATTTGGGAGCTTTGACGACTTGATACCAAGCCTTGTCGCCGTGGATTTTACTTCCGTCTTTCGCAAGCAGGCCAGACATGTCAATCAGGTGAAGGTAATTCTCTTTCAGTGGACCGATATCGAGCGTTAACTTCAAGCCGTCAGGAGAAATCACCACACCTACCGGAACTATCTCTTGTTCACCGGCTTTTGGAGCCCCGTAGGCCTGGTGATATGCGTAAGTATGGCTTTTTACCTTCAGCTTTGCTAAGGTCGATGGGTCGATGGCTTGGCTGAAGACCAGTTCAAAACCTTTCGGCAATGCTTTCATTTTTTCCAATTGGGCATAAGGTTTACCATTCCATTTGATTCGGACGATCCCCTTCCCGCCAGCCCAAGAAAGTTGGGTTTTGCCAACATAGATTGAGCCATCCTTACCGAATACGATACGGTTATTACCGATCCCCAGAGGTGATTTATCAAACATCGGCACCAAGGCTGTTTGAAAAACTCCCTCAACTTCGTCATCAAGCACACGGACCATGGTCGGTTGGTTCATCTCACCAATCAAAGTCTGATTCACGATACCTTTGGGAAGCGCCCCATCGGGAATCACAACCGGCCATGTGGGAGAATTTGCCAACTCACCTTGTGGAAAATATCCAGCTGCGGGCTGTTGCATTTTATCCAACTCTGCAACTGGCACTTTCAGCGGATTCCTTCCATCCCAATCTTTCCGCCAGACCAAGGATGCAGGGTGCCCGTAGAACCCCCCTTTTTTGATATCATAAAGCGGACTTGTGGGACGCCAGTCGCCTTGGTTATCCGTGATGAGAAGCCTGCCTGCCGCATCGAACCCGATGCCGTTCGGAGAGCGCAATCCATCAGCATAAGGCTCCATTTTTTTACCATCCGGCGAGAGTTTCAAAACCCAGCCACGCCACTTGACGCGTGAATACATGCGTCCGGCCTTCCCTTTGTTTTTACCCCATGTTTTCGAATCCGACATACCCGCACGATCGACCTCGCCAATTTCGGAAAATTCACCCCGGATTTCTTTGGCCATGGATGCCCCGTTCGATGCGATACCGAGCGCGATATACAAATTTCCCTCGGCATCCCTCGCCGGTCCGTAGGCAAACTCGTGATAATTTCCGGACATGCCGAAGTCATCAAATACGGTTTCATACTCGTCGGCAACTCCATCACCATCGGTATCTTTCAGACGAGTCAGCTCGGCGCGCTGCATGACCAGCATACTGCCATCCTTTTCAACAAGCATGCCCAACGGCTCCTGCAAGCCGCTGGCGAAAAGCGACCATGATTGATCAGCTGGATTATAAATCATCACTTCGCCGCGGTGGAATGCCACTGCGATACGACCATCCGATAGAGTATCCATCGCCCCGACCTGAGGATCAATCCCGACCGGATTGGGAATGGCGTCAAAACTGAAATGATCCGTCCAAGCGGAAACGGCTGTGCAGAAAGACAGGATCGAGCAAAAAATACGAAGTTTCATTTGAAAGAAATGTGAATGGTGAATGCGGCGGCTTCAGCTGCTGTAAGCTCCAACTTGGAACCAACCCACTTGCCCTTGTCGCTCGTGTAGGCGACTTTTTGATCCGATGGAAAATTCAAAACCACCGGGGCGGAAGATTCCGGCGTCATGGTAAAACTGCGGTTGAATCCACCGCCATTTGCAATGGCGGAAAAACTTTCCGTAATGCGGCAATTGCCGAGTCGATATTTGAAAACTGGCAGTCCTTTTTCAATCCGGTATCCGGAGAATTTCGGTTCGCCTAAATCAGAAAAAGGCGAACTCGATTCGACATAACGGATGTTTCCCAATACCTTTGCGAGACTGCTGCCATTTCCCTGCCAGTAGGGATAGCCATCAATAAAACCACCGTTCCAGGAATAACGAAGCCTGCACTGACCCGCATCCCAACAAAGCGACATGGTTTGATCCAATGCCACGGCGATCGCTGCAGGCCCCGCATCCGGCATGAAAATACGCTGGATCTGCGGCCGCTTGGTCTGCACCGGTGAAGTCACATAAGGGTCCCCCTTTTTAGCTTCTTTTGCCTTTACCCCTTCAGCCACTTTCATGATGTGGAGATAAATTTCCCTCAATCCCTCCTCACCAACATGAACCATGGATGGCATCTCAATCGCATTCGGACGCTTTTTGCCCGGCTTGATGCACCATTTCAAAAAATCCTCAGGCTTGCCGTTATATATCTCTCGGATTTCTACCAAAGACGGACCTACAACCATCTGATCAAGCATGTGACAGGCTGAACAGTTTGTCGTAAACAGCTGCGCACCATCCGGCTTTTCTGCGAAGCCAAGAGACGTTAGAGATAAAAAAACGAGGAAAAATTTCATGTGGGATTTTCAGAAGGGGTCAACCGATACAGTCATACAACGCACTTTCCAAGGGGGATTTTTCAGTCCAGACCAAAATGGTCCCAGCCACCCGACAAACGGTCTCCCTCACCCATTTCCGTCAGACATCCAATCTTCGTCAGCTTCAGCTCTGAAAATTTGTGCTGCCATTGGACCAACAACTCCGGGCTATCAGGAAGGGTAAACAACAGCTCAAAATCCTCGCCGTCCTCCAGTGCTTGCCTTAGATCGCAGCCTTCGCTCAGTGGAATAGCCGCACGATCGATCTGAAACCCGCAGCCAGAGGCTTTTGCCAATCTTGGCAAATCCCGCGCTATTCCATCCGAGAGATCCATCATCGCGGTTGGCTTGAAATTCTCCGCCAACCAGCGGGCCTCTTCCAGTCTTGGTGTGAAAACGAGGTGCTTGCCCTTCAGCGATCCACCCAGCTCACCCGTCACCCAAATTGCATCGCCCACGTTGCCTCCCGATCTTGTCACCACTCTGTCCCGTTCCACTCTTCCCGTGGCCGATATCGAAATCACGGCTGAGGAACCTTCAGGAACACGGCTCGTCTCACCACCGACCAACACAGCTCCATAACACTCGAAACACGTTCCCATTCCTCGATAAAAATCTTCCACCCACTCCATACTCGTGGATCCGGGTAAGGCGAGAGTCACGAGAAACCTTTCGGGAAATCCACCCATCGCAGCAAAATCAGAGACCACCCGCGCCACGGCTTTCCAGCCCACCTGCCGAGGATCCGCCTCATTGAGAAAATGTATTCCTTCAACCAAAGCATCGGTTTTCAATAACACCAGAGTTTCTCCCCCATCATCCACCACGGCACAATCATCCCCAGGACCCGCCTCAGCTTCACCGGTGGGCACCAACGCCACCAATCTCTCGATCAGTTCATCTTCTCCCATACCATCCAACTTCTTCATTGCAACATTTGCTCCGGAATAACGCCAAATCTCACCAACAACTGTATGACCACGGTGGCTCCGTTAAAAAGAAAATGCACAGAGATCGGCGCCCATATCGATCCTGTCCACTCATATAAAAATACCAAAGCCAAACCAAAGATAAACAATGGCGCCAAGGTTGCCACGCTCCCATGGGCTGCTGAAAAAAACAAGGCAGAGACTAACGCTCCGATCCATGGCCCACTGAATCTTTTAAGCGCCGGATAAATATATCCCCGAAACACAACCTCCTCACAAAACGGCGCAACAATCACCGCCGTGAACGCCATCATAATCAGCACATTTATATCCTGAGTTTTCTGAAACAAATCCACCGTATCTTGAACCAACTGCACACCCAAGCTCTCTATGAGCGTGTCATAGCCGATGGCATACAATACCGCAAACGCCACCCACATGGTCAAGACGGTCAGGGGCGCCATGATAAAAACCCATGGCCAATTCTTCCACCTCAAGCCCAACCATGCAACCGGCCTAATACGATGGATGACGATTCCTGTCACTAATGCGACCAAGAAGAACTGCAATCCCATGTTGAAAATCAGATCCGGCCCGGTAATCTCACCTCTTTTCTCTTCTCCAGGAAAGATTGTGGCCAACAAGACCGGCAGGAAATAAAAACCCACAATCAAACCCACGACGATCAGATCCACTTTTTTGTAAAACCAATCCGAGACTTTTCCTACGGGCAAAGCAGGCGGAAGACTCGGATTTTTTGCGCGCGAAATCATCCTCATCGCGGCCGCGGCGAGAAATAAAATTGCGGAAAAGCCATAAGTGGCCTGCATGCTGATGACTGTCACCTGATCCATCTTTTGACTAAACTGTCCCCGACTCAGGCCAAGCGCCACCGCAAAATAAATTCCGCGCCATAAAAAATTTCTTTGCTGATCTGCCGAGTTGAACTATCGGAAGTTATGTCAGTTATCCTGAAGCAGCTCTTCGCCCTCTGCATTCTTGCAGGAATGGCAAGCGCTGCCGTGCATGGAAGCGCGCATCCCGATCGTGAAAGCTGTGCCCAATCCCATGAGCATCATAACCACCATGATCATCATGATCATCCTAGTGCGCCCGATCAATGCAAAGACCATGACTGCACGCCGCATCATCATTGCAGTCATCTGACCGTCGCGGATCGCCCGTCATCAGGTCGCCTTACCCTGTCCCCCTTCCAAGGAAGTTTGATGAAAATTTCCACCGAACACTCTCTCATCCCTGATGAGCCCGTTTTTTCTCTGGATAAACCCCCGTTGATCTGAAGTCACGACGCGGCACCCCTGTGCCCGTCCATTTTGGCACCATATGGCTTCCATGCCGTTTCTCCACCGCATCACGCCCATGTGGCATTTTGCGAAGTCTCAATCTTCATTTCAAAAAATTTTCATCCATCATGAAATCCACGCTCACAGCGTCCGCGCTCCTATATCTGATCATCTCGCATTCCCTAACTGCCGCACCCTCGGAAATCATTTCCTTCGAGAGCATTTCCCCGCGCGTCCGCAAATACAATCCGGAGCTCGCCGCCGCCCGCTTCCGCATTGACGAAGCCATCGGCCTTGCCAAGCAATCCGGCCGACTTTCCAACCCGAGTCTCGATACAGGAATTTCAATCAACCCCCGCACGCACGAAGGCAGCGTCGAAATCGGCCTTACCCGCAAATTTCCTCTGACTCACCGGCTCGGAATCGAAAAAGAAATCAACAGCACGGAAATCCAGGCCGCAGAAGCCGAGGTTGAAAATGTCGCGCGTCTACTGGTCGCCGAGGCGCGGCAGGAATTCGTGAAAATCCTGGCGATTCGGGATAGGAAAAACCTTATCAAGCAACAACAAGATCTCGCCACCGAACTCGCAAACTTTATCGCCGCCAAATCCAAGCAAGGCGAAAGCTCACCTCTGGATGCGGCACAAGCGCAACTCGCATCGCTCAAACTCACGACCCAGGGGCGCCAACTGATCACCGAAGAAACCGCCACCCTCGGAAAGCTTCGCCCGCTGTTAGGCCTCTCCCCGGAAACCTCAATCACTCTCTCGGGATATCCATCGAACCTCACTGTCTCGAGAGATGCCACAGCTCAAAGACCCGATCTAAGCTCTGCAAAATTCCAACTTCGCGCCGCAGAGTCCGGCATCAAGCTAGAGCAAGCCAGGCGCAGGGAAGACGTTGAACTCTCCCTCTTTGCTGCAGGCGAACGAAATGAAGATGCCCCACAAGGCTTGGCTAATGAAAGCATCTTCGGGTTCAAAGCATCCATTCCGCTGCCGTTTTGGAATGATAATCAAGGAAATATCGATGCCGCGACCGCACGCCGAAATCGCAAGCATCAGGAGGTGAAAGCTCTGACCAAGCACATTGAGCACGAGGCTCAAACCGCTCTCACCGAAATGCGTCAGTGGGCAACGCTTGTGAAAGAGCTCAATGAAAAACTTCTCCCTCTCGCTGAACAACAAACCGGTCTCCTCGAAAAGGCCTACCGTGAAGGTCAGGCAGACCTGCAGACGGTTCTCAACTCCCGCGATCAAACCCTTGCGTTACTCGCCAATAAAATCGATGCCATCCGCGAATTACACCTGGCCAATATCCGCCACCAAGCCGCCCTTGGTGCGAGCTTTTAACCACTACGCGAATCCATACTTCTTGTCATATCATGAAAATTCTATTTCTAACAGTCATTCTGGTTGGTGCCGCCTTTGCTGCCGAGGCACCAACTCGTAACGAAAATACCGTCGTGCTCGATGCCATCGGCATCCAAAACCTCGGCATCGAGACAGTTTCCGCTGAGGAATCGACTTTCGAGAGCACCCTTACGGCGCTGGGAGAAATCGAACATACCTGCGAGAGCCACTCCGTACTCTCAAGCCGCATCGCGGGAAAAATTGTCGAGGTGCTTGCGCACAAGGGCGATTTCATAAAAAAAGGCGATGTTCTACTCCGCGTCGAAAGTCGCCAACTCGGAGATCCGCCACCGACCATTGATCTAACAGCGCCCGCTGATGGACTTGTAACCGACTCCCGGGGACACCTCGGTGCACCTGTCGAGCCGGATCATATGCTGATGGAAATCATCGATCTAAAAAAAGTATGGGTCGTCTCCCAAATACCGCAGCATCAGGCAGCTTGGCTCAAAACCGGCCTCACCGCAAGAATCCGAATTCCCGCCCTTGGCACGGGAGAACAGGAATCGACATTCCTTCGGCTTGGCACCGGCGATGAATCCCGCCCATCCAGTGTGGATGCCATCTTTGAACTGGCCAATCCCGAAACCAAACTCCGACCCGGCATGCGTGCGGAAGTTTCCCTCATCACAAACAAGCGTGATCACGTGCTGAGCATTCCGCGCGAGGCATTGCAGGGCGATCGCTCAAACCGCTTCGTATTCATCAAGGACTATGAATTGAAGAACGCCTTCGTCCGCATCCCTGTGACGATCGGCGAAATCAACCATGATCGCGTGGAAATAACCTCCGGTCTTTTTCCCGGTGATGAGGTCGTGCTCAAAGGCGCTTATGCCCTCTCCTTTGCGGGAAAAGGGAGCGCATCTCTCAAAGAAGCACTTGATGCCGCACACGGTCATCCACACAACGAAGACGGGACGGAGATGTCCGCGGAGGAAATCGCCGCATCCAGCCATGACCACGATCACATCCACGACCATGAAAACGCCGATCCGCTGGTGATATTCCTTGCCATCGCCTGCGGTATGCTACTCGTGCTGGTTTCAATCCTCCTGTTTCGCAACCGTTCAAAAGCCTAAACGTTCATGCTCAATCACCTGATTCGCTTTTCGCTCAAGAACCGGGCAATCGTTTGCGCCATTGCGCTTTTGATCTTGTTGTTCGGCCTGCAAACTGGCTCGGAGCTCCCAGTCGAAGTCCTGCCTGACATGACGAAACCCACCGTGACTGTTCTGACGGAAGCCCCCGGCCTCGCTCCTGAAGAAGTCGAAACTCTCGTCACCCGCCCACTTGAAAACACATTGCTAGGCATCGCAGGCCTTGATCGCCTCCGCTCAAACTCCGATGTCGGACTCTCTCTGGTGTTTGTAGAGTTCGCCTGGGGCACAGATATCCACAAAGCCCGCCAGCTTGTCCAAGAACGCGTCCAAGCCGCCGTGTTACCCAAAACGACCCGTTCAGGGATGACCCCGATATCCTCTCTGATGGGGGAGATTCTACTCATCGGCCTGCGCTCCAAGGATGAGTCCATGACCCCGATGGATCTCCGCTCTTATGCCGATCTGAACTTGACCCGCCGATTGCAAAGTATTCCGGGAGTTGCCGAAGTCCTCGCCATCGGTGGCGGAGTGAAACAAATCCATGTCGAACCGGATCCATTGAAAATGCAAGCTGAGGGCATTACGTTGGAAGAACTCGAAACCGCCATATCACTCTCCGCCGGAAATGCCACCAGTGGCTATCTCCAATCCGGTCCGCGCGAAATCATGGTGCGCAATCTCGCGATGACTGCTGATCCTGCGGATATCGCGGCTTCACCAGTGAAACGCATCGATAACCGTATCATCACCATTGGCGATGTCGCCAAGGTTGGATTCGGGATTGCTACCATGCGCGGCGATGCGGCGATTGCCTTCAGGGAAAAGGGCGACACACAGGAAACTGCCGGTGTGATCCTCAGCATCGATAAATCACCTGGCTTCGATACCATGAAACTCAGCTCCCAGATCGAAGCAGCTCTTGACGAACTCCGCCCTAACCTGCCCGCCGGAGTCGAGGCGGAGATCCTTTTTCGTCAGAGCGATTTTATCGAAAGCGCGGTCGGAAATCTCAAGGAGGCCATCCGCGATGGTGCGATCATGGTTACCCTCATTTTGTTCCTTTTCCTGCTGAATCTGCGCACCACCTTTATCACCCTCACAGCCATTCCGCTCTCGTTCGCAATCACACTGCTGACTTTCAAATGGTTCGGCATCAGCGTCAACAGCATGACCCTTGGCGGTATTGCTGTAGCGATCGGCATGGTAGTCGATGACGCGATTGTCGATGTGGAAAATGTCTTCCGCCGCCTCCGTGAAAACGCCTCACGTCCCCAACCGATTCCGCACATCGAAGTCATTGCCTCCGCCTCCAGCGAAGTCCGCTCCAGTATTCTCTATGCCACCCTGCTCATCATCCTTGTGTTTGTTCCACTGCTCGGCTTATCCGGTCTGGAAGGTCGCCTCTTTCACCCGATCGCTATCGCGACCATCGTCAGCATGCTCGCCTCTTTTGTTGTCTCTCTAACCGTCATTCCTGTCCTTTGTTCCTTCCTATTGAGACCCAAGGAAGGCAAACCACACCAAGAAGGCACGCTGGTCCGCACCCTCAAAGCTTTTACCCAAGCAACTTTTCTGCGAGCGGCTTTCACTGCACCGTGGATCGTGATCGGAATCGTCGTGATCTTCATGACCGCTGCGGCTTTGCTTTATCCGGGCATGGGCAAGGAATTCCTCCCCACTTTCAATGAAGGCAGTGCCACGATCTCTTTTGCCAGCGCACCCGGAAGCTCCCTGAAACAATCCAACGAAGTGGGCAAAAAAGCCGTTGAGCTTTTACTTCAAATTCCGGAGGTGAAATCCGTGGGACGCCGCGCAGGCCGCGCCGAGCGCGATGACCATGTCATGCCGGTATCCGTCAACGAATTCGATGTCGAGTTCCACAAAAGCGGTCGTCACCGCGATGATGTGTTTGCCGATATTCGCGAAAAGCTCAGCGGCATCCCTGGCACATTCGTCAATGTCGGACAACCCATCGGCCACCGCCTTAGCCACATGTTGAGCGGAGTTTCCGCAAAGATTGCGGTCAAAATCCATGGCCCGGATCTCGATACGCTCCGCCGCCTCGGCGCCCAAGTCAAGAATGCCGGGGAATCCGTTCCCGGCCTCACGGATATCAACCTCGAAGCCCAAGTGCCGATCCCCCAAATCCGCATCGAAGTGAATCGCGGCCGAGCCCAAATCGAAAATATCTCACCGGGCGAAATCAACAGCCAAGTCTCCCGTTTGTTGGGCGGATCGATACTCGGGGAACTTCGCGAAGGAGAAGCCACGGTCGATCTCGTGATGCGCCTGCCCGAAAGCTGGCGGACATGGCCGGAGAAAATCGGCGACCTCATGATCCAAACGCTCGAAGGTCGCCACATCCCCTTGTCTCTGGTTGCCGATATCCACCAGGTCAACGGCCCCAACGTGATCAATCGTGAAAACGGCCAACGTCGCATCGTCATCGGCGCAAACACCAACCAACGCGACCTCAACACACTCGTAAAAAATTGGCAACGCGAAGTCGCTGAAAAAGTCAAATTACCCACGGGATATACGCTGAATTTCGAAGGGGAATACCTTGCGAGAGAGGAGGCGTCGAAACGTATCCTCATCCTTTTTTCCATCGTTGCTGGCGTTACCGTAGTCCTGCTCACCGGTTATTTTCGCAGTCTTTCCCTCTCTCTCCAGGTCATGCTCAACCTCCCGCTCGCCCTTGCGGGTGCTCTAGCTTTCACTTGGTGGAAAATCGACAACATCAGCATCGCGACTCTGGTAGGCTTCATCGCTGTCTGCGGCGTGGCGGCACGGAATGGAATCATGATGATTTCCCACTATCTCCATCTGATGCGCCACGAAGGTGAGGTCTTCGGCATACAACTGATCACCCGAGGGACACTTGAACGTCTTGTCCCTGTGCTCATGACCGCACTCGCCGCCGGCATCGCGCTTATTCCCTTGGTGCTCGCCAATGGTGAGCCCGGAAAGGAAATCCTTCATCCTGTTGCCGTTGCCATCGTCGGCGGACTTGTTTCCTCAACCCTTCTCGACCTTGTCGTCACTCCCGCTGTCTTCTTCTTGATCGGAAAAAAAGCAGCCGAAAAATCCCTCAGACTCAATGCAGCAGCCACCCGATAAACAACCGCCAAACTACATTATGAAAACAAAACTGATTACCTCCATCCTTACCTTGACCGCAAGCCTTGCCTTCGGGCACGGAGACGTCGAACTGGGTCCAAACAAAGGCCGTATTCTGGAATTCAGCAGCGATGAAACCATGCACGGTGAAGTCTCCGAGAGAGATGGGAAACTCCACGTTGCCCTACTTGATAAGGATATGAAGCCAGTCAAAGTCCTAGATCAAACCCTGACCGCTACCACCGGAACCCGTCAGACACCGGTCAAATGCGAAGTGACCAAGACCGATAGCGGCTTCATGATATCTCCAGCCCAGCCAGGAGAATGGGTGATTATTCAATACAAGGATTCCGGAGCCTCCAATGTCATCACCGCCCGGCTACATTACGATACCAAATCCTGCGCACCCTGTGGCAATCCTGAATGGCGCTGCGCTTGTGAAGATAAGAAAGAAGAGGCACCGTGACCGAAAGCATCCCCGCATACACCGCAGGCAACTTGCCAATCACCCGAAAAATCACTTTTAATCTACTTTTTAGCCTTATCGTAGATGATGTCCGCTAGTTCAGAGGTCACCTCGTAGAGCAATCCTTTGATCGGAACCGGAATGACGATGCGACCTCCACCTGATGTCTGAGGATAGGCTTGTTTGAGCTCTGGCACACGATCAAAGGTCGTCTTCATCAAGGTCACGTTGACTTCACCCTCATATCGGTAGGAGCGGCTCAATTTTTCCGATTCGAATTCCCGCAAGCGGTTAGATGCACGCAAGGCAGCCAGTTTCTCGAACAATGACTTATTTCCATCCTCTTGGAATCCCATGTTATTTTTGTTCGCCAACTCTCCCGCCTCACGCAATGAAAGATTCACATCTTCGATTGATTCGTCGGCTGCTGTAAGTCTTCCGAAAAACTCCGATCCATCATCCAAGACGAGTTCTTCATCCGACTTTGGCTTTCTGACCACCATTCCACCGAACAAACTCATGGTATCATCCGCAAAAAGTTTGATATCCGATATCTCCAAACCTTTGCCCTGCATCTCCAAGCGAAATGAGCCGGTGCGAAAATCCACACGGTGATAGGTACGATTCGCATCGACCACACTCAATGCTCGTAGCATCGGAATCTTGTCTCTCAGCGTAATGACATCGCCTTTATCCAACTCAACCACCCCATCAAATCCGACTCCGTCAGTGGAATTGGTCGAGCCACTGATGGTGAACTCACCCGATATCCTGCCCTCGATGTAAGCTCTGGCAGCCATCGGAACCATACCGGAAATATCTAAACCCTTCATTTTCATGTGTCCGGAAACAAGCGGACGTTGTCCTGACTTGATCTCAAGTTGATCAAAAACCAAGGATCCCTCGTTTTTGGTGAATATCGCTTTTTCAAAAAGGATTCCCTTCCTCGTGATCAAAACATCGAGTTCCTGTATCTGTAAATTTTTGAGCCAGTTTTGGGAAAACGTTCCGCCACGAAAACTCAAGCGCCAACCATCCGAAACCGGCACCGCATTCATTTGACTGCCGGTAACCGATCCACGTGAGCTTTCCGTATAGCCCCATTTCATCGACATGTTCGCGACGCGAATCGCTTCCGGCCTCAAATCACCCAAATCCTGAAACAAAACGTTTCCAATCGCATCCGCCCCTTCGTCCGTATCTGCGCCCGCCCGTAGCAATAGATTCACTTTCGAGATCTGCACAATGCCAGGCCTCCAGGTTTTACCGAAATCAACAAAAAAATCTCTCTGGCAGATCAAATTTGATAACTCCAAGCCCCTGAAAAAGGAATTCTCCTCATCAATCAACGCCAGGCGCCCGATGGTAAATTTACCACGTGCCCTGCTCATACTCCCCATTTCAATCTCTTTGGCGGAGAACTTTTCTTGCAAACTCTTGAGGACCATCTCCCTAAATCTCTCCTCCCCTGTCAATTTGACCACCCCCACCCACAAAAGTGCCGCAATGATCGAAAATAACCCGAAACGCAGGATCCGATGCACAAAATGAGCGATGTAATTGCCATTCCGGTCCCCGATGGGCAGGGAATGCCTAAACTGAAACCATATTCCTTGCTTGGAAATCCAATGGCTCAGACGCTCATTGAAGTTTTGCCATTGCTCTGAATCGAAATTTCCGCTCATGTTCGCCACACACTCAACCCGTTAACCCACGATCTTGCCAGATTAAATTCCACAAGATCGCCAACTTCTCTCCTTCTACGCCTTGGAAACCGCCGATTACAAAGTCCAACTCGAAATTTTCGAGGGTCCTTTGGACCTCCTGCTCTATCTGATCAAAAAAGATGAGCTGGATATCCATACCATCTCGATCGAGAAAATTACCAAGCAATACCTGGATTACATCAACACCTTCAAGCTCCTGAACATTGATCTCGCTTCCGAGTTCATCGTCATGGCAGCCAATCTGATGTATTTGAAATCCAGAACCCTTCTGCCTCGCAGCGAACAACCTCCCGAGGAAGATGTCGAAGATGATGATCCACGCTGGGAACTGATCCGCCAACTCATCGAATACAAGAAATTCAAAGATGCCGCGGGCTTCCTCTCCCTTCGCGAACTCGACCAGCAGGGGCGTTTCGCCCACCAGCCCGATCCCGGTAACAAACCGAGCGAGGAGCCACCCGCCCTCGCGGAAATCTCCATCTTTGACCTCATTCGCGCATTTCAGAATGTTCTCAAACGTTTCGAGGAATCCCACGATTTCGGTGATATCGTCGATGATCGCTACACCGTTGCCGATAAAATCGAGTTCCTCTTGGACCATTTCAAACCCGGTCAGTCGCTAAGTTTCGATGCAATGTTCCAGACGGCTACCACCCAGTCGGAGGTGATCGTCACTTTCCTCGCTGTCTTGGAGTTGATGAAACTCAATCAATTCATCATCCGCCAAGACCATCTGCTGGGTGAGATCACCGTCATCCGCCGCACCGCAGTCGACATGCAGCACGAAGACGCGCCGGAAGAGTGAAGGTTGAAAAATATCCTATTCATTCAAGATTCACCCTTGCCACATCGGTCGCTTCAAAGGCAAAACCTAAATATGATTGAAATTCCTGCCGACGTTGCCTCCGCCCCAGCCGAGGCCCAAGTCACCCCATCCGGTCTTGCTTCCAAAGTCCTTGTAAACGGATCCGGATCCGCCAGACCCAAAAGCACCGACCTTGTCACTGTTCACTATTCCGGATGGACAACCGATGGAAAGCTCTTCGATTCCTCCGTTAATCGCGGCCAACCCGCCACATTTCCCCTCAACGGAGTCATCGCCGGATGGACCGAAGGACTCCAACTTATGGTTGAAGGTGAGAAGCGCCGCTTCTGGATCCCGGCCAAGATGGCTTACGGCGAAAACCCGCCAAGTGGCTATCCCGCTGGAACTCTTGTTTTCGATGTGGAACTCATTAAAATCGCCTGAATGAAACCATCCCCGCGCACAGCAAAAATCCAAGGATGGCACATCCTGTCTGCCTTAGGCCTCATGACCGTATGCATGGGCGTTTGTTCTTGCGCGGATTCACAGGAAAAAAACATTCCCGCCCTTGATCCTTCACTCTCCACCGTTAAGCCAACCGCTCCTGTGATCAAAGCTCCGCTCCAACCAGGGACGATCACCCGCATGCCGCTCGGAAACCTCTACCAACTCGTTCAAAGTAAGGCCGCACTGATCTTCGATGTGAGGCCAACCCTTTTCTACAAAATGGGCCATATTCCCGGCGCAGTCAGTTTTCCAAAAGCCGATTTCGATAAACACATCGAAAAACATGAAGCACTTATCAAAAAAGCGATCACAAACCAAAATCCCGTGGTGATTTATTGCACGGATCTGGCTTGTCCAGACGCGCTGACTGTCGCCACCCGATTGTCCCAGCGCGGTTACAACGTCGCCGTCCTCCAAGGCGGCTACGAGGCTTGGAAAAACGCTACCGACTAACCTATCTCAATCCACCCATTCACACCTATCCATGCAATCATTCTCCAACGTCACCGTCGATTCCGTCGCAAATATCTATTTCGAAGGCAAGGTCGTATCCCACACGATTCATCTACCAGATGGTTCACGTAAAACCCTTGGCATCATCGCGCCAGGTTCGTTCTATTTCGGAACTGCCGCCTCAGAAATCATGGAAATCACCGCAGGCTCCTGCGAAGTCACGATCAAGGATTCCGGCACAACTCAAACCTACACCGCTGGTATGTCTTTCAAAGTCCCAGCAAACAGTGGCTTTGACATCAAAGTCAGCGATGGCCTTTGCCAATATATCTGCTCGTTCCTCTCCTGAATTGCAATCTCAAGCAATACCTCCGAAACCCCAGATCCCATGATCACAAGGTTTTTCAAACGAATAGCCATCGGTCTTTGGGTGGCGGGGCTATGTAGTTGCCATTTTGTCACCCTTCCTCCCGCACCAGAGCCTTCATCTGTACTGATCCGAAAAAACACCGTCGCCCACTACACTCCAGAGCGGCCTCCGGAAGTGCAAGTCTGGATGCTCGCAGACAAACTCCATACTGGCATGGTCTTTCCTTACGATTGGCTCCTAGAATCAGGCTTCATTCCACCGGAAAATTTTCCTCCTTGTAAGTATGTCACCTTTTCATGGGGCGATCGCAATGCCTATGTCAACCAGCGCTGGTTGAGTCCCAGCGAGGTCTTTTACGCCATTTTCTTACCTTCTCCGGCAGTCATGGAATGTATTCCCATCCATTGGAATGTGGTCGAAGTGTCTCCGCATCAACAGATCTGGATGAAATCCATTCCTCGTGAGCGCGGCCCCTATGTCGCTTCATTTCTCAATCACTGCACGATACCGGGTGACAAAGGACTCCCCAGCATCGCCGGTCCTTCAAGTTGGGGCAAAGGGGTTTTACTGAACTCCCCGCAATCTTACTATTTCCCCAGGATCTGCAATGTTTGGACCGGACAAGCCTTGGAAGCTTGCGGCGCGGATATCAATCCCCTCATGTCCATTCACCGCGATCTCCTAGTCATGGAGATCGAGGATAATGGATTCAGCCAAGTCTGGGATGGCTCGGGCAAACATTAAATGAAATTGCCCACACCTGATGAATGATGCATGGAATGTGTAACGTAAATGATTTAAATTAAACCGCATGAAACTGAAACCCTCATCCCTCATCACCGCTCTGTGTGCGCTTCTCTGGCTTCCGGTCACATCCGCAGAACGGAAACCCAACTTCATTTTTATTATCGCTGATGACCATCGTTGGGATGCCATGGGCGTTGTTCAACGCGAGCAAGGCGAGACGGCCCGCTATCCATGGTTCGAGACCCCCAACCTGGATCGACTCGCCGCAGACGGCGTCCGCATGCGTAACGCCTTCATCACGCATTCGATCTGCTCACCCGGCCGCGCGAGTTTTCTAACCGGCCAATATACGCACGTGAACGGAATCATGGACAACAGCACTCCCTTTCCGGAAAGCCATGTGACCCACGCCACCCTCCTTCGTGACGCAGGCTATCACACGGCCTACTTTGGCAAATGGCACATGGGAGAACAAAAAGGTCAGCGCCCCGGATTTCAACACTCTGCAAGCTTCATCGGACAAGGCAGATACCAGGATTGTCCTTTCGAAATCAATGGCGTCATGACGGAAACGAAAGGCTGGGTGGACGATGTCAGCACGGACCTTGCGATCCACTGGTTGAAAAAATCTGACAAACAAAAGCCCTTCTCCATGGTGATCGGCTACAAAAGCCCTCACAACAAACGCGGCGGCGAAAACCTTCCCGAACGCCTGCGCCATCTTTACGAAGGAAAAACCACAAAGAAAACCCCCAACTGCGCTATCGCCGCTGTTTACCACAAGCCTCTCACCGACTCGACATCAACTGAGGAACGTGGCTTGTCGGCAAATTCGATCCACCTTGATTACCTTCGTCACATTAAGGGCATCGATGACAATCTGGGTCGTTTGTTAGACACGCTCGATGAACTCAAACTCACCGAAGACACGGTCATTGTCTACTCGAGCGATAATGGATTTTTCCTTGGAGAACGCGGACTTGGCGACAAACGCGCGCTCTATGAGGAAGGCATTCGTCTTCCATTCATCGTTCGCTATCCCCGCCTTTTTCCAAAAGGCAAAGTTATTGATGAAATGGTGCTGAACATTGATCTCGCCCCAACCTTCCTTGACCTCGCGGGTCTTCCACCACAACCCGCCATGCACGGCGCAAGCTTCAAAGAACTCGCCGCCGGTAAGAAACCAAAAGACTGGCGTAACTCATTCCTCTCCTATTACCGCAAGGAACTTGGTGACACTCCGACGTGCGTCGGCGTCCGTACCTCAAATTCCAAACTGATCTACTATCACGGCAAACCTGAATTCACCGAGGCCTACGATCTTGCGAAGGATCCTTATGAGCTCAATAACCTCGCGAAGGATGATGCCTTCACCGCTCCACTCCGGGCTGAAATGAGCCGTCTCGCTGATAAAGTGAAGTATCCGCTACCCACAGAGGTTGTCGCGCCAGTGAAAAAATAAACGATTTCATTCTGCCACCACTACCTTCTCGTCTGCTAACCACATGCGGATGACATCGGGATCTGCGGTAAAACCACCCAACATCCGCCAATGTGACCCTTTGATGGACGTGGCTTGCTCACGTGTCTCTTCAACCACTCCGGTTTTATCCAGACCTGATGAATGCAGAAAGTTCACGCCCTTACCATCATGCACGACAAACCCAACATGGGTATCCAAACCCATTAGATAAATGCCCGGCTCCATGGCTTCCACACGATCCGCGTAGGTATCATATTTTTCGCCGACATGTAACTGGCAATACTCCTCACCCACAAATGTCCGTATGATATTCTCGGAAGCTTGCTGTGCGAGTTTGTATCGATTCACCTTGAAGCCGGTATCCCGAATCAGTGTTGAAACAAAATAGCCACAGGCAATTTTTCCCTCGCCCGGTTTCTCTGCCACACCATTGAAATCATACTCTGTCCCGAGCCAACAGCGCATCATCTCTGGCATGATCATTTCCAAAATAATTCTCGCATCATGCTCAACCGCTAATTTCTGCTCCGCACCGCGCGCATTCCGGTAACGATCCGTCAAATCCAACCGCCAACGTTTCAACTCACTCCCCAAAAATTCATACCGCTCCAAATCCGGCACAGGCTTGGCTTTGTGATCCACAAAAATATTCAAGATGCCCTGCCCTTCCGTTTGCCACAGCCACCAAGCGCCTCCCAAAGGCAAAAGAAGCAGAACCGCCCCGAGCATCCATTTCAAAAGCCGCTTCACATCTTGATTCTCAACAGAGAATCCCAAGACATCAACCTTCGAAAACAAGGGGAAATTCGAAATTCTCATGCAATCTCCCCATCGTCTAAAATCCGGTCATTGCAATCCTTGAACTTTGCCATCTTCCTTGAGCTTTAAAGTTTAAAACCTAAAGTTTCTTCGAATGCGCAAACAACAACGTGCCGATCACCTCCTGCTAAGACTCGAGGAACTCTACCCAGAGACTCCTGTCCCATTGGATCACACAAGCCCATACACGCTCCTGATCGCGGTATTGCTCTCCGCTCAGTGCACCGACATCCGGGTGAACCAAGTCACTCCCGCCTTGTTTCAACTCGCCGATACGCCGGAAAAAATGCGACTTGTACCCATCGAAAAAATACGCGAAATCATCCGACCCTGCGGACTCTCCCCCACCAAAGCCGCGGCCATTTCCAAGCTCAGCGAAATCCTTGTTGAACAGCACGATGGCAGGGTCCCGCAAAGTTTCGATGAATTGGAAAAATTACCGGGGGTCGGTCACAAAACCGCCTCGGTTGTGATGGCTCAGGCATTCGGTGTCCCAGCCTTTCCGGTAGACACCCATATCCACCGCCTCGCCAAACGATGGAAACTCACAAGCGGCAAAAACGTCGTCCAGACCGAACGCGACCTAAAAAAAGTGTTCCCTAGAGAATCCTGGAACAAACTCCACCTGCAAATCATTTTTTACGGCCGTGAGTATTGTACAGCTCGCGGTTGTGATGGAAAAACCTGCATGTTATGCAGAGAGGTAAACTCTAAAATTTAAAGTTTAAATCTCAATCAAGAGTATCGCTAGGAAGCTTTTGAATGAGCAGAGGAAATTGAAGTTCAGTGTTTAAGATTTCATGTTTCTCAGCGCCAACCTCAACAAATTCAGAGCCGACTGCGAGACGGCTTGTTTGAAATCCTTTCGATTCCTCGGGTGAAAGACTTTCTGTGTCTGGGTTGGTTTTCCTTGAATCGCCAATCCCAACCAAGCGGTGCCCACCGGTTTATCTTCAGTTCCACCACTCGGCCCGGCGATTCCGGTTACGGATATCGCATAGTCAGCGCCGCTTTCCTGCAACGCACCTTCTGCCATCGCGCGTGCCACTTCTTCTGAAACCGCTCCATGCTCACTGAGCTTGTCAGCAGGCACATGCAACTGATCGATTTTCGCTTCGTTGGCATAGGTCACCCAGCCATGGGTGAAAACTTCCGAAGAACCCGGAATATTCGTCAGGCGATTTGCAATCAATCCACCCGTACAGCTTTCAGCCATGGCAAGCTTCTTACCTTTTTCACGGAGCAAGCGGACTACCGTGGCTTCCAAAGACGATCCGTCGTCGCTGATCAAGCATTCCGAAAACTTTTCGAGTACCAAATCCTTGGCAGTAGAAATGACTTCATCTCTCCCGATCAAACGCAAATCTACCTCCCCCATCCTCGCACAGTATCCGTATTCCAACCCTTTGAGCGCAGCCAACTCATCATCAATTCCATGATGGAAATCACTTTCACCTATCCCGGTGAATTTCAACTCACAAACCGATGCAACTTCCGTCGCTCCTGATATTGCACGAAGCCGCGGCGCAACCTCGTTATGAAACATCGGATAAAGCTCACGCGGAGGTCCTGGCAAAAGAAAAATCGCGCAGTTCGAAAGCCGGTTGATGCGCGGTGGCAAATACAAACCCGGCGCCGTGCCATTCGGATTTGGTAACACATCCGCTCCTGTCGGCACCATCGCTTGTTTCAAATTTGCCGCCACCATGGGCTTTCCCCGCAGAGCAAAAAATGATTCCAGCGTCCGCAACGCCTGTTCGTCCTGATGTAGCTCCAAACCCAAAGACTCCGCCACGATCTCTCGCGTGAGATCATCACTGGTAGGGCCCAAGCCACCCGTGATCAGGAGCGCATCACTACGCAACACCATTTCTCCAAACGCCTCACGTATCGCTTCACCATCCGGAACGGTTGACTGTCTTGCAACCCGCAGGCCCATGTTGAAAAGCTCGCGTCCAAACCAGCTGCCGTGCGTGTTGAGAGTGTTACCAAGAAGCAGCTCCGTGCCGGTATTGAGAATTTCGATGCGCATACCTTGAATCATCCGGACTGGGCCCTTATTCCCACAGATACGACTGCTCTGATGCGACCGTCTTTCCATCGGAAATCAGACTGATTCTCCATGTGAGAATCCGGCCGTTTTGAATATAATCATCTCCAATGATCGTAAACTCCTCTTTACCGGAGGTTGAGCTCATTGGGAGCTGTCGCTTCATCGTTTTGACCAAGCTACCCGTCTTGCCCTGTTGATATTCAAATAGAATCTCTTTGTCTGTTCCGGAATCTAATTGCCACAAAACCGTGTAGTACTGCCCCAGGCGCTGACGGCGTTCCTCCATGCTGACCGCACCATACAATCGCTTGGCCTTTTCATGGGCAATCATCTGATCCTGCTTATCATGCGTATTCTGATCACGAATCGTCTGCATTTTGACAACCAACGGATCGGCTGTCTTGGCGCAACCCATAGTTAAAATTCCCAAAGCAATAAGAGATAGAAGTTTCATAGGCGGATGGTTGCAATTACTCGGAAATCCTGGCTTGCAGACGCGCAAGCACTTCGCGGTAAGCGTCCATGACGTTACCCAAATCGCGACGGAAACGGTCTTTGTCCATTTTCTCTCCAGTTTTCAAATCCCACAAACGGCAACCGTCAGGACTGATCTCGTCTGCCAAAACAATCTTGCTCGGATCACTCGCCAAACGCCCAAACTCCAATTTGAAATCAACCAAACGAAGCCCGACATCTGCAAACAATGCGATCAGGATCTCGTTCACTTTGAGGGCGGATTTCCGCAAGTGAGCCATGTCCTCAACGCTCGCCAGCCCCATCTCCCGAATGTAGTCATCATTGATGAGAGGATCTCCCAATTCATCACTCTTGTAGGAAAACTCGATGATGGGCTGCGAAAAATCTTTCCCTTCCGGCATGCCGGTGCGTTTGGAGAAACTTCCCGCGGAAACATTTCTTACAATCACCTCAACCATCAAAATCTCCACCTTGCGAACCTCAACATTGGTGTCGTCGATCTTACGAACAAAATGCGTCGGAACGCCGACCTTTTCCAAATACTGATAAATCAGGGTGCTGATCGCATTGTTCAGGCGCCCCTTGTCTTCAAAACTTGCCTTCTTCTCACCATTGAAAGCGGTGGCATCGTTTTTAAATTCCATCCGCAAGGTATGCGGATCCTCGGTCGTCCATAGGCGCTTGGCCTTGCCCTCGTAAATTGCCTGCATGACCTGTGGTAGTTTTTCCAGCGAAGGCGGTCAAGCCTCCTCAGCAGAACTTTGGCCTCACGCACTGATTCCTGACAAATCCGGCCCGTTGTCCAAAAACCAAGCGGAAAAAGACGCTCCCGCCCCCTTCCTCATTATTCATAAAAAACTGAACCACCAACGATCGGTCATTTTCAGAATATGTCAGAGAAATGTAACGAATTCTTCACTTCGGCGAGAGTTCGATTGCATCGTTTTCAGCCATGGATAAACTCCACTTCTTAATGAGTTTCTTATCTCAATCCCTTCGCATGATCTCGGTGCTGCCGATGATCACGGTCTTTTTGCAAGCAGCGGAATTGAATCGACCGAAATCCGAGCTGCTCACCATCGAAAACAAGGCGGTAAAGATCGGGATTGATCGGGCCATGGGCGCTTCGATCACTTGGTTGTCATGGCAGGCGCATCCTGAAAACATCATTAACATCCACGATCCGGGCCGTTTGCTTCAACAGTCCTATTATGCGGGCAAAAATTTGGACCGCCAGGCGGAGGGTCAATCGAAACATTGGAGTCCGTGGTCATGGAATCCGATCCAAGGCGGCGGGGTGAATTCATGGGCGCGTGTTTCCGTTTTCAAAAAAACCCCAGAAGGTGGTTTGTATGCGGAAACCATTCCCAAACTTTGGGACATGCCCGATGAAGAAGCTGCGGCGCTAATGCGACAGATCTGCCGGCTTGATCCGGAAATGCCGAACGTGATCCAAGTTCATAACCAACTAATCTGCAAACGTAAGCCTGGCGATCGCTGGGGGGCTGCAGTGCCGCGCCATCAGGAACTTCCCGCGTGTTATTTCACCCGGCAGTTTGAAAATTACTCCATCTACCTTGGCGAGGGTAAATGGGAGTCGGTCACCCAAGCACCCGGCCCACCCTGGGGGAAAGCCTATCCAAAACTCAATGCGATGGCCTGCTTCAACGAACAGGGCCAAGGCGTCGGCTTGTTCAGCCCTGTTGCCAACAAGCACTGGAATTTCGGTCCGGTCGGAACATCCAAGCCATCGGCCAAGCCGACCGATAACCCATGCGTCCATATGGCGCCAATCGCAATGGTCCGCATGGGACCTCAAACCACTCTCGAATACCGTTATTGGTTAGTGGTCGGCAGTAAGACTGAAATAGCTGCCAGCTTCGATGTATTGCTCAAAAAATATAAAAATGAGAAAATGAAAATCACCGATCCGGACTAAAAGGTTTCCCGTCTCCGGAAATCAGGATTCATCTTCTCGTCAACCACTGCTCTGTGCCATAACGTGCGGCCACAAGCTTTTCGATCATCCGCTCTTCAGGAAAAATTTCCATTTCCGACCAGGTTTCCGAAAGCCGCTCGGCAAACAGCTTTCCGCGTAGCGTGAAATCTCCACTGACCGAAACCGATCCCTGGTGCAACAGACCGGCTTTACAACGCCGCTGCGCCGCTCCCGCAAGTTTTTCTCCCACACGATCCACCACATCGAACTCCACCGGATGCTGGAAACACACGCTTCCCGATTTCTGATTGCCGACCGCGAGAGCGGACTCAGTGCGACCTTCACTCGCCAGCACACTCACCAAAACTTCATGGATCACCCGATAACTCTCACCACCTTTCAAGCGCGCGAGCTCGAATTTTTTCGGAATCATCAGGCTGTAAGTCCAATCCCCGCGATGATCCACGACTCCTCCACCTGTCAAACGACGCACCCACTGCAATCCCGGAAATGTCAGTCGCGCCTCATTTAAATTCCCAAAATATCCCAAGCTCCCCCACGATCCACCCCATTTGTAGATCCGCATCATCGGCAACTGCCTGGTCTCCAACAACCATTCATCCACCGCCATCGACTCAGGCCCCGAGCGAGCCACCGGATCAAACCACAATTCCAATTCCCTAAAAATCACCCCGCTACCTAAGATCGCTTCGGCCTCGGGAGCAACCCCCTATCTCACTCGATTTCGAATCTCCGAAAAAAAATTCAATTTTCGATTAAAAAGTGATTGCACCCCAGCGGCTCTCTCCATAGCGTCCCGCCCACCCGAACGGGATGGAGCGGTAGCTCAGTTGGTTAGAGCGCCAGCCTGTCACGTTGGAGGTCGCGGGTTCGAGCCCCGTCCGCTCCGCCATTCCTGTTCGTGTTGACCCCGCCAAACGGCCCCCAAAAGCCTCACGGCGGGGTTTTTCTTTATCCGCTTCTTACTTTCAGTTAATACACTCCCACCGGACCGCGTGACTCCAGTCGCGCTCTTCCGCTTTTTAATCACCAAACAGCGGTTTTATGAAAACCGCCCTACCAAGTTTCACTCTTCACTATTTTCTATTCAAATGCCAACTGTCGCCATCGTCGGTCGCCCCAATGTCGGGAAATCCGCGCTCTTTAACCGCCTTGCGGGACGCAAAATCGCCATCGTCCACGATCAGCCCGGTGTCACCCGTGACCGGATCTCCGCTCCCTGCACCCTGACCACCCATCCGTGCACTCTCATCGATACCGGCGGCATCGGCGCAACTCTTGACGACGGCTTTGGTGAACAAGTCGCTATGGAAGCGGACATCGCCATGCAAACGGCCGATCTCATCCTCTTCATCGTTGATGCCCAAGAAGGCCTCACTTCCATCGACCAAGCCCTCGCACAAAAACTCCGCAGAGCCAAGCCACCCGTCCTACTCGTCCTCAACAAGGTCGATCATGACAAACACGAATCCGCCTTCGCCGATTTCACAACACTGGGAATTCCGGAAAGTGTTTTCGTTTCCGCAGAGCACGGCCGCAACTTTTCCGAGCTTATCGAAAAAATCGATGCAGTCGTCGAGCCCCTGCACATCGAAACCGAAGAGGTGATGGAAGTTGCTGAAAAAGCCGGCATCAAGCTGGCCGTCATCGGAAAACCCAATGCTGGAAAATCCTCGCTCATCAACGCGATTCTCCAAGATGAACGCACCATCGTATCCAAAATCGCCGGAACCACGCGCGATGCGATCGATCTCCCTTATTCTTTTGCCGGCGAAAATTTTACCCTGATCGATACCGCCGGCCTCCGGCCACGTGGCAAACGCGACAACTCAGTCGAGGTTTTCTCCGCGATACGCTCCGAAAAAGCTATTCGCCGCGCGGATCTCTGTGTGCTTGTCATTGACCTCGCAGAAGGCGTTTCCGCACAGGACCGCAAAATCGCCCAGCTGATTCTCGAAGAAAAAAAACCCTGCCTCATCGTTCTGAACAAGTTCGACCTCTATCATCCGGGCGCGGATTACAAGGAACGCATCGCGGAGGCCGAGGAACACGTAAAGCGCGAGTTATTCTTCCTCTCCTATGCGCCCTTCGTTGCTTGCTCCGCAAAAACCGGCGATTCCACCGAACACGTTTTAAAGAAAGCCCTGGCGATCAAAAAAGGCGCCCAAAAGGTTCCGAGTACCGGCAAACTCAATCGCATGCTGCAAGCCGCGATGCAGAAAAATCCGCCGCCAACCGATAACAAGGCCAAGCGCATGAAACTCTACTACGCGACCACCGCTTTGAACGAGAAATACTCAGTGATTCCCGTCCCGACTTTTGTGCTTTTCGTGAATGATAAGAACCTGATGAAGGACTCTTACGAAGCCTATCTGACCAACCAGATCCGCGAGACCCATCCCGCGCCGGGAATTCCCATCATTTTCTCCGTCCGCTCCCGTACCCGCCGCGAATGGGAACCGCCGAAAAAAGGCAATCAAGGTCACTAAGTTTCCATATCATGAATTGCCCACTCTGCACGATGGAGGACATCCTCGTCCTCTCCGATCACAACGAATGCGTAACCTGCGGCCACGAATGGAAAAACCAAGCTAACGAGGAAGGCCCTGCACAGGAACAGCGTATCGTCAAAGACGCCTACGGCAACGTTCTCGAGACTGGTGACATCGTTGCGATGATCAAAGACCTCAAACTCAAAGGTTCTTCGGAAACCCTGAAAACTGGCACCAAATCCAAACCCATCCGCATCGTCGATGGCGACCACGAGATCGACTGCAAAATGAATGGTATCTCGATTGCCCTGAAAGCCATGTATGTGAAGAAGGTCCTATAGCCGCCATGTCTCGCGGTAGACCATGAGACGACCTCTCGCTGATCTGCTTTTCCCTGCAAATTTTCAGCACGCAGGCTAAAATCGTCTGTATACTCCTACATGAAAATCAGCCCCCAACAACTCAAAGCGAAACTCGATCAGGGTGAAGTTAAAATCCTAGATGTCCGCACTCCCTCGGAGTTCAGGCACATGCATATCGATGGCTCGAAACTGATGCCCTTGAACAAACTCAATGCGGAGAGTTTGAAAAGCGATGACATGAATGTTGTCATTGTCTGCCAATCAGGAAGCCGAGCCACGAAAGCCCAAGAACGCTTACAGTCAGCGGGGTGCAAGCGCTTACCCATCTTGGAAGGTGGCATTGGTGCATGGCACCAAGCAGGTTTTCCACTCGTCCACGGCAAATCAACCATCTCACTTGAGCGTCAGGTTAGAATCGCCGCTGGAATGATTGTGCTCATGGGCGTCATCCTTGGCACATGGGTGAATCCTCTGTTTTATGGAATCTCGGCTTTCGTCGGTGTGGGTCTCGTCTTTGCCGGCATCACCGACTGGTGCGGCATGGCCTTGCTCTTGGCCCGCGCACCTTGGAACCGGTCTTAGGCTTTTTCCGCACAAGCCCCTTTGATTTTCGCAACGTCAACGGCCTCGTAGAAATCATCGTTCACCATGCAAACCGGCGCAGTTCCGCATGAGGCCAAGCACTCGGCAAATTCAACCGAGTATTTTCCGCAAGGTGAAACGGCAATCGGATGATGGTGCGAATCTGATGTGCTACGATCGATCCCGAACTCTTTGCAAAGATCTTCCATCAATTCGGCACTTCCGCCCAATGCACAGGATAAGGTTCTGCAAACACGGATATGATATTTACCCGGCGCATACTGTCGGAAACCCGGATAAAACGTCACCACTTCAAGAACCTTGATCGGTTCAAGATCCAGTTTCGCTGCCACCCAAGCGATGGCTTCCTCGGAGATGAAACCGAATTTATGCTGCACGATATGTAACAAGGGCAGAACCGCTGAACGCTTGCTCTCGCTGTAATGCGAAATGCGCTCATCAGCTTCAGCTTCCAATTTGGAATCGCTGGCAAATGGTGGGAAATACTGACTCACAGTGGTCTCTGGGCTGGAAGATGATACGGATGACATGGATTATTTGACAAGTTGTTCAAGGGCAGCGAGATCTCGTCCGTTGATAGGAACGATTTTACCTTCAAGATCACAAACGATGACCGATGGAATCCCTCGGACTCCATGGTTGTATTGGCCTTTGAAAGTAGCGACTTGGGAAAATTCTAACTGCGGCCAAGGCATTTGGTTTTTCTTGGCATAAGCTTCCATTGATTTCTCATCTCTATCGGAACTGATGAGAACGAGTTCAAAATTTTCATTCTTATGCTTGTTGTAGAATTTGACCAGCTCCGGCGTGAATCTAAGGCATGGGCCACACCATGAGGCAGTGTAATAAAAAATGTAATACTTCTTCGGCTTTTGGGCGAGCTTGTGAGCCTTAACGATGTTATCGTCCAAGATAACCAAGTTTTTTTCGATCATCTCATCAAAAACGCTCTTTGGAGCTGGAGCCGGTCTACTGGCCTCTAAGCGTTTTCCGCTTTCTTCATCGAGATCCGTTTTCCTGATGGTGACACTTCGGCCATTTCTCATCGTGAAAATCCCAACTGTTTCCTCCCCTTCGCCTGTCACTTCTACAAGCTTAAGTTCGGCGATTTTGCCTTCTTTATTGGTCCATTTGGTAAAGGCTGCGGATAAAGGCAGTGCGGATACCAGTGAAATTAAAATTACGAGTGTCTTTTTCATATTTGGGGGGATTGGTTTAGAGATGAGGTGGTAAAATACACTATCTATCACATTCACCCATCACAAAATCCAGTGAACCCAGGATCGCCGGAATATCGGAAACCATGTGGCCCGGAAGCAATTTGGAGACGATCGAGAGATTGCAATACGAGGGGCTGCGGATTTTCAGGCGATTAGGAACTCCACCACCCTTGGAGTGAATATAAAAACCAAGCTCGCCTTTCGGGTTCTCGGCGGCAAAATAAACTTCACCTTCCGGCGCATTGATGCCTTGGGTCGCAATGATGAAGTGGTGGATAAGTTCTTCCATGGACATCATCACCCGCTCTTTGTTTGGCAGCATTCCTTTTGAATCCGCCACATTCACCGGACCATCTGGCATGGTATCCAAAACCTGACGACAAATCCGAATCGACTGACGCATTTCCTCCATACGGATCAGATAACGGGCAAAGCAATCACCTTCTTCCGCGATCGGAATATCGAAATCATATTTCTCATAGCCTAAATACGGACTATTTTTGCGCAGATCCCTGTCCACACCCGAAGCACGCAAGTTCGGACCGGTCATTCCGAAAGAAATCGCCGTTTCACGGCTGATGACCCCGATGTCCACCATGCGATCGCGAAAAATCTTGTTGTTATCTAGTAGCTTTGAGATTTCACCGATTGTCACCTCGCATTCGTTGAGGAAAGTACGGACGGCCGCATCAAAACCGGGTGGCATGTCACGCACTTGTCCACCGACCCGGGTGTAAGAGGTGGTGAAACGCGCACCCGTGAGTTGTTCGCAAAGGTTGTAAACCTTTTCACGCTCCGTGAAGGTATAGAGGAAAACCGTCATCGCACCCACATCCATCGCACAGACACCGACCCCGAGCATGTGGGCGGAAATTCGGGCAAGTTCACAGCACAACACCCGCAATGCCTGACCACGCGGCGGAAGCTCCCAGCCCATCAGTTTCTCAACTGCGCACGCATAAGCCACGTTGTTAGCAAGAGGGGCAAGGTAATCCAGTCGATCCGTGTATGGAACAAACTGATTATAATGCATGTTCTCTGCGATTTTTTCATCACCCCGATGCAAAAAGCCCACGTCCGGATCTGCAGAATGAATCACCTCGCCATCGAGTTCCAAAATCAATCGCAGCACACCATGGGTGGCAGGATGGGACGGACCCATATTCAACACCATTCGCTCACCAACTAAATCGTCAGTTTGCTCATGATAGGATTCGACCGCTTTGGCTGCTTTGCCCAGCGTATCCGGAGACTCATATTCGGTGGAAATACTCATACGTTCGCGTGCAGGGAATAAGCACCCAAACCCCCCATGATCGCAAGGGCATTATCAGTTTTTTCTCCGATATTTACCTCCTCCTCTCATAAAATCTCCCCCCTCCCTGTCAAAAAAAGCCCTAATCGCAGCTATCCCAGCCAACAATAACAGGATTGGCATGGCGGATGAAATCCGCCGCCACTTGGAAATCCCTTGCCAAGCTCCGTCCAACCCCTTACCGAAAGCCCACACAATTATGGCCAGCGTCAACGTAATCAACCTCCGCAAGGGACATGCCGTCCGTCACAACAACGAAGTCTGTGTCGTTATCGAACACGAGCTCAAAACCCCTCCACGGATGGCTTCTTATGTCCAGATGTCGATCCGCAGCGTCGCCTCAAAAAAAGTATCCAATCTGCGACTGACTTCGAACGACTCACTGGAAGGAGTTCACCTTGAGAAGATCGCCCATGAGTATTCCTACAAAGACACCGAGGGCTATCACTTCCTTCATCCTGAAACCTATGATGACATGGTCGTTTATGAGGACCTCATCGATAGCGTGAAAAATTATCTCATCGAAGGTCAGCTCTACACGCTGATGATTGCTGATGGTCTGGTGGTAAACATCGAACTTCCACTTACTATGGTGATGACCGTTGCTGAATCTTCCGAAGGCGTGAAAGGCGATTCCGCTAACAACGTTTACAAACCAGCCACCATGCAAACTGGACTGAACGTTAACGTCCCACTCTTCATCAACCAAGGCGAACGCATCATCGTCAAAACCGAAGACGGCACCTACCAAGGTCGCTCGAACGATTGATTATGGTAGGGTCGTTTTGATAAAACGACCGCCATCTTGCGCGCCCAACCGATCGGTCCGTTCGATCCTCACTTCCCAACCAACTCCGACACGCCGAGTTCGCGGGCGAGTTCGTTGAACTCTGCGATTTCAGCTGCAGTGAAATGTAAGCCGCCTGCGGCATCGGATGCTTTGCGTGCATTGGCTTCAAGTTCACCTGGGAGCATTGCTTTATCGTTACCGTGACCGAGGATATCGTCTAACACTGCTTTGAGGTTTTCGATTTGGCTGCGACCTTTCGCAAAGTTTCTACCGGAAAGCGCATCAGGGTGAATCACGTGGAAATAGAACACCGTGGTGGTTTTTTCTGTCTTATCAGAAACTTCCCGCCCACGAATGGTAGGGATCGACCCACCAATCAGACCTCCGAAAATTTCGTTCAACAAAGACATCCCGTAACCCTTGTGTCCACCAAAGGGCAGCAGTGCTGCGACCTCATGAGGATCAAGAGTGGGTTGGCCGTCCTTGTCGACCGCTGCGCCCGGAGGAAGTTGTTTACCCTCGCGTTTGAGGGCTTGCACGCGTCCCATTGCCACGGTCGATGTCGCCCAGTCCATCACGATGGGAAAGCCGTTGGCTTCTTGTGAAGGAATCCCCCATGAGTGCGGGTTGGTTCCAAGTGTCGGGAATTTCCCACCGAACGGTACCACTTCCGCCAGTGTGGATGTGCAGTTGGTATAAGCAAAATAGCCACGCTCCGCAGCCTCCATGACATAACCACCGCCCCAAAGATAATGGAAGGAATTGTCCACAGCAATCTGAGCGATGCCATATTGGTCAGCCAGTTCGATCGCACGATCAATCGCGCGGTAGGCCACGGCTTGACCAAGTTTTTTGTTCGCGTTCCAAATTTCGGAAGCAGGAAAACGGGATGCTAACACTTCAATCTCCGCGCCCGGAACACAACCACCAGTTGCAGAGCCAAACAAGTGATCGAGATGAAGTGCCTTGAGCGCGTGATGAGTGCGAATGCCGTGACGCGCGGCCTCACCCGCCAGTTTGGTTCCGAGCACAGCCTCCTCATCGGTGAAACCACGGGATTTGTAAGCGGCGATCACGAGTGAGTCGTGGGCTTCGCGGGAGACGGTCAAAAATTCAGACATGGTGATAGGATTGGATGGTGAAAAAATATCAAACGGCGAGATCGTGTAAACTCATCCTAGAAATTTCGCAAGTGTAGAGAGCGAAGTGCGAGGAGCTTAACCTACTCCGGCAACTGCACCTTGTCGCCTAGATAGGTCGGTTCGGTATTCAAAAAATTCACATCCAACCACATCTTCACCCGTGCCCCGATTTCGCGAAGCTTGGTTTTGAAGCCTGCTTCAAATTCCACATCCTGCGCATTATAGCCAGAGGCTTTCATACCGTGTGCCTTGGCCAGATAGATCGCACGCTCATTCTGAAACTGCTGGCTGATCACCAGAATCGTGCTCGCTCCGAATATTTTCTTGGCCCTGACCACTGAATCAAGGGTGCGCAGCCCCGCATAATCGCAAACGATGCGCTCTTTCGGAACACCTGCTTCGATCAACGCCATACGCATTTTTTGCGGTTCGTTATAATACTCACTGCGGTTGTCACCTGATACGATGAGGGTCTCGACTTTGCCCGCGTTCCAAACTTCAAACGCGGCATTGATTCGATAACGAAAATATCTATTTTCCCTACCCTTATAACGATCCGAAGTTCCAAAAACCAAGCCAACTTTGGCTGGCGGGAGTTTCCCGACATCTTCGAAAATTTTTCCACGAGACGCCCAACTTGCTGTAAAATAAGTATAGGCGACGAATGCGATACCGGAAAAAACAATCGCTACTCCCGCAAATAGGAACCTTCTGAGCCAGACCGACCGAATGAATTTCAATTTCTCTCTCACCTTGTTTCGATACCAGCAGTTTCGTATCCTCCGGACGGCCATTGCAAGACCGACTTCACGGTATCCATGAGAGGAGTTCCGCAAGGATGTTCGGGAGCCAGAACGCGGAGCCGTGTAGCGGTTTCCCGAAAGCATATTTCATTGAACCTGCCTAACAACTCACCATCAATTTCAACCGGAACGGCAGTCGCGGATGTGACCGTGACAGCCTCCGATTGGAAATAAACGGTCGATGCCGCAAGATCGATTCCACCTTGAGCAATCCCATGAAGAGCATCCAGCACAAGTCGGTAACCGGACTCCTTGAAAACGATCACATCGAGCTTGGAGTCCAGATTGCTTGCTTTTCTGAATAATTTAAACTGCCCGCCATAGAGTGATCCGTTACCGCAGAGTACGGCCACACCTTGCTCGCGGCGTCCGTCACAACTCACGATATCCATGATTGGCGGTTTTTTTCCCAGCACCTTCACCGCAGCCAAAAGATAGGCGAGCGGACCCAATAGCTTTTTCATCTCCCATTGGGTTTCTTCAATTACCATGGCATCAAATCCCACCCCAGCCATTTGCACGAAAGGCGCGTCATTTGCGGAAAATAAGTCGATCTCACGGATCAATCCCCTGTCGATCACTTCCAAAGCCTTGTCCAAACTATTTGAAGGGATGCCAAGTTCACGGGCGAACACATTCATCGTTCCTGCCGGCATCACGCCGATCGCGGTCGAGCTTCCCGCAAGACCCGAAACCACAGCGTTCAAGGTGCCGTCGCCGCCTGCGGCAATCACCACCGGCTCACCTTCATCCGCAAATTTTTTGGCAAGCTCCGTAGCTTCTTTGCCACTGTTGGTGGCATAGAGCGCGAAGCGGTGCGCATGTTGCATCAAAAACTGCCTCGTCCGCGCACCCTTTTGACTGCGGGCACTCGGATTGAAGATCAGCGGGTATCGCCTTGGCAGTGACATGCGGGGAATATTCGACTATCTTCCCAGAATCGGCAATCCGATTCCGGCGTAACTGAAATAAGCAAAAAAGATCATAAATTACACAACCCCATATCTTTCAATCAGATCCCCTAATTCGGGGATAACGGGTATTTTTAACCACGAATTTAACGAATAACACGAATAGGAAGAGGAAATCGCTGATATTCATTCGCAGTGCCATTTATCAGCAACAATTCGTGTTATTCGAGTTATTCGTGGTTAAAAGAAACCTGAATGCTTCAAGATTTTTTCAACCACAGATAGCACGGAATACACGGAATGATTGCATCCGCACTGATCTTTGGAATTTTTATAACTTCCAACCACATAGATAGAAAAAAGCGAACTCAAAGCACCAAAGCAGCGCTTTAGCTCCCAATCCGTGTATTCCGTGCTATCCGTGGTTAAAAGAACTCTGAGCGGACAGGAATGTCCGCCCTCCTCAAATCCAATGCTTGCAAAACCTGCTCCACCGGTAAGCCCATCACGTTGTCATATGCTCCCTCTATTTTCTCAATAATCATTTCCCCGCAATCCTGAATCCCATACGCCCCCGCCTTATCTAGCGGTTGAGTCTTCGCCAAATAAGCAAACAAGGTTTCATCATCGAGTTCTCGGAAAAAAACTTCGGTCACGACATGCAGCAGGGTCACTTCCTCCCCCGGTGCGAGGATACAGACGCCCGTGCAAACCCGGTGCGCCTTTCCCGATAACCGACGCAGCATGCCTTCTGCCTCTGTCATATCTTTGGGTTTTCCCAACGGCTCCCCATCCAAGAATACCAATGTATCCGCCCCGATCACCACTGCATCCGGATGAAGACTCAAAACGGCACTGGCTTTGAGTCGCGCGTTTTCCTCACACAACCCGGCCATCCCGAGACTTGCATCATCAATCTCCTCTGCAGGCGAGGGTATCACCTCAAAGCTCATACCCGCCGCCGCAAGCAATTCGCTGCGCCTGGGTGAACCGGAAGCAAGAATCAATCTCATGATGAATTCCCTTAACCCCGAAACGCGTTTGCCGGTAGACCTTTCACACCCAAACCACGGATTCTCAAAAGCCGTCCCGCATACTCCTCCACTTCGGACTTGTGGATTCCGGTCGTCACATACAGGTCGCTCAGATTCGGTCCGCCAAATGCGCATGCGGTCGTCTCCAAACAAGGAAGATCGATTTTTCGCAACTCCGCACCCGTGCAGGGATTGAAACACGTCACGCAAGCTCCATGGCAAAAAGCGATCCAAAGATTACCGTCCTCATCAATCGCCATCCCATCCGGCGAGGAATCGTAGGATTGGGTCGAAACCACGGATCGTGGATTTTCCAGATCTCCATCGATATAATCGAAGGCCAAAACCTCTTTGCGCGGCGTGTCGATGTAATAAACCGTTTTCCCATCCTGAGTCCAAACGATACCGTTTGAATTCGTCACCGGACCAAATGCCTCATGCAAAGTCAGATCGGGATCGAGGCGATACAAGCGCGCGTCGCCTGCCTTTTTTATCAAGCTGATCGTGCCTGCGAAAAACCTGCCATCAGGTGAGCACTTGCCATCGTTGAACCGGTTATCCACTTTGTCGGGTTCTGGATCATCAATCGGAACTAGATCACCCGTTTGGGTATCCAGAAAAAGAAATCCATCATCGCCCGCAATCACTAACCCTCCCCTGCTTCTCGGAACCACCGTCCCGACCCGCTGTCCAACGTCCCAGCTCTGCTCGGCTCCCGTCTCCGGATGATAAGAATGAACTTTCTTCCCCTCGATATCGACGTAATACAGCGCACCCTCCCACCAAATCGGGCCTTCACCCCACTTGGAAACCACACTCCCAACAACTTCAATGCTGATCATGCGGCACACTCTTGCCAAAAGTTCCATCATGGCAACTGAAAATCCATCATGGACCCAGTCCCCATCTCTCCGAGGCGCTCATTTGTCGACCTAACCGCAAGGGATCCAGCTGGAAAACTGATCTTCACCCGCGATATCGCGTTTCGATTGCTTCAGCCTGCGGAATCTCAGGCAAGCGATGGAACACAGACCGCGGTGTCACTGTCCTTTGTGTAATCCACGCCTTGCAGACCGAAGCCGAACAAGCGAAGGAAGCTGGATTGATAACCCTCGAAATCAGCGAGTTCGTTGAGATTTTCGGTATTCACTTCCGTCCAACGTTTTCCCACCAATTCTTGGATCTCAGGAGACATTTCCCAGTCATCCACACGGATCCTGCCCGCCTCATCGGGTTGCGGATTTCCATTGTAGAGTCGCTCGCGCAGCAGACGATCCATCTGCTCGATGGTGTCCTCGTGGTTACCTGCGGCTTTCATCGCCTTGTAAAGCAGGGAAATGTAAAGCGGCACGACAGGAATCGCCGAACTTGCTTGGGTAACCAACGCTTTGTTCACCGAGACCCAGGCTTTTCCGGAAATACTCGCCAACTTCGCATCCAATGAACGCTGGACTTTTTCAAGGTCCTCCTTGGCCTTGCCAATCGTGCCGTTCTTGTAGATCGGCCAGGTGACTTCAGGTCCGATGTAGGAGTAGGAAACCGTCCGCACCCCCTCGGATAGAACGCCAGCCTCCAGCAAGGCATCTATCCACATTTCCCAATCCTCGCCGCCCATGACTTTCACCGTCTGCTCGATGTCATCGCCCTCCGCCGGCTCGATCGTCACCTCATCCACCGAACCTGTGCCGGTATTCAAAGTCTTGTTGGTGTATACCTCACCGATCGGCTTCAGGACGGATTTGTAAACTTCTCCCGTTTTCGGGTCGGTGCGGCGCGGCGATGCCAAACTGTAGATCACCAAATCCACGTGACCGAGATCTTCCTTAATCGCTTGAATGACTTCCTGCTTCATCTCATCGGAAAACGCATCGCCATTGAACGATCTCGCATAAAGGCCGGCTTCTTTCGCCTGACGCTCAAATGCCACGGTATTGTACCAACCCGCAGTCGCAGTTTTATCCTCGGAGCCGGGTCTTTCAAAAAACACCCCCATGGTCGCGGCATTCGCCCCAAAGGCGGCAGCAATGCGCGAGGACAAACCGTATCCGGTGGAGGAACCGATCACCAAAACTTTCTTCGGACCATGCGCCATCAGTCCGCCCCTTTTCACAACCGCGATCTGCTCTTCAACATGTTTCGCACATCCTTCCGGATGCGCCGTGGTGCAAATAAAGCCGCGAATTTTTGGTGAAACGATCATAGACCCGCCAAATTAGCCATCTCAATCACCCACGCAACACCAAAGTAGCTGCCGACTGGACCGCGTGACTCCAGCGATGCCCCGACAAAGTCGGTGGTCGCGCAGTTTCCGGTTTAAGATGGCCTCATAGCGCTCATTAAAGTTGCAGCCTCCATAGCTAATGGATACTCATCTTAAATCATGAAACTCCCCCATCCTATTTGCCTTATTGCCCTTAGTCTGCATTTTGGCTGCGTCCCGTGTTTGGCCACCTCTGTGGGAATCTCAACGGTCGAACAACCGGTGAATCTCGTCTCCCACTCAGACCCCACAAGAATCCCTCTTGGCCGAGTCGGCGTGATGAGTAATTACGATTACGGAGTTCACTATAAAATCGTCGAATCCCGACCATCATCACAAGGAGGTATGAAATGGAAAAACGGATCCGAGCTGGATCAAAATTTAGCCGCGGTCTTCGGCATTTCCATGGAAATCCCAGACTCAAGCCAAATCCTCGTCGCGCCAGTTACCCTGCGACTCAAGGCATGGAACCCCCCCGCATACAGCCCCTATACCAAAGAACAGGTTCTAGCTGCCACGATCTGGTGTTTGATTCGCAGTACAGGCAGCAACCCAGAGCGCCCACTTGAACTCGTAATCGTTACGCAAGCGGCTGAAGATAAATTGTTAGAAGCAAAATATTCCCGAAAATATATCAGTCAACCAGATGAAGATAAGAAAATTGCAGCCACTAAAAACGTCGGTGGCACAACCATCGAAGAAGATGCTCGTGGAATCGTTTGGGTGGTTTTACCAGGAACCAAGGCGGATAAATCATTCAAACCCCTCTCTCCGGCGCTGATTATTTCAGAGAACTCCGGTGAAGGCGATGCAGGTTGGAATATCATGCCTGTATGGGGGCAATGGTGAGAACCCTAAGGATTTCCTCGAATTGAACAATTACTCAGTCAATATGATCTATTCGGCCTGGAACACAGATGGCTTAAAAAATGCGAATTCATCCTCCATTCATGATGGAGGATCATCTGGTCTAGACGTCACACACAATGAAACATCAACCCATGTGGGCATGAGCTACCAATACGGCCCTCAGGAAGCTTTAGCCGCTAACATTTTCGCAATCATTCTAGCACAACAACCGACAGAAAAACATCCGTTGCTCATTTCATTCGGAGTGGAAAACAGCCAACTTGAAAAATATGCAGCATTCCGCAAATCAGCTGGATGGGTTGAATCCAAACCCAATCCAAGCAATCCGAATTACAACGAACTCAAATGCGAATTTGTCTGGGATGCAAAAGCCAGCAAACTCACCAAAGGCTCCATCCCCTGCGTCACCACGGATAAGAAAAATTGGATCGAACTTGTTACGCGATCGGAGGAAGAGTGAGTAGTGACGCTAGAATATGAATTAACTCGTTGATTTACTATTCTCCCATGAAAACGATCACTTCCGACGAGGCAAAAACCAAATTTTCCGAAATTCTTCGTGAGGCAGCGGCAGGCGAAATTTTCGTGATCACTCACAATGGGCAACTCATAGCTGAGTTACACCCATATGCCACACCAGTTCCACAACGGAAACGTGGAATAATGAAAAAGGCATTCGGACCCGTTCCGTCCAATTTCAATGAACCGCTAAACGACTTCGCTGAATAGAAATAAATCAGCCAATGCTATTTCATGGGGACGGGGAACATGTGTGATATTTCGATTCGACACGCAAGCGCCGCAGGCTCTGGACTGCTGGGATTCTTTATTCCCAGCTCTAAACTTGCCGCGCTTTCATCGACACGCGGGGTAACCACCCAGAGCCTTCGATAATCAGACCTAACCCAAAGAGCTGCAAATCATTGCAGCAGTCCAAAGCCTCCGGCGTTTCACTCTTCCACTAATCACTGATCACTCGGCACAGATCACTCGGTAATTCAAACTTCCAAACCCGCCACCATCTGGTGGAATGCGGCGGAAACCTTGCTTTTTGAGGGATCCGTCAAGGCGATTGGCTTACCGACATCCCCACCGCGTCCGGTTGGAATATCAATGGGTATCTGGGCCAAAAGAGGAACATTCATGTCCTTTGCTTCACGAACACCGCCCTCTTCACCGAAAAGATAGTAGCGTTTCCCATCATCGCCCTCGAACCATGACATATTCTCAATCAAGCCCAGGATTGGAATATTAACCTTTGCAAACATCGCCACCGCTTTGCGGGCATCAATCAACGCAACTTCTTGGGGAGTCGTCACAATCACCGCCCCATCCACAGATACGGTCTGAACGATCGTGAGCTGGATATCCCCCGTTCCCGGCGGCAAATCCAAAACCAAGACATCCAGATCACCCCAAGCGACCTGCCGCAAAAATTGCTGGGTATAACGGGTCGCCATCGGCCCGCGGACGATGACCGGGGATTTATCCTCTAACAAAAATCCCATCGACATGAGTTTCAAGCCGTGCGCCTCGATAGGAATGATCTCATCTTGCTCGTTCGCATTTGGACGTTCGGTGGTGCCGAACATTTGGGCGATCGAAGGGCCATAAAGATCGCAATCGCAGAGCCCGACTTTAAGCCCTCGCTTGGAAAGTGCGATCGCGATATTGGCCGATACCGTGGATTTCCCCACCCCGCCCTTGCCTGAGGCAATGGCGATAATTCGCTTCACTCCGGGGATGGAACTTTTACCCACCGCACCGGATGCCGCTTCCGGCGCATCCTTGACATCGATATCCACTTTCACTGTGCCGATGCCGGCAACCTCACCCAAGACCGCATGCACGTCCTTAAAAATCTGCTCGGGAACCTTCGCATCACGGGTCGCGATCTCGATCTTCACCTTCACATCCGCGCCATCCACTTCAACCGCTTTCACCAACCCAAAAGACAGGATGTCCCGCGAAAACCCCGGATATTTCACCTGCTTCAAAATCTCTCTGATCTGCTCAACATTTATCATAGCGCGCGATCACTTTCATCGATTTTCCAGCAAGCGCAACCTCCAAACCATTACCAAGAGGCTATTCTCTTGCATCTTGTGTCTTCTGTCTCAATGTCTCAATGTCTTTCGTCTCTTTACAGCTTGATCACACCAACCACTATTCTCCTATCGGTCTTACCGGTTTATGCACTAATCCTTGGCGGTGCCGTGTTGCGTAAAGTTGGAATTCTCAAAGCGACTTACGACGCATGGATCTTGCGCATCATCTTCTGGGTAATGGCACCTTGTTTCATTCTCGATCGCATGTTGGGTGCGGAAATTTTAAGAAATTACTACACCCTTGGTATCGGAATAAGCCTTGGCTTTGCCCTCATCATTGCGGGTATTCTTGTCGGGTATCTCGTCGGAAAAGCCATCGGTCTCGAACACGGCCACGGCATGCGAACTTTTGCTCTCGCTGCAGGCTGCCAGAACTATGGCTACACAGCGGTACCAGTTGTGCAAATTCTCTGGGGAAGCTCCGCACTCGCCGTGCTGTTTGTGCACAACATCGGCGTCGAAATCGCAATCTGGTCGTTTGGGGTGATGCTTTTGAGCGGAGATCGCAAGATCAAATGGAAACGCATGATCAACGGCCCCATCATAGCGGTTGTGATTGGACTCATGCTCGTGATGTTGCGAGTTGATGACAAAGTCACGGGGCCATTCCGTAGTGTGATTTCCATGGTGGGAATCGGTGCCTTCCCGATTGCTTTGGTCATGACTGGAGCCGCGATGATGGATCTCGTCGGAACGGAAAAACCTTCATGGAAAATCATTTTCGGCTCCATTTTGGTTCGCATGATTCTGGTTCCAATCCTCATCATCGCCAGCGCTAAATGCATTCCCATGTCGCTCGAACTCAAGCAAGTCCTCGTTGTGCAAGCCGCCATGCCCGCCGCAATGGTTCCGATTCTACTCGCAAAAATCTATGGAGGCCGCCCCGCTGTCGCCGTACAAATTGTCATCGCAACCACGGTTATCTCGCTCTTCTCGCTGCCTTTCATCATCACCTACGGCATGCGTTTTCTGGACCTCACACCCATCAAACTATGAAAGCTTTTGGCGCACTCAATGCATCGATCGATTCCATCATCGAATTTGAAACTCCCACTCCCCAACCAGCGGCAGATGAAATCCTCGTGCAAGTTCGCGCGGTTTCGCTCAATCCAGTTGATACCAAGGTTAGAAAGTCCCTGGGCTCGGAAAATCTCACAACTCCGCGCATCCTCGGATTCGATGCGGCGGGAGTCGTCACGGCCATTGGCGCGAATGTGAAATCATTCTCGATCGGCGATGAGGTGTTCTACTCCGGCGATGTCACCCGTCCAGGATCGAACTCCGAATTTCAAACCGTGCAAGCCGCACTCGTCGCCAGAAAACCTAAAAGCTTTTCTTTTACCGAGGCCGCCGCGCTTCCTCTCGTGTCCATCACGGCATGGGAGCTTTTGTTCGAGCGCATGACCGATGGCGACATCATATCCGGCACCGACATTCTCATCATCAATGGCGCGGGCGGCGTCGGTTCGGCTCTCATTCCTCTGGCCAAATCCGCCGGTCTCACCGTCGTCGCAACGGCCTCGCGGGACGAATCCCGCACATGGTGCCAAAAACTCGGCGCGGATCACATCATCAATCACCGCGAGCCTCTTCGCCCCCAGCTCGAGGCTATCGGTTTTAATCACTTTTCACTCATTGCCAATCTTCACGATACCGAAACCTACTGGAATCAAACCGCCGATCTCATCGCTCCACTCGGCGCCATCGGCTTGATCGTTGAAACACAGAATCCCATCGACATCGGAAATCCTCTCCGCCTCAAATCACCACGCATTGTATGGGAATACATGCCGGCCCGTTCACGTTTCCAAACACCCGATAGGCACCGCCAAGATGAAATCCTGCGGGAAATCGCCATCCGCTGCGATGCCGGGACATTCCCAAAACTCAATCTCATACCCGCACAAACCCTGACTACAGCTTCACTCCAAGCCGCCCACCACCAACTTGAATCCGCTTCCACCATCGGTAAGATCTGCTTGGAAATCTCATGAAGTTAACCAAGCATTACACAAAAAATCCCAAAGCAGTGTAGCTTAAAAGACTTTAATCTCTGGTTCTAACTTTCGTGTAATCCGTGTTTTTCGTGGTAAAAAATCTTCGCATTTGAATCCATTCATTCCGTCCAACCCATTTCAGCATCGCTTAAATTCTCATAGTGATTCATCACTCTTCACTCTTCACCATTCACTCTTCTTTCGATGTCCGAAGACAACTCATCCGTATCTCTCCAGCCCGCCATCGAGGGTCAACTCTCCCCTTCCGAGCGCACCGCGCTCTTTCAACGCTACATGGAGAGTGAGCAAAAGAAAATCTTCAACCGCCATCGTGATGGCGCTGGCGGTCTTGAAATTTGCGAAGCCCGCTCCGAACTGATCGACACGATTCTCAAAACGATTCTTCAATCCACGGTCGAGTCACAATCCACAGATGCCGCACCGCTTGCTCTCGTGGCCGTCGGCGGATACGGCCGCGGGACTCTCAACCCGGGGTCAGATATCGATTTGCTTTTTCTCGTTCCGAGAGCCTCCACCAAACTTCCAAAAAACGTTCAAGAAATCGTCCAGCAAGTTCTCTATCCGCTGTGGGACATGGGCTTCAAAATCGGACATTCTTGTCGATCCATCGCCGAATGCATTCAGGAAGCCCGTGCCGATCCGCAGAATTTCACCGCACTGCTCGAGACTCGCCTGATCGCCGGGAACGCCGGGCTTTATCAAAAATTTTGTGATCTATTTGAAAAAAACTGCATCAAAAAAGGCCAAGTCGCGTTTTTTGAAAACCGCAGCCAGGACCTCCGTTCCCGCCATAAAAAAAGCTCTTACACGGTCTTCCTCCAAGAGCCAAACGTCAAGGAATCCTGCGGAGGACTTCGTGATTATCAAAACATTCTATGGGTCGCCCGAATCAAAACCGGCAGCGGCAGCCTACGCAAACTTGCAGAGGATCGCATCATCACCGCTAACACTCTCCGCGAAATCGAGGAAGCCTACGACTTTCTCATGCGTGTGAGAAACGAACTTCACTATCACACTGGCAAAGCCACGGACATTCTCACCCTCCAACTCCAGGGTATCGTCGCCACCGCTTTCGATTATCCGGAGCGCAGCATTCTCCGCCGCACAGAATCTTTCATGCGGGATTATTACCGCCATACTCGCCACCTCTATAATCACACCAACTCGATCATGGAAACCTTCCAGATCCAGCAAGACACGATTGCCGAGAGCGGGCTGAGTTCCTTCCTAACCTTCCGCAGAAAAAAACGCGAGCAGTTCGATGGCTTCATCGCTCGCGACGGCCGGATCTACCCAGAAAATCAGGAGATTTTCAAAGACGATCCACACCGCATGATGCGCTTGTTTCAACATTGCCAGCTGCGCAATCTCAGACTCTCTCCGCAGATGCGACGGCTCGTCGCAAGCCATTGGGAAGATATCGACAAACCTTTCCGCTACCTCAAGGCAAACCGCGATACCTTCCAAGCCATCCTCGAACGCAAAGGCGAGGTCGCCAAAACGCTTCGCCAGATGCATCGCATCGGATTTCTCGGAAGATACCTTCCGGAATTCGGCGCCTTGGATTGTCTGGTTCAGCACGAATTCTTCCACCGCTACACCGCAGACGAGCACACGCTGCGTTGCATCGACGAACTCGACAAACTCATCGATAACACCCAACCGAGTTTGGAAATTTTCCGACGTCTGTTCCACGAAATCGTCGATCCCTACGCTCTCTATATCGCTCTCATTCTGCACGATACCGGACGCTCGGAAAATGTCCGGGAGCATATCGATGGCTCGGCCATGCTGGCGATCAAACTTTGCTCACGTCTCCAGATCACAGGACCTCGCCGCGCGCTCATCATGTTCTTGGTTGATAACCACCTGACCTTCTGGCGCTTCGCAACCACCAAAAACCTGGAAGACCCAGAAGTCATCGCGGAGTTCGCCGGTATCATGAAAAACACGGAATACCTCGATGCCATGTTTCTCTTTACCTACTGCGATACTAGCGGCACCGCTCCTGACGCATGGAATGGCTGGAAATCCTCTCTCATGCTTCAACTCCACACCGCAACCCATGCATTTCTAACCGAAGGCAGGGAAACCTTCAAACGCAAGCTCGATGTAAACCGTATCCAACTGCGTGATGAGGTGCTCTCAATCATGCGCGAGGACTACCACAGCGATATCCGCCAACACTTCGACCGTACCCCGGCAGCCGCCTTCGCCTACCGTAACGCCGCGGAAATCAAAACCCAGGTCCGCACGGTCAGACATTTTCTGTTTGCCGAAGAGGAAGGAAAATCCTCCCACCCCTATTGCGTGAAATGGACCGACCATCCAGACAAAGGCTATTCCACCCTCATCCTCGCTTCCCGCGACCGCCCGCTCCTGTTAGAAAAACTCTGCTGTGCCCTGGCATCGGAACAAATCAACATCCTCTCCGCGGACCTCTTCACCCGCACCGACAACATCGTGCTCAACATGTTCCGCGTCTGCACCACCAACTTTGAACCCGTTTCCAATACCTCCACCCGGAATCGCTTCATTCATACCCTAACCACCATTTTCGAAACGGAAAACTACCAACCAGAAGACTATCTCAGACGGAAAATCAATTTTCTCAAACCCCGCACCGAAACAGGCGTCTCCATCCCCGTCCGCGCCCGCGTCTCCAACTCCCTCCACCCATCTTGCACCACAGTCGAAATCCAAGCCCTTGACCGGATCGGTCTCCTTCACGACCTCTTCCACACCATCAATGAGGCCGGTCTCGATACCGCCCATGCCCGCATCTGCACCGAAAAAGGCGTCGCCATGGACACGCTCTATATCACCACCCAAGACGATAGGAAAATTGAAGACCCCGAAATCCTTCGAACTCTCGAAGAAAAATTCAGCCACCTCGTCTCACGGCCGGAAGTATCATAGGTCCGTGTCCATAGTCAGCCGTGCATTGCAGCGCCGCTTTGCTTTCATTCCCGCTTTGTCGTCGTTGGCTCAGACTTCAGCAACTCTTCGGGTAGCTCGATAACTTCCCTCAGCCTCTTACAGAGCAAGTTATGGATACCACGCTCGCCCGCGATATCGAGCCGAATACCGGGCTTGACCCATGTCAGACAGGAAAAACACAGACTGGTCTTCAAGACCTTGCCATCGCAATCAATAGCTTCGATGCCGTAGATTGGATCGTGCCCGCAGGCGTGCCCTGCCTCGGTATGAAGTAATGACTTGCGCAGAAGACAGATGATCTCTTCCGCGCCCTCTTGAGTTACAACCTTGCTTAACACTACGCCGCGCCAGTTCTTGCTCCAATCAATCCAAAAGCGTGTTTGGGTCTTCTTCTTACCCGTGTGATCAAGGAGATGAATTTTCACCATGGATTCCCCAGCCGAAGCATGGATGCCAGCAAGCAAAGTCAGTATTAGTATCAGAGATTTTAACATTCAAACATAGACAGGTTGGAGAATGGACGTCCAGAGCTAAGCGAGCTCGCGAGCTTGTCCATCTGGTTCGGTTTCTTTCTGTTCAGATCCCATCACCGCCATATGGACTTAATCTGGTGAAGCTCAAGGTTGACCAGTTTCACATTACCTCCAATGGCATTTAGAATCAAACTATCGTCTTTAGGATCGAATGCGACTTGCTGACTCAGAGAGAAAACTCCGCCGTCGGAAAAGATCTCAATGGATGACCAATCGACAAGCATTCGTATCTTAAGAAGCTGGTTTGCATCTGGACGCAATACCGGTGGCTGTTTGTCGCCAAATTTGTTTTTTTCGACGCCTTGATAGATGATTTTCTGCTCAGCAATATGGTATTGGTAGCTGACGTTTGCGATTTGGAACACAATCGTTTCTGCCGTGGCACCCTTCAAGTCGAAGGTTAAGGTCATATCGAAGGTTTTTGAACGGACATCCTTGAGAAGGTTTTCAGCGCCCACTTCACTCTTGCCGATTCGAACAGGAGCGTCTTTGTAAAGTGCTTTGATGGCTGCGATAGGAGTTCGGGTGACGCGCATTTTGCCGTCACGTGTTACCAAGCCCAGTTCAACCGGAAAGGTTGCGTTCCGCTCCCAAGGCTCTTCGCCAATGCCGCCATTCCACTCGTCCATCCAGGCGAGTTGGATGTATTTCTTCTGGGGTAGTGTGTAAGGGAAAAAGCTCTGACCGGCGTAGAAGTCAGGGCCAACATCCATGAAGAGATTCTCTTTGGACTGATTCTCATCGATAAAGCTTTTTCCGTCAAAATGACCCACGAGATATTTACCCGCAGCATCATAAATGACCCACTTCATGTTGTTCGGATCACCATCAAGAGGAAGCTCCACAAGATCGGGGCATTCAAAACCAAACTTGATGTGACTCAGCTTTACCCAGTTGATAAGATCCTCTGACCCGTAAAAAGTGGTACCTTGCTCGAAAATGGCCATCACCCACTTTTTCGTCGGTTCATGCCATTTGACACAGGGATCCCTCGGAGCGGCGTCACGGGTGGGATTGGCGACAGGGTTTTTATCATAGTTATTCCAGGTCTTCCCCTGGTCATTGCTCCAAGCGATGCATGTTCCCACTTTGGTTCCCGTATAAATTGCGATCAGGGCAGATTTAGGCGATCCTGTGATTTTCTCTGCAACCGGACCGCTTACCACGATTCCGCTTCCCGAGTAGACTTGATCTCCAGAAACATTTTGCTTCGCGCCAGCTGCGCGTGCATCACTGCTTTTACCAATCAAAGCGAGCCCATGATCGTTCCAATGGAGAAGATCATGGGTGGTGGCATAGCCACAATCTCGATGAGTTTTTCCCCATTGATAGAGCATGTGATACTTGCCATCGAGATACCACAGGGCGTTTATGTCGTTCATCCACCCATTTTGGGGTGAAAAGTGAAATTGAGGGCGGTAGGGTTCCTGATAATCTGTAGGTCGGTAGTGTCGATTGAATGGTGCGGAACCTTTAATCTCGGGATCAAAATCCGCCCATCCAGCGGGAATTAAATTTGCCCAGAGCAATAGAGCCCATACTGGAATTTTTGTGTGGCGAATCATTTTATTGGCTATTTCGCATAGCTAACAAGCAATTGAACGTCAAGGCAGCACGAACTTTACTTGTCGCATTCAGGGGTTTGTGTTGCTTGTCCGGGAAGGCTCATTCCAACACCGCTTGCTTTACCTGCGATCTTGGTAAAAGACATCGGATGTAGCGTGATTTTTGCGGGAGATGATGCGAACTTTTCCACAGAGACTATGCCTGGAGCCCCGAGTCGTTGGATCGTCTCGATTGCTAGATGTCGCCCCTTTGGCTCGAGTGTTACCTCTACGGGCGATCCACTCTTGTTCATCAGATAAATCTGTGTCCACTGCGTTATTTCGTTTTTGCTCGCGAAACCGTATACAGCAGCATTTCCTACCGACTCGATCTGTATGTGATGACTGCCCATGGCTGTGGCGACCATTTCATATACCAAGGCGGGAGGCATGAGCTTAACTTTTCCATTTTCTGTTAGAAATACACGCGTAGGCTTAGGTCCCATGTTGAGATTCCAGCACGAAGCCATGTAGGTCTGATGCCGGAAAAGCTCGATAAAAAAGTCCGCCTTCAGCAAGGTGAAATCGTAGGCATCTTTAGCTTCCTTCATTCCGCCCAAGCCCCATTCATTGTGTGCGTGCTTCACATTCCGCCCCAGTTTCTGGTTATTTCTATCAAAGCGTTGGTAAAATTCAGTGAACTGACCCTTGTAAAGGAAAGGCTTCTGCCCCAACCATTCGTCTCTGGTTCGTCCTGAGTAAAGCCCCCAGTCGTCACCCCATTTTTCGTGATATTCCATGATATCGATTGATTTCGACATTCGAATAAGCTCCAAACTGTGTTCGAAACGCTTCTTATCACGCGGCCCGTATTTCCAATCAGCAATGATCTGTGCATTAGGATAAACGTTTTTGAGGATCGCCGCATACTCATCGATGGCTCTTGCATATTTCTGGCCATAGAATCCGTTTGTGTAACCCTCGTTCCCTATGTAAAAGAATTTCACATCGTAGCCCTTAACCTTACAATACTCAGCCAGATGCCGGGCCTCGGCTTTGCTATCATCTGGAGTGCGGTAAGTGTCCCCAGAGTGGATATTAATCCCAAGCATGGCGTCAGCACCCACCCGCTTACAAATAGCCATATACTCGTCAACATCCATGAAATCTTTAGGATTGCGCTTGGGCAGTGGACGATACTTGGGACTCCAAGTATCTGCAGGCCCTAGCTCGCCAGTAAGTTCTTTGACGTGGTGCTCAAAGGCGTAACCGTTTAGGTCATTCCAGTGCCAGTTCTCGGTTACAGTACCCCCAGGATAACGAATAACTCCCACCTTAGCACGTTTCATCCAATCTATAATGACATCTTTCTCGTAGATCCAGTCTGCCTCATAGGCATATACAAAATGCGAACCTGTAAGATATTTCGATATCACCCATTGGGGTTTGTCCAAGTGTATGGCCACGGTAACTTTTTGGGCATAGGCTCGTGAGCCACTGAGGCAAATCATGGCAAGAACGATTAGAAGATTCGATTTCATATACCCAATATTTTTCAATCCTTCCATAGAACGTTAAATGTGCAACCAACGACGATATTGAAAGGAAAATGAATTGAAATTGATAAGCTTATGGACCGTAGGTGCCTAGCCACTCAATCTGCTACTTATCTTCAAGGTCGCTTCGAGCGTTTCAAGTTACTTTACGTCATTGATCAGAATGAACATCTCGAGTCTTAAAGGGCTTGATATCCTGCGTAAAACCGAAGCAAACTCCCGCCCCTCCTGAATTGAGGCTTCCATTATGTCTGCCAATCAAGAAATCCGTGTTTTCGCCCCCGCAACCGTCGCCAACGTGGCTTGTGGTTACGATGTCCTTGGCTTTGCCATCGACTCGCCGGGCGATGAAGTCGTCGTCCGCAACTCCTCCAAGCCCGGTCTACGCATCACGGAAATCACTGGCGACGGCGGAAAACTTCCCAAAGACCCCACCATCAACACCGCAGGCGTCGCCGCTCTGGATCTTCTCAAGCACCTCGGCATGCTGGATCGCGGCATTGAAATGGAAATTCATAAAAAAATGCCTTTCGGTTCCGGTCTCGGTTCATCTTCCGCCTCGGCGGTTGCCGGTGCCTATGCCGTGAACAAACTGATCGGAGAGCCGCTCTCAAAACGTCAGCTCCTCCCCTTCGCCATGGCGGGTGAGGCCTCTGCTGATGGTGCGTGGCACGCGGACAACGTCGGTCCCTGCCTTTTAGGTGGAATCGTTTTCATCCGTTCCAACGAAGAACTGGATATCGCTCAGATCCCTGCCCCGAAAAACCTCTGGGCCGCAGTGGTGCATCCGGATATTGAAATCCTGACCAAAGTCGCGCGTGAGATTCTTCCTAAAGAAATTCCTTTGGTCAATGCCACCCAGCAAATCGGCAACCTCGGCGGTCTAATCCTCGGACTCATCCAAGAAGACTACGGCCTGATTTCCCGCTCCATCCACGACGTGATCGCAGAACCGCGCCGTCAAAAGCTCATTCCGGAATTCTATAAAGCCAAGCGCGCCGCCCTTGGCGCGGGTGCACTCGGGTTCTCGATCTCAGGCGCGGGTCCTTCCGTTTTTGCTCTCTGCGAGGGCGAGGAAATCGCACGCAAAGTGGGAGCCGCCGTTGAAAAAATCTTCACCGCCATTCCCATCAATTGCCAAGTTCACGTCTCCAAAATCAATCCTCTCGGAGTCCACGAAGTGAAAAGCTGATTGCCTGAGTTACCGTGAAATACCACTCCACCAACAACTCATCGCACCAGGTCGATTTAAAAGAAGCGATCCTGCGCTCGCTCCCACCGGATAACGGCCTCTATATGCCCAACCAGCTACCGGTCCTCGGAGCGGAGTTTTGGAACACCTGGCGAAACATGAGCTTCCAGGAGATCGGCTTCGCCGTTGCCAATGCATTTTTTGGTGAAGATGTTCCGGCCGATAATCTAAGAGAAATCGTTAATGGCACCTTGGCATTCGACGCACCCTTGGCAGAGCTCGCACCGGACGATTACATCCTCGAACTCTTCCATGGCCCCACTCTGGCGTTTAAAGATTTCGGAGCCCGCTTCATGGCGCGACTCATGGCTCATCTGACAAAAGATGAAGACCGCATGCTCACCGTACTTGTCGCCACTTCCGGCGACACCGGCGGCGCCGTCGCCTCCGCTTTCCACAACGTGCCCGGCACACGTGTCGTCATTCTTTACCCAAAAGGAAAAGTCTCCGGCCTTCAGGAAAAACAACTCACCGCACTTGGCGGAAATATTACAGCACTGGAAATCGATGGCAGCTTCGATGATTGCCAAGCCTTGGTCAAACAGGCCTTTCTCGATCGCGAACTATCCGAGCGAATGAATCTCACTTCGGCGAACTCGATCAATCTTTCACGCCTCGTTCCGCAATCGTTTTATTACATTCACAGCGCGAGGCAGTTACCCGTTGGGGTTGAACCAGTGTTCGTGATTCCATCGGGAAACTTCGGCAACCTCACCGCCGGCCTGCTCGCGAGACAAATCGGCTTACCCGTCGCCCATTTCCTCGCCGCCACGAATCGCAACGATGTGGTTCCGGAATATCTCGAAAAAGGCCAGTATCTCCCACGCCCCAGCATCGCCACTATCTCGAACGCGATGGATGTCGGTGCGCCCTCGAACTTTGTCCGCATGCAGGCCCTGTTCGGAAATTCATGGAACGAGATGCGCAAACACATCAGCGGCATGAGCTTCAGCGATGATGAAACCCGCGCCGCGATCCGCGAAGTGAAATCCCGATTCAATTATCAGATCGATCCACACGGCGCGGTCGGTTGGTTGGCGGCTCGCAAATACCGCGCCTCACATCCTGATGCGGTGACGATCACTCTCGAAACCGCCCACCCGGCAAAGTTCCCCGACGTTATGGATGCCGAACTCGGCAAAGACAGCGTCGAAATTCCCGCACGTCTTGCCATCCTCGCGGACAAGGAAAAAATCGCCACCGCTCTCACTAAGGACTGGCTCACCTTTCGCGACTGGCTCACCGCCAACATCCGCTAATTTTTCCATGAAGCTCCAAGACACTCTCACCCGCAGCTTAAAAGATATCACGCCCATCGATGGCAGGACGTATCGCTTCTACTGCTGCGGCCCGACGGTTTACGGCCCGGCACACATAGGAAATTTCCGCACTTTCGTGTTACAAGACGTGTTCCGTCGCACACTCGAAACCCGTGGAATTCGAACCCTGCATGTTCGAAATCTAACAGATGTCGATGACAAGACGATCCGCGGCTCGCAAGCCGCCGGACAAACGCTCAAAGCTTTCACCGATCAATGGCGTGACAAGTTTCACGCCGACTGCGAGGCACTTGCCTGCCTCCCGCCCCACATCGAACCATCCGCCGTCGAACACATCCCTCAACAGATCGCGATGATATCAACCCTCATCGAAAAAGGCAACGCCTACGCCTCAGATGATGGATCCGTGTATTTTAAAATCTCATCATTCCCGAGCTACGGAAAACTCTCCCACCTCGACGAACGCGAGCTTGATCTCGGGAAAACCCAAAACACCCGTGCGAACTCGGACGAGTATGAGAAAGACAGTATTTCAGACTTCGTACTCTGGAAAGCGCGCCGCGATGAAGATGGAGAGAATTTTTGGGAATCTCCCTGGGGCCAGGGTCGTCCCGGCTGGCATCTTGAGTGCTCGGCGATGATCGCGGAATACCTTGGCGATACTTTTGATATGCACTCGGGCGGTGTCGACCTCGTCTTCCCGCACCACGAAAACGAAATTGCCCAAAGCCAATGCGCCTGCGGCGGTAAGTTTGCCGCGCATTGGTTTCATATCACTCACTTGCTTGTCGATGGTGGAAAGATGTCGAAATCACTCGGTAACATGTATACCCTATCCGACCTCGAAGACAAAGGCTTCACGGCCATGGAAGTCCGCTACGTCCTCATCGGAGCTCATTACCGGAAACAACTCAACTTCACCTTGGAGTCGCTTTCCGCCGCCAAAGAAGCTCTCAACAATCTTGCGAAATCTGCCGCAAAACTCGCTTCGAACATGGGCGTTGAAACTGCGTTACCTTCCGCAGAGTTTGGCGTTTTTCAACCCGCTTGGGACGCGCTCAACGACGACCTCAACACACCCGGTGCTCTAGGTTGCGTTTTCACTGGCTTGAAAGAAGCTTCCAAATTCACCGGCCAAGAAGCAGCCGCCGCGCTCGCAGGATTCAACCGCATCCTGAAAGCCCTCGGCATCACCCTGCCGGACATTTCTAAAGAAGCCACAGAAATCCCCGCAGACATCCAAGCTCTCGCCAAGACCCGCTGGGCCGCGCGCACCAACAAAGACTGGGCGACCTCGGACAAACTCCGCGACGAACTCTCCGCCAAAGGCTGGACCATGAAAGACGGCAAAGACAGCTTCGAACTCACAAAAATCTGAATCCATCGTATTCAGATCCTCCCTCTTCATTGAAATTTAAAGTTTAGAATTTAAAATTTTGAGATTCTCAGTCCTCGGCTCCGGTTCCGCCGGAAATGCTACAATCTTAGAATGCGGCTCCACCCGTATCCTCATCGATGCTGGACTCTCAGCTAAACAAATTTGCGCACGGCTTGAAGCTCTCGAAATCGATCCCAAATCAATCTCTGCGATTCTTCTCACCCACGAGCACGGCGATCACATCCGCGGCCTGAAAAACTTTCTCAAAAAACAATCCTCCCCAATCTACACCACAGCGGAAACCGCTCACGTTGTTCGCGAGTCCGGGGTCGACAATGCTGAGTGGAACACTTTCGAGGCGGGTCAGGAATTTGTCATCAATCATCTAACAGTCAGTAGCTTCGCCATCCAGCACGATGCCGTTGATCCTGTCGGCTATGTTGTCTCCAATGGCAACTTCCGCTTCGGCTTGCTTTCAGATGCCGGCTACGTAACTTCCAGCGTCAAGATTCACCTTAAAAAACTCTCCGCCCTCTTCGTCGAGGCTAACTATGACGAAGAGCTTCTGGAACTCGATACCAAACGCCCTTGGTCGATCAAACAACGCATCGCCTCCCGCCACGGTCATCTTTCCAATTTACAAGTCGAGGAACTCATCCGCGAAATCTCCCATTCCGGACTCTCCCGAATCGTCTTCGGCCACCTCAGCTCGGATTGCAACTGCCCGAGAAAAGTCACTTCGCATTTTTCAGAGGTTATCGAAGAACTGGGACTTCCTACCTCACTCCATTGCGCCACTCAGAACGAGCCAACGCCTTGGTTCGAAATTTCAGGATCGTTTTGATAAAACGACCGCTATCGTAAGCGCCCTACCTATCGGTCATTTCATCGAAATGACCCTACCAATCCCCGTCCAGCGGTAGGGTCGTTTTGATAAAACGACCGCCATCGTGAGCGCCACCAAGCCATCGGTCATTTCATCGAAATGACCCTACCAATCCCCGTCCAACGGTAAGGTCGTTTTGATAAAACGACCGCCATCTTGCGCGCCCTACCGATCAGTCATTTCATCGAAATGACCCTACCAATCCCCGTCCAGCGGTAGGGTCGTTTTGATAAAACGACCGCCATCGTAAGCGCCCTAACCATCGGTCATTTCATCGAAATTTCCCTACCGTTCCATACTCATATCCCAAACATATTTCCAATCTGCAGACCTCTCGACCAGTCCCGCGCGAACCGGATTATTCAAAATATATTCCCGCTTCTCGGCGGCGGATGCCTGAGATCGCAATCTATGATCGAAAAAACCTCGCTGCCATTCGATCCCGCATTTTTTTGTCATCCACCGCTTCCAGCCTCTGATCACGAGAGGCATGCGACTCTTTCCATGGAACTGCATCACGGCGTGCACATGATCTGGCATTGCGATAAAAAGCGTGCAAATCCAGATACCCCTCTCTTGGCGATTCTTGATCGATTCAAACATCTCGCTCCAAACCTTCTCTTCGGCAAGTTGGTTGATACCACGTCGCTGGCAACAGATCGTGATGAAAAATGCAGGGTGTTCATACCCAATGAAAACGGAAGAAGGAATTTCGTGCTTTAAATAAGTTCGTCGGGGGAGATCGGCCATGGATGCTTCTAACATATTTTTTCAAGATTGGTAGGGTCGTTTTGATAAAACGACCGCCATCTTGCCGCCATAACCATCGGTCATTTCATCGAAATGACCCTACCAATCCCCGTCCAACGGTAGGGTCGTTTTGATAAAACGACCGCCATCTTGCCGCCATAACCATCGGTCATTTCATCGAAATGACCCTACCAATCCCCGTCCAACGGTAGGGTCGTTTTGATAAAACGACCGCCATCGTAAGTGCCCTACCCATCGGTCATTTCATCGAAATGACCCTACCATCATGACTTGCTCAACTTTCCCTTGCTTGCGCTAGACGACTGGTCTAATGACTCCGCCGTGAGTTCGCCACATACCAAAGAACGTATCATTGAAGCCGCAGAGGAAATCATGTCGAGGCGCAGTTTTCACTCGGTTGGCCTGAATGAAATACTCAAAGCGGTAGGTGTCCCCAAAGGCTCTTTTTATCATTGGTTTGAATCCAAGGAGCATTTCGGGGTCGAGCTTTTGAAGCACTATATAGCAGCCGCGACGGATGAAAAAAACCACGCGCTGTTTTCAAATGAGGTGGAGGAAAAACCCATGCCCCGTTTGCTGAACTTCTTGGAGACCTCGATTCAGAAATTTGAAGACAACAAAAAGCGCTGTCCTTGTTTGGTGCTCAAGCTCGCGTCGGAAGTTACCGATCTCAGTGAACCGATGAGAGAAGTCCTCGCCGAGGGCATGAGCGCATGGCTTGGGTTACTGGCCGGAGTTTTCGACGAAGCGAAGGTTCTCGGACACATCTCCAAGGATGTGAACTCAAAACAAGAAGCTGAAATTTTTCGGGATCTTTGGGCTGGCTCCATCCAACGTGCCACCATATGTAAATCCGCCGCTCCAATGAAACTCGCACTTGGGTTTCTGAAAAACCGGATTTCCTGTTACCAAATTCCGTCCGACGGACCGCCATCTTGCACGTCACCACCCCAGCGGTCATTTCATCGGAATGACCCTACCAATTCCCATTCAACGATAGGTTCGTTTTGACAAAACGACCGCCATCTTTTGCGACTAACCTATCGGTCACTTCATCAAATCGACCCTACCAAGCCAAAAAACCCTCACCCATTCTACCTTTTGAAACTTCATTTCATGGATCGCATCGGCGCTATCACCGCCCTAGCTTTGCTTCTCGGCTCCTGCAAGATGCTCGGACCTGAGCACTCGGTTCCTGAAGCGGAATCCGCCAAAAAATATAAAATCCACACCGCCAACTATGCATCACGCATGAGTAAGGATTGGTGGCGTGAGTTCGGAGACTCAAAGCTCGACTCTCTCATGGCCGATCTTGGAAAGGGAAACTTCGATCTGCGCGCGGCTGAAGGCCGTCGCAACCAAGCTTACGCGGCCTTGGGAATCGACCGCACAAAACTCTACCCAGAATTTTTGAGCGGCGCATCGGTAACGCGTGCACGCAACTCGGAAAACAGTAACGGTGGTGGTGGTGGTCCGATGAGCACCTACTATAACGAATACAATGTCTCGATGGCACTCGGATATGAAATCGATCTTTGGGGCAGAGTGCGGCGCATGGTCGAGGCGGGAAATGCCAACGCGACAGCCGCCGAGATCTCTGTCGATCTAGTCAGACTCTCCCTTCAGGCACAGCTCGCAAACAACTACTTCGCATTGCGTTTTCTCGACAGCGAAGCCGAAGTTCTTCAGCAGACGCTCATCACGCGCAAGGAATCACTGAAACTTGCCAATCATCTTTTCAAAGCTGGAAAGTCCGGCGAGTTGGATGTTGCCCGTGCGGAGGCAGAACTCGCCAGCGCTCAGGCATTGTTAGTAAGTCTGCAAGGACCACGTGCAAATCTGGAAAACGCCATCGCCATTCTCGTTGGTAAAAATGCCTCGAACTTTAATATTGCCCAACAAGGCATCAATCGGAATGCACCTTCCCTATCCGCCGGAGTTCCCGCCGAACTTCTCGGCAGACGCCCCGATGTATTTGTTGCCGAACGGAAACTCGCCGCAAGCTCGGCTGAAATCGGAATCAAAGAGGCTGGTTTCTATCCGAAATTTTTATTGATCGGCACCGGCGGTTTTTCATCCATCCATTCGTCCAACTTCCTGAAGTATTCGAGCAGTGAATTCGCGATCGGTCCGGATATCGAGTTACCGCTCTTCCAAGGCATGAGGCGCAAAGCGGATCTAGCGCTCGCAAGGGCTCAACATGAAGAGGCACTTGCAAATTACCAGCAGACGGTTCTTGGAGCCTTTGCGGATGTTGAAAACGCACTCGCCACCCGCCAAGCCGCGATCAACGAAATCACCGCACAAAAAGAGAGCGTGGCTGCATCCGAAAAAGCGTTAAAACTTTCCGATGCGCGCTATCGGGAAGGAGTTTCCAGCTACCTAGAAGTCATCGATAGCCAACGTGAATTGCTCAACGCCCAGCGCAACGAGGTTCAGGCAAGAGGCCGCTCGTTTGCTGCCACCGTGCAACTCATGCAAGCCCTTGGCGGTGGCTTTTCGAAATGATTTTCACCCATTCAGCACAACCATGATCATGAAACTTCTCCTCGTTCCCTTTGCCCTTTTTTTTCTTACACAATGCGAATCCGATCAACAAACCGAGGGCCCGCCACCCCCCATGCCCGTGAATGTTGCCATGCCCGAACTGAAAACCATCGCACTCAAGGAAACCTTCACAGGACGCTTCACAGCTGTCGAAGAGGTAGCTCTTCAAGCCAGAGTCAGCGGCTATCTCGAATCCGTACATTTCATCGAGGGACAGAAAATCAAAAAAGGCGACTTGATGTTTCGGATCGACCCACGGGTTTTCGATGCCTCACAAGCACGCGCGGAGGCAGTTCAAAAACAAGCGGTTGCGAGGCTTGCTCTCGCAAAAAGCAGTATCGATCGTGCCAATAACTTGGTAAAACAAAATGCAATTTCACAAGAGGAGTTCGATACGCGGCAGAGTGAACTCGCCCAGGCGGAAGCCGATCTGCTCGTTGCGGATGCGGGCCTACGATCCGTAAAACTGGACCGCGAGTTCGCCGATATTCATGCCCCAATCTCCGGTATTGCGGGGCGCTTCAATGTCACCGTCGGAAACTTCATCAGCGGTGGAAACGCAAACGCCACCCTTCTGACCACCATCGTCCCCCACGATCCAATCCATTGTAGTTTCGAAATCGATGAACGTCGGGCTCTGCAATTCTCACGAATGTTTCTCAACGGCGAGAGAGTTGGCAGCGAAAACAAAACAGCGGAAGTTGAAATCGCCGTTTCGGATGACGGTTCTTTTGAGTTCAAAGGTGTCATCGATTTCACCGAAAACCAACTCGACCGGGACACCGCAACCCTACAGATCCGCGCCTTGGTGAAAAACCAGAACGAATTCCTCACGCCCGGTTTGTTTGCACGAGTCCGCGTTCCCGTCGGCACACCCGAAGAGCGACTCCTCGTTCGGGATGCCGCTCTTGGCTTCGACCAAGATAAACGCGTCGCATGGGTATTAAAAAAGGACAACACTGTCGAACGCCGGTTCGTCCAAGTCGGAACGCTGGACGGTGAATTGCGCGTGATTACTGCCGGGCTCAATCCTGATGAAAAAATCGCCGTCTCAGGAATTCAACTTCTTCGCCCAGACGCGCCCATCGCTCCTACCGTCGTTCCGATGTCATCTAACAAAGGGTCGTTTTGATGAAACAAACGCCATTTCACAAACCCGACCTCATCATGAAAGTTCACCCGCGAGTCATCAACAACCAGGGGTCATTTTGTCAAATTGACCCGACCGAACATTACGCATGAAAAACTTTTCCTACTTTTTCATCGATCGCCCGCGCTTCGCAACGGTGATATCGATCCTGATTGTTTTTATCGGTTCGATCTCTTACTTCTTGCTGCCGGTTGCGCAGTTTCCCGAAGTCGCGCCGCCCACCGTTATCGTCTCGACCAGTTACCCGGGAGCGACTCCGGACACTATAGCCAAAACCCTCGCCGCTCCGATCGAGCAGGAAGTCAATGGCATCGAGAACATGCTCTACATGAACTCGCAGAGCACGGCGGATGGTGGCTATCGCCTCACGGTCAGTTTCAAACTCGGCACTGATCTTGATAAGGCCCAGGTGCTGGTTCAGAACCAGGTCGCCATTGCCGAGCCACGTCTGCCCGAATCCGTCCGCCGAATCGGGATCACGGTTCAGAAATCCTCCCCCGACCTGCTCTTGGTCGTTCAGATGTTCTCCAAGGATCAAACCTTCGATCTCGGCTACATTTCCAATTACGCCCTCCTGCAAGTCCGGGAAAAATTACGGCGCATCAACGGGGTCGGCGAAGTCAGGCTTTTCGGTGCCAGGGAATACTCGATGCGCGTCTGGATGAACCCCGAGCGAATGGACCTCTACAAGATTTCCGCCGGAGAAATCGTTGCCGCACTGCGCGACCAAAACCTACAAATCGCCGCAGGAACCATCGGCAAAGAACCTCTTGATCAAACTGTTCCGTTTCAAATCAACGTCACAACACAAGGACGCCTGACCGAAAAAGAAGAGTTCGAAAAAATCGTCGTAAAAACCGGCTCAAACGGTCGTCTGGTCAGGCTCGCCGATGTCGCTCGCGTGGAGCTTGGAGCGCTTGATTACAATGTGAACGCCTATCTTGACGGCGGTCCGACCGTTGCCCTTCCCATTTTCCAACGACCTGGATCGAACGCATTGGAAACTTCCGCAGCCATCCGCGAAACCATGCGGGAAGTTCAGAAAGATTTCCCCAAAGGTCTCGATTACGCCATCGTTTACGATCCCACCCAGTTCATCGATAAATCGGTTGAGGCGGTGAAGCACACGCTGATCGAGGCGATCCTTTTGGTCGTCTTGGTCATGATCGTTTTCCTTCAATCATGGCGAGCTGCCTTGATTCCCGTTCTGGCAATACCGGTTTCATTGATCGGCACTTTTGCGGTGATGCAAGCGTTCGGCTACTCGATCAACAACCTGACCCTTTTCGGGCTCGTCCTGGCGATCGGCATTGTTGTCGATGACGCGATTGTGGTGGTGGAAAATATCGAGAGAAATCTTGAAAGCGGGCTACCTCCCCGCGAGGCGACCCGGTGCTCGATGAAGGAGGTCAGCGGAGCGATTTTTGCGACCACTCTGGTGCTGTTGGCGGTGTTCATTCCAACCGCTTTTCTCTCCGGGATCTCGGGTCAGTTCTATCGTCAGTTCGCCCTCACGATCGCAACATCCACAGTCATCTCCAGCCTGGTATCACTGACACTCAGTCCGGCACTCGGTGTATTGCTACTCCGGAAACATTCAGAAAAACAGGATCTTCTAAGCCGCTGCATGCATTTTGCATTCGGCTGGTTTTTCAGAATTTTCAATCGTGCCTTTGACGCAACGAACCGCGGCTACACGATACTCATTCGCCGCAGCCTCAGACTCGGATTCATCATGCTACTGCTTTATGGCGGACTCATCGCCATCGCAGGTCTCGGCTTCAAAAAAGTGCCAGAAGGATTTATTCCACCCCAAGACCAGGGCTATGCGATCGTCGCCGCACAACTTCCCACCGGTGCATCATTAGAACGGACCGATGACGTCGTGCGACAGCTCATGAAACTCGTCTCCGAAGTCGAAGGCGTTGAGCACGTGGTCGGCTTTACAGGATTCAACGGCGCCACTTTCTCTAATGCAACAAACTCGATCGTGCTGTTCCCTATTTTCAAGCCATTCGCCAAGCGAGAATCTGGAGCGGTTATGTATGAACGGCTGACCCAAGCGATTAACCAAGTCGATGCCTTCGGCATCGTGATTCCTCCCCCCACCGTTCGCGGACTCGGCACCGGTGGCGGTTTCAAAATGCAGGTCCAGGACCGCGCCGACCTCGGTTACAGGGCATTGGAGAATGCCACATGGGACCTTGCCCGAGCGGCATCCAATGAACCGGAAATTTCCCGTGCCTTCACTCCCTTCACCTCTGCCGGACCTCAATATTATGCGGACATTGATCGTGAAAAAGCCCTGATGCTCGGAGTCCCTCTGCAAAACCTTTTCCAAACATTGGAAATCCATCTCGGCTCATCTTTCGTCAATGAACTCAATCTCTATGGCCGGACCTACCGCGTCACAGCCCAAGCAGACAATTCATTTCGAGACGATGCGGAGGATATCGCCAAACTCAAAACCCGAAACAGTTCCGGTGAAATGGTGCCACTGGGCTCATTGCTGAAACTTCGCCAAACCACAGGTCCGGATCGTGTGGTCAGGCACAACCTCTATCCATCAGCTGATTTGATCGGAGCTGCCGCCCCCGGCTGCAGCAGCGGCCAGGCCATTGCCAAGATGGAACAACTTGCGGAAAAAGTCCTACCACCCGGAATGAGCTACGAGTGGACGGAAATCGCTTTTGAAGAAACCCAAAAGAGCGGCTCAGCGCTCATGGTTTTCCTCATCGCCATTCTCTTTGTTTTCCTGCTTCTCACTGCCCAGTACGAGAGCTGGGGCCTACCCCTGGCGGTAATCCTCACCGTCCCGCTCTGCCTATCAGGCGCCATATGGGGAATCTATTTCCGCGGCATGGATAACAATATCTTATCCCAAATCGGCCTCGTCGTCCTCATCGGCCTCGCTTCAAAAAACGCGATCCTGATTGTTGAGTTTGCTCGCCAACTCGAGGATGAGGGCAGAGATCGTTTCGAAGCCGCCACTGAAGCCGCCAGACTTCGCCTCCGACCCATCATTATGACATCCCTGGCATTCATTCTTGGCGTGATACCTTTGGTCATCGCAACCGGGCCGGGCGCAGAAATGCGGCAGGCGCTCGGAACCGTGGTCTTTTACGGAATGATCGCAGTGACATGCCTCGGCGTGCTGTTCGCTCCCTTATTCTACGTTCTGGTCAGAAAAGCAGTGAGAAGACAAACTCCAAGAGAGACTGAATCGATTCAGTAAACAATTTTGACGGGTGATCCGACTTTTACCTGTTCGTAAAGCAGAGGCACAAAATCCTTAGGCATTCGGATACAGCCATGCGAAGCCGGATCGCCAGGGGAAGGTATGTTACCCACGTGCATTCCCACACCATAATGTGTGATTCTCATCCAATATGGCATCGGAGCAGGCACATACCGCTCACCCGGTTTCAGAGGAGAGCTGGGCGTTGCATCGTCATTCACCATCTCTCCCCATTCGTTTTCAATCCAACCATACTTGTTGGAGAACTTATTGACGATTTTCTCAGTGACCCGATACGTTCCGGGACGGGTTGCACGTCCTTCGATTCCCGTCGCAACAAAACTCCAACCGACCTCTCTCCCCCCGCGCTTGACGGTCGCGATCTGTTCACTCAGATCGATATGTATGGAAATCTCACCCGGTCCGCCGACATCATGCCATTCATACATGATGCGTTCGGCTTTTGCCGGCTCCGGAGGCGGTCCGAAAGAACATGAGCTCAGCAATCCGCAAATAGCTGCTGAAGTAATGTAAAACTTGATACGGGCGGGGTTCATCGACGTGGCAATTGCTATTGTATGACAGTTTCGTCATGTAAAGCATTTGATGATGGGACGCTGTTTTTTTGGATTTTTTTTAAAAATATCCGCATATTTCGAGCAATCTGTAAGATTCAGCGGCAAAATTTCGTTCTTTAGCTCCGCAACACATGTTCTCGCTCAGATTCCTGCTATTGATTCCTGCCGTTCTTGCTACACCTGTTGTCGAGGCGGCGCAAAATGGTGAGCAACTCTACACCCAGTTTTGCTCTGCTTGCCATGCAGTGGATGGAAAAGGAGCCAATAACGGTACGTTCCCGCCCCTTGCTGGCAGTTCATGGCTTCAGGATACACCCAAACGCTCGGTTGCCATCGTACTCTATGGCTTGCATGGACCGATTGAAGTCAATGGCAAAAGTTACAATTTGGAAATGCCCCCACAAGGAGCAGCGCTCACAGATGACCAAATTGTATCCATCCTGAACTACGTCAATACCTCATGGGGCAACAAGGGAGAAACCGTATCTAGGGATCTCATCCGCGTCACGCGCTCTGAATTCGCAGCCCGCACGGAACCCTGGACCGCGCCGGAACTCCTCAAACTTTTTCCCCTTCCCATTCAAAAAACCGTCCTCTCTGACCTCACATCACGTGTCTACAAGGGCCAGTGGAACCAAATTCCCGACTTCGACAAAATCCAGGCGGAAAACATCGAGGAAGAACACCATGGCAAGATCAGCCCATCGATTTCCGGAATGGACGTTCATTTCGGGATTGTCTGGGAGGGTAACTTCATGGCTCCCGAAAACGCGGAATATGAATTCGCACTCGATTCGGACGATGGCGCACGCATCACTCTGAACGATCAGGTCGTTTGTGAGGTCAAGGGCAACGGCCCAATGAACGGCTCACGGGCCGTTCAGAACAAAATCACGCTCAAGGAGGGAAAAAACCCGTTTCGAATGGATTACTTCCAAGGTACAGGTCTCAAAGGACTGGAATTAAAATGGAGAAAATCCGGCGACAAGGCATGGAATTGGCTGACGGACAAACCGGCACCCGTTAAAAAAGAAAGCCCGAGTATTCCGCTGAGCCCGACAGATGATAGCACCGCGATCTACCGGAATTTTATCGAAGGCACCACCGCCCGTGGCATCGGCTTCGGCTTCCCGGGCGGCCTCAATCTCGTTTACTCAGCGGACAATCTCGCACCAGAACTTGTCTGGACCGGTGAATTCATGGACGCGGGCCGCCATTGGACCAACCGCGGACAAGGCAATCAGCCACCATCCGGCGTCAATGTGATCAAGCTGACCAAAGACCGCTTCCTTCCGGCAGAAGCCCGCTTCAAAGGCTACAATTTAGACTCTAAAGGGAACCCAACTTTCCATGTTTCCATCGGCAAGCAAGTTCTCAGCGATTCATGGAAGCCCGGAAAAGATGGAACTCTACTTCGCACGCTGACACTCACTGGCGGACCCGAATTAAAAATACCGCTCGGAAATGCGACAGTGGCAGGCGCGGAATATGCGACCCTCACGCCGACCAAACCCGTGACACTGACTTACCTTCTGAAATAATTCCCAGCACTTTTTTAGATTCACCATCATGCGCGTTCTTCTACTCCTAACAGCCAGCGTTACTTCGGCTTTTTCCCAAACTCAATCGGACTTTTATCTCCGTGAGGAAATTCCTCTTCCCAAGGACGAGGTCATGGAAATCTCCTCCATCGCCCTGATGCCGGAGGAAAAGGTTGCCGTTGCCACACGCCGTGGTGACGTATGGATTTGTAGCGGCGCTTATGGCGACGACCTCTCAAAAGTCACATGGAAAAAATTTGCCTTCGGCCTCCATGAACCGCTCGGCATGTATTATCAAAAAGGTTCGCTCTTCCTAACCCAACGCCCAGAATTCTCTCGCATCCAGGATTCCGATGCAGATGGCACGGCTGATGTTTTTGAAACGATCAACTCCGATTGGGGTATCTGCGGTGACTACCACGAATATGCTTTTGGAACCGCTCCTGACAAAAACGGTGACGTATGGATCACTCTCTGCCTAACAGGATCATTTAATGCGAGAGCCAACTGGCGCGGATGGGTTCTCCGCATCACGCCGGATGGAAAAATGATCCCGACCTGCTCCGGCATCCGCTCACCCGGTGGCATCGGTTTCAATGCGGAGGGCGATGCGTTCTACACCGACAATCAAGGTATCTGGAATGGCTCATCCTCACTCAAATGGTTGAAACCCGGCTCGTTTCAAGGTGCACCGGTCGGCAATGGATACCACAAACTCGCCAATCTTCCCGAGCCTCCCACACCCAAGGACGGATCCCGCATCCTGACTGAGCGAACGGAGCATCCCGAGTTTATCCCTCCAGCGGTCATCTTGCCCCACGGAAAAGTTGGGCAATCTCCAACGGGTATTCAGCCCGACCTCACCGGTGGAAAATTCGGTCCCTGGAAAAACCAGGTCTATGTCGGAGAACAAACCCATTCCCAAGTCCAACGCGTCTACCTTGAAAAAGTAAACGGTCTTTACCAAGGTGCGGTGTTCCACATGTTGGAAGGCTTCGAAGCAGGCCTCATTCCCATCACGCTGGATCAGGAAAAAGGCATTCTTTTTGCCGGGGGTTCCAACCGCGGTTGGGCCTCGCGCGGAAGCAAGCCTTTCACCTTCGAACGCGTCAAATGGACTGGCAAAACTCCTTTTGAAATTCTCACCATGGAAGCCGAGCCGGATGGTTTCACCCTCACCTTCACCGAGCCCGTAGATGAAGCATCGGCCTCCGATCTTGCCTCATACTCCATGGAAGCATGGACCTACATCTTCCAGAGCAAATACGGCTCACCTGAAGTCGACCAAGCCACTCCCGTCATCAAAGCGAGCAAAATCTCCGCCGACAAAAAATCCGTCCGCCTCACGATCGAGGGTCTGGTTCGCGGCCACGTCCATCATCTCAAAGTCAATGGGCTGAAATCCAAATCCGGTCAGTCAATCTGGCATCCTAATGCCTACTACACGCTGAACGAAATTCCCGCAAAGTGATCCGCGGTAGGGTCGTTTTGATAAAACGACCGCCATCTTACGCGTCCAACCCAACGGTCATTTTATCAAAATGACCCTACCAGTCTTTATCGTCAGACGCGGTGGTAAAAACAACCAACAGCTTACAGGGGTCTAAACTTATTACGAATCTAGCTTTTGATTCAAAAGTCCCAATGAAAACATAGTATGGTTGGAGAATGAAATTACTACTCACTCACCTTGCTCTCAAATCGCCACGAGACGTAACTCAAACGGCCTGCGGCGGGACGCCACAGCCACAGGCTAGCTTCTCTTGGACCGCGTGACTCCAGCGATGCCCCGACAAAGTCGGTGATCACGCCCCTTCTTGACACTTTCCACTAATCTCTGGGCACTTTCCCCTCCAAAAACAATTTCATGCTTGGAATTTACCCCCTCCCAGCCCCATCTTCCCCCGCACACAACCATGGCTTGGCTTCTCCTCATTCTCCCACTCGTTGCCGCTGTCTCGAATCAGCTTTTTCTTCGTAAATTCGGCATCGCCCACCTCATTTCAACCGCTTCAGCGGCAGCGACTTTTGTGATCGCGATTTTGCTGCTCGGGACCACCGAATCACTCTCATTTCCCTGGGCTTCGATCGGAACGTTTCAACTCGATATCGGCATCACTCTAGACACGCTATCCACCGGCATGATGATCGTGGTCACAGGTGTAGGCCTTTTGGTTCATGTTTTCTCGCTGGCTTATATGAGAGACGATTCCGCGAAAGCCCGCTACTTCACCGGCCTCGCCTTGTTCATGTTCTCGATGACAGGCATCGTGCTGTCATCAAACTTCATCATGACCTTTATCTTCTGGGAACTGGTTGGTCTCAGCTCCTACCTGCTCATCGGCCACTGGTATGAAAAAGACTCCGCTGCCGATGCTGCGAAGAAAGCATTCATCACCAACCGCATTGGCGACTTCGGTTTCATGATCGGCATTCTGATGCTGTGGGGAATTACTGGCACCTTCACATTTTCCGAAATGGAAATTCCAGCCACGGTTTCCGCTGGAGTTCTTGGAGCAGCTCTTCTCTGTGTGTTCTGCGGTGCCATCGGAAAATCCGCGCAGCTTCCTCTCCATGTCTGGCTTCCAGATGCAATGGAAGGTCCAACGCCCGTGTCCGCCCTGATCCACGCCGCCACGATGGTAGCAGCCGGCGTTTACATGTTGTTCCGCCTTCAACTCTCCATCGGTGCCGATTCATTCGAGGGTTTCTCAGGAACCACGATTGCATGGATTGGCGCGATCACATCGCTCATGGCTGCGTTGATGGCAACTCAACAAGATGACATCAAAAAAATTCTCGCCTACTCCACTCTCTCACAACTCGGCTACATGATCATGGCAATCGGGTTACTGGCAGGAGAAGCCGCGATGTTTCACCTTTTCACCCACGCCTGGTTCAAAGCCCTGCTCTTCCTCGGTTCCGGCGCGATCATCTACGCCTGCCACCACGAGCAAAACATCTGGAAAATGGGCGGCCTTTTGAAAAAAATGCCGATCACCACGCTTACCTTCGCCATCGGCACCGCGGCACTGATCGCCATTCCTTTCACTTCCGGTTTCTTCTCGAAAGAGCAAATTCTGGAAGCCGCCCACCATCACAATCCTGCACTGTTCTGGATCGCCGCAGGAGTTGCGGTACTCACGCCTTTTTATATGACCCGCGCGTTTGTGATTACCTTTCTTGGAAAAAGTCGCTCGGAAAATTCATCACATGCCCACGAAGTCAAACTGCTGATGTCTCTACCACTCATCGCCCTCGCGGTGATGGGATTGATCGCAGGTTTTCCATTCATCGCAGAGAAACTCGCACCTGCTTATAAAAACCCGGGACATCTCATTCACCTCGGATTTGTGACCTACATCTCTGTCGGCGCACTCATCACAGGTGTGACAGCCGGCTTCATTCTTTACGCAGGAAAAGAAAAAGACCCGATCTCGATCCCGCTTTTCCGCAACCGTTTCTACCTAGATGCGATTTACGAAAAAGGCATCGTGAAATATTTCCAAGACGGCTTCGCCGCGATCGTGCATTTCTTCGATGAATTCGTCATCAACGGCCTTCTCGTTGGCGGCTTATCCCGTCTTGCGGAAACTATCGGAAGCATCTTCCGCAGAGCTCAATCCGGCAACCTCCAAGCCTACGCCTTCACTTTCGGACTCGGCGTCCTGCTCGTCATCTACTTCACGGTTTTCTATTGATTCTCCGTTAACTATGATCTGCTCAGTCAGAACTGTTAGATAGTGAATGATGAAGAGTGAATCGTGAAAGAAGACAATCTTCAAAATGCGCCATTCACTCTTCAATATTCAACATTCACTCTTCACTATTCCTACCACCCGCTTCGCCCCCAGCCCGACCGGTGAACTCCACCTCGGTCACGCTTACGCAGCGAAGGTCGCACACGATCTCGCACGCGAACACAACGGTCATTTTCTCCTTCGCCACGAAGACATCGACTCCTCACGCGTCCGCAAAATCTATTACTCCCAGATCGAAGAAGATCTGCGTTGGCTGGGCTTGAATTGGGATGGCGACGCCCTCCGACAAAGTAACCGCCAAGATGCCTACCGTGACGCCCTGGAGATCTTGAAGCAACGCGGTTTGGTCTATCCGTGTTTCTGCACACGCAAAGACATTCAACAAAGTCTGAGCGCTCCTCATGGCCTAACCGAACATATTTACCCCGGTATCTGCCGAGATATCCCAGCAAGCGAATCCGCCCAACGCATTGCCGACGGCGTTGCCCATGCATGGCGTTTCAATTCCAACCAAGCCGCGCTCATTCACGGTGAACTCAGTTTCAATGATCTGCGCTTCGGAAAAACTCAAGTGAACCCAGATGCAAACGGCGATGCCGTCCTCGCGCGCAAGGATATCGGGATCGCCTATCACTTGGCCGTCGTCGTGGACGATGCGTTTCAAAACATCACCCACGTGACTCGTGGTGACGATCTGTTAGAGTCCACCCATATCCACCGCCAACTCCAAGCCGTGTTAGGTTTTCCAGAACCCACCTACCTACACCATCGCTGCATTTGTGATGAAAACGGCAAACGTCTCGCAAAACGCGATGACGCCAGATCCATCCGCACCCTTCGAGAACAAGGCCATACACCTGAAGGTATAAAATGGATGTATGAACCCGAAATCGGAAGTTGAATTAATTTTAGGCTAGGCTGTGCAGTTGGCGCGCCCCCCGAAAACTGGAGAGGTTGAAAAGTTAGTCTGACTGGGCAATAACCCCAAGAAGACAACATGAAGAAAAAAGGATACAGTGAGGTGCAGATCATAAACATCCTCAATCAGCACGAAGCAGGCATGCCGACCAAAGAAGTTATCCAGCAAGCTGGGATCACCGAGCAGACGTTCTACCGATAGAAAAACAAGTATGGCGGCATGGAGGGTGAGGAAAATGGGAGTGTTTGCACGGTCATTGATGCGTTGGGAATTTTGATTACGTGAACCAAGAAGGGTGCCTTTCACTCCAAGTCCGAGTGCTTCAAGCCCTCGAAGAAGCAATCCACCTGGCCGAAGGGAACTTTTGTCGTCTCGTCGTATTCCACGTTGGTATAGAAAGCGATGACGTTGGTGCCCTTTTTCAAATGTGCGACCTCACCGGGGCCCAGGGGCCAAGGCGCATAGTGGGGTTTGTTCTGCCACCATCCGTAGCCCACGATCGGGTGCCCGTTGAGGTAAACCCTGAAGCCTTGCGGGTTCAGGATGCTCAGTCGGTAGGAGTCGTAGTCGAGTTTTTCCACCTCGAAGGTCGTGCGCGCGACGATGAACTCCCCTTTGCCCCAATCAGACTTATTGGCGAAGGAGTCATCGCCTTGTTTGTAAAGACCGGTGCCGATGGGCGCGTGCCCCTTGCTCCACTTGCTGTCGTCATACTCGGGCTTGAACCAATCTTTCATATCCTCCGTCATCTGGATGTCGCGATGGCGGGTCTTCTCACGGGTTGGGACTTGGTCTTTTTCCACGATGGGATCGAAAGATTTGAAGCGCCAGACAAGCTCTGACTTTGGCAGCTTGCCAATCGGTTTCCAGCCGGCAGTGGGGTTGCGGAGTTTCGCGAGGTCGATGAGGGTGCTCACGATGCCCGGCCTATGGGCTTCCTCTGCATAGTCCTTGGCCTTAAGCCGCTTGGCGATTTCCGGGCGGTAAACCGTATAGAGGATATCCTCGAGCTCCTTGCGTTGATTGGAATCCAGTTTTTCCAGAACGGCGAAAAATCCGAATGATTCTCCGGCTGGATTTGCGCTTGGCGCGGCCACAATGCCGACGAGATCACCGGTTTTCAATACGCTGAATCGCGATTGCAGGGCAGTGGCGAGTGCCACGGCAAGGTTGGGGTCATTGCGTAGGCAAATCTTCAGGGTTTCTATGACATTGTGAGCGCCCTCGGGGGCATGGTCACCGGGCTTGATCACGCCCGTGTCCACGCCTTTCCGCAGCGCTGCCAGGATAAGTTTGCCCACTTCGCTGTCCGGTTTGTTTTGCTGCAGGACCGCGTTGAGGTGCTGCATCATCCACTCGCGGGGCATAGTGTGGTATTCACTAGTCGCCATCTCCAGGAGTGTGGGAAGGATTTTGAGGTATAGGGCATCATCTTTTTGAAGTCCTGAGAGCGCCGCGAAGGAGCAGTCACGAAGCCACCAATCGGAATGCTTGGTCCATGGCATGATGAGCGGCAGGCGTGTCTGGATTTCATTCGCCGGAGCGAACTTGAGCGCCATCAACGCACCGTTGACCACCCACAGCGACTCCTTGGGATCGGTCAGCATTTTCGTGATGCTTTTCAGCATCGCTGGGGTGAACTTATCCGTGGGGATGGGGCTATTTCCGATGCCAAACCAGTAGTTCCAGTCGATCATGCCGTCCAACGCGGCGCGGCGCACGCGCGGGTCCGGGTCTTCCAGGAGTTTTTCGATTTCATCGTAGGCATCTGTCGCCCGGAGCGCCTTACCCGCTTGGGTGCGGATCATGTCGTTCCGGTGATAGACGTTCTTGAGAAACACTTCACGCGGCAGCGTTTTGATGTCCTTCTCCGGTTGGTGATAGCCTCCACCCAGAGCATAATAAGGAATATGCGTGGGTTGCTCGGGACCGTATTTCAAGTAGTTAGGGTTGTGTTCGAGGGAGAAGAACGCCAGATCGGCCTTGGTGCCCCAGAGGTTTTCGGGCAGGGTGTATTTTTGGGAGAACTTCGTTTTCGGCGCACCGGTGATGCGCAGCGTGCGCAAGGGCGCGGTGAAGGAGAATCCCATGCCGGGACCGGAGTGGCCGACTGCACTGCCGTAGAAGTCCAGCGTCGCGATGCCGATACTGCCGCCCGGTTCGCGGCTCAGATCGTGCCACCAGGTCAGGCGGTCCATCGACTCACGAAAAAGCGCAGGTTTTTCCTTCATCAGGTAGGAGGTGGTGATGCCGCGCCAGATGCCATCGCCGCGTCCATTATCAGCATGACCACATATCATCGACGAGTAGCTTTCGACCGTCGACAATGCCAGATATTTACTGGCTTTCTGATAGGCGGTGGTGTCTCCGCTGGCACCTGCAGCGATCTGCATGGCGGCGGCGATCATACCGTCCTTGCCGTTGGAGCCGAGGCCGCCTTCTCCACGCTGATCACCGTAGGGAACCGTGCCGTGGCCGGCGAAGCGATAGAAGAAGCGCAGCGAGTTCAGCAAGGTCTTATCATCGACATTCACGCCGCATTCCTTGCCCAGCAGCAATGTGGTGAGCACCTGTGCGCCTGCCGGGTTCATCAGGCCACCCGCCACATATGCCGGCCAGACTCCGCGGCCCCAGTGGGTCCAGCCGCTGTCGAACATCTGGCGCTCCTTCGCGTCATCGCAGTAATATTGCATGATGGGCAATACCGACTTGTCGCCGGTGCGCAGGTAGTATTCACCGCAGGCAATCCCGTTGTAGCCATTGTTCCAGGTGTGGTCGCCGATGGCTTTCACATCCTTCGGAAAGGCATCGAAGTAGGCTTTCACCCGTGGCAGGTATTTGTCATCGCCGGTGGAAAGCAGGAACAGGCAGGCGAGGGCGCCCGGTATGTCGCCCTGATTAAATTTTTCCGGATTGGAATAAAATGCGGCGGCCTCATCGATGATGCGTTTTGACTTCGGGCAATTCAGCGGCCAGGTCTTGCTGTAGGCACCGAGCACGGGAATCGTGACGGTTTCCTTGCGCTGGGTCTTGCCGTCGGCGGAGGTCACGTCAAAAACCATTTTGCCATCCGTGGCCTCTGCCTTGGTGAGGGCATTGCCCATCGCGACGAACGGATCGAGCCCTTTCAGGGCGGTCCCATTGATTCCTGTTAGAATCTCCTCCTTGGCAAATTTTCCCTCGCAGGGGGAGCCGGGCATCATTTCCTCCACCTTGAGAACCACGCCTGGATAGACCCGTGCCTTGAGACCGGTGGTGCCAATGACTCCGAAAAATCTCTCTCGTGTCGGATCCGGGCGGGTCTGGTATATTTTTTCTTCGGTATAGTAGTCCGCAGGTTTTGCCTGATCAACCGCTGCCGCGGCGCCCGCCACACTATAACAGGACATCATCATTAAAACCATCATCTTACTCATATAGTCTCCTTTTCTGTTTAAAATATTCTTCACACGTTTCATTGACTGTTGTCTGCTACCATTCTTCATAATGATCATTTTTTTCCCGCAGGATAGATCGACTTCATTTTCCAGCTTCTCACATTTTTCACCGCGACATCCCCGCCCTTGCTGAAGAGGCTGACGCCGACATCCTCCGCGTTGTGCGGCTGCATATAGACGACCGCCTGCCGGTCGTTAGCAAACACCTCGACCATGTCCTTATCGAGGAAGACGCGCAGATTGAGCGCTTCACCCGGCTTGAGCTCGAACGGGGCGGCGATCTTGCCGATGGCTAGCTTCTTGCTTTCGGTCTGGATGGTAATGGGGAAACCCGTGCCATTCGCGGCGCAAAACACGTTGACTCCGAATTCCTTGGCGCTGCCGGGCTTGATGGTGAGATTCAACTCGATGGTGTCGCCGGCGATCCTCTTGAACAAATGCGTGCTATCGCCCTTGACGGTGATGTTAGGTTCGACGGTTTCGGCGGCACGGAGTGTCTCGAGTTCCCGCAGCGGCTTGATTCTCAGCACGCCATCCTCGGGCAGGCTCAACTCGCGCGGCAGCGATTGGATGCCGCTCTGGACGCCGGGCAGATTGCACCACGACCACATGACACGCCGTCCGTCCGGGGTCAGCACGCTTTCCGGCGCGAAGAAATCCCAGCCCTGCCAGTTCATCATGGCGTGGAAATCAGGCAGATACTTCTCATCCTTGAAATCGCCAAGGTAATAGCGGCAGCCCAAGTTGTGGCTAATGCACAGCAGCATCCACTTGTTGCCGAGTTTGAACATGTTGGCGCACGAGACATCCTCGCCCTTGTTGACCCCTAGGGTCGCCGGCATGTCATCGTGCATCAGTAGGCCGAGGTTCACCCAATCCTTCAGGTCCTTGGACTTCATCAGGTGCGGCGGGCCGCCGCCAGAGATGCCATAATAGGTATCACCATTGAGCCAGCAATCGGGATCCCATTGGCGCACCTTAGATTCCTCACCCGAAGGTTCCCTGGGCATGATGGCCACCGGTTTGGTCCACTTTTCCAGTTGGTCATCGAGGGCGAAAGCCAACTGGTTCCTGTCGGAGCCCTCGCCATGATAGATGATGGCCGGCCTGCCATCCTTGGTGATGAATCCGGTGCCGCTGTACATGCCGTGCCCGGTCATTTTCGGGGTCAGCGTGGTCGGGTGCCATGTCCAGCGCACCATGTCCTTGCTGGAGACATGGGCGAACTTGATCCCGTTGTTGTTGTAGATGTAGTGCAGATGATAGCGGCCCTTCCAATAGAATGCGCAATTCGGATCGCCGGGAAAGGCCCCGCCGGGACCGGGGTGGGCAAGGTGATAGGTCAACCAGTTCGCCGGCGGATTGGCGGGCATCGCCGGGGTTTCGACCATATCCGCCAACTTCTTTGCGGCGGCGATCAACTCGCCGTTTTGCGTGAGGATCAGGCGACCCCCTTCGATTTTAGCTCCGCCGTCCAGGTTGTTGACGGGAAAGCGTCCCATCCTGTCGGTCTCATGGCCTTTATCGAACGTCCACCAGGCATAAGGCTTGATGGCGGACTCTTTGTTAGGTTCCAGTTTGCGGATTTCATCGGCGGTGAGCGCGCGGTCGTAGATGCGCGCGTCATCGATGGATCCCTGGAGGTTGTTGCCGGATCCTATCCCCTGATGACGCAGGCCGAAGACGGCGATGGTGTCCTTGGTGCCGAGCAGGTCGATGTTTTTGGCCTCGTAGGACGCGCAGAGTTCGCCATTCCGATAAATGGTGATTCGGTTGCCCTGGTAAGCGAGCGCCATCTGGACCAGCGTCTTGTCGTCCGCTTTCTCAACGGGGCTGGCCTGCTGGTCGGCCTGGGTGCGGGCATACATTTCGCTGCCGGCCATCCACTTGCCGGCCACTTTTTCGCCAAAGACGATCCCGTCAAATCGATCGCCTGACTGGATCGTGAGGGCGCTGCCGCCCTGCTGTGTCGTGTTTGCGAGACACACCCAGGACACCAGCGTTTTGTCGGTGCCTGCCGCCGCTTCGGCAACAGCCATACTACAAGTGAACCCCGCGACTCCGATAACGACACTTGCAAATTGCTTATTCATTTCTCTTGTTCCCTTTTCTATTTCTGTAAAGCCAGCAGGGCCTCGGCAAATGCCTTGCCAATCTGGGATAAGATCTTCGCACTGCCGAAATAGTGGTAACCGCCATTGGACGCACCTTTAAGGGCTTCTCTGTCTTTGGGCGAAAAGACCTCCTCCAACGCGAGGTCAAGCTTCTTCTGGTCAGCTTTGGTGATTCCCTCAATCCGCACATCGATCGCGGCAAAGCTTTCCGAGGATGTGCCCCCACCGTTATATATTTCATTGGAATAGGCCGCCAATATGTTCTTTCCCTTCTTTAATAATTTATCCTGGTCCTTGTTGAGGACGATGGAAGCATAACGCACATGGCCCGGCGAGCGGTTGGTGGTGTGAATCTTTTGTCCGTTCAAATAGATATGGAATCCTTGGTGACCTATTACCAAAGCCGCGATGCGATAGGATTCGCAGTTGAGTTCTTCGACTTCAAACGTTGAACGCATCAGCAGGAATTCTTCCGCTCCCCACCTTGAGGGGAACTTATCAAAGTCGAGGTTGTGAAGGGTGTGTCCCCAGTTCTCAAAAAAGCCCTTTCCGATGGGGGCCTTGCCGGATGTCCATTTGCTGTCATCGAAGTCGGGCATGAACCAATTCTCCATCCCGGCTGGCAGTGTGATGTCACGGAACTGTCTGGCACTTTTTTCCATCTGGTCCGTCTTCTCTGTGGCATCCAACGTAGTGAAGCGCCAGATCTGCTCTTCTGGCAGGGACTTACCAATCGGCTTCCAGTAGTTATTCCATTTCCCTTCCGTGTCTAAAGTCGCATCTTTTTTCAATGAGTACGCCGTGGCGAGGATGTTGTTATACGCGTCCTGATTCTCTAATGCGGCGGCAATGTCATGATCCCAGAAGGGTGCGGTATCTACGGCCACCACATTGCCCTTGAACTCGGGCATGTCAGCTGGTGCAGCCATGGCCTTGCGGAAATTCACGTTTTTCTCACCGTCGACACCCAGCACGCCGATCACGAAGGGCATCTTTGGGGCTGACAGGTCTTTGCGAACATCGCGAATGAAGTGTGACATCAAGCGCGAGTATTCATCATAATTCCCATGGGGGTAGGTCTGTCCATCGACCAGATCGTTAAAACCCTGAAACCAGACAAACCCGGCCAGCTCATAGCCCGCCTTCTCGTCATACTCCGGACAAACCTGCTTGATGTCCTTGGTGACTTTCCTGACATGCTCAATCATCGCTCGGTACATCACACCTGAGGCGGCATCCTTTTCTTCCTGCCATTGTTTCCGATCCTCGAGTTTGGGAACTCCGTGGGCGCCCTGGGGATATTGATCCCACTCATCTTGAACCGCCTTGGGCAGCTTATACTGCCCGGCACTGGGCGGACGGAAATCGGTGTGCAAGCTCCTGCCGCCCCAAGAGGTCTTGATGATGAGGACAGGCTCCTTAAGCATCTTCTCAGTATAAATGCCGAAGGTGAACTCCGGTCCGATCTTACCGTCCGACGCACCGAATCCGGCTGTCAGTTTGCCGGTCTTCACAAGCATGTCAGAGTATTGGTTGCCGCCGCAGCCGAGCGACGAAATCCAGACTTTCTCGCAGACCTTTGGCTTGCCCTCGGCATCCCGCATCTCCTTGAGGATAGGCGCCGTCAACGGGTCTTTGCCGACGTAATCGAAGGTCGAAATATCCGCATGCCCCTGCATGTTTGACTGACCCGCCATGATGAACACCTTGAGCGGCTTTGCATGGGAGATGGATGAGAGGACGCACAGCAGCGCTGCGGTTAGGATTGAAGTGGGTTTCATGGTCATTTTATTTGTGGTATTAAGATTTTTGAGGAACGCGGCTTAGGGTGAATCGCTCTTCGGATGTAAAGACTCGAACCTACCAGCTACCTTGTTTTTTTGAACGTTATCCCAAGGGAACACGTGGCCGTTCATGGCAACGTAGACACCTGAGGGTAGAGACTGCACAAACGCGAGTGCAGCACCCAGGTTGAAGAGCCCATCCGAGCTTCCGAATTTGTAGGGCACCATGGCTCCCGTCAGGACAATGGTTTTATCCAAGCCACTGCGCCCAATTACGGCAGCGGTATCCGTCATGGTATCGGTTCCGTGTGTGATCACGATTCGATCTGCAGCGGCCGTCCGGCAGCATTCGACAATGCGCACACGGTCATCAGGAGTCATCTGCAAGCTATCGACCATCATCAGAGTCTGGATCTCCGTCTTCAGGCCGCTGCGGCCCAAGCTCAACATCTCCGGCACATGCGTGTTCTTGAAATACAATTCACCATTCAGCTCGTTGTATTCCTTATCAAAGGTGCCGCCGGTGACGATGATGTGAATGTTCATGTGAGAAATTTACGATAGTTGTTGATGAAATTTATTAATGATCGCATGCCTTAATTTTTTTTACCCAACCGAAAAATACGCAGTTTGTTGTTAGTTTGTTAGGATAGTGGCGACAAAGAAGTAGAATAACATGTTAGAAAAAAGTTTTTGAAATGAGGCATCCTGATTCCAATTTCAGCAAGCTATCCTTCCCGCTAAATGCAGCAAACATTTTTCACATTGAAACTTGTCCTAATTTCCGATAGTTATCTGGGCATGAAAACATTTCGCGTGCTTACAGCCGCTGAGCAAGTCGGAGAATACCTGCGGACCCAGCTGTGCCGCGGGGCCTGGGGCGGGCGGATGCCCGGGGGCTCGCGTCTGGCATCTGAATTGGGGGTCGGGCGCGACACGGTGGAAGCAGCGCTGCAGATTCTGGAGCGTGATGGAATATTGGTGCCCCAGGGCGCGGGGCGCAGACGAAAGATCGAGCTACCCGAGGGCATAGCAGCGCGTCCGATGCGGGTGGCGATCCTGGTAACTGATCGTTTGAGTGAGGGATACATCATCGAATTGTTCCACTTGCTCGTGGAGGCGGGGCATCAACCCTTCCACGCCGCGAAGACGCTCCTCGAGCTTGGCATGGATCTGGGGCGTGTCGCTCGCTTGGTCAATCGGACCGAGGCGGATGCGTGGATCGTAGCGGCTGGCTCGCGTGAGATTCTGGAATGGTTTTCCCGGCAACCCAAGCCAGCCTTCGCGCTGTTCGGACGTCGGGGGCAGGTTTCAATCGCCGCCGCAGGACCGGACAAGGAGCCTCTCTTCGCAGCTGCCACTGGCCGCTTGATCAAGCTCGGTCATCGGCGTATCTCATTGGTATGTCGAAGCCAGCGACGCTTGCCGCAGCCGGGTCCCCCCGAGCGAGCGTTTCTGGATAAGTTGGCGGCCCATGGCATTACAACGGGTGACTTCAACCTGCCGGATTGGGAAGAGAGTAAGGAGGGGTTTCTAACGCTGCTCGATGCGCTATTCAGTACCACGCCGCCAACCGCGCTAATTCTCGAAGAAGCGTATCTCTACAACGCGGCGTTCCACTATCTGGCTAAGCGGGGTCTGCGTGTACCAGAAGACGTTTCGCTGATCTGCACCGATTACAATCCGGACTTCACTTGGTGCGAGCCGTCGGTCGCTCAAATCCACTGGGACTACCGTCCGGTGGTGCGGCGCGTGGTGAGATGGGCGGCGAACGTGAGCCAAGGCAAGGACGACCGGCGCCAGACATTAACCAAGGCGGAGTTCATCTCAGGCGGGACAATCGGACCTGCGAAAATTAAGTAGTGAGGAAAATATTACGCAGGAAATAACGGAGAGCTGGAACAACTTCACAAGAGCATACCAATGAGTAATTTTTAGCCCCGTCTAAGAAATTGTTTGGTCGTAAAATGTGGCGGCGGTTAGACTGGATTTTCACTGAGGACCGCGTGAGTCCACTCGCGCAGTGGATCAGAGCGCGAGTGGACTCACGCGGTCCATTTTTCTTTGGAGGGGAGCCATGACATTTTTGACACTTATCAGATAAGCAGCACCTACTTGCTTTGATAAACCCATTGCTGGCTCCACTTTGCCACCATGCGCATCATGGAGGGCTCGGCGGTGAGTGTTTTCACTTCATCCAATTTCACCCATCGCAGATCGTGTGACTCTTCACTAACCTTGAAATCCAAGCAGCCGTTGGCTCGCAGAACGTAGCGAACATCATAGTGAAAATGCGCCGGCTCGCCTTTACGTTCCGGGATGAGGTGGATATCGATATCGAAGATCCCATGACCTACGTGCGAAAAATCTGTTAGACCGGATTCTTCCTCAGCTTCTTTCATCGCGACGCCAAGCACATCACTATCACCATCGGCGTGACCACCTAACTGCAGCCATCGATCGAGTTTGCGGTGATGGGTGAGCAATACCTCGTCACCATCCGCATTCACCACCCATGCGGAACCGGTGATGTGACCGATCGCCAGCGAACGCTCAAAACAGCTGCTCTCAGAATTCACGAAGTGGGTAAAATCATGGATCACATCGGACTCCTCCGGATGACGCGATGCGTATTCTGAGAGTTGATCCAGTAGTGATTGGCGGTGCACGCGGCGGATCATGTGCGGGCATCGTAAAAAAGCAAGCCGCCCTATGCACCATGTAATCGAGTGAAATCTAGTTGTGAGAACCACAGATATTCTATGAAGATTAAACCACGAATTACGCGAATATCACGAATTCATAGAACCGAATACCTGAAGTCAGAAATTTAATTTCGAAATATTATCGTCATTCGAGAAATTCGGGAAATTCGTGGTTAAAAAAACCTAGCGCGATCGCTCTACAATTTCCCTATTCTCACAAAGATAGCGGTTTCAACTTTTCACCACAAAAAAGCCGCCCCGGCAATGAACCCGAGACGGCTTGTGATGTTTTAAATGGCAGGGCGTTTAAAGATTGACGGATTGATTAGACTTTCCAGTCCGTCCATCTCCGCTGCCCTGCGATTGCAGCCAGATTTACTTTTTCTTGGCGACTTTCTTCTTCGCTTTGACAGCAGGTTGCTTTGGAGTGGAGCCATCTGCAATCGCTGCCTGTGCAGCAGCAAGGCGGGCGACCGGCACGCGGTAAGGCGAGCAGGAAACATAAGCGAGACCGAGCTTGTGGCAGAAGGTCACGGAATCCGGATCACCTCCGTGCTCACCGCAGATGCCGAGCTTAATGTTCTTCTTGGTGGAACGGCCTTTTGCGACCGCGATTTCCATCAAATGGCCCACACCGGTGGTATCGAGCGAGGCGAACGGATTCTTCGGATAGATATCGTTTTCCTGGTAGCTATTGAGGAACGAGCCCATGTCGTCGCGGCTGACGCCGAGTGCTGTTTGGGTAAGATCGTTCGTACCAAAGGAGAAGAACTCGGCATGTTTAGCGATTTCATCAGCGGTGACGCAACCGCGAGGAACTTCGATCATGGTGCCAACGAGGTAGTCGAACTTCACACCTTTGGCGGCTTTCACTTCTTTGGCAACGCGGTGGATGATTGCAACTTGGAGCTCGAGCTCACGGGCATAACCGACGAGTGGGACCATGACTTCCGGTTTCACAGGGATACCTTTTTTCACGCACTCAGCCGCAGCTTCGAAGATGGCTTGCGCCTGCATCTCCGCGATCTCCGGATAGGAGATGGCAAGACGGCAACCACGGTGACCGAGCATCGGGTTGAACTCATGGAGATCGTGAACACGCTGCATGATGTCTTCGACTTTCACGCCGAGTTTCTTCGCGAGGTCAAGCTGCTGCTCTTTGCTATGTGGAAGGAATTCGTGAAGCGGCGGATCCAGAAGACGAATGGTCGCAGGCTTGCCCTCGAGCGCTTTGAAGATGCCAAAGAAATCTTTTCGCTGATGCGGAAGGAGTTTCTTGAGGGCTTTCTTGCGGTCAGCTTCGTTGGTGGCGAGGATCATCTCACGCATCGAATCGATACGATCACCTTCGAAGAACATGTGCTCAGTACGGGTCAGGCCGATGCCTTCGGCACCGAACGCAACCGCGTTTTTAACTTGCTCGGGAGTATCCGCATTGGTGCGAACACCCATGCGGGTTGCCTGTGAGCACCAGTCCATCAGTTTGACGAAATTTTTGTATTTCTCGGTGCTCTGTGAAGCCTTCTTGTTGAAGATCAGACCTGTGATGATTTCAGAAGGTTCGGTAGCGAGTTCACCAGCATAAACCGTCCCGGCCGTTCCGTCGATGGAGAGGTAGTCGCCTTCTTTGAAGGTCTTGCCACCCGCTTTGACGGTTTTCTTGTCGTAATCCACTTCGACACCCGATGCACCGCAGACGCAAACTTTGCCCATCTGGCGGGCTACAAGTGCGGCGTGTGAGGATACCCCACCCCGTGAAGTAAGAATACCCTCGGCAGCGATCATGCCGCGAAGGTCTTCTGGAGAGGTTTCCACACGAACGAGGAGGACTTTTTCGCCTTTTTCAGCAGCAACGACGGCGCGCTCCGCGTTGAGGTAGATTTTTCCGGAAGCCGCGCCCGGCCCTGCTGGAAGGCCTTTGGCGATGACGGTAGCTTTTTTCGCCTCGTTGATGTCAAAGACCGGAGCAAGCAGTTGGTCGAGCTGATCGGCTGGGTTGCGCATGACAGCGGTTTTCCAATCGATGAGTTTTTCTTTCACCATGTCGGCAGCGAACTTGAGACCGGCAGCGGCGGTGCGCTTGCCGTTACGGGTTTGAAGCATGAACAGCTTGCCTTCCTGGATGGTGAACTCAACGTCCTGCACATCGCGGAAATGTTTTTCAAGGATCTGGCGCACCTTCATCAGCTCTTTGAAAGCGGCTGGAAGTGCTTTCTGCATACCTGAAACCGGATCTGGAGTGCGGACACCGGCGACGACGTCTTCGCCTTGTGCGTTCACGAGGAACTCACCGTAGAGAACGTTTTCACCATTCGCAGGGTTACGTGTGAAGGCAACGCCAGAGCCAGAATTGGAGCCGGTGTTTCCGAAGACCATTGCTTGCACGTTAACCGCGGTGCCCCATGCGGCAGGAATACCGTATTTGCGGCGATAAACGATCGCACGGTCATTCATCCATGAACTGAACACGGCGCCAGCTGCTCCTTCGAGCTGCTCCCATGGATCTTCAGGGAAACCTTTGCCAGTGCGGTCTTTGACCAGTTTTTTGAACAAAGCAACGAGGGCCTTGTTGTCATCTGCCGTGAGGTCGGAGTCGACGATATCTTTTTTATAGGCCTTATGTTTATATGACTCAATCACATGCTCAAACGGCTCGTGATCTTCATTTGGAAGTTTTTGCACACCAAGCACGACGTCGCCATACATTTGAATGAAGCGGCGATAGCAGTCCCATGCGAAACGCTCGTTTTTCGTCGCCTTGGAGAGAGCTTCAACCGTATGGTCATTGAGGCCGAGGTTTAGGACGGTATCCATCATGCCCGGCATGGAGTCACGCGCACCGGAGCGAACGGCGAGAAGAAGGGGGAAACCTTTAGAGTCACCAAACTTGTAGCCCATGATTTTCTCCATGTTGGCAACACCTGCCTCCATCTGGGCACGGAGAACTTTCGGATAGGTTTTTTTGTGATCGTAATAGTAAGTACAGACCTCGGTGGTGATCGTAAAGCCGGCTGGAACAGGAAGACCGATCAGGGTCATCTCGGCAAGGTTGGCACCCTTACCTCCGAGCAGTTCTTTCATTTTGCCGTGTCCATCGGCTTTACCTGCTCCCCAGGTGTAAACGTATTTGGTTTCTTTAACGGAGGATTTCTTCGCGGCGGTTTTCTTCGCGGCCGGTTTTTTGACTACGGTCTTCTTCTTAGTTGGCATCGTGGTTGTTATTGTCGGGTTGGATATCGCACCTTGGAGACATATCTGGACAGCAAGTCCTGAATGTAGAGGGCGCGGGGCGGCAGGCTATCAGCAGATGCCTTGCTGTCAATCGGCCAATTACCGATAATACGGAATTCAAAGACTCATCTGATAAGCTTGAAAAATCAAACCCGGCACTAGGAAGCAGGCACTGGTAAGAATTTTGATATCAGAGAGATGAAACCGCTGAAAGGTGCGGTTCAAAACCTGCAACAATGCCGCTGCCGTGAGAATGCAGTAGAAAAAAGGCCTTGGCGTCTGAGATTCCGCCTGGACCGCAAAGACCAAGGCAAAAGCACCAAGTAAAGTCAGTGGTAAAGAGATCTGCCATTCGTCCTGATAGCCGCTTTCCTCATTTTGTTTGGTCAGAGTCCAATGTTCCAAAGCGGCCGATGCGATCGTGGAGAGCAGGGCAAAGCAGATGAATTCGCGAGATAAGAAAAGATCATGGATTGTCAGGTTCGGCAGATAGACATGCGCCATGATGGAAATTCCAAACGCATAAGCCAGCCCTGCTAGGAGGTGCTTGGGATAGGATATTTGTCCTTCCGGAGCCGAGGAAAAATTCGCAAAAGCGAAATAAGCTATGACCAAAACCGCCAAGAGCAGAAGCCGGATATAAATGGACATCGGAAAACCCCAGAGAATGAGCGCGAGAGAGAGAATTCCCGCACCAACGGCAGAGGAAGCTAATCGCCTGCGCATTTTCTGAAGTGGGTCTTTCGGAGCCTCAATGAGCGCACTTTTCAAAAGTTTTGCAGCAATCCCCAGAGCCCAAACCATGAGACCGAGTGCGACATACGCTTGCCATGGATGATAATTCACTCGCCATGTCTTTGCGAAAATAAACAGCCATAACATTGCGATCAGCGGGGCATCCAATCCCAGCAGATGAATCTGACGCCACCATGGCTTGCGTAGAAATTCCACGCAGCAAGTTTCCAACGAAAGTGATGAAACGCAAGCGCCGACTATGATTCAGCAAAATTCATCATGATCACGCAGCCAAACGAACCATGGGAGGTATGGGGGCGCCGATGGCATCTGCCGTAGCTCGCAGCAATTCCATCTCCAAATCATCGACCCTCCCATCGTCCATCACCACCAGCGAGCAAAGCCGGAGAATCTGTTGTTTTACGAGAGGTGTGGAAGCATCCATTTTGGCCAATGCTTCCGCCACTTTTTGCAGACCAACCTCGGTTTGATAGGGCTCACGACCCGTATGTTCACGATATTCTAGGAAAGCTTTGGCCACCACCCCTTCCCCGCCACAAACCTTCCCGAATGCCGATAAAAGATTCATTATCTCGTCTTCAATCTCTGCAAGATTACGGAATTTGATCGACGGAACCGGAACCATGCCCGTCCCGATTTCCACATGCCTGCGGATCACTTGTTGGAGCATGAATTCGAACATTTCGACCTGTCCGTCAGCTTCGATAAACTCTTGCGTCAAGCTAATGAAATCACGCGCCTCCCTGGCATCCATTTTCCGCAACCAAGCCAATGACAGGTCAACCATGGCCAATTTTTCAATCGAGCTTTTTCCCGCCATTTTTTTACTCCAGCTCATCACCTCACAGGCATACGTTTCATTAAAACCGCGCTCCTTGAGAATACTTGCGGCAAACCTTGAACCATCCGCATCTGCGGTGACCAGCAAACCTAACAACAATGCCTTTGACTGATCTTTGGAAAATTTCTGACCGTCCCGACCAAATTCAAGACCGCTACGAATCGATTCACCGACATGGCTGTCCATGCGGGCATCGCTTCCGATAATCTCCGGGTGAGCACTCGAGGCAATCGGCTCAACATGACCCGAGAAGCCCATCGCCCCGCTGAACTCCTCATCGCTATCCAGCGCCAGCGCCTCTGACATTTGTCCATTCCAATGCGGATCGATCGCCTTGATGCGCATCTCCAAAGGCGGATGTGTCGCCATGACCGAATTCAAACTGCTGCCCGCAAAAAACATGTGCCGTGCCTCCGCGGCCGCCGGAGCCATGATGTGGCCGTGCTCGGAAAATCCACCGATTTTTTTCAAAGCCCCCGCAATCCCATCCGGTAAGCGGGTGAATTGCACCGCCGAGGCGTCTGCCAAAAACTCACGTTGCCGGGAAATAGCCGCCTGAATCATCCGCGCGAAAAGCACCCCAACCGATCCCACCAGCCAGATGACCAACCCGGCAACCAACAGAGCCAGAATCAACCCCCCGCTGTTTTTGGAATCCCGAGAACCACGGAAATGCCGGATCGATTCCATCAAAAACCGCCCCACGACCGAAATCATCACCAAGCCGAAAATCCAACCCATCAATCGAATGTTGAGTTTCATATCTCCGTTGAGGATATGGCTGAACTCATGGGCGACGACACCTTGAAGCTCCGCTCGATTTAACCGCTCCAGCGTGCCACGTGTCACCCCTATCACCGCATTTGCAGGATCGGTTCCTGCCGCAAATGCATTGATTCCATTCTCTCTGTCCATGATCCAGACCTCAGGGATTGGGACGCCGGAAGCGATCGCCATTTCCTCCACCACATTCAACAGACGTCGCTCATGCGGATCTCGGGTATCCGGCTCAATGGCCCGCCCACCCAAGTTTTCAGCAACCACTTTTCCACCCGCGGAGAGTTGTGTGAGTTTGATTAGACTTCCGATCAAAATCAAACCCCCGACAATTACCGTCGTCCACAGAAACAACTCAGGATTCCACCAGACCAGATCGCCGGTCTTTGTGACGACTTGAATTCCCTCGGGACTGCGACCGATGAACTGCCAGCCGATGGTGACACAGAGATAAATCACCAGAATCACTCCGATCACAGCCAGAGCGAACCACCAAACCAATAGTCGGGTCGATTTTCTAGCACGTTCCTGTGCTTCGAAAAAATTCATCGGCGTGCAGGGTTAGGGAGAGTTCAGAATTGAACCTTGGGAGCCACACGCTCGGCCTCCGCTTCAACCTCGAACAACGCGGCTTCATGGAAAGAAAAAATTCCCGCGACAAGGTTATTGGGAAAAACTTCACGTTTATTGTTAAACGCAAGCACCGAATCGTTGTAGGCTTGGCGGGAGAAAGCCACTTTGTTCTCTGTGGTCGTCAACTCCTCGGTCAGCTGCATCATGTTCTGATTTGCCTTGAGATCCGGATAAGCCTCGGACACAGCGAACAGGCGCCCCATCACTCCGCCAAGTCCCGCCTCTGCATGACTCAATTGACTCAGCGCTGCCGGATCTCCCGGATTTGCAGCAGCTGCGATACGCGCATCGGAAGCCACATTTCTTGCGGCAATCACTGCCTCAAGGGTTTGACGCTCATGACCCATGTAAGCCTTCGCTGTCTCAACCAAATTCGGAATCAAATCATAACGGCGCTTCAACTGCACATCAATCTGCGAAAATGCATTTTTGTACATATTACGCAAACGGACGAGACCGTTGTAAACGACCACGACATAAATGCCGATCAATGCAAGAATTCCGACAACTACAACAGTGACAATCAAACCCGTACTCATGATGAAACGATTCTTAATGCATGAAGCAAAGAATGACCAATTTTAATTTCAACAAATCCGTCACCTTATCTGCCGCGACCACGTCCGCCACCTCCCCACATGGATTGGCCTTTCAAAAGACGCTCTTTCATCTCGGCGGAAATCACATCCGTTGAATTGATATACTCTGTGGCTGCCGCTTTGTCCTCCTGCATCCAGCGGGCTGCAAGCACTCCCGTGGCGCGACTGCGTTCACCCTCATCCGAGATCATTGCCGCCACTTCAACGAGCTGCGCAGGTGGCGTGGAACGGTTGCTCCAAATGTAGGTCTCCGCCGCACGATCCTTCACCGCTGGTGAGGTCTGTGACTGGATAAAACTCATGGCTGCCGCCGAATCTGAAGCGGCCCATATCGGCATCACCTCGCGCATCGAATCACTTTTCGCGTTATCATCCAAGGTGTTCAACCAATTCATCGAGCCACGCACATCCGTCTTTGCATAATTTTTCGCAACGACCGGCACCGCATCCGCACGGGCTTCCAAATCCGTCATTTTTCCCAACTCCGTGGCTGCCAATGCGGGATCACTCTGTGCCAGACCCTCAATGGCAGCAGACATCGCGTGCGCTCGGTCGCTTTCCGGCAAACCGGCCACCCAAGCGCTTGCCTGATTGAAATCTTTCTGTGCCCATTGCTTGGCGATGCTCTCATAAGCGCCACCACGAGCTTCCTCGCTCATTCCGCCAGCCATACTGACAGCCCTCATCGGATCGGATTTCGCGACCTCAGAAATCACCGTGCTCATCGCCGCTGCACTGTTGCTCGACAAACCTGAAGCCCAAGCCATCGCCGCAGTGGGATCCTGCTTTGCCCATTCACCCGCAATGATTTCGGAAGGTCCTTGGGCACCCATGCCTCCACGACCCCGTCCGCCCATCAGATTCATCATTGCAAACTGAGCTGGATTTTCAGAGTAATACTTTGCCGCATTGACCGGATCCGCACTCGCCCACCCCTGCAAGACAGTCGGTCTGACGAATGCCCCACCAAAGCCCATGGTATCCGTGTAGGCCATCGCCGCGGTCGGATCAACTTCCGCCCATTTTCCAAAAAGCAACACACCTGCGAGAATACGCTCGTTAAACGGCAATGACTCCAATTTATCCGCCTCGGCCGAAAACTGAGCCGGTCCCAATTTGGAATAAAAATCCAATAAGGACTGCACTCGGTTACTCTGACCCGGTTGACGGTAAATTTCATCCAAGCTCCGGGATTTCCTATCATTCTTAGACGCTCGAGATGCATCCAAACTGCTGCGATCTGAAACGCGCGTGCGCATGTGCGATTCCACCGATACCGTCTCCTTTTGCGGCGAGTCTCCAGATTTACCAATCCCAAAGCCCACACCCAAACCTATTGCCAGAGCCGCACCCGGCATGAAAAAAGTTGATTTCATATGATTTCGGTCGGAACCCCACCCAAGACCAATAGTTGCGCAAGGTTTTGATCAAATAAATAAAAAAGCCGCATCGTGTGATGCGGCTTTTTTTAAAACGAGGATGGGAAACATTAACGTTTCGAGAACTGGAAGCGGGCGCGAGCACCTGGCTGACCTGGCTTCTTGCGCTCTTTCATGCGCGGGTCACGGGTAAGAAACCCCTCCGGCTTCACCAAACCACGGTTGGCTGGATCAACCTTTGTGAGGGCACGTGAAATCGCATGACGGATTGCAATCGCTTGAGCATTTTTGCCACCGCCCTTAACGACGACCTGCACGTCGAACTTGTTGACCATGTTAACCACTTGAAAAGGTGCGATAACGGCATTTTGAAGATCAATCGTCGGGAAGTATTCTTCAAAAGAGAGACCGTTGATGGTCATTTCTCCGGATCCTTCGGTGATTCGTGCGTGGGCAACAGCGGTTTTGCGGCGTCCGGTGGAACTATGGGTGACAGTGGCTGGCATAATGTTTGAAAAAAGGTAAATTAGCGAACTTCGTGAGCAACGGGTTGCTGTGCTTCGTGTGGATGTGACGCACCGGCATAAACTTTGAGTTTGCCGAATTGGGCACGACCGAGACGAGTTTTTGGAATCATTCCCCAAACTGCGCGCTCAACCAACAGGGTCGGACGGCGCTCACGGAGTTTGTGGGGAGTTTCGACTTTCTTACCGCCCACATAACCTGTGAAACGGGTGTAAATTTTTTCAGTCTCCTTGGTTCCACTCAACACGCATTGGTCTGCGTTGATCACGATGACGAAGTCGCCAGTGTCAACGTGGGTGGTGAAAATCGGCTTGTTCTTGCCACGAAGTAAACGTGCGGCTTCAACGGCGACTTGGCCGAGAACTTTGCCTTTGGCGTCGATCACATACCATTTGCGTTCGACTTCGTGTGGCTTGGCGGAAAATGTTTTCATTTCGATGTAATAGAGGAATCTTCTGGAGAGCTTGAGATCGCTCCCAACTGAAGGGGCGCGAAAACTAGGCAGCCACCTGTCACCTGTCAATCGGGAAATCTTGAGAATCTTTCGATTTTTTTCGCACCTGCTTAAAGGCTCCCATTTCAAAAGAATATGGCGTTTGTAAAATTTCTCTCGCCCAACACCGCCAAGCCACGCAATCTCCGCCCCCTATGCTCAAAGCAGGAATCGTAGGCCTACCCAACGTCGGAAAATCAACTCTTTTTAACGCAGTCACGCGCACCCGCAAGGCGGAAGCGGCAAATTACCCATTCTGCACGATCGACCCCAATGTCGGCATTGTGATGGTTCCCGACGAACGTCTGGCGGTGCTTTCAAAAATCTCCGGATCACAGAAACTCGTCCCAACCGCGATCGAATTCGTCGATATCGCAGGTCTTGTCGCCGGAGCATCGGAGGGTGCCGGCCTTGGTAACAAATTTCTCGCCAACATCCGCGAGACCGATGCGATCGTTCAGGTTGTCCGTTGTTTCACGAATGATGACATCATTCACGAACTGGGCTCCGTCGATCCGATCCGTGATATCGAGATCATCAATGCCGAACTCATCCTCGCCGACATGTCGGCTCTCGAGAAACGCCGCCATAGCCGCGAGAAAAAGGCCAAAGGCGGCGACAAGGAATCGAAAAAAGAAGTGGAGCTTATCGATATCATCATGCCTCACCTCGATCAGGGTAAGCCTGCGCTGACCCTCGATTTTTCGGAAGATGACCTCGAGATCGTCAAAGGGTTTTTCCTGCTTTCATCAAAACGCACCATTTATGCCTGTAACGTTGCCGAGGACGAATTGGCATCCGCGGTCGAAAATCCGGACTCCCATCCAGAAGTCGCAAAGGTTCGTAAATTTGCTGCCGAGCACTCGGGTGCGCAAGCTGTGGTGATTTCGGCAAGGATCGAGGAAGAACTCTCGGATTTATCACATGAAGAAGCTGCCGAATTTCTCGCTGACATGGGAGTGAAAGATTCCGGTGTTTCCAGCCTCATCCGCGGAGTTTACCACTTGCTCGGTCTGCGCACCTACCTCACCACTGGTGTTCAGGAGACCCGTGCGTGGACCATCACCCAGGGTGACAAGGCACCCGCTGCGGCAGGTGTCATTCATACCGATTTCGAGCGCGGTTTCATTGCCGCGGAAGTCGTGCACTATGACGATCTTGTTGCTGCCGGTTCCAAAGCCGTGGCGAAAACTGCAGGAAAAGTCCGCATCGAGGGCAAGGAATATGTGGTTAAAGACGGCGATGTGATCGAGTTCCGCTTCAACGTCTGATCAGGGAATCATTCAACGTGAATCGCCATCAGCCTTTTCTTGGGGCTCGGTCGGCGTCTCTTTTTTGATGTCCTCTTTGTTGACCACAGCTTTGAGCAGGCCCTCCCCGGTATCTTTTTCATGCCGCGCGTTCGCTCCATAGAAAAAAGCGCCAGCGACTGCAATAAGTGCAAACAGGATAAATCCTGAGCCTACGGTAACCGCTTTGGATTCGAAATATTCATCCTGATCCGAATTTTTTTCAGCTTTCTCGCGTCTTCTCGCTTTATCGGCCTGCTTACGTTTTTCAGCCTTCTCAAGTTTTGCCGCTTGTTTGGCCGCCTCACGCTTTGCAGCTTTTTCGCGCTTCTCGCGTTTGATGTCCTCTTTAGAATCCTCCAATTCCTCATCCTTCTGGTTTTTTTGATTCTCGGACTTCTCATTTTGAGCCACTGGCAGCCCAGAAAGTTTGTCCAAATCATCTTCATCTGGTTCGTCGTGGTATTCGTCGGCCACTGGCAAGGCGACCCTTTCCGACTCAGATGACAACACGGCAAGCTCCTCTTCATTGAGGCTGAATCCGAATTCAACATCACCAAGTTTCACGACCATTCCCGTGTGTAAAACAACCTGTTGATGACGGATGCCGTCGATCTTGATCCCGTTGGTCGACCCTACATCGTTCAATTGATAACCGCCCTCTACGCGGAGCATCTCAGCATGCTTACCCGAAACCGAGCCAGAACCGACCACAATATCGTTTTCAGGGTTGCGACCAATGCTGACCACCTCTCTCTTAAGATCGAAACGATAAGGCTGCGGAGAATTTTCAGGGACGGTAATGGTGACGCGTGGCATGGAACTTCAGGTGATGAAGTGGTTTCTAAGTGATAATTTCAGAATGTGCAGCAGTAAATTCCGCTTTCATCACAATTCTTTCCAGTTGCCAGCCAACTCGGTATCTGCTTGCTTCTCAGCACCATGTCCAACGCCACCAACGTTCTCTCCACCGGAATTGAAATCATCGGTTCCATTCGTTTTTCCAATGACATGATCATCGATGGAAAGGTCGAAGGCGAAATCACCTCAGACAAAGGCAAGGTTACGATTGGTGAGAATGCCCAAATCAAAGGCGACATCACAGCCGGCGAGGTCAAGGTTTTCGGTAAAATCGAAGGCAAAATCACCTCTCATCGCTGCGAACTCAAAGACAAGTCCAAAATCACTGGGGACATCAAATCCAAGGTATTCTCGATGGAGGAAGGTGCTCAACTCACGGGTCGCACCGAGATCGGTGGCTGATGCGCCCGCTCTAACGTTAATCCACCGTCAAAGCAAATCTCTCGATCTCGAGGCACTTGCCCGTTGAAGGATCCGCCGCCACGATCACTCCGCAGAGTTTGACCGGACCTTTTGCGATAGGAAAACGCGTGGGCATTCCCGTCCTAAATCTCCAGACCACGGATTCCACGCAGCGCCCTAAGACAGATTCCTCTGGCCCGCACATCCCTGCATCGGTCAGGTATCCCGTGCCGCCGGGAAAAATCGTTTCATCCGCCGTTTGCACATGAGTATGAGTACCGACCACCAAGGTCGCCTTGCCATCCAGCATCCGTCCCATGGCAATTTTCTCGGAAGTGGTCTCGGCATGGAAATCCAATACGATCACCTTGACACCTTGCTCTTTCAATCGGTCGATTTCATTTTCCACGATGATGAACGGATTATCCAATGGCGGTTGAATGAAGCTTCTGCCTTGGGCCTGGATCACGCCGACTTTGCATTTTTCCGTCCCCAAAACTACGCTGCCGTTTCCGGGAGTCCCATGCGTGTAATTGATCGGCCGCAACAGTCGAGGCTCGGTGGGAAAATAATCCACAATCTCTTGCTGATCCCAAACATGATCGCCAGTGGTAATCACCGCGGCACCGGCACGCAGCAGATCGATACTAATTTTCGAGGTAATACCTTTCCCCCCTGCTGAGTTCTCGCCATTCACGATCACAAAATCGATCCGATGACGCGCACGGATATCAGCCAAATTTTCAATCACCGCCTGACGACCCGGTTCGCCCACGATATCACCCAAAAACAGGATACGGATCGGTTCTGCGTTTTTTGTCTCACTCATTTCAAATCAGTTGTTCGTGAATCGATCTCACAAACAACTCAAAACTCTCTTGAAACCGTCACCAAGTCAATTTTTCGGGAAAGGAGCAGTCAGGAATCGCTCATGCTGGGAACGGATTGCATCCTCGAACGGGGCGAAGCCCAAGGATTGCAGAGACCATTTGAGAGCGGTCTTGCGGTCGCCTTGAGCAAATTTCAGCTCTGCCATGGTATCCAGATACGCCGCCTGCTCGGGCGACATGTCGATGGCTTCCGCGAGATATTTTTCCGCTTCCGAAAGTTTGATTCCGGCGCGCGAAGCAAGCCAAGCGGCGGTGTTGCGAGAATTATGGCATTTCGGATATTTCTGAATCACTTCCACCATCAACTTCCAGGAGTCCGCAAACCACGCTTCCAACTCCCTGTTCAACCCAGCCTCTCTGAGAGCTGGAAAAAAATCATCCGCCAGCACCCCATCAGTCCTAAAATTCTCGTGAATGGATTTCAGGGTTTGCAGCGCCCTTTCCTTATTTTCCCGCAACATGGACATCGCCCTAGAGAGATCCGCATACATTCTGGACTTTGCAAATTCAGGCAGAGAATTTTCACGATAGGATTCACAAGCTTGGATGTGCACGACCACCTCATGGCAAGAAGCTGCCAAAATCCAGTTTCTGTCCTGCACGTATTTTTCCGCGCATTTTTCCAATGCGGTCAGAAAATCACCATCCGCAGGATCGGCCTCAAGCGCGGCTCGCTGAAGCCAGATGTCGGCTCGCTTTTTGTCACCTCCATAGGCATAGTATGCGGCGACGCGCATTGAACTGGCAGCCGATCCAAGACACAACTTTTCAGCCATTTCATCATGCTTCCGCGCTTCCTCTGTCATCCCGGCACGGCGCAAAGTCGCCGCCAAATGAGCATGGACTTCGGGAGATGCGTGTTTTCTTTCCCCGGTATGCTCAAGTAATATTTGAGCGGCTTCCGTCCAGCGCCCTGCGGCACTGAGGTAAATGTCGATCGAGCCCCATTTGGCTGATTCCTTTTGCTCCTGACCAAGCATATCCCATGCTTTGAGCGTGTTTCGCACATCTTGTTGCTGAATGCAAAGTGTCATGATCCGTCTGACATATTGAACCTTCAATTCTTTGTTGTTCTCCTCCTGAACAATCTTCCAGATCCGGTTCATCCATGTTTCACGTGACTTTCCGGGACTGCTGCTCATTTTAAAAATCGCCAGCATGACCTCTAACAACTCCTTGTCTTTTATCTTTGGATCGATTTCACGTATCCAACCCAACCATTCCATCACGATATCCTCCTCACCAAGGGCGGATGAAAAAACCTCACCCCAGCGTTCCTTATCTTCACCTGCCCAATTTGCGAGATGTTGAATCGTGAAATGTGGCGCGCCGATTTCACCCAAAAAGAGTCTCGATATCACTTCCCAATAAACCTCCTGATCGCTTTTTTGAAGTTCTGTCAATGGCTCTTCGAACGCATTCTCGAGTTCCTTAGCCAAACCTCTTTTTTCCATAAACGCGGCCATCAGGGCCAGATTAAGAACGACCGTATCCGAGTATTCTCCCTTTTTAATTTGAACAAATTGCTCCTGCACCCATTTTTCATAATTCGGGTTGACCGGATCCAGTCCAAGAACTTCCAATGCCTTGCCAATCTCTTCTCGAGACAGGTAATAAAGATGAGCCATGGATGGATTTTCCTTATTACGGGACTTTTCCACCATTGAAAACTGGCCCAAGGAAGCCAGGGAGCTCATCGCAAGATTTCTCTGTAATCGACTATTCGCAGTCAGGGATTTTACCAGTGGATCAAAATCACTCTTATTCACTTCCTCACCACGCCAGCGCTTCAAAGCAATATCAATGTATGCCTGTTGGGCATGCTGCGGATTCTGATTACGATGTCCAGGCGCTTGGTTTAACTCAAGCCATGGAATCGGGTCTCCTTTCAGTACTTTGAGCCCGGCCAATAACTGATGCTGATTTGTCTGCCCGGCCATTTCAATGGCTCCATCCAGATCGCCCTTCGCGCGCAGCAAATATCCTTTCCAGATCTCGCGGCTGACTTTTCCGGGCGGGTTCAGGTTCGCGATCTCTCGGTCCAGTTGTCCCAGACTCCGATACAAACATGCCAATGCCATGAGCTCATCGTGATTCAACGGTGCCAACCTCAATAATTCAACCGCGTCATCGACATCATTTGCGGCTATCGCCTCCCTCACCGCAAAGATCGCGACATCCTGAACAGCGGATGCCAATTCTTTCTGCTCCTCGGGTTTCTCCATCGAATAGAGTTTCAATAATTGGAAATAGGCTCTTTCCTCCTTCAAGGAATTCAAAAGAGCCATCTTCTGCCCGGAAGACGCTTTTTTGTATGATTCGATCAACGACAAAATAACCGCCGGTGTGTCCCGAGTGATTTTCAACTCCACCTTGCTAATTGCCTCTCTGGCTCTCATCGCCACTTCAGGATCATTCGACAGCGCCGCATCACGCAAAGCAGGCAAAGCCACCTCTCCAGCTTTCCACAATTCCTGTGAAGCCTTCTCACGCACTTCGAATGTTTCAGATGCCAAATCCTTGATCCATTGTTCCAATCCGACATTCTCAGCCTCAGCCAGTGAAGACACGACGAAAAAGCATAGACCGGTCAGATTGACACAGAGAACCGAGAGGAAAGCTTTCATTTGAACCCAAACTTGAATCACCAACCGAATAATTCAAGCTCCGGAGAAAAAAGAAATACCGCTGTGCCGTCCTTGGAGCGATGAGCCACGTTCCGTTTGCTCAACAAGTGGGATCGTCCAAAGGGTTGCATGTCTTCCTGAGAAGGCATGACAATGGCCAATCGGATATTGATCCCGTAATTTAATACATCGGTCCGGGCATGCTTCCAAAATAGTCGAACACAGCAGTAGGTGCGTAACGTATCCTGACCCCGGTTATGCGCAATGGAAATTTCAAAAAACTCTCATGAAAAAATTTCTCACGCAGATGACAGCTTGCAACCTTTTCGACCTTCTCCCATCCTTAGGCCGTGTCACACACCGCCGAAAAATCCTTCGAACTCATCAAATCCGCACACGAGCGTCAACGTCTCGCGCACGCATTCCTGATCACCGGATCCATCGGTAGCGGCAAAGAACAACTCGCCTCCCGCGTCATCTCTCTTGTCAACGGATCGACCGACACGGGTGGCATGGATCTTTTCGGCGAACCAACCGAAGAAAAAATCCTCCCGCTCGATGAACAGGAAAACGGCTGGGTTCGCATCATCCGACCTCGCTCAAAAAGCCGCCAAATCTCTATCGAAGACATCCGCGACCTCGAGCACACCCTCCAACTCGCCGCACCATACGGCGAAACAAAAGTCGGAGTTATTGTCGATGCCGATCGCATGAACGAAAAGGCCGGAAACGCTTTCCTTAAAACCCTGGAAGAACCGCCAGACCGCACAGTCCTGATGCTTCTAACAACTAAACCCCAGCGTTTGTTGCCTACGATTCTCTCGCGTTGTGTTCAGGTCAATTTACTCGGGGGTCGAAGTCTTGATCTCGATGGCGGCGAAGAATTGGTCGCCGCGCTCAACCAAGCCGCAAAAAAAGGTTTCGGAAATCCCGTCACCGCTCTTCATCTCAAAGCCGTATTCTCGAATTTCCTCGTTACCAAGAAATCCGAAGTCGAAGCCGCAGCCAAAGCCGCAGCGAAAGAAGAATCCGCCGCATACAAAGACGCGACCGATGGCATCTGGCTCAAATCCCGCGAAGAATTCCACGATGCCGCCGCTCAAGCGGATTACCTCGATGCCCGCAGCCGTTACCTTGATGTTATCCTCGCCTGGCTCGCTGATGTCATCCGAATCAAGAACAACGCTGGCGGTCTGGATTTTCCCGACTCCGCTCCCCTCCTCAAAACCCTCGCAGATTCCGAGAGCATCCTCAAAATCAGCCAACGCCTCGAATCACTCGAACGACTCCGCCAAACCCTCGAAACCAACGCCTCGGAACAACTCGCTCTCGAGGTCGGTTTCCTGAAAACCTTCGGCTAAACCCCAAATAATTTGTGAATTTCTTCATCACTGGAACAGATACCGGCGTCGGTAAAACCTATGTCACCAAACTTTTGGTCGAATCCCTTCGTGCCGAGGGGAAATACGCAGTCGGCTTCAAACCCATCTCCTGTGGCGATCGCGATGACGCAACCATCCTCGCCGCCGCTTCCGGAAATCTCCCGATCGACGAAGTGAACCCGCTCCACTTCTCCTCCGCAGTCGCTCCGCATGTTGCGGCACTGTTGGAAAACAAAACCATCGATCCCGCTGGCATTCTCGCCTCTTACCAAGCTGTCTCGGAGAAATACGATCCCGTCATCGTTGAAGGCGCAGGTGGATGGGAAGTGCCGATCACGGAAAGTTATTTCGTCTCAGATCTCGCCAAAGACCTCAATCTCCCCGTCATCCTCGTCGCCGCAAACCGTCTTGGCGCACTGAATCACATTCTCCTGACCCTCGCCGCCATCCAAGCCAAGGGCTTGAAATGTGCCGGCATCATACTCAACCAACTTGAGGACGAAATGGACACCCCGATGATCACCAACAAAGGCATCATCGAATCCCTGACAAACGTCCCACTCCTCGACCATATCATCCACGGTCAGGATTTCGTCTCACCCGAGCTTATGGACGTCTTGCTTGAGGTTTAGAGTTTAAAATTTAAAGTTTCATGCCCGCCAAAAACTTCCACGTCCGCCAAGCCGCTGTCTCCGCCCTCCGCGCCTGGGCCAAAGGCCATGACTATGCGGAAACCCTAGTCGATCGCCACGCCCAACGGCGTATGCTTTCATCTTCCGACCGCGGACTACTCCAGGCCATCCTGTTTGGAGTGCTTCGTCACCGCCGCGTTCTCGATCACTGGATAGCAAAACTCCGCCAAGGTAAACTCGACGCCGACACCCGCGATATTTTACGCGTAGGCCTCTGCCAGATTCTCATCCTCAACATCCCTGACCACGCCGCTGTCAATGAAACCGTTGAAGCTGGAAAAACTAGTGTCCGGCCCTTGATCAATGCCGTCCTGCGCAAGGCAATCACTTCACGAAAGCGCTTGCTCGAAGAACTGGATGACTTGCCGCCAGCCGTTCTGCACTCGCATCCCGACTGGCTTTACAACCGCTGGCGTAAATCATTTGGAAAAGCCAAAGCCCTCTCCATCATGGAGTGGAACAACCAAACCGCCGAAACCTTTTTCCGCCTGAATCCTCTCATCCCCACCGAAGCGGAAATCCCCGGAAAACCTTGCGACCATGCCCCTAGCTATTTCCTGTTAGACGGCAAAATCCCCACCAAACTTCTGGCCGAAGGCAACCTTTATATCCAAGACCCTGCCACCCGCCATTGTGTCGACCTCCTCAAACCCAAACCCGGCGAAAAAATCCTCGATGCCTGTGCCGCCCCCGGCGGGAAAGCTTTTCTCATCGCCTCCGCCCTCGGCAGCGGCAAAGGGCTGACTTGTACGGACTCGAACGAAAAACGCATTCCCCGCCTTGAAGAAAACCTGGCGCGACTCGGTATCACTGCCGACGAAGTTTCCGTCCATGATTGGTGCAAGCCGGCACCCGAAAGATTCCATGGAGCTTTCGATGCCATCCTGCTCGATGTGCCTTGTTCCAATACCGGTGTGATTCGCCGGCGTGTCGATGTTCGCTGGAGACTTCAAACCACCGATATCGACCAACTCACCAAAATCCAAACCGCTATCCTCACCAATGCTCTTCCCTGTCTCAAGCCCGGCGGAAGAATCATCTATTCCACTTGCTCGATCGAAGAGGCTGAAAACGTTGATTTGGTCACCACGTTTGCAAAGGAACACAACCTTCGCTTGGTGAAAAGCATCCAGATCACCCCTATCGATCACTATACCGACGGGGCATACGCCGCCCTTTTGATTAGGCCATAATTTGGCTCGCCTAACCCACCTGAATCCGATCTTTTTGAACTTATGAAAAATCTCATCATGCTTCTCTCAGCATTCACGATTTTTGTTATCGTCATCATCGCTGCGACACAAGTCTATTTGAGCAAAACCTCGGAATACTCGCGTGCCTCGAACAAACCTGCCGCACCTTCTCCAACGAACGGACAATGACATTGAGTTTGCACACTTAACACTGTCACATCAACCGCCCGTAAATTCCTTTCAAGGTCGCGCGCCATTTTTCAAGAAATATGAGATCGCGCATGATGATCCCGGGGTCGATCTGACCCTCCTCCACTTGCTGAAATTTTGCTGCACGCTGCTCGAGCTCTGAAACCACCGATTGCAGGAGCTCCTGAATCAACTCCCTCTGCTTGATAAGTTTTACCTCTGCCATCGCTTTCACCAAGGCCGTCTTCGCGCCTTCGTTCTCACGGATCAAATGTTCAGCCGCCGCACCGGCTTCCGAGACTTTCTGAAAAAGATCCATCAAGGCACCCTCAATCTGCCCCCTTGAATCAAACTCCAAGCCACGTGCAGCAATCCATTCCTTAAGCCTCCGAGCCGGGCTCAGCATAACATCCTGAGCCTGCTTCAAGCGCGCGAATTGACTCTCATCCCCTCCCGAATCCGGATGCATAACCGCCGCCTTGACCCGAAACGCCTCACGAATTTCCTCATCGGAAATCACCAACCCAACCCTCAGTCCCAATGTCTTAAAAGCACTCAATTTGTTAAACTTTAAACTCTAAATTCTAAACCTCAATTTTCAAATCCTGTAGACACAAAATATTGAAATACGAACCACGGATGGACACAGATTCACACGGATAATTGAAGAGTATGAATACTTAACCTCAGCCGCTTGGCGCGTGATTGGTCCTGCTTAAGTATATTAAAATCTGTGTCCATCCGCGTTCATCCGTGGTTCATTATACTTTAATTCAAAGAATCCAGTCTTTGACTCCACTTCGTTCCGTCCCAAGCAAGATGAGCTTCGCGGCTACTTGAAATTCGTTAATACTCATTCTGCTTTGTGTTCTTTGTGATCTCTGTGGTAAAAAAAACTTCGCATATCATTAAGCCGCAAAGCTCTCCCCACATGAGCATGTCACCACCGCATTCGGATTACTCACTTTAAACCCACCCTGCTGCAAATCATCCGAGAAATCCAACTCACTGCCACTCACAAACAACGCGCTCTTGGGATCGATCACCACGTTCACTCCGTTGCTCGGAACCAAAATATCCCTGTCCCGCGGCCCGTCCACCAGATCCATCTTATACTGCAACCCCGAACATCCCCCACCGATCACCGCAATCCTCAACGCCCCATCCGAACGACCCTGCTTCTCCAACAAGCCGCGCAAATGGCTGGATGCGTTATCCAACACCTTCACCAGCTTCTCATTGCCAATTTTGTAATTCACTGCTGTCACCCCACCAACTTGCAACTCTTGATCCCCTCAGTCAAACCCCATCGCGCCGTGAACTTATGGCTTGCGGTCGTTTTATCAAAACGACCCTACCATTCGATTGGCAGGGGTAGGGTCATTTTGATAAAATGGCCATTACCTGATGATCTAATTTAAATCCAAGACATCCGAACATCCTATTTTTCAATCCCCAACTCACCTCCACAACTCTTCCTTGAAATTTAGAGTTTAAAGTTTGAAGCTTCTCGCCTCCATGTCCGACGAGCTTGACCTGTTCTCCCTTACCCCCGCGCCCAAAAAACGCGTGGTGGAGTTGCGTCAACTCATCAATCACCATAACCAACTCTACTACACCCAAGCCGAGCCCGAAATCTCGGATGCCGATTACGATAAACTGTTTCGCGAGTTGGAGGACTTGGAGAAAAAACATCCCGAACTCGCCGATCCAAATTCGCCCACTCAACGCGTCGGTTCAAAACCTCTCGATGGCTTTTCACAAATCACCCATCCCGTCCCGATGTTGAGTATCGATGACGTGTTTGAACTGACAGAGGAAAGTGTGGAAAAGCTAAAAGAAGAAGAGGTTCAAAAAGTCGGGCGAAGATGTGCCGAACACGAACTGATTCTTTTTTATCAACGCCTCCAAAAAAACCTCGGCCGCGAAAATATCGCCGTCACCCTCGAGCCAAAAATCGATGGCGTCGCCGTCTCCTTGTATTACGAAAACGGCAATTTAAAATACGCCGCCACCCGCGGTGACGGAACCACTGGCGACGACGTCACCCAAAACGTCCGCACGATCCGTAATATTCCTCTAACACTTTCATTCCAACCCACCGAACCCGAAATCATCTTCTCCCCACAGGCCGCCTTCTCCGACGGACTCGCGGAAGAACCCGCCGATTACAAAATCTCCTCTCCCGCCAGCGGAGTTGACTTCGAATCCATCCTACCTTATGAAAATAGCTATGAACGCCGAACAGAAAATGCCGCTCTCCCCGCAGTATCTTCGCAAAGCTCGCCACAAAGCCTGGCTCGAAGGCTTCAAGAAGACTTCACAGGAAAAGATGGAGACAATGTGGCGCAACGGATCCGACGTGAAGCCGAATCCATTCTTAAATGGGGAGCTGATACTGGTCGGATGCTCCGAGCAAAAGGCTTATTTAGCCTCGCAGAAGGCTGGAAAAAATTCGGAGGACAGTCCGAACACACCGTTTTCCTAGTCGAAAAATTCGAGCGCGTCGTAAAATTCACCCTCCCTCCCAATTTCGGAGCACAGGGCAGCATTCCTTATTTACGCAACATCGACGCCTGCAATCGCCTCTTCGGTGACGACATCTGGTTCCACGGCATCCTCGCCACCGAGCAAGGTCCCGCCTTCGTCATTTCCCAACCCTACGTCGATGGCACCGAGCCAACCCTTGAAGAGGTCGCAAAATGGTTCACCGACCAAGGTTATATTTCTAACGGCCACAACCGCTGGCTCCACCCAGTCACAGGTGTGGATGTCGCCGATGCCCACACTGGAAACCTCATCAAATCCTCCGACGGCGAGCTCATCCCCATCGACCTCCAAGTCCTCAAGGAAGGGGAAAATTTCAAATTTCAAATTTCAAATTTTAACATCCCGGCCATCCTCGAAGTTCGTGGTGAAATTTTCATGCCTAACTCTGCCTTCGCAGCGATGAACGAGGAACGCGACGAAGCTGGCCTCCCCACTTTCGCCAATCCTCGCAACGCCACCGCTGGAACGTTGAAACAGCTCGATCCAAAAATCGTCGCCCAACGTCCCCTCGCCTTTCTCGCCCACGGCCTCGGCGCTTACGATGGCGATGAGTTGGATTCCGAAAGCGATTTCCATGCGCTGTTAGATCATTTTTCCATTCCTCGAAACCAACCTGTCCGCATCGCCGAAAACCTCGATGAACTCCTCGCAGGCATCGCTTTTTACCGCAACCACCGCCACGACATCGACCACGCCACCGATGGAGTTGTCGTGAAAGTCATCGACCGCTCCGAACGCGAACAACTTGGCTTCACCTCCCGCGCTCCGCGCTGGGCTGCCGCTTATAAGTTTCTCCCTGAACAAAAGGAAACCACGCTCAAAGACATCTCCATCCAAGTCGGCCGCACTGGAGTTCTCACACCTGTTGCCGAACTCGAACCCGTTCTCATCTCGGGTTCCACGGTTTCCCGTGCCACCCTGCACAACCAAGATGAAATCACCAAGAAAGGCATCTACATCGGCGCCAAAGTCCTCATCGAGAAAGCGGGTGAAATCATTCCTGCCATCGTCAAGGTCATCAATCCCGATCCATCGAAGAAGCCCTTTTCGCTCTACGATTTTGTTGCTGGGAAATGTCCCTCCTGCCACGCGCCCATCACGCAGGAGGAAGGTTTCGTTGCATGGCGCTGCACGAATTTCGAATGCCCCGCACAAGCCGTCACGGCGATCTCCCACTTTTCTGCACGCAAAGCCCTCGACATCGAAGGCCTCGGAGAAACCGTCGCCGAAGCCCTCGTCCGCCACGGCCACGCGATAAGCCCGCTCGATCTCTTTTCCCTAACAGAAGAAACCCTGGCAAATCTCAACCTAGGAACCGAAGAAGCACCTCGCCGCTTCGGTGAAAAGAATGCCGCAAAAATCATCGCCGCCCTTGAAGCAGCCCGAACCAAGCCATTGAACAAATGGCTCTACGCCATGGGCATCCGCCAACTGGGTGAGTCCGCAGCGAAAGAACTCTCCCGACTCCATCAAAACCTAACAGATATTCCGAAATCGGAAATTCTCACCGAGTTAGTGAATGACATCCGAAACGATGCGAAAAAGAAAAACCCAGCTCTCGAACCCTACGCAATCACCGGCGATGTCGGTCGTGCTGTTGCAGAATCAATTTTAGCATTTTTCCTTTCCGAAGCCGGACAACGCACCCTCCAACGCTTCGCAGAACTGAAAATAAATCCAGAATCTAACAATTACTCACCCAAACCCGCCGAAGCCCCGAAACTTCTCTTCACTGGAAAAACTTTCGTCATCACCGGCACGCTCTCCCAAGATCGCGATCATTTCAAAACCATCATCGAGAACCATGGCGGCAAGGTTTCAGGCTCCGTCTCAAAAAAAACCGACTACGTCCTCGCCGGAGAATCCGCCGGCTCAAAACTCGACAAAGCCAAAGAACTCGGCGTCCAAATCCTAGACGAAGCCGCTTTCAACCTGCTACTTTAGTTGAAATATTTGAACCACAGATGGACGCAGATGAACGCAGATAAAGATTGGAAAATGAAAGATTCTTAAACCGTTCGATCACTTTACTCTCCAAAATTCATCTTAAAAACCATTCTTTATTCATCTGCGTCCATCCGCGTTCATCCGTGGTTCTCTTTAAATCCCCTTTCCCAAGACGTGACAAATTCCCCCGCAGCGTTTACTGGGGCGCATGTTGAATCAACTCCACCTCGATCGCTGGGCCGAAGTGCTCGTGAGACACGCCACCGATATCCAACCCGGAAAGATCGTTCGCATCAACGCCCAACCCAGCGCGGAACGTTTGCTCGAAGCCGTTTATCGCAAAGTCCTGATCGCTGGTGGCTTGCCCATGGTCAATTGCCGACCTGAATTTTTGGGCGAAGCGTTCTATGAACTCGCCAACGAACAACAACTTGATTGGGCCAGTCCTCTAGCCAAATTGGAAACCGAAATCATCGACGCATCCATCAACATCGGCGCGTCTAACAATTTGCGTGCATTGGATAAATTCGATCCCAAAGTCACCCAACGCGCCGCGCGCGCGGATCGCCCGAATCGTGAAATCTTTTTCCAACGCGCAGCCGTGGCCGATGATCCCACCATCGATTCCACCCTCAAGCCGCTGCTGTGGACCACCACCCTTTTCCCAACCAACGCCTATGCCCAGGACGCGGGAATGAGTTTGAATGATTACGGCAACTTCGTCGTTCGCGCCTGCCAGCTCAATCAGCAAGACCCCGTTGCTTTCTGGCAGGAACTCGACCGCTGGCAATGCCAGCTCGCTGAGCAACTCATGACCGGCAGCGAACTCCATTTCCAAACCCCCGCTGGGACCGACCTGAAAGTGAACATCTCCGGCGCCCGCTGGCTCTCCAGCCCAGGTCGCAAAAACTTTCCCGATGGTGAAGTTTACTCCGGACCCAATCTCAATGCCGAAAACGGTGGAGCCGATGGTGTGGTGTTTTTCGACAAACGCTGCGTCTACCAAGGTCACGCCGTCCGCAACGCGCGCATCGTCATGAAAAACGGTCGTGCCACGGATGTCACCGCTGATGAGGGACAGGATTTTCTCATCTCCATGCTCGATCAGGATGATGGCGCACGCCGTATCGGCGAGGTCGCATTTGGCACCAACCGCGCCATCGACCGCCCCACTGGGCAAATTCTCTTCGACGAAAAAATGGGCGGTTCCTTCCACCTTGCCTTCGGCTCCGGTTATCCGGAAACCGGAAACTGCAACAAAAGCTCCCTCCACTGGGATCTCATCGCAAGCCTAGGCGAGGGCTCAAAAGTCACCCTCGATGGCAACCCCTTCTGCATCGACGGACAATTCGTCACCATGCCGCCTGAAGTGAGGTGGCTTTGAAGGGTGAATGATGAGGAGTGAATAGTAAAAATTTAAGAAAAATGGAAGAGCGGGAGCAATTTCACCCTTCACTCTTCATTATTCACTCTTCAGTCGCCTTGACACCCAGCCAACCCTAGTGCATTTCCCCGCCATGCCTAAGCTTTCTATCCGCAACCTCAATGTCGCCTCCAAAGAAGTCCTCATGCGCGTTGACTTCAATGTTCCTCTGAAAGACGGACAAATCACTGACGACACCCGCATCCAAGCCGCAGTTCCCTCAATCAAACACCTTCTCAACGGCGGCGCGAAACTGGTTCTCTGCTCGCACATGGGCCGACCCGATGGCAAGGCCGATCCAAAATATTCTCTTGCACCTACAGCGAAGCGCCTTGGTGAAATCCTCGGCCAGGAAGTGAAACTCGCTCCCGATTGCATCGGTGCCGAAGCCACCGAGCTCCGCAAAAACCTCCAACCCGGCGAAGTTCTCGTCCTCGAAAACACCCGTTACCACGCGGAAGAGGAGGCAAACGATGCCACCTTCGCCAAACACCTCGCTGGCAGCGCTGAAATCTTCGTCAACGACGCCTTCGGCACCGCCCATCGTGCTCACGCCTCCACCGAGGGAGTTACGAAGTTCATTCCGGTTTCAGCCATGGGCTTCCTCATCGAGAGCGAGCTCGAATACCTCGAGGTCAAACTCCAGAACCCCGAGCGCCCTTTCCTCGTCATCATGGGCGGATCGAAAGTCTCCGATAAAATCCAAGTGATCACCGCCCTCATGGAAAAAGCCGACGCCTTCCTCATCGGCGGTGCCATGGCCAACACCTTCCGTAAGGCCCAAGGCTACGAAACCGGCGATTCCCGCGTCGAAACTGACAAGCTCGAGCTCGCTCTGAGCATCCTTGAAAAAGCGAAAGCCAAAGGCGTCGATTTCCTCCTGCCTGCCGATACCCGCATCACACAGGAATTCAAAGACGGAGCAACCACCAAGCTCTCCGGCGTTTACAGCCAAGGCGGCGGCGTGGAAAAAGGTTGGGAAGGCATCGACATCGGCGACGTCGCAATCCAAGAATTCGAGACCGAAATCGCCAAAGCCAAAACCATTATCTGGAACGGTCCGGTCGGTGTGTTTGAAATCGAAGCCTTCGCTAAAGGCACCCGCGCGATCGCTGAAGCCATGGCGAAATCCAATGCCACCACCATTGTCGGCGGTGGAGATTCCGTCACAGCCGTCAACAAATTCGGCCTCGACGACAAAATGACTTTCATCTCGACCGGCGGCGGCGCATCCTTGGAACTCCTCGAAGGTAAAACCCTCCCGGGCGTGGCGGCACTCAGCGAAGCCTGATTCCTAACACAAACTCCAATCCATAACGTTTAACATCACCATGTCACGCAAGCCCATCTTCGCAGCCAACTGGAAAATGAATAAGGGAGCCTCGGAAACCGAGGATTTCATCAAATCTTTCCTCTCCAAAACCCAAGGTCTCAACCTCCATGCGGATATCGTCATCGCGCCACCATTTCTTTCACTGCCGAAGCTCGCCGATCTTCTCCATCACTCCAATCCCGGCAAAAACGCCCACTCCATTCAGATTGCCGCACAGAACTGCTCACAGTTCGACTCCGGCGCCTACACCGGCGAAATCAGCGTTCTGATGCTTCGCGAATTTTTCGTTCACTACGTCATCATCGGCCATAGCGAGCGTCGCTCCATCTTCGGGGAAACCGATGCCATGATCAACGCCAAGATCAAAAAGGCCCGTCAGGCAAATCTCAAACCCATCTTCTGCATCGGGGAAACCCTTGCCGAACGCGAAGCCGGACAACTCGAATTCGTCCTCCGCACCCAAGTCACCGAAGGCCTCAAAGAAGTCTCTGAAAAAGACCTTTCCGACATCATCATCGCCTACGAACCGGTTTGGGCGATCGGCACCGGCGTCACCGCCACTTCCGAACAAGCTCAAGAGGCTCACGCCTTCGTCCGTTCCCTGATCGCCGATCTTTACGGCTCAGAATCCGCATCCAAAATCCGCATCCAATACGGCGGCTCCGTCAAACCCGATAACGCTGCCGAGCTCATGGCTTGCCCGGACATCGACGGCGCCCTCATCGGCGGTGCATCCCTCGACCCCCAGTCGTTCCTCGAAATCATCAAAAACGGCACGCAAGAATAAGATCAAATAAGGAGTGTGGACATCCCTGTCCACTCAGCCATGGGCGGACAGAAATGTCCGCCCTCCTTATTTCAACCCATTTGATTTTTCTTAAAATCCCGTTCATATTACCTCATTATGAACGACCATCTGAAAAACAATTTGGCAGAGGTTGATAAAGACCTTTCAAACTCCTGGATAGAGCTCAGCGAAAAAGTCCGCGACCTCGCAGCCGATCTCAAACTCAAAACCGCCGGCACAATCTTCGCGACTGAAGCCGATCACCTATCCAACCAAACCTGCCGCCTCTGCGACCACGTCGCCAAGCTACACGCAGACGTCATCGACCTAATCGAAAACATAGAAACCCACCTCCCCCTCCCTGAATCCGACGCAGAAAAACCAACCCCCATAACCGATCTCAACGCCCTCGATCAGGAAGAAATCCAGATCCAACGCGAGAAGCACGAACTCCGCAACGACTTCAAAGACATCCTAAAAGCCCTTTTTATGTGGGTCGATGATCCCAAAGAGCGCCTTCGCGAAAAAATCTAAAAAACAAACATTGGAAAAACTTCTAAGTTTTCTTAGACCCGCGTGTCTCATAGGGTAGACCTATGAAATTCCTGCTATTGCTGTTGTTAACCTGTGGCTTTTCACTCGCTGCTGACGGCCCTGCCTTGAGAAAACAAGCCGCAGAGCTCGAAAAACAAGGAAATTGGAAAGAAGCCTACGATGTCCGCGTCAAACTTCTCCGCGATGTCAACGATGCCGAATCCGGCGACGATCTCGACAAAGCCCTCAACTCCCAGCGCCAACTCCGCGAACACGATAAACTCGACGCCCTGTTAGATGAACTGACCGTCAGCAAAAAAGACAATCCCCAGTTCATGGAGGCAGCTGGAAATGCCTACCTTAACGGTCACGGTCACTACGGACAGCTTCTCGACAACCAATTCAAACGCGGCGGTTTCGATGGCAGAGGAGAATACCGCCAAGTGTTCGAACAAGATCGCATCCGCGCCATGCAGTGCTTTATGGAAGCCCTTCGCACGGTCGAAAAAGGCGGCGCTGATGAAGTCGTGGTCCTTCACAGCCTCAAACGAGCACTTCTATTCAACCGCACTGGTTCAAACTATCTCTGGCGGCTTTTCATTCTAACCGATATTTCCAAATCACCCGACTACTCGGAACAAATCGATGTCATCACCAGCGACGGCGCACCTGCTGATGCCGAAGGCAACCCCTCTTTGATCGACATCCCGGCATCCTGGCAAGCCGCCAAATCCGATGGCGAAAGATGGCGTTGGATCTTACAGGAAATCGCACGCATCGATCCTTTGCAAAAAAATCAGGGCGATTACGAATGGCTGACATTTTGTCAACAACACTACGACGTAAACACCCTTGCCCGTTACTCATGGTGGAGCCAGCCCGATGTTAAAGAACGCAATGGCATTCTTCAGGCATCCACTCTCAAGGAAACCGAAACCATTGCCCGCCTCGCCAGCGGTGTGAAACGTTTCACCCTTCGCGAGGATTACCAATTCATCCCAGGCCTGCGCGCCCTCATGCGCAAAAGTAAAGATTTACCCTCCTGGCAAGCTGGTGACCAACTCGTCCAAATTTTCCTCAACCGCAACCAATACCCGAGAGCCGTAGAAACCCTCAAAGAAGTCATCGAACTCCACGGCCCTGGTCCTAGCGAATCTCGCACCAAACTACTCAAACAAATCACCGGCAACTGGAGCCGTTTCAATCAAACCCCCACGTATTACGCCGGAGATCCGGTCGCTGTTTCCTACACCTACCGAAATACCAAGGAAACCTCACTCAAACTCAACAAGGTCAACGATGAACTGATCATGAAAGATCTCATCGAATACCTGAAGTCAGAACCCATCGAGATCGATTACAACAAAGTCAATTTTCACAACCTCGGCAACCGCCTGATCGATCAAGATCGCAAACGCTACGTCGGCGATGAAGTCCGCTCATGGAAACAAGCGCTCGACCCCGCTCCCAACCACGCCGATACCATCACCGATCTCGACCTCGGCAAACTCGCTCCAGGTTGCTACCTGTTAGAATCCAAACTCGAAGACGGCAACACCTCATGGATCACCATCTGGGTTCGCGATCTTGTCATCCTCAAACGCGCAGCCGGCGATAATGGCATCTTTTATCTCGTCAACGCCAAGGACGGCACTCCGGTCATCGGCGAAATGGAATTCTTCGGTTACCAAACCATCTACCTTGAAAAACCCAAAGGTAAACGCCGCTTCGATATCAAAACCGAAAGTTTCCGTCAAAAAACCGATGATAACGGCAAGCTCCAACTCAAAAATAAAAACTACGAGAATTTCCAATGGTATGTCATCGCCCGCTCCGGCGACCGCCGCGCCTACCTCTCCAACCAACATTTCAACTGGCATGACCACGGCGACCTAACCGATTACCAAGCCCAAAACACCATCGGTATCACGGATCGCCCCGTCTATCGTCCCGGTCAATCAGTTCATATGAAAATCTGGGCAGGTGAATCCCGCTACAATCTCGCCGATGTTTGCTCCTACGCGAATAAAACCGCCGACATCACAATCCATGACGGCAGAGGTGAAATCGTTTTCGAAAAATCCGGTATTTCAACAGATGCTTACGGTGGTGCGACCTTTGATTACAATCTCCCCGAAGAAGCCACTCTCGGCGCTTACAACATCACCGTCACCGGCGGCGTTCCTCATGCGAACTTCTCCTTCCGTGTCGAGGAATACAAAAAACCCGAATACGAGGTCATCGTCGAAGCACCGAAAGAACCCATCGCCCTCGGCGAAAAATTCGATATCACGGTTCTGGCAAAATATTACCACGGCGCTCCCGTCACCGAAGCCACGGTGAAAATCAAAGTGCAACGCGACTTTTTCAACAATCGTTGGTTCCCGGATGGCCCATGGGATTGGCTTTACGGCCCGGGTTACTGGTGGTGCTACTCCGAATCTCCTTGGTATCCCGGCTGGAGAAACTGGGGCTGCATCCGCCCTGCCCCTCCTTGGTGGCAACACGGCCGCATGGGCGCTCCCGAACTCATCATTGAACAAACCTCCCCTATCGGTGCGGATGGTAAAGTCAAAGTCAGCATCGACAGCTCCATCGCAAAACTCGTCCATGGCGATCAGGACCACACCTACTCCATCACCGCGGAAGTCATCGACGCCTCACGCCGCACCATCGTTGGGAACGGTTCCGTCCTCGCAGCCCGCGAACCCTATGCCGTCACGGTTTGGTTAGATCGTGGTTACGCAAATGTCGGCGACAAAGTCACCGGCACGTTTGCCGCACGCACTCTCGATGGCAAAAAGGTCGAAGGCAAAGCCACCGCCATGCTCTACTCTTCCGAACTCAACGCAAAAGGCGAAATCGAAGAAAAAGAAATCGGCAAATGGACACCCGAAGGCGAAAACTGGACCTTCACGGCTTCAAAAGCCGGTCAATACCGCGTCGCGGTCGAGTTCACCGATACCAAAGGCCGCAAACAGGAAGGAGCAACCATATTTTCTGTTAGAGGATCCGATGTGAAAGGCAATTTCCGTTACAACGATCTCGAACTCATCCCCGACAAAAAAGAATACCGCCCCGGCGATACGTTGAAACTCTTGGTCAATGTCAACCAACCGAACTCACGCGTCTGGCTTTTCATTCGCCCTTCCCAAGGCAAAGCCAGCGAAACCCAAATCATCCACATCAAAGGAAAATCCCAAGTCATTGAAATTCCCCTCTCCCTCGCCGACATGCCGAACTTCTTCATCGAAGGTGTCACGGTCGCGAAAGGACAAGTCCACACAGTCACTCGCGAAATCGTTCTTCCTCCTGAAAAACGCCAGCTCAATGTCGAGGTCAAACCTGCCAAAGAAAAACTCAAACCGCGCGAGAAGACTTCTCTAACGGTCCGCATCACCGATCACGAAGGCAAACCGTTCAAAGGCTCCACCGCGATCACGATCTACGACAAGTCCTTGGAATACATTTCCGGTGGATCGAATGTCAGTGAAATCGTTCCCTTCTTCTGGGACTGGAAACGCCACTACTATGGGCAAGGTATGCATCATTCCCAAAACCTCTCCGGCTATCACCTTCAAAACCCGCAGGTACCTTTCATGCAGAATCTGGGAGTTTTCGGCCACATGGCTGGGTTAGAAAGAGGCTTGAGAAAAAAAGGCTTAAGCAGCATAAGACAAAGCGGAGGAGATGAGCCATTTTTTGCCATGGATGCTGTGGCTGAAAAAGGCTTTGGTGGAGCTCCCATGCCTGCCGCTTCTGCAAAAATGGCGCAGGTAGAAGAAAGTTTATCCGCCAATGCCTTAGCTGATTCCTTCGGCTCTGGTGGTGGAGCAGAAGCAGGACCTCAAGTCATGGTTCGATCCGAATTCGCTGACCTACTCAAATGGGTCGGCTCCATCGAAACCAATGAAAACGGCGAGGCCACGATCGACCTCGAAATGCCAGACAACCTCACCACCTGGAAAATCAAAACCTGGGCAATGGGTAAAGGCACACGTGTCGGTGAAGGCTCAGCGGAAATTGTCACTAGCAAAGACCTCATCATCCGCCTCCAAGCTCCACGCTTTTTTGTCGAGAAAGACGAAGCCACGCTCAGTGCGATTGTTCACAACTACCATAAAGAAGCCAAAGAAGTGACGATCTCACTCGAGCTCGATGAAAAAAATCTAACGGCAGCAGAAAACAAAACCCACAAGGTTTCCATTCCGTCGATGGGAGAAACCCGCATCGACTGGAACACCAAAGCCATCGCCGAAGGCGAAACCACGATCCGCATGAAAGCCATCGCCGCCGATGACTCGGATGCAATGGAAATGAAATTCCCGGTCTACGTCCACGGCATGCTGAAAACCGATTCTTTCAGCCGCGCGATCGCACCTGAGGACCAATCCACCAGCATCGATTTCAGCCTCCCCGCTGAACGCCGCCCCGCAGAAAGCAAACTCACGCTGAACTACTCCCCCAGCGTCGCCAGCGCGATGATCGATGCCCTGCCTTACCTTTCGAGCTACCCTTACGGTTGCACGGAACAAACGCTCAACCGTTTCGTCCCTACCACGGTCGTTCATCACATCCTCAAAGACCTCGGCCACGACCTTGCTGCAATCAAAGATAAAAAGATCAACCTCAATCCCCAACAACTCGGCGATCCCAAGGAACGCGCCGCCCAATGGCAACCCAAACACCCAAACTGGAATCCTGTTTGGGATGAAAAAGAGGTCGCCAAAATGGAAGCCGCTGGCATCGCCAAACTCCGCGATCAACAAAATCCCGATGGCGGCTGGGGCTGGTTCTCCGCCTACGGCCATCAATCGTATGCACACACCACCGCCGTGGTCATGCACGGCCTGCTCCTCGCCCGCGACAACGGTGCGAAAGTCCCTGCCGATATGATCGAACGCGGGCTCGCTTGGCTTTCCAAATATGAGGAAACCGAAGTCGATCATCTCATCCATTGGAAAAAACGTGACACAGACACCAAAGAGAAAGCCGATGCCACCGACGCCCTCGTCCGCCGCATCCTCGGTGAAGGCGGTAAAGATCATGCAAAAATGTTAGAGTTTCTCTATCGCGATAAGGTCGATCTCCCTATCTACGCCAAAGCACTGGTCGGACTCGAATTCCACCGCACCAAAGACAACGCAAAACGCGACGACCTGATCCGCAACATCCGTCAGTTTTTGAAAACCGATGCCGAAAACCAAACCGCTTATCTCGATTTAAAAAATGGAAACTATTGGTGGTATTGGTATGGCAGTGAATTTGAAGCCCAAGCTTGGTTCCTCAAACTCCTCGCCGCCGCACAACCCAACAGCCCAGATACCCGCGGCTTGGTGAAATATCTCATCAACAACCGTCGCAACGGCACTTACTGGCACTCCACCCGCGACACCGCCTACTGCATCGAAGCGATCGGCGATTTCCTCAAAGCGACCAAAGAAGGCGATCCTAACCTGAAAGTCGAAATTCTTCTCGATGGCAAAACCCTCAAAACCGTCGAGATCAACAAAGACAATCTCTTCACCTTCGATAACACCGCCATCGTCGCAGGCGACATTCTCACCACTGGCAAACACAAGATCGAGATCCGTAAAAAAGGCGAGGGCCCACTCTACGCGAATGCCTACGTCGAATACTTCACCTTGGAGGATTTCATCACCAAGGCGGGACTCGAAGTCAAAGTTGACCGCACCTACCACAAACTCGTCCCCGATCAAAAAGTCATCGATGCCGTGAATTCCTCTGGCCAAGCGATTGATCAAAAACGCTCGATTTATCAACGCATCGAGTTGAAAAGCGGCGACGAAATCAAGAGTGGCGATCTCATCGAAGTCACCCTCGGGATCGATAGCAAAAACGATTACGAATACCTCGTGTTCGAGGATTGGAAAGCCGCAGGCATGGAACCGGTCGATGTCCAATCCGGCTATAACCCGAATGGCCTCGGTGCCTATATGGAACTCCGCGATGAGAAAGTCTCCCTCTTCGTCCAGTTCCTCCCACGCGGCAGACACAACCTCAGCTATCGTCTCCGCGCCGAGATCCCAGGAAAATTCAGCGCCCTCCCCACCCACGGAGAAGCCATGTATGCCCCCGAACTCCGCGCCAACAGCGATGAAATGAAGTTCATGATTAAAGACTAACCGGAGAGCCGGTCTCCGACCGGCTGCCTCTATATGGACCGCGCGACTCCAGTCGCGCTCTTCTCTTCCAAATCTAAAAATCAAATATCAACAATCATCAATCGTAAATCAAACCGAAGAATCTAGCAGCATATTTAATTAATCACCTTCTCACATAAGATAGATTGACGATTGTTGAATGACGATTGTTGATTTTTGAATGAAAAATAAGTCATACCCCCCTCATCCAAATCCTTATCTTCCACTCTGCCGGCGGCAGAATGCCGCCGCTCTTTGGGTAATAAAAAAGGCCACCTTTTCACAGGTGACCTTTTTTGATAGATTCGATTGTGTTAGAAATTACTCACCCAACACACCGGGATTTCCATCACCTTCACCGTCTTTAGGACGCTTGTCTGGACCGCCGGGGCCTCTCGGACCACCGCGTTTTTCATGATTTTCTCTCATGGCTTTTTTCATGGCCTCTTTTTCAGCTTCGTTGAGTTTACCATCACCATCCTTATCAAACTGTTTTGTTTTATCCCCTATGAGATCTTTTTGGATGGCCTTTTTTTCATCCTCACTCAATTCACCGTCGCCATCCTTATCATATTTGGCGAGCAGCTCTTTTTTGCGAGCCTCATGTTTTTCCATGCGCTCTTTTTTGGCAGCCTCATGCTCCTCTTCGCTCAGTTTGCCATCGCCATCCTTGTCGAATTTTTCAAGCATCTCTTTTCTGTAGGCTTCCTCCCTGCCTTTCATCGCTTCTTTGGCAGCGGCACGCTCTTCCTCATTGAGCTTACCATCACCATCCTTGTCGAATTTTTGCATCATTTCAGGTGGAAGCGGGCGATCCGGATGTCTTGGTCCCTTCTGGCCCTCCGGTCTCTCCACACGATTATCCGGCCGGATCGGCTTTCTTTTTTCTTCTGCGTTGGCGACTCCTGCGAGACTGACCGCAGCTACAACAATGATTAATGGATTTGTTTTCATGACTTGGCAATTGGATGTGAATGATTAGTAAGAATTCTCACCACGCCTATCAACCCGGATAATTTATCAAAGTTGCGGAAGTTATAAAAAAATTCATACGCTCCTTGAAAAGCATGCGAGCTTGATCCAGCCATATCATGAAAACTCGGTTTCAAAATCCCTGGCCACACAAAACCCATGGCTTGTCCGATATCCTTCGCTGGAAACTTGGAATTGGAGGTCGTGAGAAATCCCGTATTCCAGAAGCCCCCGATCATGGAGCACATCACATCGGGCTCGATCCGTCACAGATTGCCCGAATACCGGAAACAGGCTCAAGAATCACTTGGCTCGGCCATGCCTCATTTCTTATCCAAGGTGCCGGCAAATCCCTGCTGATCGATCCGGTTTTCTCTGACTATTGCTTTCCTTTGCCCTTCCCTTCGCTAAAAAGAAAAGTCGCTCCCCCGTGCCTGCTGTCGGAACTTCCTCATATCGATGCCATCCTGCTGACTCACAGTCACTACGACCATCTTGATCTCCGAACGCTTATTAAAATCGGAAAATCCACTCCGCTGTTCCTACCTTCGGGACATTCATCACTTTTGAAAAAATCCGGATTTTGTAACGTGACTGAAATCGCTTGGTGGGATTCCCACGAACTGACAAGCGACATTCGTATCACTGCCGTTCCCGGACAACATTTCACAGCAAGAACATGGCTTGATCGTAACGCCGGTCATTGGTGCGGTTGGGTGATAGAGAACGCAAAAAAAACTTTATGGCACGCCGGAGACACCGGATACTGCACGGCATTTTCAGAAATCGGAGAACGTTTCGGTGGTATCGATCTGGCCATGATCCCGATTGGCTCCTACCAGCCCAGAAACATTATGCAGGCGATGCACATGAATCCGGACGAGGCGGTTCAGGCTTTCATTGACGCGAAGTGCCAACGTGCCATCGGCATGCATTGGGGAACATTCCGATTAACCGACGAACCGATGGGAGAACCACCCATTCTTTTGAAGCAGATGGTTCAAAAAAGATCCTTGCCTGCCGATTGTTTCATAACAGGCAGTATCGGAGAAACCTGGGAAATCCGCTGATTATTTCAACAAATCCTCAAGAGCCGTTTCCCCGGGAGACCAGTAGGAAATCGACTTCACTTTTCCACCTGAAATGGCAATCACTGTAACCTTGCCTACCTCCTCGGGAAATTTTGCGATGAGGTCGGCATCATCACCAAGAATGATGCGGTGAGCATATTTCTTCATCTTGGGGATCGCGAACATTCTGCCGATTCCCGGCATGCCATGAATGTTCGCCAAATAGGCGGCCTTGTGATTCGACAAGTAATCCTTACCCAAAGTGGTCAAGACAGCATTGGCTTTTTTACCCGTGTCCATGTCGTGTGAGACGAGTAAATACCTCATGCGCTCCGGCTTGAACTCGTAGGCCACATCATACTGATCCTTTGCCTTGAATGACTCGATCTTTTGGTCATTCGCATAAGCTTCTGCCGACAATGACGCGTTACAACATATGGTGATCAGAAGCACGGCCGCGCATTTGTTAATGAGATTGGTTTTCATTAGTGTGATATATTTTAATTCAATGATAATTAGAGTTTTTGCAACTCCGGTGGCGTTATATAGTGAACGCGTTATCTCGTAACTCACTTATGAAACTAATTCAAGCAATCCCCATTATATTTCTGACATTCACTCCTGCGCTGTTATCGGCTGCGACCTTGGAAGTGGATCAGGAAAAAAGCCGCATCCAAGTGGATGCCAAAGCAACGGGTCACAGTTTCACCGGGAAACTTGATAAATTCACGGCAACCGCAGAAGGCAATCCATCAACCGTCCAACCCAAAGCCTTTGATCTTGAGTGGAGTTTCAAAGACCTGAAAACCGACGATGACAAACGGGACAAGGAAATGCTCGAATGGCTCGGAGGCGGAAACCCGAAAGGAAAATTCAAGTTTCAAAAATCTTGGGTGGACGACAAGGGAATGCAACATGCGATGGGCACACTCACCATCAAAGGCGTTAAAAAAACCATCTCGTTTCCCTTCACCACCAAAAAAGAAGGTGACTGGGTCACAATCGACGGCAAGGCCGGCATGGATTACAAGGATTTCGGATTACCTATCATTCGTGCCATGGCAGTGATGACCGTTGATCCGAAACTCACCGTACGTTTCCACATCGTCGGTCAAATCAAATAAACCAAATCCGAAAATGACTTCTGAATCATGGTGGCAAAGGCGCAGCCAATGCGCAAAGACACTACTCACCGAGTGCTATGCCAACAGCATGGGACCGCTCAGTAAAATAGAGCCACGACTTGGTGCCGCCCTGAAACACCTTCTCACCAGACCTGGTTCCATGGCTCGGGCCGTCGTTGCCTACATGGTTGGAATCGAAATGGGCCTGCTAGAGGAAGGCGCGCGCGCGATCGCGTGTGGCATCGAATACTTGCATACCGCCTCGCTTGTTTTCGATGACCTTCCATCCATGGACGATGCCACTCACCGAAGGGGAGCTGAATGCGTCCACCTCGTTCACGGTGAGTCGGCAGCAATTCTCGCTGCGTTAGCCATGATCAATCGCGGCTATGCATTGCTCTGGCAGGGAGTCGCTCTCGGTAACTGCGAGCGTAGAAAACAAGCCTCGGAATGGATTTCCCAATGCCTCGGAACCGGCGGCGTTATCGGGGGGCAAGCACTTGATCTAAACAGCTGGACCAGCTCCAAAGATACCGCCAGCGTGAGTAAAGTAGCTGCCATGAAAACCGCAGACCTTCTCCGCCTCAGCGTCGTATTACCCGCCATCTTGGGAAAGGCAACCCGCCGTGAAATCCAGATGCTTGATCGCCTCGCGCTTTTCCGTGGTCTGGCCTACCAAGCAGCGGACGATCTCAAAGACGTTTTTCAAAATTCCCTAACTTCTGGAAAAACCGGAGAGAGAGATCTAGCACTCGGTCGTCCCAGTCTGGTGACAACCGAAGGTACCGAAGGCGCGATCCATCGTTTTCTAAGACTTAATGCGATCGCAGAGCGTTTACAGAAATCCATACCCGCCACATTCTGCCAATGGCAAATTCTCGACAAGCTTCGCGTTCCCTTGCCAGTGGACATGGAAGAACTCAAAATCCGTTTGGCGGTATAATTACGCATGAGTCTCTGGAGAATGATTTTCACCAACCTCCGCCGCCACCGTGTACGCACGTCGATCGGCGCCATAGGGATCGCTCTAGGAGTCGCCACCATGCTCAGTGTGGTGGGCATCCTTGGAGGAGCTGTCAAAATGTTCGAGCGCATTCTTCGCAGCGATTCCGAAATGGTTGTTTTCGAGCGAAATGTTTCAGACCTGTTCTTTAGCAATGTGCCTGTCGGATTGGCTGATGAACTGAATTCACAAAAGTTTGTCCGAGAGGCCAAGCCCGTTCTTTTCGCAATCATCGCCGCACCTGAACGCCCCGTTGTGACCTGTTTTGGAATTACTACAACGGATGGCCGCTTGAAAAAGGGCGAATGGCTGTTTGGAAAAATTTCGGATTTTCATGAAAACGGAAATGGCATCGTCCTCGGAGAACGCGCAGCGGATTTCCTCAATGCAGCTATCGGCGACACCATTGAACTCGGACAGGGTCAATACAGCGTTGCAGGAATCGTGCGCATGGAAAACGGCTTTGAAAACGGTGGAGTGTTCATGCCGCTTTTGACCTGCCAAAAGGCATTTCACAAAGAAGGTGTCTGCTCAGTGGTTACCGTGGCATTGGCGGAGGGTCATGAGGCGGCCGAGGTGAAAGACTGGATGCACACCAACCACCAAGGTCTCACCGCTCTGGAAAACGAGGAATTCAGCAACAGCTATTCCCAATTCAAGATCATGAAAATCACTGCATGGGTTGTAGGTGGCTGCGCCTTTCTGCTAGGCGGATTAAGTGTCACCAACACGATGATTCTATCTGTTTTCGGACGTATCAAGGAACTTGCCATCGCACGTGTTTGCGGATTCTCAAAAGGCCAGATCGCCCGCATGATCTTTGGGGAATCCCTTGTCATTTGCGCCATCGGAATTCTTAGCGGCTGGCTACTCAGCATCGGGGTTCTGGCGGCACTTCGCGCCATTCCAACCTTGCAGGGCTATGTCGAGCCGAGCATCGGACTGACTGAACTTATCGGTGCAAGTTCACTGGCCATCCTCACCGCCCTGATAGGCGCACTCTATCCAGCGTGGTATGCCGCAAAACTCAATCCCGCAGCTGCCCTCAGATTTGAATAAATCCCGGAAACCATGAACCCGTTTGTCAAAATCCATGATGCCTGGAAAAGCTTCGACCAAGGGCGGGTCGAGGTCCTTCGTGGAGTGAACCTTGAAGTCAACGAAGGTGAAATCATAGCGCTTTGCGGCGCCTCCGGCTGTGGAAAATCGACTCTTCTCAACTGCATATCCGGCCTTGAGGAGATCGACCGAGGACATGTCTCCGTCTCCGGTCACGATGTCGTTAACGAGTCCGTCCGCGTGAATCTTCTGCGCAATCACATTGGCTATGTATTCCAGTTTCATCACCTCATGCAGGACCTTACCTTAGCGGAAAACTGCTATGTGCCGGTCATTGCAGTGGGTGGCGCTAAGCAACAAGCCCTAGAACGAATGAAAGAACTCGCTGAGGCAACCGGCATGAGCCATCGACTCCACCAGAGAGTCCGCGAACTTTCCGGCGGAGAACGGCAAAGAGGAGCTCTGATTAGATCACTGATGAATGATCCAAAACTCCTGTTGTGCGATGAGCCCACTGGCGCGCTTGACGAAAAAAACCGGGAAAAGGTTTTTGATTTATTGTTAGAAATGGTCAGAAAAAACGGCCGCACTCTCATCCTCGCCACGCATGACCCCGAGTTGGCAGATCGCTGTGATCGCACGTTACGCATGAGGGATGGGAAGATTTGACGGAACCCGGCCCGGAAAATGACCAATAATCACCAACGCGAAGGAATCAACACAGCAGTGACCCATGCCCTAGCATGGCTAGTTGTGGGTAACTCAGTCGGACTCCTGCTATCCATCCTGCTTCTGTTTCCCAATCTCACCTTGGGCGAACTGACGTATGGGCGCTGGGTTCCGATTCATCTCAATGCTCAGCTTTATGGCTGGACCGCCCTACCTCTGATTGCATGGCTTTTCTCAGTGTATGAGATTCACAACAGCAAGTCAGCCGCATGGGCCAAGCCCACAGTCTGGGCATGGAGTGGCGCTTTGCTGATAGGATGCTTGTCTTGGCTCTCGGGAACAGGATCAGGTAAAATTTTTCTCGATTGGCGCGATGGAGCTCTCTGGGTTTTTGTCGCAGCAATGATCATTCTCTGGATCGTCCTAGTAGCGGCATGGAAAAGTAGTGTGAGCCGCTGGAACCCATCGCGAAAATGGCTTTCGGGCATCATCATCGTTGGACTGGCCTTCGTTCCGATTTCCATGATTCTCGCAGCCTCACCCGCCGTCTATCCCCCAGTCGACCAAAGCACCGGTGGCCCGACCGGATCAAGTCTGTTAGGCTCAACGCTGATCGTGATCGCCATGATGCTACTCTTACCCAGAATCGCAGGACTACCGACAGAGCAGCGATCCTCACGGCTTACATGGATATTTTTTGGATTTTGTGGGGTGGTATTTTTCGTCACAGAAGCGATCGGTGGAACCCATTTTGACAGCTGGCAGATAGGTGCCATGCTCTGCCTAGTTCCATGGGCATGGTTGATTCCGAACCATTGGAAAAAATTCAAATGGCCCGAGGGGACGATCGCATGGAGATTTGCGGCGATCAGTTGGTGGGGAATTCTTGTCATTTCCGGCGTCACGATGTTTTTACCCGGCCTGCTGGATCATTTGAAATTCACTCAAGGATTGGTCGCGCACTCGCATCTCGCCATGGCCGGATTCACAACATCCTTCTGCGCACTACTCATCGTTGCGGTCTCCCAAAAAAAGCTGGGAGGAATGTTCACGATCCTTTTATGGAACGCTTCCGCACTCGGAATGATTCTGGTGCTAGCTTGGATGGGTTGGCGCGAAGGCAATGAATATTCATGGATGATTTCCAACCCTGCATGGAGGCAGCTTGGTTTTTTTCTAAGAACCATTTTCGGAGCGGTTATGTTAACGACCTCGTTTTGTTGGTTCACTCAATGGATAAGAAAATGAATAAAAAACTTTTCATCAAAAGCTGGAGCCTGTGTGTCGGATCTATGGATGCCATCACGGGTCTCTTGCTCGTTTTCATACCTAGCGTCGTTCTCAAACTGTTAGGAATCACAATCTTGGAAGAAACCTCGTGGATTTTCCTGAGCTGGATGGGAGTTTTCATTACCGGCGTAGGACTCAGTTATATTTGGGCAATGGGAAACGCCCGCGAGGCCGAGTTGATTTGGAAAATCACAGCCATGATCCGTCTCATGGTGGCCGTGTTCCTCTCTTGGAAAATCGCCACCCATCACTTGCAACTCGCTTGGATCATCGTTGCGATATCCGATGCAGTCGTTGCCATAATTCAAATTCGGATCCTTCGCTTGGGTTGGTGGAGGGAGGTGAATCCATGAACCGACTGGCGATCAAAGCGGCGGCTCTCATCGCCGCGGTTTATGGATATTTCCTAATATTCGCTCAGTTCTCTTTCGTGGAACTCATTCGTGCAAGCGGTGTGAATCACACGGAGGAAAAAATCATCCTTGGAGTGATGGCACTTGGAGGGATCAGCTCAGGGTTTTTCGTCGCATGGCGGGGAGTTTCAATCCGTCGGTTGAAATCCGCACTCATGCTCGCTGCGATTACCTCGGGTCTCGCCCCTACCCTGTCAGATATACCGTTCGCGCTGCTTATAGGATTGCTAGCGGGAGCATCACTTGGGGTCGCGACCGTAAGTCTCGCCACGATGCTAAAAGATTGGTGTGGTTTGCTCTGGGTAGGTCTCGGAACAGGCCTTGGCTATGGCTTCTGCAACCTACCTTGGGTTTTTCAAGCTGATCCATCGCAACAAGCCTACATTGCATGCGGTCTGGCGGTGATCGGTTGGTTGATAACTCCAAAAGAAAACGAACAACAGGAACTCCCCAAGCCTTCAACTGAACCCTCGCTTAATCTCTGGCGCATTATACTCACATTCACCGCACTGGTTTGGCTCGATTCAGCGGCATTTTTCATTATCCAACACGAATCGGAAATGAAGAGCGGAACCTGGGGAGCCGAACATCTGTGGAGAAACTCCGCCCTCCATTTCTTCTCCGCCATTCTCGCAGGTCTCTGGATGGCAAATGGAAACTTCAAAGTCCTCCCCATCCTAGCATGGGCAGTTCTCGCAATCGCATCTCTGGCAGTGAATCATACATCGACGCTTGCTGTTACCGGTTGGCTTTACCCGATGGGCGTATCCATCTATTCCGTGGCTTTGATTGCATGGCCGGCTTGGTTCAGCGGAGCAAAAATGAAAAATCAAATCAGCTGGAGAGCCGCTGCGCTATTCGGCATTGCCGGTTGGTTCGGCTCCGCTAACGGCATCGGAATGGCTCAATCGTTGGAAAATGTTCCCAACGGATTCATCGTTGCTTCGGGTATAGCGGTCATTTCAAGCATTCTCCTAACAGATAAAAGATCATGGCGTATTGTCGCCATATTCGGAATCCTGATTTTCATATTTAAAATCGGAAATCTTTATGGAGATAAAATTTCGAAAAGCCCGATCGCACGCGGTAAGCAAGTTTACATCTCCGAGGGTTGCATCAACTGCCACTCCCAATACGTGCGACCCAACAGCGCCGAAGAAATTCTCTGGGGAAAAGGACCTTCTTTGGAAGACACCACCGCACAAAAGCCAGTTCTGATTGGTAATCGCCGACAGGGTCCCGATTTGTCGACCATCGGTATCCGCCGCTCATCGGCATGGTTGAAACAACATTTTATCGATCCACAAGCCTTCGCGCCAGGCTCACCCATGCCTTCTTACTCACATCTTTTTTCCGACAATCGAGGTGATGACCTCGTCGCCTATCTATCAAGCCTTGGAATGGAACAATATGGAGATCGGCTTAAGCAAATTGCCGCTTGGAAGCCCAATGAAACGAGAGTCGTAAATGAGGGCAAAAACCGATTCTCCATGCACTGTGCGGTTTGTCATGGCACCACAGGCCACGGCGATGGATCGATGGCAGGCCATTTTCAAAAGCCTCCCGCCAATCTCGTCGAGGGTCCTTTCATATGGTCGGCCGAGAATAATCACTCGGATGACAGATTGACGAAAATCATCAAATTTGGCATTCCCGGAACGGATATGCCAGGGCATGAAACCTTGTCAGATCAGGATATCGCCACCTTGCGGGCCTATGTGCTGGACTTGAGAAAAGTTCAAAACGGGAAATAGTTCGCTTCGATTTCTTCTCTGAAGATGACGAGAATGAGTTGCCACCGCTCACAGTCATCGCTTTGATATTGGCGCACCGTGGAAATTAAACCTTCAAATCCTTCTCCCAGTAAATCCGTTGTCTTCTTCCGTAGGGGATTCAGCACGCTTTTGCTCTGGGGAATCGTCGCCACCATTTTCACCAGCATGCAGCCTCTCGCCTATGTTGGCTTGGTGATCGCTCTCGTGATCATTTCATCCCTTGAGTATTTTAAAATGCTCCACCTAGCCGATGTGAAATGCTTCCCACGCTACGGACTATTCCTCGCCCTCAGTTATTGCGGCATCGCCTCCTACTACTTGCTCAACGGAGCCAAAGATATCCCGCCTGCCCTCGATGCTTTTACAATTTTTCTCGCCGCCACAGGAGCTTTTACTCTCCAGCTCCGTTACACGATCAAAGGCACCGAGGCGCTTCTTGCTGTCGCAGTCAATTTACTCGGTTTCGTTTACATCGCTTATTTCTTTAGCTTCGCCGCGCGCATTTCCTTCGGCCTGCCCGGCATCGGTGCTGTTCCTGGCGCATACGTCCTGCTCTGGTTGCTCGCAGTCACTAAATTCACCGACATGGGAGCCTACATCACCGGATCTCTCATCGGGAAACACAAGATGATTCCCAAAGTCTCCCCGGCAAAAACCTGGGAGGGTTTTGTCGGCGCACTCGTCTTTGCCCAACTCGCTGGCTGTGGATTGTTCTGGCTCATGCCAGATCACCTCGACGCCCTTCACTCATGGAAACACGTGATCATTCTCGGTTTCCTCCTCGCCCTCTTAGCCGTGATTGGCGACCTCGCGGAAAGTGTCTTGAAACGCTCTCTCAATGTCAAAGACTCCGGCAAAATCCTTCCCGGCATCGGCGGCGGCCTCGATCTTATCGACAGTATTTGCTTCACTGCCCCTGCCCTCTGGTTCTACCTCAAAGGCGTGATTCCTCTCTGCGTATGACCTCTGAAAAAAAACGTCGGGTCGTCGTCTTGGGTTCAACCGGATCCATCGGCCTCTCCACCCTACGCGTCGCCGCACAACTCCCAAACGAAATCGAAATCGTCGGCCTCGCCGCTTGCTCCAGTGTCACCGAGCTTGCCAAACAAGCAATTGAAGCAGGCGTTCGAAACGTTGCTATTTACGACGAAAAAAAGGCCGAAGCCCTCCGTGCGTTGCTTCCCTCATCCGTGAAAGTTCATATCGGTGCCGCCGGACTCAATGAACTCGCCCAACTCGAAGAAGCCGATATCGTTCTCGTTTCCATCGTCGGCACCGCCGGCCTACACCCCACCCTCGCCGCCATTGATGCCGGAAAAGACCTCGCGATCGCCTCCAAGGAAATCCTGGTCATGGCCGGTGAAATCATCACCGCGCGCGCCGCCGAGAAGAACATCCGCATCCTTCCAGTCGACTCCGAACACAACGCGATCTTCCAATGCCTCGAAGGCCACCGTGGACCGAATACGGAAATTTCACGCCTCATCCTCACTGCATCCGGTGGACCTTTTCGCGATACTCCAGCGAGCGAGCTCTGGAACGTCACTCCAGAAATGGCGCTCAATCATCCTACTTGGAACATGGGGCCGAAAATCACCATCGACTCCGCAACCCTTTTCAACAAAGGCCTCGAAATGATTGAAGCCCGCTGGCTGTTCGGAATCGAGATGGATCGCATCGAAGCCATCATCCACCCGCAATCCATCATTCATTCGATGGTCGAGTTCACTGATGGCTCCGTCCTCGCCCAACTTTCGCGCACCGATATGGGCTTCCCCATCCAATACGCCCTCACCTACCCGAACCGTATCGTCGGCGCTCTCAAACCTCTGGACTTCGCCGAACTCTCCAAACTCGAATTCTTCGCCCCACGCACCGAAGATTTTCCAGCCCTCCAACTCGCACGCCACGCAGGAAATACAGGCGGCACCCTACCCGCCGTTTTCAATGCCGCCAACGAAGTCGCGGTCGATGCCTTCCGCTCTGGGAAAATCCGTTTTCCTAACATCTGGGAAACCGTGGAAGCTGTGATGAAATCTCACCAAACCGTTCTCAAGCCCACGCTGGATCAAATCCTTGTTGCCGATGCGGAAGCGCGTCTCGCAGCAAAAGATACGATCCTCAATGCAAATAGCTAGGATACGACTGCCAATGCGCAACTTCACCATACTCCTTCTTGCCGCATGTTTCGTCGCACCGTCCATCGCCTTTGGACAATCCAAGCAACCGAACATCCTGTTTATCTTTTCCGATGATCACTCGCTGCAAGCCATCACCTCCTATGGCAAAAGCCGCTACGCCAAACATTTCCAAACACCTAATATCGACCGCCTCGCCTCTCAAGGCGCGTTGTTTGTAAACTCCTTCTGTGCCAACTCGATCTGCGGACCCTCGCGTGCTTGCATCCTCACTGGCAAACACTCGCATATCAATGGCTTCGTCGATAACGATTCACGCTTTGACGGCTCCCAACCCACCTTCAACAAATTCCTTGGCTCCGCTGGATACGAAACCGCCATCATCGGAAAATGGCATCTCGTTTCCCGTCCCGTCGGCTTCGACCATTGGGAAGTTCTTCCCTCACAAGGCAATTATTGGAATCCGGATTTCATCCAAATGGACGGAACGAAAAAACGTTTCGAAGGCTACGTCACCGATATCATCACCGACAAAAGCATCGACTGGCTCAAAAATCGTAAAAATAAAACCAAGCCCTTCCTGCTGATGAGCCAGCACAAAGCACCGCACCGCAACTGGATGCCCGCCGAGCGCCATCTCATGATGTTCGATGGCATCGATCTTCCCGAACCGGATACATTGTTCGATGATTACTCGAACCGTAGCGAGTCTTTGAAAACCCAGGAAATGACCATCGCAAAACATTTCTACTGGGGTTGGGATATGTTTTTTCATGAAGCCCCACCTAAAGCGGCAGGTTTGTTAGGCGGTCTACCGAATACCGAATACGACCGTATGACCGATGCACAAAAGCGCTCGTTTGATCTCGTTTACGGACCACGCCAAAAGAAATTTCTCGATGACCTCGCAGCCGGAAAAATGTCAGAACAGGACATTGTTCGCTGGAAATACCAACGCTATATCAAAAACTACCTCAGCACGATCCAAGCCCTCGATGAAAATATCGGTCGGATGTTAGATTATCTGGAAGAAGCTGGTCTCGCCGAAAACACCATCGTGGTTTACTCCTCCGACCAAAGTTTCTACCTCGGTGAGAAAGGTTGGTATGATAAGCGTTGGATGTTTGAAGAATCCCTCACCATGCCTTTCATCATGCGCTGGCCGGGAGTGGTGAAACCCGGCATCCGCTCAGATGCACTCATTCAAAACATCGATTACGCACCCACCTTCCTCGAAGCCGCAGGCATCGAAGTCCCCAAAGACATCCAAGGCAAAAGCCTAATCCCCATACTCAAAAACGAAGGAAAAACGCCGAGAAACTGGCGCGATGCCATCTACTACTTCTACACCGGAGAAGCCACCCACCACGTTCCTGCCCACGACGGCATCCGCACGGATCAACATAAACTCTTTTACCTCCCCCGCACCAGAGAATGGCAACTCTTCGACCTCATCAAAGATCCTCAGGAAATGACCAGCGTCCACGATGACCCTCAATATGCCGAGATCTTTGCAACGATGAAAAACCGCTACCAAGAACTCCGCACAGAATTCGTCGTCCCAAAGGGAATGCCGAAGTAGGATGCGTAGTAAATAAATCCCCCCGATAATTAATGATCCAATCTTTCAGTAACAAGGACACTCAAGAACTTTTTCAACAAGAACAAAACCGCCGCTTTAACTCAATTGCGCGCGTAGCACTTCGCAAACTTATTCAGATGAACCATGCTAGAGTTCTGTATGATCTCGCAGTTCCACCCGGCAATAGACTCGAGGCCTTAAAAGGAAATTTCGTAGGTTATCATTCGATCCGAATCAACGACCAGTGGCGTATCGTTTTCATCTGGACTGAACACGGTCCAACCGATGTAGAAATTTGTGATTATCATTGACGCACCCCTATAACGCTATACGTTATAGAAATGAATTCACCCATCACTCCCGGCGAAATTCTTCTGGAAGAATATTTAATTCCTATGGGCATTTCCCAAAACGCCATGGCCCGTGCCATCGGCGTTGCTCCACGTGCAATTAACGAAATCATCCACGCCCGCCGTTCGATCACTCCCACCATGTCCATCCGCTTCGGCGCATTCTTTGGACAATCACCCGAATTCTGGCACGGCATCCAAGTTGAGTGTGACTTCCGCGCTCTAGCCAAAGATCTGAAAAAACTCACCGCACATATTCAACCTGCATCGACCATCGCTCAGGCGTCTTGAAGAAGATACAAGACTGGATTTAGATATGATCTGTTAGAAAAAATCATAGCCGAAGGCCTTGGACTGCTGCGGTGATCCGAAGCTCTTTGATTCAAGATCGCCTGTGGGAACACCTACGTCATACCAACCTACTTTAAATAAGAGGTATTCCCTGACATCTCCTACTTCCACGGCGGCGGTTTTATCAAAACCGCCCTACCATGTTTAACTTTTCCCCCTCCTCATCAACACCGCTGTGCTCCAGAGCACTGCGGGCACACCGATGGAAAACGCAAAGCCCCACGCAGGTTGCTCGCGTCCGATCGCGCCTATCCATGCGAATAGAAAACCCATCGGAACGGATCCGCAGGCAAGTGCTATTACAAACTTTCCAAACGGCATCCGTAGCAATCCCGCCATGCACGCGAGCACTTCGGGTAAGATCGGTAGGGCACGACTCATCGCCACCACCCATGCTCCACCTCGCTCGAACAAACTTTTGCCCTTTTCAAAATCTTTTTCACCCAACCAACGCTTGGCGAAGGACTCTTTGAAAAACCGACCCACCCCATAGCCCGACATTCCTGCCAACATGGAACCAATCGCGGACAGCAGACCCCCGATCCAAAAACCATAAACCGCGCCCAAGGCCGACATCACAATCGTTCCAGGAATCGGCAACAAAAGATCAGCCATCAACAAAGCGATCCCTAACAACCACGCCCAAGCCTTGGCGTTTTCAAAATGCGCAGCCAGCCTTTCGACGTTCCAGACCTCCTCCAAACCCTGTCCGAAAAAAAACCACCCAAAGAGAAAAAAAACCGCTACAGCCATCATCAAAAAAACAAGTCTCATCTTAAATTGCTTCTTTTATCTTTCTTGAATGTTGAAATTTGAGCTTTGAATTTTCAGATAACAATTTCCACAGGCGCATCAGGCAATGCTTTCATAAACGTCTTTCCATAGCGTTTGGTGACGATCCTATTGTCCAAAATACATACCAAGCCGTGATCTTTTTTCGTCCGAATCAACCGACCCACTCCCTGCCTTAATTTCAAAACCGCCTCAGGCAAAGAGTAGTCCATGAACGGATTTCCGCCAGCTTCTTGGATTGCCTCCAGACGTGAAGCGGTCAATGGATGATCCGGCACAGCAAAGGGCAAGCGCGTTACAATCACATTTGATAAAGCCTCGCCCGGCACATCCACACCCGTCCAAAAACTATCCGTGCCAAACAGCACACTACTCACATCCTGACGAAATTCTTCAAGCATCTGATGCCGTGGCATGCCGTCGCCTTGCTTGAACAATCGCCAACCCTTCTTTTTAAAATAACTCTCACAGCGCTTCGCTGCATCCTGCATGGTTCGATAACTCGTGAACAAAACAAACGCCCGTCCATCGCTCTCACTCACTGCATCCATGATCCCCTTCGCCAACATCTCATCATATTTCGGCGTGTTCGGCTCAGGTATGGATTTGTAAATTTTCACCTTCATCTGCTTCTGGTAGTCGAACGGACTGCCGATGCTCAAGGCTCGTGCCGATTCAGCACCGACCCGTTTCCGGAAATATCCCAACTCTGGATCGCCGACCCCGAGAGTCGCACTCGTCATCACCATGCATTTCTTTCCAGAAAACAACAACGGCCGCAACCGCTCCGAGACATTGATGGGTGCCGCATGACAACTGAACTGCGTTTCCTCACGACCGCTTTTCTCAACCCAATACACGCTGCCTTCATCACGTTGATCGAGAAACTCTCCCACTGTTGCATGAGTATCGCGAAACTTGCGCGCCAGATCCATCAGTTCGTTCTTCGAGGTTTCGTTGCCAGTATCTTCCGCTAACTCCGACAACTCCTCCCATAAATCTCGCAATGGTGCCGCCAAACAATTACCCACCAACTCCGGCCGCCTCACACGGAATTCTTTCGACCATTCACCGAACTTTGCCGCCTCTCCGATATCGTTGAAAAAACGATCCACCGCCGTCAGACTGCGCTCCACCGCAAGCATCGGCGCCGCCTTGCGATAGGTTTTCAGCAACCCCTTACGCGTCTTCGGATTGTAAAGCCGCTGCAAATCAAAACGCAAACCCGCTTGAGTGATTCGCAAACCAAGCTGCACCGCCGCCACTTGTTCCACGGTATGAGCCTCGTCCATCACCGCGAAATCATTCGGGAAAAGAAATCCACCGATTTTTTCAGGCTCGTTTTCATCTGACATCTCATTCGTTTCTAACAATGCAAAAAACAAGGTGTGATTCACCACCACCAACTTCGCATCCGCCGCCGCTTTTCTCGCTTCTTGGAAAAAACAATTTCCCTTGGGTCCACAATATCGCTGTGTACATGAATGCGCCTCACTGCAAATCTGCAGCCAAACCTTCATCGATGGCTGAAAAGGAATCCCACTCAAGGTACCATCCCGCGTCTGATCCGCCCATTCGCGTATACGAGCCAACTCCTCACTTTCCGTGGACGTGAACAAATCACCCGATTGCTCCCAGGCCCGTCTCAACCTAGAGGGACACAAATAATTTCCCCTACCCTTCAATAAAACCGCTGGCAAATCCTCACCCAAAATCCTGCGCACAAGAGGAATATCTTTCCGCACCAACTGCTCCTGCAAATTGATCGTATGCGTGGAGATTACACCCTTGCGGCCCGTCGCCAGCGCGAACTTCGCCGCAGGAATCAGATATGCCAGAGATTTCCCCACACCCGTTCCCGCCTCCGCCACCAATGGCTGCGCCGATAAAAAGCTTTCAGCCACTGCTCCTGCCAACTCCTCTTGCTCAGAGCGATATTCAAAATCCTTTGATTTCGATAGCAAACCCGTCTTCGAAAACACATCACGCACTTCCTCCACCAAATTCACTCCCCCTGCATTTTCCGTAATCGAAATCATCTGCCGACACTCTCAGCCCTCGCCCGCATTTCTGCAAGACCGTAGCATCAGACAGCCCCGACTTATCGGGACTAAAAGTTCATATCATGCGATGTTTATATGATAAGATCTCGATATCATTTGGCATACCGCCAGATATGGACGTCTAAGAACAGACGTCCCTGCATGAGATAAATCATCAAAAAGTCGCCGTTATCCCAGTGTAAAATCCCAATCCCGCTCCGTTAACCGGCTTCGCGAAATTCGCTAATACATAATTCTCATCCGCCAAATTCTCCACTCGCGCATGAAGGGTTAGCTTGTCATTCAGCTTATAGCTCGCATGAATCCTGAGCAAAATATATTCCTTCAGGGCAGCACCGCCATAGGATCGGGTATCGACATATGTCGCACCAGCACCAAGCAGAAGTTTGTCCATGGGTCGGTATTGGATGGATGCCGTCACCGTATTCTTGGGCTGATCCTGAAGCGAATCACCCAGCCATATCGAAGAGACTTGGTAATCGACTCGCTCCGCAATCTTTCCTTTGCCAGCGACTTCAACTCCCCGAGTCCGGGTTGCACCTGCGAGGTTGACCGGTGGAGGTGAAAGTGGAAAAGCAAAAGTCGTTTGAATTTGATTCTCGATGGAGTTCTCAAAATAAGTGACGGAAATTTGGTGATTCTCATTCAGCCCCTGTTCCACTCCAACATCCCAACCCAAGCTCTGCTCGGCTTCGAGATTGAGATTACCCAAACCGAAGGTTGTGCCATAGAGATCTAACAAAGTCGGCGTCCGAAACGCTTTTCCAACACCTGCGCGTAATTTGGTTTGATCGAGTGCCTGCCAACCGCCACCCAACCGCCAAGTGACTTGGTCACTGTAGTTCACGTAATCTTCCCAACGCACGACAACGTCCGTGGTCATAAGATCCGTTGGCATCCACTTCATGCCGATGTGGCCTCCGTATCGATATTCATCTGAGACGGTATTGATGGTATTTTGGTAATCACTATGTTCGACAAATCCGCCAAAAAGAAGGGTATGTTTATCAGATAATTCGACACTCTGATCCGCCGATAAAACAACGCGTTCAAGGTCTGCACCGTAATTTCCAAACGATGTATCGTTATCGAAACTTTCCTTATACAAACCCATCACCACACTTGAAATCCATCCCGGTGCCAGACGCGCGTTTGCATAAGCCGTGACCAAATTCGAATCCACATGGTCAATGTTCACTCCGAAATAGTCATATTGAAATTCCGAGTCCTGGCCGCGAAACGTCATCCCAAGTGTCAGATCCTTGGTTTGCACCCATTCCAATCTCATGGAAGCTCGATACAGATCGTAAAACTCATTCGGCGCATCATTGTCGGTTTTCTCATAGCCACCGCCCAGATACCAAGACAATCCATTTTCTTCACCTGCATAGGAGCCGAATATATTTTGAGAATCAAAGGATCCGACCTCAGTGCGTAAATAGGCTTCAGGCTCTCCACTTCCTCTCGCGGTTTCCATCCACAGAACACCGCCAACCGATTCGCCACCATGAATTGCCGCTTGCGGACCACGAATGACCTCAATTCGGCTGAAATCATTGACTCGCCCACCGGATAGAAAATTTCCCATGGGTGAGGTGGAATCACTGACACGGATCCCGTCAACGACAAGCTGGGAGTAAGATGATGTGGTTCCGCGGATATAGATAGAACCCAAACCGCCCGTCTGTCCCCCGAGTGAGGTTGAAATCACACCGGGTATGCGATTCAGCGCATCTTTCATATCGAGAAGACCTAGGCTCTCCATCTCCTCCGGATCAAGAACCGTCACGGCCGAGGTCATACTGGAAATTTTTCCAGGCATCCTCCATGCGGAAACGATTAACTCATCAAGCTGGTTTTCCACCTCCGCGTTCAGTGAACCACAGATGACTACCGCTAACACCCCTAAGGCGCAGCCCGACCGTATCGTTCGCTTATGCGCGAACGTTTTATTTTTTATCATTTATATGTTTTATCTCCGTGAACCTGTATTCCGCAGGCTCGTTCAGAAACTCCCAAGGCTGGCGATCTGACTCGGTTCCACGTTTTCACGAGAAACCATACAGTGGCGGTACCGCTCCGGATTCTCACCGGATTCCCCATCAATTGACTGCCCGTGCGACGGACTTCCAAAGGAGTGCCGCTGCTATTTCAACAACGACGGGGTGGTCTTATCCGTTGAAACTTTAATCTCCAAGCCTGAAATGAACGTAAATCTTCGGTAGGGTCGTTTTGAAAAAACGACCGCCTTCTGCGTCCCATCTAACCCCAACGGTCATTTCATCGAAATGACCCTACCAAGCTTCTCCATTTGATTTTAAATTTCGTGCTTAAACTTTCTGATTTGAGACCTAGGATTCTTCGCATGAACCAACCCCATATCATTGACGGCAAATCCGTCGCCGCCGCCGTTCTCGATGAATGCCGCAAGGAAACCGCCGCACTCATAGCAAAAGGCATCACTCCTGGTTTGGCGGTCGTATTGGTCGGAAACGATCCCGCTTCAGCCGTTTATGTAGGCTCGAAAGCACGCACCTGCGCAGATCTCGGATTCCACTCGGTGAAAATCGAACTCCCTGCGGAAACCACCCAAGATGAACTCCTCAAAGTCGTCGCCGATCTCAATACGGATCCCTCCGTCCATGGCATCCTCGTCCAATCTCCTCCCCCGAAACACATCGATGAAGAAACCATCATCCGTGCGATCGATCCACGCAAGGACGTCGATGGCTTCCATCCTGAAAACGTCGCGAAACTGGTTTTGGAAGACCCCACCGGCTTCGTGCCCTGCACGCCGGCGGGTTGTATGAAGTTGTTGGAAATTTCAGGAATCGATACCAACGGAGCGGAAGCGGTCGTCATCGGACGATCCATGATCGTCGGCAAACCGATGGCAATGCTGTTGGTTGCCAAAAACTCCAATGCCACGGTCACGATTGCTCACTCACGATCCAAAGATCTTCCTGCCATCTGCCGACGTGCGGATATTCTCATCGCTGCTGTCGGCAGACCGGAAATGGTCAAAGCCGATTGGGTGAAACCCGGTGCCGTGGTCATTGATGTAGGTATCAACCGCGTGGCCGATCCATCAAAAAAATCCGGCCACCGCCTGACGGGTGATGTGGCTTACGATGAAGTCGCTCCAAGATGCGCCGCCATCACACCTGTTCCCGGTGGAGTCGGACCGATGACCATCGCGATGCTCATGAAAAACACGCTTCAAGCTGCGAGACAGTTGGGGTAATGAGAGCACAACCGCAGGAGGCTCTGGACTGCTGTGATGATTCACAGCTTTAGGGTGACGTATTAGTGAGCGGGGCAATGGGTTATTACCAAGAAACTCCGTTTAAAATCTTCCACCTTGAGAGCTGCGGATCACCGCAGCAGCCCAAAGCCCGCGGCGCTAGCAACCCGCACTCCACGCCTCAAACATCATCAGGAAGGTCGGTGAAAAATCAGCAGGACTAGCCTCAACCCACGCTTTGATTTCATCCACGGGAAAGGGCATCATCGATTCAATTTCTGCGGCCGGAAAATTGAGCGCTCCTTCATGTTGAGTCGTAAAAAGCCGAATATGTTCCCAACCCGTTTCTTTTGAAGGCTTCAAGGCAACAACTTGTTGGAGATCTCCAGCATTTTTTTCAATTCCAATCTCCTCACTAAGCTCTCGAACCGCCGCCGCAAGATAATCCTCTCCCGCATCGAGGTGACCCGAAACACTGGAATCCCAGACACCCGGGTTCTTGTCCTTACGCAACGATCTTTTCTGTAGCCACAGGTCGCCATTGCGATTAAACACCAACACATGCACCGCGCGATGGATCAGGTCTTTCGCATGCACTTCGGCACGTGTCGCCTTACTGACCGGCACGTCGTTTTCATCCACCACATCAAAAATCTCATGCTCGTTCTGAGGTTTATCTTTCAGGGGATGCGTGTCGTAAGCACGCGTGAGCTCAATCCACTTTTTCAAATCTAATTCTTCGCCCCTGACTGAAGTGGACAAACCGAGTTGCCCGGCAATCTCTTTCCAATCATGCGTGTCTGGAAGTTGTTTACCCATTTGCTTGCGGCGTTGTGCAAATCCCCTGCGGACCAATTCATCAAACAATCGTGCATCGAAAACTGGCGCATCCTTTTCCTCACGCGGAGTCAATACCGCCACCGCCGAGTCAATCGAAGGCCTCGGATGAAACGCCTCTGGCGGAACCACTTTCAAAGGCTGGATCTTCCAGTTCACCTGCATCCGCAAACTCAAAATTCCATAGTCCTTCGTCCCCGGCTGCGCGCCCAAGCGATCAATCACTTCTTTCTGCAACATGATCACTGCCCGGGAAAAAGGATGTGGCCGACTCATCAGATTTTTCATGATCGCTCCGCCCGATGAATAAGGGAGATTTCCAAGAAACTTTAACGGACGATGTTTGAACAAAAAACGTCGATCAAACTTCGCACCATCCGCCAGATGCACTTCAACATCATCCCTATCCTTGAATCGCTTGCGTAAATCCTCGGCCAACCTCGCATCAAACTCGATGAGGATCACCCGCCGGGCTTTTCCCAATAAATGTTCCGTCAGCGATCCCGCACCCGGCCCTACTTCCACCACCGCCTCATCCGGTTTCAGCTCCAACTGGGAAACGATCCATCGCGAGATATTAGCATCGATCAAAAAGTTCTGCCCGAGCTGCTTGCTAGGAAGCACACCCGCCCGATCCAATACCTCACGAATTTCCTGACCGTTCATCCCCACCAAACTGTATCAACACCCCCCATCTGACCAGAGCAGATTCTGGGCGAAATAAGACTTGGGGTGATTCCGGCTTATTTAACAAGGAGGTAAGGAGGAATAAAGGAGGTAAGGAGGAAGAATCTTAAGGTTTTATAAAAAATACTACCCACTAAAAAATTAGCAAACTAAGCACTCCCCATTCTCCCATCTTCCTCCTCCCTCCCTGTAAAATTCGCCCGAAATATTCATCTGCGTTCATCCTATTCATCTGCGGTTAATATACCCTCCTCACAACCCCTGCCTTCATTCGTGCCCATTCGTGAAATTCGTGGTAAAAAACTCTTCAACCAAGAACCCTCAAACATCCCGACTAGCATTCACGACTTTTCCGTCTATTTTCCCTCCATCCATGGTCTCCCGAGAGCTCAAAGACAAACTCCGTGATGTTCCGCACCAACCCGGTGTCTACATCATGAAAGACCGCTTGGGCTCCATCATCTACGTTGGAAAAGCCATCGACCTAAAACGCCGGGTCTCCTCCTACTTCGTCCCATCAGGAAAAAATCGCGCCAGCTTGAAAACCCGCGCCCTAATGGATTCGATCCATGACTTTGAATTCCACATCGTTCGCAACGATGAGGAATCGATGATTCTCGAAGGCAAGCTAATCAAAGACTACCGCCCACGTTACAACGTGGCATTCAAGGACGACAAACGTTTCCTCCACGCGCGCGTCCGTCTTACCGATCCCATCCCACGAATTTCATACGTCCGCTCCAAAAAAGAAGACAACGCCCGCTACTTTGGTCCGTTTCCACATTCCAGCGCTCTCATCGAGACGATCAACTGGCTCAACCGCCGCCTCGGCCTGCGTGTCTGCCGCGCGGCAAATCCCGGCGAGAGAGATTATAAACACTGCAACGCCGATATCATCCGCAACTGTACGGCTCCTTGCATCGGCCGCATTTCCCAGGAGGATTATTTAGAAAAGATCCAAGAGGCCTGCCAGATCCTTGAAGGAAAAGGAAAAAAAGCCCTTTTCGACGAACTCGATGAGGAAATGCATGCCGCCTCCGATGCGTTGGATTTCGAGAAGGCCGCGACGTTTCGGGACATCATCGCCAACCTCAAAAAAACGCTCACCCCCACCCGCCAATTTGCACGCGGTCGCGGTGTCCCAACCACAGTCAAACCCACCGAAGATCTCGCCGATCTCGCAGAGGCCCTCGGGCTCAGTGCTCCACCGCGTATCATGGAGTGTTTCGATATATCTAACGTATCATCGAATCACATCGTCGCCTCCATGGTGCGTTTTACCAACGGCCATCCCGATAATCAAAATTACCGCCGCTACCGTATCCAAACCGTCACCGGACAGGACGACTTCGCATCGATGGCGGAAGTGGTTCTTCGTCGCTACTCCCGCATCCTTCGTGAAAACACCTCTGAGGAAAACGAACACTCCCAAGAATCCTTGATCGATCAACAGCGCCGACTCGCCAAATCCGGCAAAGCCAAAATCATCCTTCCGGATCTCGTCATCGTCGATGGCGGTAAAGGCCAACTCTCCAGCGCTTTTAAACAACTCCGGGCGCTCGGCCTCCAGGAACTTCCCATCATCGGACTCGCCAAACAACACGAGGAAGTCTTTTTTCCCGGCCAATCCGAACCCCTTCTCATCCCCCACGACCGCGGTGCTCTCAAGCTTCTCCAACGCATCCGCGACGAGGCCCACCGCTTCGCCAACGGCTATAACGAACTCCTCTACCGCCGCCGCATGAAGGAAAGCGCTCTCGATGACTGCCCCGGCATGTCTCCCAGACGCAAAGCCCTGCTGTTGGAAAAATTCGGCTCCGTCACCCGCATCCGCAAAGCCACACCCCACGAAATCGGCAAAATCCCCGGAATCTCTGAAAATTTCGCAGAAATCATTCTCAAGCATCTAAGCTAGTGAACCGTGGCGGCGGATTGCATCCGCCGAGCCAAACCATTTAAATCCTGGGTCTGGCGGATGCGATCCGCCGACACCCTTGACCTCACCTTCTCAAAGCATTACCCACAGCCCATGGAAAACGATCTTAACTTGGCCGTCGAAGCCGCTCTAGAAGCCGGAAAACTGCTCCGCAAACATTTTGGCAAATCCCTCACGGTCGATGAAGCGCATCATCACGATATCAAACTCGCGCTCGACAAAGAATCCCAAGACCTGATCACGAAAATCCTCCTCACCGCCCGACCCACCGATGCGCTCTACGGAGAAGAAGGCATCGCTGGAAACCAAGACTCCAACCGCCACTGGATCGTCGATCCCATCGATGGCACGGTGAATTTCTTCTACGGCATCCCTCACTTCTGCGTCTCAATCGCCTTGCGCATTGGCGAAGAAGTCGTGCTCGGCGTGATTCACGATCCCATGGTCGGAGAAACCTGGACCATCATCAAAGGAGGCCAGCCCCTCCTCAACGGCGAACCGGTTCAAGTTTCGCCCCGCACCAAACTCGAAGAATCCATCCTCTTCGTCGGTTGCGGAAAAGACACGGAAGCCCTCAACACCGGAATCGAACGTTTCCACAAAGCCTCCCTCCGCGCCCGTAAAATGCGCATGATGGGCTCCGCCGCACTCGGCATGGCCTACATTTGCTGCGGCCGGCTCGATGCCTACGTCGAATCCACCATCTCTCTCTGGGACATCGCGGCCGGAAAACTCCTCGTCGAAGCCGCGGGCGGGAAAGTCAGCCTCACCCAAAAACCCGGAAAATCCGATTCCTACTCCATCGTCGCCACCAACGGCAAAATCCCGATTGAGGAGATTTTATAACATTTCCCGTCGGACGTCAGTCCGCATTTCTTCTTTGAAATTTGAAATTTGAAACTTGAACCTTGAAATTTAAATGATCGGCACCGGCTACGACGTCCACCAATTCACAGAAAACCGCCCTCTCATCCTCGGCGGCGTCCACATCCCACACACCCAAGGTCTCGCCGGCCATTCGGATGCGGATGTCCTCTGCCACGCCATCGCCGATGCCGTCCTTGGCGCAATGGGAAAACCCGATATCGGCTTCTACTTCCCTCCCGGCGATCCTTCCTGCAAAGACATCTCCTCGTTAAAAATCCTCGAAAAATGCCGCGCGCTTCTCGCCGAGGAAAATCTAACATTGATCAACGTCGATTCCACCCTCATCGCCGAAGCCCCTAAAGTCCTGCCCTACCGCGACGCCATGCAACAAAACATCAGCAACGCCCTAGGCATCTCACCAAAAAGAGTCGGCATCAAAGCCACCACGAATGAAAGCATGGGTTTCATTGGCCGCAAAGAAGGCATCGCAGCCATAGCAGTGGCGCAGGTGGAATAATCTCAAAAAAAGGTAGGGCGCTCTCGCCGAGAGCGCCGGGCGGAGCGAGATGCATTCGATTATCTAATGAACCATCCTCTTCTTCCCATTCCATGCGGCGCTCTCGCGATAGCAACCTAACTTACCGATTCTCCAACCACTCAATCCGCTGCTTCAGCTTTCTCACTCTATCCTCCGAAGGAGATGGATAAAGAATCGGATACCACGCGCTCATCACGGCGGCTCGGGCCATCAGGCACTGGTCTAAAAGCGATTCATCATATCGCCCACCTGAGGCTTGGTAGGATTTCAAAACCTGATCAACAAAATCCTGATCATTATCTAACAATTTAGCATTCCAGATAATCGATGCCAAATCCCATTCCACGGGTCCACTGAACGCATCTTCCCAATCGGTCCAGAGCATTCCTTGGGGCGTCATCATGAGATTACCCATGTGCGCATCTCCATGCAGAGGCTGTGCGGGCAAAGGAGCAAGCACATCGATGGATTGTTGGAGATGACGTTTCAACAACTCCACCGTCGCCACACCGAAATAGGATTTCTCGAAAGAAGTATTCAGGATCTCCAACGTCTCATGCAAAATGGCAAGCGAGGGAAGCGACTCGGGAAAATGACGCAGGATTTCATGGCATTGATACAAGGTCGATCCGATCTCACGCGGTTCAGGCACCGCATCCGTCGCGGTGACGAATTGCCAGAAATTCATCGCGTAACCTTCATGCTGATGTGCCGTGTCAGGAAGATCAGGATGCAACGGAATCACCGGAGCATGATGTCGTGTAAGATATGCAGCAATCGCCGTCTCGCGCTCGAACCAATCCAAACCCTGCCGTGGACCATCGATATCCGTAACCACCCGAGCAACCAGTGTTTCAGTCAACCGAACCACCAAGGTATGCCCGTCCTGCAAAATCTCGCAGCGATCCGGAACCACGCCATGGTGATCCAGAACAGAGACAGCAGCTTCAATACAGGGATTCATGGCATCTGATATGATCTGACTTGCGAATTAGGAACCACCAAAAACACGAAGGACTGAAACAGCCTAACTATCAAAACCCATTTACCAACCCTCTAACTTTCGTGTCATTCGTGTTTTTCGTGGTTAATTTTTCATCTTCCTTCTCGCCAGCATCCCGTATTTGGGTGCGACCACCAAACTCAGCACGAACAACAAGGCCTGTGCCAAGACGATGCAGCCGCTTGTCGAGAGATCCGCATGATAGCTTACGAGAATCCCAACGATCGTCGCGATCACGGCGGATAAAACGGAGATCATCAGCATCCGGTCAAACCGATCCGTCCAGAGGTAAGCCACACAACCCGGCGTAATCAGCATTGCCACGACGAGAATAATCCCAACCGCCTGCATCGCGACCACGATAGCGAGTGCCAGCAAGCCAAGCAGTAGATACGTAAAAAACTGATCTGGTAACGCCATCACCCTCGCTTGAACAGGATCAAAACAAATCAGGAGCAGATCCCTTCTCAAAAGCACGCTGATTACCAGTACGCAACTGCCGATCCATAATGTCTGCAGCACCTGCGCTTTGCTGATTCCCAAAATATTCCCCACCAAGATGTGATCCAAATGCAAATCGGATGGTGTCTTGCTGAAAAGCACTAACCCGAATGCGAACAACCCGGTGAAGACCACACCCATCGCGGTATCCTCTTTGATCCTGCTATGGCGCTTAACATACCCACTCCCCGTCGCGCAAAACAAACCTGCGGCAAATGCCCCGATGATCAATGGAATACCGGTAATATACGCCAGCACAATCCCAGGCAGAACTGCATGCGACACCGCATCACCCATCAGCGACCATCCTTTCAAAATCAGGAAACATGAAAGCACGGCACACATCGCCCCTATGAGCACTCCCACAAGCAAAGCATCCTGCATGAACGCGTATTGGAACGGCTCTAACAAAGCATTCATGAAACGCCCTCCTTCACGACAATTTCTTCTTTCAATCGGGCGCGGCGGCTCGACAGCAAACCATGTTTGGGCGCGAGGACAAACACACCGAGAAAAACCAAGGCCTGCAATGAAACGATGCAGCCACCTGTTGCGCCATTGAGAAAATAACTCGCATAAGCACCCATCATGGAAGTCACGATTCCCAACCCGGTTGATATCCAGATCATTTTTCCAAACCGATCCGTTAGCAGGTAGGCCGTCGCTCCCGGTGTAACCAACATCGCCAGCACAAGGATCGCTCCCACTGCCTGCAACGCCGCCACCGAGACAGCCGCGAGCGAGCCCAATAAAATCATGTGCAATACCATCGGCTTGATTCCAAGAGCGCGGGCCTGATTCGCATCAAAACAATACAGCATCAGATCCTTCCACTTCAGCCCCAATAAACAAAAAACCACCACCGCGATCACCACAACTTGCATCACATCCCCTGCCGCGATTCCCAATATATTTCCATACAAGATCACTTTCAAATCGATTCCGGCGGGAAAAGCCGTGATCAAAACCAAGCCTAAAGCAAAAAACGAAGTGAACACAATGCCTATCGTCGCATCCTCACGAATCCTACTTTGCGCCCGAATGAAGGCCATCGCTCCTGTCGCCAAAATCGCTGCGACAAAAGCACCCAAGGCAAACGGCAAGCCTAACAGAAACGCAATCACCACTCCCGGAACCACTGCGTGTGAAAGCGCGTCTCCCATCAGCGACCACCCTTTCAGCGTTACAAAGGAAGATAGAAATCCGCAAACTCCACCGACCAAGGCACTCACCCAAATCGCCCGCAGCATGTATTCATACTGCAAGGGATTCAGAAGATATTGAATCGCTTCACTCATTCGTTGTGCTCTTTGGAACGTTGTTTCAACAACTCCTCATGATCCGACCTGTCTCTGTATTCCAAATGTCCGTCCTTACCGAAAACCAAGGGCCGCTCATCATCCGAGAAAACCCGAACTTTCCTGCCGTCGTGGGCTTGAATGGTCGATTGCTCGAATTGAAACTCCCTGAGCAATCCACCAAATGCCACCGTCAGGTTTTGCTCGGTGAAAACATCGGCCGTCGGCCCATACGCCAATACGGTGCGGTTCATCAATACCACCTGATCACAAAACTCCGGAACACTCCCCAAGTTATGCGTCGATACCAAAATGATGCAGCCTGCCTTTTTCAATTCCTGCAACAAACCAATGATCGCATGCTCTGTGCTGACATCGACTCCGGTGAACGGTTCATCTAACAAAATGATTCTTCCCTCTTGCGCCAACGCACGCGCCAGGAACACCCGCTTTTTCTGCCCGCCACTGAGCTCACCGATCTGGCAATCGCGATACTCCCACATCGAAACTCGTTTCAAACTTTCCTCCACGATCTTGCGGTCAACCGCTCTTGCGATTCGCAGGAAATTCATCGCTCCATACCGCCCCATCATCACCACATCCCAAACACTGACCGGAAACTGCCAATCGACCTCTTCCGTCTGCGGCACATAAGCCACGAGCCGCTGCTTCAAAATTTCCTTCACCGGCAAGCCGTTGATCGCGATTGATCCGGAAGTCGGCTTGAGAAAACCCATGATACTTTTGAACAGAGTCGATTTTCCGCTGCCATTCACTCCAACCAATGCGCAGATCGTTCCACCTTCAAGCGAGAAGCTCGCATCGCGCAAAGCCTGATGCCCGTTAGAGTATACGACCGAAACCCCCTGAACGTTCAGGTTCGGGGCACTTTCCACTTTCTCAGGATATTCGGGGTAACTCATTGGGTTTCAATAAATCCTTTCACGATGATTTCAGCGTTATTTTCGAGCAATCTCAAGTAAGTCGGCGCAGCGCCATTCGCTCCGGTCAATGAATCCACGTAAAGCACACCACCATAAAGAATCCCGGTCTCCCTTGCCACTTGCTTGGCTGGCTTCGGACTAATCGTGCTCTCGGAAAAGATCACGGGAATCCGTTTCAGACGAACCTGATCAATCACATGACTTACCTGCTGCGGTGTTCCCTGCGCATCGGCATTGATCGGCCAGAGATAAAGTTGTTTCAATCCGTAATCACGACAGAGATAACTGAATGCACCCTCGGATGTGAGCAACCAACGCTTATCCTCAGGTATGGTCGCAAGCTTTTCTCTCACTGGTGTATCCAAGGCCTTGATCTTCTCCACGTAGGCCGCGGCATTCGCGTTGTAGGTCTCCGTATTTTCCGGATCTACTTTGACCAACGCACGGCGGATGTTTTCCACATAGATGGCCGCATTCTTTGGGGACATCCATGCATGGGGATTCGGCTTACCCGTGTATGGACCATCCGTGATTCCCATCGGCTCGATTCCTTCTGTTAAAACCGCCGAAGGCACACCTTCCACTCTCTCAAAAAATTTCTCGAACCACTGCTCAAGATTCATTCCGTTCCATAATACCAGATCCGCTTGCTGGGCTTTAACGATGTCTTTGGGTGTCGGCTCATAACCATGAATCTCACTTCCAGGCTTGGTGATTGATTCCACGATCGCCTTATCCCCCGCCACTTCTCGCGCCATGTCAGCTAGGATCGTGAAACTCGTTACGATACGTTTCTTTCCCGATGGATCCACGGGTTGACGGCCAGAACAACCCGCCAAAATAAATCCAGAAAGTATCAATGATAAAAGCAACCCTCTCATTTCTAATGCCTTATATTAGAACACGCAAATATTATTAGTCTAGGCTAATTTTAGCATCGATCCAAGTATTTAATCCCGCAGTTGTATGATCACTTCTTTTACAGCAAAATCTTTCAGCTGCGGTAAGAATCAACATGATTGACGTCCTCCTCTTCCATGACACCGGCATGGCGAGGGATCATTCCAAGAAGGCAGAGCGTTCATGGTTTTCTGGCTAATTTCCTGCCCAGGGTATGGAATCCGATTGGAAGATTCATCCTGAATACTAGCCTTTCCAGAGAATCCAAAGTTTGTAGTGCGACGAAATAACTCACCAACTAACCCAGTCAGCCCGATGTCATACATTCACGGATTGGAAAGCCAAAACATTGAAATTTGAAATTTGAAATTTGAAATTTCACCCCCCAGCATTGTCTCATGTCCGCAACCACACCCATGATGGCTCAATACCTCAAAATGAGGAAAAGCCTGCCTGCCGACATCATTCTTTTTTACCGGCTCGGGGACTTCTATGAAATGTTCTTTGAGGACGCGAAAACCGCCGCTCCCATTCTCAATGTTGCCCTGACCAAGCGAGGCGGAACACCCATGTGCGGCATCCCCCATCACGCCGCTCAAAACTACGTCGCCCGCTTACTGAAAGCCGGCAAACGGGTCGCCATCGCCGAGCAAACCTCTGAGGCGATTCCCGGGAAGCTCGTCGAACGTGAAATCGCCCGCATCCTCACCGCTGGTTCTATTGACGACCTCACCCTCCTCGACGATCAACGCCCGAACTACCTCGCCGCCGTCTCCAAAACGCCAAAGTCCTTCGGCCTTGCCGCAATCGACCATACCACCGGAGAATTCATTATCGCGGAATTCGCGGACGCCGCGCAATTACTCGATGAAATTGCTCGAATCTCGCCCTCCGAGCTCCTCATCCCGGATCACCAAATCAGCGATTTCTCGGCAAACTTTCCGCATGCACTGCCATACGATGGTTACACGTTCCTTCCGGAGCACGCTGTCGATCTTCTGAAATCCCATTTCAATATCCATTCACTCGATGGCTTTGGCTGCGCCGACAAACCCGCCGCATCCTCCGCCGCCGGAGCTGCTCTCCATTACCTGACCCAACAGCTCCGTCGCTCCTGCGATCACCTGAACCCGCCACGTTTGTTAGAAAACGACAAACATGTCCTCATCGATTCCGCCTCCCAACGAAATCTCGATCTTATCGAATCGCGCGCCGGAGCCAAACACACTCTGCTCGGAGTCCTGGATCGCACTCAGACTCCCATGGGCGGCAGACTCCTTCGCGATTGGTTGCTCCACCCCCTGCGTGACATTCGCACTCTCGAACAACGTCAGGAAACCATCGCCGCTCTGATCGCAGAGCCTTTCCTTTTATCCAAAGTGCGCGAGTCCCTGAAAAACATCCGCGACATCGAGCGCACCACCTCCCGCCTTTCCCAAAACTCCGGCAACCCCCGCGACCTCCAGTCGCTGAGCCTCTCCCTCCAACAAATCCCAACTCTTAAAGAACTCTTATCTTCTCTGAGCTCCACGCTCTCAGCTCTCAGCTCAAACCTCCACCCTCTCCCACAACTCACCCTACTCCTCGAGACCGCCCTCACCGATGAACCACCCGCGAACATCAAAGACGGCAACATCATCCGCGACGGTTACAACTCCGAGCTCGATGAACTCCGCTCCGCGGCCAGCGGTGGAAAAGATTGGATCGCAAGACTTCAGGAAGATGAACGCAAGCGCACCGGGATCGACTCCCTGAAAATCAAGTTCAACAACGTCTTCGGATATTTCATCGAAATCACCACCTCACAGCTCGCGAAAGTTCCCGAGGACTATACGCGAAAACAAACCATGTCGAATGCCGAGCGATACATTACACCCGCGCTCAAAGAGATGGAAAACAAAGTCCTCGGGGCAGAGGAACGCTCCAAACAACTCGAATACGAACTGTTCTTACAACTCCGCCAACAAGTCATCGTTCATCTCGCTGAATTAAAAGAATCCGCCAACTGCATCGCAAACATCGATACCCTCTGTGCCCTTGCAGAAACCGCGCAAATACATCGCCATAACCGACCCATCCTCACCGATGGCACCGAACTCATTATCAGAAACGGACGCCATCCCGTCCTTGAACAAACCCTAACCGATACCAAGTTCGTTCCGAATGATACCGAACTCCTTCCCGATTCCTCACGCCTCCAAATTCTAACCGGTCCCAACATGGCCGGAAAATCCACCTACATTCGCCAGCTCGCGCTCATCACTCTGATGGCACAGATCGGCGCCTATGTTCCTGCGGATTCAGCAACCATCGGCCTGACGGATCGGATCTTCTGCCGCGTCGGCGCATCCGATGACCTCTCACGCGGTCAATCCACCTTCATGGTCGAGATGTCGGAAACCGCTCTCATCCTCAATCACGCCACAGAAAAATCCTTGGTCATCCTCGATGAAATCGGCCGCGGAACCGCAACCTTCGACGGGCTCTCCATCGCCTGGGCGGTCGCTGAGCATTTGCACGATGAGATCAAATGCCGCACACTCTTCGCCACCCACTACCATGAGCTCACCGACCTCGCCAACACCCGCGCAGCGGTGGTAAATTGCAACGTCGCGGTGCGTGAGTGGAACGAGGAAATCATCTTCCTCCACAAAATCCTGCCCGGCGCAGCAGACAAATCCTACGGCATCCAAGTCGCCAGACTCGCAGGCCTTCCCAAGCCCGTCCTCGCGCGCGCAAAATCCATTCTGTCGCACTTGGAAATGAACTCCACCAAACCGGAAGCTCAAGAAAAACACCCCAAACCGAAAACCACCCAACTCGAAGACTCACTTCCCCAACCGAAATCACCGCAGATGAATCTGTTCGATTTCTAGTAGCTAATGCGTCCCGCAGCAGGCCGTTCCAAAGGCGTCTAGCCTCGGTCTTTCTCATTAAGCCGCAGGCCTTGGACTGCTGTGATTCTTCACAGCTCTTGTTCAGCTCCTTTAAAACACGCGCTAGGTAACAACCCCAACCCCATCAAAAAAAACCGAAAGCTGCGGATAAGAACCGCAGCAGTCCAGAGCCTGCGGCGCGCGGCACAACTCTCTAGGAAATACGTGCTACAAACTGTCTGTTTACACACCTATCAACCTCACCAATCACTTTGACTTCGGCCAAGGCTTTATCGAGGTTGCCCGACTGAATTCGAACCGTGAGATACGTGGTTCGTCCGAGCCGGAGGAAGATCTGCACGAGCTGTTGGAAACCTCGGAGAAGCCTAAATCCCCAGAGGCCCAGCGAACCGCCACAAGCGTCAGCCTCATCGTCGGTCAACCTTCTCCATCGGCAACCCTGCCTCTCGCCAGGAATCAATACCCATCGTAAGGATATAAAGCTCATAATCTCTTCTTGCCAATTTCTTGGCGACATTCCGTGCTTCCGCGCAGGTCAAACCAAAGCAATATAGTACCACTTTCTTACCTGCCGCTTGCGCCTTTTGGATCTCGATATCACGCATCTGAACCTGTTCATCGTAGGTATCATGCGGCCAGTTGATCGCTCCAGGAATATGATCGACCGCATAAAAATAAGGCGCTCTGACATCGTAAATCAACACATCACCAGATTGATGAAGCCGATAGAATTCCTCAATTCCCATCCCTGTCGATTTTCCTAACTTCTTCACCCGAGGCGGTGTTTTCAATGGCTTGCTTTTGATCTCCACCTCCTGAGGCTTCTCGGGTGGCTTCGTCTCCAGTTTTGCACAGGATACAAAAGCCAGCGCATAACCTGACAAAATTAGGCAAATAAAATTTTGATTCATGTGATGATAAATTTAGCAGTTACCCGACGACTCCATCCATCCGGACATCGTGCTCTTCCATCAAAATTTTATCCACAATCTGGAAGGGGAAACACACACCTAGTTTCACCGCCTGTGGTCTCGCATGTTTAAGCATGCGATCATAAAACCCCCGTCCCCGACCCAGCCTACCGCCATTGCGATCGAATCCCAGCCCAGGACAGAGAAACACGTCCACTGCATCCGCTCGCACTTCTTCAAGTTCATCTTTGGGCTCCAGGATACCAAACGCGCCGACCTGCATCTCAGTCTCCAAGTTTTTTACTCGATAAAACTTCAAGTCCTCGCCCCTAACTCGCGGAAACACCCATTGCTTGTCGATCCGTCCGAAAAGCTCCCGCAAATCCACCTCACCCGGCATGGCCATGTAGGCCGAAACCACACTGGCATTCGGCAACTGCTCCAGCTGCTTCACCAACTTCTCCACAACAACTCCGGAATCCGAATCAAGATTCAACGACACGATGCGTTTCAACTCCGCGCGCTGTCGTTTTTTTTCCACATGGTTCATTCGATTTGTGTCCTGGAGACAAAGCTAAGTTCCAGATAAAGTGCGTTAGCTCTCTCTGTGATCTCTGAGATCTCTGCGGTAAAATCCTCTTCAACTCAAGCCAAGAAGCCGGCCAGAGGCGCGACTCTCCAGTAGTGGACATCAAACAGGAGCCTTATCCAACTCAAACGCATCATGCACCGCGCGGGCTGCATCTTCGATATGCACCTCATCCACGGTCACCGCGATCTTGATTTCCGAAGTGGAAATCATGCCGATGTTGATGCCTTTGTCACCGAGGGCTTTGAACATGGTTGAGGCCACACCAGAATGCGAACGCATGCCAATTCCAACGGCAGAGAGCTTGGCAATGCCTGCCTCGGTTTGGATCTCCGCATTCGGCGAAAGCTCGGCAAGCAGCGGCTTCAGCGCCGCCTGAGCCTTACCGAGATCGGTCGAGTGCATGGTGAAGGAATGACGAGAGAGACAATCATCGTTCGAAGTGTTCGAAACGATCATATCAAGATTGATTTCTGCATCTGCGAGCACACCGAGAATTTTTCCGGACATGCCGGGAAGATCAGGGATGCCGGAGATGGTGACTCGCGCTTGCGAGCGCTCGATTGATATACCACGGATGACGACGTTTTCCATATTGGGATGTTCTTCTAACACAAGGGTTCCTGGGTTGTCATTGAGCGAGGATCTAACCTCGAAAACTACACCGAATTTTTTCGCGAATTCGACCGAACGCGATTGCATGACTTTCGATCCTGACGATGCCATTTCTAACATTTCGTCATAGGAAATTTCAGGCAATTTGCGGGCGTTCTTCACGACCCGTGGATCACAGGTATAAACCCCGTCCACATCGGTGAGAATCTGGCAGACATCTGCCTTCATGGCTGCCGCCACCGCGATCGCAGTCAAATCAGATCCACCCCGCCCCAAGGTATGAACCATGCCGTCCACCGTGATCCCTTGGAAACCTGCAACCACTAAAGTTTTCCCTTCCTCAATAAAACGCTTCATCAGCGATGGGTCCATGTTGGAAATCCGACCCCGAGTATGACTACCCGTCGTAAAAATTCCTGCCTGCCGGCCAGTCACAGATGCCGCCTCCACCCCCAGTTCATGCAAGGCCATCGCCACCAAAGCGATCGACTGCTGCTCACCGGTCGCAAGCAAGACATCCAATTCGCGTTCCGAGGGATTTTCTCCGAGTTCTTTCGCCATTCCGATCAATTTATCAGTCACGCCAGACATCGCCGATACCACACCGATGACTTGATTTCCCTCGTCACGAGTCCGCTTCATCCGTGCTGCGACATTACGAATGCGATCAATGGAACCTACGGAAGTTCCGCCAAATTTTTGAACAATTAAAGCCATGGTTTTGGGGCGGGCGGATTCAAGAGGGTTCTTTTGAAAACATCAACCCGAAATCCGATGTTAAAGATAGGTTCCAAGCAAATTGACCACAGAGACACGGAGAACACGGAGTCACTGGAGTAGCAACATAAAGAGTTTCACCTCATTTCCCCAAACCTCTGTGTTCTCTGTGTCTCTATGGTAAAATCGCTGACTTATAATTAAATTTCGACCCAAGTCCCAAACTTCTGGGGTCATTTTCATTTCAATCCATTTAATCCACGGACCTGCGGGCCGCAGTTCCCTACCTGATTTGAGGTAGGTCAAGCCCTCACCCTGCACTTCACACCTTCAATCGAGAAATCAGTTTCCTCTTCAGCACTCCGCTTCAAAAAACCCAGCCCGATATCGCCTGCCACACTGGTCACTTCGCCGCAGACTTTTCCTTCCGCGTTGGTAAACTCGCCTAGAGCACCCACCCCCTCGAACGCCAGTTTCACCAGACGTCGATTCACCTTACCTGCGCTTTTGATCCGAGAAATGACCTCCTGCCCGATGTAGCAGCCTTTGTTGTAGGAAATGTCGGTGAGATCCAATCCCGCTTCTGGCGGCAGCATCCCTTCAGTGATTTCTGCGCCCCAACTTGGGATTCCTTTTTCGATTCGTTCACGCTCGCTCAAATCAGAATGAAGGATCGCACCTGCGGAGATGACAACTTCATCACTCACATTTTTCACTTCCACATCATCAGCGATGAGGTAACGGGTCAACCTCGCTTCAAGATCATCTAACATTTCTTTAAAGCAATAGACCCACACACTGCCATCGGTCTTGCCTCTTCCTATCCAGATTCTGAATTGCAACTTCCCTTTCGCATCGGTCACGCAGCTTGGCAGCAAGGCATCGCTGGCGATGGCTTGCCTGACATCCTGAGTCACCTGTCCATTCAGGAAACGTACCGCATCAGGTCCGGAAAATTCCAACACGCCAAGGTCACTCATACGCTTTGATCAGTGCGGAGTAATCCAAATCCGCCATTTCTTGTTCGCACAATTCATTCATTCTCTGAGAAACAACGGATATCGCAGGTAAATTCACGCCCGCCGACTCCGCAAGGGTCAGAGCGTAGCGACTGTCTTTCAACATGTTCGCCATGGTGAAATGCGCATCAAAATCACCTTTCATCATTACCGGATATTTCATGGCCATCAGCGGCGAACCGGAGCCGTTTCGAATCGCTGCCTCAGCGAAAACCTCAGGACTTACCCCGTGTTTTTTCGCAATCGTCATCGCTTCAGCCATAGCCTGCACCGTGCATGCGGAAATCAAATTTGTTCCGATTTTGGTAATGGTCGCCGACCCGATCTCACCACAATGCACGCAGGCTTTCGAACTGACCGCTAGGTAATCGGAAACGCGCTGCAACGTTTCCTCGCAACCTCCGACGTAATAGAGCAACTGCCCCGAACCCGCCGCATCTTTGCTACCGGTGAACGGGGCATCGAGGAAATCACAACCTTTCGCCGCGCATTGTTCCGCCAACCAGAGTGTGGTCTGCAAATCGATCGTCGAGTGATTCATCACCAGCGTCCCGCCTCGCAGGGCCTGCTTCGCCGAGGTGAAAACATCCCTGACCATCAGGCCGTCCTTGAGATAAACCGATATGATATCGGCATTTGCCACCGCCTCTTGCGGGCTAGCGAACTCACCTTCCAAACCACGAAACGTCCGACTCCAACACGATACCTTGTATCCTGAATCAACCAACCTTTGACGGACTCGGGAACCGATAATTCCAAGACCTAAAATCGCAATCGCTTGTTTTTCCATGCTGGTAAAATCCGAATCAGTTCTGCCGCTTCAACGCGAGCTTAACCAACTTGACGGCCTGCTCTCTGATTTCTTTCACTTTCTCATGTGTCGGATCTTCCTCTTCTGGAATGACCATCTCATTTCTGAGACCCGAAAGCACATCGCGTATTTCCATATAGTTGGGGCGCTCGGAAATCCTTGGCTCCAAACCAGCGACAATCTCGGTATAATAATCCGCAATGTCCTCGCGCATGATTTTTGTCGCGCGCTCGGGAGAGAACTGTTTATCGACCGCCACCGAGGAAACTTCCAGCGCACGGATCCATCCGCCGAGAGAAATCAGATGCGCGAGATCCGCATCCCGCAACTTGACCAACTCGACTTCCACATCCTTCTGGGTGGCAGAGAGTTCTTTTTTCAACTGGGGAATATCCTGTTTTTTCGCGCTATCCAACAAGCTTGCCGCGTGGCGGTTGATCCGACCTCCAGCGCCTAGAGCCTTACCGTATCGCGTCAAATCCGCAGCGATACGTTCCACCTGATCCATCTGACCCGCCTGCACAATAAGGAAACCATCGGCAATCAGAAAGCCCAACTCGATAGCAAGATCCGCTCGATCCAGCGGCATGCGCTCGTTGACTTCACGTTGCGTATCTACGAGCGGCAGAGGCATCAGAAACTGCAAGGTATCAAACAATTTCGATATCGATGGTGCCGTAAACTCGTTAACACCCAGCTCAGCACGAACATGTTCGTCCTCCAACAAATCTTCAGGGATATCCGCCTTTTCGTCAGGCGCCGCTGATTTTTCCACCGGGACTTCGGTTGTCACCTCGGGCTTATCCACTTTTCCCTCCGATACCACAGGCGAGACCCCTTCTTCACTATGGCAAAGTGCAGTCATTGCCACCCCGATCATGAACACAACCCAGAATTTCATAACGGGAAATTGGCACCTGACCCAAGTTTCGGCAATCGCCAATTGATGCCGAACTAAGGATTTATCCTAATTCAATAGTGTCCGGTTGACCCGCCTGCCGCATTCCCCTATGCAAGACGCCAACGATTCACTCCATGTCAAACACGATCATCTACACCAAGACCGACGAGGCTCCAGCACTTGCGACTTATTCCTTGCTTCCCATCGTCCAAGCTTTCGCAAAACCCGCCGGAATCAACGTGGAAACCCGCGACATCTCGCTCGCTGGCCGCATCATCGCCCAGTTTTCTGATTTACTTACTCCGGATCAACAAATTCCTGATCACCTTGCCGAACTGGGAAAGATGACGCTTCTGCCGGACGCGAACATCATCAAACTCCCGAACATCTCCGCATCGGTTCCCCAACTCAAGGCCGCGATCAAAGAACTCCAAAGCTGCGGCTATGCGATTCCGGACTTTCCGGAAAATCCATCAGGTGACTCAGAAAAAGATATTCGCGCCCGCTACGCCAAAGTTTTGGGTTCTGCGGTGAACCCCGTACTGCGCGAGGGAAACTCAGACCGCCGTGCCCCTAAAGCCGTCAAAGACTATGCCAAGAAACACCCCCACTCGATGGGTGCGTGGTCCAAAGAGTCAAAAACCAACGTCGGATCCATGGACGGCAAGGGCGATTTCTTTTCGAACGAAAAATCTATCGTCGTCCCCAAAGCCACTCATGTCAAAATTGAACTCATTGGAAATGACGGATCCAAAACAGTCCTAAAAGAGTCCACCCCCTTATTGGATGGAGAAATCCTTGATGCCACTTTTTTGAGTAAAAATGCCCTCACCACGTTCCTTGAAGCACAAATCGCCAAAGCAAAATCCTCCAATGTCCTGTTTTCCCTGCACATGAAAGCAACCATGATGAAGGTCAGTGACCCCATCATCTTCGGCCACGCGGTGAAAGTATTCTTCAAAGACCTCATCGCACGCCATGCGGAGGTCCTTGATTCCCTCAAAATCGATTTCAACAACGGCTTTGGCGATCTCGTTTCGAAAATCCAATTCCTTCCGGCCGATCAAAAAGCCGCCATCGAGGCGGACATTCTCAAAGCCTACGAAAATGGCCCAGCTTTAGCCATGGTGAACAGCGACAAAGGCATCACCAATCTTCACGTCCCCTCGGATGTCATCGTTGATGCATCAATGCCCGCCATGATTCGCACCTCGGGACAAATGTGGAATGCCCAAGGCAAACCTCAGGACACCCTCGCCGTCATTCCGGATTCCTCTTACGCCGGAATCTACCAAACCGTTATTGATTTTTGCCGCCAGAATGGCGCGCTCGATCCAAAAACCATGGGCTCCGTTCCAAACGTCGGTCTGATGGCACAAGCCGCGGAAGAATACGGCTCCCATAACAAAACCTTCGAAATCCCGAAGCATGGCACCGTTCGAGTGACCGACAGCGATGGGAATATCCTCTTCGAACACCAGGTCGAACCAGGTGATATCTGGCGCGCTTGCCAAACCAAAGACGCACCGATCCGCGATTGGGTGAAACTCGCTGTGAACCGCGCGAGAATTTCAAACACACCCGCCATTTTCTGGCTCGACTCAAACCGCGCGCATGATGCCCAAATCATCGCCAAGGTAAAAACCTACCTCGCTGAACATGATACCACCAACCTCGACATTTCCATTCTTCCGCCTGCCGATGCGTGCCTCGTCACACTCCAACGCATCGTCAAAGGCCTCGACACGATTTCTGTGACCGGAAACGTCCTGCGTGATTACCTCACCGACCTCTTCCCTATCCTCGAAGTCGGCACCTCCGCAAAAATGCTCTCCATCGTACCCCTCATGAACGGCGGCGGCTTGTTCGAAACCGGTGCCGGCGGCTCCGCTCCCAAACACGTTGAGCAATTTCTCGAGGAAAACTATCTCCGCTGGGATTCACTCGGAGAGTTTTTTGCGCTCGCCGCATCCTTCGAACACCTCGCGCTTACTCAAAACAACAGCAAAGCCAAAGTCCTCGCAGAAACCCTCGACGCCGCCAACGGCCAGTTCCTTGAAAACGACCGTTCCCCGGGCCGCAAGCTCGGCACCATCGATAACCGCGGCTCACATTTCTACCTCGCGCTCTATTGGGCCAAAGAACTCGCCTCGCAAAACAGCGATGCGGAACTCAAAGCGATTTTCCAACCCATCGCAGAAAAACTCAGTGCCAACGAATCGACAATCGTTTTCGAGCTCAATGCCGTCCAAGGCTCACCCGTTGACATCGGCGGATACTATATGCCCGATGATACCAAGGCGTTTACTGCGCTGCGTCCGAGCAAAACGCTGAATGAGATCTTAGCATAAATCGCTAAGAGACAGAGAAGACACAAGACGGGTAGTCGCTTAAGGCTGGCTACTTTTTGCGCTTGGACCGCGTGTCTCCAGACGCGCTTCTTCCGTCACACGGCGGTTTTATCAAAACCGCCCTACCATCCCATGAAGCCACAAATCAACCAGTTCCAGTCTTCTTGAGATTTAAAGTTTAAACTTTAGAGTTTAATTCAACCTTATCCCTGCGTCCGTCTGCGTGATCAACCGCTTCTTCAACAACGCGCCTATCGTTTGTTTGAAGGTGCGTTTCGAAACTCCCAGTTCGCTGTTGATCTCTTCCGCCGAGCTTTTATCGCTCAACGCCCAGAAGCCACCGCGTGCGACGAGTTCTCCGATAATTTGTTTTTCCAGATCATCCACACGCGCGCGACCCGGAGGCGTCAGGATGAGATCAATCTTTCCATCGCCCCTGACCGCCGCGACCCAACCTTTGATTTTTTCTCCGAGCGAGAGTTTTTGAAACACCTCATTCGAATACAACAAACCCGTGTGTTCATCGTTGATGATAGCTTTGTACCCCATGGGAGTTTTTCCATAAACCGTCAGATTTACTTCTTGGCCTGATTCGTAAATCGCTGGGGTGATATCGATATGACGTGCAATGCGAGCAGTCGCCATCAAGCGCTGGCTTTGTTCATCAACCATCACTTTGACCAAATAACTTTTACCCGGCTCCATGCGGGTCTTTTGCTCGCGAAAAGGCACGAGCAGATCTTTCGACAAGCCCCAGTCGAGAAACGCGCCCACACCTGTCACCGCGACACACTGCAACTTCACAAATTGCCCCGGCATGGCACGCGGAGTTTTCAGTGTCGCAACCAATCGGTCTTCCGAATCGAGATAGATGAATACATCTAACTCTTCACCGATCACCCACTCTCTGGGCATCTCTCCGCGTGGGAGTAAAATCTCACCCAGATTTTCGGCATCAAGAAACAAGCCGAACGGTTGTTCACGGACGATTCGAAGCTTCGCTCTAGTGCCGATTTTAATCATGCTGATAAAAAAACACGAATAGACGCGAATGGACGTGCATCATAAACATTGCCAACAAGAACGCACAAAATAATTACACTATGACATGCCATGTTTTTCATAGAATTGGATTAGCGTTTATTCGCGTTCATTCGCGGTTAAGATTTCAAACCCTATGGCGTGAAATCTTTCGGAGCGAGCAGGATTTTCTCAACCGGGTGTTTCGTCACGATATTGCCCAAGCTGCCACGGGATTTGATCCCGAATTCCGCGAAGTGCAGCGGACGAGTGAGATTGCGCAAACGCAGACCGGATTTCATATGAATCATTAACATCTGCGCGGAGCTTTCCTCGTTGTTGCTGTGCCATTTGAAATATAGAACCTTGCTGCCCGGCGTGCCTTTGGTCAGGTCATATTCCTTATCGCGGGTTGTTCCGCCCACAGTGAAACGTTTCGCCATCACATTGCCGTCTTTACCATCGCGATAGATCATCGAGTAAATCAAATCCTCATCCTTGCGTAAAACCGCAACGCGCAAGGGTTTTGGCCCGACGAAAAATTTATCCGCAACTTTGGTAATCTTCATTTTTCCGTCCGCCGTGAAGATGATGATATCATCCAACATCGAACATTTTTCCAAGGCCTCCTCTTTCTTCAATCCGGTTCCTGCAAAACCGTTCTTCGCATCGAGATAAAGCGTCTCGGTTGCGGCGACTACCTGAGTCCTGTCCACCCGAGCAAACGATGAAATCTCAGTCAGGCGCTTGCGGTCCTTGCCGTATTTTTTTCCAAGCTCCTCAAACCACCGGATCGTGTACCGTGTCAGATTGCGAAGGTTTTTTTCAGCTTCCGAAATATCCGCCTCGATTGCCTTGATTTCCTCATCGGCCTTGAAGGCATTGAATTTGGAAATGCGTTTGATACGAATCTCGGTCAGGCGCACCAAATCCTCCTCAGTTACTTCGCGCTTAAGTAACTTTTTGAATGGCTTCAAACCGTCATCAATCGCTTTGAGCACAGCCTCCCAAGTCTCGGATTCCTCGATATCGCGGTAGATGCGTTTCTCAATGAAGATTTTCTCCAATGAGGAAAAATGCCATTTATCGCCCAGTTCACCGAGCTTGATTTCCAGCTCCAGCTTGAGCAGCTCTCTGGTGAGATCCGTGGTGCGGCGTAGGATTTCACTAACCCCCAGAAACGCGGGTTTACCATCCACAATGACGCCCGAGTTCGGTGAAATGCTCACTTCGCAATCGGTAAAAGCATACAAGGCATCTCGAGTATTTTCCGAGTCAGCACCCGCTGGCAGATACACTAAAATATCGGCATGCGCCGCCGTGTTATCCTCGATCTTTTGAATCTTGATCTTGTTCTTGTCCGCGGCCGCAACTATCGAATCCATCACTCCGCCCGTGGTCGTTCCAAACGGAATTTCCGTAATCCTGAGAATGCCTTTTTTTTCGGCATCAATCCGGGCACGCACCCGAATCTTTCCTCCCCGCAAGCCGTCTTTGTATTCGCTCGCGTCCATGATTCCACCTGTTGGAAAATCCGGAACCAAATCAAACGGCTCTTTGCGCAAATAAGCCACCGCAGCGGTAATCAGTTCGTTAAAATTGTGTGGCAAAATCTTACACGCAAGACCCACCGCGATTCCCTCCACACCCTGCGCAAGCAACAGGGGAAATTTCATCGGCAAAGTCAGAGGTTCCTGATTCCGGCCGTCATATGATGGCAGCCACTGCGTGGTCTTGGGATTGAATGCCACCTCCAACGCAAACTTGGTCAAACGTGCCTCAATATAACGGGGTGCCGCCGCTCCGTCCCCAGTTAGCGTGTTACCCCAGTTTCCCTGGGTATCAATCAGCAGGTCTTTCTGCCCGAGCTGCACCATCGCATCGCCAATCGACTGATCGCCATGCGGATGATATTTCATCGTGTTTCCGACCACGTTCGCAACCTTGTTATACCGGCCATCGTCAAGCTCGCGCATCGAATGCAAAATGCGCCGCTGTACAGGCTTCAAACCGTCATGCAAATGCGGCACCGCGCGCTCCAGAATCACGTAGCTCGCATAATCCAAGAAATAATCGGAATACATCGCCCCAAGGGAAATATGCTGGTCCGGATCGTTACTCATAAGCCCCATGTGCTAGTGGACAAGCCGCGCCCGTGCAAGCATTGCTTCACGCGAATATGACGATCCTGTTGAATCACGGCTCTTGAAACTTCTGGTGCATCCCCTACGTTCCTTTCATGATGAGAGAAACAAGGATCGGACGAAGAAATTTACTCAAAGTCGGCAGCCTCGGTGCCATGGCTTCTTTACTTGGCAGTTGTGAGAAAAATCCTCAACGCAGCGCCCGAAAGGTCAAAGGGATCGTTTTCATGGTTGCCGATGGAATGAGCCACGGCGTTCTTACAATGGCCGAAAATTTCTCCCGCATCGTCCACGGCACAGGCACCCGCTGGTGGGAACTCATCAATGATCCGAAATCCACCCGCGGCCTCATGGAAACAAGCTCCGCCAATTCCTATGTCACCGATTCGGCCGCAGCATCTTCCGCTTGGGGCGGTGGCATGAAAATCAACAATAACTCTATCAACGTCCGCCCCGATGGCACGGAATCCATTCCCATCCACCGCCATCTGAAAAAAATTGGTCACCGCACCGGCCTCGTCACAACAACGACCATCACCCATGCCACACCCGCCGGCTTTGCCGCCGTCACCCATAACCGCCAAGACGAACACCTCATTGCCCCGCAATATCTCGGCGTGGTCGACATCCTACTGGGCGGCGGAATGAAATTTTTCGATGCAAAACAACGCCCCGATTCCCGCGATTGGCTCAGTCCTTACCAAAAATCCGGTTACGACATCCTCCTCGATCGCGATTCGCTTCTTAACTCCAAATCCCAACAGGTTCTGGGACTCTTCAACGACAGCCACCTGCCCTACGAAGTGGACCGCATCAACAATGCCGGACTCCAAAGCAAAACTCCCACTCTTGCTGAAATGTCGGAATTCGCTCTCAGACATTTCTTGAAAGCTGATGAGAAATTTCTCCTTCAGATCGAAGGTGGAAAAATCGACCACGCCGCGCACCTGAACGATGCCGCCGGCTTACTGTGGGAACAACTCGCATTCGATAACGCCCTCGAAAAAGTGTTAGAAATGACGGCCAGTCGCGATGATATCCTTGTCGTCGTCACCAGCGATCACGGCAACGCCAACCCAGGCATCAACGGAACTGGAAAAAATTACACCAAAACAAACGAAGCGTTCAAATCCCTCACCCGTATGACGGCATCCCATGAATCCATCATCAACCAATGGAAAAAATCTCCCGAAAACGAAGAAAAACTAGCCTCACTGATCGAGGAAAAACTGGGTTTTAAAATGAGTGCTGAAGAATCAACCGCCCTTCACTCAAGCATAACCACCGGCAAAGCCATCGAATGGAGCGACCAACTCGACAATCCCAACGGCCTGCTCGGCCAATTTGCCGGCAACCACACCGGAGTCGGTTGGACTGGCTCCTCCCACACCTCAGACCCGACCATGATCTCAGCCATCGGACCACAAGCGCAACGTTTCTCCGGCATCGTTCCTAACCATCAGGTCCACCAACACTTCATCGAGTTGCTGACTTAGACTTCAAATCCCTCAAGATCCTCTCGCATGGATCCAAATCGCCTTGGGTTGAAGTCTTCTCACGATATTCCCCAGCCCCGTCCTTGCTCCCACTCTAAAATCCAGATTGAATTTGAGTCATGACCTCCCACAAAAAACTCCAGGAATGGGTCAACCAAATGGCCGCACTCACCACTCCCGATGAAGTTATTTGGTGCGATGGCTCTCAGGAAGAACGAAATCGACTCACCCAACTGCTTTGCGATCAAGGAACGTTTATTCGCCTGAATCCTGAAAAACGCCCAAACTCCTTCCTCGCCCGCTCAGCCGTTTCCGATGTCGCCCGCGTGGAGGAACGAACGTTCATCTGCACCAAACGCCGCGACGAAGCTGGCCCAACCAACCAATGGGCGGATCCATTGGAAATGCGTAAAATCCTCACGGATAAATTCACTGGCAGCATGAAAGGTCGCACCATGTATGTGATTCCGTTCTGCATGGGACCGCTCGATTCACCTCTGGCAAAAATCGGCATCCAATGCACCGACAGCGCTTACGTCGTCGTCAACACTGGCATCATGGCACACATGGGCACCCATGTCTTAAACCGACTCGAGGAGGAATTCTCCGGCAGAGCAGCAAAACTCCGAGATGGCCACGGGCAGTTCATCAGATGCCTGCACTCAGTCGGCGCGCCGCTCGCTTCCGGCCAAACCGATGTCGCTTGGCCTTGTAACGAAGACAAATACATTTCCCATTTCGTCGATACCCGCGAGATCATGTCCTACGGCTCCGGCTACGGCGGCAATGCCCTGTTAGGGAAAAAATGCCTCGCTCTCAGAATCGCTTCCAATATCGCACGCGAACATCGCTGGATGGCGGAACATATGCTCATCCTCGGTCTTCACGCGCCCGATGGCACCGTCACTTACCTCACTGCGGCATTCCCATCGGCTTGTGGAAAAACCAACCTCGCAATGCTTGTCCCTCCCAAACCCTACGCAGACATAGGCTGGAAAACTTCCATCATCGGGGACGACATCGCATGGCTCTGGCCACACAAAGATGGCAAACTACACGCCATCAACCCTGAAACCGGTTTTTTCGGCGTCGCTCCCGGCACTTCGTGGGACACCAATCCGATCGCCATGCAGTCGATGACGGAAAACACCATTTTTACCAACGTCGCCCTAACAGACGACGGCGATGTCTGGTGGGAAGGCCTCACCAAAGAACCACCCGCTCATCTCATCGATTGGCAAGGCAATGACTGGACACCTGAATCCGGAACTCCGGCCTCCCACGCCAATGCACGCTTCACCGCTCCCGCCATTCAGTGCCCGAGCATCGATCCGAATTGGCAAAACCCCGAAGGCGTCCCCATCGATGGCATTATCTTCGGAGGCCGACGCGCCACGACCATGCCTCTCGTTTACCAAGCCTTCAACTGGTGCCATGGCGTCTACATTGGCGCAACCATGGGCTCCGAAATGACCGCCGCCGCCGCAGGAACCCTAGGCAAAGTCCGCCGGGATCCGATGGCGATGCTTCCTTTCTGCGGTTACAATATGGGCGCGTACTTCGGCCACTGGCTGGAAATGCAACGCTACCTCACTCACCTTCCGCGCTTCTTTCACGTCAACTGGTTCCGCAAAACCCCCGAAGGGAAATTCATGTGGCCTGGCTTTGGGGAAAACATGCGGGTCCTCGAATGGATCGTGAAACGCTGCACCGGCGGCGCCGCCGGCCATGAAACCCGGATCGGCTGGACCCCGGATTTCGCCGACTTCAACACCGACGGCATGGAAGACTTCTCATCCAAGGACTTTGATCAAGTCATGAAATTCGACCATAACGAATGGCGCGCCGAACTCGTCTCCCAAAGCGAACTTTTCATCGACCTCTACGATCACCTCCCCAAAGAACTCATCTTCCAGCGCGAACTCCTGGCAGCGAGGTTGGTGTGACTTCAGACATTTTAGACGAAGAATCCGATATAGCCTAGGAAATGGATGGTAAATTCTGAGAATTTAAACTCAAAGCCTTTCTATACGTTACCTCCATCTTATACGTTCCTCCGTTTTACTTAAAAAGCCGGAAAACACCCACCTTGCGCCCCATTTTGCCAAAAAAAGATTTCTCACCCTTATCCTTGCCATTCCCGATCAGGCTTTCCAAACTATGCGCATGCATCCTGATGTTGAGAAATTAGTAAAAGCCGGAAAATTACCTGCACCTGTCGGAGAACGCCTTTCACAACTCGCCCCCGGAAATTTCTGCCTGCACAAATCCTTCGGAGCGGGCAAAATCGTTGATTGGGATTTTGGTTCAAAAAAAATCACGGTCGATTTCCAAAACTCCAGCGGACAGGAGATGGATCTCCAATTCGCCATGCAAAAAACCGAATGGATTTCTGCTGATGACTTCCGTGCGGTAAAAATCGAACAAATCGAAATACTTCGCGATCTCGCCAAAAAAGACAGTGTGGCTCTTGTGGTTCACATTTTGGAAAGCCACGGCGGTTCCGTCACAGGCGATGCCATTGAGCAACTGGTCAGCGGCGCAGTCATCCCCACCAAGGAATACAAAAAATGGTGGGACACCACCAAAAAGGCGGTCAAAGAAAGCCGCAAAGCTGTTGTCCCAACCAAACGCACCGAGGCCATCGTCCTCAGAAATTCCGATATCACTCCTGCCCAATCTCTGCTCGCAGACTTCGAAGCAGCGAGAGACATCAAAGGCATGATCAAAGCCCTTGAAGCCATCGCTGCCGATATGGGCGCATTCGATCAGGATGCCGATGCACTTAAACAACTCCTCATCGAGATCGATGACGGTGCGAAAAAAGCGGCTCGTGTCCAACTCGGCCAGGCCATGCAACTCGTCGCCGCACGTGACGAAGTCATCGGCAGCAACAAAGCTCTTGAGCTCGATCCCAGCGCCGTCCGACTCAGCGACCTCATCGCCGGCTCCAATCTCGATAAAATCGCCGAAGAACTCGTTACCCTCCCTTCCGGACGCCAACGTGCGGTCTTTGAGGCTTTCGAATCCGCCTTCGGAAGCGAATGGATTGATAAGATCGTTACGGTCTTTGACCAGGTCGGTGCGCGTGGTGTCACCGAAATTGCCCGTATCCTGAACGAAAACAACGGCATGCCAAAACTCATGGAGCACCTCAGCTCCGCCCTTGCCCGCCGCGCCCTTGGCCCGGATGCCCTCATCTGGGTTTGCCGCGAGCGCAACGCGTCCTCCGAATCAGTCTTCGGCGCGGATGTCGGCGCCTCCATCCTCAACCTCCTGGAAAACGATCACCTTTCCGATGGACCACGCAAAACCTCACGCCTCCAAACCCTTCTCAACGATGACAAAGCCCTGCTTTCGGATCTCGTGAAGAACATGGATCTCAATGAAGCCAAAAACTTCGCCCGCCGCATGCTCGATTGCCCGGTCTTCGGCGACCTTGAGAAAAAATCCCTCATGGCGCGCATCATCAAGGTTCGCCCAGAAACCGTCGAACTGGTTTCCGGACAGAACGCCGCCAAACGCGAAGAACCCCTGCTCGTTTCATGGGAATCTCTCGAAAAGAAAAAAGAGGAACTCCAAGAACTCATCCGCGTCAAAATTCCGCAAAACCGCGAGGACGTGAAAATCGCCAAATCCTACGGCGACCTCCGCGAGAACTTCGAATACAAGTCCGCCAAAGACTTGGAAAAATATCTCAATCACCGCCGCACCGCGCTCGAGCGAGAAATCGCCCAAGCCCGCGGAACCGACTTCAAAGGTGCTGATACCAAAACCGTCAACATCGGAACCATCGTCGTCCTCGCAGATGACAAGGGTAACGAGCAAACCATCACCGTCCTTGGCGCATGGGATTCGAATCCGGAGAAAAAGGAAGTTTCCTACCTCTCGGACGTCGGCAAAGCCCTCATGGGACTCTCCGTCGGCGATGGCGCCAAAATCCGCGATCTTGAAACTGAACAGATGCAAACATTGACGATCAAGTCCATCTCCGCTTATCACGCGTGAGGAATCACATTTCCAACATCAACAGAACACCATGGATCTTACCACAATTGTAGAAATCAGGGGCCGCGAGGTCATCGACTCACGCGGCAATCCAACCGTCGAAGTGGACGTTTACCTCGAAGGTGGCGCCGTCGGCCGCGCCGCGGTTCCTTCAGGAGCCTCAACCGGTGAACACGAAGCCCACGAACTCCGCGACGGCGACAAAAACCGTTATCTCGGCAAAGGCGTGCTCAAGGCCGTTGAAGCCGTCAACGACACCATCGCTGGAGAACTCCTTGGCTTCGACGCCACCGAGCAAGCCGCCATCGATGCCGCAATGAACGAAATCGATGGTACCGCCAACAAAAAGAAACTCGGCGCAAACGCCATCCTCGGTGTTTCCCTCGCAGTCGCCAAGGCAGCATCCTCGCAACTCGGCTTGCCGCTCTACAAATACCTCGGCGGCCCGAACGCAAAAACCCTTCCCGTTCCGATGATGAACATCATCAACGGCGGCGCTCACTCCGATGCTCCGATCGACTTCCAGGAATTCATGATCATGCCTGTCGGCGCACCCACTTTCTCCGAAGCGGTTCGCTACGGCGCGGAAGTCTTCCATTCACTGAAAAAAATCCTCCACGATCGCGGTCTATCCACCGCTGTCGGTGACGAAGGTGGCTTCGCCCCCGTGCTCAAGGATGCTGACGAAGCTCTTGCCACCATCTGCAAAGCGATCGAAAAAGCCGGCTACAAAGTCGGTGATGACATCGCGATCGCGCTCGACGTCGCTTCTTCGGAATTCTTCGATAAAAAGAAGAAAAAATACGTCTTCAAGAAGTCTGACAAATCGATCAAATCCGCCGAGGAGCTCGTTGCTTACTACGCAAAGCTTCAGAAAAAATACCCAATCATTTCTATCGAAGACGGTTGCGACGAAAACGACTGGGCGGGTTGGAAAGTCCTTACCGACAAACTCGGCAAAACCACCCAACTTGTCGGTGACGACCTTTTCGTGACGAACTCCAAGTTCCTCCAAAAAGGAATCGATCTCGGTGTCGCGAACTCCATCCTCGTCAAAGTGAATCAAATCGGCACGCTCACCGAGACTTTCGACGCCGTCGAACTCGCCAAGGAAAATGCCTACACCGCCGTCCTCTCTCACCGCTCCGGTGAAACCGAAGACAGCACGATCGCCGATCTCGCCGTTGCCACCAACTGCGGACAAATCAAGACCGGCTCCATGTCGCGTTCTGACCGTATTGCAAAATACAACCAACTCCTCCGCATCGAGGAAGAATTGGGTGATGACGCCGTCTACGGAATCAACAAGCTAAAGGTGCTTAAAAAATAATCGTAGCGCGTTCTCTCGCCTGCCCCGTTTGTGGGGGAGCGCAGTTATTGATCTCCAAAGCCACGGTCCCAGCGGATCGTGGCTTTTTTTTTGACTCAAGATTCCGGCCAGTGCCTTGATTCTGGTGTCATTCTCTCTCGCAATAGGTCTAGATAGAATCCCAACTCCGCTTGACATGCTCTCTTCGCCTCACTCCTATAAATGCCAACAGAATGCAGCAAAGCCCTAAGGAACTGGTGATCGTAGGTGGTGGGGTCATCGGGCTCAGCACCGCTTACTATGCCCTGAAAGAGGGATACGAAGTCACGATTCTGGACCGCAGCTTTCCTCATGAGGGCAGTTGCTCATCCGCCAATGCCGGAATGATCGTACCGAGCCATTTCACTCCGCTCGCCGCTCCGGGAGTCATCGGAAAAGGCCTGCGTTGGTTATTGGATAAAGAGAGCCCGTTTTATGTGCGACCCCGTTTATCACTTCAACTTGCCCACTGGGGTTGGTTGTTTTGCCAACATGCCAATCAAACCCACGTGGAAGCGGTTAGAGAAGCGCTCTGTAAACTCAATCTTGAAAGCCGTCGCTTGTTTCAAGAACTGGCGTGCGAAGATGACTTCGGTCTTCAATCCCGTGGCTTGTTAATGCTTTGCCAGAGCCAGAAGACTCTCGATGAGGAAGCCGAAGTCGCGCATCAGGCACGCGAGCTAGGTTTGAAGGCAGAGCTACTGGATGCCGCAACCGCGTCCAAACTCGACCCCAACATTGAAATGAACATCGCTGGTGCGGTGCATTTCGCCGAAGACTGCCACCTCGATCCCGCACGCTTCCTTGCCTCACTTGGTAAACGGATCCGGCAAATGGGAGGAAAGATCATCCATAACTGCCTGATTGATAAAATCACATTCCGCGATGGTAAAGTCTTCGCGGTGTCAGGATCATCCGGAACCTTCGATGCTCGGCACTTCGTGATCGCCGGCGGATCATGGAGCACGGATCTCGTCCGTCAGATTGGCCTGAAGCTCCCCATGCAATCCGGCAAAGGCTATTCACTCACCCTTTCCCACCCGACCCAACTTCCTCAACTCTGCTCGATCTTGACTGAGGCAAAAGTTGCCGTAACTCCCATGGGTAACTCCCTACGTTTCGCCGGCACGATGGAAATTGGCGGACACAACACTGATATCAACCCGGCCCGCGTGCGCGGCATCGTCAAAGCGGCCACCCGCTATTTTCCGAATTTCAAAATCAGCGATTTCGATGGAATCGAACCATGGGTCGGCCTGCGTCCCGTTTCTCCTGACGGCATGCCTTATCTCGGAAAAGTTCCAAACTTGGACAACCTGGTGGTCGCCACGGGTCATGCGATGATGGGACTGAGCCTCGGACCCGTTACTGGCAAGCTCGTCACCGAACTTTTGATGATGCGTCGCCCTTCCATCGGTCTCGACAAACTCTTACCGTCCCGTTTTTCCTAATCAATTTTGTAAATTATCTTCCAACATGAAGCTCATCGAGTCCCATACCATCGGCGAACCCACACGCATCATCGTCTCGGGTGGTCCGGATCTCGGTACGGGTCCTTTATCTGAGCGTGCTCGTTTGCTTCGCGAAAAACACGATCACGTTCGGCGCGCCGTCTGCCTTGAGCCGCGCGGCCATGAAGCGGTCGTCGGTGGATTGCTCTGCGAACCATACACACCCGACTGCGACTTCGGGATCATCTTTTTCAATAACGCAACGACACTGGGCATGTGCATCCACGGCACGATCGGGCTGATGGTCACGCTCGCTCACCTCGGCCGCGTCCACTTGGGCGACAAGTGCCGGATCGATACTCCGGTTGGAGTGATCGATGCCACGCTTCGAAATGACGGGAAAGTCACCGTCACCAACGTCCCCTGCTATCGTTTGAAAACCCGTGTCACGATCGAACTGCCTGATTGGGGGACAATACGCGGCGATGTGGCATGGGGAGGAAACTGGTTTTTTCTGATCGACCGACAAGGACCTGAAATTTCAGAATCAAACATTCCGGCTTTATCGGATTTTTCATCGCAGGTCTGCGCAGCGCTCAAACGGGCAGGCATCACCGGAGATAACGGCGAGGAAGTTGACCACGTCGAATTGTTCGGACCGCCCAACGATCCCGCGCAAGCAGACAGCCGCAACTTTGTCCTCTGCTCCGGAGGCGCCTATGACCGCTCCCCATGCGGTACAGGCTTCAGCGGCAAGCTTGCCTGCCTTGCAGCTGAAGGAAAACTCGCTCCCGGAGCGGTTTGGAAACAGGCCAGTATTCTCAACCAAGTTTTCGAGGGTCACTATGAGCAACTCGATAACGGCCATATCCTTCCTCACATTACCGGTCAGGCATGGGTCAATGCAGAAACCACACTGATTTTCCAGCCTGATGATCCGTTTCGGTTTGGCTTGGCCTAGAACTGTCCGTTGACTCTTCCAACTTGCAAAGAAGTCCGGCGGGTATGATGTTTTCCCCATGCGTTACATCGAACCCCATGCCCACATGGTCAGCCGCACGACGGATGACTATGAAAAACTCGCTCTCGCTGGCTGTGAAGCACTTTGCGAACCCGCATTCTGGGCAGGATTCGATCGTTCTTCCGCGGATGGTTTCCACGATTACTTTCGCCAGCTCACCGAATACGAACCACGCCGCGCGGGGCGTTTCGGAATCAAACATTTCTGCTGGCTCTGCATCAATCCCAAGGAAGCCGATGATCCAGGTTTTGCCCGTGAGGTCATGGCCCTAATCCCCGATTTCATCAAAAAGGAAAACGTGCTCGGCATTGGTGAGATCGGCCTCAACAAAAATACCCGCAGCGAGCTCCAGATCTTTGAAGAACACGTCCAGATCGCCCTAGATTATGATCTCCCCATTCTCATTCACACCCCCCACCTGGAGGATAAATTAAAGGGTACAAAACTCATCATCGATTCACTCAACTCATTCTCAAAGTTGGATCACTCGAAAGTCATCATTGACCACGTTGAAGAACACACAGTGAAGCTGGTGATGGATTCCGGCTTCTGGGCAGGCATGACACTTTATCCAGAAAGCAAATGCACCCCAAACCGTGCGATCGATATCCTCGAAACTTACGGCACGGATCGCATCTGGATGAACTCTGCCTGTGACTGGGGAGTATCCGATCCCATGGCGGTACCAAAATGCGCGCTCGAAATGAAACGCCGCAAACACACCGCCGCACAGATCGATAAAATCATTTACGAAAATCCCCTCACCTTCCTCAAGCAGTCGCCTAGGTTTAGTTTGTAGCTGCGGCGTCTCGCCGCAGGCCGTCATAGCTGCGTCTCGCAGCTTTATTCATGATGCGTTGGGACAACTACTTCAGCAACGCCAAGATCGGCTGCGGATAAACTCCGAAGATCAAGGTCAGCACGGTCAAAGTCGCGATGCAGATTTTGGAAATGATTGGCAGCGTGATTTTGGAATCATCGCTTGGATCGATCCACCACATGGCGCGGATGGTTTTAAAATAATAGTAAAAACCAGCAGCAGCGGCAATGACCGCGATGCCGAGTCCTATCCAAAGTCCGGATTGGGCGGCAAGCGAGAACACGAAGAATTTCCCAATGAAACCGGCGGTGAGCGGCACACCCGCGAGCGCAGCTAGCAGTAGGGTCAAAGCGAGCGCGAGCGCGGGATTTCTTTTTCCCAGACCATTGAAGTCGGCAATCTCTTCGCCATCACGTTGGATGCGGACTTGAGCGACAACAAAAAACACGCCGAGCGTCATGATCAGGTAAGTGGCAAGATAGAACGAGACCGCTTGGATCGAGGTCACGGAATTTTCAGACGTGGTTTTCCATGCGGCAAGAGCCAGAAGCAAAAATCCCGCATGAGCGATGGATGAGTAAGCAAGCAAACGTTTGAAGTTGGTTTGCGCGATGGCGGCCAAGTTTCCGAACAGAAGAGTCGCACAAGCGAGGATAAGCAAAATTGCAAGAACCTGATTGCGCACGGGTGAAGCTTCAGTGAGGAACGGCGTGAGGAAACGGATCAACAAAATGAAACCGGCTGCCTTTGAACCGACCGAGAGGAAGGCAGTCGTCGGAGTTGGAGCACCTTGATAGACATCGGGGATCCACATCTGCATGGGCACCGCACCGACTTTGAAACCGAGAGCCACCAAAACCAGCGCGATTCCGAACAACAACGGAACGGTATTCTGCATGGCGGCGATTTTATCCGGCATGAGATCCAGACGCATCGTGCCGGTGGCACCGTAGATCCATGAGATTCCATAAACGAGGAATCCTGTGCTGAGAGCTCCAAGGATGAGGTATTTCACACCAGCTTCAAGGGATCCCACATTGCGACGCATGAATGCGACGAGAATGTAGAAAGTAATCGTGACCAGCTCCAGGGCGACAAAAGCTCCCGCCAGATCTTTCGCAGAGGCCATCCACATCATCCCAGCGCAGGCAAAGATTGGCAGAGCATAGTATTCTCCCGTGCCTTCTTCAGAACCCGGATTCTCAGTGAAACGTGCGAGTATCTTCCGATAATCAATCGCCATCAGCAACACCGCAGCCGTTGTGACGAGTGCGAAAATTTTGTAAAACTTGGCGAGTCCATCAAAGTGATAGAAATTCCATAATGGCCAGACCGCCCATTTTGCATCGGGTTTTGATTCAGGGCCCACGGCGAAAAAAATCATGACAAGGATTCCCAGCAAACCAGCCGCTCCAACCAACCCCGCCCAAGATTTGTTTTTTGACGGAACAAAAGCCTCGGTGAGCAAGATGATCAATCCGAGGGTGACAGTGAGTGCTTCCAGATAGTAGGCGGGCATTGCGTGAGACGTTGAATGTTAAAAACAGGAATAACCTTACTTGAAGAAATGAAGAAGAAGGTTGGGATAACAACCGACAGCAAGCAGGGAGAGGATGAGAAGCGTGACCGGAATATGGTCACACCAAGTGAGATCGGCGGCGTTCGCAGTTGCTTTGACCGCAGGACCTTGGAAAATTTTCCGGAAAGCACGGAGCATGTAAACCGCGGAAATCACTACCCCCCAGATCGCCAATATACAGGCGACCTGCACAGGTCCGAAGCCATTCTCCGGCACATAATCACGGAAGGCAGAGAGAAAAACCATGACCTCGCCGGCAAAGTTCGCGAGACCGGGAAGACCGATGGATGCCATTGCCCCGATACCAAATACAAATGCCAGCGCTGGAGCGGATTTTGCAAGACCTCCGAGATCCGCGAAATCGAGAGAACCGGTGCTGCGTTCGATGCGATCCGCCAGGGCGAACTGTAGCGCGATTGAAATACCGTGAGCGAACATCAGCATCACGGCGGCGGGAAGTGCGAGGTCGTTTTCAGGAACTGCAATCAAAGCGGCGATCGCGAGAAAAATATAGCCCATGTGCATGACCGAAGAGCTTCCCAACAGGGTATCGAGACGCTTTTGCGAAAGGGTCACCAATCCTACCCAGAGAATATTTCCCAACAACAAAACCAACAGGGGGGGCAGCCAAAATTGCAGGCCATCTGGAACCAGCGGCAAGGCGACTCGTAACATTCCATAGAGACCAAATTTCTTCAGCACACCCGCATGCAACATCGCGGTTGGTGCCGGCGCACTGGCATACGCCGGAGCCGCCCATGAATGGAGGGGAAACAAGGAAACCAAAGTCCCGAAACCGATGATCAAAAGAGCCGCGATACCTTTCTGTGCCCCAGGATCAATCGTTCCGGCCAGGTTCTTGATCTCACGGAGATCAAACGTACCGGTAAGTGAGGCAAGCCAAACCAGACCGGCCAACAACACCAACGAGCCGAGCCCGAGATAGATGGTGATTTTCCAAGCGACTCCACGGCGATCCCCGCGCCCCAAAATGCCGATCATCAGGAAGGTCGGGATTAAGGCCATTTCATGAAAGGCATAAAAGAAAAACAAATCTGTGGAAGCAAAAGCACCGATCGCACCCGCAGCGATCAAGAGCGAGGATCCATAGTAAAGTTTTTCGGCGCCTTCGGGTGCCTTGCTCGCATGCACCGCTGCAAAGGTCACGATCACTGAAAGCAGCACCATCACCAAGCTCATCGCATCTATATAGCCGAAGCCGAGATGCAATGCCGGTTTTTCAAGAACCGTGAGAGACAAATTCCAGATGTCATGCTCCCATGAAAACACCGAACCCAGACCGATGATTAGGTTCATTACAGAAGCCCCCAATGCAGTTTGGCGCGCGGGAGCACCGAGAAGAATCGCGATGAAAGCAAGAATCGGTAGAGCGACTAAAAGAGTGAGCATATTGAAAATGGGAAAGTCCGCGGAATATCCGTTTCCGCACGGCGAATACAGCGAACTTAGGGCTGCCCGAAAAGGGCAAAATAGCGAATTTTACAAGGAACTCACCCGAATCCCGAAACTTCTCGGAGTTTTTCGCCTGTTTGAGAAAATAATCAGCCCCCGGACCTAGCCGCGCGCAACCTTAATAAAAAAGATATTCCCGCCAAAACAAACCGCCGCAAAGCCAAGGCGAGGGGCAGAGATTGAACCAAGAACTCCGAACAAAAAAACAAGGAGAAGAAATTCCTCAAACCCGTTGATCTCACTATTTATCTGTTTTTTGCCTTAACGGCTTGGTCCACCAGCTCAAGAAAATCGTAGCGATCAGGAACCATGCTTTCAGCTGCAACCTCGCGCGCGAGACCCAAGATCAATGAGTCATCAATGATTCCGGGATTCTCTTGGCGCAGCCATAGGCCGAAACCGCAAATAAGAGAAGCAAACCTGCCGTCGGTGGAGGCCTCTTTTTCCTTATCGCGAACCAATTCGACAACCGGTGCAGGTACTCCATCAACGCTCCAGATCAATTGACCGATTGCCGGACTTTTCGCCTCCACCAGAATTGCCACAAGGGTTTCCTGGCCTGCCAATAATTCCTGCGGCATGGACGTGCGTTCACTCGATTCCGGCTCGATTTCGTAGCCGAGGAGTCGACTTGAAATCACCGAGTCCTCATGGCTTTTGAACTCAACCGATAGCTTGACACTCCGGTCACGCACTCCACGGATTTTAACAAAGACTAGGCTACCGGATGGACTCCATGGGCATTCAACGACTTCCGAACCCAGCGAAGCGCCCTTCCAGAGTGCGACGGAAGCTTTGGCATCAAGTGGAAAGGCATTCAGCATTTCTTCAATTCTGACCTCGTGCCTGCTGGGTAAATTTCCAACCTCCCGAACCGACCGCGTGATGCGGTTCAAACTCTTGTTACCCGCAACAATCGGAAGACCGATGTTTTTCTGGGTTTGGCCATGTTGTTCAACCGCAACACGCCCATCAAATTTTACCTTACCCGCACCATTTCCTGCCCTTTTGCCGGAATCTCCGGTCTCGGGCGCGGGAATCATCGTGACGATAAAGAGGGTCGTGGTCACCACAGCCGCAGCAGCCAAGGGCCAAGTCCAGACATGAAAAGCTCTGCGCTGAGGCTTGATGATGGGAATTTTGTCCAGACCCGAGACGGCTCTCGCAGCCTGCGTGATCGCACTGCGCTGCCTCGGAAGCAAAGTATCGCTATTCTTACCGAAACATTTCAAGAGCTCCGCTTGAGCGCGCTCAATTTCTTTAACCGCCAGCTTTAGGGCAGGATCTCCAGCGATGGCATGATCGAACTGTCTGGTCTCTTGCGGCGACAACTCACCCAACACGTAGGCTGTCAATCTTGGATCATCCTGTTCAATTTTCATCGACATCTCCTTTCTCAAGCATCCAGCCACGTAACCGTTTCAATCCTGCATGAATCAAAAAACCGATATTTCCGGTTGTCAGGCCAGTCACTCGATGGATTTCCTCATAACTCAATCCTTGTTGGAATTTTAACAAAATAACCTCTTTCTGATGATCGGAGAGCCGATCGATATATCGCATAACATCGAAATATTCATCGCCATCCTCGGCTTTTTGATCGGGAGAACTTTCAGAACTGGCGATTTTTTGCCAGCCAACATCATCAAGTGATTCGATACGCTTGTCCTTACGTATGACATCGAAACAGCGATTTCGGCAGACTGTGAACAACCAGCTTTTGAGATGAACCTCAACCTTTTCAGGATCCTGCTTGCACAAGCGTATAAAGGTATCCTGCACGACATCCCGCGCTCGATCCAGGTCGTATAGGTAAGTTCTTGCATAACCAATAAGTGAGGATTCGTGGTCTGTGACAGCTTGATTGATAAACGATTCGAATTCCTGCGGAGTCAGTTTCATCGGATGTCCAGTGTCACAGTCATCATCAGCAACGTTCACCTCAGCCGATATCTTTGATGAAAGTCTCACTTTTTTGAATCATTTGATGAAATAGCTCAGATGCTCGAGCTCAAGCGCCAGATCGACATTGTTGACCGTCACATCGGCTGGAACCTCCAGCATGATGGGAGAAAAGTTCAAAATTCCCTGTATTCCACATGCAACCAGACGATTGACCACTTCTTGGGCGAACCCGATGGGAACACACAAGATCACAAGTTTAACCTGATGTTCGATAATGAATGCCTCCATTTGGGAAACATGATGCACTGGGATTTTCAATTTCCGCGCCCTAGCATCCTCTGGCCTAGCATCAAATGCCGCAACCACCTCAAAGCCTTCTTTCTGAAATCCCTGATACCTCAGCAAGGCAGATCCTAAATTCCCCGCACCGACCAAAATAACCGGTTGCAACTGCTCCCTGCCAAGGGCTTCACGAATCGTGGCGATTAAACCCGTCACCGGATAACCCAGTCCGCGAGTGCCGATTTGACCAATGTAACCGAGATCTCGCCTGAGCTGTGCGGATTTGACACCCGCCGCCTTTGCAAGCGTGATTGAGCTGACCGTTTTCTGGCCACTATCGCTGAGTTTTTGCAAACAACGATGATAGATCGAGAGCCGGTAAATCGCTTTTTTCGGAATATCCATCTTTTCGTTTCTTTCCGATTCAGGATCCACAATTCGATAAAATCAGAGGTTTTCCGGTTGCTGCAACAATGCCGCAACCCGATTCAACAACACTCCAGCCCCCCCACCATCCACCACGCGGTGATCGAAGGTAAGCAGCAACTCGGCTTCGGTCGCGGGAAGGAATGTCTCCACTTGCTCGCTCCATACCGGCTTTTTGCGACCAGCGCCGATTCCAAGAATCAGGGTCTCATTTGGCAAAGGAATCGGAGTACCAGTCGTCAGACCAAAGGTTCCGAAATTGGTTACCGTCGCAATTCCCCCACGCGTATCCGCCTCGGTCAATCGACGGCGGCGTGCGCGATCCACCAAATCATCATACTCGGAGACGAGGTCAGAAAGAGATTTCTGATCCACCTCACGCATCGCCGGAACAACCACTCCGTCTTCCACCTGCACGGCCACGCCGATATCAAAAGACCGCGGGTGAACCACTTTTTCACCGATCAAATATCCAGCTGTCATTGGCTGCTCTTTGAGCGCGATGGCAAATGCCCTCAACAAATAAAGGGTCAGGCCGGGCTTAGGGACTTGATCCCGGCGATGTTGCAGTAAGCGGTCCAACAATACAGGAAGTCCAACCGTCGCCAAAGGACGCGTCCAACTGCGGCGCATGGCATCAGCGACAGCCAGACGCATGGGCGATGCCGGCGCACTTGGCCAGGATTCAAGATAATCCAGAAACCGCTCCAAATCCTCCACGGTAACCCTTCCACCCGCACCAGTTCCGGCCACCGCGGAAATGTCCGCCTCGCGAAGACCCATATCATTCATGCGGGCACGCATCCTTGGCGAAATGTAATGAGCCCCCATGACACCGGTCGGCACCGGCAAACCTTTTACACTTGGAATAATGCTCGGATCTTCCTCATAGGAATCTCCGTCCAATGCAAAGTGGAGGTTTTCCTCCCCGCTTTTGGTGTCCTGAGGCTGGCTCTGGCTCTTTGCCTCCAAAGTCTCGAGCGTATCCACTCCGGTGCGTGCCACTTCTTCCTCGCTTACATCTAACAGACCTAGCAATGAACCAACCGAATAGGAAACTCCTTCAACCGCTCGAATATCCGACACCACTCCATCACAAAGCGTGGTAATACCCATGGTCGCCTTGTTGGTTTCAACCTCAATGATTTCCTGATCCGTCTTGACCGGATCTCCGGGCTTCACATCGAGCCGGATAACCGTTGCCTCGGCGATGGACTCTCCGAGCTGTGGCATAAGTATGGGAACGATTGGCATGGCAGTAACTAAAAGGATAAGAGTTTTCGAAGAGCCTCGGATATGGACTCCGGAGTCGGGCGATGTGCGGCCCAAAGCTTCGGATGATAGGGAACCGGTGTGTCGCGGGAATTGAGGCGCTGCGGCGGTGCATCTAACAAATGAAATCCTTCTTCAGTGACTCTTGATACCACCTCCGCGGTGACGCCTCCCCATGGAAAAGCCTCGCCCACCGCCAGCAAGCGACCCGTTCTTGCCACCGATGCCAGTACGGTATCGATGTCCAGCGGTTTCACCGAGCGAAGATCCACCACTTCAATTTCCCAACCGTCTTTTTGCAAACGATCCGCAGCCCGAACCGCTTCATGCACCATCGCGCTGTAAGTCACCACCGTGGCATGCTTTCCCGGTCTGGCGATCCTTGCCTGACCAATGGGTAGATGCTCGCCCTTGATCGTTTTCGCCTTCAACCAGCGATAAAGAAACTTGTGCTCACAATAAATCACGGGGTCATCCATTTTCACCGCATCGATCAACATGTGATAGGCATCGGAAACAGTCGCGGGAGTCACCACAACCAAACCCGGATACTGGGAATACAAACCCTCCATGCTCTGACTATGAAAGGGCCCGGACCCAGGAGTGCCACCAGAAGGAAGACGGACTGTCAAAGGAATCGGCATTCCCGTGCGGTAAAAATGAGTCGCCGCCTGATTGACGATTTGGTTGAACGCAATGGATGAGAAATCGGCAAATTGCATTTCAATAATGGGACGCATCCCTTCGATTGCCGCCCCCACCGCAAGACCGATCATCGCATCCTCGGAAATCGGACTATCAAAAACCCGGTTTGGATAACTTTCCGCAAGCCCCTTGGTCGCTTTGAAAGCACCACCGAAACTAGCGATATCCTGTCCATAAAGAAACACACGACCATCCTCACGGAGGAGATCCTCCTGAGCTTCGCGAATCGCATCAATATAAGTCACACTCACGATGGAATATAGGGAAAGGTTGTGGATAGGGCGGACCAATCTTCTAAATAAGGATCCGGCAGGGCTTCTTGCTGGGCCTGAGCGACAGCTCTCTGGACTTCCTCGGAAATCTCATCACGCCAGATTTCAATCTCATCTTGGGTGGCATACTGCCCCTGAATCAACTGATCTATGGCGACTTCGATACAATCGCGGCCATAATAGCCACTCCGAGCGGAATCCGGAACATACGCGCCATCATCATGCTCACCATGGCCGGACAAGCGGAGCAAATGGGCGACGACCATTTGCGGGCCTTTCCCGAGTCGCGCTTGTTTTACCGCCTCACCGATCACAGAAGCACATGCTAAAAGATCCGTGCCGTCGACGGAATATCCACCCACGCCATACCCCCTCGCCCGTTCGACCAAGTCACCACAGGCGAACTGACGGTTGTTTGGCGTGGAATATGCGAATTGATTGTTTGCAATGACCACTACCATCGGAAGTTTTTCCACCGCAGCCAGATTCAGCCCCTCATGAAACGCACCTGTCGATGTCGCCCCATCACCCACACAGGTCGCACCCACACATCCGTCCAAAGTGCCCTTCAGCCGCTTCGCAAAAAGCATGCCTGCAATCAGAGGCACCTGAGCACCCAGATGAGAAATCATCGCCGGCATGCCTTTTTCGGGCCGACCCCGGTGGATATTTCCATCGCGACCTTTCATCGGACCTTCGACCGATCCGAGATAGGTCCTTGTGCAATCGATCAAAGGCTCACCAAAAGCCGTACGTCCCGCCTGATCCCGGATTAACGGCGCAAAACAATCCCTCCCCTGAATCAAGGCTGTTCCGAGACAACCGCTCACCGCTTCTTGACCTTTCCCAAGATACACACCACCGACGATCTTGCCGGCTTTATAGAGACTTGAGAGCTTATTTTCCAGAATCCTGGCCTTGAGCATCGACTGAAAGGCTCTGCGCAAAAATTCGCCATCGAGAGAAATCATTGCTTCAAAAGGTTTGGTTTCCAGATCAGGCACGCATGAGACTAGACCGACTCATCCGAATCGTGCAACCGCTTTCATTTTGGGATGTTTGACTGAGAGATGATTCCTGAGAATTTCCCAGTCTCTTAAACTCCACAACATCTCTGGAGCAGGATCACACTTACCTGACATACCTGTGACTCTGGCTTGCCCTCATTCGCGGCGATTCATGGCGGATTTGTCAGGAACTCCCAAAAAAGCGCGAGTTTGTGATTCGCTCACTTGCAATCCTGCCAACGCCCGCCATTTTCACGACATGACTTTCGTCCCGAAACCAAACTCCGCCCTTCTGATTGTCGGTCACGGCTCCACGGAAAACCCCGATTCTTCGACCCCTTACTTCGACCACGCTCAGGAAATCCGCAGCAGAAACCTGTTTGGTGAAGTGCATGTGTGTTTTTGGAAAGAAGAACCCTCCATGCGCGAGGCTTTGTTGATGATCGACGCTCCCGAGGTCTATATTGTGCCAGATTTCATCAGCGAGGGCTATTTTACTCAGGAGGTCATACCGCGTGAATTGGAATTGAGCGGAGATACCACGGTGCGCGGCGGAAAAACGCTTCATTACTGCCTGCCGGTCGGCGTCCACCGCTCCATGACCGATCTCATCCTGCGTCGCGCGCGCGAGGTAGCACCTGATGCCAATCCGAAGGACACCACGCTCATCATCACGGGACATGGAACCGGGTTAAACCAAAACTCCACCAAGGCAATCAAAGACCAAGCGGACCTCATTGCAAATTCAGGGGCCGGCTACCAACTCGTAACGGATGCTTATATGGAAGAAGCTCCGTTCATCGCGGATTGGGACAAAATGTCGAAAACCCAAAACGTGGTGGTTGTGCCATTTTTCATCTCCGATGGCCTGCATTCTTATCAGGACATTCCCGTCATGCTTGGAATCGAGCCGGAAGTCGGTCCCGCTGCCAGCCAAAGGGAAATCTTCCGCCAAAATCCTCATCAACTCAGAGACAAAACGCTCTATTACTCCTCCGCCATCGGCACGGAACCCTTGATTGCGGATGTTATCCTTGATCAAATCATGGATTTCGATGCGAAACACAAACCCCAGCCACCGGAACCTAACCCAGATCCGAGTTTGGCAGACCACTTGAAAAAACTCATCCGTCAAGGAGTGAACCAGATCGGCCAAATCCGGATTCATCGCGACTACTGTGAGTTTGAATACGCGCTATACCACATCGAAGATGAGGATCTAGCCACTCAACCTGCCTTCGGAGGTCTGGATCATCATCGCGGACCGGAAAGGTCGCGAGACCTCTCAACTTATGCCGAAGACGGCGAATACCGTTTTACCAAGGGAAAAATCAATCTGCGCCGCGGCTGGATTCTCACCCTGGACCATGAACAGGATTTGTTGCGCGCGCTAGATCAGTTTTACCCTGCCTGCACCGCGCTGTTCATCAAGAACCTTGACGGCACCCTACCCATCGAAAACCTCCGCGATAAACTCGCAAGGCAAACCGGGATGTATCGCTACGCCGGAACGATCAGCGATGATGGCGCGCAAAAGCTCATACAAAAAGTCTGCGGTCCCGCTCACAATTGCGCTAAAAAAATTCTCTGGAAGCTCGATGACAAGACGCCACTGGTAGACAGCGAAGCCTCCCGCTTCAATGGCATTCCGGGCAATACGCCTGAAAACCTAGCCATTCCCCTTCTCTGCCGTGAAGCCTGCAATCACTTCGTCGCCGAGTGCCGCAAGGCCGCCAAGAAAGAATTCGACGACAAACAGAAATCGCTGACGGCATAATTTTTCTGGAGTCTCGCCCAGCCATGTCTGAGCATGATCACGAAGTTATGGAAAACATTGATCAGCTTATTGAGAACAACGCCATCTGGGCAGAGAAAATGCGAGTCAGTGATCCTGAGTTCTTCAAACGCCTGGCCCAACAACAAAGCCCGAAATACTTCTGGATCGGCTGTTCGGATTCCCGTGTCCCAGCCAACCAGATTACCGGACTTCCCCCCGGAGAAGTCTTCGTACATCGAAATGTCGCAAATGTCGTCCAGGAAACGGATTTCAATGTTCTGGCCGTGCTACAATATGCGGTCGATGTCCTAAAAGTTAGCAATGTCATTGTTTGCGGGCACTACGGATGCGGTGGCGTCCAGGCTGCTCTTGAAAATTTTCGACATGGAATCATTGATAACTGGCTGGCACCCATCCGCTCCCTAACCCGCGTTCACAAAGATGAACTTGAGTCACTGAGAGACAACCAGCGTCTTGACCGTCTCTGCGAACTCAACGTGCTCTCACAAGCACGCCACGTGGCTCGCACCACCATCGTGGAAGACGCGTGGGAACGCGGACAAGAACTGTCGATTCATTCATGGATCTACCGGCTCGACCAAGGAATCCTGACCCCCCTGCGCAAACCCATCTCCCATACCTCCGAAGTAGAATCTGCCTGATTCACTCATCTATCCCTCCTTTAAACTCTTCAGAAAAAACCTGTCTTTTAAAATTTGGAAATGAAAAAAAATGTTCGTATAGCCATTGACCTCGGAGCAAGCAGCGGTCGCGTCATATCGAGTTTCCTTGAAAATGGAAAAATTCAATTGAGCGAAATCCATCGCTTCGAAAATCCCGCTATTGAAATTCCCTCCGGTCTCTACTGGAACATCTTCGGATTATACCATGAAATTCTAACAGGAATCAAAAAAGCCGTGGATAACTACGGAGAGGAAATCGCCTCCATCGGAATCGATACCTGGGGTTGTGATTTTGGATTATTCGACGGGCAAGGCGAAATCATAGGGACACCCCACCAGTATCGCGATCCGCGTATCGAGGGAATTGAAGAAAAAATGCACGCCTTGATGCCGGAAGAGGAAATCTTCAGCCATACCGGAATCAAAACCAACTTTTACAACAGCGCGCTTCATCTTCTTTCCCTGCGTCTGAAAAATAGCGCAGCCCTCTCTCAGGCAAGTAACATTCTGTTCATACCGGACATCCTCGCCTTCTGGCTCACTGGCGTGAAAAGCGTGGAAAAAACCAACGCTTCAACCTCCCAACTCCTCAATGCGGAAACCGGTGATTGGTCGGAAGAAGTCATCGAAGCGCTCGGACTGCCTAGGGATATTTTCGGAAAAATCGTTCCCCCAGGAACGGTGCTCGGAGAACTCCGCCCAGCACTCAAAGACATCATCGGCCGCTGCGACATTCCTTTTGTTGTCGCGCCCTGTCACGACACCGCCTCCGCCGTCGCCGGCATTCCTTTGACCGAAGCCGAGCCTCTATGGCTTTCTTCAGGAACATGGTCCATTATGGGTGTGGAAAAAAAATCCCCCATTCGTGGTGAAGAAGCGCTTTCATACGGTTTCTGCAATGAGCTAGGAATCGACAACACGGTTCGTTTTCTCAAAAACATTGGCGGGCTTTGGATTATCCAGGAATGCAAACGCCACTGGGATCGCAAAGGCGAAGTCCATTCCTATGCCGAACTCGCCAAACTCTCCGCGGATGCGAAACCTTTCCTCGCATTCATCGATCCGGATGATGCCGCGTTTTCCTCTCCCGGAGATATGCCGACTCGCATTTGCGATTACTGCAAAAAAACCGGTCAAGCCGTGCCTGAAACCATTGGCCAGGTTCTCAGGGTAGCTACCGATTCATTGGCCCTCAAATATCGTGTTGTCTATGAACGCATGATCAAGCTGACCGGCCGCAATTATTCACGTCTGAATGCCGGTGGTGGAGGGATTCAAAATGAGGCACTCTGCCAAGCAACAGCAAATGCCCTCGGAATCGAAGTTCACGCCGGTCCGATCGAAGCCACGTCCTGTGGCAACATTATCACCCAAATGCTTGCCACCCAAGAAATCAAAACCTTCAGCGAAGGCAGAGACCTGATCCGGAAATCGTTCGATTTCAAAATCTACACCCCCCAGGAATCGGCTTCATGGCATCAGGCCTACGCCGATTTTTGTAAGATCATCAACTTGTAAAACCATCGGTTTTCCAGCCAATGCCATCCAGAAGCAACACCATCAAGACCTCGCGCGCCGCCATGATGGCAGGCCACCTAGCTGCTTGGGCCATGAAACTTTGGAGTTTGACTCTGCGCTACGATATCAATGGCAACTCAGGTCTCGTCCAACCCAAGATCAATCCACAACCTGTGATTTTCGCCCTCTGGCACAATCGCATCTTCACGATGCCGCCAATTTGGAAAATGACCGGAGGAAAGAACCGCTCAACGGTCGTTCTCACAAGCGCAAGCAAAGATGGCAGCACTCTTGCGACCGCGATGGCATTTTTTGGAATCGGATCCATCAGAGGTTCCTCCTCCCGCCGCGCCGTCTCAGCCTTGATCGGAATGAAAAAAGCCCTCCAGGAAGGCAAGGATGTTTGCGTCACCCCGGACGGCCCCAAAGGTCCGCGTTACCGAGTTCAGCCAGGACTTCTCAAAATCGCTCAAACCACCGGTGTGGATATCGTCCCAATCCATATTCGCTACAGCTCTGCTTGGCGCCTTTCTTCATGGGATCGTTTTGTCATTCCAAAGCCTTTCAGTAAAGTGACCATCATCTTCGATAAACCCATTCCGGTTCAAAAAGAACTCACTGAGGAAGATTTCGAAGCCGCAAGAGCTAGCCTAGAGACCTCCCTGATCGCTGGCACGGACGACCTGTGAGAAAAGCTGTTTTTTAGTTAACTTTGCTTAATTTTTAATTGTCAGCTCGAACGAATCCTGCAAAATCACGGTTTATGAAGATAAACCCATGCTTTGCATCGCAGATGGCCGTTCTGATAGCCTGTGCGCCTCTTCTATCCGGAAGTGAAGTCGAGCGACTTCGCACGCTTGTCGCAGAACAGGAAATGCAGATTCAACAACTTGAGTTGAAAATCGCACAACTCACCCACTCACCTGCCCCAGCTCAACCGGTCAATACTCCTGCAGCTCTCCCGACTGCCATAAGCGAAACCAAAACCAAACCTGCTTCATCAAATGATACGACAACGTATACGGTAATGGCTGGGGACAACATGGTCTCCATCGCTCGCAAACACGGCACCAAATCTGCCATTCTCAACGAACTCAATGGTCTTAAAAGCAATGACGTCATTCGCCCCGGTCAGAAATTGAAAATTCCGACATCCTCCGCAGCCACAACAACCACACCGGTTAACGAGTCTCTACCAGCACCTGCTCAGACGGAAGTTCCAGCTTCAAATGCCGTCAAACATACCGTTGCGGCAAATGAAACTTTCTACAGTATTGCTAAAACCTACGACGTAACGGTTGATGCGCTCATCAAGGAAAACCCTAGCATCAATCCCAAAACCCTTCGCATCGGAAAGATTGTCCAAATTCCCGGCAAAACAAAAACAACCGATCCATCCCCCGTATCTGCACCAGCACAAGACTTGAACGCTTCTAGTCAGTCGAGCCTACCGCTATCCAATCCGACTAGCCCAGTCACCCAGCCACGCGCATCCGACAAGCCCGTCAAAATCACCAAGGAAATCAGCTACAGCGATTTCGCGCAGGCTCACAATACCACCACCACGCGCTTGGATGAAATCAACGGACTTCGTCTGGATCCCACCACCATTCTTGCACAAGGATCGGAACTCTATATTCCAGAGTAACCGCAAACCACGATATTCCGCGTGAACCCATGCTCTATCCGTTAGGGAACGATCTCTAACGGATTTTTTATCGGGCAGCCGCGTCAGACTGGCCGACAAAGAACAAACGGGGAAACCACCAGTGCCTCAAATTCCACCCCGCCTTTTTGCCAATGCTCCGCATGCAAATCGCCAATCTTTACCAAGTCCCCAGCTTTCAACCATTCCCGGACTTTCTCAGTTTGATTCTCAGAAAATGCCAGCCCGACCTCCACAAGTGCCAGTTGCGGGTCCACAAAAAACAGCGATCCGCTTAGATAATGTGGTGCCAAATACTTCCAATCCACCGTTCCCGTATATTTCTCAAGCTTCTCTTCCACGGTTGATCCATCCTTTCCAATCATCGCATACCGCAACGGCTCTCGCTTGTTTGATTCGCTTGAAATCATAGACACGACGTAATCCCTCAATATTCAAATCTCAATTCCCAAATTTTAATCATCGAAGTCTTATATGTTTCATCCTGAAACCGATTGAATCTTTCCAAACCCATTCAGTTTCCTCCAAATTCCTGTAACTCTTCGCCTCTCTCCTCACACTTCCATGATCCCAGGCCAACGCTACATCTCAACCTCAGAACCCAGCCTAGGCCTCGGTCACGTGCTATCAGAAGAGAACGGCCTCATCGAAATCTGTTTTCCCGCGGCCGAAGACACCCGCACCTACTCGATATCAAACGCGCCACTCGTTCGTGTCCGATTCGGACCCGGTGATACAATTTGCGATCATGAAAAAAACGAGCTCACGGTAGAGAACATCACAGAAGATGGACAACTCCTGACCTATCACGGACAAGGAAAATCCATCCATGAATCCGATTTGCTCGATTCACTGAGCTTTATACGACCCGAAAAACGGTTACTTGCCGGACTCACCGACCACCCCCGCGATTTCGACCTCCGTCTCGATGCACTTCGCTGGAACACCGCAATCCGGCGCTCTCCTGCTCATGGCTATACGGGTGCGCGCATCGATCTCATTCCCCACCAACTTTCCATCGTTGCGGAAACTGCGAATCGTCTCCATCCCCGAGTTCTTCTTGCCGATGAAGTCGGTCTTGGAAAAACGATTGAAGCCTGCCTGATCCTTCATCGCATGCACCTGACGGGCCGAGCCCATAGGATTCTGATTCTTGTTCCTGAACCGCTCGTACACCAATGGTTCGTCGAGCTACTGAGGCGTTTCAATCTGCTCTTCGCAATTTTTGATGAAGAGCGTTGCCAATCCATCTGTGCTCACGACCCATCTGCAAATCCTTTTTCCGATTCCCAACTCATCCTCTGCTCCACTGGATTTCTGGCGGAAAATTTAAAACGGTCAGAACAAGCACGAACCGCAGGATTTGATTTGCTCATCGTCGATGAAGCACATCACCTTGCATGGTCACCCGAGTCAGCATCACCTGCTTACCAAATGGTCGAGCGACTCTCTGGAGAAATTCCTGCTCTCTTACTTCTTACCGCCACGCCGCAACAACTCGGCCCGGAAGGCCACTTTGCGCGCCTGCGCTTGCTTGACCCCGCACGTTATTCGAAATTGGAGGAATTTCTAAGCGAGGCAGAATCCCACATTCCGCTCGCCAACGCCGTCGCAGAACTCAGCCAAGGAAAGATTCCGGATAACCTTTCCGATTTCGTGATCCATTCACAAAATGCGGAGAAACACCTGACAGCACTTCGAAAAGGTGATGAGAACTCACGAAAGGAACTGATCTCTGAGCTCATCGATTCCTTCGGCACTGGGCGTGTGCTATTCCGTAACACACGTGAACGCCTCACAGGATTTCCAAAACGCCTTCCCTTACTCCATCCTTTGGAAAAAAACACCTCTCCCTACTTCTGGCTCGCCAATCTGCTTCGTGAATTACCCGTAAGCGAAAAAATCCTACTCATTACCCACTCACCGCAAGCAGCTATCGGCGTTCAGGAGAAACTTCTCAAAGAAATCCATGTCGAAACCGCGCTCTTTCACGAGGAGCTGTCCATGCTCCAGCGCGATCGCAATGCCGCCTATTTCCAAGAACCCGAGGGTGCCCGTATCCTGATCTGCTCTGAAATCGGCTCCGAGGGTCGGAATTTTCAATTTGCGCAACATCTGGTATTGTTCGGACTTCCGCGTGATCCCGAAGTGCTTGAGCAACGCATCGGACGCTTGGATCGCATCGGACAAACCGGTGATATTCACATTCACATCCCCTATGGAAAAGACAGCCGATCCGAACTCCATGCGCGGTGGCTCCACGAGGCGCTCGATGTCTTTTCACAACCACTCAAAGGCGCAACCACCATCGCCAACGCCTTACTCCCCGAACTCGACGCTCTTGCTGATGAAACATACGCATCAGAGCGTTTTCAGGATTTCATGAGACGCTCTGTTCAATATAAAGCGGAAGTCACCCAACAACTCAGCAGCGGCCACGATCTTTTATTGGAACTCGGAGCACCTCCCGCCTCACAGTCTGCTGAACTCCTTCAGGCCATCGAAACTGCCGACGAAGACCCTCGCTTCGAACGTTTCACACTCAGACTCTTTGATTTTCTTGGCGTGGATGTTTCCGATCTTGCCGAACGTGCCTATCTCTTCAAACACGGTCATCGGCACTCCGAAGCATTTGCCGATATTGGCGATGACGGCTTGTCTGTTACTTTTGACAGAGCTACCGCCTTGGCGCGCGAGGATCTGTCTTTCCTGAGCTTCGATCATCCTTTGTTCCGCGATGCCCTCGGACAAATGCTGGATGGAAGCTCAGGTAACGCAACGTTTGCAAAACTCGCAACATCCACAGGTAAAAGTATTCTCCTCGAATGCGCCTTCGTCCTCGAAGTTATCGCCCCAACTCGCCTGCACCTTGACCGTTTTCTCCCTCCCTCACTCTTGCGGGTCATCGTTGATCACACGGGCAAAGCCCAAACCAAAGCACCTCCAGCCCAACTTCTCCAACCCGGCGACCCACGCCGTATGGTCGCCCAAGAAGCATTCAAAACCCAACTCTTTCCCTCCATGTTGGAAGCTGCAAAAGAAATCGCCACCCGCGCCAGCAGCAAACCCATCCAAGCCGCAATCGAAACCGCAACCCATAGCTTGAAATCCCAAATTTCACGCCTCAACCATCTATCTTTACGCAATCCAAATATCTCGAAAGACGAAATCAAATCGCTTAAAGATACTCTCTTAGAAACCACAGATTCGCTTTCCAAAGCGCGTATCCGCCTGGATTCATTGAGGCTGATCTATTGCGGTTAAACCCTTCTAAACTCATGGAACGTCATCACCTGCAAATTGAATTCGACATGCCTGATCTGATTTTTACTTGGTGGAGGGACAATCTCCCATCATTTTCCAAACAGAGCCCTTGCGAAATCGGCTCCTAAACATAAGCCTAGTCTGAATGAGTGATTCTGTAATTCCCATTTCTCCGGCGCGCGCTTGGGTGGAGATCAACACGCTGAGTCTCAAACACAATTTGGAAATAGCGCGGAAGCAATCCGGCTGCGAGCTCATGGCTGTCGTCAAAGCAGGCGCTTACGGTCACGGACTGGAAATGATTTCCCGTATCTTGGAATCCTGCGATGTCGCCTTTCTCGGCGTCGCCAACATCGGTGAAGCACGCCGCATTCGTAACGCCGGCATCCAGACTCCCATCTACCTGCTGGGTGCGACATGGGAACAGGAGCGCGAGGAAATTGTAGCACGCGGCATCACTCCGTGTATATCAACCATGGAAGAAGCGGAATCATTCCATCAAATTGCGCAGCGCCGCGGTGTTCGCTTGGTGGTGCACCTGGCAGTCGACACTGGAATGGGACGCGGTGGCTTTCTTCCTGCGGATCTCACCGAAAAACTCTCAGATCTATTGAAACTCGATGGATTGAGTATTGAGGGTATCGCATCCCATCTATCTTCTTCCGATGAGGACGAAACATTCACTCTCCAACAAATCGCAAGTTTCAAGGACACGATTGAAAAACTTGGTGGGCTTGATCAATTCAAATGGCGCCACCTTTCGAATAGCGGGGGCCTTCTTGGCTATGAAAATGATTGCTGCAATCTGGTCCGTCCGGGTTTGATGATTTACGGAATTTCACCCATTACGGGATTTCAGGAAAAACTACGTACCGTGATGTCGTTGAAATCACGCGTTACTCTGGTTCGCACGGTTCCGGCAGGTCACAGTATTTCCTACGGACGCACCTACGTCACTAGCAAGCCCACGCGCATCGCCACCGTTGGCATCGGTTACGGGGATGGCTATCCGCGACAATTATCAGGTAAGAACGCCGAAGTATGGATCCATGGAAATCGTTATCCCGTCATCGGTCGCGTCACCATGGATCAAATCATCATCCGTTTACCCGATGCATGCGATGTCCAGTGCGGCGATGAAGTCGAACTCTTCGGCGTCAACATTTCGGTCACTGACGTGGCATTACTCGCAGATACCATTGTTTGGGAAATATTTACCGGCATCACACCGCGAGTCGAACGGCTTTACCTTGAAGCATAGAAAAACGCCTGTCTCCACAGAGGGAAACAGGCGTTGGAAACTCTCGGGTATTGAAATATCAACCCCAGTCGTCATTGTTGCGGCCACCACCGCCACCTTTGTAGCCGCCGCCACCGCCACGACGATCACCGCCGCCTTTGTAGCCGCCACCACCGCCTTTGTAGCCGCCGCCACCGCCGCCACGACGATCACCACCGTAACCGCCGCCGCCACCACCGCCGCCACTGCGAAAACCGCCGGGACGAGCTTCTTTTGGCTCAGATGCGTTCACACGAAGTGCGCGACCTTGATAGTCTTGCCCATCGAGTGCTTCGATTGAAGCATTCAATTGGCTTTGATCTCCGAGAGTGACAAAAGCAAACCCCTTGGAGCGGCCTGTTTCACGATCAGTGATGATTTTTACCCGTTCGACCGGGCCGTATGCGGCGAAGAGATCAGTTACGTCTTCTTCGGTAGCGGTGTAGGGCAAATTGCCCACATAGATGTCCATTTTCTTATTCTTTGAGTCACGCCATTACAAACCATACTTCCTGAGACCATGGCGTTAGAGGACCAGACGAAGCGCGCCAAACTGCTAAAATGCGAGAATGACGTATTGGGCTTAAACGAAGAAATTCATTTTGGCAAGACTTCATTTACAATGTCATCAGACTCATTTTTTGTGCAATCCCCCTCTCAACCCACATACGCCCGAGTCACCTTAAACCCAGAGTCCGCAGTTGGCACTGCGATTTTTAGGATCAGAGATTTTCACAGTCCCGACTTCATCGGGGCTGTGAAAAATCCATCTATCTTCTTCACCAACGGGTGAACCGATGTTCGCCGGGTATTTGTTTTCACACAAAGCCAGCTCAAGCACTCGCGCTCCACATTCCCAATATCAAATGCGGATGAGAGGTTAAAAGACCTCATAGAGAATCAAATTTTTGTGCTGGGCACACATTACAATCATCCAGCCCCTAAATAAAAAAGGGCGAGAGTCACCTCTCGCCCTTTTTGATATATTATCGATCATTCGATGGGAAGACCATCACCTTGGATGGGAGGTAACACAGACCCATCAGGAGTCAAAGGACTTACATTCTCAATCGTTTCCATAGGAACGTTGGAGGATTCTTCACCGCGCAGGCGCTTACCAGTTGCGTCAATGATTTCAGCTGTCACAAAGATGATGAGATTGCTCTTGATGCGGTTTTCCGCCTCACTCTGGAACAATCGCCCAATGACCGGAATATCTCCGAGAATAGGTACTCGATCTTCAACAATCTGAACATCCTCGCGCATCAAACCGCCAACCGCCACGGTATAGCCATCGTAAATGGCAAGTGAGGTATTCACACTTCGTTTAGAGAAAACCGGCATCTCGATGCGGTTTTCTGTAACCACTAAGGTGAGTGGATTTCCATCGGCATCCACGGATGGCGCAAGCACCGGACTGCCATAATTAACGAAGCCTTCGAACTCGACTATTTCAGGAAGGAAACGGACATCGATCACAAAATCGTTCTCACCAATGGTGGGTTCAATCTCGAGGGTGACGCCGGTGTTTCGAGTTTCCCATGAGGTAGGAGTTGCGGGAGTGACTGGAATATTCGCAGGAACACCGCCGCCGTTGTTGTTATTGTTGATACCACCACCGCCACCGATGTTTTGAGGAATTTCTGGGGGTTCGTATTCGGTTGGATAAATGAATTCACGAATCACCTCGATTTTCGCTGTTTGACCTGAACGCGCTGTGACGGAGGGAGCGGTCATCAGATCACTACCTTTTTTCTGAGCCAGACCACGCATGATCATTTGAATCTGGCCATCAGAGAACAAGCCGGTCACACCCAGAATGCCGGGAGCAACTTTCGGGTTTTGAGCGGTACGATTGGGATTATTCAGAATCGAATCAATACTGTTACGATTGATTGCATAGTCGCCACTTCTGAGACCGCTGGTCGAAGTGTTAGAAACATTTGCAGAGGGGGTTGTTGGAATACCTGGAATGAGAGTTCCATCAACCGGATTGACGAAATCCGCAGCAGTGCGTGCAGCTCCATTTCCCAGAGTTCCAGCCGTTCCAAAAATATTCCCACCGCTGCCACCAATGGGACTGAAGACCCAGTCGAAACCGAGTTCATCACTATTTTCCTGGGTGATTTCAACAAATTTGGTGCTGATTTTCACCTGCTTGGGCTGCTGACCTTGGTAGAGGTCAACCAACTGCTCCACCTTATCAAGCTCAGCGGCAGTATTGGTGACCAGCAAACTTCCGGATCCGCCCAAGGTTGCGGCACTACCATCTGCAAAATTGATCCCGTTGCGCTTGAGCAGCTCAATGATGGAAGGACGGGCTGCAAGACCTGCATTTGCAGCACCCGCACCACCTGCCGCAGCAAACGGATCATCCACAGGTGCGGCACCTTCTGCATTGCCAGAGTTGAGCTGGGTCACAAAATCCGGTGGAACGCGGAAAGTGCGGGTAAACATGTCATCCCCTTCTTCAGTGATTGGAACGAGAGTCACCGCAAAGTCATCAACTTTGTAGCGCAGTTTGGTTTTGTCACAAATGTATTTCAGCGCAACTGCCAGAGGAACATTTCGGAGACGAAGTTCATCAATGCGCAGGAAGCCCAAATTTCCGGCCGCACCGAGCAGAGCGTCTCCACCACCCTCAGTTTCTACGCCACCAATGGAGCTGGCAGCTGGGCTACGAATCACCAAGTTTACACCTTTTTTCGCAGGGTCAAGTTCGGTGGTATCAAGTTCAGCTGCACGCAGGCGAAGATAATCAATGGCTTCCTCAACCGTTCGATCCTCGAAGTCGATTCTTGGAATAATGATGGTGCGGAGCTTATCTGTGATGGCTGCGACACCATCGGAAGGACGGTCACCACCCGTGGTATCCGTGGGAACCGTGGGAACATCTGCCGGAACTGATAACTCCCATGCCTCATCAACCTGCATCAAGAGTTCGACGCGCGTGTGGTCATAGGCGGCGCGGTAATAATCACTTTTCGCACTGGCAATTTTTTCCATACCCCGGCGAGCTGCTTCGTTGAAAGGATCAATTCGGATGATATCCTCATACTCCTTTTTGGCTTCATTATATTTACCAAGATCGAAGTAGCCTTGGGCCATGTAAAGTTTACGACGAACTTGATCGACCTTTTTGACGTGATCGTGAGTAAGAACCGGATTGGTCCGGATCGGATCTTCCAAATAGCTTAATTCGGTTTTAGCAATCGCATTGTCCGGATCGACATCTGGCGAGAGCACCCCTTCGAGCAGTTGACGCGCCTCATCATATTTGCCGACCTTCCGATGTTGTTGTGCGAGCGCCACACTGGCATCAGCCAAGTGCTGGGTGTAACTCTGATGTCTGTCAACCAGCGCAGGGACATCCTTCACATTTCCCAGAGCTTGCTTGTAATTGTCTACCGCTTTCTGGAAATCCCCCTTCGCATAAGCCTCCCGACCTTCATTGAAGAGACGGTCCGCTTCAACAACAGCCTGAGTTCTGCGAATGATCTCACGCTGGGCAAGGCTACTTTTATTTGAGCCTGGATTGCCGGATTGGGCAGAAGAGATATTGAATGGCATGGTCGCAGCCAGCAGTATGAGAGATACCGCAGTTGGACATGAGCTATAGGATGGCTTTTTTTGCATAGGGAATGAGAATTTTATGGAGATAATCTGGAGATTTGGAAAGTGCTTTTTTGGGAAATCTTGATATTTCAGGTGTTGACAACCATGAATTATGGCTTCTTGAAAATTTCGTGAAGTTGGGTCGTGCCATCTAGCAGAGTTTGGCGAACCACAATCTTATCAGGATGCACTTCAAGTAGGCGGTAGCGTTTCTTTTCAGCGCCCTCTGGCAAAGCAAAGTCCGTGAGCTCCTCAACTTTGAATTTCTGACCCTGTAAACCAAGCGCTTCCAATGACAAGGTCGCTGTAAGGTCGAATTTTGAAAACTTACGGGTATCAGCTCTCCTGAAATTCGCTGGAATCTCATAGATCGTACCCTTTTTATTGGGTTTCAGATCCTCGATCCTGATCATCTCCACCGGCACGTCCGCTCCGGCCAGTTGCTCAAATCCAACGTACTTGAAACGCCCTTTCGCATCGCCGTTTAGGAAAAACAATCCGCCCTTGTCAATAGGTGCCGCGGCATCTGTCTTATTTCTTTTTTTCTGCGTATCATTGTATTCGAAATTCATGCGGGAATCCGCAGCAGTGGGAAATCCACTGGGACGCAGTATCCACTCGACAGATTCTCTGCCTAGGTAAACGAGTTTTTGTATTAAGTCCGGATGGGAACGATTGTTCGCGGGATCGGTCTTGGCATTGAATTCCTCAATATTGCTGAAGCCGTCCGCATCCTCATCGCGTTGGGGTGAATCGCCAAACCCGGGATCAATCCGATGGTCAATCCACCATTGGTTCGGAATGGGAGGATGAACGTCCGGGCTGTTTGGTAAATCGACGGGCCGTTTGGGATTGTTTTTATCAACAAAAAGCGAAACACCTGTAAATAAATCGACGGGCCTTGAATTGACCTCCGCTTTGGTCCATTGCAGTTTCAGCTGCAGTGAGGAGATCGCTGTGGCGACTTGGTCCCCGTTTTCAACCGAAGCGTCATTCGATCCCCGTCCCGTGATTTCAGAACTGAAATCTTTATCTACTGCATTTTTTCCCTGCAGCCCTGTGTAACTCAAAGCCACAGCAATCAGCAGTGTACCGCCTAATGCGACTTTTTCATAGTGATCGGAAATCCAAGACATAATGACAAATTTGAACTTAAGGTTTGGTTTTCGCTTTGGGTGGATAGAAGAGTAAGATGTCAAACCTGATGAAGACCTGCAATTCCTCGTTGCCGAGAACCTGAGAGAGAATCCTCGAGGAGTCGACTACGGGCGCCGGTGAAGACGGCTTCCTAACCGGAGCAACTGCTTGACTCACTGGTCCTTGAGTTGCTGACCCTTGAGTTGCTGGCCCTTGAGTTGCGGGTTCTGGCGCCGTCACCCCTTCTGAGGGTGCTGGGGCTGGAGGCGCTTCGTCGAAAAATGCAGCACCAAAAGGATTTCCTGGATCAGTATCGGCTGTTGGGGCCTTTTCGAATTTTGCATCGGAAATCCTAGGCGGGGTATCCTTCTCATTGTTAATGCGTATGGATCGAATCACGTAACAAGAGGACTCTCTGTTGCCTAACTTGTTGATAAAATCACGCACCGAGCCCTCCGAGCCCTTGAAAACGATTTCGTAACCGAACTTTCTGGAGACATCATTTTCTAGAGGCACGTAGACCCCATCGTCTTCCTCGGTGATTTTTGTCCTGTAAAAGCGGATCAGCTCTTTAGGGCGAGCCTCGGCCATCCCTAATAGCAAATGCCTGACTGCGTCCAGTTGGTAGTCGAGAAGTGCTGTGGAACCTGATTTTGCAAGTTGGCCGTTATACGCTTCAAATCCCATGAAAAAATTATCTGGAAGCTTAATGTTCGCCGCTTTGAATGTTTTCACCACTTCTTCATTCGCCGCCTTGAGATGATCCGTAAATTGCTGGGTGGTTATTTTGGAGTTCGGGTCGAGTTGATACTTGGAATAAAATTCGCGGAGTTTTTCAACCGACTGGCTGTAGTCATCAAGAGCTTTTATCTTCGCCTGACGGTTTTGAGATATGGGATAAAGCGGTAGCTTTTCCGACTTTGTCACCTCCATGAAAGCATCTTCAAAACGGCTCTTGGCATCCTGATATTTTGATAGACCCTTGATGGCGACAGCCGTCAGCAGTCCGCAAAGGACAAGCGTGCCTCCGATGAGGCCTGAGAGAAACGGGTTCTGTTTAATCCAATTCATGGTGGCTGGGTAAAATTCTGAGAGTTACAACTACTTAACTGCTACGGGTTTTGCGAGCGGCAGAGTCAATTCGAACGGGAAACCGAGATCATCTTCCCCACCTGAAGCAGAGGGCTTCAAGAGCTGTTCGTCACTGAGTTCGATTTCTTTTGTCCTGTCTTTCTTTTTGTTGTTCGGCTTACTGTTGGGATCAGGCACGGTAAATTTGAACATGGTGCTATTCTCACGTAGGTTCTTGAGCAAATCCGAAACCACATTCTGGCTACGCGGATTTTCACGCCAGAAGCCACGGATCAATATCGCATTGGCGACAACTTCAGGTGTAGCTGCCGTTTTTTTGTTCTTGGTTTTCTTTTTGAGCTTCTCCTCGACCGCTGCAGGAGGATTGCTGATCAAGCTCTCAACGCCGGCGGATTGACTGGCGAAATTCGATGGGATCACCTGTTGCGGCATGATCACCTGTGCACCGGGATCTTGAGATGGAATCGGATCAAAGCCATAAACTGGACACAACTCGGTCAGCCAGACTGAATCGCTTGCAAAGGCTTCTCGAACCTCAGCCAACAAATCAAACCAATAGGTCTGATCGTTCTGGATATCCGTGTAAGCCATTGCGATTTTGTTGAGAGCTTCCTCTTTTTTCAGCAAAGAGCGGATTTTTGCCGCTTCTGGTGCAAGGTCATCCCTTACATCGGTCATGGTTCGCAACTTATCGGCCCCTTTTGCCGCCGAGAGCTGCATGAGCACAGCCCAAACAGAAAATCCAATCACCAAAATGACCGAGGCAGCGATCAGAAAAGGCTTGCGGCGATTCGCATTACGAATCTGCTCCACTGCCGTAGGAACAAGATCGATATTGATGGATGATTTGCCTATGCCCCTGAGTCCCAGACCGATCAGTTCACCCATCATGTGGGCTTGTTGTTGCAGAACCTCAGAATCCACATCCTTGGTAACCGCGACATGAGCGAGTGGGTTAAAAAACTCCACCGGCAGGCCGAGTTTCTCGTGAAGAAATTCCAGAGTGTAGGGTAGATTTGCCCCACCGCCGGCCAGTAAGATTTTTTTGGGAGCGCTTCCGTTGTGTTGGCTACGATAATAATTCGTGGTGCGGGCGATATCCGATGTCAACCGGGTTAGCGCATTGCGAATGACCATGGCTAAAGCTGCCACGGATTCATCCAAGCCTTCGGTGTGTCCGCCGCCTAGCGCCACGAGTCCGTTGTGAATTTTTTGATACTCGGCTTCCGCGAATGAAACCTGATACTCCTTGGCAATCGCCGTGGTAATTGAAGCTCCGCCAATCTGAACGCTGCGGGTAAAAAATCGTTTGCCTTCAACATAAAGCAGACTGCTCGTCTTCGCGCCAATATCGACAATCAAAACCGGTTCATCGGACGCGCCATATGAAGCGAGGTAGGCATTGTAGAGTGCCATCGGCGCCACATCGACCTCTGCGGTGGTCAATCCCGAAGCGATCACCATGTCGTTGATCTCTTCAAGCGCATCGCTTTTGATCGCAACAATGATGGCTTCTTTTTCCGCTCCACCCTCAATCAACTCGTAATCCCAAACCACCTCATTCAGCGGCGAAGGCACATGTTGCCGAGCTTCAAATGTGACGAGTTGCTCGATATTGTCATCCTGAATGGGTGGCAATTTCACAAAACGAATGAACGTGGCCTGTGCGGAAATCGCGTATCGAACTTTCAGTTTGGCGATATCAAGACGCTCAACGATATCCTTCAGTGCCACCAGTATCTGAATTTCCCGCGATGCCTCGAAAGCCGGATCGGTGACAATCGTCTCGGATTCGTATCCTTTCAGAATCAGATCACCTTGTTTCGAAGTTTCGAAAACGGCGACGCTGATGCGTTGTGAACCAATGTTCAAAGCTACGGTAGTCGGAGAGTCAGCCATGGATTGTAGGGGCGATGGATCTTGTAAATCGGTTAAAACGAAGGGATGGGAGAAAATCAGCGGCGTTCCACAAGGATTTCTGCGTAGCGGTCCCACCACATGCTCGCAAACGGTGTCTCGGACTTGTTCAGAAGAGGCACCGTATCACTGCGTGAAATTTTGTCGGAGGCCGTGTTCCACCAACCTGCCTGACCCTTGCTGCTTTCCTGCGCGACTTTTTCACCATTGATCAAGACTTCATAGCCGACAAGGGATACGACGCTCTTACCTGCGCGCTCCCTGCCTGTAATCCGCTTGATGGATGCCGGAGAGAGATAAACCGAAGAAAAAATATCCTCGTTCAATGGCACATTGACATGAGTGATTTCTTTGGTCAGCAGCAAGTAAGCGCCTTTTTTGTCAGGATGCTCGACCGCAACATACCATTTGAGCATCACTCGTTCCGCGGTCTTAGAAGGCGGTTCGGGGGACATTTGAACTTTAAAAGAGGACTCGATCTCAAGCCAGTCCTTGGGCTTGAAATCCTTCTGCTTGCCAACATTGAAGTCGGGAGATGAAAGATCATCAAAACTTGGTTTCGCAGGCTCAACTTTGTAGGACTGCGCACTCGCTGTGGATTGAGAAAACACACACAAAGCCAAGACCGCTACGGACGAAAAAAAGGAAAAACGCAAATGACGCATAATGTTTGGATTTATTGAAAACTAAGGAATTTACGGTTAGGTTGACCAGATAAAAGATGCATCCGCATGAAATTCTTGGTTAGGGACTGAAAAATCGAAACAAGATCCGCACAAGCGATTGACGAACTGACAATGCTTGCACATCACTTAAGCCATGAGCGAGTCCCATTTTTCATTTCCAAATTCCGAGCCTTTGGTTGTGGGAAGCTTTGGAGACCATGATTCCCTGACTGCCTCGACCCCCGAATCACTCGCTCTGGAATGCGATATTGCCGAGATACGGCTTGATTTACTGAGCCGGGAATTCTCGCTACAAGGTCCGGATCTCTGGGCACATCTACTCGGTTTTCCTCTGCTTTTCACCGCCCGAAGCCAAGCGGAGGGTTCACCATCGGACTTTGATGTAGAAATCCGCAAAAATCTCCTGAAATCGGCCTTAAAGGACGCCGCTTTGATCGATATCGAAGCCGCCAGCATTGAGGAAATGTCGCAGTTGATTGATGAAATGAATACCCTTCATATCCCATGGATTGCGTCGTTTCACAACTTCGAGCGCCTGCCCGAACATGAAGAGCTCATGTCTCGCGCCGCACTCGCCAAAGAAGCCGGAGCCTCCGCCTTTAAATTCGCAGCGCGAATTGAGCGCATCGATGAACTTGTGATTCTCGTCAATCTCCAGGTCCATGACTTTGGCCTTCCCGTCGCCAGCATGGGCATGGGCGTTCTGGCACCCGTGTCGAGATTGCTGTGCGCCCAAAACGGCAGTGTCTTAAATTATGGCTACATCGGAAAAACCGCAACGGCGCCTGGCCAGTGGCCCGCAAAGCTGCTGCGTGATTGTCTTCGCGCCACAAGATCCTTGTGAGAAAAAACTCCCATATGAAGCCGGTCCACATCTTGTCAGATCTTGCCCAAGCAGCCGCTGAGCAAAAGCCCGCACGCCTCGCTGTGCTGGGCTATCCCGTCGCCCACTCAGCTTCACCTGGCCTGCATCAGCCAGCCTTAGACGCTTTTCAAATCGATGCCGCATATATCCGCCTCGAGGTCGCCCCCGGCTCATTATCCGAGGCATTCGATCTGATGCGCGAGCACGGATTCATCGGCTGCAATATCACAGTGCCGCATAAGTTCGAAGCCATGGCTTGCTGCACCGAAGTATCACCACAGGCCAAACAGCTCGGTGCCGTCAACACCGTGGTTTTTTCTGAAACGGGAACTTTCGGCTACAATACCGATGGCCCGGGTTTCATCGCAGCGATTGAAGAAGCTTTCTCCACCCGAGCCAGTCAAGCGCACACTCTCATCCTTGGTGCGGGTGGTGGCGCCGGACAAGCCATTGCAACCCAATGTTGCCTGGAAAAACCCGCCAAGCTCACTCTGGTCAATCGGAGTCTCGATAAAATCGAAGTACTCGCCGAACGACTCAGGATCCTTTCACCCGCCACTGAAATCTTCACTCTAACACTGACCGATCCTGACTTAAAACATTTCTGTCACGAGGCGGATCTTCTCGTTCAAACCAGTTCGCTTGGACTCAAAGCCGATGATGCGAAAGTCATCCCGGATGACTGCTTTTTAAGCCGCCATTGTGCTTACGACACCATATACAAACCCGCAGAAACCCGCTTCCTTGCCAGTGCCCGCAAAGCCGGCTGCAGAACCGACAATGGACTGAGCCTGCTGCTCCATCAGGGCGCACTCGCCTTCCAACATTGGTTTCCGGGAACCGATCCTCTTCCTTACATGCGCGCTGCCATGCAAATGAATAATCAAGCGCAGCCCATGTGAATTCCTTCCGTCTCGGAAAAAATTTTTCCATGTGCCGAATAGAAAAAGGGCGCGGCCGCAAACTGCGATCGCGCCCTGTAGAACGGATTGGTGAAATTATTTAGCCGACTTCGCAGGCCCGTAGCCTTCCGCCACGTTGCCCTTGTCATCGATTTTTCCGCATGCCCAAAGAATACCACGGGAGACGAGATCAAGATAACGGGCATCACCCACGGTCTCGTTGTTGTGACCGATTGTCGTGCTGAAGACACGGGTCTTTTTCGGCCCATAAAGATTGGTCCAGACAACAACCGCATCTTCTTTGCCTTGTTTACCTCTGGCGAGAACATGCGCTCCTTCATGCACAGCGATGTTGTTATAGAGCTCCTCCTTGAGGGTCGTCCAGTCGGTAAGCGTCTTGGTGATTGGGTGCTCCTTGTCAACGAATGCGATGTCTATCGGCAGTTGCGGACCATGCCCGGTGCTCTGTAGACCGATATATTCAAACCACTTGCCGTTGTCTGCGGTAGGCTCGACCTTCTGTTTGAAATTGCCGAAACGGTAGCTGTGCATCGCGCAGTGCAGGTTCACAGCGGGAATACCGTCAAGGTGAGGCTTGAGGACACCGGCGATGATGGTGGGGTCGACAATGCCAGCGGCGCATTCGTCGTGGATCACCACGTCGTAACCTGCAGCGTAATCCGGAAAACCGAAAATCGGAAGAGCTGGTTTCGTCGACTTGTCGTCAACATGGATTTGCACAACCTCGGCATGGATGCGTTCCTCGATTCCCTTCTTGAGCAACTCGGTCTGGGTCTTGTAATCATGGCAGCAACCTCCCGTAATAAGCAGGGCTTTGAGAGGCTTGGTTTCGGCTTGCGCGCCTTGGATGAATGCGAAGCCAGCCAATGCTAGGGCCGCGATCTTGATGTTTGTTTTCATAATGTATTCTGTGATGATTTATGGTTTTTTTTCGACGGTATCAGCCGCCAACGTTTTTCAATGAGACGAGATATTCGATGAGATCCGTGAATTCACCGACTGAAAGAGGACTAGCCAGTCCGGGAGGCATCATGGATTGGGGCAAATGTTTTTCCTCTTTCACATCGGAGCGCTTGAGCGTGCTGACTTGTCCTGCGACATCGCGGACTTGAATGACTCCATCTTCTTCAGAGGTCACAAAACCCATGACAGACTTACCATCCGACATCGTGAAAACCGATGTCTGAAAGCCCTGTGCCACCACCGCATTTGGATCCAAAATGGACTGCACCAGATAATCTCTCTGGAATTTCGATCCAGAAGCACCTAGGTAGGGTCCTTTCTGCACCGCTTTGAGATCGATCGCATGACATGCGATGCAACCTTGTGATACATAAAGTTTTTCCCCACGCTTGATATCACCCTTGTTCTTCATTGCGGACTGGGTGACATCTTCGATGCTCAATTCTCCAACCTTCTTGCCACTCGAGGCGGAGGAAGATCCAGCGGCTTTGGCCAACTTGGCGGCAGCGATGGTCTTCTCATTGTCACTGGCGATGCCTGCGTTAATCTGATCATCAAAACCCGATAGACCCATCTCAGCGATAGCCAAGAAAAGACCTACCTCCATCGGGTTCTTTTTCAGAACTTCGTTTACTTCAATCTTGTTTTTATCTTTGACCAACGGGCTGTTAAGGACCGTCAGCATCGCCTTCCATGCAATCATGCTCTCAGTATCCCTGCCCTTCTTGGCAATCCCATTGAGGATATTCACTTCAGTGAAACGCCGAGTTTCATTTACGAAATCAGCCAACTTGCTCGCTGCTTCAGGCTCCTTGGCTTCGACCCATGCGGCGAGCGTCTTCACTTGTAGAGGCACCGATACTTTTGCATCCGCACGAGCAAGCGCCTGATAGGCTAACATTTTCTGACTCCATTCTCTTTTGGAATCGATCGAAGCATCAGATAATAGTGCCAGAGTTGCTTGATCAGGCTCCGTGACAGCAAGCGCAAGCACAACAGGATCAAGACCCGGAAGTTTGAGCGAGCTGACAGGGATACGATTGTCAGCCAGCTTGGAAATGAACGCACTGCGATGCGCTTCAGGAACTTTGCCGAAATGTGTTTCAATCGTTTTGCGGATGGTCTCGCTCTCCTCCCATTCAGTAGGACGATAGTAAGGTCCACGATCATCAGGACGAGTGCTCCACCATTCATTAAGATCCCACTTTGCTTCTTTGAAATGCAATCTTGCTAGAGCAAGGAGAGCGCCCTCAACAGCCCCGGCATCTTTATGAGCGGTAACAATCGCGATCAATCCACTGACCGCATCCTTGGTGTGCATTTCTTGCAGAGCACGCAAGGCAAGAGCACGAGTTGCTTGATCTGAAACTCCGGCAAGACAGGCTTTCTCGGCGCCAATCGCCACCAGTGCTTTCACCGCAACATGTGGCACGATTCGGCGTTCGGGTTGATCCATTTTTCCGGAGTCGGTGTTGACGCCAGCAAGCGCCTTCAAAATCGCCGCACCAGCATCTTTTGCACCTAGGCGAGCAAGCCCATTAATGGCTTGAAGCTGCACCCGTGGATCTTTGTCACCCACATATTTTACGAAGATTTGAGCATCCACCCCTTTGAGTTGGGATTTTCTATCAGCGAGAGCACGAAGAGCGATTTCACGAATCTCGGTGTTAGCAGCCAGTTTGGCTAGTCCTTGGTTCGCCTTTTCAGCGAAGACTTGCTTGTAAGTGAAGATGGCTGCCGCTCTTGCAAAAAGATCAGCACTCTGATCTGTCGCGATTGCCAGAAGCTTGGATGAGAATATATCTTTGGGTCCTCTGGAGATCATCTCTCTCTGTGCTTCAAGACGCATCACCGCACTATCGGAACCGATCTGAGCTGCCAGAGCGGCATCATCCATCTTCTTGAGATCCGGGAAGTCTTTCTTCTTCCAGTTTGGCGGAAGGACTTGATGAACCATTCCAATCTGCTGTTTTGGATCATAGTTAAATTTGCCATTTCTCCAGTCTGCCAGATAAAGGCGGGATGAACCATCAACATCGATATCCGTCGCACGTGTCAAAGGATGGAAAACCTTTTGTTCCACCTGATAGGTTGCCTCCATCGGCTTCATGGGATGTTGGTAGATATTTCCGGTTGTCCAGTCACAAGTGAAAACCGCATTTCGGTAATCGGCAGGAAACCCGGGTTCATTGAGCGCGAGCGCGCCTGTCCCAGAGCCACCGCCATAATCTTTAAGCGCCATCACAGTCTCGTTGGCAAATTTTTGGTATAGCCTCGGATAACCATGATCTCCCATCGGGACGAAATGATGAAAGCGAGTATTCCAACCCTTACCATCGTTGGTATTGTCTCGGGAAAACAGATCCATCGTCGGAGTGATTGCGATATCGCAAATGTTCCGAACATAAGACGAGTAAACTTCCAATTCGGAACCATCCGGACGTACTCGCGCCACACCGCCACCCCAGAGAGTTACGCGTGAACCGTCTGCGGCAACCGCATCCGGCATTCCAAAATCACCGACTGCAACATACAACCAACCGTCAATGCCCATACGCACTCCATTGGTCGTATGGTCAGCTCCACGAGGATGTTCGATGCCCCACCCAAAACCTTTGACCAACACTTTGTGCTCGTCCGCCACGCCATCGCCATCGGTATCGCGATACGAGCTAAGGTAGGGAGGATGAATGAGATAGAGCGTATCACCCACAAAATGCCCGCCGCGCGGACTGTTTACGAGTGGAATAAAATCCTGATACTTGTCGGCCTTGCCGTCCCCATCGGTATCAGTGGCTCGTACAATTTTTCCAAACTTCGGATTATGACCCAAAGATCCGTTGCGATCCGAGGAAATATAGACATCTCCGTTTGCGGCGGCGGAAATCGCGGTCGGATACTCACCATCCGGTGGTGATGCGAATTCCGTAATCTTCCAGCCTTCAGGCAATGCCATGGCAAAACTGCAGCAACTGAAGAGCAACCCCACTGCAAGGACCATTTTTGGTTTGTTTTCAATCATATTGTATTTTTTCTAAAATTGATGAATCGCACAACTTTCTGAATGTTTTCTACGGTAAAATTTCAATCCGCCAGATCATTCCGCATTTGATCAGTTACCCAAAATCCCTTTAATGATACCTTCAGCTTCCTTAATAGCTTCTTCACCTTTTTCAATGACCTCTTTTCCTTTATTGAGAGTGTTTACAGGTGATTCGCCGAGAACATTACGGGTAAATTTGAAAACTTGCTCACCCGTTTCCGGCAGTATCTCGAACATCCGCAGACCGGCCGCGTCAATCAAACGCTGAGTAAGGTCCTCTTTTGGATTGGAAAGTGTTCCGGACACGCGAACCGGCGCCCACAGCAAGCCAAGCCGTCCGGGCTTGAACACATGGGTTTCCGCGCCAGGAATACGCGCCAATATTCCGGGAACCAGACCAAGCTGGAAGCTGCCCTCGATATTTTCACCTTTGATCGACAGACTGCCTTCCAACCGAATCAACCCCTCACTGCCGATGACCAGATCCGTGAGCAAAACTTCATCTTTCGCCACCCGCCATTTCGTGTGTGCATCGCTGAGCTGTAAAATCCTGAATCGGCGAGTATCGGCATAGGCTGCCAAAGCGTCAAACATGGGCAGCGCGGTCAAAGTACCATTATTAATCTTCAATTCACCGGAGAGCTCTTGTGTGCTCGGAGTTTTAATAAATTTGAAAGTGGTGCTCAAATCGCCTGTCAATCTCCGCGCCCAATTCTCATTCAAAACCTCATCACATCGAATACCATCAACCGTTCCTTCATAGGAATGGGTTTTTTGTGAAAAATTTGATTCGCCAGATGCAGAAATGTGACCCTTTTCCCATCCTGCGAGTTCAGCCTTTTTAACAAAAGCACTGCGATCGCGATAAGATGCCTCAATGCGCTGGACGCGGAGCTCAGGCACCATGGGAACCGGCATGGAAATCTTGCCGCCCGTGATTTCCGCTCTGTATGCCTGCCTTCCGCCGGCTGGCAAAACGTTGAGACTCATGCCTTTGGCCGTGGCTAAACCTTTTTCCGTCATCATCTGAAGTCCGAGATCTCCAATATCCAACGACTCCAGTTCCACCTTTTGCGGTACCCAGCTTGGTTGCTTTTGAACTCCAGTTTTTTTTCGTGCCACAGGAGCATCCACTTGAGGCCTATCCAAGGTTGGCGCTGCGGAAACCAAGTTCAAACTGACTTGCAGCCGACTGATCCGCGTTGACTTCACCTCCCAAACACCTCGACCGATTCCACCGAAGCCGATTTCCGTACCAATGCGCTCGGCTACCAAATCGCTCACCAAGCCCTTGCCTGTCGCATCAAAACGCTCGGTCTTGACCGTCAAGCCATCCCATAAAAACGGTGCGAAATCACCATCAGCCTTTGCCACGGAACTGACTTGGCGCGATAGAAATTTACGGAAACTCTCACCATGGAGATACGCCCTCAAGGCAAGGTAACCAACACCCACTGAGAGCAAAATCAAGATACCAAATATGACCAAAACCTTGCCAAGCCATGGGTTGTTGCCGGCTCCTTTTTTTCTTCTCGCGCGCCTGCTCATTTTTGGGGAAACTATCGTTCTGATGGCACACTGCAAGAATGGAAGAAAAACAATTCAGGCAGGACTCCTGAAACTTGGACGGACCGGAACACCATGGTTCGCAAAGTGCCGCTTTGCCTCACCTACCGTGTGCTTGCCAAAGTGAAAAATTGAAGCCGCGAGAACGGCATCCGCACGACCTTTCTCCAGAACCTCGACCATATGGTCAAGATTTCCAGCACCACCGGAAGCGATCACAGGAATTCCGATCGCCGAGGAAATCGCAGCGGTCAACTCACAGTCGTAGCCCGCTTGCGTACCGTCCGCGTCCATTGAGGTCAGTAAAATTTCCCCAGCCCCACGTCGCCAAACTTCCTTTGCCCACTCCACTGCATCCAACCCAACCGAAGTGCGTCCACCATGGGTGTAAACTCCCCATTTTCCGGGAGCTTCCCGCTTCGCATCAATCGCTACCACGATGCATTGGTTCCCAAATGCCTTGGCACCCTGATCAACCAGACTCGGGTTTGCCACCGCGGAAGTGTTGATCCCGACCTTATCAGCCCCAGCCTGCAACATGGCATGCATGTTTTCCACCGACCGAATCCCCCCGCCCACAGTTAATGGAATGAAACATTTCTCGGCCGTTCGCCGCACCACATCCACCATCGTCTCACGCGCATCCGATGATGCCGTGATATCCAGGAAAACCAACTCGTCCGCTTCCTGCTCGTTGTAAGCTATCGCACATTCAACCGGATCTCCCGCATCAATCAGATCGACGAAATTCACCCCCTTGACCACACGGCCATTGGTAACGTCGAGGCAGGGAATGATGCGTTTCGCGAGCAATTGAGTATGAGGTTGCTGAAATCTTAAATAAAAAAACGACGCCTTTTAGGACATCGTTTTTTTGTGAGGAACGAAGTATTTCCGTTCTGAGGCTTAGCCAACCTTTGGCTTGCCGACGCGGCGGACCGCTCCGAAACGCTTCTGGAACTTGTCGATACGACCTTCGGTATCCACAAATTGCTTCTGTCCGGTGAAGAACGGATGTGAATCGGAAGTGATACCGGCGGAAATCACGGAATGTTCAACACCATCGATCACTTCTTTTTTATCTGAAGTCTTGGTCGAACGAGTGACGAAGCGTGCGCCAGTGGTCATGTCAACAAAGACGACTGGATTGTATTTTGGATGGAGATCCTTTTTCATAAGAAGATTTGGTTGTCCACACGTACCAACGCGCGGGGTGGGAAAACTGCCGAAAAACCATAGGGTGTCAAGTTTTAAGCAGGTAAATCACAAGGAAATTAAAAATCGAACATCATCGATTGATCTTCAGACTTCTTGGCTTTCACCTTTGGAGCTTTTGCCGGCTTCGGAATTTCTTCGATTTCAGGTAATTCGGCTTTATCAGTCGCTTCTGGCTGACCGGTCCGATCCACCGGATCCATCTTTTGGGAAATCTCTCGAACCGCCAAACCACGCACCCCAAAGCCAACCCATTGCTCCGCTTGCACCGTAGGTGAAACATCCGCTTTGAGATTCACCAAAGACTGCCCAAGCCCCCCATCGAAGAAAGCCCATGCCGCCTCAATGTCTACGGACTGCATGTGCGGAACCGCAGCAGCGAGCGCTTGGAGATAGGCATCGTTCATTTGCTTGCGCTCATTGAACACGGCCTGAGACATCATGGCACTTGGAAAAACCATCACCCGTCCCGCCAGTTTAAGGAAAAACGGAAGATCCATTTGAACCCGATCCGCTGCAACCAGAACCGAGTTCACGTAGGCCCCAACCAACTCATGGAGCTGGCCGCGAGACTCCTGTTTCATCAAATTTTGTAGAGACTCACGCCTTGCCGCATTCACAGCTTCCATCACGTGGTGCATGACTAAATCCATCAATCCTTCCCGGCTGCCGAAATGATAATTCACAGCTGCAACGTTCGCTTTAATCGCTCCCGTGATGTCACGCACAGAAACGAGATCAAAACCCCTCTCCACGACCAAACGCTCAGTCGCATCCAGTAATTTTCGTTTTGGGCCAGATTCAGGAACTTTCAAATCACGCATGCCTTTGAAACAATCGTTCCAAGCAAGAATGTCAATCCCGTAGCTTTACCAACTCCCAATGATTGAAAAAAATCCCCATATTATTCAGAGCATTTTGAATTTCTCCCTTTTTCCCAGTTGTAACCTAGCACACGATATCTTTTTCTCCTGCCCATCCTAATCACACCATCTCTCTCTTCCTTGGAGTTTAGAGTTTAAAATTTAAAGTTTCACACCCCATGCCCGGTCTCATCATCGCCCCTCGCGCCAGAATTTTTCATGGCCACGAATGGATTTACGCCTCCGAAATCAAAAAATCTTTTGGCAATCCCCAACCAGGAGATGTCATCACCTTGAAAGATTTCCGCGACCGGCCTCTGGGATCCGCCATCTACAATCCCGCCTCGCAAATCGTCGCTCGTCGCTTTTCGCGCCGACGCCAAGATCTCGATGCCGATTTCTTTGTCCGCCGCATCCGCCAAGCGATCAGCCTTCGTCTCGAAACACCGGGACTCGATGAAACTCTCTGCCGCATCGTTTGGTCCGAGTCAGATGGCATCCCCGGCCTGATCGTCGACCGATACGGAGATCACCTCTCGGTCCAGACGCTTACCCTTGCCATGGACATGCGGAAAGATCTCATTCGTGATGCGTTAATCGAAATTCTCGCACCAAAATCCATCACCCTTCGCAACGACTCGAGTTCGCGTAAAGCCGAAGGCATGGAGCCCTGCATTGAACTCCTCTTTGGAGTTAATCCGGGTCCATTCATGGTCCATGCCAATGGCTTGGAATTTGAAATCGACCTCGTGGATGGACAAAAAACCGGCCTCTACCTCGATCAACTGCAAGCCCACATGGAAGTCGCCAAATTTTCCAAAGGACTGCGTGTTCTCGACTGCTTCACCAACCAAGGTGGATTTGCCCTGGCATGCGCAAAAGCCGGAGCAGCACATGTCACCGCTGTTGATATCTCGGCCTCAGCCTGCGCGTCCGCTCGGAAAAATGCCAAGCTCAACAATCTCTCCATCGATGTCATTGAAGCCAATGTCTTTGATTTCCTGAAATCCGCACAACCGGAATACGACATGATTATTCTGGATCCTCCAAGTTTCACAAAAAACAAAAAGACACTGATGGATGCAATGCGCGGTTATAAAGAAATTCACCTCCGCGCGCTGAAATTACTGGAAAAAGGCGGCCTGCTTTCCACCTTTTGCTGCTCTCACCATGCATCACGCGAGCTGTTTCTTGAAAACCTTGCCGATGCCTCGGTCGATGCAAAGAAATCGCTGCGCCTCGTTGCCGAGCACAAGCAACGCGCCGACCACCCGGTCTTGATTTCTCTGCCGGAAACCTCGTATTTAAAAGGTTTTACCTCTCAAGTCATCGCCACCCGTTGAGCTGAATCTGAAAAAATTCCTTATGGAAATTTAGCGCTTAAAAGTTAGAACTCTCACCTGTGGACTACTCCCAACTCATCGCCAAACGCAAAGATCGCTTCCGTGAACTCGAAGAAGCCATCGGCGATCCGAATCTTTTCGACGACCCGAAACGCGCCACCGAAATTCTTCGCGAGCATCGCAAGCTTCAACAAACCCTAAAAATCTGGGATACACTCAAAAGCACCGAAATCCAACTCGCAGACAACCAAGAGCTCGCCCGTTCCGATGATAAGGAACTCTCGGCAATGGCAGCAGAGGAAATCCCTGAACTCGAAAAATCATTGGTGAAACTCCGCGAGGACATGCAATACGCCTTGCTCCCTGCCGATCCCAATGAAGACCGCGACGCCCTCGTTGAAATCCGTGCTGGCGCCGGTGGCGACGAAGCCTCGCTCTTCGCTGGAGAAATGATGCGTGCTTACCAGCGCTACGCAGATGCCAAAGGATGGAAAACCGAACACCTCGAAAGCTCCCCTTCCGAGGTCGGAGGTTTCAAAGAAGTCATTCTCAAAGTCACAGGCGAAGAAGTGTTCCGCCACCTGAAATACGAATCCGGCGTGCATCGGGTTCAACGCGTTCCCGCCACCGAAACCCAAGGCCGGATTCACACCTCAACCATCACTGTTGCGGTCCTGCCGGAAGCCGAAGAGGTTGATGTGGAAATGAAACAAGAAGACCTCCGCATCGAAGTCTGCCGCTCTGGCGGCGCGGGCGGACAACACGTCAACACCACCGACTCTGCCGTCCAAATTTTTCACATTCCGACCGGCCTTTATGTCCGCTGCGAACATGGTCGTTCCCAAATCAAAAACAGAGAGATGGCCCTCGAAATCATGCGCTCCCGCCTCTATGAGAAAAAACTCCAAGAGCAACAAGCCGCCTATTCGGAAAACCGCCGCTCTCTCATTGGTTCGGGGGATCGCTCCGAAAAAATCCGTACTTATAATTTTCCGCAAAGCCGTTGCACGGATCACCGCATCGGGTTCACATCTCATAACCTAGATGCGATCATGTCCGGAGATCTAACAGAAATAACCGGCCAGCTCATGAAATCCGAGATGGCCGAGCGCCTCGCAGAGGCCGGGATGTGACGTGGCGGCAGATTGCATCCGCCATGCCTAAAAATAAAATGACAAAAATAACTCGGATATTTTCATCAATCCAAGCTTTGACTCCACTTCATAACATCCAAGCCAACTCGCTTTGCTCACACATGGATTAGCACCGCTCGTTCTGCTTTGCGTTTCCCCTTCGACCTCTGCGGCTTTGCGTCGAAATATCCTACTACCAACATGCAAACTCCCACCGAACAAGATGTTATCAAAGCCTGTGGCGAATCCGGCATCCGCGCCATGGTTTCCGCTTTCTACCGACGCGTCCGCACCGACGACCTCATCGGCCCGATGTATCCGGACGATGACTGGGAGGGCTCGGAAGAACGCCTCGCCGATTTCATGTTGTTCCGCCTTGGCGCATCCACCGCATACATGGAAAAACGCGGCCACCCACGCTTGCGCATGCGCCATGTCCCATTTCGCATCGGCATCGCCGAGCGTGATCGCTGGCTCAAACTCATGGGCGAAGCCATGGACGAAACCCAAATACCTCCTTTCGCACGTTCATTCCTTGACACCCTCTTCGCTCAAGTCGCCGACTTCATGCGTAACCAGCCTGAATCATAAAATATCCTAGCAAACCCAGCTTTGCGTTGCCTCTGCGAACTTTGCAGCTCTGCGTTGAAAATTCTTACTTCGTATTTTTCAACCCATATACCTTCTGCGAATTCTCTCGATAAATTTTCCTTCTTACCTCATCAGGCAAATCCAATCCCTCCAGAAACGTATAGTGCTGATTCATTTGTTTGTCTCTGCCACCGAACGACCACCAACCTTCATCCGTCGCCCAGAGAATTTTATCCTGATTCCGTATCAAAAACTCCCGCGCGTAAGCCCGATCCCGATTGAGCACATCAATCACAACTCGGCCTGACATATCCGCATATAAATTCGGATGCTCTTGTAGCTGACGATCGCAGGTTCCATTCGCCAGCTGCCGCCACCAATACGCATGTGCCACGAGATTGCATTTGGGGTATTTTCTCAAAACATGATCCACCCGCTCCATGCCCTGCTCGACCATGTTTTTATTCTGATCGATATGAAACATGACCGGCAATCCGACTTTCTCGCATGCTTCATACAACATGAGATTTTTCGGATCATCAAACATCAGACCTACTCCATAATGTTCTCCAAAAGCAATCGCACCATTTCCAATCTCGCGTTTTAAGATGGTGATCGCTTCTTCAGCTGATCCGACTTCTCCGGCATTGATGATGCACATACGGTCGATTTTCCCCTTGTACGGGCGAAAATTTTCCAACATCGTCTGATATTCCTCCTCATTCTGCGGATGCGAACCTTTGTGCATGAGCGGACTCACGATGCAGCGCTCGACATTTCGCTCGTCCATCCAGTTTGCAACCGCTCGCAAACCAAGCGGGGTCACCGACATCGCATGCACATGTGGATCGATCAAATTGAGATCGGTCGGCGCCTTGGGCGTAACCTTGTCATAGAGCCGTCGCAATTTCACCATCTTTTCAGCGTATAGCTCACCCAGCAATTCAGCGCTTTCAGCATCGGCAAATGCCGTTAAATGGATACTCTCTGGAATTTTTGCCAACTGAGCCTGTGCCGGTTCCGATCCCTGAACCATGCCGATAATGAATGGAAGATTAGGATCACCGATATGACTGCGCAGCTCACCTATGAATGATTTCATTTTATCCAAATCACCTTCAACCACCTCTTTTCCATACAACCACAACACACCTTTGAACTCCCCACCCTGCATCGCGTGTTTCACAAGCTGTCGCATTTCACGAGTCTCAGGCAAATTCCTATCCATCCATAAATCAATCTTGGCATTCTCTCTCTTGCTTGTAACCAAGCCGATTTTGAGCGATTTATTCTTACCCAGAAGCTTTCTAACAAACGTATGCTCCGGATCGCTTCCGTCAACCATGGGCACCCATTCCTTGTTTTCCCTCAACCGCACACAGCGATCCATGTCTCCAGTCTCCTCGGAATCCGTTGAAATCTCACCCGCGTTACTCTCACCCATGACGAGGTAAATGTGCATTTTTTCATCGATGGGCGGACTTGTCCCGGCCTCTTGATCACTGCGGATTCGATCACTCTTTTCTACCGTTGCTTTTTTTGATTCGCCTGCCGGTCTGTTGAAAAAAACAAGCGCCAATCCCATCAGGCAGACCACAGGGAAAAAAATGCGCAGCTGTTTCATCATCTAAGTTTTTGTTTATTTCAGGTTGGAAATGATATTTCCTTCTTCGTCTCTTGCCGCACCGATCGCATGCATAAAAGGAAAATCATCCATGGCAACTTCATTTCAACTATTGATGATGAGGACAACACCACCCACAAAGGCGAGCCAAAAAATTTTGCATCGAATCTAAATTACTTCCCATTCCGCACTTTATACTTCGAGTCTTTGGCTCTGCCTCACTCCGCCCAAACCATTAGGCTTTGCATTCCATAACGATTCGCTAAAGCTCTCTGCGCTTTCAATATTTCAGCACCCTTACCCAGTCCATGGCCGAAAACTTCTACCAACAAACCACCGGAGTCCCGCCAACCCCCTTCGATGTCTCTCTGCGCCCTCCGGCGTTTTCCGAATTTATCGGCCAGGAAAAAGTCAAAGACCGCATCTTGCTCATGCTGGAAGCAGCGAAACAACGGGGTGATGTCCTTGATCACATTCTCCTCTCGGGGCCTCCTGGCCTCGGAAAAACCACCCTCGCCAACCTTGTTGCCAAAGCTGCAGGAACCCAGATGCATACCACTTCTGGCCCACAGATCGAAAAAGCGGGCGACCTCGCCGGCATCCTCACCAATATCCAAAAAGGTGATATCCTTTTTATTGACGAAATCCATCGGCTTCATCCCGCGATCGAGGAATACCTCTACCCAGCCATGGAAGATTACCGACTCGATATCATCATCGACTCCGGTCCCTCTGCCCGCTCTATCCAAATCAATCTGCCGCGCTTCACCCTCGTTGGTGCAACCACCCGCTCCGGCATGCTTACCGCTCCGCTGCGCTCACGCTTTGGCCTGATCAACCGCCTCGATTATTACAACCGTGAAGAACTCGCTGATATCATCGAACGTTCCGCCGGCCTGCTTGAAACGGAAATTCATCGGGCAGGGGCCCTTGAAATCGCATCTCGTTCCCGAGGCACTCCCCGCGTTGCCAATGCCCTGTTACGTTGGGTAAGGGATTTCGCTCAAGTGCGCGGCAGCGGAATCATCGACCCAACCAGCGCCGCCTCGGCACTTGCCATGATCGAAATCGACTCCGATGGCCTTGATGAAATGGATAAACGTTTGCTTGAAGCCATGATCTACAAATTCGGGGGGGGACCAGTGGGGCTTAACTCCCTAGCCGTCGCCGTTGGCGAAGACGCAGCCACGCTTGAAGAAGTCCATGAGCCTTTCCTGATCATGCAGGGCTTTATTCAGCGCACACCGCGCGGACGAGCCGCCATGCCTGCCGCTTATGAAAAAATAGGCGCGCCTTTTCCGCCCTTGAAACCTGAGGATACCCAGTCAAGACTCTTCTAAGGAAGCGCAGGTCAACCTGCCCGTATCCCAATCCTATCCCGCATCCATGGAAACACCTCTCAAACAAGTCATCGCACGCTGCCGTGATCTCGGCCTGCGTCGCACGAAGGCATTGGAGGAATTGCTTCTGACACTCATGGAAAATCCGCGGCCCATGACCTTGGCCGAGCTTACTGGCTCGAAACGCCTCACTGATCTATGCGACAAGGCCACGGTCTATCGCCTGCTGCAACGCCTCACCGAACACGGAATCATTCGGCGCCTCGGCCTCCACGAGCGCGCTGCCTATTTCACCCTGCTTGAACCCGGAACACACAGCGATTACCTAATTTGCACCGGATGCGGAAAAATCGAATCGATTCAGGCTCCTTGTCCCGTTCACGAGCTCGAAAACGAAATTCGAGAAAAAACCGGCTATCAAGGCCTGTATCATGAACTTGAATTTTTCGGAACCTGCCCCCGCTGCGCTTAATTACCAAGTCTCAATCCCATATCCCCAACCAAGAACTGCAAACTAAGAAACATGAAACCAATCCTACTCCTCGCCGCCCTCCTTACCGTTGCCAGCGCCCATGAATTCCATCACAAAAAAGACTGGCTAAAAACTCCCGAAGGTATTGCCCACATCGGCGATTCACATGGTGAAATCGATGTCGATTCCAAAGGTAATTTCTACGTCTCGATCATGGGCGGAGAAAAAAGCGGTATTCAAATCTACTCCCCGGAAGGCAATTATCTCCGCAACCTGCCCAACGCCCGCAACAACCACCATGGTTTCACGATGGTTCAAGAAGATGGCAAAGACGTCATCTATGCCGCCTGCTTGAAAGATGAAAAGTCCGCCTTCCTCAAACTTTCCACGGAGGGCGAAATCCTGATGGATATTCCGATGACCGCGATCCCTGAATCCGTTGGCAAAAAATTTGCCCTGACTCATGCCGACCGCGCACCAAACGGCGACATCTGGCTGATCGATGGCTACGCCTCGGATCGTATCCTCATCTTCGACAAAGACGGAAAATTCAAAAGCACCACTGCAGGAAAAGCAGAACCATGGAATTTCAAAACCGCTCACAAATTTGCTTTCGATTATCGCTACGAGCCAGCCCGCGTCCTGATCTGCGATCGCGCCAACAACCGACTTATCCACCTCAATCTCGACGGCACTGTCATCGGCGTCTTTGCTGAAAATATCCCTCATCCTTGCACCGTGGATTTCCATGGCGATCTTGTCGCAGTCGCTCAACTTGCCAGCGGTGTGAGCATTCTCGACAAGGAAGGAAAAGTCCTCAAAGTCCTCGGACCGAACGACAACCCGAAAGAATTCAATACCAACGGAGTGAAACCCGAAGCTTGGCGCGAAGGCATCACCACCTCTCCGCACGGCGTCACCTTCGATAAAGACGGCAACGTCGTCACCACCGAGTGGAACAAATGGGGCCGCATCCTCCGTTGGGATGTTAAGAAATAAAACAGGGGGAGCCTCCCCTTTCTCTCAGCGCTCCCTCAAAACCGTCAATTCGCGGCTTCCACGTTTCACGAAGTGCTTCGAATCACCTCAGTAGTCCAAAGCAATTAGACTAACTAGATCTGCCCAATAAAAAAAGCCACTGGATCACTCCAGTGGCTTTTTCATTAATCAATATCGAACAATTAAGCGAGGGTTTCTTCCTTAGCTTCTTTGTCGCACTTTTTGTCGCACTTCTTGCCACCAGCTTCAGCAATCAAAGTACCTTCTTTTTTAGCTTCTCCCTCTTTTTTCTTATCTTTGTCGCACTTTTTGCAATCTACGAGGGTTTCTTCTTTGGCCTCTTTGTCGCACTTCTTGTCGCACTTCTTGCCACCAGCTTCGGCAGTCAAAGCACCTTCTTTTTTGGCTTCTTCTTTTTTCTCGCCATCGTGCTTCTCGCCTTTTCCACACTTGCCGCAATGGGCAAGGGTTTCTTCTTTTTTGGCTTCCTTATCACATTTTTTCTCACACTTGCTCTCAGCAAAAGCGAGAGGAGTGACAAAGATTGCTGCACAGAACGTGGTTAATAGTAATTTCATAGTCGTTTTTTTCTTTTAGTTATTGGTTTGATCAAACCCCGAACAGGGTATTCCATTACTAGATAAATTCTAGCGAATTTTATTCAAAAAAAAAATCTCAGCCAATCCAAGCGAGATATTCCTGATTCCCATCCATTCCCGCAATACTGGCTGGAATGATACCTTTCCAGGTTCTGCCATGCTCTTCGGTCACAAACTTGCGGATTTTCTCCACCGCGCGCTCCCTGAGCTCTTCTTCCCTCACGATCCCGCCTTTGCCAATATCTTCCCTCTCCAATTCAAACTGGGGTTTAATCAGGCAAACCACCTCACCTCCCTCTGCCAAGACCCCGAAAACCGCCGGCAGAACTTTAGTCAGAGAAATAAACGACAAATCCATGACCGCGAGGCGGATTTTTTCCCCAATGTCCTCCGGCCCCATATGCCTGGCGTTGAATTTTTCTTTCGAAATCACCCGAGGATCGTTTCTCAGCTTCCAGACCAGCTGGTTCGTGCCCACGTCAACCGCGTGCACCCGCGCCGCCCCACGCTGCAGCAAACAATCCGTAAATCCCCCAGTCGATGCCCCGACGTCCAAGCAGACCCAACCCGTGACATCGATCCCAAAGGCCTCCAGCGCACCCTCCAATTTCAGGCCCCCGCGCCCAACAAACTTGGGCTTTTCCTTGATTTCCACAACCACATCCTCACCAAATTTCTCCGCCGGCTTGTCCACCATCCGCCCATCCACACTCACCTCACCCGCCAACACCAAACGCTTTGCCTGCTCACGGGAATCACACATCCCACGATTAAATATTAAAGCATCCAGCCGGTCTTTCCTCACGAGGGGAGCTTCAAGTTTCAAATTTCAAATTTCAATCTCCAAACTCTCAACTACCATTTTCTGGGGTGGAGAGTTGGATAATTTCAATCGAGCATTTGATATAGGGCTTGTATGAAAGGTTCCTACATTATTTACCACGGAGGGAAGAGAGAATACGGAGGACACTGAGGGGTGAACTTTGAAGTTTAGAGTTCTACCCTCCTCTCCTCCTAAATCTTGTTTCTCCCTGACTTAAAATACCCAAACCGATAAAAGCGCCGTCGCTACCAAACGTCCGCTTAAAACATTTCTCGTGCCATCTCTAGAAAATCGAAGTTTAGGGTTTAAAACTTAAAGTTTCCCGCCATTCTCCCGATTCGTGAAAGTCATCGCCATCGGAAACCAAAAGGGAGGAGTCGGTAAAACCACCACTGCCATGAACCTCTCGCATGCACTCGCTCTTCGGGGCCAGCGCGTCCTGCTCATGGATCTGGACTCCCAAGCGAACTGCACATCAGGTCTCGGAATTGAGGCTCCGCCTTTATCATCCATCTATCCCGTGCTTCTGGGCAATGCGGACATACGCGATCAATTCATCGATTCCGGCCGCGAGAATCTCACCTTCCTTCCCTCCGAGATGGATCTCGCAGGTATCGAAATTGAACTCGCCCGTTCCGATGACCACCTCACCCGCCTGCGTGGCATTCTCCAAGGTCTCAAGCCAAACGATCTTTTTGAGTATTGCATCCTCGACACCCCGCCATCCCTTGGCGTCCTGATGACCGCAGCCCTCGCCGCTGCTGACGAAGTTCTTATCCCTCTCCAGTGTGAGTGGTTCGGCCTGGAAGGTCTGGCGAAAATTGTCGGCATCCTTGATGAAATTCGCAATTCAGGAGCCAATCCCGAACTGACCTTGGAAGGTATTATTATGACCATGTATGACAATCGCACCCTGCTGTGCCGTCAGGTTGTCGAGGAAGTCACGAACTACTTCCCAGAGGAAATCTACAAGCAAGTCATCCCGAGAACGATCCGGATCGGCGAGGCGCCTTCACACGGTAAAACCATTTTCGAGCACGATCCATCAGGCATTGGCGCCCTTTCCTACGGCAAACTCGCTGATGAATTCCTCATCCGCCACGCTCGAGTCAATTCGCTGCTTACCGCGAAGTAAGAAAGCATAAAATCCGGACTTCGGAATTTGGTTAAAAAAACTCAAGGTGCCGGTGCGGTCTCCATTTCAAGATTTGCGTCGACAGGGAAAACAGGATTCCTCAATTTTGCGGCAGGGAGTCGTAGCCAACCTACGGGCTTCTTTTTTGAAAGTACGGTAAAAAGACCATCCTTTTTTTCGAGGTGATAGGTCTGTCGGGGTCTGCCTTTGATATTCTGTTGAACGACTTCGATTTCGTTTTCCCGAACTGAGGAAATTACCGAGACGTGACCATAGGGAGCAAAGTCGAAGACGAGAAGATCATCGGGTTGTGGGCAAGTGGCTCCGCCATTTTTGAACTGAAACATACCTCGATCTTTGTTCAATTGTCCGTGAATTACGGTCGGATCGTAATAGCTTCTGGCATGCCCCCAAGAACTAGGCATCTGGTGATTGAAGGCGTCGTGATAGAATCGTTTCACAAACTCAACACACTGCCACTTTTGGCCGTAATAGTATTGATTTTCGGAGAAGTGCCTCCCGTAACTCAGGGTGTAATTGTCACCGTTTGAGTAAACTGGAATGGTGCGGTAAGTCGTGAGAATATCACCGGCTTTAGGGGTTCCTTCAGGGGTATTTTCTACTTTTTCAGCACCAACGATGCCTCCGGTTTCAGGAGGACCCTCTGCTTCATCTTTTCCCAAGATACCGGGAATGATGAGCCAAATACAGACCAAAAACGCTGCGAATTTGATGAATCGTAGGAAAAATTTCATCGGATAAGGTGCGAGAGGGAGCCAATGCGAAGATCGTGATACGCGGAGCCTTTGGGATAGATGGATTTCGTTCAGAGATGACTCACTCCACCTTGGCCTCAAAAATATCCACCCGGCCGGCAACCGGATCCGGCGAGAGGCGATACCAATGACTTTGCTCGATCCGCTCCTTGTCATAGGGTGGGGTGAAAATATCCACCAATTGAGTCACCTTGTGCGCTTTCAATGTGTGGATGTTTCGGGCTTTTGCCGTAAGGGTAGAAATATCATTTTTCTTAAGAACCGACGTTCCAACTTTTTTCAGCAGTTGATGCCCCTCACTCACCTGCATGTCGGGTATTTCAGTTAGATCATAATTCGATGTCTCAATTTCACCGGAGGCACAAAGAATCATTCCTGTCATTCCAGGATGATCATGCGGACGAATGATCTCACCTTCGTCAAACTGAACGAGACAAAGAGAGAAATCGACGCGTTGCTCAAGGTATTTGAAATCCACCTTTCCGTTAACAAGACGCGTTTGGATCTGAGCAAGCGCGTCAAGCAGCACGGGGTCCTCAAGATGCAATCGCCCAGCGAGTCGGGAAATAGCTTGCACATATGAATCCTGATTCCATGCATCCAGATGTTGTTTTCCAGCCTCTTTGCTCACCGCTTCAAGAAACGCCTCCCAGTGCATGGCGCCATCTTCTGGAAGCCGCCCCTCCGCCGCATTCGCGCGCGTCGCAAACGCACAAAGCGAGGGCAATGCCGTCAATACCCCAAGGAAAGATGGCAGGCTCAGACTGAGAAACTCACGGCGATCGTATTCATCCATTACAAAAAGATACTGAATCGCGATTCGTATTCTTTCCAAGACAGAAATCTGCGAGATGCCAACCGCACCGCGCTTTTTTGTTTTTCCGCAAAACCGAATTTCAAGTCGCAGAATTTTCACATGGATCATATCCCCCTCAAGCCCCATCGTCATTTCACATCATCTCACCATGCAAGCACCCTCTCTCGCCATCATCGGCGGCTCCGGCCTCTACGAAATCGAATCCCTGGAAGTCGTTCGCACCCATGCCATTGAAACTCCCTTTGGTTCTCCCTCTGATGAAATCATGGAAGGAAAGCTCGCTGGTCGGAGCGTGTTCTTTCTCCCCCGTCATGGTCGAGGCCATCGCGTGCCAGCTCATGAAATCAATCACCGCGCAAACATCTGGGCACTGCGTTCACTGAATGTGCGCTGGATCGTCTCCGTTACCGCCGTGGGCTCCCTTCGTGAAAACATGAAACCCCGCGATGTCGTCGTCCCTGACCAACTCGTGGATCGCACAGGCCGTTCGCGCGAGTTTTCATTTTTTGGAAACGGCATCGCGGCCCACGTTTCTTTCGGAGATCCTTACAGCCACTCCATGCGCAAGCTTCTTATCGAAGCAGCATCCCATCACACCGCTCGCCTACACAACAGCGGAACCTACGTTTCGATGAACGGCCCCGCTTTCTCCACTCGTGCGGAATCCAACATGCACCGCAACATGGGTTTCGATCTGATCGGCATGACCAATGCCCCCGAAGCCCGGCTCTGCCGTGAGGCCGAAATCGCTCTCGCAACGATGTGCCTCGTAACGGATTACGACGCCTGGAAAGCCGACGAAGCCGCTGTCGACGTCGCATCCGTGATCGCCAACCTGCATGCGAATGCATCACTCGCAAAAGCCATTATCTCAAGCATTGTCCCGAAAATTCCGATGGAAGCAACTTGGCCCGAGCACCACTCGCTTGCCATGGCGATTCTGACGCCCGAACCCGATTGGCCAGAGAAAATCCGCCAAACGCTTGCACCTATCTTGGCTCCGTATATCCAAAACCCCTGATTTCAAAAGAGAATGCAGCAAAAAATCTTTTCTGCGTGACCACTGCGCCCCACCCACCTAAAACCGCTTCACAGCCATGGCAGGAAAGCTCACATACCAGCAAGCAGGAGTCGATACGCGTAAAGCCGCGGCACTCGTCGGTGACATTAAAACTCACGTCAAACGCACCCAACAACAGCGGAAATTACTCGGTGCATTCGGTCTTTTCGCCGCTTGTTACGATCTTTCCGATTACAAACATCCGGTCATCGTCACCGGCTGTGATGGAGTCGGAACCAAACTGGAAATCCTCCTCGAAAAAAATCTTCTCGAAATCGCAGGCAAGGATCTCGTCGCGATGTCTGTCAACGACATCCTCACCACCGGCGGCGATCCCCTCCTCTTCCTCGACTACATCGGCATCGCCGCACTCGATGAAGAAAAAATCACACGGGTGATTAGCGGCATGGCGGATTACCTCGAAGCCTGCAACTGCATCCTAGCCGGTGGAGAAACCGCGGAAATGCCTGGTATCGTGCCCGTTGATGTAATCGAACTTTCCGGCTTTTGCATCGGCTGCGCCGAGAAGGAAAACCTCATCGATCCCACCACAGTCGCCATTGGCGATGTCCTGATCGGTTACAAATCCAACAGCATCCACGCCAACGGTTGGTCGCTCGTCCGCCGCGCGCTTGCCGAAATGACACCCGGCACGGTCACCGATGAGGAACTCACCGCATGGCTCCAGCCAACACGCCTTTATGACGATGTAGTCAACGACTTCAAAAAATCCGGGGTGAAACCCAAAGCCATGTCGCACATCACCGGCGGCGGCCTCCCTGAAAACCTCGAGCGTCTTTTCGTCGGCATGGGCGCGGATCTTGAAATCCCGCAATGGGATCTTCCGGGAATCGAAAAACTTCTCGCTCAGGTCGATGCAGAAGATCGTTTCCACACCTTCAACATGGGCATAGGCTGGGTCGCCATTGTCAGCGAGGATCAAGTCGGACAAGCACTCAAAGCCGGTCCGGGAGGACATGTTCTCGGGAATATGGTTGCACAAGAAGGCGTGAGAGTGAAAGTAAAGCCATGAGCGAAATCCTGTTCGGTTTTTCAGCACATAAAATTAAAGCATGAGCGATTTTCTGAAGCATGAATGTGGGATCGCAGCCGTGCGGTTGCGGAAGCCCTTGGCCTACTACTACGACCGCTACGGCACTTGTTTGTGGGGCATGAACAAGCTTTTCCTCCTGATGGAAAAGCAGCACAACCGCGGCCAAGACGGCACCGGCATCGGCTGTGTGAAGCTCAATATGCCCATGGGCAAACCTTACGTCCACCGCCGCCGCGGAATTGAAAGCGATGCGCTCGCCCAAATTTTCCGCAAGGAAGTGAAGTCATTTTTCAAAATGGATCGCAAGGGCATGCTCGACAAGAGTGACCCTGAGAGCGTCAAAACTCATTTCGATTTCGGCGGTGAAATCCTGATGGGACACCTTCGTTACGGCACGAGCGGTGAATTCGACGAAGGCTCATGCCATCCTTACCTGCGCCGCAGCAACTGGCCCACTCGCACACTCATGGTCATGGGCAATTTCAACATGACCAATGCGATGGAGTTGAACAAAACCCTCATCGAGCGCGGTCAGCATCCGGTTTTCGGAACCGATACCCAGACAGTCCTGGAAGAAATCGGCTACCACCTCGACGAGGCACATACCAATCTCTATCACAAACTCCGCGACCAGGGCATGCCCGGCGCGGAAATCCCGGAACATATTTCAGCCGCTCTCGATGTGCCTGATCTGATTGCCCAGTCCGCCGAACCATGGGACGGCGGCTACGCCATTTGCGGTGCGATCGGAAACGGCGATATGTTCGTCATGCGCGATCCACGCGGCATCCGTCCGTGTCACATGCTTATCACCGATGAAGTCATCGCCTTCGCTTCCGAGCGCGTGCCGTTGATGACCGTGTTCGAAGCCAGCGCCGATCAGGTCAAAGCCATCGACCCCGGCTCGGTCATCACGATCAAGGCCGATGGCTCGATCTCCGATGTCCAATTTCACACGCCACAGAAATTCACACCTTGCTCGTTCGAAAAAATCTATTTCTCCCGTGGCAATGACCCGCAAATTTATCGCGAGCGCAAAGCCATGGGCTCCGCTCTGGTGGATCAGGTGATGCGATCGATCGGCGAGTCTTTTGACAAAACCGTCTTCTCTTTCATTCCTAACACTGCAGAAACCGCATACCACGGCATGATGGATGGCCTTCGATTGTATCGCCGCCAACAAGTCCGGATGGAAATCATCGAATCGGTCGAAAAGGGCACACTCACCCCGGAAAAAGTGGATGAGCTCATCATGCGCAACTGGCCGCGCGGCGAAAAAATCGCTCACAAGGACATCAAGATGCGCACTTTTATTTCTCAGGAAAAGGGTCGCGATCAACTCGTCTCGCATGTCTACGACATCACATATGGTGCTGTGAGGGCCGGAGACAATCTGGTCGTTATCGATGACTCCATCGTCCGCGGCACAACCCTGAAAAAATCTATTCTCAAAATTCTCGCTCGCACGGAACCATCAAAAATCGTCATTTGTTCGACCGCACCACAAATCCGCTATCCGGATTGCTACGGCATCGACATGTCGGAACTCGGCAAGTTTATCGCTTTCAACGCCGCCGTCGCCCTACACCGCCGCGCGGGGCGTCAACACCTGCTCGATGATATTTACGAGCAATGCAAAAAAGAGCTCAAAAAAGCTCCAGCAGAACGCGTCAACCGCGTGCAAGGCGTTTACGAGGCCTTCACTGCCGAGGAAATCTCCGAGGAAATCAGCCGCATGGTTTATCCTGAGGACATCGACTGGCATGGCGAGGTCGAAGTCATCTATCAGACCATCGAAAACCTTCGTGCCTCCATCAAAGGTCCTTGTGGCGACTGGTATTTCACCGGCAACTACCCCACTCCCGGCGGATACTCCATGGTCAACCAAGCCTACGTCCGCTGGTTCGAAGGTGTCGGCGGCCGAAGCTACGACCTGCTTTAATTGGCTCCGCTTTGCTCTGTCCACGCAGCCAGGGCTCCGTTTCGGTGTGTAAATTCGCTAATGCTCACAAAGCATTGCCGTTTCTTAATTTGGAATAGCATCATGGAAGGGCGGTTTTGACAAAACCGCCGCTGCGAAGCGAGGAATACCAATCCGTCATTACTAAAGTTAGACTGTTTGCTCCCACAGCAAGGTTAGCTTTGCAAATCACCCAACGCCCCTACTGCTGTCTCCTCGAGACTCGCTCACGCAATTCCTCAATATACGCCTCATATTCTCTCTGAGCGGCTCCGGAGTCCTCAGCCTTGGCAACCGGAGCGTTTGATCCTGTATTTGCCATTGGCTTGCCATATTTCTTCCAAGGTCCGTCAGGCACTTGGCATGCCTCAACAAAACGCCAATGAACCTTTGTTCCCGATTTGATGGCTAGATAATCACGAATCGACGGGGAAACATCAATTCCTGCAGCGCCGTTCTCTGTTGCCTTAGGTGACTTCTTTCCAAACACATACGCCCAGTCATCCGTCACCCATGGCCCGCAATCTTCCCACTGGGCAAAGCAGCTGCGCTTGTTTGCGAAAATTTGTATCCAACGTCCCTTCAAAACCGATTTACCCGCCTGCGGGTTGGTTCGCGAAAACCACGGCACAACCTTGGGGGCCTCAGGCTTGTGGGCAGACCAGGAAACAAGATCATTGTAAGGCAGTGCAATATAGAAAGGGTTCATATTCGGAATGAAATCCTTGGGCCGAAACTCACCTGTGGCATGATTCGCAACACGCCTCTGAGGATCCGGATCATCGTAACCTCCAAAATTTTCCATCCACTTGATATCCCAGGAAGATTTGCAATTCGGAGTCGGATTTCGATCCGTCGGCTGCTCTCCGCACCAAAAAATCGTCGCGGTCACGTGTTTTTTCCAAGGATATTGAGTCGTCGCTGCGGATGGCACCATGCGAGATTGATTCTTCGGGCTATTATGTGTCGGGATCACAATACGTGGCCCTTTTGATCCTTGATCGGAATTTTGGGCAAATCCGAAATCCACGAGAAAAAAACACAAAACAAGAACAAGATTTTGTAGGTTCAATGGATTGTATGAAAACAAAAACAATGGCTCGTATTGGGGTTTGTGGAGCATTTTCTATCTTGCATCGAATTCGATATCAATCCCAAGATTCGTCAACGATACAATGCTTCGATTTGTCATTTCCTTCTCCCTGATCATCTCCTCGCTGGCAGGTGCTCTGGAATTCCGAATCTGGTCCAATACGGATAAAACCAAAACTTTCGAGGCGGAGTATCTTGGCAACAAGGATGATCGTGTCACGATGCGCCTTAGAAACCTAAAAATCATTACCATGGAGATGAATAAGCTCCATATCGATGATCAAGCCTGGATCCAACAAAACCATCCCGCTGAAAATAGTAAAGTCGCTAATACCCATATCAAAAAGATCGATGAGGATGCGATTTTTGATACCGTCGTTTTTGGTGACAATCGTGATACGGTCACCAAAAAGCTCTATGAAAGCAAACTCGTCACGGCAACCGTGGAACCAACGTTCATTGGCCGGACTGGATTAAATAACGTTTTCGTCACCCGTGACAAAATCGGGGGGCTCACGTGCTCACTAACCTTCAATTGGAGCCCGGAAGGCAATCTTATTGAATGCACGCTGCAAACCGAGGACAGGAACATCGGGGATTATTCGTCGGATCTTGAAAAAAGTTGGCAAGAGTTTGAGAAGATATTGATTTCCATCTACGGCAAACCCAAGCGTTTCACAAAAATGCCCAAGGCAAGCGACCTTCAGGACGATCAAATGCTTGCAAGTCATTCATGGAGACTGGATCAAGGCGGCACTATTTTACTAGGCAGCGCTAAAATGGACGGCCGCTATCAGGTAGTTGTCAGATTTACCAAAGAGTTGCTTTAAGTTTTTTGCGAAGATGCCGGAGCTACCTGAAGTCGAAACCACGCGCTTGGGCATTTCTCCGCACCTCGTCGGCCATCAAATCCGTGAAATCATTATTCGACGCCGTGATTTGCGCTGGCCGGTCTCTCAAAATCTCACCGAACTTGAAGGCACAACTTTTGTTTCAGTCAAAAGAAGATCCAAATACCTCTTATTGGAAACCGATACCCAAGATGTGATTTTGATCCACCTTGGCATGTCAGGAAGCCTCCGCATGATCCATCCCGGAGAAGTTTGGAAAAAACATGATCACATCGGAATCACAGTGGAAAACCACTTACAGCTGCGCTACCACGATCCAAGAAGGTTCGGCTCGTTTATGCGGATAGCAGAGTCTGAGATCCCAACGCATTCGCTTCTCACTAATCTGGGCCCTGAGCCGCTTGAATCCGATTTTACCGCAGCTCATTTGTATGCGGCGCTTCGGAATAAATCGATCCCGGTCAAAGTTGCGATCATGGATGCGAAAATCGTCGTCGGCGTCGGAAACATTTATGCATCCGAAAGTTTGTTCCGAAGCGGCATTGATCCGCTGCTTGAGTCTAAAAAACTCACCAAGCCCCGTGCCCAAAAGCTCGTAAGTGCGATTCGTGAGGTGCTAACCGAATCAATCACCCAAGGCGGTACTACGCTTCGTGACTTCCTCAAATCCGATGGCGAGCCGGGTTATTTCAAACAACGCTTGTTTGTTTACGATCGCAAAGGCGAACCCTGCCGCGTGTGCAAGACGCCCATTTCACATAAAGTTCTGGGACAGAGGGCGACGTATTGGTGTGGGAAATGCCAGAGGCGGTAGGTCATTGTATTGGTAGGGCGCTCTCGCCGTAGAGCACCGCGCGTGGCGAAGGGACTATGCATGAATCAAATACGGATTTTATTCTCCTCACTTCGCGCGGTGCCCTCGGCGATGGCACCCGACCACAATCATTCACTTCATCCTCTCCTCCATCAATCCACTTAACTCTTTGACGACTTCCGGCATCGCCTCTGCTAGATTTTTCGTCTCACCTTCTGGAGCTATGTGATCGTAAAGCTCGTATGTTGGCTCGGCGTCTTTCTTTGAATGACGAATCAAACGGTATTGTGCGGTGCGGATGGTTTCCGCTTGGGGTGAAAACGCCATCGCGATATCGCCCGCTGCATCGGGATCAGAAAGCTGGGGTTTGAGAGATTTTCCCGAAAGACCTTCTGGAACAGGAATTCCCGCAAGCTCACATAGGGTCGGGTAAATATCGGCTGTCTCCACCACCGCATCGCTCATCATCCCAGATTTTTCCATTCCTGGATAACGGATTACCAAAGGCGAACGCAGAGATTCCTCAAAAAGGGTGTGTTTTCCCCACACCCCGTGTTCACCGAGATGCCAACCGTGATCACCCCATAGCACCACGATGGTCTTTTCCGTGAGTTTCAATTCATCGAGTTTTCCTAACAATTTCGCCACTTGCGCATCAGCATACGACACGCAGGCGGCGTAAGATTTTCTCATTTCATCCGCGCATGCGGGATCGGTGCGCGGATCACCGCTGACGTAGTTTCCGAAAAATTCACCGCTTGCGTGCCAAGTGCTGAGACCAACGGGCTTATCAGGATGTGGGATAGGTGGAAGTTTTACGTCCTTATAAATATCCAAATAAGATTTCGGGCACGCAAAAGGAAGGTGAGGCTTGATCAAACCCACTGCCAAAAAAAACGGATCTTTTTTACCTGCCAACTCACTCAGTTGCGCCACCGCATCGCGGGTAATCCATGCATCGTGATAACGGAAATCATCTCCTTCTTTGTGCTCGTTGACCGGACACGCTCCGGATACCCGCGGGACTCCGTCCGCCAAACCATGCATCGCTTTCTGCGGGGTTTTCCACGGCCCGGTCGGCATCAAATTCAAATCCCAGGAACCCGGCATCTCGACTTTTTCTGGCTCCGCCCAATCCTTGCCACCCAATCCGCCCGGATAGTGCGAAATTTTCCCTACCGCCACGGTTCTATATCCCTGTGTCCGAAATTGTTTTGGCATGGAAAACGGTGCTGTTTCCGACTGAGCAGAGACCGACATTAGGGCATCGTTGCTTCTGAGTTTTGCAGATAATCCGTATTTTCCCGTCAAAAGCGAATACCGCGAAGCCCCACAGGTTGGTGCTTGGACATAATGCCGTTTAAACCCCCGCCCGCTCGCCACCAGCGAATCGATTGCGGGGGAATGAATATGTCCGACCCCAAACGATTTCAGCTCCGGCCTCAAATCATCCACGCAGATCAAAAGTATATTCGGCTTCGCTCCATAAACAGAAACCCCAAATACCAATAACCAGATCAAACTTCTGAACATACTCTCTGGTTCATCATCCCAGCCCTTAAGGCAAGGCAATAGCTGCAAATTTCATTTCCATTTTCCCAAACCACGACCATCATCCCCGCACATGCTACCGATTCTCATCACAGGAAAGTCCGGACGAATGGGTCTGGCCGTCGCCGAAGCCACCATAGCCAATCCCGGAACCGTCATTGCCGCAACTCACGATGCTGGTGAAGATCTGGATACCGCCGTAAAAGCCGCGAAGTGTATCATTGATTTCACGGTGCACTCGTTTTCCACAACCCTGGTCGAAACCGCAGTGCGCCATCAAGTCGCCTTGGTCATGGGAACGACCGGCCACACTGATGCCGAACTTGCGACCATCCACGCCGCAGCAAAGGTCATTCCCATTGTTCACGCCCCAAACTTCTCTGTCGGCGTCAACACTCTGTTCTGGCTCACCAGCCAGGCCGCACGCATTTTGAAACAAGACACCTTCGATATCGAAGTCACGGAAATGCATCACCGACATAAAATCGATGCACCATCCGGGACCGCGCGGCGACTCTTGGAAATTCTCAACGAAGAAACCGGCACTTCCTACCAAGACGATATTGCTCACGGCCGCTTCGGAAACATCGGACCTCGCAAGGCACGCGAAATCGGCATGCACACCCTGCGCGGTGGAGATGTGGTCGGAGATCACACAGTGATGTTTGCCGCCGATGGTGAACGCGTGGAGCTCACTCACAAGGCATCATCCCGCATGACCTTTGCTTCTGGGGCTGTTCGCGCCGCACTTTGGCTGCAAGACAAACCCGCTGGACTCTATGACATGCAGGACGTGCTGGATCTTAAATAAATTCCATCGTTTTCCATGAAACCAATTTTAGTCATCCTGTTTGGGTTCGTTCTCTGCAGCTGCAAGCCCGCAGAAAGATCCAGTGACTCGTCAGAATCGACGCCTACCCTGAACAGCGAACTCGTTCTCTCCACCGTACGTGTGAATTCCTCCAGCCAATCATGGAGCCCTGCCCAGCCATGGGAAAAAAATCCCCCCAGCAGCCTGCGATCCCTTGGAGTGATTGTGAAACCCGGTCAAGTTTTGACCAGTGCTGAAATGGTTGCAAATGCCACCTATCTTGAATTCGAACTCATCGACAGCTCGAGGACTATCGAAGCCAAAACCATCGCGGTCGATTATGAGGCCAACCTAGCCCTTCTATCTGTAAAGAACGAAGGGGAATCCGAAGCCTTCTTCGCCGGCACATCTCCCATCCTCATGGCTCACCCCCCAACCATAGGTGATAATCTTCACATCCTGCAAGTCGAGGACAATGGAACTCCGTTGATGACAGATGGCAAACTTCAATCCGTCGAGGTCGGAGCAAGTTTCCTAACAGGACAGTCCTTCCTCAGTTACTTGGTCAAAGCCTCTATGCAAAGCGCGGCAAGCAGCTTCTCCCTGCCTGTCATTCACGACGGCAAGCTCGCCGGCATTCTGATGAGCTATGACAACGAAGACCAAATTTCAAACGTGCTTTCCATAGACGTCGTCGAACATTTTCTGGAAGATGCTGCCGATGGCGATTACGCGGGCTTCCCTTCTCTCGGCGTTTCCATCGCCGGGACAAAAGATCCGATTTTTAGAAACTTTCTCAAACTCGCTCCGGAGCAGGGTGGTATCTTTATCAGCAAAGTGCGTCGCGGTGGTTCTGCCGATCAAGCAGGAGTAAAAAAAGGAGATGTGTTACTTGCTGCGGATGGATTTCCCATCGATCGTCTTGGCTACTACCAGCATCCGAACTATGGATCGGTATTCTGGGGAAACCTCGTCAAAGGTGAAAAGTCCGCTGGCGATACCATCAAGCTTTCCATCCTGAGAAATGGAGAAACACAGGAAATCACCGCCACACTCACCCGAGAGGACCCGCAAGATGTTCTGGTTCCCCAATATCAATTTGACCGTGCTCCCAACTTTCTCGTCAAGGGAGGCCTGATCTTTCAGGAACTCACCCGCCCCTTGTTGGAGGCTTATGGCAAAGAATGGACCAGTCGCGCCCCTCTGAACCTGCTCGATGCTTACGAGAATCCCGATAAATACGAGGATGCATACGATCGTATCATTTTCCTGAGCGGATCCATCCCCACCCCCGCCACCGTCGGCTACGAATCCCTTCGCAACCTCATCGTCAAAAAAGTCAACGGCGTGGAGATCAAAGACATGAAATCACTCACCGAGGCTTTCAAAAAACCAAGTAAAGACAACCTCCACTCGATTGAGTTTCTGGATGAAGATTTCACCGTTCATCTCGATGAAGCCATCTCCAACATGGTCGATTCTGCACTTATCCAGCGCGGACTCAACACCCTGTCACGAGCCGAGTGACTTTATCTCACATGAAATTTGAACTTTGAATGACCTCTCAGCGATGGCGAACGAACCGAATCACGAAGTTTATTCTCATAGCTCTCAGGCAATTTCGAAATTTAGCTACAGCCCATGAAAACCTCTCTCATCATCGATTTCTCAACCCTCCCCGAGGAGGGTATGGAGCTTTCCGGCGAGCTCGATGCCGCAATATTTGACCTTCCTGAAGGCGATGCACGCGCCACCGGCCCTCTGACTTACGACCTGTGGGCCCAAAAATTCGAATCCGAGCTCCTCCTCACCGGCTCCATTTCGGCCCCTTTTGAGTTCACTTGCGTCGTAACCCTCAAAAAGTTCATCCAAACCATAAGCCTTCCATCCGCCGCAATTGCCTTAGAAACCGGACATTCCGGCCAAGTGGACGTCGCAGAAGCCCTAAGAGAAGAGATTCTTTTGGAATTTCCCACGGATCCCCGCTGCGACGAAGGAGACGTTCCGGAACCCTGCGAAATAGATTCGCGATATTTAGCAGTGGACAAATCCTTAGATAATGATTTATCACCTGCGCCCCGCAACGAGGGTAGCGACCCATGGTCCGCTCTCAACGACCTAACGGGTCTCAACGATCAACCTTAACTTACTACCACCATGGCCGTACCAAAACGCCGTCAATCAAAAAGCCGCCAGAAAATGCGTCGCGGCGCAAATCGCTGGAAAGCTCCTATCTTCAGCGCATGCTCCGACTGCGGAGCAACGATTCCTTCACATATCGCTTGCCCTTCCTGCGGCACCTATCGCGGTCGTAAAGTGATTGAAGTTGAGAGTTTCTGATTTGAAACCCGCACAGTCGCGACAAACCCACGCTGGATCTCCGGCGAGGGTTTTTTCTTCGTACTTCCATAAGCCAAATTCTCCGCTAAAAAAGGTTCACACATGAAGGTAGCACTCGATGCCATGGGTGGCGATTACGCCCCGCAAATCAATATCGTTGGTGCCATCCAGGCCCTAAAGAGCTATAAAAAACTCAGCCACCTCTATCTCGTGGGAGATGAGGGAATTCTCAAATCAGAGGCAGCCAAACATCAACTCGATCTCAACGACCCTCGCGTCAGTATCGTCCATGCGCCCGAGGTCATCGGCATGGCCGAGCCAGGCGCCAAATCTGTGCGACGCAAAAAACTTTCCTCCATCAGTATTGCGATGGATCTCGTCAAAGACGGCATCGCAGATGCCTTCGTATCTGCAGGCAATACCGGCGCAGCCGTTGCCGCAGCCACTTTGAAGCTCCGCTGCCTAAAAGGCGTGGATCGTGCTGGTATCGCCTCTCCCCTTCCCAACGAACACGGAATCTGTAACATCCTCGATGCAGGCGCCAACCCTGAAGCCAAGCCCGAGCACCTCGTTGCTTATGCCATCATGGGCTCGGCCTACGCCAAATACGTGCTCGGGGTTGAACAACCCAAAGTCGGACTCATGTCCAACGGCGAGGAAGACGAAAAAGGAACTACTTTCACCAAAGAGACCTTCAAACGACTCAAAGAAACACCCGGCATCCATTTTATCGGAAATGTTGAAGGACACGATCTCTTCGAGACCCAACTCGACATCGTGCTCTGCGATGGTTTCGTCGGAAATATCGTCTTGAAAAGTGTCGAGGCCACTGCAAAAGCCGTTTCAAAATGGCTGAAAACCGAAATCAAGGAAACCCCTCTACGCATGGCTGGAGCTATACTCGCTCAAGGGGCTTTCAAAGCTCTGAAAGAAAAAAGCAGCTACGAAACCTACGGCGGTAGCCCCCTCTTGGGCGTCAATGGCGTGGTCATCATCGCCCATGGCTCCTCAACGGGAATCGCCGTGCAAAATGCCATCCGAGTCGCAGTCGAAACGGTTGAACACAAGATCAATCCGAGGATCGAAGAAGCCATGGCTATATTACCCACAGCCGCTACCGCTTCAGAAATATAGATTTTCATCGTGATATCGGCAACTTCACTTGATAGGACTAGCTTATGTCACCTCGAGTAAAAACCGTTGCCTCGATCACCGTTGAGAAATTCTTTAGCTCCTATTCGGAAAGTCTCAAGCTGACTCTACTCGGCGAACGTGTAGGTTTTGACCGGATCATCAGCGAGCCTGCTGTAAATCGACCTGGTCTAGCGCTCGCTGGATTCTTTTCCTATTTTGCCAAGAAAAGGGTGCAGGTCCTCGGCAACCTCGAAATGGCTTACCTCAGAAAATTACCCGAAGAAATGCGGGTCGATCGCTTCCGCCGCATGTGCGAACGCGACATTCCCTGCATGATTGTCTCCCGAGGAGCCATACTCGGTCCGGAGCTCATGGCCGTGGCGAAAGAACATTCCATTCCCGTATTCGGCACTTCGCAAATCACCATGAAGTTTCTCAATGCCGCAACTATCAGCCTTGAGCATGAATTTGCGCCAAGCGTCACCATGCACGGCTGCATGGTCGATATGCGCGGCATCGGGGTTCTCATTGTCGGGAAAAGCGGCTCTGGCAAATCCGAAACCGCCATCGGTCTCCTCGAGCGCGGAGGTTCATTAGTCGCAGACGACATGGTGCGTATCAAACACGTGGGTGGTGAACTCATCGCAACTTCTCCTGACCTTTCACGCGGCTATATGGAAATCCGTGGCATCGGCATCATCAACGTCGCCAACCTCTATGGCCTTGCCTCCATCCGCCCAGACAAACGCCTTGATCTCGTTGTCACCCTCAAACCTGCATCCGATCTCAACGAAGTTGATCGCATCGGCTTGGAATCCCGCTCCTACGAACTGCTCGGACAGCAAGTGGCTCACGTCGAAGTCCCGGTCGGACCCGGCCGCGACACCGCCCGCATGGTCGCCATTGCCGCTCTCGACCAACAACTTCGCCGCCTCGGCTACAACATGGCAGATGAGTTCAACCAAAAATTGCTCAATCACATGTCGGTAAACAAACCGTCGATCTAATAGATTTCATATTTCAAAAGCTACACAACACTTATAAATGATCTCCTTATAAAGGGACAGTCCTGAATGGCACGGGATTAAGCATTTAAACGATAGCGTGAGCGGTGGCAAACCTCGATGTATGCATGACGTGGAGCATTGAGAAGCGGATGGTTTTTAGGCCTTCGTTTCACAGCTCTTGGTTCGCTTCTAAATGGGCGGATGTCGATAAGTTTTGATGCACACAACTCAATGAGTTGCTTCATCGCCTGCCTCCTCTTTATCGGTTTGCCTGCGTGTTCTCGGAAGCTCTCGTGACTAGCGCAGACCAAATCCACAACACCTTTAAAACTGATATGCCAGACCGGAAGCTGAGCCTCCGATGCGGCACGTTGCATCAGAGCACGGATGAGGTTGAAGGCGATTAAACTCATCCACAGGGTTTTGTGCGCCATGTCCGGACTTTTCACCGCAAAAAACTCCATTCCCAAAGTCGTCTTAAGATCGCGAAGCTTTAGTTCAATATCCCATCGACGGGCATACAGATCAGCAAGTTCGATGCCGTCATAATCTTGGTGATCTAGCAGTGTGGTCACGAGAACTAACTCACCTTTATTCCCAGAGCGATTTTGATATGAGACTTTGATCAAACGTAGTTCGAGAGTTGCAGGTAAAGCGTTCCACTCTTCAGAAGATAACCCGCTGCCCAGTGGCTGATAAGGACGCTTCCAAGTCACGAGTCTTTCGTGTGGAGATATTTTCTTCCCTTTTCTCCAGTCCAAGGCGCGATCGCGTGCCTGATGTAAACGCATGAGAACGTGTGCACCCTGTGCGAGGCAGTGACTGATGAGTTGATAAGATCCGAAAGCCCGATCACCAAGAAGCAGGTCGTTTTTGCCTAGGTGTTTCACTAGAGTTGTTGCTGCAACTGTTTCGTGCTGTGACTGCGGGCAAGTTTCGATATGTTCCCAGCCACCGTGGCCGAGGTTAAGAAGGCCAACGATGCCCATTTGAGGAAAGCCACAACCTTTCTTCTGACTTGTTGACTGAGGATAAATTTCTTGGTTTTTCGCCGTGTCCATCAATTGCACAGAGCTACCGTCGATGGCTTTAAGATGAAGTCCCTTCCACTTGTCACGCCCCGCGACGCGTGAACCCAGGTGGCGACAGATACGCTGGTGAATATCTTGTAGGAAATTCAGATCCATTCGACCGCGCGCCTTGCAGTAGCTTGAAGTATCTGAAGATGGAATCGCGAGTCCGCATGTCGCAGCCCAACTCTGAATGTGACCAACAGCCTTCTGACACGAGGCGTTGGCTTCAAGTATCTGGGCAAGCCACGCCCAAAAGACGGGTAGATGACCGAAGCTGCGTTGCCGTGTGGTTGGGTCAATCGAAGTAAGGAAATCAGAGGGAAGAATATCCTCAAAAAGAACCGCGTATCCACTTAGCGAACTACGGGTGATGATTGCTGATGCCTTGCGGATAGTGGCTTGCAAACGGCGCCTAGCGGTGGCAAATACGGTGAGCGGAAAGTCGGTAAGATAAGGTTGTTTCTTCACACATTCATACCGTACTCGAACCGACTTTCCGTCTAACAATTTTCAACGAAAATGACCTTAATCCCGTGCCATTCGGGACAGTCCTTATATATGTTTTCCCTTTGCCATATTGGATTCAGGGATTGAAAAGGGGCGCATGAGACGTGTGCGTTGGATATCGCCTTGGAAGGATTCTTTTGAGAAGCCTTCGATTTACCATTGTATTTCGCGGGTCGTGGAGCGGCGGTATGCTTTTGGCATGGAGGAGAAGGAAAAGTTCCGGATGTTCATACGGATGTATGAGAATTTCAGTGGATGCCAGGTTTTGTCGTATTGCTTGATGAGCAATCGTGTCCATTTGTTGGTGGAGGTGCCGCCCAAACCGGAGGTCATCTAGCTGATCATACAAAACTATTGAATGGAGAATAAGATGAGCCGATCGACTGAAAACGACAATATCATGCTACTGTATCAACTCGCGCAGTGATCCAATAACCCAATCAGCACCGGCTTGCTGAAGCTCCTGAGCACTGAAATGACCTGTCGCCACAGCCAGGCATCTTGCACCTATCGCATGAGCACAATCGATGTCTTTGGGCGTGTCGCCAATGATGAGTATCCGATCTGGCGTAAATGAGTTTCCAGTTACTTCTGACGCACGTTCGAGAGCGATATGCCCGAGAAGATTGCGATCTGCACGATCTGAACCATAAGCACCAAAACTAAAATTTTGATGCAGGCCGTAGTGGCGGAGTTTGATCTCTGCACCTAACTCTGTATTTCCAGTGAGCAAACCGAGACGGGCATGTTGATGATTTACCAAATTTTCCAGCAAATCAAATACGCCATCGAGAACTTCTCCCTCAGACGGATAGGACTCCAAAGTCTCCTCGAGATGTCGGTGGTAGATATCGAAAAATCGATGGGTCAACTCCTCAGTCGGCTCGATTTCAAAATGCACATAAAGATTTGCCAGAATGCCCAAATCTGTGGCACCAGCCAAATCCAAGGGTGGACTATCGCTACCGAAGACTTCAATCGCCGTTTTTTTGAGCGCAGACATACCCTTGCCACCGGTATCAACCAAAGTTCCGTCGATATCAAACAACAGCAACCAAGGATCTCCGCCCGATTTCAAAGCTGCCAACAATCCGGCGAGATCTCCAATCATGAATCTTTAGGTAGATGCGCTTTTTCTTCGCTTGGTGCCTCGTTGAGGGAAATTTCAACATCATCCTCACGGTCGACGAATTCCTCATCCTCTTCATCGTGGTCGTCTTCTTCAATCAGTTCACCATGGAACAAATGAAAATGACGCTTTCGCTGATGGGCTGGAAGTGGCGATAAAATCATGGCAACGGATCTACCACCCAAGCGAGGCGATTGATCGACAGCCGCCATCGTCTTTAAATCTTCAATAATCCTTTTGAAAACCACAAATCCAAGTTCTTTATGAGCGTTTTCACGTCCTTTGAATTGCAAAACGAATCGCACTTTGTGATTGGTATCCAAGAAAGTCTCTGCCCGTCCAAGCTTGATATTGTAATCGTGCTCGCCGGTGCCGACACGGAATTTCACTTCCTTCATTTTGGTCGCAGACTTTGACTTGCCCTTCTTGAGCTTGGCTTGGGTATATTTGTATTTCCCGTAGTCGATGATCTTGCACACCGGCGGATCTGCCTGCCCTGCAATTTCGACCAAATCCAAGCCAGCGGCTTGAGCTTTAGCTAAGGCTTCACGTGACGACATCACGCCAAGTTGCTCGCCATTTGCATTGACGACTCTGACTTTAGGTGCGCGGATCCGATCATTAACCCGCGTCATGTCACGGAAACGACCCCTGTTGCTATTATTTTGTGGCTTAGATATGGCTTTGTCCTCCAAGTGTGTTGATGCGACGTTCCGACATGCAACTGTGCATATGCACCGCGGCTAAGCGGGACGAAGAAAGTTCAAGTGAATGGCTGAAACGGCGAGTCATGAAAAGTTGACCATAACACCGCAACAAATGGAAGTGGCGTTAGTTGAAGCAAGGTGGCGTTTCGAAAATATCATCACTGAAAAATGATCTACCATCTAAGTAGATAACTTAGTGGCTTACGAAATGAAAAATAGGCGTTAATCCAGACCAAGCGCAAGAAGGAATTTTCATATCTTTTTTAGTATTTATTGGAGATTTCATTCATTCGACTTGGTACCAAAACCAATACGAAGCATCCAAAGCCCCAGCCGCAGTCAATCAAGATTGACCAAAAACCGCTCCTCACGCATCTTCACCTCATGCAATGCCTCTACCGAATCTCATATTTTCTTATTCTGAGTTTATCGGTCTCCATGATGTTTAGTTCGTGCGGAGGCAATCCACAACCTCCACTGCGTGGTCGAGCCTTCCAGCCAGATGCAGCCCGAACGGCCATGACCCCACGCACGCCTCCCCCGCCTGTTGCCGCCGAAAGCGTCATGGTGGTTGATCTGGCTACGAATCGTAACCTCTATGCGAAAAACGCCGATCAAAGGCGAGCTGTCGCATCCACTCAAAAAATCATCACTGCATTGTGTATCCTCGATGCCGGCAATCTCGATAAGACCGTTACGATCTCCAGCTATGACGGTGCCTGCGAGCCCACTAAACTCTACTTAAAGCCGGGCGAGAAATACACCCGCCGCGAATTACTCAAGGTCCTCATGGTCAAAAGCGCGAACGATGTGAGCCGCGCTCTGGCACGCGATGTCGGTGGCAGTGTCGAAGGTTTTGCCAAATTGATGAATCGCAAGTGTCAACAACTTGGCATGAAAAATTCCCACTTTACTAATCCCAGCGGTCTGACCGAGCCAGGCCAATACTCGACTGCGCGCGACATGGCTATTGCCGCACGCATAGCTTACCAAAGTCCCCTATTGCGTTCCTATATGAATACCGTGTCCTACGATTTCCGATACTCCGATGGTCGTGTTTGCAGAATCGAAAATACCAACAAGCTGTTGAAAAAAGTCAGTTTCATCAATGGCATGAAAACCGGCACGACGAACGCTTCAGGGCGCTGCCTGATTTCCACCGGCGAGGTCAATGGACGTTCCGTCATCTGCGTTGTGTTGAAATCCAATACTGCAAACATTTGGACTGACTCTGAGAAACTCATGCGATGGGCTTTGATTCAACCCACAGCTCAGTAGGAATTGGGTTTTATTCACTTTCAGATCATCAGACATGAAACCGCGCCAACAATTGGAGCATTTGGCGAAAGAAAACCTCCTGCGCTCCCTTCATTCCATTGCGCACACTGTCAAAAATTTCCGCATCCTTCGTGATGGATCCGAGCTTTGGAACTTCGCATCGAACGATTACCTCGGTCTATCTAGGCATCCGCAAATCTCGGAGTCTTTTATCGATGGCATCAAACTCTATGGAACGGGCGCGTCAGCCTCACGGCTTATTACCGGAACATATAGCGCGCATAGTGAATTGGAAAAAATGCTGGCATCAGCCAAGCATGCTGAAGCAGCACTCACATTCGGCTCGGGATACGCAACAGCTCTTTCAACAATTCCTGTTATTGTCGGTAAAGGCGACTATGTGATCCTGGACCGACTCGCCCATGCATCACTGATCGATGCATCCCGTCATTCCGAAGCTACACTGCGCGTCTTCCCTCATAACGATGTAGCCAGCCTCGAATCCTTATTATCAAAAACCCGCAGCAAATATCCGAGAGCGCGGATTTTAGTTGTTACGGAATCGATATTTTCCATGGATGGAGATCTCTGTCCGCTGCGGGAAATCATTGAACTTTGCGAGGCAAATGATGCTCATTTATTATTAGATGAAGCACATGCAATCGGCGTTCGTGGACCATCAGGAATGGGGCTCGCTGAAGAACTCGGGCTACAGAATCGTATCGAATTTCAAATGGGAACTCTCAGCAAGGCCGTCGGTCTCTCGGGAGGTTACCTTGCCGCATCACGTGATTGGATTGATCTTATCATCAACCGAGCTAGACCTTTCATCTACACGACTTCTCCGCCACCTGCGCTTGCACATGCTGCGATTTCAGCGATCGAACTGATTCGTTCAGAAGAAGGTGCAGACTTAAGAAAAAAGCTTTTTCAAAATATTTTCAGGCTTCAGCCAAATCACCCGAGCGCGATTTTGCCTGTGGTTCTTGGTGGCAATCAGTCTGCTTTAGACGCCTCTGAGAAGCTCAAAGAAAGCGGCTATCTCGTCCCGGCAATCCGATTTCCAACAGTCCCCAGGCGTACCGCGCGTTTGAGGATTACGGTTTCAGCCGAACATCCGGCTGAAATTATTGAGAACCTGGCTAAAAATTTGAAAACCATTAAATAGGTAAGCAAACAGCGGCCCGCAGGTTTCGGGGCCGAAAAGCGAAAAGCGAAAAGCGAAAAGCAAAAAAGCGAGGCAAGACGGTCTGTCATTGGCGTGCGAGTCGCCTTGCCTTCTGGGAGGGCGCCATCCTTACTTGGCCTTTTTCTGTTCCGCTTTGATTCGGGCAAGTTCTTCTTTGGCTTTCGCGAGCTCTTCTTTGCTCATGCTTTTCTCGATCTCCTTGATAACCGCATCCGCGCTTTTTTCACCTGCCTCAGACGCCAGGTTTGCGAGTGCCCAGCCAATGGTTTTATTCATAGGCATCGCCGCACCCGCTGCATTGAAACGAGCTAATGCGAGGGTCGCGCTCGGATTGCCTTGTTGGGCAGCAAGGGTGTAGAGCTTCGCTGCATTTTCATAGCTCTGTTGCACACCTGCACCACGCTCATGGAGAGCACCGAGATTGTTTTGCGCCGCAGCCAGACCAGCCTGAGCTGCGCGTCCAAACCAAGAAATAGCCGCGGATATATCAGCCACACCCATTTTTCCGGACAGATAGAACAGCCCGAGCTCGTTCTGAGCGAGTGGCATACCGGAGTTAGCAGCTGTCAGAAGGTGTCCGTAGGCTTTGCCGATATCAGCCTTTTCCTCTGCCAAAATGGTCGACGCTAAAAACAAGTGAGCTTGGGCATTTCCCGCCTCGGCTGATTTTTCTAAGAGACCCACAGCACGCTCCTCATTCTTTTTCGTGCCCTTGCCTTCCATGTAGAAAGATGCCGCTCTGAGCATGCATTCCGAGTTTCCTGCCTGAGCCCCTTTGTCAAACAACTCAAGAGCTGCTTTCGGATCATTTTTGATATTGGCTTGATAATCACCCAGCGCGAGCCACCCAGCAAAATTTCCGGCTTCGATTGCCTTGTTTAGCCAAGCCATGCCTTTTTTCTCATCGGGGGCAACAGCGTCACTTTTCAAAAGTCGAATACCCACAGCCACCATCGCACTGGAATCGCCTTTGTCTGCGGCTTTCATGAAATACTCATAAGCCGTTTTTGAATTAGCGAGGGAGGTCTGACCCAACTGCCCATCATACAGACGGGCAAGCAACACCATGGAGGGCACATCACCTGCATTAGCAGCTTTCGTCCACCATTTTACAGCCGTCTCAGGGGCAGGCTCCGGAGTCAACCGACCTAGCAAAAATGCCTCACCAAGAATACGTCCAGCGATTGTCGGGTCGGTAGCAGCCTGCTTTTCAAGAGTCTCTCTTCCTTCCTGAGCCAAATCGCCTTGACCCGATGATAATAAAATTCCCGCCAGGCGGTAAATTGAATCGGCATGATTTTTTGCCTGACCCTTACGATAATACTCTATCGCTTTATCACGTGAAGCCTCCGCACCCTGTCCGTTTTCATGGGCGAAGCCCATCAGGTAAATGGCATCCTTGTCCCCTTTTTCAGCGAGAGGCTTGGCGAGTTCAACGGCTTTGGCATGCTCTCCTTTTTCAAAGGCAGCGTAGGCATCAGCAGCTGGGCTGGACGCATCGAGCTTAGGGGCGTTCGTTGTATTTGTGGTGGCAGTGGAATTTTCTGTCGCATTAAGAGTGATCGCAGAATGCGCCGTTAAAGTCCCGAATAAGATGATAGCCGCACCGAAATAGGTTTTCATAGATGGATGTTTAAATGCAAAATTTCACCCCGTGGCAAGAATTTAGCTAAATTTTTGGTAATTTGGAGCCGATTTGTCGATTTTACAAAAAACTGTCCCAATCCATCTAATCCGCTGCCTTGCAGGCATCCCACCTATTTCATGGACGGATCGACCACAGCAAAAAGATCCTGATCGCCATTTACTGACCGAGCATGGATACGAGATGCATGGCGAGGTCATGCTTTGGGGCCTTCTTGAATAATTCGGTGCGGTCTTTGAAAACAAGAAAAGCCTCGTTTTCGTGGGAATCGAAGCCGATATCGCTTCTTGAAACATCATTCGCAACGATTAGGTCACAGCCTTTCTCCTCAAGTTTCATGCGGGCATTGGCCTCGAGGTTTTCCGTTTCCGCCGCGAAGCCGACCAAAAAACCCCCAAAGCCCATCCTCTGACGTGCGGAACCCAGAATATCCTTGGTTTTGATCAGTTCCAGAATCATCTTATCACCATTCTTCTTGATCTTTTGCGAGGAAACCCCTGCTGGCGTGAAGTCGGCGACCGCGGCAGCAAAAAATGCGGCATCCATTTTGGGCAAATACCTTGCTACGACCTCATACATTTCCGCCGCACTTTCCACAGGAATAAAATCCACCCCGGCCGGAACATCGAGCGAAGTTGGCCCAGAAACGAGCAAGACTTGGTGTCCCGCATGCACCGCGGCATCCGCAATCGCATACCCCATTTTTCCCGATGAGCGGTTGGTCAGGAAACGAACCGGATCGATGGCTTCACGGGTTGGACCTGAGGTGATGAGAATTTTCATAGTGATAAGAAATGGATGCCCACCTATCCAATCAGGCGCAGCAGTCTTTGAAAGGCAGAAACATGCGCCGCAACGCGCTTATTCAAATCCGCCTGGCTGGGAGTCTCGAAAGTGAAAGATAGCGGGCAGCCTTGTTTCGCAAGATAAATCGCCTCCGGCCATTCGTTCGGCAAATCCGCCTCCGCACCATGATAAATCCAGCCAGGAGCACGAACCTCATGACCATCGATATGCGGACCAGCCTCCGGAGCAAAGCTCTCAGCCACCGCCTCCAGAATCTCCAACGCTCGACGCGGTTGATCCTCCTTCAAATTGATTTCGTAAAAATAGAACCCTTTCGTCTCCCAGTCTTCATGCAGAGACACAAATACATCCGGTAATCGATTTCGCTCAAACCACCTTGTGTGTGCGTCGACCTCGAGTGTGACTTTTTTCAAATAATCACGGTTCAAATCGATTCCCTCACGATTTTCCCGCCGCCCCATGGCAAGCCCTCCCGGATTGAGTGCCGGACAAATCAACCAATGATATTTTTCCGAAAAGTTGCCATTTCGCATCATTGCCAACAAAGCCAGGGGTCCGGCAGGTTCATCACCATGAATCCCGGCCGAGGCGTAAACCAGTGGACCCTCACCTTTCTTTTCCCAAACAACGATGGGGCCGTCTTCGGTATCCAAAAGAATCTCCTCACAAAACCCCTGACGCAATGCCGCCTCCGCAAACTCTTCAAGATACCATGGCCATTTGAAAAGCTCATCCATGGAAACTTAACTTATCTCTTCAGTCTGATCGATGTCGATTTCCCGTGTGCATCCAGTCCCTCGATTCGCGCGAACTCCTCAATCACCGATAACGACTTCTCAACCGCCCGTTTGTCCATTTTTACAATGCTGGTGCGGCGTTGAAATTGGTCCGCGCGAAGCCCAGAGAACGAACGTCCTGCTCCACCCGTCGGCAAGGTGTGACTGGGTCCGGCAAGGAAATCGCCAACCGCAACCGGAGAATCCGCACCCAGATAAATCGCACCCGCCGTGCGGATTTGCGCAAGCACGGCATCCTCGTCTTTCACAATGAGGGAAAGATGCTCCGGCGCAAAGGCATTCACAATCGCCACTCCCTCGTCCATCGATTTCACATGAAGCAGGAACGTGCTGGTTTTCAAAACCTCCTTGATGATTTTCGAACGACTCAACTGCGACGTCTGCTTATCAATCTCAACACGAACTTTTTCCAACAACGCAGAGGAAGTCGTCAGGAAACCCACTGCACTATCTCCACCGTGTTCAGCCTGAGCGAGCATATCAGCAGCGATATAGGATGCCTTCGCCGAGGCGTCTGCCAAAATCAAAATCTCACTGGGCCCCGGAAGAAGATCGATGGATACCGCACCGACCAGTTGGCGTTTTGCCTCGACCACAAAACGGTTTCCCGGTCCGAAAATACGATCTACCGGAGCTATCGTTTTTGTACCGATCGCCATCGCGGCAATCGCTTGCGCACCGCCGACTTTGATGGCTTGGGTCACCCCCGCTTGTTTCAAAGCATATAACAAAGCGGGATTCACCGAGCCATCAGGACCGCAGGGAGTTGCCGCAAAAATTTCCGGAACCCCTGCCGCTTGAGCGAAACCAGCTGTCATCAATGCAGTAGAAACTAGGGGCGCTTTCCCGCCAGGAACATAAACACCAACCCGATCAAAAGGCGTGAACCTCTCACCGATTACCGCACCTTCCGCATTTTTCGATGACCAGTCTTTGCGCATGCTTTTCTGTGCGAACGCATGGATATTTTTCAAGCTCCTGCGAATCGCTTCACGCGTAGCACTCGAGACCGACGCTTCCGCGTTCGCAAATTCTTTGTCGCTTATAAACAACTGACGCTTTGTCAGCTTTGCGCCATCAAAACGATGCGTCAGCTCAATCAAAGCATCGTCACCTTCCATGGCAACTTTCGCGATGATATCAGTCACCAGATCCCTCACTGAATCCTCAGGAACAGCCCGTCGATTCAGTCGCTTGACGAACGAGGGATAGCAGGCATCTTTGTGGGACAAAATCTTCATACGGTTGTTGTGGACGGAAAGATGCACACTCTTACCCATCACGCCAACCCTCAATAAAGGTTTCAATCACCGATTTTGTAAGAAACACCCCTAAAATAACGTTTAACTGGAACCGTTTTGACAAAGTCCTTTAAGTTATATTGCCTGCTCGCAGGTCTGAGCTCAGTCGGCCAACCTCTCATGGCGGGCGAGGTTAGCTTCAATCGTGATATCAGGCCTATTTTTCTCAAAAATTGCACCGCCTGCCACGGTGGAGTCAAAGAGGCGGGCGGAATCTCATTTATTTACAGGGAACGCGCACTTCGTGAGGGGGAATCGGGTAAAAAAGCCATTGTCCCCGGAAAACCTGAATCCTCGGAAATGATGCGACGAATCCGCAGCACGGACCCGGATGAGATGATGCCACAACCCAAGCATGGTCCGCCGCTCAAGTCTGCGGATATCAAGCTTATCGAAACATGGATTTCCGAGGGTGCAAAATGGGAGGAACATTGGGCATTCATGCCGCCAGTGGAAAAAAAGATACCAGCACTTAAAAACGAATCTTGGACAACCCAACCTCTCGACCGCTTCGTTTTACAATCGATCGAGCAAAACAACCTCACCCCATCTCCCCAAGCCAGCCCTGCTGAATGGCTACGCCGTGTCAGCTTCGATCTGACAGGTCTTCCACCAACCGTTGATGAGCTCAAAGAACTCGAAGCCGCATGGAACGCAGATGGAAGAGCCGCGCGTGAAAAAGTTGTGGATCGCCTGCTGGCATCCCCTGCCTATGGAGAGCGCTGGGCAACCGTTTGGTTAGACCTTGCCCGCTATGCCGATACCTTTGGATTTGAAAAAGATCCCCACCGCGACATCTGGCCATGGAAGGACTGGGTCATACGCTCACTCAACGCAGACATGCCTTATGATCAATTCACGATCGAACAAATGGCTGGCGATCTTTTGCCCAACGCGACCGCCGATCAAATCCTCGCCACGGCATTTCACCGCAACACCCAAACCAATACCGAAGGTGGAACGGATGATGAAGAATATCGCGTCGCCGCTGTGATTGACCGCATCTCCACGGTATGGACCACATGGCAAGCCACCACATTTGGTTGCGTGCAATGTCACTCCCACCCCTACGATCCCATCGCTCACGAAGAATTTTACGAGTTCATGGATTTCTTCAACCAATCTGAGGACTCCGACCTCAAAAACGAATATCCCAAAATCAAACTTGCTGGAGACGAGTGGGTGAAACTTCATCGTGAAACCCGCGCCCTGCGCGAGGCACTTGATGCTGAAGGTCGTAAGATTACCGACACCCCTTGGAAAATTCTGGAAAATATTTCGTTCGCTCCTCAGCACGGCACGATGCGCATGGATCAGGATGGCATGATCTTCAGTGAAGGAAACCTGCGCTCAGGAACCACTCACAAAATTTCCGGCCATCTTTCAAAAATCGACGCACTGAAACTCTCGATTTATCCGCAAAGTGATAATCCAAAAAATTGGCCCGAGATCGGCGCTTTCGTCACCTTGTTTCACATCGATAAAATTTCAACCGATGGCAAACGCACCCCGGTGCCGATGGGTGAGGTCATCGCAGATCATCTCTCGGGCTCGACAGATCCCATGAGCGCTTTCGCACAGAAAGGCATCGGCGAGCGCTTCCAACGTTTTAAAGACCCGACCGGCAGAGACGGCGCGACTTCTGGCTTGGGTGATTTTCCACGCATCGCCGGCCCGCGCAAATTCGTGATTCTTCCCGAAAATCAAATCACCCTTCAACCCGGAGAGTTCATTGAAATATCTCTCAAACAAGGCGCCAATGCCAACGAGAGCCAAACCGCATATGTCCGCAGATTCAAAATTGAAGTCGCCGAAGACGCTCGCTACACCGCCCTCAGATCCAATCCAAAACGCATCGAAACGTGGCAAAAAGTTTTCGATAACTTGGACCGCATGCTGGCACTCAAAGGCACGGAGGTTCCAGTCATGACGGATCGCCCTGCAGCAGGAAAACGCGAAACCCGATTGTTCGCACGCGGCAACCGCTTGACGAAAGAACAGGTTGTCAAAGCCGATGTCCCCGATTTGCTTCGTGGAAATTTCCCGAAAAAAGACGAGGTCAATCGTCTCGATATGGCACGCTGGATGGTGAGCGCCGAAAACCCCTTGACCGCCCGCGTGATGGTCAATCGCCTGTGGGGTGAAATGTTCGGAATTGGTATTGTCGAAACCATGGAAGACTTCGGCACCTCCGGAACCCTGCCATCCAATCTCGCCCTACTCGATCATCTCGCTCTTCGCTTCCAAGGCGACCACAAATGGTCTATCAAAAAAGCCCTTCGCGAAATCACGCTCTCCTCCACTTATCTTCAAACATCCAAAGCCACGCCTGCGCTGCTTGAGAGAGATCCAAAAAACCAACTGCTCGCACGCGGTCCGAGAAATCGCCTCAGCGCCGAGATGGTCCGAGATCAAGCGCTTGCGACCTCCGGCTTGCTCTCCAAAAAAATGTATGGTCCACCCGTTTATCCTCCACAACCGGCAGGCGTATGGAATTCCGTTTATAGCGGTGCAAACTGGAATGAGTCCAAAGGCGAGGATAAATACCGCAGAGGTCTTTATACGTATGTCAAACGCACCAGTGGCTTCCCCGGATTCCTGACATTTGATGCACCAAGTCGCGATGTGTGCTCGGCACGACGCATCGTTTCTAACACGCCTCTGCAAGCTCTTGTTACAATGAACGATCCCGCCCACATCGAAGCCGCTGCCGCTTTGGCTGAAAAAATGCGCCAGCATTCAGGTGAAATCGACGCACAAATCAGCTTTGCCTATCTAACCGTCACCCAACAGCAGGGGGATCCCGATATCATCAAAGAGTTAGTCGCTCTTTATCAGGACTTGAAAAAGGAAACACCCGAGGCGAAAGGTTCACTGGGCTCCGATCCCGCTCTCACCCTCACCGCCAACACGATCCTCAACCTCGACGCCGCACTCACCAAATGAACCGACTCGAACAAGAAATCCGCCTGACCGAACTTTCCCACCTCACACGTCGGCATTTCCTCTCAAAATGCACGACTGGCTTAGGTGCGATGTGGGCTTCTACGATGCTGGGAAACACACTTTATGGTGCATCCGAGAAACTCGTTAAAGATCCGTCCAATCCTCTTGCGCCATCGATGCCGTTGCTTCCCGGAAAAGCGAAACGCGTCATCTACCTCCACATGGCGGGCGCGCCGTCCCAACTCGAACTCTTCGACTACAAACCCGAGCTCGAAAAACTCAACGGTAAAGATTGTCCGAAAGAATTTTTGGAGGGCAAACAATTCGCCTTCATTCAGGGCGTACCGAAAATGTTAGGCTCGCAATTCACCTTCAAGCAGCATGGCCAAAGCGGCGCATGGATATCCGATCGACTGCCTCACTTATCCACCATGGCGGATGATATGTGTTTCATCAAATCCATGCATACGGACCAGTTCAACCACGGTCCCGCACAACTTCTCGTCCATACAGGCACCCAAAACCTTGGCGCACCATCCATCGGGTCATGGGCGACATATGGTCTCGGCTCGGAAAACCAAAATCTTCCGGGATTCATCGTTCTGACATCCGGCGGGAAAAATCCCGATGCCGGAAAGTCGGTTTGGGGTTCGGGTTACCTTCCCTCAGTTTACCAAGGCGTTCAATGTCGCTCAGAGGGTGAGCCCGTCCTCTATCTGAAAAATCCAGATGGCGTAAGCCGAGACATGCGTCGCCGCTCGATAGATGCGCTCGACCGCATCAACCAAAAAATCGCAGAAGAAACCGGCGATCCAGAAACAGTCACGCGCATTGCCCAATACGAGATGGCATACCGGATGCAAATGCACGCGACCGATGCGTTCGATCTCAAACAAGAAAACGAAGCCACTCATGCGATGTATGGTACGCAGCCAGGCAAAGAATCATTTGCCAACAACTGCCTGCTCGCACGCCGACTCGCAGAACGCGGCGTGCGCTACATCCAGCTATTCGATTGGGGTTGGGACTCCCATGGAACCGGTAAAGATACCGACCTCAAAATAGGTTTCACCGATCTTTGCAACCGTATCGACAAACCCATCACCGCACTTCTTCAGGATCTCAAACGACGTGGCATGCTCGAAGACACGCTTGTTGTTTGGGGCGGTGAATTTGGACGCACTCCCATGCGCGAGAACCGCGGTGGCGGTGAAATGTCATTTGTCGGCCGCGATCACAACCCCGGCGGCTTCACCATCTGGATGGCAGGCGGCGGGGTGAAAGCAGGAACATCCTACGGCGAAACCGATCCCATCGGCTACGAGGCGATCAAAGACAAGGTTTCCGTCCACGATCTCCACGCCACGATGCTCCACCTCCTCGGCTTCGATCACGAAAAACTCACCTTCCCCTTCCAAGGTGTCGGCCAACGCCTGACTAACATCACCAAACCCGGCACGAAAGTCGTAAAAGGTGTAATTGCGTAGGTTACCCAGCTCTATGCTCTTCCCTCTAAGCTCTTCCCTATGAGCTCTGAGCAAATTGCTCTGATTGCAATTCCAAGGCCACCGATAACAAACAACATCGGGAACCAGATCGAATACCCCGCCGCTTTTGAATCGGGCTTGAGCATGGTGAAATTCACATCCGCCGGATTGACGTAAACCATGGTTTTTTTTCCTACAGGATACGCCTCAACGAGATCCTCGATTTTATCACGCTTGTTGTATTTCGGATTTCCACGGAAACCATAGCGTTCACCTGTTTTGCTCTCGTTCTTCCATACATAACCATAGAGAATTTTTAACCGGTATTCCATCGGCGAAAATTCATCATGCTTGTATTCCTCCATCTCTGAGGAAAGCACCACTCCTTCAACCTGTGGCCAGGCGCGCTGATCAACCGCCCGCATGTAACTCATTCCAAGCAAAACCGTAAATAATCCCCCGACACCGGCAATCACCAGTCCAAGCATCACCAAAAATACCGTCGAGCCCTTCATAAGATACACCGCAAGGAACAACCTTCCCCCGTGAAACGCAACTTTAGATTAAGCCATCATCCTTATTCCTCCTGAAGGCGGATATCTTCTCCATTCCTTATGCTTGATCTCGCCGCCAGTTGGGATTACCCCATCCACGTGCTAACGATCAAAAAACTGACCAAAACCCTCGGCGGAAGAACGCTTTTACGCGAGGCGGAAATGTCCATCAACTGGGGTGAGCGCGTGGCTCTCGTCGGTCCGAACGGCGCCGGAAAATCCACTCTGTTCCGAATGATCCTTGATGAGGATCAGCCGGACGAAGGCACGATCGATCGCGATGAATACGCCATCGTCGGCTACCTCCCCCAAGAAGCTGGCGAGCCCACAGATGAAACTATTCTGGAAATCGCAATGGGCGTGACTCCAGAAATGATCGGCTTGCTACGCACCATTCGTGAGGGAGAAAAATCCGGTGACCTATCCACCCCGGAATTCGCCAAGGCCCAGGACCAGTTCACCGCACTCAACGGCTACCAACTCGAACCCAAGGCCAAAAAAATTCTAGCTGGTCTGGGTTTCAAACAAGAGGACTTTCAAAAGCCCGCGCGTGAATATTCCGGTGGCTGGGTGATGCGCGCCCACCTCGCCCAACTCCTCGTCATGGAGCCGGACTTGCTCATGCTGGACGAGCCGACCAACCACCTCGACCTTCTCTCACTTCTCTGGCTTCAACGCTACTTGCTCAACTACTCCGGTGCCATCCTCATGATCTCCCACGATCGCGATTTCATGGACACGATGATTGAGACGGTCATCGAAATCGATCCCGATGCGATGCAACTCATTTCCTACACGGGAAATTACACCGCTTTCCTTGACCAACGCGAAAAACGCTACGAGCTCCAAGTCCAAGCCTATCGCAACCAGAATAAGGAAATCGAAGGCCACATGGAATTCATTGAGCGCTTCCGTCAGGTCGGTTCAAAAGCCGCACAAGTCCAGTCGCGTATCAAACTCGTAGAGAAAATCGAACGTATCGAAAAACCCCGCGCACCGCGCAAGCCTTTCAAATTCGCTTTCCCTCAACCTCCGCGCTCGAACCAAAAAGTCATCGAGTTCCAAAAAGTCGGCCAATCTTATCCCGGCAAACGTATCTACAAAGACCTCGATCTCACCATTGAGCGCGGCGATAAAATCGTCCTCGTCGGTCCGAACGGCGCAGGTAAAACCACCTTGCTCAAACTTCTCGCCGGTGAACTCGAAATCGATTCCGGCAAAAAGGATGTCGGCTATCTGACGAAAATTGGCTACTACTCCCAGCACCGCGCGGAAGCCCTCAACGAGTTCAACTCGGTCCTCGATGAAGTCATGGGTGCCTGCGATACCCTCCGCGAAGAAGACGCACGCGCCATTCTCGGGACTTTCCTTTTCCGCCGCGCAGATGTGGAGAAGAAGTGCGGTGTTCTCTCCGGTGGTGAGAAATCCCGACTCAATCTCGTCAAGTTTCTCGTCGATCCTCCGAACCTGCTGCTGATGGACGAGCCGACCACTCACCTCGATATTCTCTCGATCGATTCCTTGGTTAATGCCCTCAAAGCCTATGAAGGCACTCTGGTTTTCATTTCCCATGATGTGCACTTCATCCGCAACCTCGCGGAAACCACTCTCCATGTCACCCGCAATGAAAAGGACCCCGAAAACGGAGCCATCGTCACTCGCTACACCGGCGGCTATGATTACTTCCTCGAAAAATCCGGCCTCAGTGATGACCGCGGAGCGGTAACAGCTTAAGAGATTTAGCCACGAAAAACACGAAGCACACAAAAGTGGATAAGTGTTAAGTCGTTTTAAAAACCCCTTTTTTCAATCTCCTTTCGTGCGCTTCGTGTTTTTCGTGGTTAAAATTCTTCTCTAGCACAAGAGCCATGAATCAATCAGCCTTCACATCGTGAAATCAAAACACTTTCTCCAAGCTCTCATTCTTGCCGCCGCGGTTGTAGCGTTTTGGTTTCTTGGAAAGCCCGACAACAATAGCAATCTCGGAAATGACGCTCATTCCCTGACAGGAGAAATCCTCAAATTCGGTCCACGCCCACCGGGCAGCGATGCTCTGAATCAAGTCCGCTCGCGATTGAGCAAAGAACTCAAGGCCAGCGGTTGGGTGATCGAACTCCAGGAATTCGAACGCGATACCAGGGTTGGAAAAATCAAATTCGCCAACCTCCGCGCCCGGTTTCAAGTCAAGGATCAAGACCCATGGCAGCGCAAGGTCGATGGCATATTGTGCGCCCACGTGGACTCCAAACTCTATAAGGACAAAATCTTCCTCGGCGCGGATGACGCCGCATCCGCCTGCGCTGCAATCGTAGTGATTGCCAAACAACTCGCCACCCATAAGCCCGAACAAGCCGCAAAACTGGAACTCGTTTTCTTCGATGGCGAAGAGGCTTTTGCAAACGATATGACGATTCTCGACGGCCTTTATGGGAGTCGACATTACTCAAACACTTGGAGAACGCGTAATGACAAGCCAAAGTTCGGTATTTTGTTAGACATGATCGGCCACAAAAATCTCAAAATCCGTATCCCCACCGACTCACCGAAACACCTCGCCGATCTCATGTTCTCCATCGCGGAAAAACAAAAGGTCGGTTCCCATTACGGCATCGCCGCGGGAACGATCATGGATGATCACGTCCCGCTCAACCTGATCGGCATACCTACACTCGATATCATTGGGGACTTCTCGAGCACCAGATGGTGGCATACCCCAGCAGACAATGCGGACATCATTTCACCCGAATCCCTGAACATTTCCATCGGCGTAACGCTGGGGATGCTGGATGAGCTATTGTCTGAGAAGTAAGCCCATCAGCCAAACTGGACCGGGCAACTCCAGCCGCGCCACGGTATGAATCGATTGCTTGTTAATCGTTATGGCTTTAGGTCTACCCCCCTCTCTTCCCCTCCCCTTTAAAGCCCTCCCGCGGAACCAGCCGATGAAGTCTTGATTTTCATCCCCTGAGTCTTGTCTCGCATCCCAGCATTGCCGATGGAAATTTTCCAGTCTAAGTTTAACCATTCATGAGCGACCACGCCGCACTCCACTACTGCCCCGATCTATTGAACTTCTCGCGAAGAATCACCCGCGAGGTCAGGGTCGGAAATATTGGCATTGGCGGAAACAACCCGATCCGTGTGCAGTCGATGATCACTTCCGATACACGCGATACCCCCGCATGTGTCGCAGAGATCTTGGCACTCGCCGATGCCGGATGCGAAATCGTCCGCATCACCGCCCAGACAAAAATCTACGCCGCGAACCTTGAAAACATCGCCCGCGAAGTTCGTGCCGCCGGTTGCACGGTTCCTCTTGTTGCGGATATCCATTTCAAACCCGATGCCGCCATGGAGGCCGCGAAATGGGTGGAAAAAGTCCGCGTCAATCCCGGCAACTATGTCGATAAGAAGAAATTCGAAATCCGCGAATATTCCGACAGCCAATACGAAGCCGAGCTTGAGCGCATTCGAGAGCAGTTTATTCCACTCGTTCACCTCTGCAAAGATCTCGGCAGAGCCATGCGCATCGGCACCAACCATGGTTCTCTGTCGGATCGCATCATGAATCGATACGGAGACACCCCGCTCGGCATGTGCGAAAGCGCACTCGAATTCGCACGCATCGCCCGCGATCATGATTACCATAATTTCGTTTTCTCGATGAAAGCCTCGAATCCGAAGGTCATGATCGAAGCATATCGCTTGCTCGTCGCAAGACTTGATGCCGAAGGCCCAGACTGGAACTACCCCATTCACCTCGGTGTCACCGAAGCCGGAGATGGCGAAGACGGCCGCATCAAATCCGCCATCGGCATCGGTTCACTTCTAGCCGATGGCATCGGCGATACCATCCGCGTCTCCCTGACAGAAGACGCCATTCACGAGATTCCCGTAGCGAAGGCGTTGGTGAGTAGCTGCCGCGTCTCGCGGCAGGCCGTGCAAGCTGCGTCTCGCAGCTTATCTGATGACGCAGCCAATATTCAAATCGACTGGGACAAAGTTAACAAAGACGACGCAACGTTTCTACCTCATTGGAAAATCGATACCGGAACTTATGCCGTATCATTTCGCCAAGCCGACTCCTTGCCAACAGCAGTCTTGAATCGTTACCGAGAAACCCGTGATCTGATTTTAGAAAAAATCGAAATACTTACTAAACTCGATTCATCTCGAAGCCAACTCGATAACCTGTCATCACTGCGTGAAGAATTAAATCATCTTGAGACTTCGGTTATCGAGCCCGCTCTCAACCAAGGTTACGGGTCTTGCCTCTTTAATAATAATCAAAATGCAGAACTACTCGCCAACGCCCTAAAACATTTCGATGGTACACGTTATGATCTGCTCGCTTGGTGCATCATGCCTAATCATGTGCACGTCATTCTGAAGCTCGCCAAAGGTGAGGATCTCGATAAAATTTTGCATTCATGGAAAAGTTTTACCTCCCATGAAATCAATAAACTCAACGGAACTTCCGGACCTATCTGGCAAAAAGAAAGCTACGATCACCTGATTCGAGATGGAAAAGATTTTAGAAACCAGATAGATTACGTTTTGAATAACCCAACGAAAGCTGGTTTTTCAAACTGGCAATGGACTGGTTGCGCTTATCCAGAACTTCTGGCGAGACGCCAGAATCACGGCCTGCCGCGAGACGCGGCAGCTACCTTTACTCCCTCATACAACCCATTCTCCTATGAGCGCCGTCGCAGCTCTGTTTTGACCCTCCAAGGTTATGAACTCGGAGGAGAAAAAAACGTCAGGGTTTTCACCACCCAATCAAACTGGAATGCTCTCGCACACAAAATCTCCCAGATGGGCGATTTCAAACCTGAGATCATTTATGAAAAAGCAGGTGTCATCGAAATCGATCCACGCGATACCTCGGCGATTTCCGCACTTAATAATCGCACCGATCCCACCATCATAACTGTTGCCGATCATATCGAAATGCATCCCATCCATGCCTTCCGCATGCTTGCGTTCCAAGCCGATCCACGACACCCCATCTTGCTCAAAGACACACTGCAGCCACCCAGTGGGGAATCCGATTTTCTAACTTCTCTAATGAACGCCTCTCAAAACATCGGCTCTCTGCTTTGCGATGGCATTGGCGATGCGATCCTCATCCGTGGAGAAACCGCACCCGGACAATCGTTACGCATCGCCTACAACATCCTCCAAGCCGCCGGCACACGGATATTCAAAACCGATTACGTTGCCTGCCCTTCATGCGGAAGAACCTTGTTCAACCTACAATCCACCACTCAGAAAATACGCGCGGCGACAGGTCACCTCAAAGGCGTTCGCATCGCGGTCATGGGCTGCATCGTCAATGGCCCGGGTGAAATGGCAGACGCTGATTTCGGCTACGTCGGAGGCGCTCCCGGAAAAATCAATCTTTACGTCGGCAAAACCGCGGTGAAGTTCAACATACCTGAAGACGAAGCCGTCGCGCGCTTGATAGATCTCATCAAGGAACATGACAAGTGGATAGACCCACCTACTGTTGCAATCTCTTCTGACTAAGCCATGGCCGAAACCGTAACGATTCATCAAACCAAGGAAGTCACGCAGACACAGGCGCCTTGGAATGTGATTGTGCATGATGACCCCGTGAACCTCATGGGTTACGTCACCTTCGTTCTGATGAAAATTTTCGGCTACAACGAGCCTCACGCTACAAGACACATGCTTGAAATCCACGAACAGGGACTTTCCGTTGTCTGGTCAGGAGAACTTGAAAAAGCCGAGTTTTACGCCCAGCAACTCCAACTTCATCAACTGAAAACCTCACTCGCAGCCTCGGAATGAAAGTCGCTCCAACCATTGAGGGCGGTCTTAGAATCAACCCCGAGAACGATATGGACTGGCATCTGCTTCGCTCCATCATACTCGATGCAAACGCGTCCGATCACGATCTCGCAGCACGTCTTGGCGATCTGATATACGACGAGAAAATCTCCGAAGACTGGCAGGACATTGTGGTTCCAGATTTGCGCGAATCCTTTTCGGATGATCTTCACCATGTTTATGCTGCGATTGAAACCGCTGCGGCATTTCCCAAGAATGACGAAACACCGATTTGGATTTCACCCGCCGACGCACAGAAGTGGTATAGCGCACTCAACCAAGCGCGACTTGAGTTGGAGGAAATCCATCGTTTCGGTCAAAATCCCGAACTGGATGCGAAAAACTTCAAACCCATCCGGCGCGATGCCTTATTGAGAAGCCGCTTTTATTGCGAACTTCAATCCTTGATTCTGGATCATGTGTTTAGCTGATGAGGAAACTCCGAACCTATGGCGCGCGAAATTTCGCTTCATTTGGTAAATCCCGCCTCACATCCGAAAATCTTTTCATAGAAAACCACCGCGCTCACTCGGTTTCCATAGTCGCTCGGATGGCTGCCGTCTTCGATAAAAAGCTTTTTGCCATTACCTTTACGAAACTCTCTCTCCCATGCGTCCCCCACTGGCGCGATTTCCACACCATCCGCATATTCCGCAGCGCGGGAGTATCCATCCCTGATGCGGGCATTCATCTGATAAAAATCATCACCCCTCAAACCCGGCTGACCGTCACGCCTTCCCCAAGTTTGGTAGAGCATGGGGCGCGCACCGATGGCTTTTGCTTCATTTACGAAAAACAAAACGGCGGGATACATCTCTTTCAGACGACGGCTCTCCGGATACGCAGCATTCAGACTGAAGTCCTGAATCACCACCACATCCCATTTCTTCGAACGTAATTTTTTCAAAGTCGGCTCATGCTTCTGATGCTGGGCAAGATTCCAACCCCCATAGGTGGAGCTTGCGATCTGGACATGCTTGCCGTTCTTGCTGGCAATTTCCTGAAAGCTTTTCGGCACGTCAAAGCTATAGCTGTTACCAATGAACAGGACTTGCAAATGATCGTTTTTCTCAGCGTTTTTACCTGAGTCTGGAAAAAACGGTGTACAGCCCGTCAAACCGAAAAACGCCCATATTTTGGCAATCATCAGTAAACTTCGGCAAAGGTTTTCATGCTCTCGGATGTGCTTCATCATAAACTTGCTTCATTCTTTCGCGGGTGACATGCGTGTAAATTTGGGTGGTCGACAACGAAGCGTGCCCTAACAACTCCTGCACACTACGCAAATCGGCCCCAGCATCAAGCATGTGCGTCGCAAAACTATGCCTGAGCTTGTGAGGACTGACCCCAAACGGGATCCCACTGATCTGCAAATATTTTTTCAACATTTGATCCACCGCTTGCTGGGTGATTCTGGTTCCCCGCACACTGCGGAACAATGGGCCGTTGGTCACTGCCGCCTCTTGCCGGTATTTCTGAATCGCACGGATCGCCGCACCACCGATCGGCACGATCCGTTGCTTGCGGCCCTTACCGGTGACTTTGACAATGTCCTCCACGAAATCGACATCCTTCACATCCAGGCCAAGCAGCTCGGAAATACGCAGGCCCGATGAATAAAACAGCTCGAGTATCGCCACATCCCGATATTTCAACCACGTGTGGGATTTGCCGCTGGCTTCGACTTTCAGGGGTGTTTCTAACAATGCCACCATTTGCTTCAGGCTCAACACCACCGGCAAGTTGCGCTCCAGCTTCGGCATCTGAATCTCCGCCACCGGGCTCTTCTCCAAGCCGCGACGCAACACGAGATATTTGTAAAACGAGCGAAGCGCCGCGAAACGCAAACGAATCGTCGAGCGCTTCATGTCTTCTTTCATCAGAAAAAACAGATAATCGCGAAAATGATTTCCCCGCTCATTTCGCCAACCATCAAAACCACCACCTCGCCAGGCGACATACTCTTTAAGCGCCGCCGCATAATTCCGTATCGTCAACGGCGAGGCGTCTTTTTCGGTCTCCTGAAACTCCAGGAAATATGCGACGTCGTCTTTCATCTCAAAAAATCCAAATTCCAAGTTTCAAAAATGAAATAGAACATAATGGCCACAACTCTTCTTTGGGTTCTGGATTTTGAACCTTGAAGGTTCATTTCACAAAAACCTCACGAGCCTTGGCTCCATCTCCGGGACCGATGATGCCGCGTTGCTCGAGAATATCCATCATACGTGCCGCACGGGTATAGCCCAAACGCAAGCGCCGCTGCAACAGCGAGGTGCTTGCTTTTTGCTCCTGCCTGCAGACCTCGATGCATTTGATGATCAATTCCTCATCCGCATCCGAAACATCCTCCTCGTCATCCATTCCGGCGCTATCGATGGTTTCGCGGATATCTTTTTCATAGCGCGGCTTCGCCTGCTTCGCGCAGTGATCGACAATACGCTCAACTTCCGCATCGGAAACAAACGCACCCTGTGCACGCTCCAACTTCGCGGAACCCGGTGGCAAATACAGCATGTCACCCTTACCCACGAGTTTATCAGCCCCTTTGGTATCCAGGATCACACGAGAGTCCAAAGCCGATGAAACTTGGAAGGCGATCCGGCTTGGAATGTTCGCTTTAATGATACCTGTCACCACATCCGCACGCGGTGTCTGCGTCGCGATGATCAGATGAATCCCGGCCGCACGAGCTTTCTGCGCGATCCTTGCAATGCACATTTCAACATCCGCCGGAGCCGTCTGCATCAAATCCGCAAGCTCATCAATCAACACCACAATGTATGGAAAGCGGTCTGGGATATCATCCTCCTCGATTTCCAGCTCTTCGAAATCCGCTTCCGGTCCGAGATCGCCATCTTCAAGCGCTGACGCAATGGCCTCGATCTCATCTTGATCCACTTCTTCCTCTTCCTCCAACTCTGGCTCAGTCTCTGCCACAGGATCTTTGTCGGCACGGGGACGATTGTTGAAACCGTCGAAGTTTCTCACCCCTTCTTTTGCGAAAATCCGGTAGCGTTTTTCCATTTCATTCACTACCCATTTCAGCGCCGCAACGGTCTTCTTCGGATCGGTCACCACGGGCACCACCATGTGCGGAAGCTTGTTATACATCTGCATCTCCACGACTTTCGGATCGACCATGATGAAACGCAGCTCATCGGGCCCGAACTTGAAGAGAATGGATGCGATGATCGAGTTGATACAAACCGATTTTCCAGAACCCGTCGCACCCGCCACGAGCAGGTGCGGCATGGCAGCAAGATCGCCGATCACGGTCTTGCCATAGACATCTTTACCAAGTGCGAGCGGAATTTTCTTTTTCGCCGAACGGAAATCCGGGTCATGCAACAACTCATGCAACGGCACGGCAACTTTGTTAGAATTCGCAATCTCGATGCCCACCGTATCCTTGCCGGGAATGGGTGCCAGAATATTGATCCGCTCCGCACGAGTCGCTCGTGCAAGGTCAGCCTCAAGCTGGGAAATGCGAGAAACCCGGAGACCAGTGGAAGGATAAATCTCATAGCGCGTGATCGTCGGACCTCGGGTGATGTCTCCGGGTGTCACATCAATTCCAAACGCTTTGAGCGTATCGACAATTGTGCTCTGGATCGAAATCAACTCATCATGATCCGCCGCCTCCGCCTCTTCCTCAACCGCATCCAACAAATCAAATCCCGGCAATTCGTAATCCTCGAAACCCGTTACGGAAAGCGATTGATGGCCCGTTTTTTTCCGCTCGAAAGGCTTGGAGCCGAACTCCATTTGTTCCATGGATCGACGCTGCGACGCATCAATGATCTGCGGTAGCGGAGTTTCACGGATCGGCAGTTCCTTCTGGCCCGGTGTGTCAGTTTCAGCATCTTTGAGCTTTGCGATCTCTCGCTCAAGACGGCGTTGTTCACGTTGGCGCTCACGCTCATGCAGGAGTTCTTTCTCACGGGCCTCAGCGCGTCCCGCCTCGGTCCGACTCATCCGCCATGCGTCGAACTTGCATTTGAAAACCATGAAGCAGGCTTTCACGAAAGCCATGGGCGTTTGGCCGGTTAGCCATACCAGTCCCACCAGGTAGCCTATGCTGGCCAAGCCGATGGTCCCGGGCTTACCGATGAAGGGCACGAGCAAGTGCCCACCGATTCCGTTTCCAATCACACCACCCGGACTGGGCATCCGGCATCTTGCCGCCCAATCTTGAAAAAACCAATCGGATGCATGCAACCACACCGCACCGGAAATCAGGATGGTGATCAGACCCAGCGAAATTCTCGGCCATAGCAACCAACGAAACGCCAGCTTCGTCACGCCGAACCATATAAATCCCAACGAAAGCAACCAACCCGCCGCACCAATCAAAAGGATTTGTAAAAAACCCAGAACACCACCCACCGGTCCCAGCCAGTTCTCCCCGACCTTTCCGCTCTTGTCCGCAAAACTGCCTAAAAATCCCAAATCCGGAAGATCCGCAGGGCTGTAGGAAAGCTGGGATAACAATAACACCAAGCCGCCAGCGATCCAACAGACCCCGGCAACTTCGCTGGACCACTGCTTGGGCTCCTCGATCTGCCCACGTTTCTTGTTTTCTCGATTAGCCATGAATTGATGACATGCATAGCATTCCCTCCCCTCCTCAAAAGGGCAAGATTGTTTTCATACCATGAAAATCAGGAAATCTTAGGGATTTAGACCCTAAAACCCCGGATTCTGCAGGTTAGGTACACATAAAATGAGAGAGAAAAAGCAGAGCCACCCGTGTTTCAGGCTTTTTTCCACAGGGAGGGAGGAGACCGTGATTCTCATTATCTAAAATAATCATCCGGATCCACCATGGGCGGCAGGGGCCGATTCAAGATGCTTTTTTCCTCTTGGATCCCGAACTCCAACTCAAGGTGACTGATCGCCCGAGCGACTCCGTGCATGGGAAAACGATCCCGCCCGTTCATCCACAGCCTCCCAAGAATTTCGTAGGCCTGTTTGTGAGATGGGAAAACTTTGTCCACCAGCCCGATGACCGTCTGCTCAGGATCACGTTGATATTCCAGGACATAAAGCATCGCCATCGCAGTTGGCTGCAATTTGTTTTGTTCGCTTTTGATTTCCAACAAAAGTTCCAACGCCTCCTTCTCCCGCCCCGGAACGCGGACCAAAGAGTACAACGCGGCACGCTTGGCAAAACTCCGTGCAAGACCCGTATCGGCTGCCGCTTTATATGCCTCATAAGAAGCTTCGTAGGCGGCTACCGGATCGCCAAAGGCCATGACTTTGTTTGAATCCGCCAGAAGGTATCCCAAACGCTCATGCAGCATCGGATGATCAGGATTGTTTCTCACTCCGCGTTCCAAAAAATCCCGCCCTGCCAGGATGTAGCTCTTCCATAAAAGCTTCCGACGCAAGGGTGGCAATTGCGACTCATACAAATAATGGGACGCTGCATTGTATGCCAAATGCCAGCTACCGGCATCCCAATAATACTTCGTTCGCGGTGCCAGATCGACAATCAGATTGTAGGTATCCGCAACATCCGCCCATTTCTGTATTTCAAAATATGAGTATGCCCTGAGGTTCAAGAAGGTCGCAACCAGCGTGCGAAGCCCCCCCAATGAAACCGCCGAAAAGGTCTGTCCAAGCCTCTCACCTGTGCCGATTTCCAGGCGCGGTGGCAGAAGGTTTTCACGCCGCAGCTCGGAGGTAAGGCTCGCCTCCCAGGGAATACGCACGGCTCCCGCCACCAAAATCACAACCCCCAATACCCAGTATTTTTTCTTCTGAGTCATCCGGTCAAAATTCTTTTTCAGCAAAAATAAACCACGAGGCAAACAGGTAAAAAATAAAGTAGAACAACCCAATCAATGACAGCTTGCACAAAATCAGGAGTGGCATGACATGCCCCTGAATCACTTCATCAATCACATTGAAGAGCTGGAAATCCGGCAATACCAAAGCGACGACCAGTGATATGGCATGAGCCAACCAACCATCGCTCGTTCCCACTCCCTGGCTCAGATAAATATCACGCGCATCCGCTTGAAAATGTCCGATGAAGTAAATTAGGAAACTGATGATCGTGGTGAACAAAGTGCTGCTTGAAAAGGTGGAGATCAACATCGCCATTGAGGCGATCACCGTTGCGCGCAGAAAAACGGCGAGCACCGCGCCCTGCAGTGATAGCGTCGGCCCTTGTTTGAGAATATCTGTTCTCAGTGCCGCCACATCCCCTGCCGGCCAACCGCGCTCCACCGCAGCGGCCACTTGCTGCTCCAGCACCATGTTCGTGCGTAATTGCAAAATCCCCGTCATCAGCAAATCCATGATCAGCAATGAAACGAACACCAACAACAACACGCCCAACAACTTGCCTGCGAGATAATCAATACGGGGAACAGGCTTCGCCAAAATGGTATAGAGCGTCCTGTCCTCGACGTCTTTCGGCAAAAGCAAAGCTGTCGCCACAATCGAAAGCACGACCGAGAACAAAGTCATCGCACCAAGCGACCAACTTTTGATCAAGGTCAACACATGCGTCCCAGTGGCATCCGGTCCCTCGTGTTGGGGGAGATTGAAAAAATTACTCGCAATCAATATCACGGAAAAAAACGCGAGGAAGTAAAACACTTTCATCCTCACCAATTGCGTGAATGCATGATGCGCAATGACTCCTATGCGGCCGAAATGCGCGGGGATTCTTTGTATGTTTGAAATGATGTTCATCTCTAAAATGATCAATGGGTTTCCTCCCGTTTGCGGGTTTCATGCAGGAACAAGCGCTCCAAAGTCGTACGCGGCCTGCCTTTTCGAACCAACTCCACCCCGCCAGTCCGCTTGATCAATGCCTCGATCTCCGCGATCAGCTCCGGACTCGCGTCTTTCAAGACCAATTCGGTCTGATCCTCGATCGCGATCAAATCATCCAATTTCCCTTCCTTCACCATTTTTCCACGGAAAATAATCCCCACATGATCACACACTTCCTGCACCTGCTCTAACAAGTGCGAACACAAAAATACGGTGATCCCCCGCTCTTTGAGTTTGAAAATCAAATCCCGAATCTGCCGCGAGCCCAAGGGATCCACCCCCGCCGTCGGCTCATCCAAAATCACCAGTCGCGGCTCCTGAATCAACGCCTGCGCCAAACCGATCCGCTGCAACATGCCTTTCGAATACCCTCCAATTCTCCGGTGCCTCGCATCGGTCAAATCCACCAATTCTAACAACTCCTCCACCCTGCTTTTCAATTTCGCACCCCGTATTCCGCAAAGTTTTCCATAAAAACCCAAAGTCTCCTCACCACTCAGGTGTTTGTAAAAATACGGATTCTCCGGCAGGAATCCCACCTCATCCCGCGAATCCACCTGCAAGGAGTCTTTTCCAAAAATCGAACACTGACCCGCTGTCGGAGCCACCAATCCCAGCAGCGCTTTCATGGTCGTGGACTTCCCGGAACCGTTCGGTCCGATCAGCCCATACACCTCGCCCGGCATGATACGGATCGACACATCATCCACCGCCCGCAACGGCAAACGCTTGAACGACGTTTTGAAGTCTTTCACCAAATGGCAGATCTCTACAGCTGGGACGGTTTCTGTCATGCTCCAAGAAACTTGATGCGAGTCGCATCTCATTGCAATGCCTTTTGCTCATCACTCAAGGAGCCGCTGTATCCTTCTACTGTCTGTTGAAAGCCATTTCCCTCCATTTTCATAGATGTCGGCATCTTGTCAGTCATCATATCGTGGCCATGGCACCTCGCCGAAAACCCTCCGTAGCGGCGATCATCGGTCGCCGTCTTCCCCTAAAAAGGTAGGGTCACCTGGCTTCAGTCGACCCATTTCCAAAACCCCCAAAGCATGATCACCCACGCCTTGACTTATGCATGACCAAAAAGATTTTTCACAGAAGGCAACAAAGGGAACGAAGGAGCTACGTACGCATTCTTCGATTTTGAATTTTTGATAATAGGATGTGATAACTGAGTTGTTCCATCCCTTCGTTCTCTTCGTTGCCTTCTGTAAAAATTCTTAGGTTTTAAGATTTTTAAACAGAAGCAAACGAAGGTTGCTAATTGAAGGGATCTTCGAACAAACCATTGACCACCTTCTGTCTCTTCCAAATCAAAAATCAAAAATCAAAAATTAACAACGCTTTGTGAGCGTTGATGATTGACGATTGTTGATTTTTGATTTGTTAAGAATTCCACATCCTCATCCAACGGACTACTCACTCCCAACCCATGACTCATCGACACATGGAGATAAATCTCCGTCGTCGTAATGTCTTCATGACCTAGTAACTCCTGTATCGTCCGTAAGTCTGTTCCATTCTCTAACAAATGCGTTGCAAACGAATGCCGCAGCGCGTGACTCGTCACTCGCTTCTCGATACCTGCAACAGCTGCATTTCTCTTGATCGCTTCACTGTATACTTTTTCATGCAAGTGGTGGCGTCTTCTGATTCCGCTCTCTGGATCTACCGAAAGCTGTTTCGCCGGAAACAACCAAAACCATTCAAACGTTTCCGCTGCATTACGGAACTTCCGCGCCAACGCACCGGGAATGTAGACGCCGGGTTGCCTTTCACTGCGATCTTGCTCCCACATACATCTCACCCGCTCAATATGAGCTGCTATATCCTCCAGAAAACTTCGTGGTAAAACCGTCATCCGGTCTTTATTTCCTTTGCCTTGTCTTACCGTCAGCGTGCCGCGCTCCAAATCCACATCCTTGATCCGCAAGCTTACCAGTTCAGATAAACGTAACCCCGCTCCGTATTGAATCCGCGCAGCAAGCGCATAACGCACATCTTGTGACTCTAATTTCTCAAACAATCTTCTTGTCTCGGGCTTAGATAAGACCACCGGAATCCTTGTCCCTGTCTGCTTCAGTCTGACCCCAAAGACTGGATCCGCGATATCGAGCACATATTTAAAAAAGAATGCCAGTGCATTGAGCGCCTGCTTTTGGGTGGAATAAGAGCAATCCTCGTCTTTGACCACCGAGGTTAGAAAGCGAGTCGCCGTTTCCACCTTCGTCACTTCGCGCTCATCTTTGGCGAAAAGTGCATAACGCGCCACCCAAGCACCGTAACATTGCTTGGTTCTCAGTGCCAAACCTCTCCGAGCACAGGCCGAACGCACCGCTGCGCGAACTCGCTCCGCCAAGCTTCGGTGATCGACGCCAGCCTCCGCACACGAGTCCAACCATTTCAAATACCACTGAATCGCATCTGTCCATTGTTCCAACTGCCAAGTCTCGCGCTTACGGTCCTCCCTGAGAACTTCATGGCGCCAGAATGCTTTCGCCGCATCACGTCCCGCCTCTAATTCGTTGCGGAGACGGAAGTTCTCAAACCATTCCAAGACCAAAAGGAACCCGGACCGTTCCCGATCGGTCAAATTCCTGAATTCAGAAAGATCCTTTCTCCAACAGCATCGCGTTTTGGGGGTAGACATATAACCTTAAAAACAGCTTTTGCTGCATCCGTCAACCTGAAAGTGTTCATAAGAACATATATGTAAATCTATCCTAAAAAACGCATCCACAATAACCGGGGTACTATCAGCAAAGGAAGTTTTGGCAAAATCACCCGTCTAGGATTTCCTGATAGTACCCACCCTACCTAACAAATTCCTTGTCGTTATTGAGAAATTTCGATTGGATCTAGAAGTGATCCCCGCCTGATATACACACGTGGGACTCTACTAATAAAAACTGTTCGACAAGAAATGAAGTTGCCCGGGAAGCGCATTATTCGGTGGGGAATCGGTTCGATCCTTTTCGCCGTAATAGCCTATTTTACCCTCCTTGTCGGCAATCCGAATGATCTTGAAGGCAAGTTTGCGAGCTATGAGTTTTTCCCTCACAGCAAGAATGACGTGTTGGAGTTCCAGAATGGACTCGTGACGATGAAGACTTGTTGCGGGAATACCTACGAAGGAGACTACCGGATTCGCGATGGCGAATGGGTCTGGGATCATCAGGCTGTCATGCGGAGAGATCCGCCCCAATTCCGATACAAGAAGCCGGTTAAGATCCTTGTGGAGCCGCACCTATTCTCACTGACGCTAAGGTTCGAGGATGGGAAGACGATGAGACTTCCACGCAGAGTTTTCACAAGTATCCCCCTATGAATCCAATCGTCGAACAAGCCGTGGGTGGCAACGGCGGACAAGCTCACTAGTTCGCTTCGCTCTGGACGCTCGACACCGCCGTGCCACCACTCTAACGTTCGACAAGAAATGAAGTTGCCCGGGAAGCGCATTATTCGGTGGGGAATCGGTTCGATCCTTTTCGCCGTAATAGCCTATTTTACCCTCCTTGTCGGCAATCCGAATGATCTTGAAGGCAAGTTTG
>JBIIKO010000011.1:0-126477 GCA_044233125.1 Luteolibacter sp. | reverse complement strand
GGAGCTTGATGGGAATGGCCTTGGAGCGGAAGCCATCGAATGCGAGGCGGGTTGTTCAATCGGAGCAAGTCGAGGCGAATATGGGTCAGGAAGGCGAGAATAGAGAGAGAGCCTTTGGAGAGGTGGGCATGGCGAAGATTTTACGAACGAGGTTGAGGTATTTCACCGACGGCGCGGTGATCGGGAGCAAGAGTTTCGTAAACGACGCGTTCGACGAGGCTCGGGAGAGATTTTCAGAGAACAGAAAAGACGGAGCGCGGAAAATGCGGGGTGTGGGAAAAGGAGCGGGAGGAACGCTGTGGAGCGTGAGAGATTTGCGGGTGGGAGTGTGATGCTGACGTAGAGCGTTAACCTTCCTCGATGCGCTTTGCAATATGAGCGAGGGATTCTTCAATTCGGTCAATCAGGATCAAGCACAGATCACCGGAACTTAACCATGACAGAGCGGTATCGATGGCTGGAAACTCTCCTCGAATCTCCTCAATTCGGCTCGTACGGATCGCGTTTTCCAATCCTTGGCGCAGCAGCGCAATGACTTCCCCATCAGATCGTCCGCGCTGGCAATCATCCTCATAGAGAATCACATCATCAAACGCTCCGCCAAGCATTTCCGTCTGCTGACGAAGATCCTCGTCACGACGGTCGCCAGCGCCACTCACAACCACGACACGCCGCTTTGCCGGTATGCTATCAATCGCCTGAATTAGAACCTGGATGGCATCTGGGTTGTGTCCGTAATCCGCGATGAGAGTCGCACCTCGATACGTGAACATATTGAAGCGGCCGGGCGCGGTGGCGGCATCGTTGATGAAGGTTGCCATGCCTTGGCGGATTTGGTTCCAGGGAATGCCCAGTCCCCATGCCGCGGCAATCGCAGCCATGGCATTCTCGACTTGAAAACGGATGGTTCCGTTTCGTGTGATCGGAATCTCACTGAGCGCAACGCGGTAGCGGAGTTTACCCTTTGCTCCGACAATAGCGTCGCCATCGACATAGACACCCCGCTTGCCTTGAGCCAGATGATTGGCAAGCACCCGCTCATGGCAGTCGTGGGCAAAAAAGGTGACAGAACCGGAGCAAACAACAGCCATGTTAGCGACAATCGGATCCGCGGCATTGAGCACCGCCACACCGTGTGGAGCGACGCTATGAACGAGAACCCGCTTGACCAGCCCCAACTCATCGGCATTGGAAATATGATTCAATCCCAGATGATCGCCCATGCCGATATTTGTGATCACGGCTACATTACAACGATCAAAACCCAGACCTTCGCGAAGTATACCACCGCGTGCGGTCTCCAATACGGCGGCATCCACCTCCGGATGAAACAGCACGTTACGGGCACTGCGCGGACCGCTGCAATCCCCTGTATCGATACGCTCGTTGCCAATATAAACCCCATCGGAATTCGTCATTCCCACACGTTTTCCGGAAATCCCGATCAGGTGGGCGATCAAACGAACCGTGGTGGTTTTTCCATTGGTTCCGGAGACTGCCACGAGGGGAATTCTGCCGTCATCACGTTCATCAAACATGTTTGCGATGATTGCCTCACCGACGGGCCGTCCTTTACCGAAAGAAGGTTGCAAGTGCATCCGTAGACCGGGTCCGGCATTCACCTCGATGACCCCACCCGACTGGCTTTCCAATGGCGCGAGCACGCTCTCGCAAACCACGTCAACTCCGCACAGATCAAGACCGACCGTTTTCGCCGCGTCGATGGCACGGGCTGCGAGTTCATGGTGGACATCATCTGTCACATCCGTGGCCGTGCCGCCGGTACTCAGATTCGCATTGTTACGCAACAGCACCCGGGCGCCTTTGTAAGGCACCGAACTTACATCGAGTTCCTGATGAGCCAGGGTGGCGAGCGCGATATCATCAAGACGGATCTTGGTGAGCGTTGTGGCATGACCGGAACCACGCAAAGGGTCACTATTGATCTCTTCAACAAGTTCCTGAATGGTATGCACTCCGTCTCCGATGACATGTGGCGGTTCGCGTCGTGCGGCGGCGACAAGCCGATCCCCTATCACTAGCAAACGGTAATCCTGACCGGGCAGATAGCGTTCCACCATCACATTGGAGCTCACTTCGTGCGCGGCGGCATAGCCGGCGAGCACATCTTCCCGTGACTCGACATTGGCAGCGACTCCCTTTCCTTGTTGCCCGTCACGGGGCTTGATCACGACCGGTCCTCCGAGTTCGCAGGCAGCCGCCCAAGCGTCTTCAGCGTCGGTGACCGGACGACCCTTGGGAACAGGAACCCCGGCCGCTTCTAACAGACTCTTGGTGAGTTCCTTGTCTTGGGCAATCGTTTCGGCAATCGCGCTGGTGCTGTCACATTCCGCAGCCTGAATGCGCCGTTGTTTGCTTCCCCAGCCAAACTGCACCAAACTTCCATCCGTGAGACGGCGGTAAGGTATGCCGCGAGCAACCGCTGCGGCAACAATCGCTCCCGTGCTTGGCCCGAGACGAACATCTTCATCGAGTTCGCGCAGACGATTCAAAGCATCTGCCAAATCAAAAGGCAGGCGACTACGGGCTGCGACGCAAAGCTCGAAGGCCAGCTCAACAGCAAGACGGCCAACAGCCTCCTCGGTATACTCGACAATCACTTGATAAACCCCGGGATCGGGTGTCGGCAGCGAACGACTGAAGGCAACCGGACACCCAGCTTGAGCCTGCAGTCCGAGAACTGCCAGTTCCAATGCGTTGGCCATATTTGCACCCGCAGGAAATGAGCCAATCTGAGGAAAACGCTCACGCAAGCGATCTTCAAAGCCAGGTAAATTTTCGAAAGAATATTCCTGATCACTGAAATTGACGAGCAATTGGATCGCTGTGTGTAAGCCCCAAAGATTGGGTCCGCGCAGCGCTCTGATGTTAAGGATAATCATGGGTTAGTTGGATTCAATGCTAAGGAAATTTAGACCCCCTTATTGGATGGCATGGCGTTGTCCGGTTCATTGGAGAATGTTTCAGCGCCGGTGCGTATGACGTGAAGGGCAATACCTAGCGCCCATGCGGCGGCCACTGCGGCCAATACCGCTTTCAATCGGTCGGGCGTTAGGTCACCTTCGAGATATGGAATTTGAGCCAAGGGTAAGAGAACCAGCTCCTCCTTGCCAGTGGCAAAGATCAAATCATCACCACGAACATAAACTGCCCTGCCTCCTCTTTCAGCATGCTCTGACAACACCGGTAGATCGCCAGCAGCAGCGTAAAAAATCACTTCACCATCACACAAGGGCGCCATTTCCAAAACCATCGGATCAGCCGCATTCAGCACGGCAACCCCACTTGGAAGCACCACGTCTACCTGACTGCGAAACACTTTGAACACATACTCGTGATTTTCAATGTAGTAGCTGCCGTAATGTTGTTCGGGCACGATTCCCGTCACCACGCCGACCTGACAACGATCATAAGCCATGCCTTGCCCCAGAATCACATCAGCCGAGTTTTCAATCACGGCGGCTTCCACCGCACGGTTCATCAGGATGTGCGTGGCACAACGCCAATTGGCGCAATTACCCTTCTCGACCAAGCGACGATCGAGAAACAACCCGTCTTCACAAGCCAGACCCGTGAATTTACCGCCGAGGCGTAAAAACTCCGCCACCCAATGAGCGACTTCCGTGGTTCCGTTGGAACCGATGATACCCACCACCGGTATACGACCGTCATCACCGTTGGGAAACAAATGATCGACAATCGCGCGACCCACCGGGCGAGGTTCACCGGAGGATGGCTGCGTGTGAGCAACCAATTTGGGCGCTTCATGCACACCGACGATGACTCCATTTTGAGTGCCCAGAGGACGAGAAATATCATGAATCAACATATCCACACCCGCGATATCGAGCCCGATCACCCGCGATGCCAAAGCCGCAGCTGAGGCTGTGGACGGATGCACCTGTTCGGTGACATCGACCGCAATCCTTTCGTTTGAAGCATCCATCCGTGCAGCCGCGATCAGATTTCCACCAACCACCAACAATCGATAAGGCTGACGATCATCGGTTTCTGAAGGAGCGTCATCGTCAGGATCTAAAACAGACAAGCCACAGGATGACAACAGACGGTAACTTAACTCGGGATAACGGGCGATGCCTTGGGCGATGGCACTGGTGCGGTCGCTTTGTGCCGCCCAGATCCGCCGCTGACGCGAGCCATAGCCGAGTTGCACGAGATGATCGTCGGACAAACGGATTGCCGGAATGCCGCGATCCTTGGCCGTGGCGGCATCGACAATACAAGCCGTATTCGGATCTAACAGATATTTTAGAGAGACTTCCTTCAAACTAGCATGGGTGGCTTCCATATCAAAAGGCGTATCCTCGATGGCGGCCATCACCAGATCACGGGCGGCATCAAGGCAGGCACGGGTGATTTCCTCATGCCATGCCTGCACCACCACCTTGTATACTCCCCTGACGCCCGTCTCACGGGCCCTGCCGAATCCACCCGGAGTGCCGGCAAGATTCTGAAGCTCCAGCGTGACATGTTCAAGAATATGCCCCGGCCACGTACCCTCATGCAAACGGCGGATGAATCCACCCGGTTCGCCGTAACTGCAGCGGTGCTCCGCCAGAGTAGGCAGCCATTCGCAAAGACGATCCACAAATCCCGGCAGGACGTTGGATGGGCAATCTTCCAACTCGCCAATGTCCACCCAGACCTCTAACACAGGTCGATAAGTCCATATGTTAGGTCCTCGCAAGTAGAGGGTTTTAAGAAAACGAATGTTGCGTGATTTCATGTAGGCGAGAGCAGCCTAGCCAAAAGGCAGCTGTGTTCTCCGGCTTTCTTCTAGATAATTAGGAGCAAATCAAGCATCGTATCGAAAAATAAATCAAAACCGCCGCTTTTGGATCAATAAATAAGTTTGCATGATCCATGAATCGGGACAAAACCCGTCCATGCCGATCACTGAGCTTGGCATCAGCAGAGTGAAACCCTAGCCTTTTTCCGATGACCCCAGCCGGCCTTCCAGATTCACAAACCACCCTAGAGTTCGTTCCGGAACCTTGGCGAAATGAAATTGGCAGCATCCTAACCACTGGGGAATCCGTGATGAGCTGCCTTGAGCTCGATCTGAATTTGAAGCTCCGCTTCGACCATGGCATCGTGGTTTTGACCAATCAGCGCATCCTCGCCAAGGCACCCGGGGAAGCGGATTGGAAACGCTGGGATTTGTATCCCGGTCAAGTCCTGGAACATCACGACTACTCCGGCGTAGGCTGCCTGGATCTGAAGGATGAAAAAGGCTTGCTCGCACGTTGGCGCCATACTCTCGGCCGCGACATGGCTGTGCGCCGGCTCACTGAAGAATTTCAAGAACTCATCTCATCCAAGGCGGAAAAACGTCCAATGATCCAACGCTCGGATGCGGTTTGCCCAGTCTGTGAATGTGTCATTCCACGGGGAACCGATGAATGCCCGGATTGTGCCAAGACCGTCCACTCCCCGCCCTCAGCATGGACATTGCTCCGTTTGTGGCGATTCGCCAGACCCTACAAACGCTCCTTGCTGGCTGGATTCGTGCTCACCTTACTGGCCACTGCCGCCACCTTAGTGCCCCCTTATCTGACCATGCCGCTGATGGACAAGGTGCTCATTCCTTTTCAAAACGGCAAACCCATCGACAAGCATTTGGTCATCTGGTTACTCACAGGATTGGTAGGTGCCGCATTCCTCGCCTGGCTGCTTGACTGGGCAAAAACCTACATCCTCGCCCTGATCAGCGAGCGCATCGGCTCAGACCTACGCACCACCACCTACGAGCACTTGCAGGGACTCTCGCTCGAATACTTTGGAGGCAAACGCACCGGAGACTTGATGGCCCGCATCTCCTCGGGCAGCGATCGGATCTGCGTTTTCCTGTCTTCCCATCTCTTGGATTTCGCGACGGATCTTCTCATGATCCTAATGACCTCGGTGATTCTCATTTCGATAGACCCTTGGTTGGCTCTGGTCACCCTGGCGCCCTTGCCTTTTATCGCGTGGCTGATCCATCTCGTTCGAAACAAACTCCATCACGGCTTCGATCAAATCTATCGGGTGTGGTCGGAAGTCACCAGCGTTTTAGCGGACACCATTCCTGGCATCCGCGTGGTCAAGGCGTTCGCCCAAGAAAAACGCGAGGCCCAACGCTTTCGGGATGCAAACGCCCGCAACCTCGCCGTCAATGACCGAGTCAACAAAGTCTGGTCGTTATTTACACCAACCGTAACTTTTCTAACCGAAGTCGGGCTGCTGGTCGTCTGGGGATTCGGTATCTGGCAGGTTTCAAAACAAGCGATCACGGTCGGTGTGCTGGTTGCTTTCCTCTCCTATATCAACCGCTTTTACTCACGGCTCGGCACCATGAGCCGCATCGTTTCGGTATCACAGAAGGCAGCTGCCGGAGCCAAACGTATCTTTGACATCCTCGATCATGTCTCAAGTGTTCCGGAGCCGACCCATCCCGTGCACCTCAAGCAAGTGAGCGGCGCACTCGAATTACAAAACGTCAGCTTCCGCTACGGCACCCGAACCATCCTGCATGACGTAAATCTAACAATCGCGCCCGGCGAGATGATCGGTCTGGTCGGTCACAGTGGATCTGGCAAGAGCACACTGGTGAATCTGATCTGCCGTTTCTATGATGTGGTGGAAGGCTCGATCCGACTCGAAGGGGTGGATATCCGGTCGTTGCCCCTTTCCGAATACCGCCGCAACATCGGTCTGGTATTGCAGGAGCCTTTCCTCTTCTTCGGCACAATTGCAGAGAACATCGCTTACGGCAATCCTGAGGCAAGTCGCGAGGAAATCATCGCCGCAGCCCGTGCCGCTCACGCCCACGAATTCATTTTGCGCCTGCCGCAGGGTTACGATTCATTGGTTGGGGAGCGCGGACAGGCGCTCTCGGGTGGCGAACGTCAGCGAATTTCCATTGCACGGGCTCTGCTGATCGACCCACCCATCCTGATTCTTGATGAGGCCACTTCATCCGTTGATACCGAGACCGAAATGGAAATCCAAGCCGCCCTCGACAACCTGATTCGCGGGCGCACCACCCTCGCCATCGCACATCGCCTCTCCACCCTTCGGCGCGCCAACCGCTTGGTCGTATTGGATCGCGGCCAGATTGTGGAGGAAGGTCAGCATGAGGAGCTGATTGCCAAAAAAGGCGCGTATTATCGTCTCGACCGCGCACAAACAGAATCCTTCAACGGCGCGCCCGTTTCACATGCGGATGATGCTGAAGTGCCAACCCTGAACTCGATCAAGGAAATCTAACAGAAATGACCTACGACTTCCAACTTCAACGCAATTCGTTCGGGCAACTCGTGCTTATTACCGCAAACGGTGAGGCGCATGCCGGAGTTGAAGCCTCGCGAGCATTCCCCATTACCTCGCCGCAGGAGAATATCTCCATCCTGAGTCATGACGGTCACGAACTCGCATGGATTTCAAAATTAGACGAACTCCCTGCCGAAACCCGCCAATGGGTCGAGGAGGCCCTGGAGTCGCGAGAGTTTATGCCTGAAATCCGGCGAGTGTGCTCGGTCTCCGGATATGCCACGCCATGCACTTGGCAAATTGAAACCGACCGCGGCACCACCAGCCTGATCCTTAACTCGGAAGAAGACATCAGACGCCTGACTGCACGGGCACTGCTGATCGTTGACAGTCGCGGCATTCAATTTCTGATCCGTGACCGAAACTCCTTGGACGTTACGAGCCGCAGGATCCTTGATCGCTTCTTGTGATTTCGCAGTTCTGATTCCGCCTGGAACGATACATATTTGTAACCAATGATGATCTAACAATAAGCCTGAAATCATTTCCAAACATCCCATCATAAAAAAAGCGCACCGGATACCCGGTGCGCTTTTTTTTCATAAACTGGAATCAATGCTCGCGGCAGAATTGCTCAAAGCGGGTGAGACCCTCGTTGAGCACATCGAGCGTCGTGCAATAGCTGATGCGAATGCCGTCGTCATAACCGAAGGCGATTCCCGGAACTGCCGCCACTTTGTAACGCGAGAGGAGTTTATCGCAAAGGTTCATCGACTTCAGACCCATCTGACCCGTGTAAACAAAGAAGTAGAATGCGCCTTTGGGCTCAACCACACGAATGTTGGGAATGGCTTGCAAGCGGGAGAAAACAAACTGACGTTTCACATCGTATTCACCACGAAGATCCTCAATGAAGGATTGATCTCCTTCCAAAGCGGCAAGTGCGCCGTATTGAGCAAAAGTCGTGGCATTCGAAACACTGTGGTTCTGAACTTTATCAATCGCATCCGCCACCGGCTTCGCTGCGGCGGTATAGCCCAAACGCCATCCGGTCATGGAATATGCTTTGGAAAAACCATTCACCGTGATGGTGAGATTATAGAGATCTTCGCTCAGTGAAGCGATCGACACATGCTTGTTATCACCATAAACGAGTTTTTCGTAAATCTCGTCGGATAAAATCATGATATCCTCCGCAACGGCGATTTCACCCAGTGCAAGCAGCTCTTCTTTCGTGTAAACTGCACCGGTTGGATTCCCCGGGGAATTGATAATGACCATTTTGGTTGCGGGAGTCATCGCATCCTCGAACTGCTCGGCAGTCATCTTCCAACCGGTCGATTCCTTGGTCTCAACCATCACTGGGATACCGCCCGCAATACGGACCATTTCCGGATAAGAAACCCAGTATGGAGTGGGGATGATGACTTCGTCCCCCTCTTCGATGACGGCAAGGATCGCATTGAAACATGCCATTTTCGCGCCGGAGGTCACACAGATTTGATTCGCTGGGTAATCAATATTGTTGTCTTTTTTGAACTTCTCGGAAAGCGCTTGGCGAAGCTCTGGAATCCCGCCTGAGGGCGTGTATTTCGTGCGACCTTCCATCAACGCCTTAACAGCGGCCTCCTTGATGTGAAGCGGGGTATCAACTTCCGGCTCGCCACCGGCAAGCGCGTAAACCTCCTCGCCTTTGGCGATCAGTGCTTTGGTCTCCGCGGTGACCTTGAGCGTAAGTGATGGGGAAACCTTATCGATTCGTGATGAAATGCTGTGCATGGTGGGTGCTGTAATTGATTTTCAGAACTGTTTGGCACCCTCTCGGCCGTGCACAACAGTTCATGAGGCACCACCGAAACGGGCGGCGCTTGTTGTGACTTCTCCCCCCCGTTGTGGCAAGAGAAATGCTCCACTGTGATCCGAATCCGCAGGCGTATGTCCGCAGGACCTTGAAAAAAGGCTCATTTGTCGCATTTCGGAGCGACTGGCTGTCTTCGCATGCCCAAGCGGCATTTTGACCAACTGGCTTCAGGTGATAGGCTCATCCAAACCGTTGATATCGACCCATTTTGATTCAGGTTGTCCGTTTTGGGCCATTTTTTTAAAACGGAGTCTATTGGGAAAAAAGGCAACATCTTGTCGGGCTCACGCGTCCATAACTTGCAGCCCAAATAACGAAACGAGTTCGATGGGATATGAAGCGGGAATGAGAAATGGAATATCCGAAACAGCCTGATTAGGTCTTTCTCTTACCCGCATCACAGGGAAACTCCCACTTACTGATAACAGGCGATCTGGCTAGGATCCTGTTCGTGCGTAACCCGGAAAAAATTCATGAGAATACGGCAGAAGCTTTTGCCGGCAATGACCCGCAAAAGAGCGGCAGGTCGCAAGACGGTCACGAAAAAACAGAACAGAAATCCATATCGGGAGAACCGGGATATGAACCGTGTGTCAGACATCAAAGCGATAAAGCCATCATCAAAAACAGGCAGATCGCGGGAGTGTTATCGCCTCGGGTTGTGATCCTTTTGCTACTCCTTCCTTTCATGATTCTTTTTCTCATACCCGCCATTGCGCTGTTAGAAAGCATGTGGCTCTGGATGGTATTGCTAATCTGTATTTGGATGATCTGGTTTCTTATTGCCAATCTGACTTCGGCCATTAGGGACAAAACTCATGTCGAGAGCGGTCTCCGGATGCTTCAAGAAAGCGAGCAACCTCAGATCATCCGCAACGCAATGAATGTCCGCATCGCAACCGAAGAGGCAGGCATCCAGGTTTTTCGCGGAAGGTTGTTGGAACCAGCGACCACTGTTTTCGAGAAGCTCAAACAAGCCTATCCCGAACAGATGATCCCCTTAATCCAAGAGGATGAAAAACTCGGAAATACGATCATTTTGTTACCCAAACCCGTCGAGTTGGCTGCACTGGAAAAGCCGCTGCGCCCCAGACTGCATTGGATACTTTTCGCGCTCACCATCGCCACGACCACATGGGCTGGTGCGGCGCATCAAGGGATCGACCTAATGCGGGAGCCGGCACGTTTTGTCGCGGGAATGCCTTACTCGCTTGGCCTGCTTGCCATTCTTGGCGTTCACGAATTGGGTCACTACTTTACCGCGCGGCATCACGGAATGAATGTCACGCCGCCATTTTTTATTCCTGTCCCTTTCGCGCTCGGCACATTCGGCGCGTTCATCAAAATGAGATCTCCGGCAGAAACCCGCCAAGCGCTTTTTGATGTCGCAGTAGCAGGACCGCTTGCAGGACTGGTCATGGCAATTCCCGCGCTATTCATCGGTCTGCGATCCTCAACCCTCCTTCCTTTCAATGAAGATTCGGCCATGCAAACGTTTGGCGGCACTTCCGTGGGATCCTCCCTGCTATTCTCGATCATCGCCAGGCTCTCGTTCGGCGACGCACTTCAATTCGATCATCTTGTGCAACTCAGTCCATTGGCTTTTGCCGGTTGGCTGGGGCTCATCATCACCGCACTCAACCTCTTGCCCATCGGCCAGCTTGACGGCGGCCACATCGTTTACGCGATGTTCGGTCAACGCATTGGCGGAGCCATCAGCGGGATAGCGATGTGGTCACTCTTCCTGCTCGCACTCTTTGTCTGGCAGACCCTGATGATGTGGGCAGTCATCGTTTTCATCATCGCAAGCCGCGGCTCGCCACCGCTCAACGACGTGACTCCCATCACGCCCCGGCGTCGCCGAATCGGCTACGCGACCTTCGCAATTCTGACGTCAATTCTCATCCCTTTCCCGCAGGCGCTCAGAGAAATCGCCGGTTTTCAATGATTTTAGCGCCGCTCGCTCACTGAGTGCTAACCCCACAAACCACCATGAAATCGCAATGAAACTAGCCATTTTTGAAATCGAAGAATGGGAACATGAGGCATTCAAACCATTGAATAGAGCTCACGAGGTCATCTTCGTGCCGGGACAACTCACGGCGCATACCGCGGCTAATTATGCCGATATCGAGATGATCTCCACATTTGTTCACTCAGAACTCAACCATACGACACTCAAATCGTTGCCGAATCTAAAACTCATCGCAACCCGCTCCACGGGCTTCGATCATATCGATACCGCATATTGCCGCGAGCATGGCATAACGGTGTGCAATGTTCCAAGTTATGGCAACAACACCGTCGCGGAACATGTGTTCGGACTTCTTCTGAGCATCAGTCACCATTTGAGAGAATCTTTCGACCGAACGCGCGAGGGTAACTTTTCAGAGGACGGACTTCGTGGTTTCGATCTGCGTGACAAGACACTGGGCGTGATCGGTACCGGACAGATCGGCCGATGCGTGATCGAGATTGCAAAAGGTTTTCGAATGCATGTGGTAGCCTTCGATCTGGCACCTGACCATGAGACTGCGAGACAACTCGGATTCGATTACATGGATTTGGATTCCCTGTTGAAGGAATCCGACGTGGTGACGCTGCATGTCCCGGCCAATGATTCAACCCACCACTTGCTGTCTGCCGAACAGTTTCAAATCGTCAAAAAAGGCGCGATTCTCATCAACACCGCGCGGGGCTCGGTGGTAGATACGAGGGCACTACTCTGGGCATTGGCAAATGGCAGGATTGCGGCGGCAGGGCTGGACGTGTTACCCGAGGAGCAAATACTTCGAGATGAAGCCGAGTTGCTACGCAGCTATTTTCGCAGGGAAAAAAATCTCGAAACCTTGCTCGCTGATCACCTTTTGATGCGATTGCGCAATGTCCATATCACGCCGCACAACGCCTACAATACGCAAGAAGCAATAGGACGGATCCTGAAGACGACCGTCCATAACATCCGCTCATTTGCGGTCTGTCAGCCGCAGAATCTCGTTGTCCTGAATGATAACGGGCACAGGGCTCTGTCGCAGCAAGGATACAAAGCGGCGGTCTGAGGCAAGATGGAGTGAAAAACAAAAATTCACATGATGAAAACCAGGAACAATCACCCTTCAGTCATTCGCTGGTTCTCCGATCTCAGCAATGACGATGTCCCGTTGGTTGGAGGCAAGAACGCCTCGCTGGGAGAAATGGTGCGCACCATGAGAAAACAAAACATATGGGTGCCGGATGGATTCGCCATCACGGCGGAGGCGTATTGGCAATTTCTCAAGACCAACCGTCTCAATGACAAGATAGCCAGACTGGTCGCGGATATGCGGCGAAATTGTATCCAGCTCGATGAAGCTGGATATAAAATTCGTCAGCTCATCGGCAGGGCCGAGTTTCCAATCGAAACGCGAGATGCCATCGGGCAAGCTTACGCCGAGTTATCTAAAAAATACCAAACCCACGAGGTGGATGTGGCCGTACGCAGCAGCGCGACTGCAGAGGATCTGCCACATGCCAGCTTCGCCGGTCAGCAGGAATCTTTCCTAAATATCAGCGGGGCGGAAGACCTGATGGAGGCCTGCCGGAAATGTTATGCCTCACTCTTCACCGATCGCGCCATTAGTTATCGTGAGGGAAAGGGCTTCGAGCATATGAAGGTCGCGCTCTCGATCGGAGTGCAAAAGATGATACGCTCCGACAAAGCCTGCTCCGGTGTCATGTTCAGCATCGACACCGAGACAGGGTTTCCAAATGTCGTGGTCATTAACGGCGCATGGGGTCTTGGCGAGAATGTGGTCAAGGGTTTGGTCAATCCGGATGCGTATCTGGTTTTTAAACCGCTTCTTCATGACCGCAATCTGATCCCCATCATCGGCAAAACGCTTGGCAAAAAGGAAAAGAAAATGATCTACGCGAAGCGCGGTAGTCACCCGACGAAACAAGTCGCCACATCCGTCAAAGAACGACGTGCCTTTGTCCTTGAAGATGCGGAAATATTGCAACTGGCCCGTTGGGCCTGCGAGATCGAGAAGCACTATGGAAAGCCCATGGACATTGAATGGGCCAAGGACGGCGAAACCGGCGAGCTATTCATCGTTCAGGCCCGACCCGAAACGGTGCAATCCCAGGTCGATGCCACAGCGGTCAAAACCTATCGACTCAAAGAAAGTGCCAAGCCCATACTCACCGGATTAAGCATCGGTCAGGCAATCGGTGCAGGCCCGGTGCGTTTGATCGAGAGTCCGGAGCATCTGAATGACTTCAAAGACGGAGATATTCTCGTGACCCGTATGACCGATCCCGACTGGGTGCCCATCATGAAGCGGGCGGCGGGAATTATCACGGAAAGAGGCGGACGCACCTGCCACGCGGCCATCGTCAGTCGCGAACTGGGAGTACCTGCCGTCGTCGGCACCGCCGATGCCACCCTCAAGCTCAAGGATGACGAGCAAGTGACGATCTCCTGCGCGGAAGGGGATGAAGGCCATGTTTATCAGGGACGGCTCGACTACGAGGAATCCGAAATGAATCTCGAGGATATCCCAAAAACGCGCACCAAAATCCTCATCAATATTGCAAGTCCAGCCGCTTCTTTCCGCTGGTGGCGTCTTCCGTGTTCGGGAATCGGACTGGCACGGATGGAATTCATCATCAGCCATATCATCAGGATTCACCCCCTGGCGCTGACCCGGTTCGCCGAACTTGAGAACAAGAAGATTCGCCGTGAAATCGAAAGGCTCACCCAAGGCTACGCAGACAAGTGCGAATACTTTGTTGATCATCTCGCACGGGGCATCGCCAAGATTGCGGCACCATGGCATCCGAGACCGGTGATCGTTCGACTGAGCGATTTCAAAACCAACGAATATGCGGGGCTGATCGGTGGCAAACCATTTGAGGAACAAGAAGCGAATCCCATGTTGGGATTCCGTGGCGCGTCCCGTTACACACATCCGCGCTATCGTGACGGCTTCGCCCTTGAGTGCCGCGCCATCAAGCGGCTGCGCGAGGAAATGGGATTCAAGAACATTGTCGTGATGGTTCCGTTCTGCCGGACAATCAAAGAGGCGGACGAAGTATTAAGCGTCATGGCAGAACACGGCCTGCAGCGTGGCAAGGACGGACTCGAAATCTATGTCATGTGCGAGATTCCCTCGAATGTCATACTAGCCGCGAAATTCAGCGCGCGCTTCGACGGCTTCTCCATCGGCAGCAACGATCTCACCCAACTGGTTTTGGGCATCGACCGCGACTCCACCCTTCTCGCGCCGCTCTTCGATGAACAGGACGAAGCGGTTAAACACATGATCCAGCAGGTCATCAAGACAGCCCACAAATACAAACGCAAAGTGGGTATCTGCGGCCAAGCACCCAGCGATCATTCGGAGTTCGCCGCATTTCTTGTCGAGGCCGGCATTGATTCCATTTCCCTGAATCCGGACAGCGTCATCGTAACGATAAACCGCGTGGCGGAAGCTGAAAAATCAGAGAAAAAGCGCAAACCAAACCCGCCCAAAAAACTCATCGGATCGATCCGTTCGCAACCCCTCCATTTCAAAAAACAACCCTGATCACACCCCATGAATGACAACAACCATGCCAACATCATTCCCTTGCTTACCAAAGCCTATGCAGCCGAACTGGAAACCGTTCAAAATTATCTCGCAAACTCGGTCTGGCTTGATGGCCTTCGCGCCCACGAAGTAACAGAGGCTCTAACAGAAGATATTACAGAAGAACTCAGCCATGCGCTGAGACTCGCCCGACGGCTCAAGCAATTGGGCGCCTGCCCACCGGGATCACTTGATCTGGTCCGCGATCAAGCAGCCCTTCAGCCCGCCTTCAAGTCAACCGATATCCGGCATGTCGTGGAGGGAGCGCTTGCCGCGGAACGCGATGCGATTGCCACCTATCAAGCCCTCATCAAAGCGTGTGAGGGAGTCGATCCAGTCACACAGGATCTAGCCGTCACCATCCTCGCCGACGAGGAAGAGCACCGGACATTATTCGAGGGCTTCCTCAAGAATCTCGACATCAACAATTAAGCTCGCCGGATCATCCATCCTCATCACCACGCCGGCACCAAATCCACAAATAAAACATCAACTGAAGGAAAAAATATGCTACACAAATCAAAAACACTGAGCGGATATACCCTGGACAGCCTAGACGGAGAAATAGGCCGTGTTCAGGATTTCTACTTCGATGAAAAATACTGGACCGTTCGCTATCTGGTCGCCGATACGGGAAACTGGCTGCGGGGGCGTCTGGTGCTGATCTCACCCAGCGCTCTTGTTGCCGCCATCGAAAACGAGGAATGCATCGTGGTCATTCTAACAAAAAAACAAATCGAGGAAAGCCCCTTGCTTTCCGAAAAGGATAGCGTCTCACGAGAATATGAATCCGATTACCAGCGATACTATGGCTGGGGGCCCTACTGGACCGGCCCGATGGCATGGGGAGCCTACTCACACCCCTACCCGTATCCCTATCTTGGCCCAGCGCGTAAATCAGAGAAACCGAAAGTATGCGCTGATGGAGGATGTGAATGGACCGCGCAACTGCGCAACACCCTGCAGATGAGTGGCTATCAAATCCAGGCCACCGATGGCGAGATCGGCCATGTGGTGGATTTTGTGATTGATGACATCACATGGGCGATCCGCTACCTGATCGTGGATATTCAGAGCCGATGGCAGCAAAAGAAAGTATTGGTCTCCCCGCAGTGGATCGAACGCGTGAGTTGGAATGAATCGAAAATTTTCGTCAACCTGACGCGCGAAGCTATCAGTCAATCACCGGAGTATACGGACAATATGACCCTTAACCGGCAGTATGAAACCAAACTGCACAACCATCTCGGGCGGGAAGCCTATTGGTCCTCGACGGAGCCTTACACGGAAGCCACCGCACTCCATTCATAATAAAAACCAAGAAAATCCAATATCATGAATGATCCTGTCTACAAAACCATCGAACTCACCGGCACCTCTGGCAAAAGCATTGAGGAGGCGGTGGATCGTGCGCTCGAGCGCGCAGGCCAGACTCTTCACAACCTCAAATGGTTTCAAATTCTCGAAACGCGCGGAAACATTGAGAAAAATCGAGTCAAACACTGGCAGGTGACACTCAAAATCGGTTTTACAGTGGATTGAACTTCGAATGTCTTTTTCACCAAGACTTCAAACAAGCCTAAGGATATTCCTTAGGTTAGCTTGGGCATCTATCCTATGGCTTTTTTCTTCAGGTAATGGAGTATGCGAGTCCTGCGAATAAGCCATACGCCCGCCTGCCATACGATCACTCTCATCATATTCACAGAACTTGATTTTCCAATGAAACCCAAATCATCTCGTTGCCTGCATCAGCGTCTGGCGAAATCCCAACCCGAAATCCCTCCTATACTTTCCTCCTATACAGGGAAAGCAAGGTTCTATAGAAATCTCGAATGTCTCAGTCATCGGGGTGCTAATCCTGATTCTCTGAGACAAATCCGATGAAGATTTCGGATCATGTTTGTTTGGCAATTCACAAAGCGGACCTCAGGGAACACAGACGATGCAAAAGGACGATAACGAAAAAACGCAAGTCTCCAGCTTGCCGAGCGGGAGACCGGAGATCGTGCATACTGCGGAATCCATGCCTGTGGTCGGCTTGGGCGGATCCGCAGGAAGCCTCATCGCGCTCTCGTCTTTTGTAGCGAAAATCGCTCCGGACAGCGGAGCGGCCTACGTGATCGTCGTTCACCTCTCGCCGGAGCATGAGGACATGCTGCCCGAGATCCTTCAGCGGGAAACCTCTTTACCTGTCACGCGGGTGAAGGATGAAGTCACACTTTCTAAAAACGAGATTTACGTCATTTCACCGGGAAAACAGCTCTTGATTAAGGACGGAATCCTAGTTTCCAGCGCTCTGGAGCGACCTTTGAAGGGCAGGCATGTCACCATCGATGTGTTTTTCCGCACGCTGGCTGATGCTTACGGTATGGACGCGTGTGCGATCATCCTTTCCGGCATGGACGGCGACGGTGCCGTAGGCCTCAAACGCATCAAGGAACGGGGCGGACTCACCATCGTACAGGATCCCTTTGAAGCGGAATTCGATGAAATGCCCCGGTCCTCGATCGCGACCGGAATGGTCGATTGGATACTGCCCGCGGCTGATATTCCCCTACGCCTCAGAGAATACTGGGCCAATGCGCGCAACATGCAGCTTCCATGGCAGAATCATTCGGAATCCAATATTTCTGAAATGTCATCCAAGAGCGACGAATCCGCGCTCAAAGACATCCTGGGTTTTCTAGATGCACGTTGCGGGCATGATTTTTCGGATTACAAACACGCCACAATCATCAGAAGGGTGGCACGTCGGATGCAGGTCAACGGCACCCAAACCCTCACCGATTACCTAACCTATCTGCGGACACATCCTGGCGAAAGTGGTGCCCTGCTGCAGGATTTGCTGATCAGTGTCACGAACTACTTCCGTGACAGCAAATCTTTCGATGCACTCAAGGAAATCATCCCCTCTCTTTTCAAAGATAAGACGGGATCCGGTCAGATCAGGATTTGGGTGCCTGGCTGCGCAACGGGAGAAGAAGCGTATTCAATCGCCATCCTCCTCTGTGAATATACGAAAAATCTGACCCACTCCCCTTCCATCCAGATCTTCGCAACTGACTTGGACCAGAATGCCATCAGCTTCGCCAGGGATGGCAAATACCCCCAAACCATCGCTGCCGATCTCTCGGAAGAACGCCTGAAACGTTTCTTCATCAAGAAAAATGACGGCTATCAGGTAAAACGGGTGATCCGGGAAATGATTCTTTTCGCCACGCACGATCTGTTGAGAGATCCTCCTTTCTCGCATCTGGATCTCATATCGTGCCGAAATCTTCTCATTTACCTGAATCGCAAGGCGCAGAGCAAGGTGATCGATATTTTCCATTACGCCCTGCGGCCTTCGGGAAAACTTTTTCTCGGCTCATCGGAATCCGTAGAGGAAATCACGGGACTTTTCGCTCCCATCGACAAAAATCACCGCCTCTATGTCCGCAAGGAAGTGCAAAGGCTCGGCTTTCATCTACCTACTAGCAGGTCATCTTACTCATTTCCCAGAATCGGCAGCGGTAGCCTTCCTTATTCCGGTTCGGGCTTTGAGGAAAGCGGCGAGTATGACAGCCAGCTCGCGCTCGCCAGCGGACCCGCGGATTTACACCTCAAGCTGATCGAGCGACTGGCACCTCCCTCCATAGTGGTGAACCGTGGTCACGATATCGTCCACCTCTCCAAAGGCGCCGGCAAATACCTGCAAGTCTCAGGCGGAGAGCCCAGCGCAAATCTTCTGAAGCTGATTCACCAGGATCTCCGCACCGCCGTTTGCTCTCTTCTCTTTCAAGCCGCCGAGGTCAAAACTGCTTTACAGAGCAGCAATGTCACTTTCCAAACCGGCGACAAAGAATATGCCGTCAACATAACAGTGGAAGCGATGGAGCCGGAATCACAGGATTTCTTCCTTGTGATTTTCGAAGACCAAAACTTGGACGCGAAGCAAAAAAAACACGCTCCGGAAGTTTCTCCAAACGACTTACCCCTCGTTCGGCATCTGGAAAAGGAACTCGATCAACTCAGATCTACTTGGCGAGAGACGATGAAGGAATACGAGACCACGCTCGAAGAGCTCAAGGCTTCCAATGAAGAACTGCACGCGATGAACGAGGAGCTGCGCTCCACCAGCGAGGAAATGGAAACCGGACGCGAGGAGATCATCACCATCAATCAGGAACTCAAAAGAACCATCGAAGAACTCAGGAATTCTAACAGCGACCTCCAGAACCTGATGGCTTCCACCAACATCGCGACAATATTCCTCGATCATGACCTGAGAATCAAGCTCTTCACTCCCTCCTGCACCGAGCTTTTCAGTTTAATCCCGAGCGACAAAGGCAGACAGCTCACCGATATCAGCTGCAACCTGGATTATTCCGCCTTCAAAGAGGATGCCGAAAAAGTCCTCAAAAACATGCCCATGATCGAGCGGGAGCTGAAAAGCTCCAATGGGAAATGGTTTCTTCTCCGCTTGTCCCCTTACCAAACAGAAGACGATCAGACAATGATCGGACTGGTCATCACCTTCATCGATATCACGGAAAGGAAAAAGAACCTGGAATCCCTCCGTTGGCTTTCCCATATCGTTGACTCCTCGACTGATGCCGTCATCAGTTATACGCAGGACTGGACGATCGCCAGTTGGAACAAGGGAGCGGAGCGGATTTTCGGCTACACCAGCGAGGAGATCATTGGCAAACCCCATGCCATTTTGATTCCGGAATCGAAGCAGGAGGAAAAAAAGGAGCTTCTTGGCAAACTTCTTCGCGAAGACAGCATCCAGCCCTTCGAGACAATCAGAACCTGCAAAGATGGAAAGATGATCGATGTGTCACTGTCCGCCTCGGTCATTCGCGGCGACAGCGGGGAAATCGTTGGCTCGACCACCATCGCGCGCGACATCACGGCTCGCAAACAGGCCATGAAAGATCTCAAGCAGGCACGCAGTGATCTTGAGGATAGGGTCAAGGAGCGCACGGCCGAGCTACGGCAGCGGGTCAACGAACTCGCCCACATGGCAGCCGAACTCACTTTCACCGAAGAGCGTGAAAGAAAGCGCATGGCGCGAATACTCCATGACGAGCTCCAGCAACTGCTGGTTTCAGCCAAGATGGGCATCCAGTCTCTGGACGGGCTGGACGATCAGGCGCGCAAATGGGAGATAGGAAATCTCACCAAACTCATGGACGAGGTGATCGCAAATTCACGCTCGCTTTCCATCGATCTATCTCCGCCGGTACTTTGTGAGCCGCTTGGATGCGCTCTGGAGTGGCTGTGCCTTACTTGGATGCGTGAAAAGCACAATCTATGCGTGCACACCGATATCGATCTGTCGCTTGATGCAAGCAGCGAAGAGATCCGCAGCATTGTGTTCTACTCCGTCAGAGAGCTCCTCTTCAACGTCGTCAAACACTCCGCTGAGATGGATGCGTTTGTGGAAATGGAGCCTTACGGCAAAGATCAGCTGAAAGTAACCGTCCGCGATCATGGCTTGGGGTTCGATCTCGAGGGATCGGATCCGAAAAAACAAAAAGCGACAGGCTTCGGGCTGATGGGACTCAGAGAGCGCCTGGAAATGCTCGGCGTACATTTTACCCTTCACAGCCAGCCCAACCAAGGCGTTGAAGCGGTTATCATCGCACCAAGAAAAACAAACCACCATGAATGATTGCGACAAAAAATCCAAAAAGACCCCCGATCAACCGCAATGGCGGATATTTCTCGTGGATGATCATCCCATGCTGATCGAAGGACTAGCCAGACTCGTGGAGCAGATCCCACAATGCACGATCTGTGGCCAAGCCTCGTCGGCCAGCGAGGCCCTGACCAAGATTCCTTCCACGATGCCGGATCTCGTCATCACTGACATCTCGCTGCCGGACAAAAACGGGCTCGAGTTGATCAAGGATCTCAATTCGATTCTCCCAGATCTGAAAATTCTGACCTTTTCCATGCATGACGAGATGCTTTATGCCGCGCGCACGCTCAAGGCCGGCGCGAGGGGCTACCTGATGAAGGGTGCTGACACGAATCTGCTGGAAAAAGCCGTGAACCGAGTTCTCAAAAACGGCATTTATCTCAGCCCTCAGGTAGCGGATCATCTGCTGCGGAACATGTCGGGCGGAACGCTACCACAGTCACGCTTGCAGGTGCTTAGCGATCGAGAACTTGAGATTTTCGAATTGATCGGGCGTTGCCGCAGCATTTCGCAAATTTCCGATCAACTCAACATCAGCCCCAAAACGGTCGATGCCCACCGCGGAAATATCAAGGCAAAGCTGAATCTAACCGATGCAGCAAGTCTCATGAGAGAGGCAATCCTGTGGATCGAATTGGAGAAGGATTCCCTTTCTCAAACGTAATGTAAGTCTCCAAGCCAGTCCACGAACATCGCTTTGCTATCCCAGAAGCACTCCTCAACCCGACACGGTTGACTGGAACCGGAAACGAGTTTGCCGATGATGCACTCTTCCGAGCACAAGTCTCTAATACTGAGCCAACGCTTCATCATGATAAGGATTCCCCTCATCCATCGTCTGGTTGATCCCTTAATGCAACTCTGACGAAGGATCGGCATATTCAACCGATGCCCCTCTTGGACCGACGCTCAACACCATTAAAACCCATGACCGGATTAGAAATATCCCCGCATCTTGTTACCGTCATCGCCAAATCCATGATGTTCCGAACTTTCGCAAGGATCTATGAAAATGAATTCGGCGTTCCCTTGTTTTTCGAATCTTGCCGGAATCAGGAAACACTGCGAACCCCAGCGAATGAATCCAGCTTCTGCATCGATCTGAACCGAGGGGACGGATGCTGCACGCGTTGTGTCTGTGGAGTGTTTCCACCCACCGAAACCCTCATGCCGTGGACATGGTCTTCTCCCTGCCATGCGGGGATGAGGGTCACCATGATTCCCATTCTGGTTTGGAACAGGACAATTGCATGGCTGATCACCGGTCACTATTTCATTAGCGAGGAAACCAGCCCATACGAGGAACTGCCACCCGAGGCGCTAGACATTATAGGAGCGGACCCGAATCGGCTCAAAACCCTCAGTCTGGCTTTCTCGGAAAAAAAATCCATTCCCAGAGAACGCCATGAACAGATGATTCAATATCTCGAGACCTGCAGCGCATTGCTCGGAGCTGATATGAATCGATTTCTGTTAGATGATCGCCAAGCCGTGGATGACCCCGCAGAGATACAAGCGGTCGGTGGAACCAAACGAGTGGCAACCGCTTCTGAAACACGAGTCCAGAATGATGAGATGGCAACAAGAGCGCGTCTTGAGAATGCACGCAGACGTTTACTGAAAACAACCGGCCAGGACGAAGATATCGAGTTCGTGGCAAAAGATACCGGCTGGAGTGATGGGAACGATTTCGAAAGGGATTTCCAAGATTGCTTTGGTGAAAGCCCCTCCGATCATTGGAAGAGAGTGACAGCGTTACAACGCACCTTCTCAGGTATCCTCACCGGCAGCGACCGTTGGACCGCAGCACCATCCAGCAATTTCAACAACCGAAACCCACGCGGGATTCGCGTTTCAGCGTGAGATCTAGGTGACACAAATCATATCGTCCTATCTGCTCCTCAGATGGGGACTCTTGCATGTCATCGGTTTTTAAAAAGCGAAAGCCCCTAAGTCGTAAATACTTAAGGGCCTTCATTGGTTGCGGGAGCAGGATTTGAACCTACGATCTTCAGGTTATGAGCCTGACGAGATACCTGACTTCTCCATCCCGCGATTGGATGTTTCCGCCTTTCGGCGGGCGCAAGAAGTAACCGCCGATGATCATCACGCGCAAGGTAAAATTTTACTTCTTTGTCATTTTTTGATTCAATCGCGCCACAGATGACCGTGGCAGCAAAGAAATATCGAATCCTCGGTGAGGCCGAGTGGCGGGAGTTGGCTCAAATTCACTTCGATATCGCAAGTGCTCTCACCGCCGGCCCACGCCTGCGCAGGGATCGCGATGAAAAGCATCCGGTGGAGGATTTCCTCTTCAATTACTACCCCTACCCCATGGCCCTCATCGAGCAATGGCAACCGGGCTACGGCACGGTTTTGCAATTTTCCGATTTGGAAATTTTACCCAACCACCTGAAAAACCGCCGCTATCGGTTCGATGCGGGGAGTTGCTGTCTCGACCTCGCCTTGATGGACGAAAAAGAACGCCAACGACTCCAATGGATTCTCGAACTCCTGGAAGCCACCCGGCAACACGTCCCAAACTTCGCATGCCATGGCCTGCATGAATGGGCGATGGTTTATCGCGCCGAGGAAATTCGTCATGCAGCGATCGCTCCGCTGCGCTTGCCCCAGGCGGAAATCGATGCTCTTGTCAGCTCCCGTCCCATGACCTGCACGCATTACGATGCGTTTCGTTTTTTTGCGAACCAAGCAAAGCCTCTGAATCGCCACACCCTCAGCCTCGATACCCGCCACGAAAACGAGCAACCCGGCTGCGTCCATGCAAACATGGATCTCTACAAATGGGCCGCGAAAGCCATGCCATGGATTGGCTCCGATTTATTGTTAGAAACTTTTCTCCTCGCCAGCCAGCTCCGAGATCTCGACATGCGTGCCAGCCCTTACGATCTCTCCGGTTGGAACGTGATTCCGATCAAAATCGAGAATCCGGAGGGTCGGCGGGAATACGAGATCGAACAACGCCGCCTTGCCTCACTCGCCGGGGATCTGCGTACCAAGCTGATTGACGCAATCCAAGAGGTCGTTTTGGAAAGATAAGCCCTAGCTTCCCGAAACAAAACGGTTGTTTTTTGCTTTGGCGTGGAAATAGACTGTCCGGCAACCTTGCCAATCCGCAACCCATTCGTCATGTCGAAACGTAACGCCGCCAAGACCCGATCTACCTCCTCCAGCTATTCCACCGCAAAACAACGTTATGCCGATATAGGCGTGGATACGGATGCGGTCATCAAGAAACTGGCGGGTATTCCGATTTCTCTCCACTGCTGGCAAGGCGATGATGTCGGGGGATTCGAAAACACCGGCGAGGGACTTAGCGGCGGGATTGCAGTGACAGGAAACTATCCGGGAAAAGCCCGTACTCCCGATGAACTCCGCGCGGATCTCGATCAAGCGCTCTCTCTCATCCCCGGAAAACACCGGCTCAACCTCCATGCGTTCTATGGGGAATTCGGCGGAAAAAAAGTGGACCGCGACGAGATCGAGCCAAAACATTTCAAAAACTGGATTGATTGGGCAAAGTCGAACCAGATGGGTATGGATTTCAACCCAACCTGTTTCGCGCACCCGAAAGCAGCGGATGGATTCACCCTGTCCAACTCAAACAAAGGCATCCGCGATTTCTGGATCGAGCATTGCCAACGCTCGCGACACATTTCCGCAGCCATGGGCAAAGCCCTCGGTTCGCCATGCGTGATGAATGTATGGATTCCAGACGGCTACAAAGACGCCCCGGTCGATCGCGTATCACCTCGCCAACGCCTCGAAAAATCTCTCGACAAGATTTTCTCCGAAAAGAAAAACCCCAAGCACATGCTGGATGCGGTGGAGTGCAAATTGTTCGGCATCGGGAGTGAGAGCTATGTCGTGGGTTCGCATGAGTTCTACATGGGCTATGCGATCAAAAATCAAAAACTGCTCTGCCTGGATGCGGGTCACTTTCACCCGACGGAAACCATCGCCGACAAGCTCGGATCCGCCCTGATGTTTGTCCCGGAAATCCTGCTGCACGTCAGCCGCGGTGTGCGCTGGGACAGCGATCACGTCGTCACGCTCGACGATGCGCTCCAGGGCATCGCCACCGCTCTCGTTCGCGACAACCTCCTCTCCCGCACCCACATCGGTCTCGATTTCTTCGATGCCAGCATCAACCGCATTGCCGCATGGACCATCGGCACACGCAATACTTTGAAATCCCTGCTCATCGCCTTGTTAGAACCTGTGGCACTGCGTGAGGCGGAAAAATCCGGAGATCTCACCACCCGCCTCGCGCTCATGGAGGAACTCAAATCCATGCCTTGGGGCGATGTCTGGAATCAGTATTGCGAAATACAAAATGTGCCCATCGGCATGAACTGGATGAAAGAAATCCGGAAATACGAGTCGAGTGTTCTTTCCAAGCGCAAGTGAGCCTTTTAAAACCCAACCCAAAAAACCATGTCAAACGTCCATATTGAAGAGGAAGCCCTAGAAGAAATCATTGGTGGCGAATACGAACGCGAACCGGTTCCAAAAAACGCTCTCAAAGGACCCAAATCCTTCTGGGGGATGTATGCGGGCGAACACGCGGCAGGAACCGAATTCATGATCGGGCCTCTGTTTCTTGCTGCAGGTGCCAGCTTGAAGGACCTTATGTTCGGCCTCTTGCTCGGAAACATTCTCGCGGTTTTGACATGGCGCTACTTGGTGCTTCCGATTGCGATGAACCGCCGGCTCACGCTTTACTATCAACTCGAGAAAATCGCCGGTGGCAACATGGTGAAATTTTACAATGTCACCAATGGCATCCTGTTCTGTTTCCTCGCAGGTGCCATGATCACGGTCTCCGCCTCGGCCATCGGTGTGCCGTTTGACATACGCTTTGAAGTTCCGGAAGCAACTTTCGGTCTGAGTGGCGCAGCTTTTTCCGCCATCGTCATGATTGTCGGCCTTGTGATCGCAGCAGTCGCCGTCGGAGGCTACCAACGGGTCGCGCATTTCTCTAATATTTCAGCACCTTGGATGATCCTCGTGTTTGCCATATGCGGCGTCGTTTCCCTGGCGCAGATGGATGCGCATTCGTTTGAGCGCCTTGAAACCATCTGGAACGAGGGCGTTGCATTCGTCCAGAATACGAATGGGAAGGAAAGTTTCGGATTCTGGAAAATTGTCATATTCGCATGGCTGTGCAACGCCGCCATGCATTTTGGCATGGCGGATCTCTCGATCTTCCGTTTTTCTGCATCCAAATCCGCCGGATGGGCGCCATCCGTCGGCATGTTCCTGGGTCACTATATGGCATGGATATGTGCCGCCCTGATGCTGGCTGCCGTGATCGCAACCCAGCCAAGCGCAACCATGAACGCCGCTGGAAAAGTTCAAGCGGATCCCGGCTTCCTGGCATGGAACGCACTCGGCTGGACGGGTATCATCTGCGTGGTGATCGCCGGTTGGACAACAGCAAACCCGACCATCTACCGCGCCGGCCTCGCCTTCCAAAGCCTGTTCCCCAATCAACATCGCGCCACCGGGGTGATCCTTGCCGGCATCGTCGCCACCATCGCGGGGGTATTTCCCAATCTCTCCGCCCAGCTTCTCGGATTTGTCGGAACCTATGGCATGATCCTCGGCCCCATGGGCGCTATCATTTTCGTGAACCACTACTTAGCCAAAAGACTCGGCTTTCTTGAAGACCCGGCTGTCGCCAAAAAATCTTCCTTCAACCTCGCTGTGCTACTCGCATGGCTAATGCCCGCCGTCCCCGGTTTATGGCTGATTCTCTCCAAAGGAGTCTTCGCTGCCTATCTCGTCATCCCCGCATGGATCGCTTCCGCCATTCTTTACGTGATTTTCGGAAAACTCATGTTCTCTAACAAAAACCAAGCTTGAACCCATGAAAACCCTCATCGCCATCGCCAAGCCTGTCAGCTGGGCTTCTTTGTTACTCATCGTCGTTCCCCCACTGCTTCATTTCAACGGCTCAATCGATTCCTCGCTGATGAATCAACTGCTCCTCGTAGGGACAGTCATCTGGTTTATCACCGCCTCGCTCTGGATGAAGTCGGAGTAAATGAAGTTTATAAGTTCTTGGTTAAGCTTCGCGCTATATTTTTAGAAACCAAGAACTCCTCAATACTCCTCCTCTTCCTCACCGGGAACCGGAGGAATCACGTCTTCGCGTTGGAGTAACCGTTCCAGATCAAGGTCTTGGATGAGATCCGCAGGCGTCCCGCGGACGATGGATGCGTAAGGAACGATGCGATCCAACTCGGCAATCGCGCAGTGCACCATGGAGGAGACGATATCCGCATCATATTTCTCGCGCTCGAAGAGATTGGTCACGCGAAACACCAACATTTCACGATCGAGATCATATTCAAAGCCGCCCAGCGTCAGTTGCTTGTTGGCTCGCATCAGAAGTTCAAGCAATGCGGGCATCTGTGGCTCAGCCACGAACATCGGGCTCTCGGAGACCACGCTTAACGCATTCAATTCAGGAAAAGCCTGCACCACTAGATCCACACGGGTATGATGCGCTTCAAAACCGGCGCGTAAAACCTCACGACCTTCAACCAACTCGGTATGCCAGCCGTTTTTACCGAAAACTTCCTCCACGGATAATATCTGTCTTGAATGCGGTCTCATGCGTTGCGCCGAGATACTCGCCCAAGCATGGCCTTGGCAAGCAAGCTCCGAAACTTTCTATCGATCGGTTTGAGGGAAAGATGCAGCCCGGAGCTCTTTTCCTCGTTGAAATGCAGGGTTAGCCATTTTTCATCTTCACTGATCTCCACCAAAAATATTTCCTGCCAAAACACGAGTCGCAGGTTTTTCGATGGGAAGAAAAACGGAAAAATCTCCACGCCCAAGGGAGTTAAAATCAAATACGCATGTTTCGCCAGATGCCGGGTCAGCCAAAAACAACCCGATGCAAAACCTAAGCATGGCAACGCCCATAGCGGATGCGGAAGCTCCGGATGATCCACCCGATACATCCCCGTGGCCAATAAAGTCACCGCCGCACCGATCCAAATCGCGCCCAGCACGGCAAATCCAACTGCCTGCCCGGATCGGGTGAATCTGAGTTCTTTTTCCGGCTCACTGACCATGGATCAACTATCCTTGTCGGAATCCTCCGCTTTCATGCGAACACCCTGCGCGTCAAACACCACAAAATCGTCCCCTTCTTTCTTACGGCGCCACGAGTTCAGCAAGATAACCATCCCAAAGCCCATGACGATAAAAGAAGCCTCCAAGAAAAACGGTGTCGAAATCAACCCCGCAACCCATCCCACGCTTTCCCCGACCCATCCGGGAATGAACCGCCAAAACGCCAGCAGACAGATTACCACCGACATGATTGCGAGGATCAGGCCTCCCCCAACGGCGACTTGCTTGGCTCGATTCTCACGGATTGATTGCTTTTTCATCACGGAATTTAAAAAAAGCTAATCCAAATCCATTCACGATCCAAACCCTAGTTTGAAAAACATTTTCGAAATGCTTTCGGGACTTTTTGAAACATGCTTTTATGTTTCTCATGACACGCGACGATGACGATACCACCCGGCACCTCGACAGGAAACTCCGGCAGGAAATCCTGTTCGCGCGCGAACGCGTCTATCACTTTGCCAAACCGACACCTTTTGAACAACTCGATGCTCCGGGCCTGAATTTCGAGCTCTGGGTGAAACGCGAAGACCTCTCGCCCGTCAAAGCTTATAAATGGCGCGGCGCGGCGAACCGCATGGCCACGCTGAATGAACTGGAGGCCAAACGCGGGGTCGTCACCGCCTCCGCAGGAAACCACGCCCAAGGTGTTGCCCTTGCTGCCAAACAACTCGGCATTCGCGCGCGAATTTACATGCCGCAATCCACCCCGAAAGTGAAACAGGACGCCGTCATCAAACTCGGCCAGGAATATGTTTCCGTCCACCTCGCCGGCGATAGTTACGACGATGCCGTCAAAGCCGCGCGAGCCGACGAAGCCTCAACCCAATCCACTTTCATTCATGCCTATGACGATATCCAAGTCATGGCCGGACAAGGCACGCTCGCCGATGAAATCGTCCTCTCTGGCAAAGGCCCTTTTGATGTGGCCTACCTCCAAATCGGTGGCGGTGGCATGGCCGCAGGCGTTTCAACATGGCTTAAAGCATACTGGCCCGATATCGAAATCGTCGGGGTCGAAGGCGAAGGCCAAGCCTCCATGACCGCATCCATTCAGGCAGGCAAACCCGTCTGCTTGGATCAGGTGGATCTCTTCTGCGATGGCACTGCCGTCAAACAACCGGGCAATCTCCCTTTTGAAATTTGCCAACATTCCATCGACCGCTTCATCACAGTCAGTAACGCTCAGGTTACCAAAGCCATCCGTACATTATGGGATGGGCTCAGATCGATTTCCGAACCGTCAGGTGCCATGGGACTTGCCGCCGCACTCAAGGAAAAAGACGATCTCAAGGGGAAAAAAGTCGTCGTCATCCTTTGTGGGGCGAATATCGACTTCCTGCAAATCGGGCGCATCGCCCAATCCGAGGGCGCATCATCCCGATTCAACCGGACCATTCGTGTCCAAATTCCGGAAACCCCTGGAACGATGTTGAGGCTGTTAGACTCGTGCTTTTCACAAGTTGACATCACCGATTTCCAATACGGCAAAATGGATTCAAAAATCGCTTGGCCGGTTTTTTCTCTCGCTGCCGAGAAACCCGAAACCATCGATTCAGTGATCATCAAACTTCATGAAAACGGCTATATCTGGCAGGACATCACCGGAGCGACCGATGTCGATTTCCGTGCCATTCCCTTGCGCAGCGATCTACTCTCTCACCCCGCTTTCCTCAGGCTCGATTTCTACGAAAGGCCCGGCGCACTTCACGACTTCCTCGCCAAACAACTCACCGGCAATGAAAACCTCAGCTACTTCAACTACCGTCAGTCAGGAGAGCGCATCGGTCGCGCCCTGATCGGATTGGATTTTCCGTCCTCCTTCGAACGCGATGCCTTTCTAATGTCGCTTCCCCCACATGGAGAGGGTTACCGCCTCTGCCAAGCCATCGATACCGAAACCTCTGCCCGCTTGTCCGGAACGGTGATATGAAAAGCATTTCCGTATCCGCTCAATTCCTCTGGACAGCGCTTACCACCCTGACAAAACTGCCTATCTCTCTTACGACCTTTTTCACAACCTCACTCAGTAATGCGGACTGCAATTTTCGGTGACATCCACGCAAATCTTGAAGCGCTTGAAGCTGTCATGGCCGATGCCAAGCTACAAGGCGTCACGCAATTCGTCTGTCTTGGCGATGTCGTCGGTTACAACGCGGATCCCGTTGCTTGCCTCAATATCATCCGTGAGATGAATTGTCCGACCGTTAAAGGAAATCATGACGCTGACGCATCGGAGGACTATTCCCTCGAAAATATGAATCCAATCGCCGCCTACGCGCTGCAATGGACTCGGGAACAACTCGATGAGGATCAGCGCCTTTGGCTCAAACGCCTCCGTATGGTACGCCAAGTGGCGGACTACACGATCGTCCACAGCACCTTGGACCAACCCGTCCACTGGAACTACGTTACCAATCGCTTCGACGCGATGTCCAATTTCTCGTATCAATTTACCCAACTCTGCTTTCATGGACACACCCATGTTCCCAGAGTTTATATAAAATCCGACAAAGTCCGCGAGGTTGCCGCGGATTCCATCAAAATCGAGCCGAACTACAAATATTTCATCAACGCCGGCTCGGTTGGCCAACCCCGTGACGGAGATCCTCGCGCCTGCTACGTGATCTATGACAGCCAGAGCGGAGTTATCGTTTTTCGTAGAATCGAGTATGACATGGCGACAACCCAACAAAAAATTGTCGCCGCCGGGCTGCCTGAAATGCTGGCCGATCGCCTCGAGGAGGGTCGCTAATCGACCGCCTGAGGCCTAAACCTGCACCTATGCGTGGAACATAGGAAACAATTACGTGGAACAAGGTTTCCGGCTTGACGCTCTTCACCTTGCCTCAGATGCTTGCCGCCCTCCGCCCAAGTCTATGATTTGAAGCCTTTCTCGTTTTTCTAAAAAAAATAGAAAATTGCATTGTTGTAAATTTTAGGCGTCAGCTTTTTTAAAAATTAACTCTCTGAATTTCAAAACTTTATCTTTTTAATAAACTTATGTTTAAAAAACTTTTTGGGAACTTGTTTTCCAGTGATATCGGAATCGACCTCGGAACCGCCAACACTCTCATCAATGTCAAAGACCATGGCATTGTTCTGCGCGAACCCTCCGTGGTCGCAGTCAAAGCCGGGACCAACGAGGTTTTAGCCGTGGGTGATGATGCAAAACGCATGCTTGGCAGAACCCCCGGCAACATCGTCGCGATTCGTCCTCTCAAAGATGGTGTCATCGCCGACTTCGAAGTGACACAAGCTATGCTCCGCCACTTTATCCGTAAAGTGAACAAGGGACGCCGCAACAATCCGCGTGTTCTCATCGCCATCCCATCCGGCATCACCGAAGTGGAGCGTCGTGCGGTTCGTGAATCCGCTGAGCAAGCGGGCGCTCGTGAAGTTTACCTGATCGAAGAACCCATGGCGGCAGCCATCGGTGTCGGTCTCCCGGTCCAGGAAGCATCTGGAAACATGATCGTTGATATCGGCGGCGGCACGACAGAAGTCGCACTCATTTCACTGTCAGGTATCGTTTACGCACGTTCCGTCCGTACCGCGGGAGATGAGCTTGATGAAGCCATTATCCAATACATGAAGCGCGCCTACAACCTCATGATCGGTGAGCGCACTTCAGAGGATATCAAAATCCGTATCGGTTCAGCCGCGGCTTTGCCCAAGGAAATGACCATGGAAGTCAAGGGTCGCGACCTCGTGGCCGGACTTCCAAAAACCATCACCATCACCTCGCAAGAAATTCGTGAGGCCATGTCAGACCCGCTGAGCACCATCGTTGACGCGGTCCGGACCACACTTGAACGCTGCCCGCCTGAGCTCGCAGCGGACCTTGTAGACCGAGGTATCGTTCTCGCAGGTGGCGGAGCCCTCCTCAAAGGCCTTGATCGTCTGCTGCGCGAAGAGACCGGCTTGCCCGTCCACGTTGCGGAAGATCCTCTCAGTGCCGTAGCAGAGGGAACCGGCAAGGCGCTGCAGGAACTCGCCTTCCTCAAGCGCGTAACCAACACGGATCGCTAAGCCACCGGTTTGCGCTTTTCCAACTCTTGCAGCTTCCGACCCAACGGTCATGAAACCGCTTAACCTTCTCGCACTGCTTCTCTTTCTTGCTGGAGCAACATGGGCTCTAACAAGGAGCGAGAGATTTGTCAGAGATATTCAGGTTGCTTATTTCAAAATCATCAACCCGACTCTAACAGCCGGTTCGGCACTGGAAACAAAAGCGCGCAAATTCCTGGATGAAACGGAGCATTCCAAATCTTTGGAAACCAAACTCAATGCCATCAATGGCGAGATCGGAAGACTTCGTATTATCGAATCCCAGTTCGCAGCGCTCAAACGCGAGAACAAGGAATTGCGCCACGCTTTGGATTTCAAAAAAGCCACCAACTTCGACGTTGTCGCAGCACAGATCATTCGCCGTCATCCGACCACTTGGTGGCAGACCATGGACATCGATGCCGGCGAAGACCGCAAGATCGGAATTCAACTCTCCGTTCTCTCCAATGAGGGCCTCGTCGGGATCATTGACCGCCCGTTCGCCCATCGCTCATCCGTACTCCTCATCACCGATGAAAAATGCCAAGTCTCGGTTCGTGTGGAGGGCACACCCGAAGTCGGCATCCTCAGCGGTCAACGTGGCAAATTTGATAATAACCCCATACTTCGTCTTCGCTTTCTCTCCAAAGAAGCCTCGCTAAAAGCTGGTCAGCGAGTCTTTACCACAGGTCGTGGTGGCATTTTTCAACCCAACATCCTTGTTGGAACGATACTCTCGGTTGAAAAAGGCCCGATCGACTCGGAAGCCCTCGTCGCACCTGCCGTGAACTTCAGCGACTTGGGAACCGTATTCGTCGTCCTTTCAGAAACCCCGTAAACCTTAACCGCTTGCTTCGTTATAATCTCAGCACTGTAGTCCTTCTGCTCATCGCCTTTCTGGTGCAGCAGTTTGTGCCCGCGTTCACTGGGCTGAGCCATGCACGCATTCTGGTCGTGCAGCTCGTGTTTCTCTGCTGTGCGGTGACCGTGAGCACCCCCACCATGCTTTTGTTGGCATTTATCGGCGGCATTTTATGGGATGCCCATTGCTACCTCTCTCCCATCATCGCGGATCCTGAAGTCTATGCTCAACCCGTCGAGTCTCTGCGTTTTGGTTACTCAATTTTGCTTTTCGGAGTCGCGGGATTCCTCATGCAAGGTCTCAATCCGATTTTCCGCCAAGGCAAATGGCACTTCTCGGCAATCCTCTCTGGCATCGCCGTTTTTCTTTATCTGGCTGCGGAGTTTATCTTGATCTCCTTCATCAGGGGCGAATTCACCATTTCACGATCCATCTTGAGACTGATGTTCTATACTTCCGTTCTCACCATGTGCGTGTCGCCTGTCATTTTCTGGATACTCTACCAAATCGCCAATCTTTTTGGTCATACGCTCCATCCTGAAGCAAGAAATTCAAAACGCCGGTAATACCGCATGGAACCCAAATACAAGTTCAGACTGTATCTCCTAACCGCCCTGGTATTGGTCGGTTTTGGGACTTTGCTGTCCAGGCTTCATGAATTTCAAATCAACCGGAAAAACGAATTCCAAGCACTCGTTCCCGGCAACCGAACCGTCACGATCCGAGAACCCGGAATACGCGGCGAAATCACCGATCGCAATGGGATTCCGCTTGCACGCAATCTTCGCAACTATGTCGCAACCCTGAACCTCGACGAAATCGTCAACGCTTATCATTTGCAATACGATGGCATCCCAACCATTCAACGCCTGACTAACGAAGCCGGGCTACCGCGAAAAACGAAAGACAAGGATATTGTAAAGATCGTCAATGAATCAACGATTGTTCCGCTGCAACAACTCAGCCTCGCCAAAAACTATAACGCTTCTGCCCTTCGCACCCATTACCTCACCCATCGCGGATTGGTTCCTTTCACTTACCGCTCGGATCTAACCTACGAGGAGTTCGCGCGTATTGCGGAGAGAAACCTCGAATTTCCCGGACTCACGCTAAGCATCAGTCCGCAACGTCAATACCCCTATGGCACACTCGCTTCACATGTTCTGGGTTATTTAAAACAATGGGAAAAGGGCGATATCACATCTGCTGACAAACGTGCCTACAACCACTTCATTGGCGATGAAAAGGGAATCGCCGGAGTCGAGGCGACCATGGACTCATACCTCCGCGGACCCGAGGGGATCAAAACCGTTCTCAAGGATGAAAAAGGCCGCACCGTTGGGATGCTTGATTATACCAAACCGGGCATTGGAGCAAAGGTTCAACTCACCATCGATGCGCGTATCCAATACCTTTTGGAAAACACCTTGCGCAGGGCTGGGCGGGCCGCGGGAGTCGTATTGGATGTCCGCACAGGCGAGGTCATCGCCATGGCCTCTGTGCCGGATTACGATCCGAATGCTTTCATTCCCTCCATTTCGAGTGAGAAATTCAAAAGCTACACCTCGAAACCACAGCTCTCCCCTTTCACCAACCGCACCATCACCTCATTCACTCCGGGCTCGACCATGAAGGTGCCAACGGCGATTGCGGGTGCAATGCACGGCATGGCCACTCGTTCTTTCGGCTGCGAAGGTTTCGTGCCATACGGAAACCACAACATCGGCTGCTGGCTTTGGAACAAAAGCCGTGGCCGCCATGGCAGCCTCACTCTGCCCCGCGCACTGCAACAATCCTGCAACCCCTATTTCAACAAGCTTGCGAATGCCATTGGATGGAAGGCCATGGTGGATGGTTTTTCCCTCGTTGGACTCGGCAAGAAAACAGGTATCGAACTTCCCAATGAAGATCCCGGTATTCTGCCCGGCTCCCGTGCATGGCGCGCCGCCGTGCCCGGAGCGGTCATGACTCCCGCTCTAACCGCCATGTTGTCCATCGGACAAGGGGACACCATGGCAAGTCCATTGCAACTCGCCGCCATGCTGGCCCCTATCGCCAACGGCGGAAAATACTACCAGCCGCGTGTTGTCAAAAAAGTCGTCGCTGAAAATGGTATGGTCCGGATTTCTGATTTTCCAAAACTTGAGGTCGATCTCCTCAAATCCGGCATCAAGGAAAGCGATCTGGCACTGATCCGCTTGGGCATGTGGAAAGCGGTCAATGAAGCGGGTGGTACGGCAGGCAAAGTTCGGATGTCGAAATACGAAATCGCCGCCAAAACAGGAACCGCCCAAACCGTCGACAATGGCCAGAAATCTAACAATTCATGGGTTATATCCTTCGCGCCTTTTGACCAACCGCGTTATGCGGTCGTGATCATGGCGCAGTCCGCCGGCTCGGGTGGCGGGGTCTGCGGTCCGCTGGTTAACATGGTCTATAGCGGCATTTTCGCCCAGGAAGAAGGCATGCGCCTCCCTCTCAAACCCCAGACTGAATATGCCGGACACCTTGAAAGAATTGAAGCCATAGAACCCGTCAAAGACGTTCTTGCCGCCATTCAGGCAACGGAAGCACCCGCTTCAAATTCCAAACCATCGAAAGTTCCTGGCGATGACCTCGGCGAAACCGGTAACGAAATCGGTGATATTTTACCCACAAAAACTCCATCAACATCAACTCCTGTCATTTCTCCAAAACCAACCATTACCCAAGAAACCGATCGTGAGGGTCAAGTGATTCCTCGCGCCACTCCAATCCAAGAGTGAAATCAACCCATCTTTTCTATACAAAACATTCCAACCTACACCCATCGTGATCAAAAAAATCAAAAGACTACTCGGAATCGGAAATACCGATCCATCCCAAGGCAACACCATCATCGTCAACGTTGAAAAACTCGAGCGCCGCGTCGCACTCTTGGAAGACGGCGTTCTTGAAGAATACACCGTCGAACGCGAAGGCGACCAAAACATCGTCGGTGGCATTTTCAAAGGCAAAGTCAAAAACATCGAACAAGGACTGAAGGCCATGTTCGTCGACATCGGCCTCGACAAAAATGCCTTCCTCCACTTCTGGGATGCCATCCCCGCGGCACTCGATGGAGGACTGGAAGAAATCGAACGCCAAGGATCGAAAAAAAATCAAAAGAAAATCACTTCGAAAGATATTCCCAGTATCTACCCCGTGGGATCCGAGATCGTCATCCAGGTCTCCAAAGGTCCGATCGGCACAAAAGGCCCCCGCGTCACCACCAACATCTCACTGGCCGGTCGTTACCTCGTGCTCATGCCATTTACCGAACAATTCGGTATTTCCAGGAAAATCGATGATCCGCAAGAACGTCAGCGTCTGCGTAAAATCGTCCAAAATCTCTCCGTTCCGGAAGGCATGGGGATTATCATGCGCACGGTTGCCCAAGGAACCCGCGCCCGTCACTTCGTTCGCGACCTCGCGATGCTGCTCGAGCAATGGGATAAAATCGACCAACGCCGCGCCAATAATCCGGCTCCCTGCTGTGTCTTTCAAGAACCCGGATTGATCGAAAAAACCGCCCGAGATTTCCTCACCGATGAAGTGGATCAGGTCATTTGCGACGACGAACAAACGACCGAGCTCATCCGTGAAATCGCCGGAAAAATCTCTCGCCGATCAAAGCGCCGCATTCGCTACATGCCATGCACTTCCCAACCCATCTTTGAGAAGGTCAACATCCAAAAACAAATCGACGAGGCATTCTCCCGTCAAGTCTGGCTCAAGTGTGGCGGCTACATTGTCATTGATGAAACCGAAGCTCTCATCTCTGTCGATGTGAACACGGGGCGCAACCGCGGCTCCAAAGATGTGGATAAGATGATTCTCCAAACCAACATCGAAGCCGCCGAGGAAGTCGCACGCCAGCTCCGCCTCCGCAATATCGGGGGCTTGGTCGTGGTCGATTTCATTGACATGCGTCATCGCAAAGACCAAGCCGCCGTCTACAAGGCGATGAAAGAGCGGGTCAAACGCGATAAAGCGAAAACCCAAATCCTTCAGATTTCCGCCATCGGCCTGATGGAGATGACTCGCCAGCGTTTGAATGAATCACTCCGTGATTCGATGTATGAGCCCTGCCCATACTGCCAAGGCCGCGGCCGCGTCAAAACTCCGATGACCATGTCGATCGAGATCCAACGCCGCCTCAACACGATCATCCAAACCCATCGCGATCAAGTCGGCGATCTTGTCGTCATCGTGAACTCGGATGTGCTGAACCGCTTCAAAAAGGAAGATGCAAAAGTTCTCGTCGAGCTCGAGCGCTCGCACGCCGGGCGTCTTATCTTCCGTTCGGATCCGACTCTCAACCGCGAGCGCTTCGCGATTGTCGATGCGGCAACCGAGAAAACCATTGATCAGGGCTGATTTAAAACTTGATGCGTGATTTCATGTGGTAAATAGTTACCACATGAAATATACATCCACTCTCAAGCGCACCAGCATGTCGCTGGATCAGCAAACCCTAGATAGTATCGAGCTCCTAGCATCGGAATGGGAAACATCGAAATCTGAGGTCATCCGCCGTGCGGTTCGCAAACTAAAGGAAGATGAAGCCATGAAAACCGCCTGCATGACTCCCGTTCAAGCGATGGAATGGCTGCAAGAAAACGGTATTACGCAAGAGCAGGCGGATACATTCAGGGAAGAAATTCGCCTCGAAAGAGAAGCAAAAAAATACTGGTGGGAATGACAATCCATTTGGACACAAACTTATTGGTTGAAGTCGGATTAAGCGGATCTCTCTTGAGAGCAGATCTGATTTCATGGCTCAGAAATGGAAATCACGTGGCTTCATCAACAATCGCGTGGTCTGAATTCTGCAATGGCCCAATTGAGAAAAAACAACTCAAGGCTGCGGAATTAGCAGTTGATCACCGCATCTTGGATTTCACAAAACCGATGGCTGAAATGGCATCTGTCCTTTATAACAAATCGGGGCGACGCCGCGGCTCCCATTCCGACTGCATGATTGCCGCTTGTGCCATTATTTCTAACAGTCCGCTCTGCACATTAAACACCAGAGATTTCGAACGCTTTATCCCCTTCGGCCTACGTCTGCATTCATTCTGATATCCCAGCGGCATATCCCCTACTCTAACCAACCTCACCTTTCTATCCCATGTCCCGCAAAACCAAACTCATCGTTACCCTCGGACCCGCAACTGAGTCTTCTGAAATGATAGGCAAACTCATCGATGGCGGTGTAAATGTTTTCCGTCTCAACATGAGTCATGCGAAACATGAATGGGCTGCGGAGATGACCCAACGCGTTCGCAAAGAATCCGAGAAACGCCATGCCCACACTGCCGTTCTTTTCGATCTCACCGGACCCTCGATTCGCACTGGGGATCTCGAGAATGCCTACGAACTCAAAGAGGGTGACAAAGTGGAGTTCCGTCGTGCCGATGTATCCGCCAGCATTCCGTTGTCCACCACGGTCAATTATCCCGGCCTGATGTACGATGTGAAGGAAGGAAATACTCTCGTGGTTGATAACGGTGCATTGCTCATGCGCATCGACAAGGTTATGGACGATCGCATCATCTGTGATGTCCGCACGCCCGGCAGCATGGGATCTCGCAGACATATCAATTTGCCAGGGGTCCGGCTCAACCTTCCAGCCCTGACAGAAAAGGATCACAAGGACCTCGCCCTCGCCGTCGAATGTGATGCAGACTTCATCGCCGGATCTTTCGTACGCGATGCCGCACACGTTCGTGAACTCCGAGACGCAATGAAAGCTCTCGAAGGTGAAGCTCAGATCGTCGCAAAAATTGAGGATCAGGAAGCGATCAAAAACATCGATGCAATCATTCAGGAATCGGATGTCATCATGATCGCTCGCGGCGATCTCGGTATTGAGGTTGATTTCGAAGACCTCCCCATTCTCCAACGCCGTATCGTCAAGCGCTGCCATGAGCTCGGAACCCGGGTCATTGTGGCAACCCAGTTGTTGGAATCGATGATCATCAACCCGACCCCTACGCGAGCGGAAGTCACCGATGTGATGAACGCCGCCTACGAGGAGGCGGATTCACTCATGCTTTCCGGTGAAACTTCGGTGGGACGTTATCCAGAGCGCTGTGTCGAAGCGATCGTGAGAATTGCGGCCCGCATCGAACGCACGGGCGGGCACGGCTTCGGACAAAATGTTATTCTGCGCGATGAACGGCAAAAAACCGCGCGCGCTGCCGTCACCTTGGCGGATTCGTTGACAGATGCATTGCTCGTCGTGCTCACCCGTCGGGGTGTCCTCGCCAATCAAGTGGCTTTGATGCGTCCCCGCACGGCTGCGTTTTTTGCCTTCACCCCCAAAGAACGCGTGTGTCGTCAGCTTTCTCTAACACGTGGAATTCGTGCCTTCCAAATGCCGTTCCGCTCGAACATCGAAGAAACCGTCCAACTCGCGACCGAGCAACTCCGCAACGCCGGCCTCGTCCGCACCGGAACGCCCATTGTCATCGTCTCCGACATCCTCTCGGATCACTTCGCCGCAAACTCGATTCTTCTGCATCACGCTTGATGAGCAGGATCAAGAATTTGGCAGGGCGCTATCGCCGAGGGCGCCGTGCGAAGCGAAACGCAATTAATACATCCATTGATTTTCAATATCTTCTTCATTCCATGCGGCGCCCTCGGCGATGGCGCCCTACCATTCATGCAGAGACTTTAACTCATATAGCAATCAACTCACCACCAAGTTCATGATCTTACCAGGGACGTAAATCACTTTACGCAGTGTTTTGCCCTCGGTGAGTTCCTTGATTTTTTCAGAAGCAAACGCCAGGGCTTTCGCGTCGTCTTCCGAGGCATCCATGGCCATCCAGATTCGATCCCGTAACTTGCCATTTACCTGAACGACAAGTTCACACTCCGTGCGAACCAACGCCTGCTCATCATACGCCGGCCACACCGATTCCGAGAGCGATGCCGCGGAAAGTTTGAAAGCCTTGGCCACACGCTCGTTGATCTCTTCGGCAAGATGCGGAGCAAACGGATTCAGCACGGTGAGGAACTGAATAAATTCTTTCAACGGAACTTTTCCTGCCTGCGTGAATGCATTGGTGCAGATCATCATTTGTGAAATCGCCGTATTGAAACTCAATTTCTCGATGTCTTCGCCAACTTTCTTGATGGTTTCATGCACCACTCGGCTGAGTTCTTTGTCGGTGCAAGTTTCGCCCACCACTTTGTCGGACACTTCACCTTCCTCGGTGATCGCCAAGCGCCAAACACGGGCAAGGAATCGGGAAACACCCTCCACACCCTTCATCTGCCATGGCTTCACTTGCTCAAGCGGCCCCATGAACATTTCATAAAGGCGCAGGGAATCGGCTCCGTATTCTTTCACGACATCGTCGGGATTCACCACGTTGCCGCGTGATTTTGACATCTTCTGACCATCCTCACCCAGAATGAGTCCCTGGTTAACCAACTTTTGAAACGGCTCAGGCGTACTGACATGCCCTAAATCAAAGAGCACTTTGTGCCAGAAACGCGCATACAACAAATGCAAAACCGCATGCTCGGTTCCGCCGACATAGAGATCGACCATGCCCGGCTTTTCGCTGGTCCAGTAGACTTCGGCTTCTTTGGAAATGAAACGATCCGAATTTTTGTTATCGCAATAGCGGAGATAATACCAGCACGATCCCGCCCATTGCGGCATGGTGTTGGTTTCACGAGTGAATCCATCTGGCAAGTTCACCCATTCGGTGGCTTTGGAAAGCAAAGGATCAGGTGTTCCTGATGGTTTGTAATCGTCTAACGGTGGAGCCAACAAGGGCAATTGATCATCAGGCAACGCGTAGTGCTGACCATCTTTCCAAATAATTGGAAACGGCTCACCCCAATAACGCTGACGGGAGAACAACCAGTCGCGAAGTTTGAACTGAATCTTGCGCTTGCCTTGGTTGTTAGAAACCAACCATTCGATCATTTTTGCCTTTGCTTCTGGGGTAGGTAGACCATCTAGGAAACCCGAATTCACCGCGGTTCCAGCAGCAGTATAAGGGAGCGCGGGCGTCCCGCCCGCATTTTCAGACGTCCAAAGCGTAAACGCATCTTCAGAGAGCTTTGCCATGACCGGATTCTCCAAAACATACTCAACCACTTTGAGGAAGTGTCGCTCATTACGAATGAGGCGGTCGTAATAATCGGGCTGCCAGAATCGCCCTTCTTTGCCCAAATCATTCCCAATTTTTTTGGCGGTGAAACTTTTCCATGAATGCAAGATATCCGCGAGTTCATGGCCATCTAGCGGAGAAAAAAGCACGTGTACGTGATTTGGCATCACCACGAAAGCATGAAGACTATATCGCTCGCCATCGAAATGAGTTAGAGCATCTGAGACTACTTTACGTATACTCGGATCCTTCAATGTGCATGAGCCCGCGCCACTATCGAGCCATTCATCAAGCCGATCTGAAAATCTTTCGTGATATTCATTCTCCAAAACTTCGCTCCAAGGTTTTGGGTTAAATCCAAGCCACGTGTTGCGTTCATCTTCCCATTTTTCGATGATTTCCTTGGGAAGACTATCATCCAAGCGCCATGTAACAAAGCAGGCGGTTTCGCCTTGTTGCCAATGTGGAAGTTTATGTTTGGTTTCTGCGATAGTGCTGTCCGAAGAGAAGAAGCGGGCGGGACGCCCGCGCTCCCCTTGAACCACCTGCTTGATCGGCAAACTAAACTTCGTCGCAAATTCAAAATCCCTATCGTCATGCGCAGGAACCGCCATGATCGCGCCAGTGCCGTAGCCCATCATCACATAGTCCGCAATCCAGATCGGGATCTGCTCCCCGTTAACCGGATTCACCGCAAATGCACCCGTGAACACCCCGGATTTGTCTTTATTCAAATCCCCACGATCCAAATCCGACTTCGATGCAATGGATTTCTGATAGGTTTCGACGATGGATTTTTGTTCTTCCGTGGTGATTTCTGCAACTAGCGGATGCTCAGGAGCAAGAACCATATAAGTTGCGCCAAAAAGCGTATCCGGACGCGTCGTGAAAACTTCCACTTGAGATTTGAAATTTGAAATTTGAAACTTCACCTCCGCTCCCTCGCTTCGGCCGATCCAGTTTTTCTGCAACAACTTGATGCCTTCCGGCCAGTCAAGTGTGTCGAGCTCATCAATCAGGCGTTGCGCGTATTTCGTGATGCGAAGCATCCACTGACGCAGAGGCCTGCGCTCCACGGTATGACCTTTCGATTTCCATTCCTCCACTTCTTCGTTCGCCAACACCGTTCCAAGATCCGGCGACCACCACACTGGCGTGTCAGCTACAAAAGCCAAACGCACCGCATCAATTTGTTCCCGACTCCAGCCCTTCGCCTCAAGCTCAGAAATTGGCCGCGCACGATTCGTTTCCTCACAGAAATACGAATTATAAATCTCCAGGAAAATCCACTGAGTCCAGCGCACGTATGCCGGATCCGTGGTCGCGATCTCGCGCTCCCAATCATAGGCAAAACCCAGCGATTTAAGCTGACGGCGGAAATTTTCGATATTCGCGGCAGTCGTAATCGCCGGATGCTGGCCGGTCTTGATCGCGTATTGCTCCGCTGGCAACCCGAACGAATCATAACCCATCGGGTGCAAGACATTGAAACCCCGCATCCGCTTGTAGCGTCCGATGATATCCGTCGCCGTGTAGCCTTCAGGATGGCCGACGTGCAAGCCCGCACCACTCGGGTACGGAAACATATCGAGCACGTAATACTTCGGCTTCGTGGCATCAAAGCTCGCTTCACCCGGATTTGGCGTGCGGAAAGTCTTCTCGGCATCCCAGCGGGATTGCCACTTGGGTTCAAATTCGCTGAAGGGAAATGGTTTGCGTGATTCGGACATGGTCTGCGTTGGGCGGGAAACTTGCTCAATCCCCGCACCAATGAAAAGAAAAACCCTGCTCAATCGATGGACTGGGCAGGGTTTATGAACGAAGAAGATCTCCTGAATCTATTTTTTGAGCAAACTCTTCAAATGAGCGACATACGCCTCTGGCCCACCCTCGCGGTAGCCGATATCTTCGGTGAGCTTTTTACCTTGGGCATCCAACAAATACAGGGTCGGGTAGCCCTCAACACCATATTCCTTGTCGAGCTTTTTGTTTTGCTCTTTCAGCTGGGCAGTTTGCTCTTTCTTCCTTGGAAAATCGACTTCAACCAAAACCAGGTTTTCCTTCGCGTAATCTTGAAACGCTTTTTGACTGAAAACTTCTTTCTCCAGTTTGATGCACCATCCGCACCAATCCGTGCCCGTGAAGTTGATGAAAATCGGTTTTCCTTCTTTCACAGCCTTTGCCTTGGCCGCTTCAAAGTCGTGCATCCACAAACTCTCCGCTCCCATGGAAAATGAGACCGCTGCGAGAGACACCATTAAGGTTATGATCAGTTTTTTCATAATTATTTAGTCTAGATCCTTATTTTCGAGAGCTGTGGTCAATTGATCAAGGAACAATTTGACTTTCGGATATTTGGATGCGGGAAAACGAGTGAACTCAACCCCCTCCGAATTCAACAATACCACCGTCGGAAACCCATCAACTTTGTATTTTTCCAAAAGCGGCTGATTTTTCTCGGCTAATGCCTTATCGCCTTTAGGAAAATCCAAGTGCACTAACACATATTTTTCAGAGGCCGCTTTCACAAATTCCTCTTTTGAGAACACTTCTTTCCCCATCATGATGCAGGGAGGACACCAGTCGGATCCCGTGAACTCCAACATCACTGCCTTTTTTTCCTTCTTTGCAAGAGCAAGAGCGGCATCAACATCCGTCTCCCAACCTTTTGGTGCTTTTGCAAACGAGATCGACACCATGGCCGCCACACAAACGGAATACACCGCAAACTTGTTTGTAATTTTCATTGTTATAAAGATACGTAACAGCGGCTATTTATTCTAAAATTCTTGGCGAATAACAAAAAAAATCCGAAACCCTTTTCATGCCTGCGCTTCCACGCCTCATCATTGCCACTCGTAACTCCCACAAAACCCAGGAAATCCGCCATATCCTCGGTGATCGCTTCGAGATTCTCGATGTCACCGATTTTCCCGAGCTTCCTGAAATCGCAGAAACCGGAAGCACCTTTCTGGAAAATGCCCGACTTAAGGCACTGGGCATCAGCGGCAGAATCGATGGCTGGGTGCTGGCCGATGACTCCGGCCTAGAAGTCGATGCGCTCGGCGGAGCTCCCGGGGTGTGGTCTTCCAGCTATGGAGGCGAAGAGGGAAATCATGCAAAAAACAACCTGCGCCTCATTTCAGAAATGACCCATCAAGACCAGCGCAGCGCCCGATTCCTGTGCACCCTTGTTCTTGCTAAAAACGGCAAGGAAGTCGCCACCTTCCACGGGTCAGTCGAAGGCGAAATCGCTCGCCAACCCTCCGGCAATGGCGGTTTCGGATATGACCCTTTGTTTATTCCTACAGGTTATTCACAAACCATGGCCGATCTAGGAGCAGACATAAAAAGTCAGCTAAGCCATAGAGCAAAAGCAATTCAATCGTTTGTTTTAAATGTAAGTTCTGGGAATTTACTTAACCTATAGAAAATATTTGAAGTTCTTTAGCATCTGGAGAAACATGTCCGTATGAAACGATTGCTTTTCGCTCTCTCACTCCTCGTAGTTGGCGGATTCCTTCAGTCCTGCTCTAATCAAGTCTATGCGAAACATCCCGTTTCCTATCGATTTGAGAGCGGCAAAACAGCATTGATTCGAAACGGCATCGCCTATGCACCACGCAACGCACCCGCAGCTGTCAAGAAAGCCATCGCTGCCGGAAATCGACTCCAAGGCAAGCCCTACAAATGGGGCGGTGGTCATGCAAACCATCACGACAACGGCTATGACTGCTCTGGCACTACATCGTATGTGTTGAGAGAAGCGGGACTACTTCGTGGAAGCCTGACCTCAAAAGACTACTTCAGATATGGCAAAAAAGGCGAAGGTGAGTGGATCACCCTCTATATACGGAATGGCCATGTTTTCATGACAGTTGCCGGACTTCGTCTCGATACCGGCGGCGGCAGCAACAGCACAGGTCCTCAATGGAAAACGGCAACCCGCGGCGCAAAAGGCCACGCCATGCGTCATCCCAACGGACTATGACAAGCCTGGATGGCATGCCCCAATTCAAAAAAGGACGAGAACACACGATCGGCGCTCGTAAAATCCAATCCCGCAGTCACACGGTTTGGCACCATCCATGCCATCATTCCTGCCGCTTTAGCGGAATTCAAACCATTCAGTGAATCTTCAATCACGAGGCAATCCGCGGCGTTCACTTTCAACCGACGCGCCGCCTCAAGAAACAAGTCGGGCGCGGGTTTGATTCTCGGCGCATCTCCTTTGCAGACGATTTCTTGAAAATAACCGACCAATCCTAATTTTTCCAACCAGCCATCGACCCACTGGTGTGACGAACTGGAAACCACAGCAGCTGGAATCCCAATTTGACGCAACAATTTCAAGACAGCCACAACCCCGTCTATGGGCCCGTGTTTCGCAAGCGCTGAGCGGATCCTGATTTGCCGCCGCTCATCCATTTGGATCCAATCAAAATGAAGACGGGTTAATTCCTCAAGGTGCAACTTGGGCGACCACGCATCGAAGTCCGAACCTATGCAGCGAGTGTAGAGCGAGAGCGGCAAGTCATGGCCATGTTCACGAAACGTTTCCAGCCACGCTTGATAAATTTCCCACTCGGTATCCACCAAGATTCCGTCAAAATCGAAAAGAACAGCGGATGCAAGCATGTCCTTCGATGGGAAAACTCACCTCATCCTGCAAGTGTGAAATCATAAACTTCACTTTATATTCAGGAAATCCGATTTTTTATTGGCAGCCTAGAACCATTCTGCCATAGAGTCTTACGTATTCAGAGAAATTTCCCAATCAGATGAACGTTTCCCGCTTTATTGGTCTCTCCTCCGCCGTGCTAATCACCTGGCTGGGATTCGCATTCTTTCACGAAGTGCCCCAGGAGCGTCATTCCGGACAAGAGCGCTTTACATCAGAAACCGCCAAAAGCCCTCTCTTGCAAATCACGGAAAAAACCACCGCATCCTTCATCGAATAATCCATCCCTATGTCCGAAGCTCCAATCCCGACTGATACCAAATCGATAAAAATGGAACTAGAACCGGGCACCTACTGGTGGTGCTCTTGCGGCAGAACCAGCCACAGCCCGTTCTGCGACGGCTCCCACAAAGGCACAGGACTTCAGCCCAAGAAATTCGTTATTGAAGAAACGACCACGGTGAGCCTTTGCCAATGCAAAGCTTCTCAAAACGCTCCTTTCTGTGATGGTTCCCATCGCCAGCTTTGATTCATCGCTCTCCTGATCCAGCCATGAGATATCTCAGCCGAGCCATCATCATGACGCTCTCATCCGCCATGTTTGGCTGCGGTTTCACATCTTACCGAAACGATTGGAAATCCTCCGTAAACCATCAGGTTGGCCAGCTCGGTTACCGAAATTGGATTGTCATTGCAGAAGCTTCTTTTCCCGCCCATAGCAGGACCGGAATCAGCCAAGTCAACTCGGATGCCGGCATTCCCGAGGTCGTGGATTACGTGCTCAACGCTCTCGAGAAAACCCAACACGTAAAGCCTAACATCTACCTAACCCGTGAATTGCGTGCTGTCGAAAATGACGTCGCGCCGGGCATTGATATACTGAGAGATCAGATCAAAACCTCCCTGCACGGCCACGAATCCACGGAGATTGAACAGCAGTCCCTGCTGACTCTCATCGAATCCGCACAAGGCAGCTTTGATGTCCTGGTGATCCGCACATCAACCGCACTGCCCTACAGCTCTGTCTTTCTCGAATTACAGCCCGGCTACTGGGATGACGAATCCGAAAAACGATTGAGGCAAAGAATTTCGCGTGAACGCATGGAAAAACTCGCGCGTCCCGTGCCATGAGTCCAAGATCACTCCGTGACTCGAAACGAAGCGCTTAGAATTGAACGTGAAGCGGCATGGATTGGCGATGCCGTGCTGGCTCTCTATGCCAGACAATTTGTTTTGGATGAGAGAAAATGCATGGATGGTGTCTGGTTCACTCACCTTACTTCCAATGAATTTCTGAGTTCGTTCGGAAACCCGACCAGTGTCGAAGCCATCATCGGAAACATTTACTTGAACGAGGGCTTGGCCGCCGCCCATGCACACATCGAGAAAGAGTTTCTTCCCCTGTTCAGGAAACAAATTGTAAAGAAAACCCGTTAAACATTCTCACACACCCTGCCAGCCGAGTTTTTGACGAAGCGCTTCATAGAACGAAGCGCCCTCAAGACGCAGAAGATGGAATGATCGCGAAGACTTTTTGACAACAACCCGATCACCGGGATCAATGCGTGTGGTATCTCTTCCATCGACCGTGAAAATCATCGTGACATCATCTTCGTATTCAGGGGAAATCTCGATTTCCACCTTGTCCGGAAGAACCAATGAGCGCTGACTCAAACTATGCGGACAAATCGGGGTGATCGCCATAACCGATGACTGCGGCTCGATCAGCGGGCCACCGGCAGAAAGCGAATAAGCGGTCGATCCTGTAGGTGTTGCGACAATCAATCCATCGGCACGATAACGGTTCAACCATTCGCCATCAACCTTGGCAGTCAATGTGACCAAACGGCCGGTCTCACCACGTGCGATGGTCACTTCGTTCAAGCCATGATAGGTCTCGATCGCACCTGATTTCCGAATCACCTGCGCATGCAACAACATCCTTACACTCGTGCGATAGCGCCCCTGTGCCACGGCATCCGCAAATGCCTCGATCTCAGCGTCGGTGCAAGTTGTTAGAAATCCAAGTGTGCCGATATTGATGCCGGCTACAGGCTTTTCAAAGACTCCCAAACGCGCCACCGCATGCATCATCGTGCCATCACCTCCCAAGACGGCGGCAAGATCGACGTGGTCTGCGAACGAGCTCGTGTCAACGTCCGAAACCTCACCCGCGAGCTGGGCTGTTTCCCGTTCAAGGACGCATTCACATCCCCTTTCCTCGAGTGCGGCTCTCAACGCCAGCAGGGTTTTCAACCCACCGGCTTTTCTCGGGTTAAGTAGTAATCCAACTTTCACGATATCCCAGTGTGTGGCGAAACTTCCGCATCTGACAAGAAAGTTACAGGGTAAAAAAAATCCGCAGCCCGGATGATTTACAGGCTGCGGATTTTGAAAGGATAAGACAACTGACCTACTTGGCGGCAGAAATGACATGCTCTGCGGTCATGCCGAGCTCCTTCATCACAACATCGCCTGGCGCACTGATGCCGAAACGATCGATACCGAGTGCCTTGCCTTCGGTGCCGACATATTTCCACCAGATATCTGTCACACCGGCTTCGATGGAAACCCGCTCGGTGCAGGCTTTTGGCAAAACACTTTCCTTATATTCTGAGGATTGCCTCTCAAAGCGCTCAACGCATGGCATGGAGACCACGCGCACACCCTCGCCAAGCTGCTTGGCGGCCTCAACGCAATGTTGCAGTTCGGAACCTGTGCCAATGAGGATGGTTTTCAATGTTCCGGTTTCTTTAACCGCCACATAGCCCCCGCGAAGCACGCCATCGCGACGCTCTTGAACAGAAAGGTGGTTCATGGTCGGGATTGCCTGACGAGTTAGGATCAACGCGGTCGGACCGTCGGTGCGCATCATCGAGGCGATGAACGCCCCGGCAGTTTCTTCCGGATCTCCCGGACGAATCACATCGAGACCCGGAATGACGCGCAAACCGCTGACGGTTTCAACCGGTTGGTGAGTTGGGCCGTCTTCACCAACGCCGACGGAATCGTGCGTGAAAATAAATGCGGTTGGCAATTTGGACAGAGCCGCCAAACGAATGGCAGGACGAACGTAATCCGCGAACACGCAGAACGTCGCACCACTTGCACGGAAGAGTCCGTCGTAAGCGATACCATTGCAGATGGCACCCATCGCATGCTCACGGATACCGAACCAGATGTTGCGTCCGCTTGGATTCGAGGCGGAGAAGTCACCCGCACCGTTGAGGTAATTTTTGGTCGATCCGAAAAGGTCCGCGCTACCGGTAAGGAATTGCGGAACCGCTTTCGCAACATCGTTGATGACCTTCGCACCAGCGGAACGGGTCGCGTCTTTGTAATCCGCTGGGAATGCCGAAATGCTCTCTGAGAGATTCGAAGGAACCGCTAGAGCCACACCTTCCGTGAGTTGTTTCGCAAGTTCAGGATTGGCTTTTGACCATGCGTCATAAGTTGCCTGCCATGCATTGAATTGAGCGATGAGCTCTTGTTTACGTTGTGCGAAAAACGCTTGGGTTTCTGCTGACACGTAAAAATGTTCGTCGCTCGGAAGTCCCAATCCCGCACGCGCGGCTTCAATGAATTTCGCGCCGCCTTCGCCATGTGCTTTGGCAGAACCCGCGACTTCAGGAATCCCCCTGCCGATCTCCGTTTTGGCGATAATCACCTTGGGTTTGCCATTATCATTGGATTTCGCCGTGGCGATCGCCTGCCGAATGACTTCCAAATCATGTCCATCAATCACTACCGCATCCCAACCTTGGGACTCGAAATATTGCTGCGCGTTTTCGCTCTGGCTCTGATCGGCCATCGCATCAAGCGTCACGTCGTTGCTATCGTAAATGAGAATCAAGTTATCGAGCCCGTTATGTCCGGCGAATGCGATGGCTTCCTTGGCAACACCCTCTTGAAGGCAGCCGTCACCATGAAGGGCGATCACGTGATGATTAAAAAGAGTGTGCTCGGCGGTGTTGTAAATCGCCGCAGCCCTTTTTCCCGAAATCGCGAAGCCAACCGCATTGGCGATACCTTGCCCGAGCGGACCCGTGGTCGCCTCGACGCCCGGCGTTTCATGATACTCAGGATGTCCCGGTGTGATGGAATGCAGCTTGCGGAAAGAGGCAACGTCGTTTTTGGAAACCGCATAACCCGAAAGATGTAACCAGCTGTAGAGGAACATCGAACCATGACCTGCTGAGAGGATGAAACGATCACGATTCAACCAACGTGGCGCATCAGGATTAAAATTCATCGCTTCACCGAAGAGGATCGAGCCAATCTCGGCGCAACCGAGAGGAAGACCAAGGTGTCCCGAATTACAGGCGTGGATGGCATCCATGGCTAAGCCACGGGATTCGTTTGCAGCAGTGGTAAGTGCTTTCGTATTCATAAAATTAGAGTGACCGCCTCGTCTTCTTGGGTGCGGAGTGCGCAAACCCTAGAAACTCGAGCCCTTTTGACAAGCAATCATCGCTTTTTTCGCGGGGAATCGATCAGAGCCCGCTCATGGCTACCAGTTCCGCATACCTTATGCCGTTGCCACCAAACAGATCCAAGGCACTGCCCACGGTCACGTCGACCAATCCTTTTCCAAGCTCATCGACCAATCGCACGTCATCCAATGTCGCCGCCCCGCCCGCGTAAGTGACCGGACATTTTCCCCATGCACCCAGAAACCCAACCAACTCCTGATCCACCCCACCACACAGACCCTCGACATCCGCCGCATGCACCAAGAACTCATCGCAGTAGGGTAATAGCGCATCCATGGTCTGCTCGGAAATTTCCAACTCCGTGAGTGTCTGCCAGCGATTCATCGCCACCCTCCAGCCATTTGCGGTTCGCCGGCACGACAAATCGATCACCAATCGCTCTCTTCCGACTTCACGCGTGAGTTCTTCGAGCGCGCCCTGAAGAAACCTTCCCCCAGAGTCAAAGAGGGCCGATGTGACAATCACATGACTCGCCCCCGCTTCCAACCAAGCAGTGGCGTTTTCCACGCCTATCCCACCACCCAACTGCATCCCTTGGGGCCACGCGGCCAGCGCCTGTCTTGCCGCCTGCTCATTGCCTTTTCCAAGCATGATCACATGCCCTCCCCTCAGCCCATCCTCGCGAAATTTCTCGGCAAACCACGCCGAGGACTTATCTGAAATGAAATTCTCTACGGGTCCGGGACCATGATCCCGCAGGCTGCCACCCACGATTTGCTTCACTTTGCCATCATGGAGATCAATGCATGGACGAAATCGACAGTTCATTTCATGCGATCGTTTGTTTGCTTGTAACATGGAAAAATTTCATAAGCGAGAATGGATATAGTGCCAGCATTACAAGGGGAATCGAAAACTGACGAGATTTAAAAAAACACAAAGTGATGCCGCCGCTTCAAACCACCAATATCCCTGTTTTACATCTTCTTTCTTCCATGTAAGAAGTCCGTCATACATTCTCCTCTCAGTGAAATTCATCTCGGTCATCATCCTGTTGATCTTTACCGCCCATCTAGCTCATGCGGATGAAGCGGTTGAGCTGGATATTACCGCAGCCGAGCGAGCGATGGAAAACGATCTCTGGGATGTGGCGACATCGAAATTACAATCCGCTGCCGGACAACCCAACCTCACTCCGGACACGCGCGCACGAATCTCCATTATGCTCGCGGAAAGTTTCGTCCGCAGCAACCAACCCAACAAAGCTCTGGAGCTTCTCGACCAACCCGTCCTGGGGAATTTGCCAGAAACTCCTTTCTGGCGCGGACAGGCCCTCGCGGGAACCGGAAGGTTTCATGATGCCGCGGAGTCACTCGCTACGATCGCCGCGCAGCCCAATCATCCTTTTGTCAGAGAAGCGGCACTCACCACAGCAAGTCTTTATCTCTCGCTTGGAAAACCCGAAAAATCCCTTGAAGCATTGAAATTCCTCGAAGCGTCTCCCAAGGCATCCGACCGCATCGAAGCCGTGTTTCATCAAATTGGAATTCTCATCGATCTCAAGGAATTCGATCAAGCACGCAGCCTTTTCAACAAAGCGAAAGAAACACCCGAAAACCTGCTCGCCACCAAAAAATTCTTAGACGCAACCTTGACCCTGACAGAAGGTAATGCAACTGCCGCAGAGGTCATGTTCGATGATCTCCTCGCAAAACCGGAAGGCCAGACCACGAGCCGCTTCAATCTCGCAGCCATCGGCAAAGCCGACGCACTTGCAGCCCGAAACAAGCAGGACGCCGCTACCCAGTTCCTACTGGGATTCATCCAGGAAAACCCCAATAGCACCGCTTTGGAGCCAATGTTCCGCAGAATCATCCGCTGGTTGCCCGAGGAAATCATCACCACCGACCACCCCACTCTCGCTCAACTTGGGGAATGGATCCCCTCCAGTCTCCCTCCCTCGCGCGGCCTGATCAATACCGAGGCGCCAACCGCAGCCTCAGCTTGGCCAGCCGAGTCAGACAAAATCGATGATCGCGCCGTTTTCGCCATGTATGCGCGCGCCATCGGTCTACACCGCATCAAAAACCTCAACGCAAAAACTGAAGCGGGTCTACTCATGCAGCGAATCCTTCTGCTCGCACCCCTTCATTTTCTCGCGCCGAAATCTCTTTTTGAACTGGCAAAGTGGCACCTTCAAGCCAACGAACCCGAACAAGCTTTCGCCCTTCTCGACTCCCTTCGCCAGACGGGAAAATCCAAAATCATCAGGGGGGAAGCCACCTTCCTCGATGCGAAAATTGCTTATGAAAAAGGCGATAAGGATCTGGCCATCTCGCTCTTCGATGAAGCGGCGGCATTGCTCACTGAGGAAAATCAAAACAAGGCCCTGCTCAACGCCGCACTGGCCAGACTGAACGAAACCAACCGGGAATCACTCACCATTCAACACGACGATCCAACCATAGCCAAAAAGCTCAATATTGAACTGGCACTCGAAAAAGCCCTCGTGCTTGACGATCCGGAAAAAGCAAAACTCGCTCTGGACGCGTTTCTAACCGAGCATCCCGACCATCCACGCGCCATCGAGGCACGCATCAATATCATCGAGGCCGCGCTAGCCACAGCACCTCCCGATCTCTCCCTGGCCCGTGCCCAGATCGATACCGTCCGTGCCTCGGAACTCCCTTTGAGCCAGGATCAACCCGCCCGACTGGCAATCGCCGAACTCCGTCTGCTCGATGCACTTGATCAAACTGAAAAAACCATCTCACTTGCCAAACAAACCATCGAAAAATTTCCCAATACTCCCATTGAATCGGAATCATTGTTGATTTTGGGCAAGTCCCTGTTCGAGTCGGGAAATTACAATGAGGCACGTTTGTGGTTTGAAAAAATCGCAAAAATAAAACCCGGGACCCAACGCTCCCAAGCCTCCTTTCTCCTCGCAGCCAGATCTGCCGCACTGGGTGCAACCACTCAGTCGCGCGAAGAAGCCATCGCCCTCTTCGATCAAGCCATCGCCATCGATGGACCGCTAAGCTCTCTCGCCATTCTCGAAAAAGCGCGGTTGAATATAGATCTAAACCGAATCAACACCGCCATTGAATCCCTAGCGGCAGCCTATCAGAAAATCTCTCCGGACGATCCCTCGCGTCTTCCCACCGGACTCCTGCTCGCGGAAGCCATCTACGCACGTGGCGATTCCGATCCGGCATCCCTCCTCAAAGCGCTCGAAATTTATAACCAACTCGTCGAAATTTCCGCCAACAAGCCCTCTCAATATTTCCGCATCCAATATCTTCGCGGACTCACGCTGGAAAAGCTTCCTGACCCGGAGAACCCCGGACAGATGCGCGTGAGCGATGCCTTGTCCGCCTATTTTTCAGTCCTCGATCGTCCAGTCGATCCCGCTCCTCCCGAATGGCAATGGTTCGAAAGCAGCGGCTTCCGCGCTCTGACCATCCTCGAAAACAGCGAACGATGGGAAGCTGCCATTTCGATCGCTGAAAAAATTGCGTCTTTCGGCGGTCCAGGGGCAAAAGATGCCTCAGACCGAGCTCGGCAACTCCGCTTGAAACAGATGATTTGGGAGGACTGAAAAACCTTATTTAAAATCCACGGACATCGAAACTCGACAGCTCTACCCGCAGCCCACACTCTCATCCACGCATCATGTTGAACGTTCCGCGCTGCATATCACCCATTATCTTTACCCTGCTCGGGGTGGCAGCGGCTATCGTTCTGTTTCCTATCGAAAAGCAGATAGTGGCTGAATATCTCAGTGGCTTTCCAGATTCCCACCTGAATACCACCCAAGCCAGACCTTACATTCTTTTGGCGCTCTGTTTCATGCCAGCCATGGCAAGTTGGGCTTACTATTTCGGCAATGTCTTTGATCGATATGTTTCCCGCCAATTTCTTGGAATTTTTTTCATCTGCCTTGGCTCCCTGTTTACCCTTTGGATGCTCCTCGACCTGCATGACAATCTCGGGGATTTCTCTGGCACGGAAGACAAATTTGCCACGGTTGCGGGTTTTTACATTTTACGTTCCCCCGCCATCCTTCTCGTGCTTCTTCCTTACTCTTTGCTTCTAGCAAACATCCATTGCCTCGGGAAATTATCAAAAAGCAACGAGATCATCGCAATGATACAGAGCGGAACAGGAATCCTCCGTTTAACCCTTCCTCTTATTTTTGCCGGATGCTGGTGCAGCGTCCTCCTTCTGGGCCTGAATTATCATTGGGCTCCGCATGCCGAAGGCAGGCGCGATGAAATGATCGCGATAGCCCAGGGCCGGCCCATCATCCAAGCCAAAAACGTACTCTTCCGCGCCCCTAACTCTAACAGGCTGTGGATGGTGGAGAGCTTTCCTGAAAAGTATCTCAGCGGAGCGCCCCTTCAAAACGTCGAGATCACCTCGATCAATCCAGATCGGTCAATCAATAACCGCATCCAATCAAGCTCTGCGAGTTATAATAAGACCGACCGAACTTGGACTTTGCACAATCCTCTCATCAGCCGCTTTACAGCCGGTCAAGCGCCCGTTTTTGAGCAATTCACAGAACCTTTGGTTTACAAAAACTGGGTGGAAACGCCTTCACAAATTATCAAGCCCGGCCTAAGTGTCGAATATCTGGGTATCCCCGAACTCAAATCCTGGCTGATTTCTCCGCTTGCCAAACAGATGACAGCCAACCTTCCGGCATATTTGACCCAATGGCATTACCGGTTGGCACTACCCGTGACCTGTCTCGTCACCGTGCTGCTCGCCGTTCCTCTGTCCATCCACTTTTCACGTCGTGGCGGCGGCAGCGGTATCTTTCTCGCAGTCGTGCTCTCAGTCATGATGTTGTTCATTTCAACCATCACCCTTGCACTCGGTGAATCAGGAAGCCTCATACCCCTGCTTGCCGCCTGGCTACCAAACATCATTTTTGCCGGGATCGGTCTGTATCTCTATTACAAACGCATGACTGGCAGATCCATCTACCAGTCGATCAAAAACCTCATCAACTTCAACAACTGACTCCATCAAACCATGGCACTCCAAGAATCATGGCATGTCCGCAACCGCAGTCGCGAATGCAGCATCACCCAAACTCCCTTCACCGAAGGTCAGCCCATTGTAACCGCACTTTTTCCGGATCCCGAATCCTCCGGTTATGTCCGTAAAGATTTTTGTGAAGAGGCATGGGCCCAACGCTCAACCGAGGATGAGGTGCCATTCTCTTCTTGGCGGACCAAATTCCTGCCCACACCCAGCAACGACTCCCAACCAGTCGTCACCAAGCAAAGCGCGGAAGATCTTCTCAAACAACTTGTCGAAGAGGATCTGGAACACACCGAAAACACCCGTTACATCCTAGCGGTCATGCTGGAACGTCAAAAAATCCTGCGGGAAACCGACACCCAACCCACTGCGAGCGGCATCCTTCGCATTTACGAACATCGTAAAACCGGCGAGATATTCATTGTCAAAGATCCCAACATTCCGCTCGACGAAGTGGAAAAAATCCAGATCGAAGTCATGGAACTCCTCTCACCACCAAAGCCCGTCATCAATTCGGAGCATGATGAAGAGATGGCGTCTGACGCTTTGCCTGAGGCGCCCGTCGAAGAAATCTCCGATTCCGCCAAGGACTGATGTTTTGCTGTTTGGCAGGTTTGTAAAAAAGCTTCGTCCACCGGTTTCGGGGAGTGGAACTTCATTTCCTGGTTTACGATCCTCCTTTTCCCTTAGCACAAACTGCCTGCTAGGAGTTGACCTCAAGGCATTCCTGATTACACATTCCCCTCATGCAGCAAGACGATTCAAAACCAACTCAAGAAATCCCCGATTCTGAGGATAAAATCCAAGATCCCGCCGAGACGACCCAGGAAAATCAAGCGACTGCCGAACTCGGTCCAATGGAGCAACTCGAAGTGGAGGTCGCCAAATGGAAAGAACTCTCCCTGCGCACAGCTGCGGAAATGGATAATCTCCGCAAACGCACCGCGCGCGAACGCGAAGATGCCATCCGATACGCCAACCAACGCCTGCTTGAGGATCTTCTGCCTGTGATCGACAACTTTGAAATGGGCATGCAGGCAGCCGCACAGGACACTTCATCCATGATCTATATCGGCATGGATATGGTGCGCAAACAACTCAACGAGTTTCTCAGTAACCAAGGCATTACTGAAATTTCAACCGAGGGCCACTTTGATCCCAATCTCCACGATGCGGTTTCACAAGAAGCCTCGGACCAACCCGAGGGCACAATCATCCGTACCGCGCGGCGTGGATTCAAGCTTCGCGACCGCCTTCTACGTCCCGCCAGCGTGGTCGTCTCCGCTCCCGACTCCGATTCGGAATCCAACTAACCGAGTGCTGACGTCTCAGATTCGGAATTCAACATTCAAAGTTTCACCACCTAACCATGCCCGCACAACGCGACTACTATGAAATCCTCGGCGTTTCACGAAACGCGGATGCTGCCGAAATCAAAAAGGCTTACCGCAAACTCGCCGTAAAGTTTCATCCGGATAAAAACCCAGGTGATCCAACTGCCGAAGATAAATTCAAAGAACTCGGCCAAGCCTACGAAGCGCTCTCCGATCCCGATAAACGCGCGGCTTATGATCGCTATGGCCATGATGCATTCTCCGGCGGCATGGGCGGCGGGCGCGGCGGTTTCCATGATCCTGCGGATATCTTCTCACAAGTCTTCGGCGGAGCCTTCGGTGGCGGCTTCGAGGAATTTTTCGGCGGCGCGGGTCCACAGAAAAAAAACAGCAAACAACGCGGGTCCGATCTCCGCTATGATCTCGAAATCACCCTTGAGGAAGCTGCACGCGGTGTTGAGAAGGAACTCGAGATCGAACGCAACATTCCCTGCAGCAAATGCAACGCCAGCGGCTCAAAAGGCGCCGGCGGCGTGAAAACTTGCAGCACCTGCGGCGGACGCGGCGTCGTCGGCCGACAAGCTGGAATCTTCATCCAACAATCGACTTGTCCCGAATGCCGGGGCGCTGGCGAAATCGTCTCCGATCCCTGCGGCGATTGTCGGGGACAAGGTCGTGTTGAACGTGAAACCCGGATCAAACTCCGCATTCCCGCAGGCGTAGACACCGGTGTCAGGTTACGTTCCTCGGGCAATGGCGATGCCGGTGTCCGCGGCGGCGCCTCCGGTGATCTCTATGCTTTCATTCACGTCGAGGATCACGATGTCTTTGAGCGCGAGGGGAATACCTTGTTCTGCGAAGTCCCCCTTCCTTTCAGCACCGCAGCACTCGGAGGCGAACTCAAGGTCCCCACTCTCGATGGACAATCCTCCATCAAAATCCCCGCAGGAACTCAAGGAGGTACCACTTTCCGAGTTCGCGACAAAGGCATGCCTTCCCTTTCCGGCGGCGCGAAGGGCGATCTGAACGTCACGGTTCAAGTTGAAGTCCCGACCAAACTCAGTAAAGATCAGCAAGAAAAACTCAGGAATTTTTCCGAATCCATCGGGGATCAAAATTCACCGGTTCACCAGAGCTTCCTCGAAAAAGCGAAACGCTTCTTCGATTTATAATCATGCCATTCACTCTGGAACACACCGACGGCTCGGCCCGCGCCGGAACCCTGACCTTGCCGCACGGCGAGGTTCACACACCGATTTTCATGCCCGTTGGCACCCAGGGCTCAGTCAAAACCCTGCACCCCGCAGAGCTCGAAGAACTCGGCGCCCAGATCATTCTCGGAAACACCTACCATCTTTGGCTACGCCCCGGAGACGAGCTGATTCAGGAAATGGGGGGGCTTCATGACTTCACCACCTGGCAAAAGCCCATCCTCACGGATTCCGGCGGATTTCAAGTTTGGTCACTCGCCAAAATGCGCAAAATCACCGAGGAAGGGGTTCGCTTTCAATCCCATCTCGACGGCTCGAAGATGATGCTCAGCCCCGAAAAATCCATGGCAATCCAAGCCGCCCTCGGCTCAGACATCGCCATGCTTTTTGATGAATGCCCCCCTTATCCCTGCGATGAAAAATACGCAGCCACCTCGCTCGCCCTCACCACCCGCTGGGCAAAGCGCTGCAAAGATTGGGTGACCGACAACCAACCGCTTACCGCCGGTCTGCCCCAAAACCACTTCGGTATTGTCCAAGGCTCGATCTATGCCGATCTACGCGAGCAGTCCGCCCGGGAGCTCGTCGAACTCGACTTTGACGGCTATGCCATCGGCGGAGTGTCGGTCGGCGAGCCGGAAGAGGAAATGTTTCGCGCCATCGAGAACGCCGTCCCATTTCTCCCTTTGAATAAACCTCGCTACGCCATGGGCTTGGGAACTCCCCCGCAGATTCTTGAGATGATCAGCCGCGGCGTGGACATGTTCGACTGCGTGATGCCAACCCGCATGGCTCGACATGGGGTCGCCTTCACCCTGGACGGACCCATCCATATCAAAAACCTCGTTCACTCGAAAGATCCCCGTCCAATCTGCGTAAGCAGCCATCCACACGTCTCCCGTTTCTCCCGTTCCTACATTCGCCATCTCTTCCGGGCAGGCGAAATGCTCGCTTTACGATTGCTTTCCTTCCATAATCTGCATTTCTACCTATCCCTCACACGCCACGCGCGCGAGGCGATTGCCAACGGAACTTTCGAAACCTACAAAAACACTTTCATCCAAAGATATAACGCCAACCACACCCAACCATGATCCAACTCCTCAACACCCTCGCCGCTGCCGCTCCTGCCAACCAAGCTCCACAATCCATCATCGGTCACCCAATGTTCATGATGGTTGTGATGATCGTGCTGTTCTATTTCCTTCTTATCCGTCCCCAACAGCGCCAGCGCAAGGAACAAGCCGCCCGTATCGCGGCTCTCAAAACCGGTGACAAGGTCATCACCACCGCCGGACTTCACGGAATCGTCCACAATGTGAAAGACACCACCGTCGTGATCAAAGTCGCTGAAGGCACCAACCTTGAATTCGACAAGGCGGCTATCGCCAGCGTTGCGAAAAAAGACTAATTCATCACCCCCCCGGTCATCCACGCCCTTAACCGGTATTCATTCTCAAATTCTTACTGAAATCCCATGCTCGCCATTACATTTTTCAACGACCCTCTCGTCATCTTCCTTACCGGACTTGGTCTCCTGATCCTGTTCTTCTGGTATTTCGCAACCGATCTGGAAAGCAGAAAACGTAACATCGGCAGTATTCTGATACTCGGTATTGTCACGCTCTGCACTTTCGCCGTCCTTCCTCTAGAAAAGCGGCTCAAAGGTGGCATCGACATCGTGGGCGGCTCATCATTTTTCCTTCGCATTCAACCCAAAGATGATGGTAACGGCAACCCCCTCCCCATCACCTTGGACCAAGTCGAGGAAGCAAAGCGCGTGATCGATGAGCGCCTCAACTCCTTGGGAACCTCCGAGCCCATCATCGCCAGCCAGGGTGTCGATGGAATCATGGTGCAAATGCCAGGCATCGAACCCGAGAAATCCGCGGAAATACGCGCAATTCTCGAGACGGTTGCCAAACTTGAACTCAAAGAGGTTTCTCCGAGAAACGATGAAATTGGAGAAAATGGAAAAACTCTCGCTCAACGCGTATTGGATGGCGAGGCAATCGAGCCCCGCTACACCGCCCACACCCTGACTCAGAAAAATCGTGACGGCCAAGAAATCACGACTCCAATCTTGCTCAGAAGAGTCGCGGCTCTCGGTGGATCGGATATCGCGTTTGCCACCCCCTCCTTGGAACGCTCCGATGCGGTCAGTGTGACTCTGAACAGCGAGGGAGCAGACAAAATGTTCAATCTCACCAAAGACATGCGCAAAGGAATCGATCGGATTGCGATCGTCCTCGATGGGGTGGTGATCAGTGCCCCAACCGTCAATGACACTCTTAGCAAAAACTTCGAGGTCAGCGGACTCGATGATCCGGGTGAACCCAAAGAACTCAGCAACGCCCTGATGAACCCACTAGAAAATCCGCTTGTCGTAGAACAAGAAAGCACGGTCTCTCCAACTCTTGGCTCATCTTTTGTCAAGCAAGGCATTATTTCCGGCATCATCGGCCTGGCGCTGACTGTGCTTTTCATTCTGATCTACTACCGCTTCGCAGGATTCGTCGCGATCGTCGCTCTTGGCATCAATGGTATTATTCTATTCGGAGTCATGGCGATGTTCGGCTTCACTTTCTCTCTTCCCGGTATTGCAGGTCTCATCCTCACCATCGGCATGGCCGTGGACGCCAACGTCCTTATTTATGAGCGCCTGCGAGAGGAAATCGAAAATGGCAAATCCCTCAAGAGTGCCATCGCAGCTTCTTACGACAAGGCGTTCTCATCCATTTTCGATTCCAACCTCACCACGCTCATCGCTTGTGTGATCCTCATTGGCATGGCCAGCGGCAGCATCAAGGGATTCGCTCTAAGCCTCACGATCGGATTGGTTGCCTCGATGTTCTCAGCCATTCTGGGAACCCGGGTGCTGTTTCGCTGGGGAACCGATACCGGAATGCTTCGTAAACTGACGTTCCTCAATCTCATCAAATCCGCCAATTTCGATTTCATGGGAAAAGCAAAAGCCTGCGCGGTTTTTTCCGGAGTTCTCATCATCATCTCCCTTGGCACCTTCGGAATCAAACAACAATCCTCCCTGGGAATTGACTTCACCGGCGGCTCAATCATTACCTTTCAGCTCGGTGATAAGTCCGTGAACCTCAATGAGGTAAACGCCGCACTCGGAAAAGCCGATCTCACCCGTGAAGCCACCCCACAAATCCAGAGCGTTGCTGCCAGTGACTCGCTCCTGACCATTCGTGCCGACAAAAATGACAATGATAAAATCATTGAAACCTTACGCGCGGAAATTCCCATGCTCGGGGAAAAAGACAGCTTGGGCAATGATCTCATCAAAGCTTCCAAAGAAATCGTCTCTGCCACAATGGGTGCGAGCTTTGTCAAAGAGGCCGTCATCGCACTCGGCTTGGGAATCATCGGCATCTTCGCTTACATCGTCCTTCGTTTCGAACTCTCCTTCGCCTTCGGTGCCATTATTGCTGTCTTGCACGACATCCTGATCGCTGTGGGCGTAGTGGTTCTTTTAGGACAACAACTGTCGCAAATCCACGTCGCAGCCATTCTCACCATCGCCGGCTACTCGATCAATGACACGATTATCGTCTTCGACAGAATTCGAGAAACCGTCCTCATTCGCTCCGGCGAAGTCAGCGAGGTGATGAACGATGCCATTAATCAAACCCTTTCTCGTACGATCCTTACCTCTTCGACCGTGCTTTTGACTGTCATCGTACTCGCTTTCTTTGGTGGAGCCGCCCTGCGTGACTTCTCAATCACCATATTGGTTGGACTCGTAATAGGCACCTATTCCTCCATCTTTGTCGCTTCACCCATCGCCCTGTGGTGGTCACAACGCAAAGGAGGCAACCTCCGCAAGGATGTTCTCGCGACAACCCTTGCCACTGAGGGTATTAAAGCCGATTGAGCGAGAGATAACACATTTCAAAAGACTAAGAAGCGCCCTGCATCCAAGATGTAGGGCGCTTTTTTATGTGAACTCTGAGCGATGACTTTAAGCTCTCTTCGCCTGATTTTCTACTATCTTACTCGGAAGCGCTTGGCGCATCGCCGCCTGCGGGACGCTTGTCGAATTTCTTACGGTCTTCGCGATCTTCAGCATGAAACCGCGGACCTTTCGGGCGATCCTCAGCATTGATTTGTCCATCGGAATTCGTGTCCATCCGATCGAAAATTTGCTTTCGCTTGTCCTCGGGTAGTTGACTGAAAAACTTACCTTGGCTGAATTCCTCAAAGCTCAAGCCACCGCTCTTGTCCGTATCGAGATCACGAAGTTCACGCATCCGCCTTTCTTGTGAGTCCTGTCTCATTTTCCGGATTTCCTCAGCGGTAACTTTTCCATCTCCATCCGAGTCTATCCGGGCAAAGAACTTGTCACGCTGTTGCTGGGGCATATTTGCCATCCTTGGTGCGGCGAAAAATTCTTCCGAGCTGATCACCCCATCACGATTTTTGTCCATCATCGCAAACATGTCTTCATGCCCCTCGGGACGGCGACGCGCCTCCCCATCTACTTTTGCCCCTTTTCGCCTCTCATCCGGACGCTTTTCTAGGCCCGATGTGGCCGGTTTTTCGCGCGATGACTCCTCCGCTTGCAAATGGAACGGTAAAATGCATGCATAAACACCGATTAGAACTTGTAGCTTCATTGAAAAATAACGTTTAAAATTTGGAAATTAACCGCGAAGATGCGTCAGCAGAAGGTATAACACTCCAACCAACAAAAAGTTTCGTCCTAATCTTCCATTCCTCCTCAAATGCACATTTCCGACATCTTAAGCACCCAGACACCCTCTCTATCCTTTGAGTTCTTCCCTCCTCGTGCAGCCGCCGCGTGGGAGGAACTTTATGAGACGATTCAAAACCTCGAAGCCCTGTCGCCCTCCTTTGTATCCGTGACCTATGGCGCAGGTGGTAGCACCCGTGAACTCACACATGATCTGGTACTTCGCATCAAACAATCCACCCACATACCTCCCGTTCCCCACCTCACCTGTGTCGGACACACAAAATCTGAAATTGATGCCATTCTCAGCCGTTACGCCGAGGCGGGAGTCTCAAACATTCTCGCCCTCCGCGGCGATCCACCAAAAGACCAATCCAACTATGATTGGTCACAAGGTGATTTTCGCCATGCCGCCGATCTGGTCGCCCACATTAAAAAATTCAATGACTCCTCCAAACACCCTGATCCGCGCGGCTTCGGCATTGGTGTGGCCGGCTTTCCGGAAGGGCATCCTGCAACGCCGAACCGTGTAGAGGAACTCGATCACATGAAAGCCAAGGTCGATGCGGGCGCAGACTATATCTGCACCCAGTTGTTTTTCGACAACCATGATTTCTTCGATTACAGGGATCGCTGCCAACTCGCGGGAATCCATATCCCCATAATCGCCGGCATCATGCCCGTGACCTCACTCAGCAGCATGAAACGCATGGCAGAACTAGCTGCCGGAGCTCGGTATCCCGCAAAACTCATCAAGGCACTCGATCGCGCCAATTCAAACCCAGAAGCCGTTGAACGCGCCGGAATCCACTATGCCGCCCAACAATGCGCCGAGCTGCTCGATCAATCCATCGCCGGAATCCATTTCTATACGCTCAACAAATCCCACGCGACCCGACAGATCTATGCGTCTTTGGGTCTTCATGATGGAAACAAGCCATAGTCTTACTGCCCTTTGAACGCCCGCCCTTCGCCAGTCTGCCAAGCCGTCTTCACACTTTGATAGAGAGCGCCAAGTTGCTCTTCGGTCAGCAGTCGATATTCAATTGACTTGGAATGCGTGGTTAGCGGGTATTTTTTTTGCACCATATCCTGCGCACTGCTGCCATGCTGACTCGCCGTCTTGTTGGCGATTTCCAAAGCGCGTGCTGCGAGGTTGGCAGCCCCTGAATCAGGCCCCGCAGTGGTGACGGGAGAGATGAAATAAAAGCGAGCGAGTGACTGCCCCTCCGTGTCAACCGTCACTTCATCCACAATCACCGCCCCATCCAAAACATACTTATGCCTGCTCACTGAGGTGATCCGTGACAAGGACACCACATAATTTCCGCCTGCCAGATTGGCCTCCCAGTAGCCTCTTTTCCCACGCTGGTCATTTGATGGATTATCCGTCTGCGGAGGGACGTTCTGGTTGTTTGACTGGGAGTGACCCATTTCGGAAAACATCATGAGTGAGGAAATGACTAGAATCAGGAGTTTCATCATGCTAAATGGATATATCCCAGAACATGGCTTGACCAGCCCGTAAAATTGCTACGCAAAAGTTAAAGATTGATTGGAAACTATTTTTCGAGCAGCTTATGTCCCATGGTTCGTTACCGCTCCAATGTTGCGGCACTCATGATTGACGCTAATGGAAATCTTCTCATTTGTGAGCGCTCCAACCTACCAGGCGCTTGGCAGTTTCCTCAAGGTGGCGTGGATCCAGGCGAACAAATCGAACAGGCACTCTACCGTGAAATCCGCGAGGAAATCGGGCTATCCAAGGAACATTACGACATCCTCCGCCGCAAAGATGGCTATCGGTATCTTTATCCTGAAGATGTCCGCTCCAAAAAAATACAAAAGCACGGTAATCATGGTCAGGAACAAACCTATTTCCTCTGCAAGCTCAAACCCAATGCCCCGGAAATCAACGTGAACCAATCACCTCGGGAATTTCGATCCTACCGCTGGATCCAACCCAATGAGTTCGATCTCGATTGGCTCCCTCCTTTCAAACACGAGGTCTACCGTGCGGTGATGAAAGATTTCTTCCACGTCGATTTGGATTGATCTATCCAAGAAATTTCTCAAGCGCCAAGCTTTGCCGGATACTCACCCCTTGATATCAGATCTGCAATCGATTGAACCACGTAGGGCTTGTCTTCAGGAAAGGTCACACCAAACCAAGCCGCGCTGGTCTCGATCACCTCACAGCGGGTTTTTTTCTTGCGGATCAATGTGTCTACCACCGTCGGAATATAGAATTCACTGGTTTCTTTATGACCATGCTCTGCAAGAAAATTCACAAATTCAGCTTCGATGTCGGTCATAAAGCTTTGAGGAAATGCCCAAAAATTCATCGATGCAGGCGCCTTAGGATCGAGCACCCGGCTCTCGCCATTCAGGCCCGTTCCGCTAATCTCTCCGGATTCATTACGAGAAATCTTCACCACTTCCTCAACCGAAATCAACATACGTTCCGGACTCACCTCGCAAATTCCACGATTCACACTGCCATGATCCGAAAGCGTGTTTTGAAGTGGATACGCAACTAATCCACAAAGCGCTTCATCCGTTCTTTTCAAAAATCGACTCGCTTGCAGATACGCATCGCTACCATAAAAATCATCTGCATTGATGACGGCAAACGGCCCGTCCACAAGATCCCTCGCGGCACGAATCGCATGTGTCGTCCCCCATGGCTTGGTACGTCCGGCAGGCGGAACGAAAGGCGCAGGTAAATCGTCGAGGCGCTGAAACGCATAATCGACTTGGACAAGTTTCGCAAAACGTTCTCCGATCCCTGATTTAAAGGCATCCGCAAAATCTTCCCGAATCACAAAGATCACTCGGTTGAATCCGGCCTGAATCGCATCATAGACCGAGTAATCCAAAACCGTCTCACCATTCGGCCCCATGGGATCCAGTTGCTTCAATCCGCCGTAACGGCTTCCCATACCTGCAGCTAAAACGATCAATGATGGCATGCGCTAAAGACTAATTAGCGGGCGGTTCCATGTCGAACCAAACTGTTCGGAAATTCCAATCCAATAAAAAACGGAATGACCCAAGGTCATCCCGTTTTTAAAAAATCTATGGATTGAAAATCTTAGTATTCGTAGCTCATGTAGAAGTTGAATTGACCACCTTTGTCAGCTGCCGAATCAGGAGAACTCATTGGGAAAGCATAGTCCAAGGCGATAGGCACAGGGCTGATAGGAAGTTGGATACGGATACCGACACCCACATCGCTGTATAGATCCTCAGGAGCAATATCCCATGAGCCTGAGTTGACAAATCCCATATCATAGAAGGCGGCAGCGCGAACGGTCTCAATGATGGGAACCGTGTATTCGGTATTCAGGAATGCCAGAGACTGACCGCCGAGGACTTCACCCGATGCACCGTCACGAGGACCGCCAATGTCGCGGAATTCAAATCCGCGCAAGGTTCTACCACCGCCGAGGAACATACGCTCGAAAATCGGCACATCACCGTTGAGCGCATCCACAAAGGCGACTTCTCCATTGAGCGAGAGAATCGTATCCCATTTGAGATTCCAATACTTCGATGCTTGGGTTGAAAACGTGATCGTCTCGACATCCCCACCAAGACCCGCAAGCGCAAGCGAGACATCCAATTTCTCTCCGCTACGTGTCGTAATCACGCTGTCACGGTTGTCATAAAGATAGCTGAGCGTCAGCGCGCTGCGAACAAAGTCTCCATCCTCTGCAAGAAACGCAGGGCTGGCGCCGGCGTCCACATCAACGGTGATGGACTCCAAGGAGTATGCGAGCTTGACCGAGGATTTCTCGGTGATGGGTTTTTTAAGAAAGATCGAAGCACCGGCATTGGTCTGATCATAGACATCACTGAAGTAGGATGACTGACGATAGAAGAGCTCACCACCGAGTGACAGCTTGCGATCCATGAACCATGGCTCAACAAGTGAAACAGTGAATTCGCTGCGCTCCGAGCCCGCGCGCAGACTCATTCCAAAACGCTGGCCACCACCCGTAAAGTTCCATGGGTTGGTGATATCAAAGTTGGTCTGCTCAAGCGTGAGGAAACCGACCACGTTATCGATCGAACTAAATCCAACCCCGACACCGACAGAACCCGTATTACGCTCTTCGACGAGGATATCAATGTCGCGATACCCGTTTCCACCCGGCGAGCCATTGGCTTGCACATCGCTGAAGTATTGCAGGTTTTGAAGACGAGACTTCGTCGTCTCAAGTTCAACGGTATTGAACCAGTCGCCAGGATTCAACGGAACCTCACGACGAATCACTTTATCCCTCGTCTTCGAGTTGCCTTGAATGTTGACCCGTCCCACGCGGTAACGGGAGCCTTCCGTGATCTGGTATTTAATTGAAACCTGATTCGGGCCCGCGTCCTTGATGTCAGGTGAGACAACCGCGTCGGCATAACCGCGTGAGCCGTAGAAACTGCGGATCGTCTTGATATCTTCACGCATTTTCTTGGAAGAGTAGGCATCCCCTCCATTCAAGGTCATCGATGGATAAAGTTCTTCCGATTTAAAAATGGTCATCGGGCCAAAACTGATGCCCGCAACCGTGTATTTTTCACCTTCCGAAATAGGAATCACTAAATCAACACGTCCGTCCTTGACCGGATCCCGACGTATGCCGGTGCTGCTTGCGCGCAGGTAACCGTTGCTGCGGTAATAATCCAAAACCGCATCGAGGTCATCATCCAAGGTGGTCGATTCAAACCGCCCGGACTTGGTAAGCCATGAGAACCATCCTTTTTCCTTGGTTTTCATCTCCTTTTTCAACTCCGCGGTAGTGAAAACGCTGTTACCCTCGAAACGAATCTTACGAACCTCATTTTTGGAACCTTCATCAATCACGAAAATCAAATCCGAAAGCCCATCCTGCCCGGTTGACTGTGTGCGATGGGAAATCATAACATCCGGATAGCCGTATCCTTGGTAATACTTTTCAAGATTCCTGCGTGCCTCGAGAATCTCCGCATCACTCATGGTTCCGCCGGATTTCAACTTGGTTTCCTTCGCAAGTTTCTGATCGGTGAAAATCGTATTTCCCACAAAACCGACTCCATGGATTGCGGGACGGGTCTGTATCTCGGCGATCACGCGAACATTCTCTCCCGCAGCCTCGGCAAGGAACTTCACGTTATCGATCAACCCGGATTCAAAAAGGGTTTTGATATCATTATCCAGATTCTCAGCGCGATACACCGATCCTGATTTAGTCACCATCAGGTTTCGTAATCTGGCTTCATCCACGGTTTTGGCACCGATGTAACGGATGGAAACGTCACTGATGTTTTTACCCTCGAAATCCTGAGCGAGGGAGATTCCTGAACCAAAAGCCAGGATCATGAATGTCATCAGGAAAAACCGGTTCATAAACGAATTGGCTCCGGATGGATGGGATGTGTTCGAGGTCATAATGGATGGGATGTGTCGACAAAGGGTCTACAGTCCCCGCATCCAGTCAAGGTCAATAGCGCATCCAACCGAAAGACTTTGACGGGCTTGAGCAAAAAATCCACCGGCCCAGCCAAATACAACCCATACGCCAAGTGTGCACTGACCATTGAACCGTTCGGTGGGCCGTTATTTCATGGCGCGATAAGTCTGTATCATCTCTAAAAACGCCGGCAAATAACTTCCGGCTTTCCCTTCACCGATACCCGGAATTTGCAGAGCCTGTTCGATGCCTGTGGGCATGTATTTCGTGAGTGATTCCAAAACTTTATTGGAAAAAACAACATAGGGTGGCACACCTGCCCGTTTTGAAATCTTGGCACGCAGATCTTTCAACATGGCGAATAACTGGGGATCGAAATCCTTTTCCAAAAGCCCCTGCGGCTTGGCGACCTCATCCGGCCAGCGCAGCTGGTATTCAGCCTCGCCTTTCATTACCAAGTCACCCTTCTCAGATAGGGTCATCAGGGGATACTCACCGGTCTGGGTAATAACCAAACCTTCTTCCGCAAGCGAGCGGAACAATGCGTTCAAATAACCCGTCGTTTGATCCGACAAAATTCCATACGTCGTAAGCTGATCCAGACGGTTATTGAGAATGTCCTGCGATTTGCTTCCGGAAAGCATCTGGATGATGCGCGCCCTTCCATAGCGACCCTGCCATCCCGAGCTCAGGCGTTGCGACATCCGAGCTACTCCTGCCAGTGCCTTCTGAACCAGCAGTTTTTCCTCTTTTGTGGGATGACGGAAATCTCCGGCACTACGCTCCCGACAGACATCGCAGTTTCCACATACTTCTGCTCCATGTTCACCAAAATAATTCAAAATCCATTGCTGGCGGCAGGTTCGTGCATAGCACATCTCAACCATCGCTTTGAGCTTCTCGCGATCCCGCGCGTCTTTTTTCTCCATCGCATCCTCGTCCAAGCTGATATCCCTTGTTAAAAGATCCGGTTGCAACAAACGCGTGCCGCGTATCCGTTTTCCTTGGACGTCGAAACGCTCAATCAATCTTCCGCGAGCCAAAACCGTCAACGCACTCCCGACCGCCATCGAGTTCTTCACATCCGCATGATCGGCCATCTCTTCTATGGTACGGAACACCTCGTAATTCCGATCCGCCTCGTTGAGCAGATACTGGTATAACTGCCGCACCGTCGCCGCAGATGGATTGGCACCATCGATAAAAAACTCCTGCGTCCGAGTATCCGCGTAATTGAAAAGCAATTCGCACACCGCAGCCTCTCCATCGCGTCCCGCACGACCCGCCTCCTGATAGTAAGCCTCCACACTTCCGGGAATTTCATAGTGAATCACGAATCGAACATCACCCCGGTCAATTCCCATACCGAACGCATTCGTCGCCACCGCGATATCGACTTTCTTCGATATGAAAATCTCCTGAGCTTTGACCCGCTCCTGATCCGTCATCCCTCCGTGATAGGAAACGCAGTTCACTCCCCAGCTCGCGAGGGTCTCAGCAACGAGATCCACTTTTTTACGAGTCGCGCAATAAATGATCCCTGTTTTGTGCGCGGAGATCACCGCTTTGATCCGCTCGTCTTTTTGCGCCGTCTTATCAACCGCCGTGATCGCAAGTGCAAGGTTTGGACGGGAAAATCCACTGACCCTCTCGAACGGCTCTCTCAAACCCAGTACTGCCAGAATATCCTGCCTGACCACCGGAGTCGCCGTTGCGGTCAGAGCTACACATTGAGGTCTGCCGATTTTTTCTAACGCTTTTCCAAGCCGCATATAATCGGGTCTGAAATCATGTCCCCATTGCGAAAGGCAGTGCGCCTCATCGATGGCAAACAAAGAAATCTCCACCCCTGCCAGGGCACGCAGAAAACTCTCCGCGCGGAACCGCTCTGGCGCAACATAGACGAGTTTGAAATCGCCGCGCCGCATCCCGTCCAGTCTCTCCTTTTGCTCCGGCCATGATAGGGTAGAATTGATCAGAGTCGCACCTATTCCACGCGCCACCAGTGCATCCACCTGATCTTTCATCAACGCAATCAGAGGCGAAATCACCAGGGTCACACCCGGAAAACAGAGCGCGGGAATTTGAAAACAAAGCGACTTGCCGCCGCCCGTTGGCATGACAACCAGGCCGTCTCTTCCAGACACAATCTCAGAAATCACCTCTTCTTGGCCCTCGAGGAATTTCGAAAAACCAAAATGCTCCTTCAAGGCCGCCCCGGGAGTCTTCAGTAATTTTTTTTCTAAAATTTTCGCTGCCACGCGCAGAAACATGGATCAAATGAACACCTCATGCAAGGGTGTAGCTGGGCTTTTTCCTGCTACCCGCATGGGCTTTGGTGGTAGCCCGAACTTTGGCGAGTGAACGCGGTAAGTTGGAACCCTATCGATTCCGCATCCATTTTCAAAAAGTCACGCCGATCGATCCGGCCAATCCAAGCCACATGCCCCGCCATTTGAAAATCAATCTCCACTCTTTAGCACCTTGATGAAGGCATCCTGGGGGATGTTCACCTTGCCAAACATCTTCATCTTCTTTTTGCCTTCTTTCTGTTTCTCTAACAGTTTTCGCTTACGGGAAATATCTCCGCCGTAACATTTGGCTGTCACGTTTTTGCGCATCGCGGAGATCGACTCGCGCGCGACGATTTTGCCGCCGACTGCAGCTTGGATCGCGACGACGAAAAGGTGTGACGGAATCACTTCCTTTAAACGCTCCGCGAGTTTGCGACCGTAGCCCTCAGCTTTGTCACGGTGGACAATGGTCGAAAACGCCTCTACCGGATCCCCGGCGATGAGCATGTCCATTTTGACCATTTTCGCAGGGCGGTAGCCGGCATGCTCATAATCCATGGATCCATAACCTTTGGTTTGGGATTTCAGGCGATCGTTGAAATCGACAAGAATTTCCGAAAGAGGAAGCACACAGGAAAGCATGACACGCATGTCATCGATGGTTTCGGTGTTTGTCACCTCACCACGTTTTTCAAGCACGAGCTGCATCATGTCACCGATGTATTCTCCGGGAACCATGATGTAGACATTCACGATCGGCTCGCGAATTTCCTGAATGACCTGGGTTTCAGGAAACAAGGTCGGGTTATCAACGATCACATGGGAACCATCGGTGAGATCGACATGATAAATCACCGATGGATAAGTCGAGATCACGTCCATATCGAATTCGCGGCGCAACCGTTCCTGAATAATTTCCATGTGCAATAAACCGAGGAATCCACAGCGGAATCCAAAGCCGAGCGCCGTCGAGCTTTCCTGCGAAAAGGTGAACGCTGGATCGTTGATCTGAAGTTTGCCCATCGCGGTTTTCAGAGCTTCATAGTCCGATGAATCTACCGGATAGATTCCCGAGAAAACCATGGGCTGGATTTCCTTGTAACCCGGCAGCGCCTCTGGGCACGGGTGGGTCGAATCGGTCATCGTATCGCCAATCTTCACCTCGCTGGCGGATTTCATGTTCGCGATCACGTAACCCACATCGCCAGGCTGGAGGATGTCCCGAGCACTCATTTTCGGAGTAAACACGCCGACCTCCTTGATTTCGTAGGTTTTATCTGTCGCAAAAAGTTTGACCCGCTGGCCACGCTTGATCGTTCCGGAAAACACTCGCACATAGGAAACCACACCCCGATAGGTGTCGTAAAGTGAATCGAAAACGGTGGCGCGAAGGAGCTTGTCGGGGTTTTCGACAGGAGCGGGAACGCGCGCGACGATGGCCTCCAAAATTTCCTCAATCCCTATTCCGGCTTTCGCCGATGCGGGAATGCACTCCTCGGCAGGAATGCAAAGAATGTCCTCGAGTTGCTTTTTGCACTTCGGCACATCCGCCGCCGGGAGATCGATTTTGTTCAAAACCGGAATGATTTTGAGATTCTGCTGCTCCGCAAGGTGGAGGTTCGCCACGGTTTGGGCTTCGACACCCTGAGCGGCATCGACCATCAGGATCGCACCCTCACAAGCTGCCAACGCCCGCGAAACCTCATAGGAGAAATCCACGTGACCCGGTGTATCGAGCAGATTGAGTTTGTAGGTTTTTCCATCCTTGGCCTTGTATTCCATCGCCACAGGATGGGATTTGATCGTGATTCCTTTTTCCCGCTCCAAATCCATGGAATCAAGTTGCTGGGCAGAACTTTCACGCATCGTAACCGTGCTGGTCATTTCCATCAAACGATCGGAAAGCGTCGTTTTCCCATGATCAATATGGGCTATGATCGAAAAGTTACGGGTCAGTTCAACAGACATGGATGGGAAAATCTTGATCGCATTGGCTTGGAGATCACTCCTAAGGCCCTTTGCGTGCGGATGGATTGCACGAAACCGGAGGAATTACAGCAAAAAACAACATCCAAATTTTAAATTTCAAATCTCAAGGACCGCATGGTGCCGGACGCGCTTCTTTAAATCTCACGCCTCCCTAGCCATCAACTCCGCCTCTTCCTCATGGGAATGGATCTGCAAGGTCACTTGCACGCCCTCTTTCTCGGCGGCAGCCTTTAAAACACTGCGAATTGCCGATGCGGTGAACCCATTCCGCCCGATCAGCATCGCTACGTCCTCCCGGCTCAGCACCAGCTTGAACCTCAGGCGCTTCGGGCCGAGCTCAGCCACTTTCAACTGCGCTTGCTCAGGCTTATCAATCAGCTTTACAGCCACAAACTGAAGGAAATTCTTTAATCTATCGGTAACCGCTTGCATGAAACTACTGTTACGCAACTTCGCCCACACCGCAAGACCAGAAAGACACAAGACCGGAAGCTGCTAAACATTAGATATTCATATAAATGGACCGCGCGACTCCAGTCGCGCTCCAATGAGTTTAGTATTCACTCTTCACCATTCACGCTTCACCATTTCCATAAATGACCCTAACCCATCCTTCCGGAATCAGTGCCACCGTCCACCCGCTTGGTGCTGCCTTGAGGGGCCTTTTTGTGCCAGATCGGGAGGGACGGATCGCGAACATTCTGGTTGGCTTTGCAAATGAGGAGGACTGGCTGCAAAACGACCCACATTTTGGCTGCACGATCGGGCGCTTCGCAAACCGCATCGCCAATGGACAATTCCATCTCAACGGCACTCTCCACCAACTTTCCCAAAATCAAGGTAACCATCATCTGCACGGCGGATTTAAAAATTTCAGCAAGGTCATCTGGAATACCGAAATCATTTCCGATCAAGTCGTTCGCTTCACCTATTATTCCCCCGCTTGCGAGGAAGGATTTCCAGGTAACCTCGATGTAACGATTGAATACATCCTCGGTGAAAATTCCCTAACGTGGAAAGCCAACGCGACCGTCGATCAAGCATCACCCGTCAACCTCACCTGCCATCCTTATTTCAATCTAACAGGAAATCACCAGCAATCCATCCTCCTGCACGAACTACAAATCTGTTCAGAAAAATACCTACCTGTCGATTCCACCCTGATTCCGACAGGAGAACTTCGGTCCGTTCATGAAACGGGTTTTGATTTCAGATTACCAACTACCATAGGAAAAAACCTCGATACTGCAGGCGTCAGTTTCGACCACACCTTTGTCCTCGATCCGAGCTATGATCAACCGAACGCTCGTTGCTACGATCCTACTTCGGGGCGAGTCATGGAAATATTCACCAATCAACCCGGACTCCAGCTGTATCTCGCATCGCCTTTTGGAAATGAAAATTCAGCATTCTGTCTGGAGCCTCAAAAATTTCCGGATTCTCCTAACAAGCCGCATTTTCCCAACACCATCCTGCACCCGGGAGAAGTTTACGAAAATGTGATGACTCTCCGTTTAGTTTAAACCGCATCAGAATGGCACGTGGTTAATCACTCGCCATTCACGTTTACCAAAATTCTCTAAAACACCCATCTCGCTGCTGCCAATGCCGCATGGATTTTGAAGTCCACTAACAAGCCTTCGGATTGCTTATCGGATAGAAACTGACGGAGCTCCGCGAGGGGGATTTTGTAAACGGTGATATCCTCACTGGCATTGCCTCCCCCTTCACTTTCCTGAACCAGTTGGGTGGCATGGTATAGATAGGTGATTTCAGGAGTCATGCCTGCGGAAGTCGGCGATGCAATCAATAGCTCAATCCTTCCCGCCCGATGACCCGTCTCTTCAAGTAACTCCCGACCGGCTGTTTCCGCCAAACTCTCATCCTCAAATTCCGGTTCATCACCCACTAGGCCCGCCGGAATTTCGATGACTCTTTGCCCCATCGGAATCCGGAATTGCTCGACCAATAGAATCTCCTCCTGATCCGTGATGGCGAGAATCCCGACACAGGCCACTGAGTTGGGTCGGCGCGCATAATCCCAATGCCCTTTGCGATAGAGGCCTAGCCATTGGCTTTCATAGAGCGTGATTTCATCGGACATGTATTCAGAATGGGCATCCACGCGGCATCGTCAAAAACTAAAAATTACCATGCTTGCCGGACGATGGATCGCAAATAATCGGCTTCATTTCTGTGATTCGTTGAATTTCTGGTAAAATCCGGCTCCTGACGCTGGGCAAAAACCATCCCATGAGTCTCCCACTTTTGGGAAAGAAAGGTTGGCTTGAAGCGGTAAATGGGATTACTACCCGCTTCTGCCATACCGGATCTCATGGATCGCCACGACTTCGACATTCCCATCACTTTCAAACATCGCGTGATTTTCACTCGCGATGCCTTTGCCGTGGCAAATTCAGGACTCGCAGATATACTTTCCGAAGGCGGCGGACGCAGGGTGTTGGTTTTCCTCGAAGACTCAGTAGCCGCAGCTTGGAAAGCTCTGCCTGACCAAATCCATACCTATTTTGAAAAGTCCGATCTGGATTTCCGCGGCGTCAGGGTTTTCGCAGGTGGTGAAGCCTGCAAAGCCGATGAATTTCTCATCCACGAAGTTTGGAAAGAAATCGATCAAAGTCATATCGATCGCCACTCCTACGTGCTTGCCATCGGTGGCGGCGCGTTTTTGGATGCAGTCGGCTACGCTGTTGCCACAGCTCACCGCGGCGTGCGTCTCGTTCGCTTCCCCACCACCACGCTGTCTCAGGATGACAGCGGAGTCGGCGTAAAAAACGCCATCAATGCGTTTGGCAAAAAAAACTGGATCGGCTCCTTCTCGGTTCCCTTCGCCGTAATCAACGACTTCAAACTTCTCGAAAGCCAAGATCCGGAATCCAGTGTCTCGGGTTTGATCGAAGCCGTGAAAGTCGCGCTAGTCAAAGATGGAGAGTTTTTCAAATGGATCGAAGCGAACGTCAACGCGCTGGCCCAACTGAACCGCGAGCCTTTCGAAGAATGCGTCAAACGCTCCGCCTTGCTGCACGCCCGCCACATCGCTTTGGGCGGCGATCCTTTCGAGACCGGCTCAAGCAGGCCTCTCGACTTCGGCCACTGGGCGGCTCACAAAATGGAAGCTCTCACCAACTACCAACTCTCCCACGCGGAAGCGGTAGCCGTTGGCCTCGCACTCGATACGATTTATTCTCAGAAGATTGGTTTGCTGAGCAAAGAAAACGCCGATCGCATCATCAAAGTCCTGACGAAACTTGGCCTGAAAACCTATCATCCAGCCCTCGAGTGGACCGATGCAAAAGGAAACCGCCGAGTCCTCGCCGGTTTGGACGAATTCCGCGAACACCTCGGGGGTGAGCTTACGGTATTGTTGCTTGCGGATCTCGGAAAAGGGGTCGATGTGCACGAATTTGACCTTTCCCTTCTTGAGCAGAGCATCGAGCAACTCAGGGAAATGTGCGAGTTGGCGGATATTTCATCCTCGCTTTGATGTCCCGGCGCCGGTCGTGCATCCAGCCTAGCAGCCCGAATCAAGGAGCCGCAGGCACTTCCAACTCTCTTGATGACAGAGCCGCAGGGGCTAATTTCAAGCTATCTTCGATCCCTTTTTCGTAATCTTCTGGGTGATTGAGTCGCATTTTTTGCAACCGGGCCTTGAGACTCTCCGCATCGACGATGGATGAATTGGCAGAGGCCGCTTTTTGGTAATGAAATACTGCCAGTCGCGGCTGCTCCAGCACCTCTTCCTGGCGAATGCCGTCCAAGTAATCTCGAACCACCTGCGCTTGGGTCTGCGAAATAAGCATTCGCGACGGCTTAAAATAGATCGACACTCGATGAAGCTTGTCCATTCCATCATAGTTTTTGGCTTCGATGAAACGCTTCATCAAACTCCGGAGAAAAGACTCGTGATCCCCAACATTGCCAAGATCTTGTTTTGGGAAAAGACGCTTCAGAATCGCGTGCTCCAGCTCGGCGTCGAATTGAGCAATCTTCTTGAGCAGCGGATGCGCCGCTTGAGATGTCGGATAGGAGCGACTGTAGGAATCGATGTAAGGCGATTGCGCAGAAGCCAACACAAAGGCATTTCCCGCCTCAAGCTTCTCCGAAATTTCCACACTGCGGGTGATCGAGGGGAGCAGCCTCGAGTATTCATTCGCGCCCGACTCGTTCATGCTGTCTTGAATGGTTTTGGTCAGCGCCGGAAACTCTTTTCTCAGATCAGCCACTGTCACAATGCGTGCCATGACATCATCTAGATCCAAGTATAGCGGCTGCTTTGCAGCGGCTTCATTTTCACCGTTTACCTTGACATGATATTTTTTGATTTTTTCTAACAAAACTTTTTTGCTCATCAAGGGCTTAAATTCATTCTGCTGGTTCAGCCACTGTTCAATCGAAATTTGTGGACTGCCGCCATTCTGCGCACGGCGCACGCTCTGAATGAAAGGTCGCGCAAAATAATCGAACTGCTGCAATCGGGAATATGCGGGGCTGGAAGAATAGGAGGAGTTGCTGCAGTAGCGACGCAAAATCATGGCCTTTTCCTGAATTTCTTCCAATCGATCCTGATTCGCATCATCCAAAAGTTCCGCAACGATTTCATCAATCATGACAAGAAGTTCATCCATATCATAGTACACTCGGCTTTCGGTGGCTTTGCCTGATTTGTCTTTCGTACGAATACGGTATTTCTTAAGTCGGGACACCATCTCCTCATGCTTCATGATCGACGCATAGCCCGAATCTGAACGCGTCCATGGATCTGGGCGGATCTGGGGGATTTCGCCCGACTTCGCGCTCTCGATGCTTTGCAGCAAGGCTTTGCCAAAGGAATCAACGCGCTGCCATCGACTTGAGATCGAGGAATAACCGGAGGATGACATGGAGCTACAAATTTGGGAGTATCGACGGACTGAGGACATGATTTCATCAAGTCGATCTTGATTGGAATCATTGAGAATCTCATCGATCGTCTTGGTGAGCAGTGCCTCAAAATCTTTTTGTGACAATAGACCGATGCTTAGACGCAACTTCTCGATGTAGGCCTTGGTCTCATCCACCGCGACAAAGGCTCCCATTGACGCGATGGATTGCTCGATATAGCGCAGATGACTTGCGGCGTTGCTCCAATTTTCATCCGCTCTGGCCTCGTGAAGTTTTACGGCGTAATCCATGAATTGGCCTGCCGCAGATAATTTACTACTGGAAACTCGTTCATCGCGAACCGAATCGGATGAGAGCTTATTGCGAAAGGCATTGAACTCAACGCTGACCTTGCGGATCAACTCTGGATCTTCTGATTTCATGACATTGCGTATGAATGCGCCCGTCTTCTCAGTGACTTCTTTTACATACTGCTCCTGACGATCTTTTACCTCCGCCGTCATTCGATCAAGGCAAGCCTGCGCTAGATTTTTTGACTTTTGGGAAATCTTGTCATGATTAAGAATGACTTGTAACAGTTGGGTATTTCGCTCAATCGCACCCCCAATCAGAGTATCCCGAATGAGCTGATTTGTCATCTTCAGCCTCTCAGTATACCGCTCCTCCAACTCCTTATTATTAGCGAGTTCCTCATCCACGGAAGCGACAAGTTGCTTTTTGAGCTCTTCCAGAGGAATCTGCGTCGGCTTTTCTTGAGCCAGCGCTGGAAACAGAATCAGAGAGAGAAAAAATGCAAGAATGGGAATAGTGCGTTTCATAAAAAATTCAGAATCGTGGGGGAAAATCCATCGAACTCATGACTGGATGTTGGGCGCACGTGTATTTGCCAGCAAGTTAAATGTCTGTGGGTATCAAGTGTCACCTTGAGGTATTCTGGCGTATGAAAAGATTCGGTCATTGACCCATCTCCACCAAGCCAAGGATATCTGGGGCCAAGGTTTATCCTCGCCTTAGGAACAAAGTCACCTCACCTTATGTTCTTTGAAATCGCTAAAAAACCAGTTGCTACCCTTAAATCCAAGCGGATCCTCTCACACAAATCCAAAGGTCATTTCATGCTCGCCCCCGCCCTCATCGCTAACCTCATCATCTTCACCGCAGCATGGGCGTTTTGCGTGAAAATGAGAAATTTTTCTCCAGTGGATGCGTTTTGGGCATTCTGCATCGGTTTAACTGCGGTGTTTTTTCTCATCTCAGAAAACCCAAGTGTCCAAACGCTTGTCGCTGGCATCCTTGTCTCCGCATGGTCTGCAAGGCTCGGCTATTACCTCAGCCGTCGCATCGCGAAACACCATCCCGCGGAAGATTCGCGCTACAAAAAACTCCGCGAGATCTGGAACGGAAAAGTCAATTTCATGTTCCTCCTTTTCTTCCTCGGCCAAGCGCTCTCCGTCTTCGTCCTAGCCTTGCCGTTCTACTTGGTCGCCGCAGATCCCAACCCCGCCTACGATCTTTTTCCCATCCTTGGCACAGCAATCGCATGCATCGGACTCGTCGGAGAAACCATCGCCGACCAGCAAATGTCCGCCTTCAAAGCATCCAATCCCGATCCGAAATCCATCTGCCAAATAGGCTTGTGGAGACACTCGCGCCATCCCAACTACTTTTTTGAATCCGTCATTTGGATCGGCTTCTTCGTCTTCGCCCTCGGATCGCCTTGGGGCTGGACTACGATTTACGCTCCCGCCATCATCACTTACCTTCTTCTTAAAGTCACTGGCATTCCACCCACCGAAGCCTCCGCCCTGCTCCGCAAAGGCGATGCCTACCGAGAATACCAACGCACAACATCCCCCTTTATTCCAAGTTTCAAATCTCAAGTTTCAAAATTCAATGAAGAATCATCCACTCCGTGATCTCCGTTTTCACTGTTTCCTCCGTGGTAAAATCGCTCACTAAAAAAACTAACATACAACCCATCTCAAACGCCATGAAACTTCCTCTTCCTTGAATATTGAAACTTGAGATTTGAAATTTAAAAATTCATGAACACCAACGACCTCATCGCCTCCGGCAAGCTCCCCGATTCCCTTATCCGTCTTGGCATCCGTCATCGACTCGCCAATACCATCGCTCCTTTTGAAAAACTCGATCCTGAGAAGCGCCAGGAAAAACTCATGGCGCACATCGCGGAACTGAAAACCATGCCTGTAGCCATCGCTACTGACGAAGCGAACGAGCAACACTACGAGCTGCCCACCGCCTTTTTCAAACGCTGCCTAGGTCCACACATGAAATATTCATCGGGTTACTGGGAGGAAGGTGTCATCGACATCGCCGAATCGGAATCACGCATGCTGGAAATAACCTGCCAACGCGCAGAACTCGCCAACGGCCAACGTATTTTGGAACTGGGCTGCGGATGGGGCTCGCTCACGCTTTGGATGGCGAAACATTACCCCGATGCCAAAATCACCGCCGTCTCCAACTCCCGCACCCAACGCGAACACATTCTTGGCGAGGCCGGAAAAAGAGGACTTCACAATATTGAGGTCATCACCGCCAACATGATCACTTTCGAAGGCGTCGGCGAATCGGTTTTCGATCGCTGCGTCTCCGTCGAGATGTTCGAGCACATGAAAAACTATCAAATTCTGCTAGAGCGCATTTCCAAATGGCTCAAGCCCGATGGCAAACTCTTTGTCCACATTTTCACCCATCGCGAAAATGCCTATCACTATGTCATTGAGAATGACGATGATTGGATGGCAAAATATTTCTTCACCGGTGGGCAGATGCCTTCTGATGATCTTTTACTCTACTTCCAAGATCATCTGAACATCGAACAACATTGGCAGGTCAATGGTCAGCATTACCAAAAAACCTCCGAAGCCTGGCTTAAAAACATGGACGATCACAAGGAAGAGCTCTTTCCGCTGATTTCCGAAACCTACGGTGCCGAGAATGCCGTGAAATGGTGGAGCTACTGGCGCATCTTCTACATGGCCTGCGCGGAACTCTGGGGCTACCGCCGCGGTCATGAGTGGATTGTTTCTCACTACCTTTTCAGAAACTCTAAGGTTTAAATTTTAAACCTCAGATTCCAAATCTCAAGGAACCAGTTTCTGGCCCAAACCTTCATTCCATAACACCTCGATGATGCGTTCCTGAGATTCTTCCATCGCTTTTCGTTCCGCTTCGTCAGCATCCTCATGTCCCGCAAGATGAAGCAATCCATGCACGAAATAGCGTAAAATTTCTCGTCCGAATGGCTCGCCATATTCGGCGGCCTGACGTTTGGCGACTTCTACACCAATCACAATTTCACCATGATGAAATGTGATCACATCAGTCGGACCTTCGATATTCATGAAGTCCATGTGAACGCGTTCACTTGTCTCATCGTCCACCAATGCCACTTCCAAAGTCGCGAGGTGCTCAAGGGAATTTCCTTCATCGAGCGAAACATCCAGCGCCATGGCTGCTGCAAGACCTCCCACATCCTCAAGCGCTGTGAGCCACGATTCCGGAATCTCGATCGCTTCCTGATGATTTCCTATGATGATTTCCAATGCCATAAATGAAAATGATTTTTAGTTGGCCTGCTCCCATAATTTGGTCGGGCGTTTATCCTCATAATCACTTTCACGCCCGGAACCGATAGGCCGCTTGGTCGTAGCGACACGATCCTCCGACGGCTTCTGATAATCAATACGGCTATGCAACATGCTCCGCAATGTGTTGACAAAAGACTCTTTTACCAAGGTGAGTTCACCCATGGTCAGAGGACACAGATCCAATTGCCCGTCGTGAATCTTCGCGCGCACAAGATCCTCTACCAGCGCGCGGATCTTTGCATGAGTGGGCTTGCGCAGGGTTCTTGATGCGCTTTCAATCGTATCAGCCAGGCAGATAATACCACTCTCACGCGTACTTGGACGCGGACCTGGATAACGGAAGTTTTTCTCCTCGATTTTCGGTAAATCCTCAACATTCCCCTGACGTTTATCCACTTTTTCCATTTCCAACCTCTTCTGCTCCTGCGCTTTACGGTAGAAAAAATAAACCAAGGAATCACCATGATGCTCCTGAATGACCTGAATGATCCTCGGGTTGAGTTTATGCTTCACAGCAAGATCAATCCCGTCCTTCACATGCGCAATGATGATCAATCCGCTCATGGTAGGCGTTAATGCATCATGAGGATTATCCCCCTCATCGTGCTGATTCTCGATAAAATAGCTTGGTTTGTTCAGCTTGCCGACATCATGGAAATAGGAACACACGCGGCACATCGGCGCATTTGCCCCGATTTTTTCCGCAGCCGCCTCCGCCAACGCTGCGACCACCAAGCTATGGTGAAACGTGCCCGGAGCCTCCAACTGCATTTGCTTCAACAGCTTGTGGTTCAAATCACTGAGCTCTAACCAACTGATGTCGGTGGTCAGTTGGAACAACAATTCGAACATTGGCAACAGGCCACCGACAATCATTGCCACCGCCAGTGCCGTGGCGAACGCAATTGCGCTTCCCGTTCCCAAAATTTGCAAGCGATCCATCGATTCCGGACCGAACACCGCCATGACTTCAAGTCGACCCAAAACCAGCGCAAGAAAAACCATAACCGCCCCGACATAGATCCCCGCTCTGATCAATTGGATCCGCTTCCTGACCTGCCGCACGCAGAGCACGGCGGTCATGCCAGCTACCAAGTTCACCATGATGTAATTGATCACGTCGCCCGAGGGCACCAACATACTACCGATCAAACTCACGTAAATCGCACTGAAGCTTCCAGCCGTGCGCCCCAATAGAACACCATGCAGCATGGGCATCAGCGCACAGGGAACAAAGAGGTAACGGTAATTTTCAGAAATCGTTCCGCCATCCGCCAAGCCCATGACCAATCCCACCAGCAACAACTGACACATGATTCCGCCAAAAACGAGAAGCACCCGACTGTTGTTGCGGCAAATACCCGGGGCTCCGACGTGAAACATCGCCAGCGCTGAGAGTGCCAACACAAAGCTATAAATTCCTCCCTCGAAGGGATTCCCGGCAAACGTCGAATACCGGGAGGCATTCAATACCAGCACCGTTGTCCCGATTGAAAACAACAACCATAACGCAAATTTGATCACCAAACTGGCTTCCAACCATTGGAGTGTTGCGTTCTCACTGTGCACTCTGCGCTTTTTCCCGGCGGAAAAGCCTTTTTTGGCGAGCTGCCAGCGCTTGATGTTATCAAGAAATCCCAAAATATTGTTTTTTGTTATTCCAGCCCCAATCTCACTCAGGAAAGTTGGGCGGGGGCGGAAAGTAGCGAGAACGGGGGACGTTGGCAATCTGGATTTCCGGTGGGTATTTCTGCACGTTTCAGGGAAATATCCCCGATTTAGGGATTTTCCGACCCTCATTATGATTGATGTTTCGGGCTGACCATTTGAAGTTTCCGCCCGCATGTCGCTTTCTTCCTACGCATCCCCGACCCCAGCTCTCCAAAAAGAGGTCTCAAGACGCCGTTCTTTCGCGATCATTTCCCATCCAGATGCAGGAAAAACCACCCTGACGGAAAAGTTTCTCCTTTATGGCGGCGCCCTAAATCTTGCGGGATCCGTTACCGCTCGCAAAAACCAGCGAGCCACCACCTCCGACTGGATGGAGCTGGAAAAGCAACGTGGCATCTCGGTTTCCTCCACCGTTCTCCAGTTCGAATACAAAGACTGTGTGGTCAACATCCTTGACACTCCCGGCCACAAGGACTTCTCCGAGGACACCTACCGAGTTCTTACCGCCGTCGATGCCGCCGTAATGGTAGTTGACGCCGGCAAAGGCATCGAGGCCCAGACACGGAAACTTTTCGAAGTCTGCCGACGTCGCGGCGTCCCAATTTTCACGTTCATGAACAAACTGGACCGCCCAGCGCGGCCAACCCTTGACCTGCTCGACGAGCTCGAATCCGTCCTGGGCATTCGCGCTTTTCCGGTTAACTGGCCGCTCGGAGACGGTCCGCGTTTCAAAGGCGTTTACGATCGGGAAGATAAAAAAGTCCATCTCTTCGAACGCACCGTTCATGGAGCCTTCCGCGCTCCGGTGAATGTGTCCGGCATCGAAGATGAATCGGTCAAAAACACGGTTGATGAAATGACCTATAACCAAGTCTGTGAAGAACTCGAGCTCCTTGAAGGCGCCGGCGCGGATTTTGATGTGAACGAGGTCCTCGCTGGAAATCTCACTCCCGTGTTCTTCGGATCCGCAGCAAACAATTTCGGAGTCCAACTCCTGCTGGATCGTTTCCTCGAGCTTTCCCCTCCTCCTCTGCCTCGTATCAGCGATGCCCAAACTGTCCATCCTGCCTCGCAAGGCTTTTCCGCCTTTGTATTTAAAATCCAGGCGAACATGAATCCGAAGCACCGGGACCGCATCGCCTTTATTCGCATCGTCTCCGGCCAATTTGAGCGCGATATGAACGTCTTCAACACCCGTACCGGCGAAAATGTCCGCCTCGCCAACTCGCAACGCCTCTTTGCCCGCGATCGCGAGACAGTCGATGATGCATACGCCGGAGATGTCGTCGGCCTCGTCGGAAACTACGATCTCCTCATCGGAGACACCCTGGCCTCCTCGCCCAATGTGAAATTTGATGAGATCCCGCGCTTCCCGCCGGAGTGCTTTTCCTACCTTACCAACAAATCCACTGCGAAATACAAACGCTTTCAAAGCGGACTCGAGCAACTGCTCAAAGAAGGTGTCGCTTCGGAATTCACCCTGCTCGACACCCCGGCCAACTCCTCAAGTGTCCTGCTCGGCGCAGTTGGCCCGCTGCAATTTGAAGTTCTCCAACACCGGCTCGAGGGCGAATACGCTGCGGAGACCCGGATCGAATCCGCCGATTGGTCGATCGCCCGCTGGCTCAAACCGAAAGAGGGCAACCCCCTTGCTCCGGAAGCCAGACCCTCACTCTCTCTCGGAACCGCCCTGTCCCGGGATTCCAACGGCTGGCTGGTCGCCCTCTTCCCTCACGATTGGGCCATGAAAACCTTCATCGAGAAAAACGAAGATTGGGTCATTTCCGAACAGCCGTTTCCACCGCTATAGAGCTGCGGTGTCTCGCCGCCTATGAATAGCTTTCTCTTCCTTGAGATTTGAGATTTGAATTTTGAAACTTCAGACCTCCACCCTATACCTCATCACCTTTGGATCAACCTCTAGGCTCCACGCATCGATCCCGCCTCTCATCCCAAATGCATTGAGCATCCCGTGACCTCTGAACCACGCGACTTGATCCAACACATGCTTTCCAGTGTGATCGTAAAGCACCACCAGACCCGTTGGCTTTTCTCTAAAAAGCTTTTCCTGAAGCTCCTGCGTAAAAAATTGCGCACCATCGATCTTTACCGCTTCGAATTCCTCTCGCGTGCGCACATCGATCAAAAGCCATTCATCTTTTTTCTGCGCCACTTCAGACGGCGAGATCAACATCGCTGAATCATGCTCGTGACTGCTGAGCAAGTGCGCAAAAACCTCATCCGCATCCAGCTCCGCACGCTTGCAAAGCTCCCATAAAGTCTCCTCATCATTAAACGCACAACTCTGGCACCCCCCGAGATGGTATTTTGCAAACAACGCCCGCCGCGCGCCCGGCATCTCCGCCATCAGCTCTCCCATTTTTTTGTTCGCATCCATAACTGAAGCTTCAACCCTAAATCATTCTCTCACAATCCAAAATCCCAGACTCGTCCAGCTGGGGAAAATTTCATGGTAGGGTCGTTTTGATAAAACGACCGACGAATCAAAATCTCGCACAAATATTGCATAAAACCTTCGATCAATCCTCCCGCTTGTCTCCTTAGACCCCAAGCAACCTTGAACCAGAATATTCTGTGATCGTCAAAAAAGTTCATGAATGAATTGGAGGTTCTTGGATGAAATGAGCGCGCAAAGTGGCGGTCGTTTTATCAAAACGACCCTACCACGTAGATCAGGGCTTTAAATTCATGAACGACCCTTCTCGCGAGTTGGATGCCCTCTCTCCTTAATAACCCAACCTCACCGCTTCTCAATCGCCACAAGAGTCACATCATCCATCTGAGCTCCTTCGCCTGAAAATTTTCCCACAGCTTCCTGCACACGCTTCACGATCTCTTCAGCTCCCAATACCGCTGCTTCGCAAAATACTTTCGATAACCGCTCCATCCCGAATTCTTCCTCATCTGCGTTCATCGCTTCCTTCACTCCATCGGTAAAAAACAACACACAATCACCCGATTCCATATCCACCACACAGTCCTCGGTCACCCGCTCAAAAACCTCTCCTTGATCGATACCGAGTGCCAATCCCCGCGGTCGTAACACTTCCACCCATCCGGTCGCTTTGCGGAAGACCAAAGCCGGATCATGTCCCGCTCTCGTAAAAACCATGCGTCCCGCTTGCGGATCCAGCACCCCGTAATTCAAACTGATGAACATGTCCTCGCGGATATCGGGAAACAAATATCGATTCACTGCAGCCAGCACTTTGCTCGGCGATTCATGACTCAGCGCCAACGCACGCAACAAACTCCGACACATCGCCATCAGCAAGCCCGCTGCCACGCCTTTACCTGAGACATCCGCCACCACCACTCCGAGTTTTCCATCCTTAAGCTCAATGTAATCATAATAGTCTCCGCTAATGATGCGCGCCGCCAAATTGATCCCATGAAGTCGAAACCCCCTTACTTTCGGATCTTCCTGCGGCAACAACACCCTTTGCACCTCGCGCGCATTGTGCAGCTCCCCTTCAATCGCCATTCTCGCGTTTGCTTCCCGGTGAATCCGCGCATTCCCAATCGCAAATGCCGATTGCTCGGCAACTGAACGGAATACCGCAAAATCATTCAATGAAAAGTCCCCTTCGCTTTTCAGCTTCGCGACCGCCAATACCCCGATTTCCTGTCCTGCGTATCGCATGGGTGAAATCATCACCGCCACATTCGGCACCTCCCGCCTCACATAGATTCCCAATACCCCATATTCGCTCAAATCCTCAATATGAACCGCATCCACCGCGACAAACGCACGACCCAACAAACCCTCCCCTGTTTTGATTCTCTCCAAATTCAGACGGCTCATGACCACCCGCCCATCTTCCTTTGCATCAGCTAAAACCGATTCCGGCAAAGGAATCAATGGCGGACATTGCTCCGAAACATAGGCTGGAACCAAAAATTTTGCATCGCCCGTGGGGTAATAAATCACTCCACCACTGGCTCCCACAACATCCACAATTCCCTCAACAATAATCCTTGAAAGCGCACCATCTGTCGGTTCCGAACCAATCGCAGTCCCAAGATCATGGAGAAAGTGAAACATCCGCTCCTCTTCGCCGGAGAGATCATTCAAAACATGCTTGAGCCGCTTCGCGCGCGCGCGCTGATTGATCAGTGCCAATATCAAGACACATCCCAAGACAGAGGAAATTCCGATCAATGCCAGGCACAAATACTGAATGATATCCATCAGCTGGATTGTCCCGTTTTCTCCGACAACTCATCCCCTAACAACTTCACCACCCCAGAAAATTTTCTCTCATTGCTCTCGTTTGCCCGCGATAAAATTTCATGGGCTTCCAATACATGCCTGGTATGCATCACGGTTCCCGCCTTTACTCCAGCCACTTTGGTTTTGAGCAAATCCCGAACCTTGGCATCGAGTCCACTCCACTCTGGGTCCGGCTGATTGATTTCCATCAAAAAATCCAATCCCAAATCCTCCAACGAATGGCAGCTTTTCTCACTTGCCGCTGTCACTTGTAATTTTCCACCATATTCTGAAATCCTAGCTGCCATTCCCGCCAATGTTCCCATGAATGTCGAATCCATCCCCGTACATGCTTCCAAATCGACCACCAAGCGCAACACTCCGGCCCGAATCCGCGCATCTCCAAACTCCTTCATGGCCAGGCTGTTCAGAAAAGAACCCTTGCCTTCACAGCGTATCCAGCTGAATCCCTCGAATTTCCCGACTTTTATTGATGAATCCTTAGTCACAAACTCAGTGCCGCTGTTCAAACGGCCAATTGAGGGAAACTTAACGATGCCTTTGCAAACGGTCAAACTATTCCATTAAGCCAAGCCTATTAATCAGTGTTACAAAAAACCATGAAATCCCGTCACCTCATTCTCATCCCTCTGGTTCTCCTCGCCCTGTTCCTTGTTCCGCTCGTCCTGGTGCGGAATGAAGCCTCGAAAATCGTTCCCAAAACCCCGGGCCCGGTCAAACTGCAAGCCGAAATTCCCTCCTACACGACCGCACCTCCCTCACCAGATGGAATCGGCAAGATCTTCATGGGTCGCGAAATCTCCCAAGTCATGGGACACCGCGGTATTGGTTGGTTGGAACGAACTGACCGCGAAAAAGAAGAAGCCCCATCCCAAGCCATCTCCCTCCTTGATCTGCAACCCGATGCGGTCATCGCCGATATCGGCGCCGGCTCCGGATATTACAGTTTCCGTATTTCACCGCTGGTCCCAAAAGGAAAAGTCATCGCCGTTGATATCCAACAGGAAATGCTCGATTACCTAAAAAAAGAAACCGAAGCCCGCAAAATCAACAACGTCCAACCCCATCTCGGGACGATCGAATCCGTTCAACTTCCCGAGAACTCGCTCGATGCCGTGTTGTTTGTCGATGCCTATCACGAATTCTCACACCCAGCCGAGATGCTTCAATCCATCCACTCCGCCCTGAAGCCCGGTGGTAAAATTTACCTTCTGGAATTCCGCGCCGAAGACACCCGCGTCCCGATCAAACCCCTTCACAAGATGTCCGCCGCCCAAGCGACGAAAGAATTCGAAGCCATGGGCTTCACCTTCGTACAAAACAAACCCGATCTCCCCTGGCAGCATTTTTTGGTTTTCAAGAAATAGTTTTCAAACGTCAAAGTCACCACGTATACCCCGATCGTTCGAGACCGAGTCCACCGTAGCCAAAAAATCCTGATCGCCACCCAACTTGTCCCCACCAACCACTCACAACGCCTCAGCCGCATGGTTCCGCGCCTCGGAAGCGGCAGGAGATTTCATGGGCATCTGCTACGGACGAATCTCTGGTGGCAAGGCGGAGTGGTTCAATGTTTCCCATTGCGAGTGCGATGGAATCGGCGGCTTTGCCCGTTTGCTGCGTGAACAGGGCTTGAAAAATTTGACCATTCCACAAACCAAACATTCATCCCTTGGCTTCTTGCTGCCTTTGTGGCGGCTTTGGCGTGATAAACGCAAAAAAGAAATCTGCGCCGAACGCGGCGACTGGAACGAAGCAACCCAATCCAATAACATCGCTTGGCATCTTTTTACGGAAGCGGAAACCCATGCGATTCTCGATCGCTGTCGCGCTCTCGGAGTCACCGTGAACAGCTTTCTGCTAAAAGCTCTTGATCAAGCGGTTCGCCCCGAGGTTCGCACTTCTGAGAAAAAAATTTCATGGATGATTCCCGTCAATTTGCGTGGAGACATTTCTTATCCAGATGATACCGAAAACCACGTGAGTTGTGTGGAAACCAAAATCGCACCAAACGACACCCCCGCGATGATTCATGAAAAGATCTTGTATCAACTTCGCCGTGGCGAACATCGAGCCAATCACTTGTTACTCAACATCGGCCGCATACTCAGTCATCAGACAAAAGTAAAATTACTCAACAAAGATCGGACCAGACCTTCTGGCAACATCGGTGCATTCTCCAATTTGGGTGTCTGGAATTTCAAGGACAAAACAAACGAAGACGGCTGGGTGTTTTGTCCTCCTCTGGTTTTGGGACAACTGCTGGCGGCAGGTTGCGTCACGTTTCAAGGAAGACTCGGATTGGCGACTCAAGGAAAATCCGAAAAAGATACGATCGAACAACGCATGCGCCGTTGGATCGACAATATTGGAGGGCCGTGAAAGGTAGGACGCCATCGGCGTTGGCACCCTAGCAAATGATCCTACGCATGCCGCGTGGTGAAAAACAGTTCCATCCGCTGATTGAGATCATCATAGAAACGTTTTTTGATATTCTCCAAGGCCGCACGTTTGTCGGATTCGTTGTGACCAATGCGCTCTTCTTCTAATCGCATTTTTTCGGCAAAAGAACGTTCCATCTCGATGAGCGAATCCAAAAACTCACGCGCCGCACGGGTATGATCCACACCATCGACAAGGGCGTGCTCGAGCTTCGCATTACGCGTCACCGCAATCAGATTGCCGGAAGTCAGCTGCTCCATGTAACGCCCACGGCTTTGGCGAAAGGCTTTATGGTCGGAATCAAAGGTGATTTCATCGCGATCCACCAACGTGTCGTAAGGACCGGGTTTGGTGAAAAATTTCACAATCAGCGGAATGGTATCGACCAACATAAAGAGCAGGGTCAACACGATGTAGGTATAAAAAGCAAACTTGCCACCTTCGTTTCCGGCGAGGAAAAGTTCGTGCAATGCAAGGGTCTGGGTAAGAATATCTCGGCGCGGCTCGGCTCGCAATGCGGTGAGCCGCTCGGACTCTTCTTTGACGACCGCTGCAAGCTCGCCCTGGGTATTTTCAAGTTCAGCGAGCTGTGAATCGATTTGCTTTTTGATCGTCTCGCGAAGCGAGTTTTGCTGCGTCACAAATTGCTCGGCCTGATCTTGTTCAACTTTCTGTTTGAGCGATGCCACACGATCGGCTTCAGCTTGGTAAGCGAGTTTAATTTCCTCCAGGCGTGTTTCATAGAGAGCAATCGCACCCGCCTCGGCTTCACGCGCCTGAGTTTGTAGGGAGGCTTTCTCTGCAGTCAAATGTTCAAGCAGAGTGCCAATGCGTTTGGTTTCCACACGGCGCGGCTCAAGCTGGTCCGCACGGATCGAGCGAGCCCGTGGGCCCTCACCTGAAAGTCCGGAACGTTCACCGCTGAGTTCGCGTTCAAACTCCGTTTGCCAAAACGTCAGCTCCCCCTGAAGCTTGGCATACTGGGGCGTAAGCTCGGTGATCTGTTGATCAATAGCAACCAGCCGGGTCATGAAAGGCGCGGTAGCTTCATCCGTTGCGGCCTTGAGCTCTTTTTGCTGCGCCGAGGTCAAACCGGGAATCGGTGATTCAGCCTCTTGATTTTTCTGAAGGATGAATTTCGCCTGAAAGGATTCGTTCCAGCGCTCGCGTTGAGCGGCGAGTCCACTATCCAGAGAGTTAATGCGCGCGCGGACTTTTTCCTTCTCTCCATCAAAAGCCGAACGCACCAACTCAATTTCAGCTGAGCGGTCTTTTTCAATCACCGATGAAATCGTATCTCTGAAAAGGAGCAGAACGAGCGGGTGCGCAATGGTGATGCCCATCAGCACCGCGACGATGAGACGGAGGGAAAACTGCGAGAGTTTTCGGAATATGGACAGATAAGGCCGGTATCCCGCAAGCAGCGCGCGGTCGATCGTCAAGATGATGAAAGCCCAAACTCCGGCCACGGGATAAATGACTTTCGGATCATTTGAGATCGTCGAGAGCGCATACGCACAAGCAATGAAGGCAAACGCACAGGGCACCAAAACCGTGCAACCAAAGGCGACGTATTTACGCTGTTCCCAATTAGGGCAACGCTCAAGGGTCTCGGTCCCAGCACCGGATAACCAGAAAAATGCGCGTTTGATGGAAAACATGGTTTTATGATTACTGAACGGGGATGACGGCTATTTCGAAAAAATCGAAGTTATTTCAAATCGGCTTGCCCTCTGCGTTGTAGGAAGAGGTCGATTCCATCCACCAAGGCAATCCAACTTGCCTCAATCACGCTGCCGGACACGCCTACCGTCCCCCATGTCTTATCCCCATGGGACGAAACAATAAGAACACGGGTTTTTGCGGCAGTCGTATCCTGACTGTCGAGGATACGGACTTTGTAATCAACAAGGGAAACCTCGGCGATTTCTGGATAAAATGGCAGCAGGGCTTTTCGTAAAGCGAGGTCGAGCGCGTTCACCACGCCGTTACCCTCGGCAACCGTGAGTTCCTTTTCACCATTCACACTGAGCTTCACCGTCGCCTCACAAACCGGCGCATGACCATCACGATACTGACGGAAACTGACATGATACTCGTTGGCTTGGAAAGGTTTCTCATACTTCCCGAGCTCGCGGCGAATCAGTAACTCGAGCGATCCGCCAGCCGCTTCAAACGAATAACCCTCGTGCTCCAGCTCTTTCACCCGGGTGAGAATGGCCGCGGCCTCCGGCGCGCCTTTTTCGATCGGCATTCCGATCTGCTCGGCTTTCAGAAGAATATTGGACTGGCCGCTCAACTCCGAGACGAGAATGGTCTGCTCATTTCCAACGCTGGCTGGAACAATGTGCTCATAGCTGCGTGCCAGTTTCTGAACCGCATTCACGTGCATGCCTCCCTTGTGAGCGAATGCCGTGCGACCCACAAACGGAGCTCGCACAAAATGAGGATTGTTCGACACGTCATCGACAAAAAATGACAAATCACGCAGCTCTTCCAAACGCGGTACGGCAGGGATCCCCATTTTCAACTGCAAGATGGGAATCACTGACGTAAGGTTGCAGTTTCCGGTGCGCTCTCCGTAACCGTTGATCGTGCCTTGCACTTGGATCGCTCCGGCATCCACCGCAGCGATGGCATTTGCCACCGCAAGCTCGCAATCATTATGGGTATGAATTCCGATCGGAGTGGCCGGCAAATGCGCGCGAACCGCCGCGCATATTTCCATGACTTCTTTCGGAAGTGTTCCTCCGTTTGTATCACAGAGGACCAAGCAAGCCGCACCCCCATCAGCCGCTGCCTTCAATGTCGCCAACGCATGCGCTGGTGAATCCTTGTATCCATCAAAAAAATGCTCCGCATCATAAATGACCTCGCGGCCGTTCTTGACGAGGTAATCAACCGTATCGCGAATCATCGCCTGATTCTCCTCAACGGTAGTTCGCAAAATTTCAGTCACTTGCAATTCCCAGCTTTTGCCAAAAATGGTCACCACGGGAGTCTCAGCCTCAAGCAACAACCTCACTTGGGGATCCTCCTCAACCCTGACACCCGCCCGACGGGTCGATCCAAATGCCGCAAGCTTCGCGTGTTTCAAATCCAGCTTCTTCGCCTCACGGAAAAACTCCACATCCTTGGGATTCGAGCCCGGCCAGCCACCCTCGATGTAATCCACCCCGAATTGATCCAAATGCCTCGCGATGCGCAGTTTATCCAGACCGGAAAGCTGAAAACCCTCTCCTTGGGTTCCATCGCGCAAAGTCGTGTCGTAAATGTAAACAGGTTTCATATGGCCGGTGCGGGGTGCGCAGGCTAGACTTCTGCGCGGGCTGGCGCAAGGCGTAAGACGCACGCCTGCCATTTCCAGAAACAAAGGGCCGATCTCGTCCACCTCGACATTCCGTATTGAACCATTCGCAAGCAACCGCGCCATTTGCCCAGAATTCCTCAGCCGCAGAGGAAAAGAAATTGCTGAGCCCGCCTCGGCAAACTAAGTATTTCGAACTTAGATGACGATTTCGCCGAATTCCTCAACGATCGCCGCCATTGCCAGCCCAATGGGCCTCGGCGCGATCTCGCTCATCCGCATCTCCGGTCCTGAAGCCCTCAGGATCGCCGATCTCTGCACCGGTGGAATCGCTTCAGCCACGATGCCGCGTCTAGCGCGGCTTTGTAAAATTCGCGATGCGGCAGGCACTGTGATCGATGAGGGTTTGCTCACCGTTTTCCTAGGACCGCATTCTTTCACTGGCGAGGATACGGTGGAATTTGCAGGTCACGGAGGCATTCTCGTCACCCGCGAGGCGCTCGCTCGCTTCCTCCAATGTGGTGCGATCCACGCATCGCCCGGAGAGTTTTCCCAACGCGCTTTCCTCAACGGAAAACTCGATCTCACACAGGCAGAAGGGATCATGGATCTCATTTCCGCGCAAACCCGCCTCGCCATCCGCGCCGCACATTCGCAACTCGAAGGCACTCTTGGCAAACGCACAACCGCCGCGCGCGATGAACTGCTCAAAGTTCTCGCCCACCTTGAGGCATGGATCGATTTTCCTGACGAGGATATCGACCCACAAACCACGATTGAACTACGCGCAAGAATAGAAAAAATCCTCGAAACAATAAATTCTCTCCTCGCCACAGCCGATCAGGGTCGCGTGCTGCGCGAAGGCGTGCGCACGGTCATTTTCGGCGAGCCGAATGTCGGCAAATCCTCCCTACTCAACCGACTGCTTGGCTTTGATCGCGCCATCGTTTCCGATATCGCAGGAACCACGCGCGATACGATCGAGGAGGTCATCAACCTCCACGACATCCCACTCCGCCTCGTCGACACCGCTGGTATACGCGAATCCGATGACGTGATCGAATCCCAAGGCATCCAACGCACCGTCCGCCAAATCGAATCCGCGGATCTCCTGCTGGAAGTCGCCGATGCCTCACAGCCCCGCCCCGAACGCGCCGTTTATCCCTCCAACCACGCCACTCACCTGCTCGTCCTCAACAAATCCGATCTCGGCGAACATCCGTCCTGGAAAGACGTCGATGCGATCCGCATCTCCTGTTTGAAAGACGATGGCTTAGAGCCACTCTCCGAAAAAATCCGCACCTCCCTCCATTTTACCGAAGCCGATTTCGGAGAGCATGCCGTTGCCATCAACGCTCGCCATCAAGCCTCTCTCAAAATCGCCCAAACCAACCTTCACTCGGCGCTCGACCTCCTCACCGAACTCTCCTCCAACCCCGAACTCGCCGCCATCGACCTCCGCGAAGCCCTCGACGCTCTCGGCGAAATCCCCGGTAAAGTGGACACCGAAGACCTCTTGGACGTGATCTTCTCGAGCTTTTGCATCGGAAAATGATAGTCGCGGCAACTCAACTTGCCAGAGTCAATGGATATTCCTGAAATTCGACTTGCCATGGAGGTGATTGACCATTGGTGTTTTAAGGTCGTTCCATGGATATATGACGTCTTGTCACCTTGTCATCCTACTGCCAAAAAAACGTGGTTTCCACCCCTTTAGCTAGCTCCTTCAAAAGCATCGCCTTTCGCTTTCGTCTTCTGACTTTGGCGATTTTCTTGGTGATGGCCGGATCTCGGTTATGGTTGGCTGCAGAGCTAACCGACAAAGTAACTCACGCTCGCAGCGTAGCTCTGGTCGACTCAGCTTTAGCAGCAAGCATACCTCCAGAAGAATTCGCCGGCTCGCTCCTCATTCTGATCGACAACGAGCGTGAGGCGATCGCACAAATCACGGCAGCACTCGATGGACTGGCGGATGTCGAAGTCTTACGCGTGATTTCACACGGCAGCGATGGAACGCTCTGGTTTGGAGGCCAGGCAATCAACAGAGCGGTGCTTGAGGCTCGGAAAGCGGAAGTAGCAGGATGGGGAAAATCCCTCACCAACGACGCACAAATTTTACTGTATGGATGCAGCGTCGCAGAAACAGAAAGAGGGAAATCCTTCGTCAATCATTTGGCGACAATGACGCATGCCCGCGTCGCAGCCAGCACCAACGCGACCGGTCAGGGCGGTGATACCAATCTCGAGTTTCAGCAGGGCAAAGTCACGACGGCGCTGCTTGCGAGCGCCACGATGTATGAGCGGGCCGGTGTATCACTCCAACTGGAGGATGATGTACCGATGGTTTTTTGGGGCGACATAGAGACTTGGCATTCCGCGATCACCAACTGGACCAACAATCAGAACGGCACCGCCACCGTGACAATGACGTTCGACCTTCGCGGCGAGTTTTATTACGCCGGTGATGTCCGTTCAACCAGCGGCTATGTCTATATGTATCGCAACAACAGCCAAGTTGCCCGGCAATACATCAATATCACTCGCAATAGCAGCAGCTTCACTCCAGTAACATTCACCGCCACCTTTCCGCTCTCGCTTGGCAACAACCGGATTTCGGTGAGTCCTCGCGAAGGAGTCCCGACAATCTGGTCCGATCGCAACACTCACAACATCCAGATCGAAGCGCCGTATTTCTATGGCGCCCCGGCAGCAGCGACGACACATACGGCGGCCGTCGGCAGCAGCTTTAGTTACTACTACTATGCGGCGGGAACGGGTCCTGTATTGTTTACTGCCACCGGCTTGCCTGCAGGCCTAACGATGAGTTCAGGCGGTGTCATCTCCGGATATCCGCATAGCGGCAGCGCGGGCGTTCATCAGGTAAACATCCGCGCATCCAACGGTTTTGGGACCAAAGATCTACCCGTCACATTCACGATCACGAACCAAGCGCCGGGCTTTGCCAGCACCAGTCCTGCGGTACTGACCGGTGGCGTCGAGAATACATCTCTAACAATTCCCTACGCATCACTCGCTGCCGCCGTGGGCGCGACCGATCCAAACAACAGCATCACCGCCATCACCAATGGATTTACCCTCGATCCGATCTCCTTCCGTATTGAATCAGTGCTCGGTGGCACACTTACCAAAAACGGTATTCCAGTCAGCGCAGGTAGCACATCGGTCGGCGTCGGGGAAAGCCTTGTTTGGACACCACCCAATTCGGTCAGCGGCTCGCTCGACGCATTCACCGTCGTAGCCTACGACGGCGCGCTTTATTCGGCAGCCACGAAGTCGGTGAAGGTCTCGGTCGGAGCGGTCAATGACGCTCCAACGCTCGCTCGTTTTTCTGGACCGATTACCAGCGGCAATGAGGACTCCGCCATCCCAATCACCTTCGCCGCCTTGGCAGCAAAGGGCGATCAAGCCGATATCGACAGCGCGGTCACTGGCTTCGTGGTGAAGGAAGTCACCACCGGCACTTTGAAAATCGGCACGAGCGAAGCGACTGCTACGCCATGGAATGCATCGACCAACAAAGTGATCAACGCGAGTTTGAATGGTTACTGGACGCCTTCCCTTAATGCCAACGGGACACAATCCGCCATAAAGGTAGTCGCGCGCGATGATGGCGCGCTGGAGTCGGCGACAACAGTGCAAACCGTGATTTCGGTTTCACCAATCATCGACGCACCGACGCTCACCTCAATCGATATCATCTCCGGCCAGACCGAGGACACACCGATCGAAATCTCATTCACATCAATCGCCGCCGCGGCTGACGAGGCGGATGTGGATGGCGATATCATTTCGTTTCGCCTCGAAACCATCAGCAACGGGACTTTGCAAAAATGGAGTGGCTCAGCTTGGATCGATGTAACACCCGGAACGACTTTGATCGCCATCAGCGACAAGGTGCTATGGACGCCTGCCGATGGATCCACCGGCCTTCAGGACGCCTTCACGCTCAAAGCATGGGACGGTCAACTCGCCTCAGCAAACGCCGTGCAGCTGAAGGTCGATGCCGCCCGCTGGACCATTCACGCGTGGACCCATGAAGCGAGCACCGGCCTGGATCCCAGATATTTTTATACTCATGCCTATTCCTTTGGCGCGGCGGGATCATTCACGCTTGGCGGGATTTCCTTCACCGGTATTTCGGGCGGTAATCCGGCGGTAGTCGGAAAATTTTCGACGAGCAATTTTGCCAGCTTTGTCACCAATGATGCCAACGACCTCAGCGATGCCAACCGCAGCCTCGCCAACGATTTCGTATATGGCAGCGGTGGCGCAGCCGCGCAAACGATCACGCTTTCCGGCCTTACTCCCGGCGGTCGTTATGTGCTGTCTTTATTTTCGGTCGGCGCGGCAGACACGGCGCGCAACTTCACCTTTCAAAGCACGTTAGGACAGGTTGCAGTGAACCAGAATTCCTACGGCAACAACCAAGGCATTCGCATCGATTACAAGTATCTCGCCGATGCGAATGGCTCTGCCACAATCACAATCACTCCCAGCTATGAAAGCTTCAATCTCTACGGACTCGCCAACCGCGAATATGTGCCCTCGATCGGCATCTACGCCCCCGCGAGTTTGACCTACGACGCAAGCGCTAAATCATTTCAAGCTTACAACATGGTGCAGGGCGCACCCTTTGTTTCCGCCGGTGTCCTGCATTCGGTCGCGCTCAAATCCGATGGCACGGTGGCCGCATGGGGCACCAACGACGCCGGGCAAACGAGCGTGCCCGCAGGTCTCACCGATGTCATCGCGGTCTCAGCCGGCGGCTATCACACCCTTGCACTCAAATCTAACGGAACGGTCGTCGCTTGGGGATCGAATTCCTCTGGGCAAATTAACATTCCCGTCAGCCTAAACCATGTCGTCGCGGTCTCGGCAGGCAAGGTTCACAACCTCGCGCTCAAGTCCGACGGCACGGTCATTGCCTGGGGCTCAAACTCCGGCGGCCAGTGCAATGTCCCCGTCGGACTCAGCGGCATCGTCGCCATTTCGGCCGGCGCAAGCCACAGCATGGCACTCAGGTCCGATGGCACGGTCGTCGCATGGGGTGTTGGCTTTTACAATTACGCCACGCCACCCGCCGGACTCAACGATGTGGTGGCGATCTCCGCTGGCGAATGGCACAGCCTCGCTCTCAAGTCGGACGGCACCATCGTCGCATGGGGCAACAACGGTTCATTCCAATCACAAGTGCCGGCAGGACTCAAAGGGGTCGTGGCGATCTCCGCAGGAGCCAATCATTCCGTAGCGGTGAAATCCGATGGCACGGTCGTCGCTTGGGGCGATCGCGACAACTATGGCATAACCCAAATCCCGGCAGGTCTCTCGGATGTGGTATCGATCGACGCAGGCTCCGAACACACCATCGCCTTGAAGTCCGATGGCACGGTGGTGAGCTTCGGATGGTTTCGCTTCGGACAAAAGTATCTCCCGACTGCACTCGGTCCGCTAGTGGGCATCTCTACTGGAAACAATCACACGCTGGCACTTAAGCCAGATGGCACGGTGATCGCATGGGGACAGAACACCTATGGACAAACGAGTGTGCCTAACAACCTCACCGGAGTTGTGGCCGTGCAGGCGGGCGACGCACTCTCGGTCGCCCTGAAATCCGATAAGTCGGTTGTCGCGTGGGGCGCTTACAGCAGTTCGATGCCTGCAGATCTCACGGACGTCGAAAAAATAGCGGCAAGTGCTAAGCATGTGCTCGCACTCAAATCGAACGGCACCGTCGTCGCTTGGGGAGACAACACCCATGGCCAATGCAATGTCCCCGGCAGCTTGACTCATGTCACCGCGATCGCCGCCGGCGAGTTTGGTTCGCTCGCGCTGAAAGCCGATGGAACGGTGGTTTTCTGGGGCAACGAAATGAGCGGACTCAGTTATCTGCCTCAGGGATTATCGGGCGTCACAGCAATCTCGGCCGGAACTCACTTTGGAATGGCCCTGAAATCGGATGGCAGCGTCGTCGCGTGGGGCAAGCCCAACGAAAGTTACTGGAATCTACCCGCCGGACTTTCAGGTGTGGCCGCCATCGAGGCCGCCGATTTTCATGCGCTTGCTCTCAAGTCCGATGGCAGTTTGGTCGCATGGGGAGGTAACGACCGAGGCGAAACCACGGTTCCTCCATCAGTCAACGGCGTGGGCGTCATTGCACTCACGGCCGGTTTACAAAACTCGATCGCGCTGAAATCGGATGGGACGATCATAGCATGGGGCAACGACTCCAGCGGTAAAAACAGCCCGCCCGCTTCAGCCCAGTTTCCGCCCGTGGGAATTTTCACCCGCAGCTACGACTTCAGCACCGCCTTCGCCTACAGCTACGCTGGCCGTGGCGATACGACATATGGTCCAAGCGCCACCGCCCCCATCAACGCCGGCGACTACACCGTCACCGCCACCAACTCGAATGGCACGAGAAGCATCAGCCAAAACTTCACGATTCAAAAAATTACACCCACACTCAGCTATCTAAATCGGACAAACTCGATCCCCTACGGCACGGTATTGAGCAGTAATCAGATCGATTCGGTCGGCCCTTATGGATGGAACCAAGGCACCTATGCCACCATTCCGGGAACCAAAATTTATTCACCTGCGATCGGAGCAATCCTGCCTGTAGGCACCCACACACTCAGCGTCACTTTCCTGCCAACCGACTCGATCAACTACAACCCGGCGGTCGCTTATAACGCAGGAAACCTCACAGTCACGAAGGCTACGATCACGTCCGAGAACATCACGCTGCCGGCTCTGACAAATTTGACCTTCAATGGATCCGCAAAAACGCACGAAGCCACCGCTCCGGGCGTAAATGGATTTTCCTACACTTACACAGGCCGTGCTGGCACCTCCTATGGACCGAGTAGTATGGCGCCCATTTATGCCGGCAGCTACACCGTCACCGCCACCGCGAATGATCCCAACTACTCGGGCACAAAGAGCCTCGATTTCACGATCGGCAAGGCCACACCAACGATCACAACAAATCCGAGCGCCGCTGCCATCACTTACGGACAATCTCTCGCCTCCTCCGCGCTCACGGGTGGCGTCGCCAGCGTACCGGGAACCTTTTCTTTCGCAACGCCGAGCACCACGCCAAGCGTCGGCACTGCAAGCCACACGGTCATTTTCACTCCGGCGGACACCCTGAATTACAACACCAGCTCCAGCTCGGCATCTGTCGCAGTGAACACCGTGGCACTCAACTCAAGCAGCATCGCATTCACCCCACCCGCCAGTCTGATCTACAACGGCAGTGTCAAAAATTTCACAGCTCACGCAACGGGAGTCTCCACAGGCTTCACCTATAGTTACAGCGGTATCGGAGAGACGAGCTACGACCCGACCTCCACCGCGCCGACCAACGCAGGCAGCTATGCGGTCACCGCGACAGTAACCAGTGCGAACTACACGGGATCTGCCACGCAGACTTTCACGATTGCGAAAGCCACGCCCTCGATCACTTGGGCGACGCCCGCCAGCATCACCTACGGCACCGGACTTAGCGCCACCCAACTCAATGCCTCGACGAGCGTGGCCGGCGGCTTCGCCTATACGCCCGCCACCGGATCAGTATTGAGCGCCGGAACCCGCACTCTGCAAGCTACATTCACACCCAGCGACATGGCCAACTACAACACAGCCAATGCCAGCGTTTTACTCCAAGTCACCAGCACATCGCTACCGATCCCACTGCTTGCTCCACCCAGTCTTACCTATGACGGTTCCGCGAAGGCATACAGTGTCTCCCAAAACGCCTACCTCTCGGCTGGTTCCAATCACGCGCTCGTCCTCAAGGCTGATGGCACGGTCGTGGCTTGGGGTCGCAATAACCATGGACAGTCCACCGTGCCCGCCGGTCTCAGCGGCGTGGTGCAGGTTTCAGCTAGCTCCTCCCACTCGGTGGCAGTCAAATCGAATGGCACAATCGTTGGCTGGGGAAACAACAGCTATCAGCAGTATTCAGGCTACCCAGTAAACCTTGATAAATGGCCCAGCGAGGCTCTCATCTTTCCGCGCGATCTCATCACCGATGCCATCGCTGCTGCTGCAGGCGGCAGGATGACGGTCGTCCTTCGCTCCAACGGCACAGTGACCGTCCTTGGAAACAGTAGCTATACGTCGACATTGAATATACCTGACGGCCTGACGGATGTAACGGCCGTCGCCGCGGGGGAATATCACGCCGTAGCGCTCAAGTCCAATGGCACGGTCGTCGCATGGGGTGAAAGCGTTGGCAGTAACTACGGTCAGGCCACCGTGCCCGCCGGACTTGGTAACGTCATCGCAATCGCTGCCGGCTTTACGCATACCCTCGCCCTAAAGTCTGACGGCACGGTCATCGCATGGGGAAACAACGCGCAAGGGCAATGCACAATTCCCACAGACCTCAGTGGAGTCGTGGCAATCACGGCCGGCTTCGATACGTCCTACGCGATCAAGGCCGATGGCACCGTCGTCGGTTGGGGCTACCCATACAACAAGGCAGTGCCAGCTGCCGTCACAGGAGTGGCCGCCCTCGCCCATGGCAGCCAACATGCCCTCGCGATCCAGACGGATGGCACCGTGGTGGCATGGGGGCAGATGTCAAACGACAACGGCAGTGATCTGAATTCCTCACCCGCGCTCATGCCAAGCCCACTAACCGGCGTCGGAAATTTTAACTTCTCCTACAGCTATGCCGGACGCGGGGATACAATTTATACCGCGAGTTCCTCCGCACCCATAAATGGAGGAAACTACACGCTCACGGTGACATCGACCGATCCGAATTATTCCGCCATCAAGTCGATCGATTTCACCATTACAAAATCGACACCTACAATCACAACGCTGCCTGTCGCCTCAATCATCGAAGAGGGCCAGGCTCTCTCCGACATCAATCTCAGTGGCGGCAGCGCCAGTGTAAGCGGAAGCTTTGCGTTCAGCACACCGAGCTTCATTCCAGCCGCCGGAACAAGCACGCATAACCTCACCTTCACGCCCACTGACTCGAACAACCACAACTCGGTGACCAACAGCATGACCGCGCTTGTTCAAGGCACGAGCGCGACAACACCGACGATCACCTCGCTGCCAAGCGCATCCGCGATTACCTTCGGTCAACAACTTGGCTCATCGGTTCTTACGGGCGGTAGCGGAAGCGTGCCGGGCACCTTTGTTTTTTCATCTCTATTCTCATCACCGAGCTCCGGCGCAGCCAGCCAGAGTGTGACCTTCATTCCAACCGATATCGCCAATTATAAAGCCGTCACGATCTCCGTTCCGGTGACGGTTTATGATGGTATCGTCAGTCCGCTCAATATCGCCCTCATTTCACCGTCCAGCCTTGCCTATAACGGCAAAGCCAAATCTTTTACCGCCTCGAAAAACCCGTTCATTTCAATGGGCGCCTATCACTCGGCGGCAGTTAAATCAGATGCGACTGCATCCGCATGGGGAGCAAACGATCAAAGCCAGAGCACCACTCCCTCCAACCTAAGCAGTGTGGTAGCGATCGACGCTGGCATGGATATGACTCTGGCACTCATAACGGATGGTACAGTTGTTGCCTGGGGCACAAACCCTTTAGCAAGCGGTGCCATGGTGCCAGTCGGCTTGTCAAATGTGGTGGCCGTTTCCACGGGTGGCTATCACAGCCTTGCTCTGAAGTCGGACGGGACGGTAACTGCATGGGGCTATGACAGCAACAAGCAGTCAAGCGTCCCCATTGGCTTGAGCAATGTCGTCGCGGTATCGGCGGGTCGTTATCATTCCCTCGCCTTGAAGTCGGATGGCACAGTCGTAGCTTGGGGAGCAAATGACAGCGGACAATGCACGCTGCCAGCGGGGTTATCAGGCGTTGTCGCAATCTCGGCAGGCTCCGATAACTCTCTTGCGCTGAAGTCGGATGGTACGGTTGTCGCTTGGGGCAACAATTCTTACGACATGTCCACGGTGCCCGCAGGATTGACCGATGTCGTTGCGATTGCAGCGGGCAATCGACACAGCGTAGCTCTGAAGTCCGACGGCACAGTCGTCTCTTGGGGCAAGGAAACCGTGTTCGATCCCGTTGGACAGGAAATCAACTTGGTCCCATCAAGTCTCACAGATGTGGTCGCGATCTCAGCTGGCCATGATGAAACCACCGCGTTAAAATCGGATGGTACGGTCGTGCAATGGGGGCGCAGATTTGAGCAAGGACCCTACCGCGTGAATGGCGAAGTTTATTATTTGAATGGCTCTCCTTTCTCGGTACCAAGCGCCACGCCGGTTGCCGACTTACAGGCGGGCTTTGTCTTCAGCTACAGCTACACTGGCCTTAATGGGACCAACTATTCCGCCAGCGCCACCGCACCGACGGAGCCCGGAAACTACAGGGTTACCGCCGCTTTCGCCGATCCCAACTTCGCCGCCACGAAGACGATTGATTTCACCATCACGAAAGGCAGGCCAACCATACTGGGTAAACCCTTCCCATCCGGAATCTCCTACGGTGAAACGCTTGCCTCCTATCCTCTCTTCGAAGGAACTGCCAGCGTGCCCGGCACATTTGCCTTTGAAAATCCAAGTGCCATTCCCAACGCGGGCGACAGCCTGCACAACTTGATTTTCACACCTACCGACACCGATCATTACGAACCGGTCACGGTCTTAATGGAAGTCCGGGTGAGCAAAGCCATCCCGGCGCTCATCTCATTGCCTTCCACGACAAGGATCAATTACGGCCAACAACTGGCCGACTCGGTCATTGCTGACGGTCAAATAAGCGTGCCTCATTGGTGGTGGCTGAGATCCGCGCCACGGATCTCAGGCTCGTGGACTTTCAACACCCCCGATATCCTAGCTCCCGCTGGCACTTCGACCCAGTTGGCGACTTTCACACCGGAAGATTCTGAGAATTACCAAACGCTTCATGTCTATCTTGATGTGACTGTCGCACCAGCCACTCCAAGCATCCTCACCAGCCCGACTGCCACACCCATCGCAGCAGGCCAGACCCTCAGCTCATCGATACTCAACGGTGGCGCGACCTCGGTCGAAGGCACTTTCACTTGGGAAAATCCCAACACCGCGCCCGACAGCGGGACAACCACACAAAATTTTATTTTCACTCCGAACGATACGACAAATTATTCCACCACCACCGGCACAGTAAACGTCACGGCCAACAAGGCAACACCCACCGTAACGAACCCGCCCAGCGCCTCCTCCATCACCTTTGGTCAATCGCTCTCCGCCTCCACACTCGACGGCGGCGAAGCATCGGTCACGGGCACTTTCACCTGGACCAATCCCGCCACCGAGCCAAACGCCGGCACCGCATCATACGCATTCACCTTCACTCCAAATGACACGACGAACTACCAAGCCAGCACCGGCATGGTAAGCGTCACCGTGCACAAGGCTATCGCCACCGTCACCCTCGGCAACCTCAACACCCGTTTCGACGGAACCGCCAAGTCCGCATCGGTCAGCACAAACCCACAAGCACTCACCACAAGTCTCACCTACAACGGAGAAAATACCGCACCAAGCGATGCCGGTATTTACGAAGTGGTCGCCACCATCGACGATGCGAATTTCGCCGGCACGAAGAGCGAGCTCTTGACCATCAGCCCAGCCCCGATCACCCCAACAAATTTCCTCGCGGCGCAATCAACCCATCTCACCGCCAATCTCAGCTGGATCCCCAACACCTCGGGCAACGCAGCCTGCACCGGATTCAAAATTTCTTACAAGCCAAGCGAATCCGAAACATGGACGGAAACCACCGTCGACTCAAATGCTCGGACTCATAGCGTAAGCAGCCTTTTGCCCGGCACGACATACAACTTTCGCATCGCGTCGCTCAACGGCACGGATACCTCGGTCGAGGCAGCAACAAGTCTCACCACATGGACAAGCCGTGAGGAATGGAGATTCACCAACTTCGGCACGATCGCCAATTTCGGCCATGCCGCCGATAACGCCAGCCCACGCGGCGACGGAATTGAAAACTTGCTCAAATACGCACTTGGCTTAGGTGCGACATCAACGAGCCTCGGAAATTCGCTCAATACCCAGTTGAACGAGGAGCGCCGCCTTGCACTTACCTTCATGCGCGCGAGGAGCGAATTGACTTACACGGTGGAAGGCTCGAATGACCTGAAATCCTGGAGTGTTGTAGCAATCAACCCGGGATCTGTTGGCGAGTCCGTTACAGTTACTGATGCCGCCTCCACAACCGCAACTTACAGGTTCATGCGACTCAAGGTATCAGAATGACCTGACCCGCAGGCCACCTAGGAAGCCACCGGAAAAATTGATCTGATAAAACAGCATGAGAATATTCTCACCCACGTGCGACAGGATTGATGATTTTTAAATGAGGGGAATTTCCCAGCTCTGTCCTAAAACGGAAACTTCCCGCCCAATCCTTTCATCATGTCGCCCATGCCGGCGGCCCCGCCCATTTGCTTCATCATGTTCTTCATTTTGCCGGGCGACTTCATCATTTTACGCATTTCACCAAACTGCTTGATGAGCTGGTTGACCTGCACGATGGAAGTGCCCGAACCCGCGGCAATGCGTTGACGACGTGATGCCTTGATAATTTCCGGACGCGCACGTTCATACGGAGTCATCGAAAGCACAATCGCTTCGGTGCGCTTTAACTTGCTGTTATCAAGGGCACCCGTTGGCAGTTGTTTTTTGATCTTGTTAAACCCCGGCATCAATCCGAGCAAGCCCTCAAGCGGCCCGAGATTTTGGATCATTTTCATCTGATCCAGGAAATCATTGAAATCGAATTTCCCCTCCTGCATCCGCTTCACCGAGCGCATGGCATCGGCTTCGTTGATCTTATCCGACACGCTCTCGACCATGCTGACGATATCACCCATCCCGAGAATTCGGTCCGCCATACGCGATGGATGAAACTCCATCAACTGATCCAACTTCTCTCCCTCACCCGCGTATTTGATCGGCTTACCCGTCACCTCACGCATGGAGAGCGCCGCACCGCCGCGAGCATCACCATCCAATTTTGTCAGCACAATGCCAGTGATTCCCACCGCATCATCGAAATGCTTTGCCACGGAAACCGCCTGTTGTCCGGTTGCGGCATCCGCAACCAAAAGCGTTTCTTTCGGCTTCAAAAACGCATGCAATCGCTTCAATTCCTCAATGAGCTTATCATCAATTTCTTGGCGACCTGCGGTATCGAAAATCAAAACCGTCGCACCTTTTTCTTCACCGTAGGCAATCGCCTCACGCGCCACTTTGATCAAATCCGTTTCACTACGTTCCGGTGCGAAGACCGGCACGTCGATCTGGCCACCCAGCGTGACGAGTTGATCGATCGCAGCCGGGCGATATAAATCACAAGCCACCAACAAAGGACGGCGTCCCTCTTTTTTAAGACGGCGCGCGAGCTTCGCGGAGGTGGTGGTCTTGCCCGCTCCATTCAGACCGACCATAAGAATCCGCGCAGGCGGATTGAGATCAAGCGGAACGTTGTCACCGCCCAAAACCCGCGTGAGTTCATCTTGAAACAATTTGACGATCTGCTCGCCGGGCTTGATTGATTTTAAAACATTCTCGCCCATCGACGCCTCTTTGACCCGAGCGATGAGTTCTTTGGCGACGCCGAATTCCACATCCGCCTCCAAGAGTGCGATGCGAATTTCACGCAAGGCATCCGTGATGTTTTTCTCGGAAATTTTACCGACCCCCCGCAAATTGCGGAAGGTTTTATCGAGGCTGTCGCTGAGGGCTGAAAACATAGTATTGTTTGACTCTAGGTTTTATCCCCCAAAGCTCAACTGTGAATTCATGGCAGAGATTTATCTCAGGCAGGGACGTCTGTCCTCAGACGTCCATATCTGGCGGCACAAAACATCCCATCAAGACCTTTCCGCAATAACCACCGCAAGATATGGACGCGTGGAGACACGCGTCCCAGCCCATGCGCCGCAATTTATCTCAGGCAGGGACGTCTGTCCTCAGACGTCCATAGCTGGCGGCACAAAACATCCCATCAAGACCTTTCCGCTATAACAGCCGCAAGATATGGACGCGTGGCCCCGATGAGTCGTCCCTACCTATGAAAAAATTTATTTGGATGAATTCTCTTCCTATCGTCTCATACAGACATGCGTAACCTTTTTTTCCTGCTCGCTCTCTGTTGCACAGCCGCCGCTGACAAGGTGAAATCCACAGCCACTTTGATCCCCGAAGTCACTTCAGTCGCTCCCGGAGATCCATTTACGGTCGCCCTTAAACTTGAACACCCCGCGGAATGGCACAGCTATTACTTGCAGTCCGGAGGAGTTGAGTTGCCGCCCTCGATCACATGGAAGCTTCCTGATGGAGCGAAAGCAGGTGCCATCCAATGGCCGGTCCCTGAAGTCAAAGAGGGCTTCAGCGGAAAAAGCTTTGTCTACAGCGGCAGTCCGGTTTTTCTGATGGAGATCACGCCTCCCTCCACCCTGAGCGAGGGTGAAACCTTCACGTTCTCCGCCACAGCCAATTGGCAAATTTGTGCCAATTCCTGCATCGATGAAGAAGCGAGTTTTTCCCTCAACCTGCCCGTTTCCAATAACAAAGTCATCGATCCTGAGCAAACGGGTTTGTTTGAAACCGCGCGCCAATCGATTCCAAAATCCCTGCCATCCGAGATTTCACGATCGGCAAAACCCGACTCCGCTTCGCCCGATACGGTTCGACTAGCAATCAAGGGAATCACGAAGCGTCCTGTGGATTTCATTCCGAATGAGCCTTACCTCAAAGCTCTTTCAGAAAATGGCAAAATCACCCCGATTGAAGACGGCTTCCTACTCACTTTGGAACGCAAGAAGACCGATTTTTTGGACAACCCCATCCCACAGGGAAACTCGATTTCCGGTATTCTAGTAGGCCCACCCCATCACATCATTCCGGAAACTCGTATCGCGCAGCCCGCACCGGAAAGCATCTCGCTTGGAGAGTTACTCAAAATTCTTGGTGGCATGTTTCTTGGTGGTATGATCCTCAACTTGATGCCGTGTGTCTTTCCAGTAATCGGTTTGAAAATCATGGGTTTTGTCCAGCAAGCAGGTGAACAACGACGCTCGATCGCGCTCCACGGCATAAGTTTCGCAACTGGCGTATTGGCTTCTTTCGGAGTCTTGAGCGGCATCCTGTTTGTCGCACGTGCCGCGGCAATCAGAGACGGAACCGCCCTCAAAGGTTGGGGCTACCAACTTCAGGATCCAAACGTCGTCGTGGTCCTCGTGCTGCTGATGTTCATCCTCGGGCTGAACATGTTCGGACTGTTTGAAATGGGTACTTCCGCGACTTCTGTCGGTGGCAAACTCCAAAACAAAAGCGGTCATCTCGGATCTTTTTTCTCAGGTGTGCTCGCTACCGTCGTCGCCACCCCATGCTCCGGACCCTTTCTCGGTGTCGCCATCGGTGCGACTCTGACACTTCCTTCTGGCCAGTTTTTTCTCAGCTTCACCGCCATGGCATTGGGCCTCGCGTTGCCTTATCTAATTCTGTCTTTTTACCCCTCTCTGGTCGAAGCCCTACCTCGACCGGGCGCATGGATGGAATCATTTAAACAAGCGATGTCGTTCCTCCTGTTCGGTTCCGCAGGATACTTCCTCTGGTTTTACGCAGGTCTCATTGGACAGGAATATCTGCTCGCCCCGATCTTCGGACTCTGCCTCATCGCCATCGCGGCTTGGATCTACGGCCGTTGGTTCTTACCACATCGCACTAGGAAAGTGCGCGGTATCGCGGTTGTGACTGCACTGATCTGCTTCGGTGCTGGAGTCTTGCTGACTTTGCCACCCAAGCCCTCAATCCTTGAATGGCAAGCATGGTCTGAAGAAAAAACCGCAACCCTCCTTTCCGAGGGAACTCCAGTCTACATCGACTTCACTGCGCAATGGTGTTTCACGTGCCAGGTGAATAAAAAAGTCGCCTACACGGATAAAGTGATCGCACTCGCGAAACAAAAGGGCGTCGTTTTTCTCAAAGCGGACAAATCCGCTCCGAATTCTGCCATCGAAGCCAAGCTCGAAAAACTCGGCCGCACCGCGATCCCTGTAAACGTACTTTTACTACCTGACAAAGAACCTATCATCACACCGGCTATTCTGACTCCGGGTATTCTAACAGATCTTTTCGAACAGATCCCCGATCCGCATGAATAAAAATGGCTAGGGTGCCATCACCAAGGGCGTCGTATCCAACTTCATCCTAAGGACTTCACACGGGCTCCTCAGCCGGTGGTCCGCTTTCGAAGCGCATCATCTCCTCAATGAAGGTCAGCGGAATCGCACCGGTTTCGCCGTTACGGTTTTTAGCCAAGACCAATTCGGCTTTTCCTTCTAAAGCCGCACGTTCTTCTTCGTTCTCGGCATAATATTTATTCCGGTAAAGGAGACCCACAAGGTCGGCATCTTGCTCAATCGAACCGGATTCACGAAGGTCCGACATACGCGGTATACCCAGACTTTTTCCGGTCCGACCTTCCGGTCCCCGGTTGAGCTGGGCCAAAATCAATATCGGAATCTCCAGTTCTTTGGCTAGTGCTTTGATTCCTCCGGAAATTTCCGCAATCTCTCGTTCGCGTGAATTCTCTGCCTGCTTGGTGCGGGATTTCATCAACTGAAGGTAATCAATCGCAATGAACTTAATATCCTCCTCGCGTTTCTTACGACGCGCCTTCGCACGCAATTCATTGATCGAAATTCCAGCAGTATCATCGATGAAAAGTTTCGAGTTCATGATCTGAATCGATGCATTCCGAATTTTCTCAAGCTCCGGTTTTTTTGGCGTGTAACCGCGCGATAATTGGGAAACCGCAAACTTAGCCCTAGCAAACAACAAACGCTGAACGAGTTGCGCCGAGCTCATTTCACAGGAAAACACCATGCAAGGTTTGCCCTGATCCAAACAAACATGCTCGACGATATTCATCATGAAAGAGGTTTTACCCATCGAAGGACGCGCAGCGACCACGAACATCTCACCCGGCTTCAAGCCACCCGATTTTCTGTCCAGCACCTCAAATCCCGTGGTGATACCGGAAGAAATTTTCTCTTTGGACAGCAACATCTGGAAATGATGCATCACTTCCTCGACCGTTTGTTTCAAGGTCTGAGCTTGATTCGTCTCCGCGCTTTGCCGGATGGAAAGAATCGATTGCTCAACCGAGTCCAAAAGCTCGGGTACTTCATCCGGTGCCTCGTATGCCTGGGCCACGGCTTCATTGGCACTTCGGATGATCGCCCGTAAGACAAACTTGTCCTTCACGTGCTGAAGGTGATGTTCGAAATGACCCAAACTGGGCGAATAGGTATAAAGCTCCGATATATAACCCGGTCCACCGCATTTCTCCAACAAACCTTTGTCAAGCAAGTGCTGCACCAGGGATACGAGCTCGAAGGATATACTCGCCTCGAACAACTCAATAAGAACTCCAAATAAGGTCGAATGATTCGGTAGATAAAAATGTCCGGGAGTCAGTTTTTCTTCAACGGCGGCGCCGATGTAGTTCTGCGGATCTTGCAACATGCTCGAGAGTATGGATTTCTCCGGACCCACCGCGTGAGGCAGCGCACGGGTCACATCTTCCACCTCACTCGCTCCTTGCTGGAGATACGGAGCGGAAGTTTTTTGTTTCGTTAATTCAGCCATGACAGGACAGTAATTTCGCAGACCTTCACCGGCTTCGTCAATCTCACGTATTTTCATGGAAAAATCCAATGTGGCGATTGTGAACAACTTTCCCCTTTACCATGCAGCCCTGAGAGCTGAAGTGCCCTTTCTATAAAGGGAGAGATGAGAATTGAGAGGCGAGGAGGAAATTTGAAATTTTTTATTTCTCCTCTTCTCCCCATCCTCCTCTCTCCTGTAAAACCAGCCCAATCCCATTTCATACATAAAACATCAATCTTTCCCACTTTTCCAAATTCACTCTTCACGACTCACCCTTCATGCGCTCCCTTCTCCAACGTGTATCCTCAGCCAGCGTCAGCGTTGACGAAAAAACCGTAGCTTCCATCCAGCACGGTCTTTTGATCCTGCTCGGCATCGAAGAAGCCGATGACTCATCGGACATCGATTGGCTTAGCAGTAAAATCTCACAGCTACGCATTTTTGAGGACGAGGCAGGGAAGATGAACCGCAGCATTCAAGATGTTGCTGGAGAGGTTATCGTCGTCAGCCAGTTCACCCTCCACGCCTCCACAAAAAAAGGAAATCGGCCCTCCTTTCTCAAGGCCGCTCCACCCGCGATATCCGAACCGCTCTATCGCGCTTTCTGCGATGCCTTGTCACAAAAACTCAATTGCCCCGTCTGCCGTGGTATCTTTGGTGCTGACATGCAGGTGACACTCACCAATGACGGCCCCGTCACCCTTTGGATCGACAGCCGAGATAGGGAATAACGGGACTGCGTGACACCAGCGATGCCCCGACAAAGTCGGTGGCCGCGCCCTGATCACAGCGAATTCGTGCTCTGATAAAATCGAGGCTAGGGTTGTCATTTGCGTAATAATCGTGAATTCTCACGCATCTCAGGCGATTCTGCCCACCTCCCCATTCAATTTAAGAGAATTTTAACCCAATGAATTCAAACGAAAGCTCTAGCATCGACCGCGGTGATTCGCTCATCACACAGTTCAAATCTCTCAGTCAGATTTTCTGGCTCGCTGGGTGGATCGAAATCGTCGAGCGCTTCGCATACTTCGGAGCGCGTGTTGCTTTACCAGTCTTCATGGTCTCTGCGATCGGTAGCGGTGGTCCAGAACTCACACAAATTGAAAAAGGACAAATCTTCGGTATTTGGGCGGTGGTGCAATCATTTGTACCGATTTTATCCGGAGGATTTGCCGATCGATACGGTTACAAGGTGAACATAGCGATCTCCACATTCCTCAAACTCCTGGGATACATTGTAATGGCGTTCTGCATTCCGCTCACTGAGCTGATTGCAGGCATGTCACTCGAGTCGGCACGAGCAAAAGGAGTCGACTGTGTTTATGAAGTATTGTTTGCAGGCTCAGTGCTCGTGGCACTCGGAACGGCTATCTTCAAACCCGGCATTGGCGGCCTCATTTCCAGTCAGCTCAATCCACGCAATGCAGCACTCGGTTGGAGTGTCTTTTATCAACTGGTCAATGTCGGTGGATTTGTCGGACCACTGTGCGCCGGTATGCTAAGGGTGCTCGAATGGCATTATGTTTTCCTGCTTTGTGGTGCTGCCATTTCCTTAAATTTTCTTGTGCTGTTTTTCATTCCGGAAACCGCACCCAAGCAAACAGGCGAAAACAAACCCGGCCCAATCAAGATGTTTTACCAATCCATCTGCGGACTACTTGATCCGAAATTGTTTTTCTACACGCTGAGTTTCGCCGGATTCTGGCTGATGACTTTCCAAATTTTCGATATCTTGCCGAACTTTATCGATGACTGGATTGATTCTCGTGGTCTTGCGAATGCACTTAAATCGATTTTTGGAGCGAGTGTTCCGACTGTAGGTGAAGGCAACTTAACCCAAGAATGGATTATAAATTTCAATGCCCTGCTCATCAGCCTTGCGACTTTCATCATGGGTTACATGACACGTCGTGTAAAACCGCTGGTGACGATCATCATCGGAATCTTCCTGGCAATTTTCGCCACCTACGGACTTGGAATGAGCATGAGTGGTTGGTGGATTCTTGGCGCCATCCTGTTGTTTTCTCTCGGTGAAATGATGTCAGGACCTGCCAACTCTTATTTCATCATCAGTATCGCGCCCAAAGGTAAGAACGCTCTTTATATTGGATTTAGCGGATTCGCTGTTGGGATAGGTTGGTCGGTTGGTTCGATTATCGCTTCTCGTCTCTATCAGAAGGGCGGAGACAAGGTTGTTTTAGCGAAGCGTTATCTCATTGAAAAGCTGGGTGTTGATACTTCTACCGTTGATGCATTACCTAAGGAAAAAGTTATGCCGCTGCTTTCTGAAACCACAAAGTTGGACTCCTATGCTGCAACCGAGTTACTTTGGAATACCTATCAACCTTATTCCATGTGGCTGATTTTTGCTCTAATCGGACTCGCTTCTTTAATTATACTGATCATCTACAATCGAGTCACTCAAGACGCTGCTAAAAATCCAGATCATCCCTTCAATCGCTACGGTCATGCTTGGGTGCTATGCTTCCTGATCCCAATTACCATCACATTTGTCGTCTGCACATGGATGTTCTACTCACTTGCATTGCTGCTAAACTCGATCTTTTTCTTCTCCATGCTAATCATCGCGTTTTTACCAAAGCATCAACGTACGTTGGATCTTAGTGAGCCTAAGTAATCGACACTGAGAATATAAACCCTAATGCCAAAAGTGGGGACGCTTGTCCCTGTCCGATCATTACAAATTTACTGGCTGCGCGCCATTCAGACGTGAAGTTTCAGCGAGATAAGCCAACTGGTGTCCGGCCAGTCCGTCTAGACCGATAGGAATTGGATTCGCGCCGCTCAACAATTGATCGAGCGCGTCGACAAGCCCGTAATCTCCACCACCGTGGCCCGCGTAACCTTCGGCGGATTGATCTGCAACCGGAATACTCTCAATGTTATCCGTGCGATGTTCACGGAACCAAAGTTCCGGAGTGCCGGCATCTGAGAAAGGCTCGCCGCCACGTAGAGACCCGAGAGTGCCATGGATCTCAATCGTCCGGCAGTGATCGAAAGCAGTCATCGTCAGGCTTGCGGTGATTCCATTCTCCATTTCCGTGGAGACAATCTGATGATCTACCACGTCATTGTCACAATGATAGGCACAACGACCCCATGGTGAGGTTTTGAGAAACTCGATTACCTGCTCATCGGTTGCATTTTCATAACCATCCAAGATCATACGCAGGAAATTGCGTTTTTCCTTAAGGTAGCGATGGGCATCGTAATTGCACTGCGCGGCAACCGGGCAGCCGTCGGTGCAACGCTTAGGAGCTCCTGCTGGTGCGTTTTCAGGTTTGAACCAGTCAAGCCGACCGATACTGGAAATCGTTTTTGGTGTGGAGCCGGAGAGCCAGCAAATGAGATCCGTGTCATGCGAGCACTTCGCCACAATCATCGGAGAAGATTTCGCGGTATTCCCCCAATGACCGCGAACGTAAGAATGTGCCTGGTGGAAATCGCCAACACCCTCACTCAAGCGCATGGTCATGATTCTACCGAGTCGGCCACTATCAACCACTTGTTTCACCGCCGAATAAAACGGTGTGTAACGAAGCACAAATCCAAGCACGATGCGGCGTCCGAGTTTTCGAGCAAGCGCATCGAGTTCTTCACAGCGCGCAAGGGTCTCCGCAGCTGGTTTTTCTAGCAGAAGATCATAACCGATATTCAACGCGCTAGCCGCGTGGCCATAGTGATGGGCATCTTGGGTGCCGATGATGAGAACATCCGCCAACTTGCCAGCCGCAAAAAATTCCTCGGCGGAATTGAATGTGCGAACCGTTCCCTCAGGAGCGAAGCCCGCAACCGTTTTGGCACGAAACTCAACGAGATCCGCAGCGGCGGTGAGCTCATAGCGCCCAACCATTGACGCTGCGATTTTTGTGTAGGTTCGCCCTCTGGCGCCACAGCCGAGAACCGCTATGCGCAGAGGTTTGACAGTATGTGAGGTGGATGTCTGCATGGAAATCTTCCGAAGGATGAAAGAACAAACCGTTTTTGGCAATGACCTCCTGCGAAAAGAATGGGCAATAGAGCCAAATTCCGGCTTGCAGGCCATAGTGGGCTTTCACCATTCCGGAAATCTGCTTTTTCGCCTTACCCACGGAATATCGTGAAAGAATAAAACATGCCTTATGCCCGGTAGGAGAATGGTGAATCGAATCCTTAAGACCTCCCGGAGCCTTGACTCCGAAGCAAGCTTGCGGAGGGAAGTTCAATCAAACGGTAAAACACGAATGACGCGGCCACACTGACGAAAAAAGCCGTCAACAATCCGGCTACCGCTTGAATTGGCGAATTCCAACCCAGCCGCTCCCATACCGTCGAGACCATGATCAGGACGGGAAAGTGAACCAGAAACAAACTATAGGAGACCCTTCCCATTCTGGCGATCAGACGACTCTCTGGCCAGCGCGCACCGAGACCCGATTTCTCCGCATAAAAAAGCAGTATGCCAATGATTGCCGTACTTGGCAGTCGCAAACGCCAACCCAAGAACATGGCGAACACTAACAAAACCACATAGAACCAAAATCCGGCTTCGGAGCCTTTGTTTCGTAAACCGTCATGGACCACGATACCCATAAAAAAATAAGGAAAGAAATAGATCGCCCAGGAATCCCACTCCGTATTCGGATTGAGAAAAAATAACGAAAATACCGATATTCCCCACCCCGCAAATAGCGGCAGATTCGCCCATGCACCGCTTGCGGAAGTTCCCAACCAACGCGGCAGGGCATCGCGCAAATAAAGCATGATCACATAGATCAGTCCCATCTGGAAGTTGATGCAAACAAACCACAGGCCGGTGGATAAATGCTCGTATCCGAAAAACTCTTGCAGAAAGAATAGATGAGCAACGAACTGCGGCAAGGTGGGAGGAGTCCCGATGACATCCACCGGCACCCATCCTCGTGCGAATTCACACGCAACCATGGCAAGCAAAATGGCAGCAAGATAAGGAATTCCTAGGCGGCAATAGCGGCGGACCATATACAGACCTACGGCTGGTATGCGCCAAGTCTGCGAGGACATGGTATGCGCCATGACATACCCACCGATCACAAAGAACACCTGGGTAAACCTAGCATGATTGCGAAAACCGTCCAATACCGGGCCAAGGATAGGCTTTGCATACTCGCAAAACGGAGGATACAACGCGAAATGATGCAATAAAATCATCACCGCCGCAAAGGCTCGCAGGGCATCAAGAAACAACATCCGTTGCCCAGATCGTATGTTTCCTGCAGCAACCGCTTCATTGGCATTTGAAATCACTCACGCGAGTCACGCAGCGAGCGGGCAGATTGGCAAGCAGCCATTCAAAAAAACAAGCCATGCATCGCAGAATGCCCTCCTTGAAACTCAGATGATCAATACCTCGTCACCGCACTGCGTTCATCAGTAGCTAATGGCTCAGGTATATTTGCGGCGACTTCTGAAATTTTATCGCACGTCTCACGCCACTTCGTGTCCGACCAAGCCAACGGCGCTGACATTTTTTTTCTGAAACGATTGAGACGTGCGCGTGCCTCGTCGCGTTGCCAGATCGGCAGTTCTCCTATGGCTTTTGCCGCGGTCTCCGCTGTGTCTGTTTGGTGACAGATCATGGCCAGATCATTGCCCGCGGAAATCGCCAGCTTCACATCCTCCCCGCGTCCATAGCGTTTACCTATCGCACCCATGTCGAGATCATCGGTCAGAACAAGATGATGATCAAAACCCAGTTGCCCACGAAGCCATTGGGTGATCACCCGTTTTGAGAGCGATGCCGGGTAATCCGGATCCACGCTCGGAAAACACACATGCGCGAGCATCACCGCATCCAGCTCCGGCATGAGCGCGGTGTAGGGAATAACATCTTCTTTCATCATGTCATCCAGCGTCGCATCGGAAATGGGAAGATCATGATGGGGATCGGTCTTGGCCCTTGCGCAGGCAGGAAAATGTTTTCCACATCCCAAGATGCCTCGTTTCCGCATCCAGCGATTCCATACCCCTGCCCGATTGATCACATCCTGTGGATCCCTTCCCCAGCAGCGCTGATTCAACCCATTTTGCAATTCTGGAAAATAATCCAAATCCAACACCGGTGCAAAGTTGAGATTGAAACCGAGTAACCCCAACAAATCCGCCGTCAAAGCTCCTGCCCATGCGATTTGTTCGGCATCCGGCTTGGCAGCAAAGGCTGCAGCCGATGGCAATGAGGGAGCGATCGCCTTGGTTCGCTCGACCCGCCCCCCTTCCTGATCGATCGCTAAAATCGGATCATCCAGACACAATTCCCGCAGATCATCCGTCAGCCGCCGCACCTGTGCCGGGCTCTCGATGTTACGACTGAATAAAACAAAACCCGCCGGCTGAAGTTTACGGAACATCTCCGCCTCATCCAAGGTCAGCTCCGCCCCTTTCACTCCAAGCAACAACAACGATCCATCCATGAAACAAGAAAACAACAAGGAGAAGCGGAGAGCAAGGCGCAAGGAGTGAAGTCAGAAAAATTCATTCTTCACCAGGCAAAAAACAAATAGAAATCCCAGCCATGGATGATTCAGATAACCTGATCCATATCTACCATAACAACGCATCTGCCTCCGGCGGCTTCACCTTTTTGTCTTTCGAGGTTGAATGAGTTCAATCGGAAGATGCTTTTTATAAAGAAGATAATCCTTATCTTTCGATAGGACAGGTATGCGCCAATACACAGAACAAGCGCAAATCAAAAAGTCTGTGTTAGAGCCTTGGATACCCTTCCTTCTACAGAGATTAAAAAATTTAGCCGCGAGGACATAAACCTCTGACGGAATCGTTCGATCTACGAACGAAGATAGATTTAATGAAAAAGTATCAAAGATTTCTTGATCTCTAATCCCGGATAAAATTTCCATTCTGATCGGACCAATTATCTCAACACGTCCTTCTTGAATGAGGTCGACTAGCTCATCGACATAGGCGGATTTCTTTCCCTTGTTTTTTCTGAGCGCCTCAGACCAAACGTCCGTATCAACGAGAACTTTCACGGAGCTTTTCTCTGTTTTTTGTAATCCAAATCAGGATCCAGATCGACCTTATCGAAAAAATCTAGAATTTTAATTTGCTCTCTTCGCTGCACGTATTCGGCAAGCGCTTGGTTGACAGCTTCCTTTTTGGTCTTCATTCCGCCCAAACGCATCGCCATACTCAAAAGAGGTTCATCTAATTCTATGTTGGTTGCCATGTGCAAAGCCTCGCACAAACAACCTAAAAGTCAATTTTTCATATCCTCCTAAAGCAACGATAGATGATGAAAAGCCAAACCAAAATCAGGCGGATATCACGGATAGGGTCAGATTGAATGAGGTTCGTTCGATACGGTCATCCATCAACAATTCTTCGTGATGTTTGCCTTATTCGTTTAATTCATGGTGAAAATCTCTCTGATCAAAAATCGTAGTCATCGATGTTGTCTTTATCGAAAGCAATAGGCTTGCCCAAGATAATGCTGTCACCCACCACTTGCAGCTCTCCAAGTTTCCCTGCAGTGAAGGTCTTCGCTTCTTTTTCCGCAAGCTCGCCCTTTGCAAGGGCCACGCCAGCGTGCACCGCCAAATACCCCAGATCTTCCGGACTCCAGAGGATCACGGCCTGCGTCACACCCTCTTTCACATAGGCGCGGTTCTCACCCGGAAGCCCAAGCCCGACAACTTTCACCGCACCTGTTTTACCCGCTTGTTTCACCGCCTCCGCCGCACCGGGAACACCCGGCGAACACACGGCAATGATAGCTTTCAAATCCGGATTCGCACTTAACAAGTTGGTGGCTTCCTGCTGCGCCTTGTCTTTCTGATCATCGCAAGGACGAATCCCGACGAATTTCATATTCGGATATTTCTCAAGCTGACGCGCCTTGATCGCGTCGATCCATTCATTGAGGTTCGCGGATGTCAGGGTGCCGGTTATGATCGCAAACTCGCCTTCGCCTCCTGTGAGTTCGGCGGCACTATCGATCAGTTTTTCACCGATTCCTTGTGCAGTGGCTTGGTTGGCAAAATACATCCGCGCATCAGGCTGTGCATCGGCATCGTAAGTCACAACCTTGATTCCGGCCAGCTTCGCTTTTCTCAGGGCAGTAGAGATCGAATCTTTGTTTTCACATGCCACTACCATCACATCCAAACCATCCGTGATCCAGTTCTCGACGATCTCGTTTTGCTTTGCAGGATCCGCTTGGATCGGGCCATCGACACGCAGATCGATATTCAATTCTTTCGCGGCTGCTTGCGCGCCTTTCTCACAGGTAACAAAATACTGGTTGCCCTTGCTCTTGAGCAAAAACCCCACAGTGAGTTTTCCGCTATCCTCGGTTTTCTTGCAGGAAACCAATGCGAAAAGCACGAGTGCGATGGATAATGTGAAACGTTTCATGGATTTGTAAATTCTGGTTCAGGTTTGCTTTGCCACCCGCCGCGCGGCGAGCGTTTTCATACAAATCGTCAACGCCAAGGCAGCAATCAATAACAAACCTGTCAGCAAACCCGAAAGCTCCCTTGCGACACTGGAAATTTTTTCCCCGAATATTTCGTAATCGGAAATCCGGGTCAGCCCGTTGTTCAGGATCGCCAGCGCAATCCAGCCCAGCACCGTGCCAGTCACATTGCCGGAGCCTCCGAAAATACTGACCCCGCCCAACACCACCGCCGTGATAGCGAGCAGCTCGTAACCCATCCCCGCGTTCGCGCGTGCCTCACCCAAACGAGAGACCAAAATCACCGCTGCCAATCCCGCCACCGCCCCCGCCATGATGTAGGCGATGGACAGGTTTCTCCTCACCGGCAAACCCGCATAGAGCGCACCCTCCTCACCGTAGCCGATCGCGCGCAGTGAACGCCCATAAGTCGTGCGGTGAACGATCAACCAGATCATCATACCCACCGCAACCACGATCCAAACCTGCGCCGGAATACCTGCTAGATCCGAATTTCCCAGGGCGAGAAAACCTTCCGAAAAACCCGAGTAAGATTCCGAACCTCGGGTGAACGCTTCTGCCAAACCCCGGAACAAGGAAAACGTCCCAAGGGTCACAATCAGGGGCGGCATTTTCAAGCCCGCCACCAGAGCCGCATTCACCCCTCCACCCAGAGCCCCAGTCAAAATGGTCAGCACAGCTGCGCTTAGAGGATCGATCCCGAAAACTTTGACTAGAATGCCGAATACCACCGCGCATAATCCCATCAGAGAGCCAACCGAGAGATCGATTCCTCCTGTCAGAATGACCGGCGTCATGACCAACGCCAACAGCCCGATCTCCGCCGAGTGTCGGAAAATATTCGATACGTTTCCGGATGTTAGAAAATTCCGACCCAAGAACTGAAACAACATCACCTCCACCGCGATCACCCAGAACAGGATGATCTCGTTTTTTTCTAACAGATGATTGAAAAATACGAATTTTTTCATTTCTAACGATTCTGTGTTTTACGCCGCATCCCGTCCGCCGCCACTGCCAGGAGGATCACCAGACCTTGGATCGCTTTTTCCCAATAAGGGGGCTGATGAAAATGCGTTAGTGCGGGATTCACATTCACCAACAACATCAAACCCAAAAACACCCCCCACAAGGTTCCTCGCCCGCCCGTGATCGCTACTCCGCCAACCACCGCCGCCGCGATGGCTTTCAACTCCAGCCCCTCGCCACAGTTCGGTTGGATCTGCGGCGATTGCACCAGGTTCAACACCGCCGCAACACCCGCCAGAATTCCCATCAAAACAAACACTCCAAAGGTCGTCGCTTTCGGCGCCAAGCCCGCAAGCCGTGCCGACTCGGCATCGCTCCCTGTCGCATAAATCCGCCGCCCTATGGAGAGATGCTTCATGGCCCACGCCATCAAACCCAAAAACAAAAAGGCAGCGCCGATCACGAGCGCCTGCCCCGCGCCTTGGCTCGTTCCGAACCACTGCACTCCATCCGGCAGCGCCAACAATCGTCCTTTCTGCCAAAGCCTTAACACTTCCTGCCAAGTGACCAGGGTTGCCAAAGTCACCACAATACTTGGAAGCCCCAGACCTGCGACGAGGCATCCATTCACTGCACCCATCAACGCTCCGGCAAGCAATGCGCACAACATCGCCAAGGGCATCGGCATTCCAGACGCAGCGGCCGTCCCCACAATCACCGCACACATTCCGAATTGGGAACCGACGGAAATATCAATCTGCCGGGTCATGATCACCAACGCCACCCCCACTGCCAAAACCAAGGCGGGCATTTGTGAAGCCAAGCGCGAAACCAGCGGTTGGCTATCGAAAAAGTTCGGTGTTAGAACCGCCAATGCAGCGAGCAGCAGCAACAAAGCCACACCCACGGTTAGCTCACGCGAATATCGTTTCATCTCACCACCTCCCCGCTACCTAAGGCCGCAGCCATCACTTGTTCCGCATGAGCGTTGTCGAAAATTTCCACCAAACGCCCTTCACGCATCACCCCCACACGATCACTCATCCCGATGATTTCCGGTAGATCACTTGAAATCATCAACACCGCTAAACCTTCTTTCGCCAGTTCTCTAACAATCCGATGGATTTCGCCCTTCGCTCCCACATCCACGCCCTGCGTCGGTTCATCGAGAATTAATAACTTTGGCTGCGTCGCCAACCAACGCGCCACGCTAACTTTCTGTTGATTACCTCCACTCAAACTACCTCCGGGTGCCGCCGGACTGCTTAGCTTGATTCCAAGCGCCTCCACAAAACTTTGCGCAGCTTCGGTTTCAACCGCACCCCGCAAGATCCCACCTTTGAACCAGCGACGATGACTCGCCATGGTGATGTTCTCCGCCACCGCCATTTCTAAAACCACACCGTGCCGCCTTCTGTCTTCCGGCACATAGGCGATCTCATGCGATATCGCCTCACGCGGACTGCGAATCTCCACAGTCTTCCCGTTGAGGGAAAACGACCCGCCATCCGCTGGCGTGATTCCAAACAACACCCGCGCCAACTCGGTCCGACCCGCCCCGACCAATCCAGCCAATCCGAAAATCTCTCCTGCTCGAACCTGAAAACTCACTCCCTCAAGCCCACTCTCTGCACACGCGAGATTCCTTACTTCTAACACCACCTCTCCGGGTTCTTGCTCAGCCGTCGGATAAATCGTTTCCACATCACGCCCCACCATCAACCGGATCATCTGTGCCTCGTTCAATCCATCCACCGCATTTGTCCCAACGCTCTCGCCATCCCGCAACACGGTCACCCGATCCGCCAGCGCAAAAATCTCCTCCAACCGATGCGAGATGTAAACCACCCCCACCCCCTTGGCACGCAAGTTCCTGACCACTTGGAAAAGCAAGTGCTGTTCTTTCTGAGTCAGCGATGCGGTCGGCTCATCCATGATCACGATCCGTGCCCCCGAACCCAATGCACAGGCAATCTCCACCAACTGCTGCTCCGGCATCGATAGCGAGCGCACTTCCGCCTCGGGTGAAATCTCCGCGCCAATCTGCCCCAGGAGTTCTTGCGCCCTTCTACGCCACATCGCCCATTTTACCCGATGAAAAATCCCCACTTTTTCCAAACGTAGCCCGATGTTTTCCATCACACTGAGATCCGGAAACAACGCCGGCTGCTGATAAATACACGCAATCCCCAATTCCTGTGCCCGCACTGGGGTCAGGCCCGAAACCTCCTCACCGCCCAATTCCATAACCCCCCCGTCCGGCCGATGCGCGCCCGTCATGACTTTGATCAGGGTCGATTTCCCAGCCCCGTTTTCACCCAACAACGCATGCACCTCACCTGCCCTCAACTCAAACGAAACCCCTTTGAGCGCCTTGACCGCACCAAACGATTTCCTGATTTCCGTAAGTTTGAGAAGGATTTTCAAAACAAAAGCTCTCTCCATATTCCTCATTTGATCGCAGGGATCAATATTTCGTTTTGAACCGCAAAGCGCCCACGCACATTGAAAATCACCCTTCACTTTTCATTCTTCACTCTTCACCATTGAAATCGTGTTCGCCAATCCTCTCGGTCTCCTGTCATTGCTCGCGATTCCCGCGATCCTGACGATCCATTTCCTCCAACGGAAATCGATCACCCTTCCGATCTCCACGCTTTTTCTGTTAGAGCGAACCCAGCGTGAGGCCGTCTCCGGTCGCCGCTTCGAGAGACTTATTCCCTCTGTGCCGTTGTGGATGCAGATTTTAGCGGTGCTTCTCATCGCCTGGCTTCTTTCCGAACCACGTTTCCAAAAAGAAAACTCCGTCCAGCGCATCGCCGTGGTCATGGATGCCTCCGCCTCCATGCAGGTTTTCAAAAATGACGCCATCGCCACACTCAAAAGTAAACTCCCGGAGCTTCAAGGCAGCGCCTCGAAAATGGAAATCACCCTGCTTTCCGCATTACCCGGAACCGACCGTATCTACGCCGGTGAATCAGCCGATGAAATGCTCGCGGCTTTGGAGAAATTTACCCCAACCGCCGGCGTCACCGATCCATCATACACCCTCCGTCTCGCCCGTTCCATTGTATCGAACGAAGGAATCGTCATCTACCTGACCGATACTCCATTGGAAAAATTACCCTACGAGTCGCGCCTCATTTCCGTAGGCCGCCCCATCGAAAACGTCGGCTTCACCGGTGTTTCCTTCGAGCAAAAAGAAGGCTCCCTGATTTTCCGCGCGATCATTAAAAATTACGGCAGATCACCTGCCAAACGGTCATGGTCCTTGGTCGCGGAAAACGGAAAGTCAGAGCCGAAAGAATTCGAGATCAAGCCCGGTGCTTTCACTACTCTCCAAGCCGCCTTTCCTGAGGGTTCACGGCAGGTGCGTCTCGAGCTCAGCGCTGATGAATTTGGGTTGGATGATGTCCTTCCCATGATCGCTCCCCAACCTAAGGAGCTCAAACTCTTCGCCGCCACCTCACCGGCCTTCAAGGACTTGTCCGAAAAACTGCTACGCTCGCTTGCCTCCACCAGCCAGAGCAACGACGCGGCAGAATCCGATCTCTTCATCACCTCCTATGACCCACTCGACCCTGTTCTCCCTCAAAGTCATGCGATCCTGTTCGTGGAAGATCCCAGTTCTGCCGGAAAATATCTGAGCGGTGGCATTCTTGCCGAGGCCCATCCACTCATGGACGGGATCAACTGGCAGGCTTTACTAGTCCGGGAAACGCTGCAACTCCCGCGTAACCCCAGCGACAAGGTCCTACTCTGGCAGGAAAAACGTCCACTCATATTCCTGCGCGAGGAAAACGGAAAATCCATCCTCTGCTTCAATTTCGATCTGCGCCTCTCCAATGCCACTCAACAAGCCGCCTTCATTATACTGCTGCACCGCTTTGCCGAAACCCTACGCGAAAAGAAAATCGCACCTCAGAAGCTGAATTTGGAAACCAGCCAACCCATCCGAATCACCAGCAGTCCCGATTTCGCTCTCGAAGTCCATGCCACCGACCCTTCGGGAAATCCTTTCGCACCTCCCGCAGCGGGTTTCGCCCCAGCCTCCCCTGGCTTTATCACGATGAAACAAGGCGAGACCGTTTTGCTAGAAGCCGCCACCCATTTCGCAGATACGCGCGAGGCCGATCTCAGTAAAGCAGCACCCGCCGAACTCGAATCGTTTTCCAACGCTGCCTCACTCAAAATCCATACCACCCCAGATCCGCTCATCCGGTTATGGATTCTCATCCTTCTCCTAACCTTGATGGTCGCGTGGTATTTTTCCAAAGATAGGTATGGACGTCTGTCCCCAGACGTCCATATCTAACGGCACGCAATACCCCATCGGTCCCTTTTCGTCATAACCGCCACAAAATACGGACGCCCGTGCGCCGCGATTTATCTCAGGCAGGGACGTCTGTCCCCAGACGTCCATATCTAACGGTGCATAATACCCCATCGGTCCCTTTCCGTCATAACCACCGGAAGATACGGACGCGTAGAGACACGCGTCCCTGCCCGTGCGACGCGATTTAACTCAGGCAGGGACGTCTGTCCTCAGACGTCCATATCTAACGGCGCAATATATCCCATCGGCGTCTTTCCGTCATAACCGCCACAAAATACGGACGCGTAGAGACACGCGTCCCTGCCCATACACCACGAAATACGGACGCGTAGCCCCGATAAGTCGGGGCTGCCCATTACGCCGCGATTTACCAGATATTTTGCTTGCTCATTCTCGCCTCTAACAAAGATTTTCATGCCTATGCCCCCTGAATTTTCCATACGCAAATCACGATCAGACTTTCATAGACCTCCTCCATGGGTTCCCGAAAACGCTATATTCTTTATTACCATTAATTGCCAAAATCGTCGCAGAACCAAACTTACCCTTGATGAGACATCAAGAGGCTTACTCGATTCTTTTTGGCATTATCAAGAACTTGGCAAGTGGCATATATCTCTGACTTTATTGATGCCAGATCATCTACACGCACTTCTATGTTTCAATAATGATCAAGGATTAGGCATGGGAAAAGTTATTAAAAGTTGGAAGCGATACACAGCAAGAGCCTTTGATATAGATTGGCAACGAGATTACTTTGATCACAGAATACGCAGCGAAAATGATATGTTGGATAAGTGGAATTATATCCGAGAAAATCCAGTGCGCGCAGGACACGTGAATAGTTATGAAAAATGGTCACACGTCTTAAGAGGAGATGGAACCAAGGGTTGGTAAATATTATATACGCCGCGATTTATCTCAGGCAGGGACATCTGTCCCCAGACGTCCATATCTAACACCACGCAATATCCCATCGGCCCCTTTCCGTCATAACCGCCGCGAGATATGGACGCGTAGAGACACGCGTCCCTGCCCGTGCGACGCGATTTATCTCAGGCAGGGACGTCTGTCCTCAGACGTCCATATCTAACGGTGCATAATACCCCATCGGTCCCTTTCTGTTATAACCGCCGCCAGATATGGACGCGTAGAGACACGCGTCCCTGACTATTTCGACAAAATCCGCTTCATCTCCGCGAGCTCTATTCCGAGCAACGCCGCGGCATCTTTTAAATCACCTCCCGTGCGGTCTAACAGTCTTCCCACAAGCTGTTTGGAAAACCATTCCAACATCGGCGTGTCCGATGGCGCTGAATTGATCAACATATCCAAACCCTGCGCCATAGCGGATGCCTTGGCAGGAGCTGAAGCCAAGGGGATATCGGCAGGAAGCAAGATTTGTGAAGAAGCCAGAGCACAAGCCCGAGCCATCGTGTTTTCCAACTCACGCACATTCCCCGGCCAATGATGACTCGCCAACGAAGCGCTGGCTTCTGCGGAAATACGGATTCGTGCCATGCCGTTCTTTCTCGTAATCCGCTGCAGGAAATACTCCGCCAATAAAGGTATATCCTCCGGCCTCTCACGCAAAGGCGGAATACGTAACTCAACCACGTTGAGCCGGTAAAACAAATCCTCCCGAAAACGGCCCGCAGAAACTTCTGCGGCAAGATTCTTATGTGTCGCCGCAACAATCCGGACATCGGTCTTCAAAACCTCATTGGAACCCACTCTTGAAAATGTTCCATCTTGCAACACACGCAGCAATTTCACTTGGATCGAAAGCGGCATATCACCGATCTCATCGAGAAACAGCGTGCTGCCGTCGGCTTGCTCAAAACGGCCCGCGCGCTTGGCGATCGCGCCCGTGAAAGAACCCTTTTCGTGACCGAACAACTCACTCTCTAACAGATTTTCAGGAATCGCGCCGCAGTTAATGGTGATCATTTCCTTCTGGCGGCGCGGGCTGTATTCGTGCACCGCTTTGGCGACCAGTTCCTTGCCGGTGCCGCTCTCGCCGGAAATCAAAACCGGCGCATCCGATCTAGCGACTCTTCCCACCAATTTAAATACATCCTGCAATGCCCGTGAAACGCCAATAATTTTCACCCGCCCATCCTGGCTTGGTACCTCAGCCGCCGGCCCCGCCGCTCCCCGCCTGTCCTCCACAATCTGCAGGGCAGATTCCACCACTGGCCTCAACTCAAATGATAGCGATTCTTTCCGCAAGACATCATGGGCACCCTTTTGGGTCGCCTCAATGATCTGACCGGTGGTCGGAAATCCCGTCGTCAAAATCACCAAGGTATCCGGACTCTGCAAGCGGATCCGTCCCAATAACTCCATACCGTCAAACGGCTGCAAGGAGATGGCCGCAACCACCACGCTGACCTGGGTCTTTTCGATGACTTTGATCGCCTTACCCGCATCATCACACCGCAAAATTCTCAATCCCTTTGCAGCCAAGTGCTTGGTGGACCAATCCAGAAATTCCAGCTCAGGATCCACCAACAACAAGGTCTCTAATGACTCAGACTCAGACATCAACGCTGGGGAGCCTCAGGAAATACGCGCCAATATGCAAGATCAACCGTAAGCACATACCATTTGGAACCCATGGAAAAAGGACCGCACGAGTCCAAGGACCGCGCGAGTCCACTCGCGCTTTAATCAACACAGCAACCACCGACTTTCTCAAAGCGCGACCATCGACTTTCTCAAAGCGCGAGTGGACTCGCGCGGTCCATTTTTCGGTCCTTTCGGTCCTTCGAGTGTCAGCCTTATCTGCGGCGGCGCAGCAGGAGCAGCAGGCCGAGACCCCCGAGCAGTGCGGCTTTCGGCTCAGGGATGGCCATGAGCGCGATGTCGTTACCACCGGTGAAGCTGTTGGTCGTGGAATTGGCCGTGTAGCTGATTTTCCAGTCAAAGCCGTCGTATTCTATCACCGTCGCTCC